>AUJT01000072.1 GCA_000424365.1 Lachnospiraceae bacterium NK4A144 | reverse complement strand
GCTGACCATTACTAATAGGTCGAGTGCTTGTCCAAGATAAATCGGGAGTTATTCCTGGATGTGAAAATGATTCGATGTTCGGTTTTTGATGTACAATACATCATTGTGGGATCTTAGCTCAGCTGGGAGAGCATCTGCCTTACAAGCAGAGGGTCACAGGTTCGAGCCCTGTAGGTCCCACTTTTTGTTTAGCCGTGAAAAACGTAGTGTTTTCACGGCTTTTTAACTTATTAACCATTGACACTCTATTGTAGCTTGTTATGATTAGCCTACAAAGATGCGATTACACATCTATTGGAGTTTCACTTCCATTAAAGGTGAACGATGTTATTAGGGTTTCGCCCCCTATAAGTGCGAATATTTGCAATCACAATGGAGCAGGCTTAGGCTTGCTCCATTTGTTTTATGGAGAATAAATATGAAAATATCGTTTTATTCGTTGACGCTGAATATGTGCAATATCTCAAGGAAATCGAACTTAATAAACGTGGATTTACTTATGTTCCCGACATGAATTAACATAATAATGACAAATTTGTATACGGTGTTGTGTTATCTGTAAATGAGGTAAAAATGTTGGGTTTTCAGTGAGTTAATAATTATTGATTCAAAAGAATTATGGGAATGAGATTGGTTCAATGATTTATTACTCAAAAGGTAGTTTTTATACACCAGAAAATAATAGGAAGTTGATTATAATAAGTGATGTATGTGGTAATGGGATCCGGAGTACATCAAATAATCTATTTCTAAAAGCTATATTTAATAAGTAAAGTTGCATTTTTCATTTAATCTTGAAATGTTCATATAGTTAGAACTTTAAAAAAGATCAAAACAATATCGTAAATGAAACGCGAAAAATAAAAGAATGGATAGACATAGCATGATTAAATTGTAGAATGAATAAACAATTTATATATGCAAAATAATCAAAGAATAATGCGTATATAAACGCAATATGCGATGCATTAATATACAAATTAAAGAAATTGTATATTTTTTGAAAATTGTTGTTGACGTGTACTTTTTCGGGTGCTATTATATCACTTGTCGCCGCGAGAGACAGCGAGCTAAACAGCTCACGGGCTCAGGTAACAAGCGGTTCGACAAAACTGAACCTTGACAAACAAACAGCAATGCAACCCTGAAAATTCAAA
>AUJT01000071.1 GCA_000424365.1 Lachnospiraceae bacterium NK4A144 | reverse complement strand
TGACACGTCGGGCTTCACACGGAGCCTATGGATTAAAATTTGACAGGTTTTTAGGAGGTTAGAAAGATGGCTCAGTTGAAGTATGTTGAACCTGCGGACTATTTTCCGAAAGAAATCAGAAAAGAGTTTGGCCTTGGAGAATTTGCGGAGGAAGTTCCCAAGGACAAAAACGAAAAAGAAACAAGAGAGTTGAATGAGGAGTTAAGAAACTCTGGAAATAAAAGAGAATGAAAAAGGATTAAATATACGGAAGAATAATATGAAGGATATATTACAAACACGTTATATCTACCCGGCGGTATTTACGTTTGAAGAGGGGGTAGGAAATAGATGTTGTATTTCCTGACTTAAATTGTGCAACCAGTGGAGAAGATATCGATGATGCGCTGGAGTCTGCAAGAGAGTGTATGGGTTCAAGGTTGGCGCTCATGGAAGAAGATGGAGATGAAATTGCTCCTCCGTCTAAAATTCAAGATATTGAAGTGGAAAATAATGAGAAAGTGATGCTTATAGACGTATACATGCCTGATTACAGAATAGAAGAAGTATAAAGTCTATAGGCAAGCAATAAGAATTACATATAATAAAGGATAACTGCGGGAATGACAGGTGATGTCATTCCTGTTTTTATTATTGACAAAAGAAAGCATGTTCGATAGAATGACTAATGAACAATTGTTCTGCGTAAGCGCTTACGAACCTTGAAAACTAGGAGCATTTATAAAAAATATATGTTAGTATTAAAATACAACAGAACGGAGTGTAAATTATGAGCAACAGCAATACACCTTATGATGACGCATTCCGAACGCTGTTAACAGATTGCAGCAGACTGATAATACCGGTAGTTAACGTATTATTTGACGGAAACTATGGATTAGATGATGAAGTGAATCTGTTTCAAAATGAGTCATTTATTACAGCAGGAAATGATGAAAAGCGGATAACTGATTCGAATTTCAGTGTGGGATCTAATATTCATCAACGCTATCATATAGAATGTCAGTGCAAACCAGATGGATCAGTTATAGTACGAGTATTCGAATATGCGACTCAGATTGCCATCTCTACAGCAGAGTCTGAAACAGATAATACAAGCTTT
>AUJT01000070.1 GCA_000424365.1 Lachnospiraceae bacterium NK4A144 | reverse complement strand
AGATAGTCTTTTCATCAAAAAATGCGGGCTGTGATACCAAAATGGATAGAAAACTTCCTAAGATAGAATTCGAGGAAAAATAAGAAGATGTCGATGATTCTATATCGGACATCAAAAAAATCCGGGAAAAATCCCGGATTTTTCCTTGATCGAAAGCATGGATTGCAGATCAATAGCGATATGTCTTAAATATAAGGATAACAATGAGAAAAATTATGATTTTAATGGAATAGAATATAGATGAGATAATTGTTTTGCGTAGAATTAGGAGGCATAGTGAAACGCATAAATGCGGCAAGGATAATTGATTTTTTTGGTTTGATGATACTGTTTGTAAACATTGCGCTAACAGCGGTGATAGTATTCGTGGCTAATAATCCAATTATTTCTGTGTATAAAATAATATTTGGGGGTCTGGTGGGAATAAATACTATTATTCTGCTGCTGATATCAATCTTTAGAAAAAAGAAAATAGTATTGATCAATATATTTGTTATTGCATTGATGTTCTTGGCAATAAGATTCAGTAAAACCTCGCTTTCCGAAGATGAAATATGGGATTATAGGACTAAGGTAGTACACGAAATTGAGGAAGGCAGTTATGAAGTTAATGATGGAGTAATAGAGCTTCCAAATGAGACTATTTATGAAAAAGTATCAGATACAAAACGTGTGATTCTTGCGATGGATGGAGATAGGGCTGTCATGTATTTTTACAAAAGTGCGGGGATGTTAGAGGACTCATGCGGTTATATCTATTATTCGGATAAGATTGATGATAACCTTTGTACAGATACCTATGAATTTATAAATAAAGAGCATCTGGATGGAAACTGGTACTCTTGCAGTACACAATAGACAAAAATTGATTTTGAGCCTAACATCATTGTGTTTATGGAAAAATGAGATGGTAAAAAAATTTTTAATAGAGGTAAGTGCAATAATTATTATTGTATTAATAGCTTTTGTTTTTCCTCAGTTTGTTAAACAAAATTCATACAAAAAGGACTCTCTGGCGGCTGATGAATTTCTTGATATCTACAATTATTTAGAGGACAAGGAATTTTCTACAGCTAAGATTGAAGGATTGACTCTGGTGCTTAAAGATAAAGATCAGAATACGATAGATGAGTACAATTTGGAAAGAAAAGTAAAATC
>AUJT01000069.1 GCA_000424365.1 Lachnospiraceae bacterium NK4A144 | reverse complement strand
CAATGTCATTTAGTTAAGATACTTTGAGTTAGATTCTTTTAGGGGTCTAACTCATTTTTTTGTAAAAAAACAGTTGACAAGAAAGCTCAAAAATGCGGCCGCTCTCGCTACTGATTGCATTTAGAAGTAGCGAGAGCGGCCCTTGAAATTAACAAAACATAATCGTTGATTTCAAGGAGGTCACCATGAACTACTCTGTTACTGTAAAAAATATTTTGATGTCTGATATTGACGCTATGGCTTCTATACCAGAAGCCTATGCTTTAAATCCCGGAAAGGATTTTACCAGACATAGGAAGATTTCCTTTAAAGATCTATTGATGCTGCCTATTGCTATGGAAGCTGGAACGATGAGACATGAGCTGTATAAATATTTCAATTATAACGAGAATACGCTTTCCAACTCTGCTTATTGTCAGCAACGCAATAAGTTATCTCCGGATACTTTCAAAACACTTTTCAAACGCTTCAACTCTCATTTTAAGCCCTCTCCGTTCAATGATAAATATCATTTAATGGCAGCTGACGGATGTACTTTTACGTTTACAAGAAATCCTGACGATGTCATCTCATTCTATGGTCCGGACGGAAAGTCCACTAAAGGTTTTAACCAGATCCATACCGTTGCTCTTTATGATTTAATTAGCAGAAGCTATGTCAACGCAAAAATTCAACCAATCAAGAAGAAAAATGAATTTAAAGCATTGGCCGAATTAATAGATGATTACCAATATCAGGGATTGAAACCAATTTTTATCGCAGACAGGGGATTCTTTGCTTATAACGTTTTTGCTCATGCTATTGAGAATAAATCTTTTTTTCTCATTCGTGCAAAGGATAAAAACATGGAAAGATTAACGGGTTCCGTTGTTACGGATCTCCCAGAAAATCTTGATATAAGTGTAAATCGAATTCTTACACGCTCTGCTTCAAAGAAAAACAGAAAACAACCAGATAAAGCTGATTCATACAGACATATATGTAAGGCGGTTAGGTTTGACTATCTCCCTGAAAACTCAAAAGATGAATATGAAATAACCCTTAGAGTAATACGTTTTAAAATAACTGACTCTACATACGAAAACATAGTTACCAATCTTCCTTCAGATGAATTCTCCATTGAGAACATTAAAATGCTCTACAACATGAGATGGGGAATAGAAACCTCATTCAGAGAGCTGAAACATATATTTGGCACTGGTAATTTCCGTTCTAAAAAAAGAGAGTACATTGAGCATGAAATATGG
>AUJT01000068.1 GCA_000424365.1 Lachnospiraceae bacterium NK4A144 | reverse complement strand
TTTCACGTTAAATCTCTCCTTGCTTCTTGCTGATAATAAGAATTGCTATTCAAAATTTTATCCCAGCATAAAGAAAAGTCCTTTAATTTTCTCTTTTTATTATTGAGTCATCGACTCCTTCTATAACAGTATCTTGGTTACACGAAACGTAATATATATCATCACACGCCGATAAATCCATCTTAGGAATTCCTGTTCCTTCTATCCTCACTTCCTGAAGCTTTTCATTATTTGTAATATCAATATCATTTATCCCAGAGCAATTAATACAGTATAGTCCCATCAACTCTCTATTATTTGAAATATCCACTTTAGAAACACTTGTATCTGAAACGTCCAAAGACTGTAACTTTTCATTTTTGCTTACATCGATATCCTCGATGCTCGTTCCCGAGCATAATAATTCCCAGAGATTCGGCAACATTGAAACATCTAACTCGCTTATATCCGTATCATAAACATTCAAAACTTCAAGTTCGGTATTATTCGATAAATCCAGCTCTTTAATCCTGTTTTTATAACAATTCAGTTTCTTTAATTGCATATTATTTGATACATCTAACTCACTTATATCCGTATTTTGAATTTCAAGCGTCTCCAGATTTTTCAACGAAGAACAATCCAGCGACTTAAGATGCGTTTCATAGCATTGTAAGTCTTTCAGGTTGGTAAAATAGCTTATTCCTTCCAGACTTTCCAGATCATCATACCGGATCGATCCCCCACCATAATCTCCACCATATACAAATATTGATTCAACACCATCAATTTCTTCCTGTGTTAATCTCCGATCTCCATTTGAATCTTTGAATTATTTCTTCCAGTTTTGATGAGTCTCCGGCACCCTCAAAGCAGCCATCTTTTATATGACAAAAAATCCAATCGGATTCCTCATTGTTTATTACCTGATAGACATCATATTTTTTGTTTTCTAATTCTGTATCTGCTAAATCTATGATTATTCGCCATCCCGGATTATCTAATGTATAAATCTTTATTCCAAATAAGTGTTCCCACTCTCCATCACATTGAGATTTATACCATTCTTCTAACCATTTTAATAAACTCATCTATAATTGAACCAAAGCACGCGCGCTGCACGTGAAGACTTTCTTACATTTTTACGTTTCTTATCTCAAAACATTTATAGAGTGGTTTTGTAACGTTTCTCTGTCTCATCTTTTACTTCTTCCATATTTTCAGAAGCTTCTTCAAAAATGTCCTTTTTCGCTTAATTTTTCTCGAATTCTATCTTCGGTAGTTTTCTATCCGTTTTGGTATCACAGCCCGCATTTTTTGATGAAAAGACTATCTCTTTATATGAAACTTTCTCTTTTGGAGCCAGAGAAAT
>AUJT01000067.1 GCA_000424365.1 Lachnospiraceae bacterium NK4A144 | reverse complement strand
CTGGCTTTTGTATTAATACAGTATTATCGCATGACAAAAGGGCCGCGCACTAATTTGATTAGTGCGACAGCCCCATAAAAAGTGAGTTTTTCTATTGTACAGCTATGCACTTTTTTCTCTGAATCATAGTTAATACCGACTTTTACCACATTTCCTGTATAACCTTCAAAGATTGATGCATATTTATTACTGTTGATCTGTTCTAGTGCATCATTTGAACTCTTATCCCACTTTAACTCTATGATGATCGCGGGATATGCGGTATCTCTTTTAGGTATAAAAACCACATCTACTAAATCATGTCCTGATGGAAGTTCTTCAATCTTCAAAAATCTGTCCACACACAATATAAGCAAATTTTATGGCGTACCTCAATGCCTGCTCATTATTATAATACTGAGGGGCGTAATTTGATTCGCGAACCCTCTCAATCGCTTTTGCAACTTCTTCTTCGTTTCCTGCGATTGTATCTGAAAGCAGTTTTT
Source organism: Lachnospiraceae bacterium NK4A144 (assembly GCA_000424365.1). Classification (GTDB taxonomy): domain Bacteria; phylum Bacillota; class Clostridia; order Lachnospirales; family Lachnospiraceae; genus NK4A144. The sequence continues at coordinate 1,252 of AUJT01000067.1, read as the reverse complement.
CCGAAGTGCGTATAAGGCTTAATAGTTTTGTATGAGAAGGATTTTCAAGAAGATCAGTAAATTCCTGACGTACCTCTTCATTTGGGATCCTGACCCTCTGTTCATGCTTGTCATATGTCAGGTAGCCTAAGTGGATCAATAACGTAAGTACATCGTCTTTTGATGAAAAATTTTCCAGATCATTCTTGAAATTTCTGGTATTCACACGGAGATTTTAGCCGGAAAGGAGTTTTAAAATATCTGCCTGAAGTCCGGCTTCATTCAAATTTATGTATGTAACCAGATTCTCCGCAGCAGAAGTTTTTCTCCAATGCGATGAATAATCGCCGGTTTTCATCAAACCTATAAGACCTGTCTTGTCTATGTACTTTCCTCTGACAATCTCAGCAAATCCATAATTTCAGGGATTCAGGTACACACCCATAATTCACAGTTACCTCGCTTTGTCTGTTAAGAATACTGTTGAAATATATTTTAACATAAAAATGATGCCCGAATGTTATCCCATACGAAAAAGAGCTACCACATCAGATGATCAACATCAATGTGTCAGCTCCCTTTTTATGCTGAAACCGAGAGTCGAACTCGGGACCTCATCACTACCAATGATGCGCTCTACCACCTGAGCCATTCCAGCATGTGTGAATATCCTTGGCGCGTCACTTAACGCGCTTGATTATCATAGCAAAGTAGTTTGGCTGTGTCAACAGTTATTTTTCCCTTCGCATGGGGGACGTCCAGGTCATATATTTATATTCTTCCGCGCTCGGACAGTTCTAGGCTCACGCATCGCCCTCATAAACACGGAAATTCCTGCGAAACTCGCCGCAAAGGCGGCTCAAACAGTTCGCAGGAATTTCCTATTCGGTCGTTGTGTTTGCCAAGAACTGCCGGCTGATTGCTCCAGAATATAAATATATGGCCTGTACTTACGTTGTGAAATCCGTATGGTTGACGAAGTAGTGGAGTTATGACGATTAAACTGTTTTATGACATAAATGGGAACGATAATTTGTATCCAAATCGTAATGTAAGTGAAGCACGTGTATATATGTCTTGGAACAATTAGCCGGCAGCACTTAGTGAACGTGCTGTCCGAATAGGATATTTATGAGGACAGTGCGTGAGCTTAGTGTCTGTCCGAGCCGTGACAAGACCCTGTACTTCCAGTTTTTTTCTCACTCAATCCACATTCTTAGAGCGACCGGTGTATCTGGCCGCTCTTTTTTGCAGCCATATATGAATCCTTAAA
>AUJT01000066.1 GCA_000424365.1 Lachnospiraceae bacterium NK4A144 | reverse complement strand
AAAGATGAAAAGCCATTGGATTTTGCCCATCGCCGGAGGCGATTTAATTGGCAAAATCCGTTACGTGAGCGAGCTGTAAGCGAGTGAACAGTAACCACTCGCTTACAGCTCGAGCATATACTCTCACTAAGCTCGCATCCGTTCGCTAAGTGTTCGTAGCATCCGCAGTAAATGCTCCGTTTACGTCTGAACGGTAACAATGTTAGAACAGAAGAGGCATTTCAGTAATCTGCTTTTATTGTTCCAGTGCCTCGCGTCCGTAGGCATCTGCAGCGAGCATTGCGTTATAAACACTCTCAGCTGTTTCCTCGAAAGGCAAATTGTGGAGAGTATCGTTATCTGCGCAGGCAGCTTCCGCAACGGGCATCAGATGCTCGCGACTGGTATCTGTGATACCGAGTTCTGCGAATGTAACGGGAAGACCTACACTTGTCATCCATCCGAGGATATCAGCAAGTTCCTCCTCGGGAATGTTCTCAAGAACAAGCTGTGTCAGAGTACCGAAGTTTACTTTTTCACCGTGTTGCATGTGGTGGCATTCCGGCAGAACAGTGAGACCATTGTGGATAGCATGAGCGCCTGCGAGACCTCCGGACTCAAAGCCGATACCGGAAAGAAGAGTATTTGCTTCGATTATCTTTTCAACAGCTTTTGTGCATGCACCTGCTTCCAGAGCAGCTTTCGCCTTATATCCCTCAGTGATAAGTGTATCATAGCAGAGTCGCGCGATTCCAAGTGCAGCGACACCAACTTTTCCGCCGGCACAGGTAGTAGCCCCTGATGCAGCACAGGCGCGAGCTTCAAAGTATGTAGCCATTGCATCGCCCATACCTGAGACTGTGAGACGTACCGGGCTCTTTGCAATTATATCGGTATCCATCATAACGAGATTTGGATTTGCAGGGAGAAAAAGATACTCTTCAAAAACTCCCTCATCAGAATAGATTACAGAAAGTGCAGAGCACGGAGCATCTGTAGATGCGATAGTAGGGCAGATTATTACGGGAGTGCCGCAGTAGTAGGCAACAGCCTTTGCTGTATCAAAAATCTTTCCGCCGCCAACACCGATCACAACATCACAGGACTTTTCTTTAACAATATCATTCAGACGATTGATCTCATTCTTAGAACATTCGCCGTGAAACTCTTCAAATACCACTTCTGCAGAAGAACCGGAAAAACTATTCTCAATCTGTTTTCCTTGTCGTTTGATTCCTCCGGCAGAAATCAGGCAAAGTGCCTTTTTACCATATTTCTCAGTGTAAACCCCAATCTTGTCCATTTCTCCTGCACCCTGCACATAACGGGATGGGGAGATAAAAATATTAGCCATTTGTACCCTCCTTCAGTTTCTAATATACGTTTTAAAACTAACGATCGAAATGGGCAATTTATAAATGTGAAACATCGCCCATTTCAAAAGGCATGACAATATGATAGTAAAAGTGGCAATGTTTGGTCAATTATCGAATGTATATAAATCTGTACATGTTTTTTGGACATAATTTTAAAAATCTATGACTTCCGTACATGCGCTCTCAAACAGTTCCTCTAGCGCTTGAGCTAAGCTAGTCCTGATAGTTTTCGCATGAAAAAAGAGCCTGTTGATATTGCAACAGACTCTTGAGATTTTATTTTTTCAATTTTTTAGAAATAATAACTTTGTCATCATCTGAAATGCCGAGATTGATAAATGCCTGTTCTAAGGAAACAGATGTGTTTTTCATTAACATATCAACACTTTGAGTAAGAGTATCGATTCTACTTTGTTTTGATTTTTCATCAGCACGTTTTTCGGCGTATTTTTCAACCAGTTCGCACATTTCCTTCCTACCTTTCTCCGTTTCCTTGAAGTGTTTTATGCCATCAGCAAACGGTTTGTAATGCATATTCTGGGATTTCTTACAATTAAAATCATGGGCAAGTTTTCCAAAGGCATCTTCTCCACGATACTTACCATTCACATAAATGATATGTGCGCCATCATCAAAAGTCTCGCCTGTTT
>AUJT01000065.1 GCA_000424365.1 Lachnospiraceae bacterium NK4A144 | reverse complement strand
AGTTCCACTTCCTAACAGAAAGCCAAGGGACGCATAATCAGCATACACACTGGGGATGATGGTATTTTTTACCCACCATTACCCCTGAAGAGCCTTACTTTTTCTATCTTAATATTATCACTATTCTTTTCCCGCGTATATGTCCAATGTCGGACGAAACGAGACAAAACAAGTCAAAACGAGACAAAATGAGACAGGATATTAAAATGCTGATTATTGCAACCATTTTGCAACCATACAATTCAAAAATCCAGTATTTATGCCCGTTTCCGTCGATAATACATTACTCCAGCTCAGTTATTTCAGATTGGTTTACATTACATAATGTGCATGTGTTCGTCAAAAACAGTTCACATTTGTACGTTTTATTTCTATTACTTCTATTTCTTCTCTTTTTTGTGGTCATTTTGCGGTCACGGTGACATCAAAATGACCGCATCAATTACTTCTGTTATTGATTATAACTGAATATGTTGGGTATTACAATTTCGAATTAGCATTCGAGTGGTAAATGGGTGTGGCTTACGAGTATTAAAATAAGGAAGGAAATCAAATCATCTGTCTGCTTTTCAATGACGCTACATATTTCATCTTCTGAATCAGTATGTATAACCAATCGAACAACGAACGTATTCTTTCCTTATTATAGTGTACATTTATTCGTATTACCATTTCGGATTAGTATTCGAGATATCTATTCCTTGGTGTATCATTAAATTAAAATCGTATTAGATCCAATTTAATTTTGCCATTATGATAATCTCTATGACATTCGGGACATAACGTAACCATGTTACGCACACTCGGTTCTCCTCCTTCACTGTATAGCATTATATGATGTCCATGATTTCCACGAAACTGTCTGCAACAAAAGAAACATGCATACTGATCAATCTTTTTACCTTCCTTTTGAGCCTTTATATGGGCACTGTTTCTCCTCTGAGTCATATTTTACCCCTCAATCAATTTTAATGCATCCTTAATTCTTCCCGGCAATTCCCTCACATCTCCTTTAGCAGATGTAGCTCTTGCCTTAGGTGCAATTCTCCCCTTATCTTTAACAATAGCAGCAAGAAGATCTGACTCTTCACGCTGAGTCATATTATCTATTTTTACCCAAAGAGCACGATTTCTAGGAACTTCTTTATCTTTATAGGGGCACGTTCTAGCATTGTGATTACGATTTCCACAAATTGTACAACTCATGACTAAACCTCCTCAAAATGTGCTAATCTCAACACTACTATCTGATTTTACAGAAATGCTACCATTTCCTTGTGTTACAAGAATGGTGTTTTCTGCAAGACGTGGTAACCCTTCCTCATCAAGATAAAACTTATATATCTCAACATCTCCAGATTTCTTTTTCACCGCTATGTGATTTTCCCAAACGTTAAATACTGTATCTCCCTTTTTCAATATTTCAAATTTAATCTGCATTATATACTCCTTCCATTTTCTTTCATTTTTTATCAGAAATCGCTTTTATCAACCAATCACTTACAGCATCAACCATTACAACTCCCAAAGAGCTGAAAACAGCTACCCCCAACAGTCGCATCATTTCCTTAGACACTACCTTACGAGTTGTTGTTCCAGCAAGAATAGATGGTGTAATCATATTTGCTTTGCTCAATAAATCTTCTTTTTCTGATGATGTATACTTTTCGGGATGATCAACAAGCATGTCTAAAACAAGTTTAAGCATTTCAGTTTCATCAGGATATTGAACCATCTCAGCATCTAAAACACTTCGCATTGCAATGTACTGTGTCTTAGTCAATTTATTTCTTCCTGCTTCAAGATTATTAATTGTCTGACGAGTTACTCCTATACGCTCTCCAAACTCTTCAGCAGTCCACCCGACTGTACGTCTAATTAAAAGAAGATGTTTCTGCATTTTCTCTATTTCATCCATAGTCTCAGCCTCCATGTTTCAATTCTAAACATTGGCAATAATTTTGTCAAACGTTCTTTTTACGTCGTCGTTTTTTAACAAATAATTTCATACGGGGTAATTGTAAATCGAGTAGGAGGGAGTGATTAGCTCCCGTCCTCTCACAGCACCGTACGTACCGTTCGGTATACGGCGCTTTCAATAGTTGACGTGCACAGACT
>AUJT01000064.1 GCA_000424365.1 Lachnospiraceae bacterium NK4A144 | reverse complement strand
AAGCCAGACTTTTCGAAGCCTGGCTTTTGTATTAATACAGTATTATCGCATGACAAAAGGGCTGTCGCACTAATTGCTTAGTGCGACAGCCCCTTCTGTTATGTGCGCCTAGCGGCGCACGTTTCTGACGGGTTAAAGTCCCGAATCCGCCCGGTAGTGGGAAGGATATAGCCGAAGGCAAGGGTGTCTGTCGCGAGGCAGAATCTGAAGGAAGCTGGATGTGAGGAACATACTAACTCACGGGCAAATCTCTGGTCTGACGAACAGAAATCTCATATGAGGTTATGCATGAGGGTAAGGCTGCATACCAAGTCGAAGCCCAATAACTACACGGAATCATGCATGATAAATGAGGCAGATATATGGAGAGGAAGAAACGTGTGGTACCTAGGGAGGTCTGTGCGAAATGCTCTGAAAGGAGTAACCACCGTACAAGGAAACAAGGCGGTGCTGAGCACACAGAAGTCAGCAGAGGCCATAGTAGGAATGTATCAAAAGAAATGATGGTACGCTAACCGAAGGACCGAATCAATAGGAGTCTTGAGTATGACCGAGAAAGGAGGGATGACCACTTATGGCAGAAAACATTAAGAACAATGGCTGTTCACAAAGAGGTAGTGCGGAACACGAAGGGTATGTGAAAGCGTCTAGGTCATTCAATCGGATATGGAAAGAAAGAGACAGTGCACAGCCAAAACTCTTGGAAGCTATACTGTACAAAGATAACTTTAACAGAGCGTATAAAAGGGTTAAGGCAAACAAGGGAGCGCCTGGGATTGATGGGATGACCATAGAGGAGACACTTCCATACCTAAAGGAACATCAGAAGGAGTTAACTAACCGTATATATCGCGGAAAGTACACTCCATCGCCAGTAAGGCGGGTTGAGATTCCTAAACCAGATGGTGGTGTGCGTAAGCTTGGTATACCTACAGTAATAGACCGTACACTCCAACAGGCAATAACACAGCAGTTAGTGCCTATATATGAACCACTGTTTTCAGATGGAAGCTATGGCTACCGCCCGAACAGGGATGCAAAAGGTGCGATACTGAAGGTCAAAGAGTATGCGGAGCAAGGCTACACGTTTGCTGTGGTGCTTGATTTATCTAAATACTTCGATACCTTGAACCACGAAATCCTCATAAATCTTTTGAGAAAGAATGTAAGGGACGAACGTGTGATACAGCTCATAAAGCGTTACCTGAAAAGTGGAGTAATGGAAAATGGAGTGGTCATTGACACAGAGGAAGGATCTCCGCAAGGTGGTAATCTATCGCCATTACTTGCGAACATCTACCTCAATGAGTTTGACCAAGAGTTTCTAAAGAGGGGGGTTCCTTGCATCAGATATGCGGACGACATCGTATTACTTGCTAAAAGCAGAAGGGCATCAGAAAGACTCTTGGAGAGTAGTACGAGACTCCTTGAAGAGAAACTTAAACTCACAGTCAATCGGGAGAAAAGCCGTACTGCAAGTGTATTTGCACTCCGAAATTTTAAATTTCTTGGCTTTGCATTAGGGAAGAACAAAAGTGGCGCTTATGTCCGAGTTCATCCAAAGTCATGGAAGAAGTTTAAATCCAGACTGAAGGACTTATCATCCCGTAAGTCAGTACAGTCAATCAAACCAAGCCTTGCGAAAATCAAGATATACGCAAGAGGATGGCTAAACTACTACGGAATTGCCAGTATGAAAGATAAAATCGACAACACCAATGGATGGCTCTATCACAGAATACGTATGTGTATTTGGAAACAGTGGAAGAAACCAAGGACTAAGATGAGAAATCTGATTAAGAAAGGGATTCCCGAATACTATGCACATATGGCGGCTAATAGCCGCAAGGGACATTGGTACTGTTCCAACCTAACAACGGTGAAACGAGCCATGACAAAAGAAAGACTGATAAACAGTGGCTTCTATGATATAGCCACAGCCTATCAGTCTGTGCACGTCAACTATTGAAAGCGCCGTATACCGAACGGTTTGTACGGTGCTGTGAGAGGACGGCGGTTAGTCACCGCCTCCTACTCGATTTTAGTGTTTATGAAATAGCGATGTAATTCTTGTGAGTCAAAGAATAAAACTTTCGTACTATAGTTAGAATCTTAAGATTAATCAAAACAATATAATACAAAGAAATTCAAAAAGAAAAAAATCAACAGACACAGTGGGAATAAATTGTGGAATGGATAAACAATTTATAAGTGTAAATTATTTAAAGAATATTGTGTATATAAACGCGATATGCGATGCATTAATATACAAATTCAAGAAATTGTATGTTTTTTGAAAATTGTTGTTGACGTGTACTTTTTCGGGTGCTATTATATCACTTGTCGCCGCGAGCGGCAGCGAACAAAACAGCTCGCAAGCCCAGTAACCAAGCGGTTCGACAGAACTGAACCTTGACAAACAAACAGCAATGCAAC
>AUJT01000063.1 GCA_000424365.1 Lachnospiraceae bacterium NK4A144 | reverse complement strand
GTCTGTGCACGTCAACTATTGAAAGCGCCGTATACCGAACGGTTCGTACGGTGCTGTGAGAGGACGGCGGTTAGTCACCGCCTCCTACTCGATTTAATCATGTCCAAAGAGAGGTGATGAACATAGGAGAAGATTCGGTACTCTTTTTGAAGCCGCAGTTTTCATAAAAGTGAGCCTCATCATCATAGGCAATGACAGCAATACGCAGATAGTCTTTGTAGTGCTCTTTGGCCATCTCTACAAGAGTCCTTCCGATCGTCTGATCGTGATATGCAGGATTTACCAATAGATAGTGAACGTAGGCGTTCATGATCCCATCGTCCATGGCGCAGATCATGCCAACCAGTTTATCGCCGTCCCACGCGGAATAAACTGTTTTGAAATTTTTCATGGCAATGACCAGTTTTTCGGGGAAATGTCCGGATGACCAGTCAACTGAAAGAAATAAATCTTTAAGGCTTTCGGCAGTAAAGTCATGGATATCTTTGTATTGGATCATCTTGTCAGCTCCTTTTGACATTTTTCTGTACATATTAACATGCGGGATTAAAAAAACATATGAGGATTTTTAATCAGTTTAATTGAATAAATTTAAGCGTCGCCTGGTCAGTGTCAAAACTTGAGCAGTGAAAAAGCCGTTATTTAGCTAATTTACCGAAAATAGATATTTATCAAAGAAGAAAAAATGTCGAAAAGCATATTGTGATAATTATTAAAAAATCATAAACTTGAAAAGCTACATCTTAAATCTGGTGTTAATAGAGGAGAAAAGAGGATTTATGAACACTGACAGGTTGAAACCCATGCTTTTTTCCGTGATGAAGAAGTATTCAAAAGAACAGTTTATGAAAGATCTCATCGCGGGTATTATTGTTGCGATCATTGCACTTCCGCTTTCGATCGCGCTTGCGCTTGCTTCGGGAGTAGGTCCGGAAGAGGGTATCTATACAGCGATCGTTGCAGGATTTTTGATCTCATTTTTTGGTGGAAGCCGTGTGCAGATCGCAGGCCCGACAGCCGCATTTGCGACTATCGTTGCCGGAATCGTTGCAGCGAATGGTATGGATGGACTGATGCTTGCAACGATCTTTGCGGGCATACTTCTGATAATAATGGGAGTTTTGAGACTCGGAAGCCTGATCCACTTTATACCATATACGATCACAACAGGCTTTACGGCAGGTATAGCAGTAACGATCCTTATCGGACAGATAAAGGACTTTTTTGGAATTTCTTATCCTAAGGGAACAGTTACTATCGAGACAGTTGATAAGGTAAAGGCGCTGGCTGCAAACTTCAACACAATGAATGTCAGTGCACTGATAGTTGGACTGGTATGCCTGGCAGTTTTGATCATCTGGCCTATGGTACCAAAGATCGGAGAAAAGATCCCGGGTTCACTCATAGCTGTATTCGTAGGAATCGGTATGGTAAAGGGTCTTGGCATGCAGGTTAATACCATCGGAGATCTTTACACTATAAGCAATCGTCTGCCGTCACTTCATATCCCTGTTGTTGAGTGGAGTTCCATGAGAAGCGCCATGACAAATGGTCTCACGATCGCTGTACTTGCAGCTATAGAATCACTCTTGTCATGTGTAGTTGCAGATAGCATGGTAAATTCTCATCATAGATCAAACATGGAGCTCGTAGCACAGGGAATCGGAAATATCGGTTCTGCACTGTTTGGCGGAATCCCGGCAACCGGAGCTATCGCGAGAACTGCTGCCAACATCAAAAACGGCGGACGTACACCGATCGCAGGTATCATTCATTCTATGGTACTCATCCTTGTGCTTGTGATCCTCATGCCCTATGCAGCACTGATCCCGATGCCGACGATCGCAGCTATTCTTTTTATCGTTGCATATAATATGTGTGGATGGAGAACTTTCGTACATCTTTGTAAGACAGCACCTAAGAGCGACATTGTAGTTTTGGTCGTTACATTTACACTTACAGTATGTTTTGACCTCGTAGTAGCTATCGGTGTTGGTATGGTTCTTGCATGTGTACTTCTCATGAAGCGTATGGCTGATGAGACACAGGTAAAGGGCTGGGTGGAATATGATCCTGAAACCGATCCGGACAGTATCGAGCTTCGTCAGGTTCCGAAGCATGTACGCGTATATGAGGTAAGCGGCCCCATGTTCTTTGGTGCAGCAGACCGTATCGCAGAGATTTCTGTTGAGGATCACATCAAGGTGATCATCATGCGAATGAGAAGTGTCCCGGCGCTGGATGCAACAGCTATGCACGCTCTCGAAGGTCTGGCAGACAGATGTGAAAAGAGAAATATCCAGCTCGTATTTTCACATGTAAATACTCAGCCCATGAATACAATGGAAAAAGATGATTTTGTTAAAAAGATCGGAATTGAAAACTTCTGCCCGCACATTGATGATGCATTGAAACGTGCCGCAGAGCTTGGGAAATGATCCGGAATAATTTGTAAAAACAACAAAAGCTGTTCGACAGAAAAAACTCTGTCGGGCAGCTTTTTTATGGTTTTTAACTAATAGCCTGAACTTCCTGCGAGATTTCTCACTCAATGAGAATGCTGAGTGAGTGACACCAAAAAAGTCAGGAAAATAGCGGGTTTCCAGGCAAAAACA
>AUJT01000062.1 GCA_000424365.1 Lachnospiraceae bacterium NK4A144 | reverse complement strand
AGAGTTTTATTTTTGCATTTCTGAAATTTCTCTTTTGAATTTTCAGGGTTGCATTGCTGTTTGTTTGTCAAGGTTCAGTTCTGTCGAACCGCTTGTTACCTAAGCCCGTGAGCTGTTTAGCTCGCTGTCTCTCGCGGCGACAAGTGATATAATAGCACCTATCAGCAGCTACGTCAACAAGAATTTTGATTTTTTTACAAAACATTTTGTTTTTTCTATTTTTCCGCTAATTTACAGCATTTTCAGTAGGAACAAAATTTCCTGTAAGTTAAAAAAGAGATACATGAGCATACGTTCATCATCCTCATGCATCTCTTTTTTAATTTTATAAATACACCGTGACTGTTCTGAACTCTAGTATTCTAAACAGTTACATTACACCACTCTTATAGCAGCCTACTGTCAATTAGTAGCCCATTCCCGGAGCAGGTGCTGCCGGCATAGCCGGTGCAGGCTCTTTCTTAGATGCTACAACAGACTCTGTTGTAAGAAGTGTTGATGATACGGATGTAGCATTCTGCAGAGCTGTTCTTGTTACCTTTACAGGGTCAAGAATACCTGTCTTTACCATATCTACATACTCATCTGTAAGAGCATTGTAACCAATACCTGCCTCAGATTCCTTTACCTTGTTGATGATAACAGCGCCCTCAAGTCCTGCGTTGGATGCAATGTGGAAAAGAGGAGCCTCAAGAGCCTTAAGAACAACCTTTGCGCCAGTCTTCTCATCACCCTCAAGAGTATCTACAAGCTTCTGAACTTCCTTTTCTGCATGAACATATGCAGAACCGCCGCCTGCGATGATTCCTTCTTCAACTGCTGCACGTGTAGCGTTGAGTGCATCTTCCATTCTGAGCTTTGCTTCTTTCATCTCTGTCTCAGTAGCTGCACCTACACGAATAACTGCAACACCGCCTGAAAGCTTTGCAAGTCTCTCCTGAAGCTTTTCCTTATCAAATGATGATGTTGTTGTCTCAAGCTGAGCCTTGATCTGATTCTGGCGAGCTGTAATATCTTCCTTTTTACCTGCTCCATCAACGATAGTTGTGGTATCTTTTGTGATCTTTACGCTCTTTGCATGGCCAAGCATATCAACTGTAGCATCCTTAAGCTCATAACCAAGCTCAGAAGAAATAACTGTACCGCCTGTAAGAACAGCGATATCCTGAAGCATTTCCTTTCTTCTGTCACCATAGCCCGGAGCCTTAACTGCAACTACATTGAATGTTCCACGAAGCTTGTTAACGATAAGAGTTGTAAGTGCCTCACCGTCAACGTCTTCTGCGATAATAAGAAGGGCTCTTCCGCTCTTTACGATCTGCTCAAGAAGAGGAAGAATATCCTGAACTGTTGAAATCTTCTTGTCATAAATAAGGATATAAGGATCTTCAAGAGATGCCTCCATCTTATCCATATCTGTGCACATATAAGCAGATACATAACCACGGTCAAACTGCATACCTTCTACAAGATCAAGCTCTGTCTGCATTGTCTTGCTCTCTTCGATGGTGATAACACCGTCGTTAGTTACCTTTTCCATTGCGTTCGCAACCATCTCACCAACTTCTTCATCACCTGCTGAGATTGCTGCAACTCTTGCGATATGATCCTTTGATGAAACCTTAGAGCTCATCTTCTTAAGTGCTTCAACTGCTGTGTCACAAGCCTTCTTCATACCCTTGCGAAGGATGATCGGGTTTGCACCTGCTTCAAGGTTCTTTACACCTTCCTGAACCATTGCCTGAGCAAGAACAGTTGCAGTTGTAGTACCATCACCTGCTACATCGTTTGTCTTTGTAGCAACTTCTTTTACAAGCTGTGCGCCCATATTCTCGAATGGATCTTCAAGCTCGATCTCTTTCGCGATAGTAACACCATCATTTGTGATGAGCGGTGCACCATAAGACTTATCAAGAACTACATTACGACCTTTAGGTCCGATAGTTACACGTACAGTGTTAGCAAGCTTGTCTACGCCAGCCTGAAGAGCAGCTCTTGCTTCTGAGCCGTATTTAATTTCCTTTGCCATTTTCTGTTTCCTCCATATCTATATAGTTTAGATCATTTTTTTGAAATCAGTCGATAACTGCAAGGATGTCGCTCTGACGAACAATGATGACCTTTGTCTTATCATCAAGTTCGATCTCTGTTCCTGCATACTTGGAATAGATAACCTTCTCACCCTTTTTTACTTCCATCTTGATTTCTTTTCCATCTACTACTCCGCCAGGGCCAACCTCGAGGATTTCTGCCTGCTGAGGTTTCTCTTTCTCCTTACCGGGAAGAACGATTCCTGATGCTGTAGTTTCTTCTGCTTCGATGGGCTTTAATACAACCCTGTCTGCTAATGGTTTTAACTTCATTTCAAAAGCCTCCTTAAGATTCTATGTTTTATTCGGTATTGCCTTTTATTATTACTAGCACTCATCAAGTCCGAGTGCTAACTACAGTTGTTATAATACTTTTAACCGATATTATTCGCAAACGTGTAGATTGTCATTCATCTCACTTTATTATATATTATTCTCTCTCTAATTCATTTTAACTCACTTTTAGTTCTGCTGAATATTTTGTTTTATATTCCCCATACTAACCACCATATTTTTCCATATATACAGATATCCCAATAATCTTTGCATCCCTGTTTCATTTCGTGGCTTGGCGCAAAAAATGGGGCTGTCGCACTAAGCAATTAGTGCGACAGCCCTTTTGTCATGCGATAATACTGTATTAATACAAAAGCCAG
>AUJT01000061.1 GCA_000424365.1 Lachnospiraceae bacterium NK4A144 | reverse complement strand
ACGAGCAAGTAGCGTTATTACGCGGAATGCGAGTGTTTTAGGATTGCGGGAATTGCGTAGCAATGAAGCAATCCGTGACATCAGTAAGGGGCAAATTTTACTTTTGACCCTTACATCATTTCATTCCATCAGTAAAAAGTCTTGTAATAAAATCTGCAACGTTGTCTCTTCACTAATCACTCATCATAGGATATTTCCGCAATATCACTAAGCTGACATTTCAGCTGCACACAAATCTTATCCAGTACACTAATCTCAACATTATTCCCCTTCTCCAACTTGGCAATGGTCCCATAGCTGAGTCCAGTCATATTTTTCAACTCTTTTTTCTTAATGTCTCGGTCAATCATTAACTTAAATAATTTCTTGTATGATACTGCCATAAGTCCGCTCCTATACTGAATCAAACACATAATAACAGTCGGTATAAGTATAACATATCATTCACTTGTTTGGCATAGAATTAACACGTTCGTGTGAATATAGGACAGTCGTTGTATTCTATTAATAAATATAATTAAGGACTTCCCGTAAAATCCATAGATACCAGTTTTATGCTATACTTTACTTATATTTGTATGAAAGGAGCCAATTTCATGGCAAAAAATAGTTATTCTATCAATGATACTAATTCGCCAAAAAGTGTATTGGAAGGTTTATATCGTGCAATTGTTGCTAACGGAAATGCTACACGTAAAAAAGATCTGGATAGCATCTTCGATATAGCAGTTGATAACAAAGCCTTTCCAAACATTAACATTCCTGGTAACAAGAATGAGAGAACTTACATTGAAAAGTGGGTTTCCGGTTATGACAACGCTATGGACAATTTACCTAGCTCTCGAATAGCAAGTGCAAAATCGGCGTGCTCTGACCCTGCAATAAAACTTTTAGTTCAAGCAACTAGAGGTTCTTCTGACGAAGAAGCCTTATCAGAAGAAAGCTTTCATAACCTTTACATGAGTGCAGAAAACATTCAAGGAAATCTTCTTGAAGAATACATTTCATTAAACACTCGAAAATATGGATTTTTATGGTGCAATGGTAATGTTCTTCGCGCCATAGACTTTTGTAATACTGATGGAAGTTTGCTTCTTCAAGTTAAAAATAAGAACAATACTGAAAATAGTTCAAGCAGTAATATCAGAGAAGGTACTGATATTATCAAATGGTATCGTCTTGGCTCCTGTAAAGTAAATGGTCAGGTTCTTCCAAAATTCCATTGGGATGAACTAAACGAGATCATAAATTCTCATAAAACAGAGGGATTTGATTTAGAACCTTGCAACATGAATGAAGAAGATTATGAGGCCTTTCTTCGTAAAGTTGCAACTAATAATCCAAATATCATCACTGACAAATAATGAAAGTTCTTACACTAAGAGAACCTTGGGCAAGCCTAATCGGCGAGAAAATAAAAGTCATCGAAACAAGAAGTTGGCCAACTAACTATCGTGGAGAACTATATATTCATGCAGGCCTCACAAAGATACCATCAAAAAATGAACGCATGAATCGTCTGTCTAAAGAACTTAAAGGTCCTCTTCACTATGGAACAATCTTCGCAAAATGCAATGTAGTTGATTGTGTTAAAATAGACGAGAACTATGCAAAAAAAGTCAAAGCAGAAAATCCTCTTTGCTTTGACTGTGGTGATTACACTTATGGACGATATGCATGGATCTTGGATGATATAGAATATATTAATCCAATCCACGCACAAGGTCATTTAAGTATATGGAATTATGAAGCAGATTCTTGAGCTTCATTTTCTTCAGCAAATAGTGAAAGTTGCTCATAAATCTTTGCATTTTGAGCTTCTTTCACTTTTTCTTTTGCCTTTTCAAGAGCTTTATTCATCCAAATCTGCCATGTAATATCACTTGTATTTTTATATCGTGAATAAGAGAACCCATCATATTGTGGTAATGGCTCACCATTCATATCCGCAATAATAGTTCTAGCTATAGCCTCTCCTAATCTTATCGGAACAGCATTCCCAATCTGCCGATATTGCTCTAAAATCGGTCCACAGATATGCCAATCATCTGGGAAACCTTGTATACGACTGTACTCTTCAACACTCAAAGGTCTGTCTTCTGTTGGATGGCACAAGTCTGTGGCTGGCATTGTAGGATTAGTAACCAATGTAGGTGATGGTTTATCAAAACTAAGTCTTCTATAAAAGCCTGTTTTGCCTCCACCTAATTCAAGTTTCTTACCCATAGCTTCTTTTTGTACTTCTGGTGGTAAATCTTTCCAATATTGTCCTTCCTTAAGCATCCTATAAAACTTCAATCTTTTCTCAGGAAATTCTATAGAATGATGTTCTTTGATATCTAAACCATCAAGTGCATCTCTAAGGGCGTTCCACTTTGGAAGTCCAAACATTTCATTATCAGAATTTGTAGGAGTTAGGTATGGCACTTTTTCACCATTCAACTTTCCTATCATTACGACTCTTTCACGAATCTGTGGTGCTCCAAAATTTGCAGCATTATATAGCTCAAATGAAATAGTATAACCTGCAGCCTTTAGCCTATCCATGATTACACAAAGAGCCCCACCCTTAATTGGTTCTTCAACCTCACCATAAGGATATGGTGCGGAAAGAAGACCTCTCACATTTTCAATAACAACATATTTAGGATGAATTTCTTCAACCACTTGAATATATCTAAGAAAAACATTTCCCCTATCATCATTAAAGGCTTTTCTTGTTCCAGCTGTACTAAATGCTTGACAAGGTGGTCCTCCAAAAATTACATCTACTTGTCTTCCTTCAGGAACTTTAGCCAGCTTCAATATCTCTTCAGATGAATACTTATTTATATCACCAATTAAAGCAATTTCCGGCTCATTTTTTGCAATAGTCATTCTGCAATATTTATTAAATTCACAAGCTAAAAGAGCCTTTATGCCACCATTTGACATTCCAATATCAAGTCCCATCGCTCCAGAAAAAAAGCTCAATGCAACTATTGGTGGTACTTCATTATCTAAACGCTCATGGTCATCTGGCTCTATCATAACGTCATACTTTTTGATATAATCTGACAAATCAGATTTGTTAATGACCCACTGACTACCTACTCTGTCAGCTTTCAACTTTTCCTCAGATATTAATTTTCTTGCATACTGTGGAGTTACTTTAAGATATTTTGCAACTTCTTGGATTGACATTAAATCAGAATCACTCACGTGGTCTATCCTCCCTTTCAAGTACGAAACTTTCACACGACCACTATATCACATCCAAAACACATGTTCAATTAATTCTAGAAATTTCATCATTTCGTTAACGTTTTCGTCATAAAATGCAATTTTTTCTTTATCAGGATCAGGTCTTTTAGAATTTTTAAATATTTCTTCAATATCTTTTTTAGTGCTTCCAAC
>AUJT01000060.1 GCA_000424365.1 Lachnospiraceae bacterium NK4A144 | reverse complement strand
TAGCCCATGATAGCCTCAAAGGGCTTTAGCCGAAAAAAGACAGCCCGGAAAAGAAAATAAGAAAATGAGAAACAGAGAATTTAAATCTCTGTTTTTTTATTTAGAAAAGAAAAACACATATTAAAAAGCTGTGGGATTACTACGACATACCATATTAAAACAAGGGGGTAGCAAAACAGCAAAATCATAAAAAAAGTGCTTCAAACCCGCATGAAATGGGCATTTTAAAACAGCAAAAAAAACAGCAAAATTGACATGTAGGGGGTAGCAAAATCAAATTTTGCGTCAAAAACAGCAAAATCAGAAAAAGTTAAAAAAAAGTTTGACAATGTTCGGAAATAGAATTATAATAAATTAAAATTCAGAAAGGAGGATCACATGAAGCCGGTAGGACGACAGCCTAAGTTACCTTATGACATATTAAAAAAGATGATCGATGAATATCTGAATACAGATATATCATTGATGGAAGTAGGTTCAAAATATGGCATCAGCAGACAGCAGGTTTTGTATTGGGTAAGAAAGGCAAAACGAGGAGAGTTGACATGGTATCAGATGAAAAAAGAACTCTGATCCGGAAACGACTATGTGAGGGAATATCAAATAAAGAGATCGCGTCAGAGGCAGGGGTTTCCGTAGATACAGTAAGACGGATAAAAAAAGAAATGCCTGCATCAGTGCTGACGACACATGACACAGGCGACAATTCGATTATTTATGATAATACCACATATTTGACAAAAAAGGAATCAGAGTACACTAAAAAGCTGAAAAGTGCTTTAGCACTTTATGAGGATGCAGAAGAAGGATGGTGCTACCATCTTGTCAAAGATGATTATAGACTTAAGACTTCCGGAACGTGGTGGGCTTTTATCGCATATCCGGAAAGTGTTCCGGCAGGATGGATAAAAAAGCTGCAAGCATCCGGTTTAAGAATTGCGATAAGTCCTTTACATGATAAAGATAAATGGGATCATGACAGTCCGGAGATGGTCAATGCTGAGACTGGAGAAATTATTGCGAAAGGTGCAAGGTATAAAGCAGGAGATGCTAAAAAAGCACATTGGCATGGAATAGCTGTATCAGATAAGAGGATATCAGCGATTGAGGCTAATGCAATTATCCGGTCATGTACAAAAGGACCTTATGTACAGAAGTGCAGGTCTTTACATCTTGCGTACAGATACTTTACGCATGAGGACCATCCGGAAAAGTATCAAGGTTATGAGAAAGATGAAATAATTAAAGTTAATGATTTCCACTTAGAGCCAAATAAGTATGAAGTCGGCAAGTTGCAGGCGGATATTATTCGGGATATCAAAGACCACAATCTTGATGAATGGTGGAAAGTCATGGAATTTTTTATAAATAGTCCTGAGATGATGGTTATCATTTGTTCAAAGCCTGGGGCAATTACAAGTTATGTCCGATCACTTTGGAAAAAGAACCATCCGGAAGGTACGGTACAGCGTATTCGCATTGTTGATATTGAAGAAAGTGGGGAATAATTATGGCACAGAATATGGATATAGAGTCTTTTCACGTTAATACAGTAAAACTTCATGGTGAAGTCAGAAAAGCTGATATAGATACTACTACATGGCAGACAAAAGATGGTATAGAAAAGGAATCACAGAAAATCGTGATTAAGGTTGATGACGATAATTGTGATCGTATCGAGTTAGTAGATAAAGATATATCACACATGGAACTGTACAAACGTGGAACGATGGGAACTTTTACACTTCGTCTTGATATAGCAAAAGAATTTGGTAATAAGTATTCTGCAAAGATATTTATTATTGATTTTAAAGAGGATAAAAAGTGATGGATATCGAGAAGTTTAAAGAAGTGCAGGAACATAATCACCGGATCATGGAGCAGGTGACAGTTTTGGAGCAGAAGGCTTTCGGTCTGATCGCAGATGGAAACTGTGATCAGCTGAAAGATATCTTTCGGGAAATTGACGAATTACAATCTCAGTATAAGGAGTATGGAAGTGACTAATTATGAAAAAGAAGAAATAGAAACTAGAGAAAATATAGCTTTGATTCGTGAACTAGCGGAAAGGTATGGTTTGACGGTAACTGAGATGATGTTGTATCTGATGATGCAAGATATTGGTAGTATTATTCAAAAATTGGATTATATTAATGATACTGTAAATGATATAGATAGAACTTTGGGGAATAGCTTATGAAATTGAATTCGAGAGAAGAAAAAAGACTGCAGGAACTGCTCGCTAAAAAAGAGCAGGCAGAAAAGGAAGATAAAGAATTTTTCAAACAGGTTCGGAAGCGTAAAGCTGAGGTTTTGAAGACCTTGGAGATTGAAGAAGTCAGTCCGGAGTATAAAAAGTTTTGGGAAAACCTGCTTTCACTTTATGACCAAGAGTGTACGATAGAAAACATAAGTAAATATATTGAATGGGTTAAAAAATCGGTGAAGAAACCAGAGCAGGAAGTTTCTCCAACAGTACACATAAATCAATAAAAAGAACAAAGTAGGACGGTGGAAAAGCCGTCCTTTTTTTGTGCGGAAAAATACAAAGATGGTTAGCGGTTTACTCGGTGTTTTACGACGAGTAAACGGCTAACTTGACAAAAATCCAAAAACATGATATATAAATAGTATTGATTTTTATATATATGCACGATACCTTGAAGCTGAACAAGGGGAAAGAAGCGAGTGCGTTCTATGATGCCTTTTGCGGAGAACTTGAAGCCTTTCCAATTACACTTATCATGAAATCTTTTGTGGATTGATAAAGCGAGAAAACAGCAATTTTTAATCTTTCGTCCATAAGAAAGTATAAAAAAGAGTGGGTCTTATTTACTTAACCGAACGTATAAATTTAGTCAAAGAAAAGGATAATAATGATATGGGGCATAAATCAAAAAAATGCCTCAAAGTACAGGCAAAAGAAAAGTTTAATGCCATACTTTGTATAGGCAGGTCAAAATATAAAGATAAGCAGGAAGCAGGGAAAGCATGGCAAGCCCTGCCTATTGAAGTACGACAGACTAAGAGCAGGCAGGAATTTATCAATGATGCTCTTAGAGATAAGATATACAGCTATAAGACTTATAGCACGTATGCAAAACATAATAACTATTTCATAGCATACTGCGAAGAGTATCATCCGGAAGCTAAAACTCTGGAACAGTGCCGACAGTACGTGGATGAATGGCTTTCAACAAGGGTAGATGCAGGCTTGTCGGCTTATACCATAGACCTTGAAAAAGCAGGTTTATCGAAACTGTATGGAGAGCCTGCGACAAATTTTCGTGAAACACCCAAGAGAAGCAGGGGTGAAATCACTCGAAGCAGGGGAGAAGCGAAACGAGATAGAGGTTTTTCCCTTGAGAATCATAAAGACCTTATAGCCTTCTGTAGAGGTACGGGGCTGAGAAGATCAGAACTCGAAACCTTAAGAGGTACACAGCTGATCGGTGATGCAGATGGTACACCCTGCCTTTTGATAAAGGGAAAAGGTGGAAGGTATAGAGAAAGTCCAATCATAGGAGAACATAAGCAGGAGATCATTGATAGACTCATAAAAGCCGGAAATAACCTTGTATGGGGTAAAGTGCCATCACACATGGATGTACACTCATACCGATCAGACTATGCAACAGCTATTTACAAGGCTTTTGAAAGAGATGATATCCCTAAGAGCGAAAGATACTATTGTAGAGGCGATAGAAAAGGCGAAGTGATGGATAAGACTGCTATGAGAATTGCTTCTGAAGCTCTCGGACATAGCCGTTTAGAGGTTGTAGCAGGTCACTATATAAGATGATATAAGGCTCTGTATGAGGTCATATAGGCTCATACAGGGCTTTTTTAGATAGAGAGGTACATAACATGGATTTTGTAAAGAAAACGATGGTAGGCTATAAAACTGCAGATCAGGAAGATGCTACACATGTGATTTTTGAAAAAGATGAGTATGATAAAAAAAATCTTGAAAATTTCAATATGAGGAATCGCATAAACGCTTTAGAAAGACAGTTAGCAACGGAAAAGCAGGAGTATGCAGAGGATTTATCAAGAGAAGCAGCGAGGTGTAAGCAAAGGCTTCAAAAGATGCAGGAAAAGCTCGATCAAATGACAGAAGAAGCTGCAGAGCAGAAAAGGCTGCAGGAAGGCTTAAAAAGGATATGCAGAGAAAGAGCCAATGCAGAAAGAGGAATCAGACCGAAAAAGAAGTGTATGGGCTATGTAGAGCAGAGGAGCAGGAAAAGAGATAAACTGTGGAGGACAAGCATACAGACACCTTATAAAACAAGTTTAGAAGCGGATTTAGTCATAAAAGAGATCACAAAAGATATCCAACACTCTTTCAAAAAAGAGTTTTGGAACGAGTTCCGGATAGCAGATATATGGGAAGACCTCAAGGCAGATTTTTGGATGGTGGAGATAGAGACAGAGTTTGAGTGGAAAGCTGGATGGATGAAGTAGGGCTGTCCCTTCTTTTTTCGGGGTAAGGCGTAGGAATCATGGGCGTGGGTTCCTGCCGTCAAGCCTGCCGCAGGCACCCGTAAGGGCTTGGGCTTTACGGTAGG
>AUJT01000059.1 GCA_000424365.1 Lachnospiraceae bacterium NK4A144 | reverse complement strand
AATATGAATAGCCATATAGGTTTTGCCCATCGCCAAAGGCGATTTAATTGGCAAAACCTGTTACTGTCGCGAGCTGAAAGCGAGTGAACAGTAACGTTATAAAATTAGTTTTATCACAGTTTCAATCTTAAATTTTGTTTATGGCTGTATATTATATAACCATACGAATAGCATTGTTTCTCCTCAGTTAGTTATGATTACAATTGCATTTATTGGACTTCTGATCTATACACTATATTGTGTTTTAATGACGCGTATCTTCAGGTGGGACAAAAGATTGGAAAATGGATTGGATTAATAATTTTGGTAATTGTTTGTAATGGATATGATACATTCTCAAGCAGGAAAAGAGAATTTAATATAAATGAATTTGCAAATGTCTCTTTGTTAAATATTATAATCGTAATCTTTTTTAGTATTGTTTTAATATCTTTCTTAATTAAACAGTATTTATTGAGAAAGGATGATAATAATGAAGAATCTTAAACTTAAATCTGCCCGTGCTGCTAAGGATCTTTTTCAGTAGCAATTGGCTGATTTGAGTAAGGCTTCACGCCAGACCATAAGCACCATAGAAAAGGGTGATTATAATCCTACAATTAATTTATGTATTGCTATTTGTAAAGCATTGGATAAAACTTTAGATGATCTGTTTTGGGAATGATTGAATTAAAATAAGAAAGCACAACTATAGAAAAACATCATGTTTCACGTGAAACATTTGAATTAAAAGTTATACACTGAGGTATGTAACAATGTTAGATATACTTATTGCAAACATTGTTAAAATCTATAGAACCGGTATGGGAGTTGATCGCATCAGAAATAATCTTTATCTAGGTGAAATAGATGTTGTTGCGTGGTGTAAAATAAAATACTGGATAATAGGTCGGTAAAGAAAAGAAAATGTAAGAACTGGTATGTCCATATAGATGGATATGTGATTACCATTAATGCAAGTAGTTATACCATAATTACTTGTCACAAAAATAAATAGAAGAGCAATAAATGTAGTCATTCGTAAAAATTAGCATATCGATGAATAAAATTCATCAATAGATGTTTCACGTGAAACATTTATTGGTGGATTTTTAATTATACTGTAAAATCTGAAGGAATTCATATAAGATAAAAATATATTTTGTACATGTGATCCTGTTGACATTGACAGGAAGAATCTGATGTTATGTGTCACAAAATTAATAATTTACGAGAATAATAGTGAATAAAAACAGCTGTACAGAAATAAATGCAATGTTTCACGTGAAACATTCGTATAAAAAGTGTAATAGAGAAAAAATAGTGATATAATTTGTAAAGCATACTGTAGATAATAGGATAGTGATGATCTTTGAGACATCACGGAGAGAAAGGCTGCAAATGAAGAAAGAACGGATGAGCAGAACTATAGCAATAGCAAATCAGAAGGGTGGAGTAGGTAAGTCAACGACAACGATAAACCTGGCAGCCTGCCTCGCAGAAAAAAATAGAAAAGTACTGGTAATAGATAGTGATCCGCAGGGAAATACTACCAGTGGATTTGGTGTAGATAAGAATGCGGTTGAATTGACAATATATGAAGCATTGATCAGCGATGTAAAAGTTGAGGATTGCATTGTTAAGAATGTGATTAAAAATGTGGATATATTACCATCAAATGTAGATCTTTCAGCAGCAGAAATCGAGCTGATCGGAGTAAAAGATAAGGAATTTATACTGGAAGAGAAGACACGCGATATCAGAAATAACTATGATTATATTCTGATCGATTGTCCTCCGTCATTGAGTCTGCTTACTGTAAATGCAATGACAACTGCTGACAGTGTACTTGTTCCTATTCAGTGTGAGTACTATGCGCTGGAGGGATTATCTCAGCTGATCCATACAGTAAATCTTGTCAGAGAAAGATTGAATGATAAGCTTGATATCGAAGGAATAGTATTTACAATGTACGATTCCAGAACAAATTTGTCACAGCAGGTTGTTGAAAATGTGAAACAGCATCTTGGAGATGATATTTATACAACTATCATTCCAAGAAGTATACGCTTGGCAGAGGCACCGAGCTATGGTCAGCCAATTACCGTATATGATGCAAAATCAAGTGGAGCAGAAGCATATAGAAAACTTGCGAAAGCAGTAGAAGGATAATAAGGGAGATAATAATGGCGAAAAAAGGACTCGGAGGACTTGGTAAAGGTCTTGATACAATGATCCCGGCTGGAATAAAGGTAGGAGAACCTGTAAACGTAAAAAATGACGGAGATGTAAATGTTGAGGATGAAGTAATAAAGGTTCGGTTAAATAAAATTGAGCCGGATAGGAATCAGCCGAGAAAAAATTTCAGCGAGGATGAATTAAATGAACTTGCTGAATCTATTAAGAGTCATGGAATCTTCCAGCCTTTGCTTGTACAGCAGAAGGATAAATATTATGAGATCGTAGCCGGTGAAAGAAGATGGCGTGCAGCAAAGATAGCCGGGCTTACAGAAATACCGGTAATAGTAAGAACCTTTACTGAACAGGAAAAGGTTGAGATCCAGCTGTTGGAGAATCTCCAGCGTGAAAAGCTCAATCCAATAGAGGAAGCGGAAGCGTATCAGCGTCTTTTGACTGAATTTGGAATGAAGCAGGATGAACTTGCTGAGAGTATAGGAAAAAACAGAACCACTATCACGAATACACTTCGTCTGCTGAATCTTGATGAACGTGTTCGTGAAATGATAATAGATGAAAAGATTTCACAGGGACACGCACGTGCGCTGCTCGGAATAAAGGATGCTGATAAACAGTATGAAACAGCTTGTCATGTTTTTGATCAGCAGCTTTCTGTAAGAGAAACAGAAAAACTTGTTAAAAACTTTGATAAGCCTGAAAAAGTTAAACCGCAGACTCCGGAAGCCCTTACTCTTATATATAGAGGAATGGAAGACAGCATTCGCGAAAAGATTGGTGCAAAGGTAGCTATCAAACCTAAAAATGATAAGAAGGGTAAGATTGAGATAGAATACTTTTCTCAGGAAGAATTAGAGAACATCGTTAATACATTTAAGTCAATGCAGTGATTTACATAACTCGATTTAGAATATCTGTCGATCAGATCTGAAAGAAAGCTTCATGATAACGAATCGAATATCAAATAAAATTGAAATGGGGAAGAAAAATGCAGAGCAATCTCCTGAAAATGATCGGACTTGGAAATTTAGATATTGCATATATTTTTATCGGAATCATCGTTGTGATTATTATCCTTATCATAGCGTTGATAGTACAGGGAGTTAAATTTAAAAAACTCAGAAAAAAATATGAACAGTTTATGCAGGGTAAGGATGGTAAGAGCCTTGAGTCTCAATTTGGAGAGGTTTTTGAAAAAATTGCATATCTCACGGAAGTTGAGACAGAAGACAGATCAGAAATCAATATATTGATAGAAAAAATGAAGTCATCGTATCAGAAAACAGGACTTGTTAAATATGATGCATTTCATGAAATGGGTGGAAAGCTCAGTTTTTCTCTTTGTCTGCTTGATGAAGAAGATAATGGATATATCATTAACTCGGTCCATTCAAACAATGGATGTTACGTATACACAAAAGAAATAATAAAAGGTGCATCATATATTGATCTTGGTGATGAAGAAAAAGAAGCACTTCAGCAGGCTGTTTCAAACAGTAAGTCAAAGGAAAATTCAGAGGCAGTTATAAAGGCTGCATCGGAAAAGGCTGAGAAGTCAAAAGAACAAAAGGAAGAGAAAGAAAAAGAAGATGCATAAATATCTCAGAGCACTCGGATTCAGCAGAATGAAGACGAGAAGAGAATTAAAAAAAGTTCTGAATGATGTGCTAAAGAATCCAACAGAGAAACAGTATGTTTCACTTGAAGATGACAGTATTGCTGTAGAGTATAGAAAAGAATTTGCAGATTCATTGGGAATAACTGTCTGTGGAGCATATTCGGATGAAATAGAATTTGACTATGAATTTTATTATCCTTATTTTATTGGCTCGAATATTAGTTCGACAGAGGATATATCTGTGGAACGACATGCGGAAAAAGATTCATATGCAGGAATCTGTGATGATCTTAAAGTTGGAGTAACTCTGATCTTTTATCTTCAGAACAGAATGGATTATATAAAGAGGATCAATAAAAGTAATAGTCCTATACCTCATACTTCTGTTAACCTATCCGGATTAAGCGTATCCGGATCCATCATGCTTCCGTTAAAGAAAAATCCATTGCAGGAGAAAGCAGTAAAGCAGGTCGAAAAAAATAGAAATGATCTGCTTGCAGCTGCAAGAAATGGTGATGAAGAAGCCATTGAAGATCTTACGATGGATGATATCGATACATATAATGCGATTTCCAGAAAAATCATGAACGAAGATGTGTATTCTTTAGTGGATACATATTTTATGCCGTATGGAATCGAGTGCGATCATTATTCTGTTTTGGGTGAAATTGAAGATGTAAGAGAAGTTGAGAATAAGCTTACAAAAGAAAAGGTTTACATAATTACACTTAACTGTAATGATCTGATTTTTGATATTTGTATTAATAGAAATGATCTTGTTGGAGAACCGGCACGTCATAGAAGATTTAAGGGAATAGTCTGGATGCAGGGGCATATTAATTTTTAAGAATATGATAATGTCAGGGTCAAAAGGTCAAAATCCGATTGTGCTTGCACAAAGAGGATTGAGACCTTGGGACCCGCAAAACACGAGCAAGTAG
>AUJT01000058.1 GCA_000424365.1 Lachnospiraceae bacterium NK4A144 | reverse complement strand
GTTACTGTTCACTCGCTTACAGCTCGCTCACGTAACGGATTTTGCCAATTAAATCGCCTTCGGCGATGGACAAAATCCAGTGGCTATTCATCGTTATTGATCGTAAACAGCTAAAGCATACACTCTCACTAAGCTCACATGCGTTCACTAAGTGTTCGTAGCATCCGCAGCGTAGTGCTCCGTTTACGTGTGAACTGTTACGTAAAATAGGCATTTCTCACTTGTAATTAATTAAAAAATAGACCATAATTTTTGCTATGAATACGAAAAATCGAATTAAATATCTTGATCTGGCACGAGGAATCGGCATCCTCCTTGTTATCCTCGGACATATTTCAATGATCAGTAATGATCTTAGAATTTATATCGTGTCCTTTCATATCCCGCTTTTCTTTGTCGTATCCGGTTTGCTCACGGGTATTTCCGAGCACAGGAACGGTGAAAAAAATCTGAAAGCGGTGATCGGTGATAAAGCCCGGACCATCCTGCTGCCATATTTTATCTTTTCCGTACTTGACATACTGATCTATATAGCTTACTACCTTCTCACCGGACGCGATGGCGGTTTCCCAACGGTTTTGTCGGACGTGGTACAGACCGTTACATTTTACGGTTTTTCCGTACTTTGGTTCCTGCCCGCTTTATTTGGTGCTGAGGTGCTGTTTCTTTTGCTCAGAGGATTCTTTAAGCGTGCAGGTCAGAAACGGCTCCTTCTGACGGTTATAGGTGTTTTACTGCTCTTTTCCCTGTCTTTGCTGCTTAATCATAATCTGGAAGCTGCAAACGCTGTACACGGCACAGAAACGGTATTCTCCGTCTTTCATCTGTTTGCTGTAGCTTTACTCAGAATTCCGGTATGCTGCTTTTTCTTTACAGCAGGATATCTCACGGATCACTTTTGGGAAAAGTCGGTATCTCTGTCACCTGTGCGCTTCTCAGCGATGACGATGCCTACAGATCTCTTTATAGGCGCGGATCTCCTGGCGTTTGTTTTCTTTATGGCAAGGCTTAACGGCGTGACAGATCTGCACTTCCTTGTGCTGGGTAATATCTTTTTATATGTGATCACAGCTTATGCCGGGAGTCTGGGTATTATACTTTTTTGCAAGGGTCTGGAAAATGCAGCATCTTTCCCGCCTCTGAAGCTCCTTGGCTATTATGGTAAAAATTCACTGATCGTGATGGTCACACACCTTAATTTCTATGTACTTCTGGCAGGCGAGATCGGCGGACAGCATTTTACAAAGCACATACCTGACGGTAATACGAAAAACACCGTATTTATCCTGTTGTCATTCATTTTTACTCTGATCGGAGAAATTTTCCTGATCGAGATCATAAACCGTTTCTTCCCATTCTTATTGGGAAAAAGAACTAAAGTCAGTCAAAGTACTGAACAAAATATCCTATAAGAAAAAGCGCTGTAAAAACAAGTTCCCGTCTTTACAGCGCTTTTATAATACCTATTTACTTTACAGCTCTTAGTACTCCTCGATAGCAGACTCAAGAGCCTTTCTCGGCTGTGCACCAACTATCGGTGATGAAGCCTCGCCATCCTTAAAGATGAGCATTGTCGGAATAGACATGATGCCGTACTTCTGAGCAACGCCCTGACATTCATCTACGTTGCACTTGTAGAACTTCATCTTTGTCTGATACTTCTCAGAAAGTTCGGAAACAATAGGAGCCATCATCTTACATGGTCCGCACCAGTCGGCATAAAAATCAACAAAAACCGGCTCTGATGACTTCAGTACTTCTTCCTCGAACGTTTCTTCCGTAATCTGCTTAACCATTAAATTTCCTCCTCCATTAACATCAGGAAAACTGACTAAAGGTTGTCGGACATCCATCGACAAAAAACAAATTTTTGTCAATGGTTTTAGATAAGGAAATTATACAATGAATCTTTTTATCTGTGGATTATATATTTATAAATTTTATTACCTTTTGCTGAAAATTTCTCTTCATATTCTGTCATGACATTGTCCTTCATGGCTTCCTCATCTGCATGAAGATCTCTGGTGCAAAAATCCAGCACCCAGCCTGCCGGTTCGATCTCACCCAGAGCAAAGTCAAACAGTCCCTCATTATCTGTCTTAAATTCGATAACACCCTCTTTTGCGAGGACCATGTCAAACCTTGCGAGAAACTGTCTGGATTCCAGTCTGCGCTTCGCATGTCTGTCCTTCGGCCATGGATCGGAGAAATTTAGATAAATCTTATCCACCTCTCCTTTTTCAAAATACAGATCCATATCTCTGGCATCCATTCTGATAAAGCGGAGATTTTCCGGAACCGGCTCTCCTTCTTTCTTTCTCCTGTCAAGCTTCTGGAGTGCGCGGATCAACACGCTTTCGTACATTTCTATACCGACAAAGTTCTGATCCGGATATTTAAGCGCCATATCAACTATGAAGCGCCCTTTTCCCATTCCTACCTCAGCGTTTACAGGATGATCATTTCCGAATATTTCATGCCAGTGTCCCTTTGCCTCCTCCGGAGTATGGACACATCTATTGTCTGCTGCTACTGCTTCCCGGGAACCGGGGATATTTCTTAATCTCATATTTCTGTTCCTATAACCAAACTTCTCTAAATAATTTCGTTACTGCTGACTGTAAACTTCAACAGCCATTTCAAATTAGTTCATCTTAGTGTATTATAAGGATTGCAAAATTTCAACAAAGCCTTATTTACTAAGAAAGCTTTATATCATGAATAATCGAAAGCACTTTATCATAAAAGCGATACACCGTGGTCTTTCAGCACTTATACTGTCTTCTTTTTTGACCGTTTACGGTGTTTCTGCTATTTCTCCTGCAATAACTGCCTACGCTGACGAACCGGTCACGAGAGACGATATCAATGCCGCACGTGCCAGCATCCCTGTCGCCACAAACGAGATCGACGGCTGGGCAATGGGGCCTGCCATAAATTCCGAAAGCGCCGTACTTATGGATGCGGACAGCGGAGTTATATTGTACGACAAAAATATGGATGTACAGCATTTTCCCGCAAGTACGACTAAGGTCATGACCTGTCTGCTCGCCGCAGAGCTCTGCTCTATGGACGAAGTTGTTACTTTCTCCAGCGAGGCTGTGAACGGCATCGATCCGGGTTCTTCAAATGTCGGCATCGATATCGGACAGACTCTTACCATGGAAGAAGCGATCTACTGCGTCATGCTCGCATCCGCCAATGAAGTTGCTTCTGCCATTGCCGAACATATTTCCGGTTCTACGGAAGAATTTGCCAAGTTAATGAACGAACGTGCACGTGAACTTGGGTGTACTTCAACAAATTTCTGCAATGCCAACGGTCTCCCTAATGATGAACACCTGACCACTGCCCACGATCTGGCTCTGATCGCGTGTGCTTTTAATAAAAACGATACCTGCCGCAGGATCGCGTCATCAAAATCCTATACGGTAAACGCAACACCGACGCAGCCCGATACATTTACACTTTATAATCACCATCAGATGTTTCCGGGTTTTAACTATGGCTATGACTACTTTGTATGGGGAAAGACCGGATATACAAACGTTGCAAGATCTACTCTGGTGACCGCTGCCGAGAAGGACGGAATGAATCTGGTCGCTGTCGTGATGAAGGCAGAACCGGGATCACAGTACACTGATACACGTGATCTCTTTGACTATGGTTTCCAAAACTTCCAGAAACTGTATATTTCAGATAACGAAACAAAATTTAATCTGAAAACCTCGGATTTCTTTAATACCAATAATACATTTTTCGGAAATACGGAGGCTCTTTTGTCTCTGGATCCCACAGGATATGTGCTGATTCCGAAAACGATCTCTTTTGAAGATCTTGACTCCGAAATAACCTATAGCGATGATATGAGCGATCGCTCTGCGGCTACCATTAATTATTCTTATAAAGAGAATTTTGTCGGTTCTACCGATGTTTTGATGTCAATCAGAGCCGCCGAGCGTGAACCGTTCAGTACTGCTGTTTCAGGAAACGAGATTTCAGAAAGCAGCGTATCATCAGCAAATGCCCCGGGCTTTCAGACCCGAGGCATGATATACATAAGTATTAAAAATCTTTTGATATACTCCGGAATAGTTATCGGATCACTGCTTTTGATCATTTTTATCATCTTTATGATCCATAATTATCTGCTCTCAGATATACATAAGAGACGCAAGATCAAGCGTGACCGCCGTTATTCTTCCGAATTCGATAAATTTGATTTCTAATAACGATCAGGACCTTTTATTTTCTGAACGTTTATGATTCCTGAACATCTTCGCAAGCTTGCTGGCCTGAATCCTGGCTTTTTTCTCCCGGGTTTTCAGGCCATTTTCATCTTCTTTTGTAGCACGGCGTATGGTCTTTACAACATAAATACTGCCATCTTCCGCCTTTTTTATCCTGAGCTTCCCATGCATCAGTCCATGCTCCGCACACACACCAAGCCCGAGATAATGCTTATTATTAAGCGTAAACCATCCTATTTTTTTCTTTGTATTTCTCTTGCAGATATAACATCTGAGACTGGATGCATCAGGATCATTCAGAGCTGCCGCTTTATCCGGAAACTTTCTGGAGATATATTTTGAATACGTATCAAACTGGACTAAAAGCTCACTCTTACGATCCTTTGGAAGATGAAATACATCAAAGGAAACTCTTGATTCTACAGCTTTGCTGAGCTTTGACAATATTTCCGCAGTATAATACGCATCGCTGTCTGCTCTGTGAAAGGTATCATCTTTTTTAAGCTTCATAAAATCAACAGCGTACTCAAGTGCCCGTCTGCTTTTTCCATCTTCTTTTTCCAGACTGAAAAGTTTCTGAACATCAAGATAAGCGATCGGTCCGTCTGACAAAGGATCAAGCTTGTAATACCGTATATTGTACTGCATCTCCGTAAGGTCAAGAGTCCCCCACGTGCAGAAAATATAGTCTTCTCCGCACCACTCAAGAAATCTTTCCCAGACTACCGGAAATGTATCCGCATCCTTAAGTTCTTCCATATTTAGATGGATAACTTTCTGGGTCATGTGATGCATCTTGAGATACACCTGCGGCTTTACATAGCTCATAAAAGTATCTACGATTTCTTTTCTATCATTCAGTTTTACTGCACCGATCTCTAGTATTTCGAATGGGATTTCGGCGTTTTCTTCTGCC
The DNA here is from genome assembly GCA_000424365.1 of Lachnospiraceae bacterium NK4A144. GTDB lineage: Bacteria > Bacillota > Clostridia > Lachnospirales > Lachnospiraceae > NK4A144. Next base: position 1,465 of record AUJT01000058.1, on the reverse strand, counting down.
TTTTCACTGCTCTGATTCCATTCAAGATCCAGAACAATGTAATTCTTCTTATCAATCATAGATATAATTATACAATACAAGTCTATATGCGGCACTAACTAAATCGATTAATGTTCGCTCACGTAAATCTGTCTTTCATGGCTCTCATCGCCACAATATTTATATAATCAGGATTTCTTCTGCTGAAATCAGACGGGATTATCCGACTAAAGCATCCATCTTCGCCAAGAAAATGTTTCATTGTCATGCCGTTTTCATTTACCATTCTGTACGATATTGGATCTGTTAAATACCTGTAACATCTCTCCTTCAGACAGTCAAATGATGGTTTTGACATAATGTCTTTTTCGTTAACTTTATGTCCTATCTCTGCCCTTCTTTCCTCCAGATATCCAAGTATTGCCTTTGAATCGCTCTGATCAACGATATTATTCATCAAACTATAATAAAAGACCGCAGGGCTCAGTTCCTCCATATAATCGAAAACAAGTCGTCTTGTTCGCTTTTTGAAACTGTCGAACATCCCCGTGATCTGAGCTACTGTTCCGATAGCTGCATTGGCACTCAGTTTTCCCTCTCCTAAAATATCCAATATCCTCATTGCGAGCGTACCGATCCTAAGCCTCCACATATCAGACTTGCCATGGAAAAATAAAACGTCAGAAAAAATATAGAGAAGACCATTTTCAATATAAAAATTAAATCTCTCTTCCATGTTTTCTTTATGTTTGGGATCGAGCATATTTTCCAGCATCCAATAAAACGGTCTATATTCTTCCGTCAAAACAGCACCCGCCTCAGAAGGAAATACCGCCCAAACAGTCTCAGAAAACCGCTTTCTATCCGCATGGTTTATCTTCTCTCCACTTTTGTATTTCCGGAACCATTCTTCTAATCCGGCTTGTATTTTTTTAATTTCAATCCCCACATTTTTCCCGATAAACATTTCGCCTCCTCTTTCCGGCTGTACATCTACTTCTGATTATTTATATCGTCAGTATTTTTGAGGCGTTCATATTTGGGGACATTATGTAAGGATTTATCGTGCTTTTCTACATTTTGCCTATTATCGATCATTTAAATACATAACAGCAAATTATGTTTTTGTATATATTTCTTTTTTGCTATACCGGATAGCAAAATGTAACAGTTCACACGTAAACGGAGCACTACGCTGCGGAGTTTACGACCAAGAAAGATGAAAAGCCATTGGATTTTGCCCATCGCCTGAGGCGATTTAATTGGCAAAATCCGTTACGTGAGCGAGCTGGAAGCGAGTGAACAGTAACAGCAAAATCCCGGTGCCACAGGATAATGCAGTGACACCGGGATCATCTTACTCTTGATTTACTTCTATTCTTTCGACACGTCTGATCACATCGAGTTCTTCCAGCTGCCGGATCATACGATATACCGTTGCCATACCGATGGTCTTATCTCTGGAAATGACCTGATAATAGATATC
>AUJT01000057.1 GCA_000424365.1 Lachnospiraceae bacterium NK4A144 | reverse complement strand
GTTACTGTTCACTCGCTTCCAGCTCGCTCACGTAACGGATTTTGCCAATTAAATCGCTTCCGGCGATGGGCAAAATCCAATGGCTTTTCATCTTTCTTGGTCGCAACCTCCGCAGCGTAGTGCTCCGGTTGCGTCTGAACAGTAACGAGACAGTGTGCCTCTTAGTGAAGGCATAAAATCTTTGATGGATGTGTTGTACAGTATGATGTTGAAGATGGAAAAATGTTGTTCGACGCTAAATAATTGGGGACGGGGTTGTGGAAACCAAAATGGACCACAAACCCCGTCCTCAATTAGTTATAATATGGTACGATATATGAGGCGGATGGTGATGAAACTGCCGTGACGGTTTATGAGGCTTCGTCCGGTGGTGATGGCAGGATGGAGATAGAGTAAAAGAAAGAGTAAGAGAATGACACTTAGAGAATTAAACATCGGTGAATCTGCGAGAGTTGTTTCCGTTGGTGGAAGCGGTGCTCTTCGCCAGCACTTTCTGGATATGGGGATCATCCCGGGAACAGAAGTAGAGGTCGTTAAATTTGCACCCATGGGAGACCCTGTGGAAATATGCCTGCATGGATATGAGCTGACACTGAGACTGGATGATGCAGCTCAGATCGAAGTAGAACCTGCGGCAGGAAGTGTTAAGGAAGATAAGAAAAAGAAAAAGCCCGTAAATGAACATCCGGGACTCGGAGAGGGCGGTAAGTATCATCCGAAGGGCAGCGGAGATCCTCTGCCTGATGGAGTGACGCTTACCTTTGCGCTTGTCGGAAATCAGAATAGCGGAAAGACAACGCTTTTTAACCAGCTGACAGGATCTAGGCAGCATGTTGGAAATTTCCCGGGAGTTACAGTAGACCGGAAAGATGGAGCGATAATCGGGAAGGCAAACACGGCGATAACTGACCTTCCGGGTATTTATTCCATGTCTCCGTATTCCAGTGAGGAGCTGGTTTCCCGTGATTTCGTTTTGAAAGAAAAGCCGAAGGGAATAATAAATATCGTCGATGCCACAAATATCGAGCGTAATCTGTATCTCACTATGCAGCTCCTGGAAATGGACATTCCGGTGGTCGTTGCGCTGAATATGATGGACGAAATGAACGGTAACGGTGGTGCAGTTGATGTAAATGCCATGGAAGCGATGCTCGGTGTGCCTGTGGTGCCTATTTCTGCGGCAAAAAATGAGGGTGTTCGTGAGCTTGTAGAGCATGCGGTTCACATCGCTAAATATCAGGAAAAGCCGACTATTCAGGATTTCTGTGAAGAAAATGATCATGGCGGAGCTGTTCACAGGTGCATCCATGCAGTGATCCATTTGATCGAAGACCATGCTGTATCAGCAGGAATACCGGTGAGATTCGCTGCCAGCAAGGCAATAGAAGGTGATGAGCTTATAATCGGCAAGCTGGGACTTGACGACAATGAGAGAGAAACACTGGAACATATCGCCCTGCAGATGGAGAAAGAAAGAGGACTCGACAGAAGTGCTGCCATCGCAGACATGAGATTTGACTTTATCATGAAGGTCTGTGATACCTGTGTCACAAAGCCGCAGGAGAGCCGTGAGCGAATGAGGAGTCAGAAAATCGACCGTCTGCTTACGGGCAAATACACAGCAATACCGATCTTTATCGGTGTCATGGGACTGGTATGTTTCCTGACATTTAATGTGATCGGAGCATGGCTGCAGGATCTGCTCGCCGCAGGGATAGAAGTTCTTACGGGTGTCGTTGATAATGCGCTTACAGCGTATAACGTTAATGAAGTATTACATGACCTTGTGATAAAGGGAATATTTGAAGGTGTCGGAAGTGTCTTAAGCTTTCTTCCGATAATCGTTACGATGTTCTTTTTCCTTTCACTATTAGAGGATAGCGGATACATAGCGAGAGTTGCGTTTGTAATGGACAGGCTCCTTCGTAAACTTGGACTTTCGGGTCGCAGTATCGTGCCGCTCCTTATCGGATTTGGATGTACGGTTCCGGCAGTTATGTCAACCAGAACCCTTTCCAGTGAGAGAGACAGAAAGATGACGATCCTTCTAACCCCTTTTATGAGCTGTACCGCAAAGCTCCCGATCTATGCGTTCTTTGTTGACGCATTTTTCGCGAGTCATAAGGGAATCATAATGGTCGGACTGTATGTGATCGGCATTTTATCCGGAATCGGAATTGCATTTTTGTATAAGAACGTGCTGTTTAAGGGTGAAGCAGTACCGTTCATAATGGAGCTTCCGAATTACCGTATGCCAAGTGCGCGTAATACGCTGCAGCTTCTTTGGGAAAAGTCAAAGGACTTCCTTCAGAGGGCATTTTCGGTAATCCTTATCGCAACGATAGTTGTGTGGTTCCTGCAGAGCTTTGACTTTAGATTTAATATCGTTACGGATTCGCATGAGAGTATTCTTGCAGCCGTATCAGGCATATTTGTTCCGATATTTGCGCCTCTGGGACTCGGAGACTGGAGGATAATCACATCCCTTATCAGCGGCTTTATGGCAAAGGAGAGCGTGGTTTCCGTACTTGAGGTACTCTTTGGCGCAGAAGGCGGCGTAAATGCAGTCATGACAAATCTGACAGCACTGTCGATCCTGGTATTCAGTCTCCTTTATACACCGTGTGTAGCAGCGATCGCTGCAGTAAAGAGAGAGCTTGGATATAAGTGGGCGATATTTGTAGTATTCTGGCAGTGCGCTGTCGCATGGATCGCAGCGCTTTTAGTTAGACTTATCGGGATCGCTGTAGGATTATAAAATAAAACCATGGGGACGGAGGTGCTGGTCCATGGACCAACAACCCCGTCCCCATGAGGTTATTTATTGAAATCCGCGGCTGAGGTAAATCCATATGCGGTTTCAGCAGATGTAATTGCACGTGTTATTGCTTCGCTCATGACTTCCGCAGCGAGAGTGCCGACGAGATCCATATCAGCGCGGATATCACCGACAGAAAGTGCATAGATGCTGTCTCCGTCTGCAGAAGTATGTACAGGACGGATAGAGCGTGCATAACCATTGTGTGTCATGCCTGCGATCTTGCAAAGCTGTGATTTATCGAAAGCAGCGTTAGTGATAATGGCTCCAATAGTTGTATTTTCTGCAAATCTGTTTTCGTGAACCGCGATACTTTCTTTCATGAGAGAAACGCTGTCGCGAAAGGCTGACTTGTCCGGAGTTAAAAGACCGGCAATTTTTTGTCCGGTTTTGTGGTCGTAGATATCGCCTAGAGCGTTGACTGCGACTATGGCACCGATCTGCAGAGAGTCGATCTGAATAGCGAAGCTACCGATACCGGACTTCATACAGGTGTCCATTCCGCCGAGTTTACCGACAGTTGCACCGCATCCTGCACCAAAGTTTCCGTCTTTATAATTTGGCGCTTCCATGGCATTTTTGGCAGCCGCGTAACCCATTGCGCGGTCAGGTCGCACAGATTTATCACCTACCGTCAGGTCAAATATATCCGACTGAACCACGAGGGGAACCTTTGTAACACCTACGTCAAAGCCAATATCATGCTCTTCTAGATATTCCATGACACCATTTGCTGCTCCCAGTCCAAAGGCACTGCCGCCTGCAAGAAGGATCGCATGGACAAACTGCGCAGCTGTCAGAGGATTAAGAAGCTGACTATCCCTGGATGCAGGACCACCACCGCGAATATCCAGTCCGGCGCGCATGCCGTCTTTACTTATCAGGACAGTACAACCTGTGCCTGCACTACTGTTTTCTGCCTGTCCTATACAAATCCCCTTAATATCGCATATCGAAATTTCTCGTTCCATAATAACCCCCGATAATTGCAAGAAAACCTAAATAGCTGAGTAATGACTTCAACATTATTATCGTGATTAATTCTATGATCCGCAAGACTGGTATATGACAAAAAATTGTTATTAGAGATTGATTGTTTTATAATAAGTCGATATTGGGTCAGATATGTATTTATGACCAAATATTAATATTTTTATGGAGGAAAAGAGGGTTTGATTAAAAGAATAATTGTGATTATGAGTGTTTGTACGCTGCTCGCCGGATGCAGTAATATTGGGCTTAAAGAAGCGTCAGAGGAAGCAGCTACAGTGGAAGAGCAGGTTGATGCTGAGAGTGTAGAAGCTTCGACAGGATCAGCAGAAGAGATCATGACTGAGAGTGCTGAAACCGTAAGCTCTGAGACAGAGGATTCCGGGCAGGCTGATGCAGGTTCTCTTGAGGCATTTATTTCCGGTGAGGGGAAGCTTAGCTTTGATTATTACGGTAGAAATGTATTTAAGAGCAATGAGGAGTATATTTCCAACGAAGACGAGATCCTTAAGGACATCATAGATTCAGGTAAGGACTATACTCTTACAGAGTTTCGTGACAAACTCAATGAAATCTTTAATTCGGAGGATAACTATTTATACGAGGGAGAAGTTAATTCCATTTCGTACGCATATATTGATTGCGGGAATGATGGAGTAAAAGAACTTGCCCTAGAAATGGTAGGCCCTTTTGCTGATCCGACAGAAAGCACTATGACCTTTATTATTAAAGAACTCGACGGAAAGCCGGAGCTTGTATATGCGTTTTCTCAGTGGTCACGAAGTGAGACATCTATCAATAAGTATGGCTTTATTACCGGCAGCGGAAGTAACAGTGCATCAAATCACGGTTATGACGAGGCCTATATCAATGCCGATGGCAAGTATATGTATGGTTTTTATGAAGAAGAGGAGTATGATATAAACGCTTTCGGTATGCTCAGAGACCATGATGATTTTGATGCAGAAGGCTTAGATAATATGCTGGCAGTTTACACGCTGAGGCTCGATCAATATGATGCTGCAAACCCGCAGAATGAGTATTATTCCTACAACGTCTATGACAGCAACATATATGAAGAAGTGGACGTTCCGAACCTTTATACTGACAGCAAGTATAAGGATATCATGGACAGTTTCAAAGATATCAGTTTTATCTCCATGGATGAGATGAAGAAGATGGAAAAAGAAAAGATGGAATCCATAGGTGTCACCGACGAAATAAGAAATGCCGAAGTTCCGGAATACACGGAAGTGAAAATCTGATGTTATAGTCAGCCACGAAACGTAAAAATTCCTTTCGTGGCTGACTATCAACATGCTGTTGGTGTCTCATTTTGTCCGAATTTATATTTGCAAGCTCTTCGTATATTTAAACTGAATCACATCTCTTGATGGAGTTTTAAGATATGCCTGTTCATTATGCATAAACTCTACAATCTCATTTTTTGTCATCTTTCCCAACTTCTTGATGACGATATCAAGAATTTTTTTGTCATCGTCAGATAAAAACAAGAATTTCGCCGCTTCTTTTAGAGAGAAATGGTAGGCATTTGTTTCGCCCATATCAACTTCCTCACATGGAACATCCTTGAGATTAATGATTGAATTATGTCCAACCGGAACCGCTCCCATAGGAAGTGCCAAATAGACCAGTCCGGTTATAGCGAAACCCCGTTTTTTGTATGATAATGCATCTGCATACCATAGTAGCTTCATTAACTTAACTTTATAAAGACTTATTATTTTATGGGAAGCAGAAAAATAACGAATGACATCAACAACCTTATCCAGTGATAATTCTGTATTACCATGGAAAAGTGCATTTCCTTGAAATCTTGCATAATTTGCTTCGATTGCTTTTCTCAAATAACTATCACGGTTTTCTTCATACAAAATCGTTGCATTTTCTAAATACTTTCGATAGACCGATTCAGGCAGATCATCTTTAACTTCGTTTAGCAATGATATAAACCATTCCGGATCTCTATCGATTTTTTTTAATATCGTATCATGTGCTTTATCTTGAATTTGATGGCTTTCATACCGCGTTATCGTCTTGGCGCCCCATCCAAGCAAAGTGCACAGATCACTTTGTGTAATTCCATATTTTCTGCGGATATTTATTATATCCTCAGATGTCAGCAGACCCTCAGATCTACGATAAGAATTTTTCAGTTTGATATCATTTTCCTGCATCTGAATTTCATCAGCATAAAGTTCGTCAGATATATCACAGTATGTATAAACAGCGTCATACTCTATTTTTTTATTCTTAAAACTATTTTTTTCTTTTACAAGGACGGTTTTTACCTCATGTTCCTCCATGCAGGATACACATAATTTCTTTTCACTCTTAAGGATTCTCATATCCATGTAAGCCCCCTTATTTTTTACAATACGGAAACATATTTGAAGTAAAGGCCTTTTCTGCAAAGTGAAATGACATTACAAATGTTGTTGTGTTTCCGTATTGCCCCAATAACACTACACGAATTTTTATATACACATCATCCTGTCCATTATATACTTTTCCAAACTCTCGCATTTCGCTTCTTTTAGGAAATCTTAAATCCCGTACAGTCCGCATATAATCTGAAACATTAAGTGTCAACAGTTCACGTTTTAATGCAACTACAGGGTTCTCATTAGGAAACAATGTATTGACGGTATATTGATTTGTATATCTTTCATCTCTTTCTTCATCAACACGTCTTTTTAGCTGGAATTTTATTTGTGCTCCGTTGTTAAGTGCATACTGTAAATCTTGTATGTATGCTTTTACTTCTAATTCGGTTTCAATACGAGATTTGAGGTCTTCTCTCAAATTATTATCTCTGAAGTATCAATTGATACTTTTATCATAGGTATTATATATGTCTATGTCAATTAAAAATTTGTGAACTATTTCCTCGTTGAGTTGAGCATAAATTCGATAAAAAGCTTGTAGAATAATCGCTTGAGAAAATGATGTCAGGGTCAAAAGGTCAAAATCCGATTATGCTAGCACAAAGAGGATTGAGACCTTGGGACCCGCAAAACACGAGCAAGTAGCGTTATTACGCGGAATGCGAGTGTTTTAGGATTGCGGGAATTGCGTAGCAATGAAGCAATCCGTGACATCAGTAAGGGGCAAAATTTACTTTTGACCCTTACATCAGAAAATAATGATCAAATGATAAGCTAATAATCGCGCGTAAGCGCAGGAAAAGTATCCATGACAGGGTGGCTGCCTCTCTACTGACATCAGATCAGGAAGGGAGGTGACGCAAATAAAAAAATGCCTCTCCTGTCGGCCAACAGAAGA
>AUJT01000056.1 GCA_000424365.1 Lachnospiraceae bacterium NK4A144 | reverse complement strand
CAATCCTAAAACACTCGCATTCCGCGTAATAACGCTACTTGCTCGTGTTTTGCGGGTCCCAAGGTCTCAATCCTCTTTGTGCAAGCACAATCGGATTTTGACCTTTTGACCCTGACATCATTAAAATAGAGAATTTAAAACAGTAAATCCGCAAAGAGAAATAGACTAAGAACTAACATTTATAGGAGAGAGTGTTATGATAAAATTTGATTTTACGATCACAAGTAAGATAGGAATGCATGCACGTCCGGCAGCTATGGTTGCAAGAGGCGCTGAGAAATATAAAAGCAAGATTTCAATAACCCATGATGACATTACACTTAATGGTAAATCTATCATGGGGCTTATCGCTCTGAAGGCAAGATTTGGTGACGTTATCACCATTACCATTGACGGCCCCGACGAGAAAGAAGCTGAGGCAGGTATGCGTCAGGTTCTGGAAGACATCCTCGGCGAAAAAGCAAACGAAAACCTTTGAATATGAATAAAACGGGAAACGCTTATTTACAGGCGTTTCCCGTTTTTTTGATGATCATTTTATGATGTAAGGGTCAAAAGTACTTTTCCCCGACATCAATTTAAGCTTCCAGCTGATTTGTCTCTTTTTCGTAAGAAGTAACCCATCTCAGAGCAACCACAAACGGTACATCAAGCTCATGGCAGATCTCTTCTGCGGAATATCCCTTCTCCATGTATGGTGTCAGCTTAGCATTGATACTCTCGTTCTGTGTAATTGTCATAAAAACCCCTTTCTCTTAAAGCATATATATTTATTAGCTCCCTCTGCTATCTAAACGACTTCTGTCAGTGATTTCTTTCCATCCCCTCGGAATAATCAAACAATCCATCGTCCGGACGATTTCATTTTAATACTTTTAACAAGAAAATAACATCTATTATATACAATTTAACTAAAAAATATTTCCGTATTTATTTCGTATTTTTTATGAAACATGACAAAAATCTCTTGTGCGAAAGTTTTTCTTACGATAATATTTTGCCTCGAAAGGAAAAAATTACATGTTTGCTATACCTCTTACACGTAACCATTTGATTTCCCTTTACATCATGGATGATCTTACATCTGCGACAAGCCGAAAGATCTTTGGCACGACTCATTTTCAGAAGGCTATGTCCCAGAAGCATCATAATTTTACTACAGTCGCCCTGCACACTCTCGGCGTCACTGTAACCAGCCTCAGATTATTCTATTTTTTAGAAATGTTTGGCATAAAGCTTGATAAAGAAGCACTTATGAAGAGCGCACTTTGTCATGATCTTGGCATCATTGGCAGAGATGAGAAATTCTCAACTAACGCCGAATGCTGCAGAAACCATCCTATCGACTCCGCAGAGATTGCCAGAGATATCTTTCCGGATCTCGATGAAGTTACTGAAGATTCTATCCGTACACATATGTGGCCTGCATGTGCAAATGCCCCCAGCCATGCTGAGGGCATTATCATAAACATTGCTGATAAGTACTGCGCTGTTATAGAAGGCATTGCCGGGAAGCATTACTGCCCCGGAATGCCCTTTATCGACTTTGTTTAAGTATCTATTCAATACCAACAAGTTCTATGCGGCTCTCGCCGTCACGGTTTTTGACAATGATCTTCTGGCCTATGCTTTCCTGCAGGCGATCAATATGCGAAATGATCCCGACCAGATGATTGTTGTCATCTGTTAGATTATTCAGCACTTCCATTGATTTATCCAATACACCCGAATCCAAAGATCCAAATCCTTCATCTATGAACAGCGTATCAAGCTCTGTTCCTCCTGCATGTCCCTGTACAACATCAGAAAGTCCCAACGCCAGTGCCATAGAACACATAAAGGTCTCGCCGCCTGACAAAGATGCAGAATCTCTTCGCTGACCTGTGCTGTAATCCATGATCTCGATCTGCAGTCCTGCCTTTGCATTCTTCCTGCCTGCGCTTATCTGATGAACCATTTCATATCGTCCACCTGACATGGTTTCGAGTCGCTGATTTGCCTTTTCAAGGATTTCTGCAAAGGTTGCTCCCATGACGTATCGGTCAAAACTCAGCTGTCCTCCCTCTGCATTCGTGCCGTTCGCAAGATCAGACAGTCTTGATATCAGTTTCCATGATCTGTCTGTTGCACTTAGATCTTTTTTCTCTTTTTCAACTACTTCAAGAACTCTCCTGTGATTATTGATCATGCTGTCCTGCTTATTCATGGCATCATTATCTGCTTCATATATAAGCGACTGTTCTGCGATTTTTTCCGAAAGTTCTGTCAGATCCACAAACTGCTTATCTCGGGTTTCTTCCGTAAGCTCTTTTATCCTGATCCTGCATGTTTTATATTCCTGATCAAAGTCATTGATCTTTTTTCCTGTAGTCTTTAACCACTCAGAAATCTCTGTTGTACCTACTCTATGCAATATTGCTTCTGCTTCGGGCCACTCATTAAAACCATACTTTTCAAGAGCTTTCTTTAGTTCTCCGTCTGCTTCCTGATACTTTTTCTCCAGTTCAGGCTGCTGAGCTTTTCTATCGTTAAGCCTTGTGCTTACCTGATTGTCATGATCATATGCACTCTGTCTATCCTTTTTATGCTTTTCTATCACAGAATCGATCTCACTCTTTGAAGATTTGAACTCCTGTATCCGCTTTTCCACTTCTGACCTGTCAGAGTATTTCAGGTCTTTTTCGATCGAAGCTATTGTTGTTTTCAAGATAACGATCTGCTCAGCGTTTTCCTTACTTCTTTGTTCTATTTCTTTTCCGGATTCGATAATTTCTTCCTGACGAGTCTTTATCGTATTTATAAGTGTCTTTAATTCTTTAATACGGTCTATCTGACTTAATGCAAGCTGATACTCCCTGCTTTGCTCTTCACGGATCTCCTTTAAGCTGTTTTCTTTTACGTCAAGGTAATCTGTCTTAGAAAGCTGCTCCCAGTCGATAGCCTCACTAAAAGTTTTATTTACCGTGTCCAGTGCATTTTTTTGTCTCGTGTCTATCTGCGCTTCTCCAACACTTTTTTCACGTTCTTTTTTCTGCCGTTCTGCTTCTTTCTTTTCAAAATTTTTACGAGCCGCATCTACGTCGCTTTGTGTAGGCGCTCCTTCCTCCATGACAGCGAAATGATGCTCGGACTCTCTTGTGAAACTGCTTCCGCATACAGGGCATCTGGCTTCACCTTTCTCCTGAAGCTCTGCCTCTAGATTTGATCCGATGATACCTGCCTGACCGTTGATAAAATCAAGATATTTCCGACTATAGTTTAAGTGCAGTTCCTCCGCTTCTTTTGTAAGAGTACCTAATTCCTTAAGACATATATCCTGCTTTTCTTCAAGCTTTCTGATCTCTCCGATTTCTTTTCTCAAGGCAGTTACATCGCCAAGCAGACGATCTGTATCCGCCAGGAGCTTCTCCTGCTCTGCAGCATGCACTTCTGCTCCCTCTAACAGTTCTTCTTCGTTTTCAGCTTCTGTAAGCCTTTTTGCTGTATCTGATTCTTCTTTTTCCTGTTTTTGCTTTTCTTCTAAAAAAGCTGCATCGTTCTTTTCTGCTTTCAGGAGTTCGTTCCTGTTTTTTTCTATTTCTTCATATTTTGGGAGTGTGTCTGTGAGAGTTTTTATTTCCAGCTGCAGTTCTTCACTTATTTTTACCTGCTCATCATCATTTTTTATCGCTTCATCAGCTATTCGCAGCTTTTCTTCGCTATTTTTTTTTTCTTCGGTGAGAACTTCCAGTTCTTCTATTACCTTTTTCAGTCTTTTATGCGCATCTAATTCTGCTCTTTTCTCAGGAAAAATATCATGCCATACCTGCTCGCACTGCGTATATTTATCCCTGATTTCTTCTATCTGAGGCTTTTCTTTATCGAGCCTTTCTTCCAGCTCTCTCTTATCCTCAAGCTCTTTTATGCGCTTGTTGGTTTCCTCTGCCTGTCCCTTTTTAGAATTTAACTCACTGACGATCTTACTCGATCTCTGCCTTTTCTCTTTTAGCAAAGTGAGTTTATTTTCTTCTGTGTCTATAAGGCTTTTAAGGTTTTCGATCAGTTCGGGTTCAGTCGGAAGATATTTTAACAGCTCTTCTGTTTCTGCATCATCAGGCTTTATAAATACCTGCTCCATCTGATTTCTTATCGTTGTCTCACCGGCACTTCTCTTATCTAAAAGCTTTGACTTTGCCTGCTGAAATAGATTTTCGTACCGGACAAATGCAGAGTTATCAAACAGCTTTCCGAGTATATCGCTCTTTTTTTCACTGTCAGCACGTAAAAATTCACGAAACTCTCCCTGTGCCAGCATTACGATCTGTCGAAACTGGTCTTTATTTAAGCCCAATAATTCTGTACAACGAGCCGTTACTTTATCGCTTCCCTCGATAACCTTATCTTCGCTCTCACAAAGTACTGCATTAACCACAGTTCCGCTGTACTCATCTTCTGTGCCGCGCTTTTTTCTAAAATGTATAGAACGCGTAACGGTGTACTCTCTCGTTCCCTGACGAAATCTCAGCTCTACAACAGTATCCGTCGATTTCGGAACTCTGTCACAATGCATCATCTCAGGCTTTCTGTCGGCTTTGTCAGATCCGCTGAGCTCACCGTAAAGAGCATAAACGATCCCGTCAAATATAGTGGTCTTTCCTGCTCCCGTATCTCCGGTTATCAGAAAAAGACCATCCTCAAATTTATCAAACGGAACGACCGTTGTTTCCTTATATGAGCCAAATGCCGTCATTGTCAAACTTAACGGTCTCATTGATCATACCCTCCAATTTTCTCCGCGCGTTCCAGTATCCTGTCTATATCCTTACTGTCGATTTCTGCATGTGTATCCGAATTTCTGACTAATTCACCCACAAACTTCATCAGATCATATTCATCATCTGTCGGAGGTTCATCATCATTTCTCTCTCTGTAAAGATCAGAAAATAATTCTTCAACCGTTTTTTCCTCTACCGCCTTTGCCTTAGCCGCAGCAGAAATAGTCCCAAAATCAGAGTAAGTAGACATGAGCTCCATCAATATACTTCCTCTGCTAGTGAGCACATCTCTAAAATGATTAGAAATAGCAGGAGTTATACGCTGGTCCGTAATATTGATACTTATATATTCATTACGTCCATCATCTACCGCAAGCAGATTCCGTATTTCCTCTGCTGTTCCGGAAAGAGCACGCATTTTGTGCAAGGGTTTTAATTCCTTAAGTTCTACTTTCGGCTGCTCACCCTTTTCCCCTATAGTCACCAATAACGGCCCCTTTTTCGCCTGTCGCGTTTCTGCAAAGTGATAACAAAGAGGAGTTCCTGCGTATCGTACCTCAGGCCTTCCTACTGCATATGCTGAATGAATATGTCCCAGTGCCACATAATCAAATCCATCAAATGCGGTATAGTCTATCTGTCCTACACCGCCAACCATGGATTCCGATCCGCCTCTTTCAGCTTCTTTCCCATCCGCTATCACATTTTGATGTGCAACTAATACATTTCTCTTGGTATAGTCTATATCCTGCTTTTTGAGAAGCGCACGGACAGCTGCGTCATAACTATGGATCGAGTCATCCTGAAGAAGTACCGATATCTGTTCCGGAAACAGATACGGCATGAGCCAAAATGTGACTTCTTCTCCGTTTTCCGGATCAGTAATGGACACATGAGATATTTCCGCACCTGTAAGTCCCGCTACATACACCTTTCCCTTAGACAATATATTGCTTCCAAATGACAGACGCTGACCGCTGTCATGATTTCCCGCTATCATCATGAGCGGGATATCTAATTCATTTATGCTGGTGATCATTTGATCTAAAAGCATGACCGCATCTCCCGAAGGAGCACTGCGGTCATAAATGTCACCGGCTATTACAATGGCGTCCGGCTTTTCTTCCGTGCAAAGCCCTATAAATTTTTCTATCCAGTCTTTCTGATCACCACTCTCTATCATTGATGTTCCATAGATAGTTTTTCCGAAATGGAGATCAGCTATGTGCAAAAATTTCATATTTTCCCTTCAAATTCTCAATTATTAGATCCCGGACCTATATATATCACCTTACATTTTCATTATCATCATAAACAAATCCCACTGTTAATAAACCTTCATCATCGCAATATTCTTCGGCATATGTCGATATTTCATCGTTGTTTTCGTCATAAAATGCAATTTTTTCTTTATCAGGATCAGGTCTTCTAGAATTTATAAATATTTCTTCAATATCTTTTTTAGTGCTTCCAACGTGTACCTTTTTATTACCAAATTGTATGACACCCCTTTTCTTCTAACGCTTTTGCTGTCTTAACAAAATCCTTAAGCTGAGGGAGAGCTCTCCCATTTACCCCAGCGCCAAAAAGAAAACTTATATGCGCCGATGCCAATATATTTTTTTCCATACATAGAGCCATTCTCTAGCATCCTCCCTATTATCTATATTTACAGTTTTTTACATCATTTTTATCTATTCTCCTCTTGTAAAGCAACGTTTTGTACTCATGACAATAACATTTTTCATATTGCTCTTCGACTATTGAAATCTTCCACTACTGAAAAATTTTGTTTCTATGATACTTGATGTACTCTGAATTTTCTTCGTCTACTTCTATCTCCATTTCTGTGCGTACATTCATAAATATCCTGCTGTTGCTACTAAGTCTTTCAGAAATGATTATCCTTCCATCCTCAGCAAAAGTAATATAACCACCATCAAACAGTTTGTCATGATTTGGACAAAGTAATAATCCATTTGCTGGATCCAGCTTTTCATGCTCATCGCTTTTAGCCCAAGGCTTTATATGACTGGCGACAAGTAAAGAATTATCATCAACACCACATAAGCAGCATTTTGAATGATACTTTTTTAGCAGACCGTCCCTAAACTTATCCTGGTTCACCCTTATTTTTACAATCGCGTCCCGCTCAACCCCTACAATTGAATCCAAATTCTTATCAACTGCTTCAATACGCTCTTCATAATCATTACTATAGTTTTTGATATAATCAATTACCTTTGTATTGACATCAGGATTCCCATACCAAACACCACTATGTCCCATTCCTTCTACTCGAAATGTTCTTTGATCCGGATCCACCAGAAAGGCAAGTTCAGAGTAAATGTTATAGCAATCATGATCTTTCAATTCTCTCAAAGACATAGCGTCCTCAGGAACTTTCCTCAATCCATGATAAACCGTAGCATCCTCATACCAACCAACAATATATTGTCCCTGACCAGGCTTGGTTGCCAGCCATACTACTAAAACATTTTCAGCAGATTTAGATTGTTTATCTCCGCCCAGCTTATCTACATCGATATTCTTAGTTTGTCCATTATACAAGCCTGGCTCTACAAACCCATAATACCTGCTGTTATAGCCAAGGTAGTTATATACTTCGTGACCTATATTATCTATGTTGTACTTTCCACCACCCTGCGGTTTTTCTGTGGCACTACCTCTGTAAGCATTCATCCAGCCAACCCTGCAATATAGTATTTTTTCTTTAGCTAGGATAACTTTAACCGTTCCTGCTTCACCCTGCATATAAAAATCTGCGACTGATTTTCCAAAATAAATCTCTCTAACCGTATTATCAGCAACTTCTCCAATAAATCCTATTCTTCCTTTTTCTTTTTCAGCATCAAAAGGTATAGTCTCCCTATTAAGCTCTTCTGCAGAAACCCATCTGTATACTTCGTAAACTTCTTTTACAACACCAAATACGACAGCCAGAACATACTCCGCTGCTTTTACACTTTCTAAACGTCTTTTCCAGCAACCTCGCGTCACATCATAAAGCTCCAGAGATGACATTCCTTCTTTATAGGACCTGTTTATTTTTATAACTGCCAGATTATGTTTTATATCCTCTCTTCTAAGCTTTTCCATTGAACACCTCAATATCATTCAACATTACAAAAGTCTTTTAGAATATCTTCGTACTTTTGATAATCCTCTGTCGTTAGAAGCATATATTTCTCGTTTTCCAATCTTGTAATCTTTGCATCGACACTATCCGGAACCCTTTGTTCTAGCCCTATTCCGGAGATTATGACTTGGGAAGATAAGCCAACATTTTCAAATAAATAATCAAGTAACTCTGCCTTCTTCTTATCATCCATTTCTGTATTGCAGGGACTATCCAATACTAACGGGTACTGGATAGCATCTTTATTGAACTCATTTCTCAACTTAATAAGTGTAAAATACCAAATGAGTGTTGCAATATCAGTGTCGGAACCACTTGCATTAAAGTTATAAGAAATTTTCTTAAACCTTTCAGATGGAATTTCTGCCAAATTAAATTTCACCTTTGCATTATTTAGAGCAATCTCATATTTTAATTCCACATTTTGTTTTTTAGCGGCATACTCTTTAATCACCTTAGCAATTTCTTTCTTTTCCGAATTGGCAACTAACAAATTTTTTTCTAATTCGCTGTCTTCTGATACATATTTTTCTCGAATCTCACAAAAGCCCTTATATCTTAGAACATCATCCATTTGCTCATTACTCAAAGACATTCTCTTTTCATAATCCTCGAGTTCCTTCAGATAAATTTTATATTTTTCCTCTTCAGCAGCTATTTTGGATTCTACTTCCAATATGGACACCTGAATATCATTCTTAATAATGATGATATCGTCTGATAAATTATATTTCCTGCTCTTGATAGAAATAACATCATCAATTTTTGATCCGCATTCAGGACATATATGACTATGTAATGACTTTATCTCTTTATTATTTTTATTCTCAAAACTAATAGTCTCTTTAAGTGATTCATTCAATTCGAATAAGTTATTCCTCAACCCTATGAGAGTTTTCTTTGACTTATTTAGCTTTTTTATTGTATCTGAATATTCCCTCTTGTACCTTGCAACATCCTGTTCCAAGCTTTTCATATCAGAAGAATATGCATTCCCACCGATCTTCTCATCAACATCTTCGATTAAAGCTCCAACGAGTTCTTTTCTCTTAGTAATAGTGTTAATCTTTTCTTCACATTTTTCTTTTCGCCGTACCACTGAAAAATATTCATCATCATATACACCAAAATGATAAAACAACACATTTTCCTTATAGCCAGAATATTGAGTTAAATTTGCAAATGAAGCAAAGTTACTACCAAAATGCTTATCCTGATCAAGAAAATATGGCAAATAATTATATACTGGTGGTGCTATTTCAAGTTTATCCGTTGTCTTGTTAGGAAGCATAACAGCAAAACCTGTAATCTTTTTTAATTCTTTTGCTAGCTTACTGCTATGATTTGTCAACGATAAAAGCTGTTTATTTCCATCAAATATCTTATAAAGAGAATCAGAACGATAAATGTAATAATTCCTACCATCAACTTCAAATCGTAAAATATATACTTTTTCTCTTTTATTCCATTTGCCCTCAAAAATAGACTCCGCACCTAATGCATGATACAAGCTGCGCATTACTACAGACTTTCCTCTATTTGTTCCATCTTCCTGACTGGATGTAATGATATTTAGCCCATCAGCAAATTCTACCCTCTTTGCTTTCTTCTCTTGTGGTGAAAACAAGTATAATTCTTTAAATATCATCTTCATCGTAAACACCTTCCTCAAACCTATAAATAATTACAAGATAGAAAACAATTTTTTCTTCATTGCTATATTCCATAGGAAAATCATCATGAAATCTTGATCTTAAAAACTCTATAGTAACATCAATATTTTCAAGGTCAGATTCCTCTGCTGTTCTAAGCGCATAAGCAATTTCTTTTTCCATTGACTTCAATATCTTAGATACAGCCATTGCTTCTACTAGTTTGGCAAGTGCCGCCTTAAATCTCTTTTTTGCTGCTATATTTTGAACATTATCTATATAGTCTTTCGTTTGCTCAAAACCAGTCTTCGCATTTTTCGCATGACAGTCTATCATATATTCAAAGTTGCTTCTGGTAATACCTTTCTTATCCACTAAATCTTCATAATCAGATACATCTTTTTCATAACATGCTTTCTCGTTTACCTGGTCGTAAATTAGTTGGTATAATGCATTTGGCTTATCTACTTCGCAACCTCTGACTTTTTTTACTGTAAATATGAGTTTTCCAAGAATAGCATCCTGAGGATTTTTTAAATCCATCTCAGTACAAATATAAAAAACCGCAGTCAAATCGATTTCTGACATGCCAAGCTCTGCCTTCAGTAAATCGCAAATCTTATTCTTTTCTTTTTTATCAAAACTATCAAAGCATGTTTCAGCATCAGTATATATTTTTTTATTTACTGACAATGGTACATTACTAACTACTGCAACTTTCACATTGTTACTATTACCTTGATTAAGCACATATAGTTTTCCGAGAATTGACCCCTGCGATTTTTCACCTTCCGATTTTTTTGTAAGTTTGCCAATTGAATAATTTGATGTTCCCTTAGCATGACTTTTAATCTGATAAAATTCCAACTTCTTATCAAAATGAACTTCAATATCACAGGCATAATCAAATACCATAGTAAACTCCTGATCTTGCTCCAGAAGTTCCAACATTCTGCCTACACCCCATAATAGTTCGACTCTAAATCTATTTTTACTCATACTTCCAGAAAGGTCATATGGTAAAGACATATAATATTTTTCTAATTCCATATCAGCCCTTCCTCAAAGTATAAATTTTCACCCAAAGGCTATACCTCCCAGTTTTTGACTTATATACTCTATCAACATTATTTCATGAGTCGCCCGACAAATGAGCAATTATGATAAGCCCATTTTCGGTATAATGTTCCTTGAAAACTTAATACATTATCTTTTTTCAGAAAATATTC
>AUJT01000055.1 GCA_000424365.1 Lachnospiraceae bacterium NK4A144 | reverse complement strand
TTGCGAATGTAAAAGAAGACATGAACTTCCGAAGATATTTGTATAGAGGGACGAAGAATGTTCTGGCACAAAGTGTTATGCTTGCAATCGGATTCGATATCAATAAGTTGCATCACAAAATCATGTCTGGCCGAACAGGAACCCATCTTTTTGAGCTGAAGAAAACAGCATAATTTTTGATCCTCCAAAATCGAAGTTTTGAATCTGATCCGAAGTTATCTTCGGTCTATTAAGTTACTCTAAAAATATGATGTATTAGCAAAAAGGAGATGTAAGTACTCGTTTTTGAGTGCCAAAAAGGGCTATCGCCCAGATGACTTAATCATCTAATGCGACAGCCCCTTGTTTAATACTCATCATACACTCATCGTTATCACTGTAACAACGACAGAACACCCTGATTTGCCTGATTTGCCTGAGCCAGCATAGACTGACCTGCCTGTTGCAGGATGTTATTCTTTGAATAAACAACCATCTCAGCAGCCATATCCGTATCGCGAATCTCAGACTCAGCAGCCGTTGTATTTTCAACGATGTTATCCAGATTCTTGATGGTATGCTCAAGTCTGTTCTGAACTGCACCGAGTGCGGATCTCTGCTTCGAAACGGAAGCAATCGCACTACCGATCTTCTTAATTACAGACGATGCCAACGCACCTGTAGAATCCTTAACATTGAGCGCATCCGTTCCAAACAATACCTTACTATTCATGGCTGTAATTCCTACAGCAATCTTGTTTGAAGAAAGAGGATCTGCACCAACCTGAAGACTTACACCAAGTACTCCGCCCGTTTTTGATCCATTCTGCGCTGTACCGGAAAGAAGATAAAGCTCATTAAACTTCGTTGTTGTTGAAACGCGGTTGATCTCAGATGTGAGTTGATCAAGCTCATCCTGAATATTTTCGCGATCAGAAGATGCAAGTGTTCCGTTTGCAGCCTTAACTGCAAGCTCATTCATTCTCTGAAGCATATCATGCACTTCAGTAAGCGCACCTTCAGCTGTCTGTGCCATTGAGATACCATCCTGAGCATTTGCAGAAGCCTGTGTAAGTCCACGGATCTGTTTTCTCATCTTCTCACTAATAGAAAGACCGGATGCATCATCTGCTGCGCGGTTTACTTTATATCCAGATGAAAGTTTTTCTGTTGCCTTTGCCAGCTCACCTGTTGTGATGCCGAGCATTCTGTTAGCATTTGCTGCTGTCATGTTGTGCTGTACTACCATATAATTTTACCTCCATGTTTGTCTTTTTTATCCGGACTCCCTTCCGGTCAAAAAATACACATTTTTCTCCTTACGGCATTCGCCGGCACCATCCCTGTTATATGCCGTATTATATTTACACCCTCTATATCGACATGGAGTATTGAAACTTTAGGCTTTATGTGGACATATTTTTGTATACATTATTGTATGCATTATAATCTTCCATCATGTTGTAATTCCATAATATACTTTACTTTCAATTTTGAGCATCTGTTCTGTCCTATCACACCTTCATGTTGAAGCCTTCCTGCCACAATTCCCGGATGAATTCCTATCCTTTTTGCAAAATCACAAATTTCTTTATCAGATACATATTTTAATGAAGATATTTTTTTATATTCCTCTGGCGGAATTAGAATATTGGCTGCAAATTTATCTGCTTCCGCCTCAATTTTTTCGTTTATATCCATCATTTTTTCAGTTGTGTAACTAATAAATACAGTTTTTATCTTCTGTTGAAAAATATGTTTTATTTCATGAAACAACGAAAACCAGAACTTATCTGCATCCAATCCTCTATTATTCATAGCTAACACAACACGATCTTCGCTTACCCATTTAACAGCTCCATTAACTCCGGAATTTTTCAAATGCGGCAGTAATACAAATGCAATGCCACATTCCTCAAATATTTCTCGCATCCTTGGCAAAAAATCTTCCGGTTTCTTAACAGTCATTTCTCGCAATTCAGGCAAATATTTTTTTAATTTCTCTGAATTGAAAGATTTTGTATTGACTTCCTTTGCAATATTGACTGCTGTCTGTATCCACGCTCTTGAATTGATTATATTTTTTTCTTTGTCACATGCAGATCCACGCCTAAAGTTCACAAGAAAATCCGGTTTCAACATAATTCGAAGATCTGAAACCTTAAAAAATCTACATAAATTTACGATTTTTTCCCTCGATGACTTTACCTTTGGCAAACCAACAACTTCGACAAAATAATTATAATCTATTTGCTTTACAATTTCTTCTTGCTCATCAAACTCCTTCGCCTGTTGAATTTCTATAAGCTTTTTATTATAAGTGTTTTGCAAATTCAACTAGTTGTTGTCATTTCTGACATATATAAACTACAGAAAAAGCCCACCTCTTTCGAGGCAGGCTCGGACTCATCCTCCTATTCACTTCGAAACTTTCTCAAAATCGGACGCAGGATGCTTACATATAGGACATACAAAATTCTCCGGGAGTTCTTCTCCGACATACTCATAACCGCAGATCCTGCAGCGCCATACTGTCTGTCCTTCGGGAGTCTTTCCAACTGCCTCAGGCTTTGGCTTTATATTTGACTGATAATAGGTATAGGTTGCAGACGGCGTCTCGGACAGTACTTCCATATCAGTCACATCTGCGATGAATAGTGTATGAGTGCCAAGATCTATCTCTTCGATGACCTTACAGGAGATATACGCATTTGTCCCTGCAGTTACGATCATCACGCCATTTTCAACTCTCTTGCAGTCCGTGTAGCCATCAAATTTGTCCACATCCCTGCCAGACTGAAAACCAAAATGCTTGAAAAGGTCAAAGCTTGCCGCCTCACTTATGATCGACACATTGAATACACCGGTGTCCTTTATCATATCATGCGTATAATTTCCCTTATTTACAGCCAGCGATACGCGATTGGGCTCGCTTGTAACCTGTATCGCAGTATTGGTAATACAGCCATTATCCTTGTCGCCCCTCTTTGCTGTAACGACAAATAAACCATAACTCAACTTAAACATCGCTTTCTTATCCATATGAACTCCCTCCTACATCTGCACAAAAATGCACCAACATTTTAAAACAGCTACTAATTTGATATATATCGTCATTTATGCAGAATATTTTAGCCTTTTCATAAATCTCCCTTTAAGTCAAAAAACTGCACACCTTTCGGTGTGCAGTTAAATTGTTTTATCTTCTTTAGTATAAAAATTTTCACCCGCCCTGTCGCATGGACTTGATCGGGATATTTGCGTAGAGTGCAGGTACTGTCTTACCTTCGTTGTCGGTTTCATCTTCAATCTGGGTGATCTTGATATCGAGACCTTCCTGATCGATCTCCAGATATTTTTTCAGCACCTCTACTATGTCATTTTTGATGCGTTCCATAACTTCCGGTGAGCAGGCGCTTCTATCGGAAATCAATACCATCTTCAGCCTGTCCTTTGCGACCTCGCTGGACGTCTTCTTTCTGAAAAGGTCGATAAATTTCATAATAGTTCACCCCTCACTTATTAAAAAGCTCACCGATTTTTGCAAAGAATCCCTTTTTGCTGTCGAGATCCAGATACTCGACCTCTTCACCCATGATCCTGTGGCAGAGATTCATATATGCCTGACCAACGATGGAATCGTCACCTGCAAGCGGTGTACCTGTGTTTGTGGAGATAACGATCTTTTCATCATACGGAACCACGCCGATGAGGTCGATGCTTAAGACTTCAACAACATCCTGAGCAGTCATCATGTTTCCGTGCTTTACCATGTCGATATTTAAGCGGTTTACGATGAGTCTCACATTTTTGATATCGTTCGCTTCGAGTAGTCCGATGATACGGTCTGCATCTCGTACTGCAGACACCTCAGGTGTTGTTACTACCAGTGCTCTGTCCGCTGCTGCAATAGCATTCTTAAATCCCTGCTCAATTCCTGCCGG
Source organism: Lachnospiraceae bacterium NK4A144 (assembly GCA_000424365.1). Classification (GTDB taxonomy): domain Bacteria; phylum Bacillota; class Clostridia; order Lachnospirales; family Lachnospiraceae; genus NK4A144. The sequence goes on along the minus strand of AUJT01000055.1, from coordinate 7,861 downwards.
GCAGTCAAGGATTATATAATCAAAGTCTTTTCTGAGTTCTTCCACGAGGACTTTCATCTGATCCGGTGTCACTGCATCCTTATCACGGGTCTGCGCAGCCGGCAGGAGATAAAGACCATCACACTTCTTGTCCTTAATAAGAGCCTGACTGACTTTACAATTACCCTCTACTGCATCTACCAGATTGTAGACGATCCGGTTCTCCAGTCCGAGAACAACATCAAGGTTTCGAAGACCTATATCTGTGTCAACAAGTACAACCTTCTTATTGAGCTTTGCGAGACCGGTTCCAATATTTGCGGTAGTAGTCGTTTTACCGACTCCTCCCTTTCCGGATGTCACTACGATTACTTCTCCCATTTCCTTAAACTCCTTTTTCATTCATTCTGCCGCTCGGCAGGCATATGTTTATTCCCCTGTTACGCCTTTTCCCGCGTCACTTTTGTGACAGGAATTTACAGTTCTCCAGGAAAGAACGATCATATTTTTTTATAAGTATATGTCCATCTGTTATTTCCGCAGCTTCAGGACCAAAATCATTCTTCTTTTTACTGCGTATAAGTCCGCTCCCCTTAAGGCTCGACGGTCCCTTATCCTCTGATATCGCAAGTGAATCCGCGATACGTATCTGCAGCGGATTAAGCTCAAGTGCCATTACAAAAGCACTTCTGTCACCGTATGCACCGGCATTTGCATTTCCGTGGAGACTTCCCAGTACAAATATGCTTCCTCCTGCAGTAACCTCCGCTCCTGCCTTTACATCCCCGAGAAGCACCAGACTCTTTGCGGTTTCAAAGCTCTGTCCGGAGCGGATGGAGCCTATATGTATCTCCGCATCCCGTCCGTTCACGGGAACTTTCAGTTCCTGAAGTTCTTCTAATAACTTCTTATTCTCAGCTTCATACTTCACCGCTTTCTTTTCGAGTTCTTTATCCTCTACTGCGGATGCCGCGTGAAGTTTTTCGTCAAAAATCTTTTCTACAGCTTTATCCTCTGTAATGACCGCTACCACACGGAGTCTGGTCTTTTCACGGATTATATTCAAGATCTTCGATGTTTCTTCCTCTGAAACTTCTCTTCCTTCTATCGAAAGAACTACCTTTGCATTACCGAAAAATGATGCAGATGCTTCAAATTTCTCGGTTATCAGCGGCAGCAGCTCATCAAAATACATCTCGCTGTCAAGCCGCAGTACCATTCCAGATTTTACTCCTTTGATCAGTACCGGTTGACTCATTTCCCTATCCCCCTGAAAATTGATGATATGGATAGACATAATGTATCTATTCTCATACACCTTAACTAATAATACATCATAGCCGTGTAATTGAAAAGTCACGAATCCATCTTTTTCTTATTAGAAAGCATCATATCCATCGCATTTTGATGGAGTCTCTCTATGCTCTCACAGTCTGAATAATATGCACTGCCGACCGATGCATATAGTGTGCATGAAAGATCTCCGATCTTCTGTATTTTTTCAACTTCTTCCTTTAGTTCCTTCTCCAGTTCTTCTACGTCTCTTCTATCCTCAAACTGGTATAACACTATAAAACGTGCACCGCCCGGACGTGATGTGATACCACGGACACCTATGCACTCAAGTATCCTGTCCGCTACACGCTTAAGACACATATTTCCCCAATCATGTCCATATAAACCGTTAAGCCTGTGAAAGTCCATTATGTCAAGTATGATCATTGCGAAATCCATACTTCTAAAGTCATAGCTTTCTACATATCTAAGCCCTGAATCCATAAGTCCCCGCATATTCATGGTTCCTGTGAGTTCATCCGAGTAACTTAAGAGCTTGATGCGCTTCTGCTCTGCCTTTTGCTTACTGACATCGACAAAATGTCCCATTAAACCTACTATCTTTCCGTCTTTATATATGGGAGTCTTACTGGCAACAATGTCTCGAAGTTTTCCTCCTGCTACGCATTTTCCCGGAACCCGTCTGGTTCTCTGTCCGGTCTCAAGGACCATCTGCTCATCATTTCTGAACCGTTCGGGATTAACGTGCCACCCCATTTCCTCGTCATTTTTCCCCTTTATTTCATCTATCGAGCTAAAGCCATAGTAATCGAGAAAAGCTTTACTGGCACCGAGGAATTTTCGATCTGCATCTTTCCAGAAAAAGTTTAGTCCCGAAGTTGCTACGGCATTTTTCCAAAGTATCTCCGCAGTTATTTCATTTTCATCCTCTTCCCGCTCGATCTTACTTTCTCCTATGATACGCTTTACATCTTTCCCGTTTAATACACGATTATATATGAGACACCGCTCATTTGCTTCGTCAAGGCTGATAATGCCATATTCCGACCATTCATAATTTCCATCGACGCCCCGCGTCCTAAAGCATTCATTTATGAAATTTGTTCCGCCCTTTCGTATCCTTTCTATCATGGTATCCAGATCCATGAATCGCTTAAATCTCTCCTGATCCTCCGGATAGATCTCATTTTTGCAGAAATTACGGAAGCTTTCACGCGCTGAATCCATATCGGATTCGCTCTTAAATTTATAACTCTGATAGATGATCGTCCGATGATCATCAGGTATATCTACCATCGATACTGCTCTGTATGCAGTGAAAAGATTGTGACCCGCTTCCTCTAACAGTTCTCTCTGGATATAAGACACATCATCTGAAAGATTTACGAGCGAGATCAGCACTGCCGATGCATCTCTTCCTCTTGATAAAAACTTTGCTTTTCCGGAGCAGTAAAATCCTTTCCAGACAAAGTCAAAGACTTCCGGTTTTCCGGATGTTTCTGCCTTTTCAAACATCGCTGTCAGATTAAGATAAAGAGACCCCAACTCCTTTGAAAATGCTTTTTCCGCTTCCGCTATTTCTCCGAATCCAATGTTATTCATGATCCGTCTGAAATTATCATTGCAGTTCATTACGCGATAAACATCATTTTTTCTTTCTACTATTGCGAGAGATATACCGTGTGTGTTTATGTCATTTGTCTTATCATCATCGAGAAGCGTCATGATCCCGAGCATATCTGTCCTGCCGATATCATCAAAGTACTTTCTGTCACCCGGTGATTCGACAAACAGGCCTCTTTCACTTATGTGACGAACGAGATCCCAATAAAACATAGGTCTGCTGTAATGATAGCCCTGTACCTTTTCGCATCCGATAGAGCGCAGGAAATCCAGCTGTTCTTTTGTTTCAACTTCTTCTGCAAGCGTCTGTATGCCGAGACTTTTTACCATGTGTACGACAGACACGAGGACTGACCTTGACTTTTCACTGAAATCACTTAGAAATTTCATATCTATCTTCAGCACATCTATGTCAAATTCCTTTAGTACTTTCAGCGATGAATTGGAGCTTCCGAAGTTATCCAGCCATACCTGATATCCTTCTCTATGGAACCGGTTTATCTGTTCCTTCATATATTCTTCGTTCTGGCTCAGTACACTTTCCTTTACTTCGATATGGATCATGTTTTTCGGTACTTTGTTTTCATATACCGATTGATTTATAACCTGGAAAATATCGCAGAGTTCAAAGTCCATGCGCGAAAGATTTACAGATACCGGTATTATCGGATTACCTCTCTGCATGCAGTGCTTATAATGCAGACAGACTTTTTGGACTATAAACGCGTCGAGCTTATGTATCAGATGATATTCTTCGAGGACGTTTATGAATATCTTCGGTGATAAAAGTCCATGTACCGGATCATCCCAGCGCGCCAAAGCTTCCAGATCGCATATATCGTCATTTATGGTCCGTACTACCGGCTGATAATATACCTTTATATGTTCTGCTTCTATCGCATTATCTATATTTTCAACGATGTACTGTCTCAATGAAAACTGCTCATCAAGTTCTTCATCAAAAAATCTCCAGTTGATACCATACTTCTTTTTTATACTGTCTCCTGCAATTTTTGCCAGATCGCAGGCTCGTATCACATCAGTATTTTTTTCTGTTATCTCGTAAATTCCCCCACAGAGTTCGAGAGTCATTCCGCGCCCCATGAGTCTCAGTTCATCTGCGATCCTGTCTACTTTTTCCTCAACATATTCTCTTTCCGCAAATACATAGAAATTGTCTTCCGCAAAACGTGCCGCCAGGCGCTCAAAAAAGACCTCCTGTACCAAATTTGAGAAATTCTGCAGAAGTTCATTGCCCTTTTCAAAGCCGTATTTTGAGTTGAATAGTTTGAAATTCTCGATATTGAGATAGATTATGACAGACGTGCCCTTCCATGGCATGGTGCCCAAACGTAGAATTTCTGCTGCTTTATCACGAAATGCAGATATACCGACCAGACCGGTCAGATCATCATGAATAGTTCCCTTCAAACTTTCTGTATCCATGCTTATACCCCTCATTTTGAAATCCCCGGATGTTTAAAAACAAAGAATAAAGAACAAAAAGGCTTCAGAACCCTTCCCCCTGTTCTGAAGCCGCTCTTATCAAAAATTATACCATAATTTTGAAGTTTATTATGTTGTCTCTGCAAAGTATATGTACGATTTTTAGTACATAGTTATCCAAGCAACGCCTTATCACTTGCGAATTCTTCTCCTGCCTGAACTGCGAACTGGTGAAGAAGATCTTCTACGGTGAGATTTTTCTTTGCTTCGCCGCGGATATCGAGAACGATTTTTCCTTCATTCATCATGATCAGACGATTGCCATGTGCGATGGCATCTTTCATGTTATGAGTGATCATGAGCGTTGTAAGGTGATCCCTGTTTACTACTGTTTCTGTGGCATTCAGCACCTTTTCTGCTGTTTTGGGATCGAGTGCTGCCGTATGCTCATCAAGAAGGAGCACCTTTGGCTTTACAAGTGTTGCCATGAGCAGTGTGAGCGCCTGACGCTGTCCTCCGGAAAGAAGACCTACCTTTGCAGTCATTCGATCTTCGAGTCCCAGATTTAAGATCTTTAACTTTTCTCTGTACTCTGCTCGTTCTTTACGGGTCACTCCCCAATGAAGAGAACGACGACGGCCGCGTCTCGCTGCTAATGCGAGATTTTCTTCAATCTCCATTGTTGCTGCTGTTCCAGTCATAGGGTCCTGAAATACACGTCCGATCATCGCTGCTCTCTTGAAATCAGGAAGTCCTGTGACATCTTCGCCATCGATCAATATCCTGCCGCTGTCTACAGGCCAAACGCCTGCAACTGCATTTAACATGGTCGATTTTCCTGCTCCGTTTCCGCCTATTACAGTACAGAAATCTCCATCTTCCAGTGTGAGATTTACGCCATTCAGAGCATGCTTTTCATTGATCGTACCGGGATTGAAGGTTTTATAGATATTCTGAACTTCAAGCATCTTTTATCTCCCTTCCCTCTGTATTTTCAACTACTGTATTTTTGCCTGCTCTTCTGAACGAACTCTTTGACTGTCCCTGCAGATAAGGTACTGCAAGGAAGATCGCTACTGTGATCGCCTGGAAAAGCTTCAGCATATTTGAATTGAGCTTCAGCCAGAGCACTATGACTATGATTATGTAGTACAGGATTCCACCTATGGCTACAAAGGAAAGACGACCTGCGAAATTAAGTCGCTTTCCAAGGAGAAGCTCTCCTACCACTTCACCAATGATGACTGCTGCGAGACCGATGACAATGGAACCACGTCCCATGTTTATGTCAGCGAATCCCTGGAACTGTGCCATGAGTCCTCCGGCGAGAGCAACTACCCCATTTGAAAGTGCCAGCGCAAGTACCTTCATAAAGCTTATGTTGATTCCCTGTGCTTTACTCATCTCAGGGTTGCATCCTGTCGCACGTATCGCTGAGCCTTCCTCTGTTCCGAAGTACCAGTAAAGAAGGGCGATGAGTACAGCCACCAGTATTATTCCTGTAAGTATCGCAAGATTTACATTTCTGGATGAAATAGCCAACGCATACTTATCTACGGATACTGCCTTATTCGCAGTCATTCCCATGATCGCCAGATTTATGGAATACAGTGCAAACTGTGTCAGAATTCCGGCAAGTATCGACGGGATACCGAGAAGTGTATGAATGAGACCGGTTACCGTACCGGTGATGAGACCTGCGAGGATCGCGATCCCCATGGCAGCCCACGGGTTCCATCCTGCAAGTATCAGCACTACTGTTACCGCGCCTCCGGTTGTGAATGTTCCATCCACAGTCATATCGGCAAAGTTTAACAGGCGGAATGTCATATAGACACCTAACGCCATTATGCCCCAGATCACGCCCTGTGCTATTCCGGCAGGTAACCTTGATACAAGGGCTGCCAAATCTAATGATGAAAAATATGCAGCCATTTTTATTTATTCTCCTACTTATTCTTCTTCGCTTTCGATAGCGGTGTATTCATCCGGAATAGTGATTCCGAGTGCTTCTGCATTTGATGCATTGTACTTCTTTACCGGGTTGTCATAGTACTCTACAGGCATCTCTGATACATTTGACTCACCCTTGAGGATCTTTGCTGCCATCTCGCCTGTCTTCTGACCAAGTCCGTAGTAATCAATGGAAAGTGCTGCAAGACCGCATCCTGCTACGATTCCCTCCTCACCTGCGATGATAGGTGTCTTTGCAGGAAGAGCTACGTTCTGGATAGCCTCTGTGCAGGCTGCTGCTGTGTTATCTGTCGGGATATAAAGCGCATCGTTTTCATCACATGCAGTCTGTGTAACGCTTGATACGTCATTGGAATCTGCGAAAGTATATACAGTTACTGTATCGCCGGCCTTCTCAAGAGCTTCCTTTACTACTGCTGCCTGATAATCAGAGTTCTTCTCTGCTGAGCAGTAGAGGATACCGATCTTCTTTGCATCCGGAACGAGTTCTGCGAACATAGCTGCCTGCTGATCAAGAGGTGCCAGATCAGATGTACCGGAGATATTGTTTCCAACAGTTCCGTCAAATCCTTCTATATCAAGTGCTACTCCATATTCTGTGATGGATGTTCCAAGGATCGGAATATCACTTGTTGCTGATGCTGCTGCCTGAAGTGCCGGTGTTGCATTTGCGAGGATAAGGTCAACATTCTCAGAAACAAAACCATTTACGATAGTAGAACAGGTTGCTGAATCACCTGCTGCATTCTGCTCATCGAACTTAACATTGTCGCCAAACTCTGCTTTAAGAGCATCCTCAAAGCCCTTTGTTGCTGCGTCAAGTGCCGGGTGCTGTACCAGCTGACAAACACCAACAGTGAATGTCTTTCCGTCTGCAGACGGTGCTGCTTCTGTGGCCGCTGTCTCTGTGGCTGATCCTGCTGCTTCTGCTGTCGTAGCCTCTCCTGATGCTGAGCTGCTTCCTCCACAGGCTGTGAGACTGACAGCCATGATGACAGTCATTGCTGCTGCCGCAAGTTTATTAAATTTTTTCATATTCCCTCCTTTTGACAACTTAATTCGTTGTCCCCCGTTTTGTTTCACTTTCTCACATTAACGCGTTGTGGCGTTAATGTTTTAATGTCTCGATTATAAAAAATTAGTTAATAAAAGTCAACCTAAGAGGCAGAATTCCTATAAACTAAAAAAGATCTGATAAAGACATGTTAAAATCATTGTCCTTATCAGATCTTTAACTTTTTTAGGCTCTTCAGGGGTAATGGTGGGTAAAAAATACCATCATCCCCAGTGTGTATGCTGATTATGCGTCCCTTGGCTTTCTGTTAGGAAGTGGAACTTGCAAATCCGAGCATACCAGATAGACCATATCGAGCATGTTTTGGATGTTTCGAAAACCATATGCCTTGCGAATGATCAGCTTGATTTTGTTATTTGTAGCCTCAATTCGTGCGTTGCTCATACCGAGCCGTATTGCATTCAGTATGTGCTCTCTGTGACGCTTGATCTTGAGGTATAGCTCCTTGAAAGCATCAATCCTGCTGTG
>AUJT01000054.1 GCA_000424365.1 Lachnospiraceae bacterium NK4A144 | reverse complement strand
CCGCCTCAGGTTCTGGTTCCTTGCCGAGCCCCTTCATAAAAGCATCATCATCGATTTTTTCCATTTCTTTCGCCGTTTTCGCGTCCATATCCGCCTTTATTTCCGCAGCTGCATCGCCAAGTCTTAAACACTTGTAGTCAATAATCGGCAGATCAGAGGCAAATACTTCTCCAATTTTCTCAAGATCACTCTCAGGCGTGAGTGTTTCTGGGAAGACTGCGAGTTCACGAAAGGCCCTATCTGAATCCGATAAGGACGAGTCACCAAGTTTGGAAAGTGCAGCCTTGAGCCTGTCGAAAGCATCCCATTTATCTTTGAGCGACACATAATTTCTTAGATTGTACCCGTGGCGAGCCGCATAGTCATGGATTACACGAGAAAGAGGAAGATTGTCCGCGTAGCGTTTTCCCATGTCCTCGTATTCTGCAGGAGTGAAATCAATCAGGTTTGACTGCAGTATCTCAGCAACGTGATCTACTTTATATTTGCCTGCGTTTCGCTCCGAAAACGGATTATAAGAATCCCTCAAATCATCGATGAATTCACTTTCTAGTTGATTCAAGCGACGAGAAAACGACACGTCTGCGTTTCCAATTGCTTCCTGTGAAGCCGCGAAAAACTCTTTAAGCTTTTTCTGGGAATAGTTGCCCGATTTCTTCGCAAGGTCATAAATATTACGAGCAGAAACAAGCTCCTTTTTATAGCCCACGTACAGCTCTAAAGCCTTTTTATAAAAATTTTTCATGTCTATACTCTCCTTTCATACTCAAAAACGAGTAAGTTTTACTCAATCAACCGCATTTTCTGCGGCTCCCAACGCTTCCTCAGGATCTTCACTACCTGCAGAACCTTCCTCAAGTGTCCCGGGCCGGTGCCCCATTCGATACGGATACAGCGCACAATCTGTGATAGGACAACAGCGGATTTCTGACATCTGGTTACAGCAGCACTCCCGGCACTTTGCCCTAATAGCCCTAAGTGGTGTTAGTTTTTTCATGTTTTTATACTCCCCTATGTTGTCGCCGATCCACGTCCCTTACACGTGCACAAAACCCGGATTAGTTTCGGTTTTGGTTCTGGTCTGACCGCAGAATCAATGTGTTTTATTCCCTTCTCAACCATCCAAGGCGGCGAGGCTCTTTTTTGTTTTCCCTTTTTTTTCATTTTTTAGTCGATAGACCAACCAAGGGTCTTTTTTTTATAGGCGGAATTTTTCAAATGGCCATCTGTAACGGGTTTGTAACGCTCATGTAACGCTCGTGACGGTTTTTATTTTGTCCGAATATTTCTGGGGGTAAGTAGTCGCCAATAAAAGGCATTTCTTAAACCCCTACACCCTTAAATTTACGGGATTTCTTGCACTTTATCGGCAACAATCACCAACGATTCTGACCGTTTCCCGGTTCCGTGATCTGCTTAATGGTCATTCGATAACCTAACTTTGTATCTGGATAAGTCTCCAATGATCCCAACAGACCACCGAAAGCAACAACATAAAGCCTTATAACAGGTATTTAGGAGCCGTATATATAACAATTCTGACTGTCTCCGGCTCTCATTCGATCCCGTGAACTGCTTCCACTCATCCGAAAACATAACTTTGCTATCTGTATGAGCTTCCCAGAGTCTCCAATGATCCATATCAACTACCAACACAGACCCCCGGAAAACCGCATAAATTCGTTGCAACTCTTGCGCTGAAATAGTTGCATTGCGTCCATAAACCGCACAACTAAGCCATTCTTTCAAACCACACTATGTTTTTACCAACAGATTTACAAACAATTACTCGTTTTCTGTTCTCTCTTTCTGATCAATCAAACCCGCTATACTTGCACTAATTTCTTTTACAGATACCCTTGCTTCTATCCCAAGATCCGGTCTTTCATCATCAAAAGAAATTGTGTCTCTGTAGCCTGCCCAATTTTTTAATAAGAAAATCGCAGTTGCGGGATTCAGCTTACCGCTCAAAGCTGTTTGTTCTAAGAACGTCATAATTGTTTGTCGTGCTATCCTGCAGCACTCAGCCCATTCAAGAGAACAGTTAGTTCCGTTGCACCAATGCCAGAAAGCCACTCTGGACACTCCGAGACATGACGAAAGCATTTCCACGCCGGGGCGTAAGTTGTTAGCTGCACAAAAATTAAAAAAATCTGTGATTCTCTGCTTTAGCTGATCTACATCCTTCGGCTTTCCCTGACTTGCCAATGCCATCAAAAGCGGTAACGTTTGATTAACATATTGGTTTGATTGAACAACCTCATCAAACTTCTGTTGCGGACTTTTTTTTCTGCTCATGTAACCAACTCCTATCTAATGACTCCTTAACTCGCTGAAAGGTCTCCTGAGCGTGTTTGACCGCCAAAACCCTTCTCGAAAGTAAAATTTTACGCATCTTTCTGTATGCTGACCTGCAGACATCTCTCCATTCATTTGAGCACCCAATGCCGTCACACCATTTTAAAAACTCACCTTCTTCGTGCGCCCCGGCTACAAGCTCCATTATTTCGAGATAGGGAACGAGCGCGTACTCCTTATAGTTTTCTAAATAATCATTCAGTTGGCTTTCTAACTTTTCCGCGGTCTCCGCTTTTCTTTCTTTTGAGTACTCCCAAATTTCCGTCAGACTGTCAGCGTACGAGTCTTTCTGCCTAAGGAACCACCGAACTCTATGCAACGTTATGAACGCATTATCACAACAAGTTCGCCACTCTTCTGTATAATCCTTTCCCTGTCTCCACTCCCAGAACTCTTCTGTACTGCTGCAACCGATAGCAGATGTAAGTGTATTCAAATTTGCTAAACAGGAACCTTGCAAACAATCAAAAAAATAGGCTGATACCCTGTTTTTCAGTTCTTCAACGTCTTTTGGTCTATTCATTCTCTTTATTTTCATCTCTCAGCCACTCCTGGTTATTATTCTTCAATCGCACCAACATAGCTTCTTTTAACCTTTTGAAGCTTCCTAAAACGCCGATCAATGACCTTTGCGAGCAGTTTTATGTAAGCGTTCAGGCAAGCATCTCGCCATTCCGGGACACAATCCACACCACTACACCATCGAAGAAACTCACCCGGCTCACTTGCACCCGCTTCTAATTGAAAAAACTCAAAATTCGGCTTTTTCTCAGTGTTCAGATAATGTGACAACCGTTTTTCTAATTCTGCAGCCGTTCCCGGACGTTTTTCCGCCGACAGTCTCCAAATCTCCGCTTGCAGATCTGAGCTGAACAAGCCCGTATAATGTAAATCTTTGTCGTTCATTTTTGACCCCCAAACACTAAAATTTTGTTGTATTTATCAGTATTAAACGTGTTTTGCTTTTTTTTGAGGTTAATCCAAAACCGAAAGTTACCTAATCACCCATTACCAACCTTGTAACCAAGTAACCAAATCACTCATCCTTGAAAAACTCCCTTAGACGCTCCATATCAGCATTGCAGAAACACCGAGAAGCTGCAGGATGATCGGTATAGTACCTTCCTGGAGCATATTGGTCTTTTAGCGTCCGATAAATGGTTGCTTGATTAACCTGAAACAACTCCGCGATTTCTCTTTTGGTTGGTCGGCCACGCTGCTTTTTTGACCGCTTATGTCGGTCTAACTCAGATAATTGCTTATCAATATCCTTTAACATATACATTCCCCAAATGGTCTTTTGAGGACAGAGAGTTCATTTTTAATGAACGTACATCCCTTCTAAAACCTCTGAACCTCTTATCTTTATTTTTAAATCTTTACATCTAGACCTCTTTTACATCTGATACATCTAAATCTATACGTCTATATCTAAATCTAAACTTCTATCTATACTTCTTTCTTTACTTCTGTTTGCAATACTTAGCACAGGTTAGTTAAGGTTTGCATAGGTTAGCTATACTAACCAACACTAAGTATTACTAACCATTGCTAACCATAGGTTTTTTTGCTTGATTTTACGGGCTTTCTTCAAAAATTCCCTTTGGTCTTCCACCCAATTTACCTTTAGCAACCCTTTTTTCAAAATCCCGGTAGCTTTGGTCTATATCCCTTTTGAGTGCATTCCATAAGATCCGGCCATCACGCGTACTTGGTGTATATTCGCGGTACTGTCCTTCTGGTAATCCGATAAAATAAAACATCGAGTTTATGAACACTTTCCCGACTTCCCTAAACAGTATTTCCTTTTCGTCCGGCGTCAGGTCATTATCAATGTTTTCGATATCCAGAGCTGCAGCATATTTATCAACCCATAATTTGAACCATTGCGGCCGCCCGCTCGGTACTTCCCTTAAACTCGGATCATCCCACTCAAGATCTTCTGTATTCATACTTAATCCCCTTTGGTTTTATGAGAACCCGCCGTTTTTAGCGACAGTCAGCAACATTTCATTTTCCAGGAGTAACGCCCGGAAGTAATCATTTAAGATCGGGTAACGCTTCTGAATCACATCAACAACCTTCCGGCGATCCCTTGCAAAGCAAAACTTTTTAGCGGCTCTATCTGTCTTTTCGCGGTATTGCTGATAAAACTCAGCTTCCGTGATCATGTCTACCATTTGAACACCATCCTTCCCCAAAAACTCTATGTCATTGTTCTTCACCCTGTATTTCTCGATATTCTTCAACACCTCGGCTTTCTTTTCTGGTTTCATTTCAATTTGCAGCCAATGCGAAAAGGTATACAGTGTTACTCCACATGCTTCTGCCGCTTCATAATGACGTATGCCTTTATCGATCAACATTTGTCTGATATCTGCGTTTGCATTGTTCTTGTTCATTTCAATCCTCAAATCAACAACACATGTCTATTTGTTTTTTGTTGCTCATGGGTTTATTTTATGCGAAGATATTTGCAAGAACATATCGTATTTAGGAGATACTACGCTATGAAAAACGAAAATATTTGCACAAGATATAGCTATGATAAGTTTCGCAAAAGAATTGAGGAATTGCGCGAGAAAACTTCACAATCACAAAAAGAATTTGCTAAAGGAATTGGCGTTAATGTTCGGACTTACCAAAATTGGATCAATCCTTTGTACAAAAACTATAAGAATGAATTACAATATTCCGTCCCCAAGATCGACGATGCTATAAGAATATGCGACAAATATAATGTTTCTCTGGATTGGTTGTTTGGTGGTATCGAATGTGAAACTGTAACCAATCAAGAAATTAAGGATATGATTGGAATTGATGACGAAGGCATAAAAGGACTGAAAGAAATTAAGCTATCTGATGATAACGCAAGATTTAATGAACAACCGGGGCTTTGTGTCCTGCCGATTTTTAATAAAATGCTTGGTCAAGGTATTTCCACAGAACGACTTTTTTGGGCTTTTCGAGACTTTTTTTATACAGACTACTGTGTTCCCGTTTACCACACTGACAAATGGGCTACAAAAGATAGTAAACGGCTTAAAGGGAAAATACTTGTTGCCGAAACAATATCATCAAACTCTGATCTGGATGTTATCAAAGGTCAAACCGTCAAATACAAAGAAAAAGGCAAGGAAAAAACCGCTACTTTCCCTAATGTTTACATTCAACACTTTGCCAAAGAAAATGATTTATACGATAACAAGGCCATCGCCATATCTAAAGAATTTTTGCAGGCGGTAGCATTAAAGGAAATAGAGCAAGCAGCCCTTGATATTAAACGAGATATTGAAAATCCCCCTTCTGGTGGACAAAAGCGGACAATACCGGACAAATAAGGACAAATGACCGTAAAAAAGAGGCAGCCCCACGCATGGACTGCCTTTTTCGTTATTGATTAGAAATATTTGGTTTTTCGAGTGCATTTATCACGGTTTCAGCCTCAAATTTGTATGCTTTTCTCCACCACTTGCGGATTGTGTCCCGGCTCATTCCCGTTTCTCTGTGACAGTCTTCTTTTGTTCCATGCGGGTGCTCGGCCTGCCACCGTCTTACAACTTCTTCCTTAGTCGGTGCCCCGTCCTTATTTCTCCAATCCTTGTTACCGTTAATTTCATCCCGGATATAGTTCATAAGTTTAACGTGCTGTTCTTGTTTCCTGCCGTTCCTCTTAGTTCTTTCAAGCGGTATCCCGGTCTTTGCCGTGATATATTCGATCTTTCGCCGATATGCCTGATCTGTGGCCTCGTGGTAGGTTCTTAGGGCACATAAAACGTCATATTCAGTGAAATGGTTGTTCTCATCATCCGTCATTTCTTCAAAAATTTCCGCAACTTCCCTACAGTCCCGCTCCACCCGGGTAGGCTCAATCTGGCATTGAACCGCAAGACTGCACAAGTTTTCAAGACAGTTATATCTGTGCCCAACAACCGCACCACTCTTAATTTTTTCGATCCAATCATAGTATATGCCCGTGTTTCGGTTCCAATGGCCGCGCTCGCCCTTTTCAACAACTCGCCTCTGATACCATTCTGGATAAAGCTCTTTCGCCTGTTTTAAGGGCAGATTTGAACGATATATCACATTCATTTTCAGATTATCGGGTAAAAATTCGTTCAGATATTCGATTGTGACCTTTTCCCCAACTTCAAACGCCATTGTGTAGGCTTTTCCGTCCTTTGTCCGTGTTCCAACACACCTAAACGGCTGATTTATACTTTCATACTGAATTTTGTTAGGCTGATAACTCTTTGTAACGTATTTATTCCAAAAAATCGGTGTCCAATACTTCTTTGCCTCGCTCATTTGCTCAAAAATATTCCTAAACATCGGGATCGGACATTCAAACACAAAATACAAATGTACTCCGTTACCGCTACAAACGATGTATGTAGGCTTAGGCATAGGATAAACCTCACGTTCCCAACTATATATCAGCTCTTTCAACCCACTTTTTGGTTGGATATCATCAATTTCTATTACAAGAGCATACATAAACCGGGCATTTTCATTCGACCTCTTTTTACCTGCATAACTCATAGGGGCTATCATGCAGAATTTTTCTGATTTATCAATCAATGCATAAAGTTCAGCATTTCCCCTTGTTACTGTTACTCTTTTACCCTTTGTCTTATATTGACCATGTTTATCCTTATATGTGGTCCGCTCTACTGCAATCGCTCCATACTCACCCGTCCTATAATCTTCCGGGATTCTTTGTTCTTCCAAATCTTCACCAAAAACATCATCGTAAAAATCTATTGCACATATGCCTTTATAGCCTTTGTCTGAAAGATCAGAAGCCCACAAAGGCAACTCTATCCCGTGACTCATCCAATAATCAATGTCAGACATGTAGCTTTCATATGTCAGTTTGCTGTTACCCATCACACCATCCTCACTACACCCAAAAAAACATCATAGGGGGGCGTTATATTAACAATGAAGTTATTAGTAATTTTTGAAAGTAAAAAAAGAGCTGCTTTCAAGCTCATGTTTCGATCATTATAACAAGAGATCCTTTACAGCTCAAATTTTAATTTGCTCCGGGGCTTGGGGCAGTCCCCAACAAGAAAAGGCACTTTGTACTAACAAATGCACTGCTTGCCGCCATTTTTTTATAATTCGTCAATTGACGGCATATGCCAAAATGTTATAATCAACTTAGGCAAAGTATAGGAATCTGTATTCCATAGTAGAATACACAAAAAGCCCCGAAGTGTGCGAGACTTCGGGGCTTTTCTATTCCCTTTTTTGGCTAAGGCGGGCTTAAGTCCTATTGTGCTAGTTGTCACTTTTCAAGACTATCTAGCCACTTGCAGATAAAGTGGCAAACAATACCTGCTATGATAGTCTGAAGTATAGGAATCCAAAATGCCATAGCATATACACCCCCTTTCATTGCCATTTGTAGGGGCGACAACTCGTTTATTATGCATGTTCTCCACAGATTATTCAACTTTTCAAAAAAATTTGTGTTGAAACTCGATATAACAACATGCTAAGTTATCATCACTAACAATCTTTCAGTCTTTCTATCAAGCCAATTATTACTATATTCCAATATTGGCAATCTTATGAGGAAAAGTACTTGCTTTTCTATATCTCCCCGTAAAATCATTAATATCGTTGTGTTATTTTTGTTTTTTATTGTGTGGGGTGAAAACTTCACGGTCGTGGATCTCCTTTCGAGAGATTTTGTTTATTCCCAATGGTCTTTTTTTACAAAAAACGGAAAAAGTAAGCTGTTTTGCAGCCGAAAGTTTTTTTAAACGCGTCCTCATGTACCATATTTAATCATGTAGTGATTTATGAGGATGAATGGAGAAAAAGTAATCTGTTTATATCTATACGAAGTGTGGATATAAACAGATATATACAGTTTTTGGATGGATATCCCCGGTTAGTTTTCCGGGGATCACAACTGTGAAATCAAGTGATGTAAGCAGCTGATCAGTTATGTCGTTTGACTAACTAACATATTAACTGCATATACAGACTGATAATCATAGTTACTTTAAGAGACGGTTGAACTCTGACTATTCAACCAAGTTTCGGCGGAACTTTAACCGCCGCGTTTACGCTAGTTGATAGCGATTATATAAATACGTGTGGCAGAGCATGTTCTAAACAATCCTGCGGACGGTGGCAGACCCGTTTAAAAAATCCTGCAGGCCGTTAAATCGGCAACCAAGTGGTTTTAACTATTGAATTTTCGGGTTATGAAACCCTTAGAAAGGCTTAAAAATGGGAAGATGGAAGAACAGAGCCGCCAGGAACACTCTGAACCAAGAGGTTTATGAGCGGTTATCTGGCATGTTTAAAAGCGGTTTCGGACGATCCAGGAACGAGGACAAGAAACACGCCGAGGATTGCAATTACATTTACACTAGCCGTACTTATGAGACTTACAAACGTGAAGCGAAGCATTTTGTTAAGTGGATACGTGAGCACCATCCAGAAGTGAAACACCTGTCAGAGGCGCGCAACTTTGCCAATACGTGGCTTTTAGATATGGTTGCTAAGGATTTATCCCCTTACACGATATCAACCCGTAAAGCGGCTTTAGCGAAGCTCTACGGCATATCGTCAGCAGACCTCGTTAAAACCCCGTCACGGACGCGAGAAGGCATTTCTAGGAGTCGTGGGGCTGTTCAGTATGACAAACACATTTCAGAGGCCGTAGAAGCCAAATGGGCGGCAATAACAACGTCTATGGGTCTACGGCGAGCAGAACTTTCACGAATCCGGGGCACGGATCTGGGGAAAGAGGTTAGTTACAAAGGAATCAAAGCCTATCAACTGCATGTACATGCAGGAACGAAGGGCGGCAAAGAGAGAATCGCTCTCCTGATTGGCCGCGACAATGAACACACTGAGGAGCTAGCAGAGCTGTTCCGAAAATCCGGATCTGATAAAGTTTTCGGGAAGATCCCAAAGGCTTTTGATAATCACCACTACCGCGCTGAATATGCGAAAAGGTTATACAACATAGTTTCTCGGAATAAAGACGAGCTAACCGGGCACGACCGCTATGTTATGCGCAAAGATAGAGCCGGAGAGGTTTTTGATCGGCGTGCAATGGGCTATGTGTCAAAGTGGATGGGACACAACAGGGTTGATGTGATAGCAGAGCATTATTTATATTAATTGCTCTTAAAAAATAGCATAATTTGATAAAAATGCTACTCTGCGGGCATAAAAAAGAGCTTGCGGACACGGTAACACGTCTGCAAGCTCTTCACCCGTTAAAATTTGCAACATCATATTATTGCTATTTGCCCGTTATATCAACGTTGCCTTTTCTGTAAAAACCGAAAATAGTTTTGTGGTATGACCTGACCTCTGCCTGAGCTTGATCGCAGAGTTTCTGTATCTCCGCTTCTCTCACGGCGGCAGCTCTCAACGCTTCCTCTTTGGCTTTGTTGTCTTCCAAAAGAATCTCACTTCTAATTTTTGTCTCAAGTGCCTTTTGTTCCTCATTTTTCAGGGCAAGTATCTGTTCTTGAGCTGCTAGCAGCTTACTTTTTAAGAGATCCACTTGAGCTTTCAATTCCTCGACCTGCTCATTTGCTTCTGTATGCATCACAATGACAGGGTTTTCGCGTCTTTTTTGTTTTAAAAAATTCACCGCGTATTCATCCAGGAATTGTGTGCGGTTTTTAATAATCACATGCCCTTCTAAATCACCAGAATAGTTTTTTACCTGTCTCCGAATAGCCTCATAACTCACATTCTGCTCTGCAGCAAAATCCTTTAGTGTCTTCAACTCCATGATAAGCCCCCATTACCAGATACAATTTTGTTTGTACAAAACATGTAAAACATTGCATTGCCGTGTTTTGGCGGTTTTAAGGTTCTATACAAACAAACCCATACAACATTGTATCACACCACAGAGGCATTTTTGACGATATCAAAGACATAAAAATAGCCCGGAAAATTATCATCCGGGCATTTACTAATTATTTAGTATCATGTGTAATTTTGGTAGCTCTTCTGCAACTCGTTTATCTGATCAATTAACTCATTAAACTCGTTCATGTTTCCGTCTGCAATAGCCGAAAAAGCCTTATTTTCAAGCTCTGTGACCTGCTCCATAACTTTATGATTATGCTCTTGTACCTGCTTAAACCATGATAAATCTGTCATAATAAAGTCTCCTTATCCTATTTTGAAGTTTTGCATTGCTTCCTGCATGGCTGTCTGAGATCGTCCCAGGTAGGTCGTGGTAGTCACTCTGGTAGCTTGTGAATGGCCAACTAACGACTTTACAACATACTCATTCATGCCAGACAGCAAAGCCTGAGTGATGAACGTATGCCTGAGTGCATGCGGACTGACAGCCTTAAAATCATGATTGCCTGCGTTGATGTTATCACAAATTTTTTGAAAATTACGACACAATACGGACTTGGAAAGCATTTCACCTGTCGAAGAAGGAAAGATAAAATCATCAATTTTCTTGATATTATTATCAAAATACCTTCTGCAAAGCTGCCGTTGATCCCGTAAAATCTCCAAAATCTGTGAATTTAAGGGAAAGTCCCTGTTACTTTGTGACGTTTTAGGATCATTGATACATGGATGATAATTTTCGTCATGTGATACTGTTTTTCTAATGTGTATCACATTGTTTTTTCCATCCACATCAGACCACCTAAGGGCTCGAAGCTCCCCGGATCGGATCCCCGTACAAACAAGAAACCGAATAGCATGATAATAAAAATTATTGGCTGCGTATTCCATAAATAAATTTAGTTCGTCCTGCTCCAGAGCTCTATTGTTCTGGCGGTTCGTTTTCCCATCGTCTTTAATTTCCTCTATTCCTTCTACCGGATTCCGAGGAATGTACCCACTTTTTGTCGCAGTCTCTAAAATCTGACGTAAAAGAGCCATTACATTGTTAATCGAACCCGTAGCGAGCCCTTTTTTTACTAATTTTTGCTGAAATACTTCAATTTCAAGAGTTTTGACCGCCTTAACCCGCATTTTTCCAAATTCTGATGATATATATTTTTCATATTCTGCCTTGTAAAGCGCTGCAGTAGATCCGCGCAACTTCCCGACAGATATTTTCTTTTCAAGAAATGCCAACCATATCGCGTTAACGGTTGGATTCTCAGAAGAAATCCCCTGTTTTGCCTCGATCATACGAGCTTCATACTTCGCTTTACATTCCCGGAGCGTTGCCCCATAGACCGCTTTTTGTTTGCCGTTTTCGCGAAAACTCCGCGTGTACAACCCATCTTTTCGCTGTGAATATCCTGGACCTAGTTCTTTACCGCTTAACGATTTCCCCATTTTTTACACCCCTTTTCTTTCTGGAAGGACGCTTTTTATAGTTTAATCCTTGCGACAATCCCGCATAAAATGCCGATGTGACTGCATCGTCTCGATAAATGGCCTGAATGTATGCGCTTTCTAAAAGGTCTAGTCTGCAGGAGCTGTGTGCTAGTGCAAATAATACTCCATCTGCTATTTTATCCTCGATTTTCTGAACCTGCTCCGGGGATAGCTCATATTTTGTTTGTTCCATGTTTTCGCCCATTGAAGAACCTTTCTTTCTGTAAAAGCGATATTTCTTTGATGTATTATATATTATAATGTACTATATTAAACTATACAATACTATATTGACCTATTACGAAATAAAATACATTATTTGTGATATATTAAATACAAAAACGAAGGGAGATTTTGAGCATGGCAAGACCGAAAACGGGAGATTACAAGGTTGTTTCTGTTCGGTTACTTGAGGAACAGTTGGAAAGTCTGAATGAAATAGGTAACCGCGAGGACAGATCTGTTAACTATATTATCCGCCAAGCAATTACCGAATATCTGGAGAAACACAAAAAGAGCCAAAAATAAAAAAGACCACCGCTTTGAGGTGGTCTTTCTTTTTGCAAAAAACCCTTTTAATAAAGCAAATTTTTAAATTTTAGCCTCGTGGTTGATAAAATGACCGAACAAACAGCGAAAATACAAAACTAGCCGTGTACGCTATGGTTTTTACGCTTCTACGGGCTCTAAATTTGCAGTGGCTTCCTTAAACTTTTTATAATCATCGGATTTAACCCATGCGATAGCTTCCCTAGTGATGATCGGTGCACCCTCGTCCCCAACAATGCCATGATTTACTGCATACTGCTCGGCAGCTTCTTTTTCTTCCGCAGACAGAAGCGCGATTTCATCGACTAGTTTCTTGATCTTTTTC
>AUJT01000053.1 GCA_000424365.1 Lachnospiraceae bacterium NK4A144 | reverse complement strand
GATGATGTCAGGGTCAAAAGGTCAAAATCCGATTGTGCTTGCACAAAGAGGATTGAGACCTTGGGACCCGCAAAACACGAGCAAGTAGCGTTATTACGCGGAATGCGAGTGTTTTAGGATTGCGGGAATTGCGTAGCAATGAAGCAATCCGTGACATCATTAAATCATAATGTGGAGATTAATGTTTTCCGCTCATGTGATATGAGCTTAGTTAGGATAGTAAGTAATGAGTGAATTGCTTTTTATGAAACCCTTTTGCAGGGAAGTAATATGGGGTGGAACAGCCCTTCGCGAAAGATATGGATACGAAACGGAGGGAGATCACACCGGAGAAGCCTGGGTCGTAAGTGACCGTCCCGAAGGTCAGAGCGTAGTGAAAAATGGTGAATTTAAGGGAAAAACTCTTAAAGAACTATGGGACGAGCACAGAGAACTTTTTGGAAATATCGAAGGTGAGGATTTTCCGCTTTTAATTAAGCTCATTGATGCGCATGACCACTTAAGCGTACAGGTTCATCCTGATGATGAATATGCAAGAGTAAATGAAAATGATGTAGGAAAAACGGAATGCTGGTACGTGGTTGACTGTGATGATAATGCGGATATCGTTATAGGTCATCATGCTAAGACCAGAGATGAGCTTAAAAATCTGATCGACGAAGGAAAATGGGATGATCTGCTTAAGGTCCTTCCAATCCACAAGGGGGATTTTTTCTTTATCCCATCAGGTACGGTTCATGCGATCAGGAGCGGCACCATCATTCTTGAGGTCCAGCAGAACAGTAATCTGACTTACAGACTTTATGACTATGGAAGATTGCAGGATGGAAAGCCGAGAGAACTCCATCTGGATAAGAGCATTGATGTCATAAACTGCCCGCATATCGACGAGAAGACAGAGAAAGAAGTTATAACAGGACGTGGATATACGAGTCAGATACTTGTGTCATGCCCGCTTTTTGAAGTTCAGAAGTGGGAGATAGAGTGCGATTCTGAACCTGTTGTCATTAAAAAAGATGACAGATTCCTCGCGGTGAGTGTGCTGGAAGGTAGCGGAACAGTTAATGGTGAGACAGTCTCTATAGGCGATCATTTTATTGCACCTTCAGATGTTAAAGAGCTGAAAATTACAGGAAAACTTAAAGTCATCACTTCACATATCTAAGAAAAAATCCGACGGTTAGTTATTGAACTCCGTCGGATCTTTTTTCTTATCCTATTTTGCTTTAATCACCTATGATCTTCATGATCTCGTCGCCGCTCATAGATTCCTGCTCAAGGAGTGCCTGGGCGAGGTTTTCAACCTTATCATAGTTTTCTTCAAGAAGCTTACGGCAATCATCATAAAGAGTTTTTGACATGGCAGAAATACGGCTTGTTATTTCTGAACTATCTACAAATCTGTTTTGCTGGAGGACACTCATATCCACCATTCCGAAATCAGGATTAAATCCATAGTGCTCGATATAGCCGGACATGATCCTGGTAGCCTGAGTGATGTCGTTACTTGCACCTGTGGTCACATCCTTGAACTTTATGCTCTCACTGGCGCGTCCGGCATAGCAGATCATGACCTGCTGACGGAGAGATTCTTCTGTCTGGAAAGAAGTATCGGGCTCCTCCTGAAAAACTACGCCGCCAACACCGCTGATAGTGGACTGGATGCTGGCACGGGCAATTGGCTGTCCGCAGAGGTAAGTCATTACTGCGTGTCCGGCTTCATGATAGGCAACGATCTCACGGTCGTGCTCTCTCTTATGCTGATCCTTGGCGCGATTTCCCTTAAATATCTTTTTATCAATGGCTTCTTCAAGGCAGGCTGTATCAATATATGCCTGATCCTTCATAATGGCGATGACCTTTGCTTCGTTGCAGGCAGCGGCGATATCTGCACCGGTGAAGCCTGCCGTTTCTTTTGCGATAGCGGAAAGACTTACATCATCGCCGAGAGGAGCATCCTGCAGGTACATTTTATAGAGCTGACGCCGGACTTCCCAATTTCTTGGAGGATTTACCGTGATCTGACGGTCAAAACGTCCGGCACGTACCAGTGCCTTATCCAGAGAGTCGGCATTATTTGTCGCTGCGATGACGAAGATACCGTCACGGGATTTAAAACCGTCCATTTCCTGAAGTAATGCATTTACAGTCTTATCATCCTCAGAATTTCGCCCCTGCGCATTACGGCTTCCGCCAATGGCATCTATCTCATCAATGAAAACTACGCAGGGAGATTTTTTACGTGCCTCGGAGAAAAGCTGACGGACACGCTTTGCGCCTACACCTACGTACATTTCCATAAAGGAGCTGGCATTTGCATAGATAAAAGCAACGTTGGCTTCACCTGCGATAGCTTTTGCAATGAGGGTTTTACCTGTTCCGGGAGGTCCCTGCAGGAGAATGCCGCGAGGCGCTTTTGCTCCCATTTTTTCGCCGCGTTCCGGATATCGTATAAGCGTTGTTATAAATTTTATATCATCGAGGATCTCATCCTGTCCGACGATATCCGCAAATCTAACACTGCTTTCCTCGGTCTTTATATCTTTATTTCCGTCATCTGAAAATGGATTGTTGAGATGGTTTCCCATGTTCATGATCCTGCCGGTATTTGTGTTATTTCGCATGATGATAAAGATTATGAGGAAAAGTATCACAACCCATATCCACCAGAAAGAACCTGTGGATACCGAAGGAGTTATCTGGATATTGATCCCTTTATCAAGCATTTCCCTTTTGAAACTTTCATAATCGGGATAGATAGTGCGGTAGAGGGTACGGTCCGTCAGGCGGTCCTTATCATCAACCAGATAGAAATACATATCATTGTCACCGGTCTGATAACGGATATAATCAACTTTCCCGTCATTGACCAGCTCCTTAAACTCGGAATAGGTTACGGATTTCAGGGTGGAATTTGAAGACTTAATGGTGTATTGGATCATAAACAGAAATGCACAGACGCAGACGAGCATTATCGTTGCCAGAATATATGGCTTGTGTGCCGAGTAAAATTTCTTCATGATACCCCCATTTCTAAACGCACACCATAAAAATGCGTTTTGGAATCTGTTACTGAAAAAAACAGAAACTCAATCATAAATATATGTCGGCTGCGGAGTGTGCTGAAAAAAGAGATTTTTCGTATCAAACGCAAAACAAAGGGAAAAAATAGAGCTGTGAAAGAAGATTTCGCTTTTTCACAGCTCTGTAAGATAAGTTGTATGTAATTTAGAAGTCTTTTAGATCTTTTATGCGTCTTTTTACACCGTTTAGGATCACATATCCCTGCTCCGGTTCTTCATGAACTATGTAGCGCGGTGCGGTCCCGTCAACGGTTGTATGCTTGTGACCGTACTGCTTTTCACAGGTAAGATCCTGAGCGCGTGGAACCCGATGTCCGTCATCGGAACGGGTGACATAGGGATTTTGGTTAACAGGATTTACTCCTTTATTTTTCTGAGCCTCTTTCTTTTTCTTATTCAGATAGATTGCTGCGACAACGATCACTACATAAGCAATGGCAAAGAGAACTTCCATAATTTCGCTCCTTAATCCTTATGCTTTACAACGGAAGTAATACCTTCTGCGAGACCTGCGATACCCTGGATCTCACTCGGGATGATGATCTTTGTAGCCTGTCCGTCAGCTGCCTTTGTAAATGCATCGAGAGCACGAAGCTTCAGAACTGCATCGTCAGCGGCTGCCTCCTTAAGTGCTTTGAGACCATCTGCTTCAGCTTTACGAAGAGCCAGGATAGCCTGAGCCTTACCTTCGGCTTCCTTGATCTCTTTTTCCTTAACAGCTTCTGCGCGAAGGATAGTAGCCTGCTTTTCAGCCTCTGCGTTGAGGACTGCGGACTCTTTTTTACCCTGTGCCTCAAGGATCATTGACTGCTTATGTCCTTCGGAAGTAAGGATCTCTGCACGCTTATCACGCTCAGCCTTCATCTGTTTCTCCATGGCTTCTTTGATAGCTGCCGGAGGATCGATGTTCTTTACCTCGACACGGTTTACCTTGATTCCCCAAGGATCTGTAGCAGCATCGATTGCAGCGAGCATCTGGCTGTTGATACGTTCACGGCTTGTAAGAGTATCATCAAGTGTCATATCACCGATGATATTTCTAAGAGTTGTAGCTGTAAGGTTCTCCATAGCCATTATCGGATTTTCTACGCCGTAAGCAAAGAGCTTGGGCTCGAAGATCATGAAGTATACGACTGAGTCGATACGCATGGTAACGTTATCCTTTGTGATAACAGGCTGCGGAGCGAAATCAGCTACCTGCTCCTTCATATTTACCTTGCGGGCGATGCGGTCGATAAAAGGGATCTTTACGTGAAGTCCGGCACCCCATGTCTGGCAGTAAACACCAAGACGCTCGATTACGAAAGCGTGAGCCTGCGGAACGATGCGGATGTTCGTAAAGAACAGACATAGAACGATCACGATCAGAACAAAAAATACAAGAATTACTTCCATTTGTTTCTCCTCTCTGTGCTAAAAAATGTATTAGTGTACAAAATTTAGTTCTAAAAACATTATAAATAAAACGATGCTTTACGTAAAATGATAATTGAGAAAATTATAACAATGTAATTATCTGTGGCGGCAAATTATGATGTAAGGGTCAAGGTAAAATTTCTTTAAGGACGGTCGAAAACTCAGTTTCAAGTTTTTCTCTGTCTGTATAGAAAGTACCCTGTATCATTTCAGAGCTTCCGCCGCCTCTGCCGTTAAACGCATCATTTAATGCCTTTGAAACTTTTTTAAGGTCAGGTCCGGTGCTTCCGATGCAATAGGATATTGGCGGAAGTTCATTACCGGGATACGCTTCTGATACGCAGAAAACTGCACAAACTGAAGCCTTTCCGGAGTTTTTCAGGCTGTCACAAAACTTACGAAGTTCGATCCCGTTCAGATCGTCTTCGAAATCTATAAGGATCTCGCGGTCATCAGGGAGAGAAGCGATCTTCAGTTCATTATATTTTTTATTGATGGCGGCGATCTTTAAGTCTTTTTTCTGGGATTCATCCAGTATTTTTTTTACACCGTCGGCAATTTCATCGGGTTTAAGGCAAAGAAGACGCTGGATCACTTGGTTTGAGTTAAGTTTTTTGTCATAGTCTTTTAGAGCGAGGTCTCCGGCGACCATTTCTATGCGGACTCCTCCTTTATAGTTGATCATGGAGAGAAATTTAACGAGTCCTATTTCTCCTGTTCTATATACATGTGTTCCGCAGCAGGCGCAAAGGTCTGCTTCCGGTATCTCTACGAGGCGGATCGTGCCGCATAATTCTTTTTTGCTGCGATAGTCCATTTTTTCTATTTCAGCATCCGAGGGATAAAGGATGTTTATAGGTCTGTTATCCCAGATCACCTGATTTGTTTCTCTTTCTATTTCCATAAGTTCGTCCCAGGTTAGAGGACCGGAAAGATCGAGAGTTATCACATCGCTCATATGATACCCTACATTGTCATAGCCAAATTTTTTGTGGATCAGACCGGATACTATATGCTCACCGGAATGGTTCTGCATGAGTGAGAAGCGGTGATGCCAGTCGATCTCGCCGTGTACAGTGCTGCCGATCTCGAAAGGGGATGCAGTTAGATGAACGATAGTGTCATCTTTTTTTCTCTGAACATCCAGAACGGAGATACCGTTCAAAGTTCCGAGATCTGCAGGCTGTCCGCCGCCTTCCGGATAGAAACAGGTATCGGAAAGAGTGATCTCATAGCCTTTTTTTACCGTTTCACATGATGTAACTACTGCATCGAAGGAAGCGAGATATGGATTTTTATAGAAAAGTTCATTCATTTCAGACATAATTATTTCCTTTCGGGATAGGTGAAGCTGACACGACAATCAGCCGATAAATACATAAATAATGATAGCATAGTTCATTTTAATGGGCAGGAGAAGATATATGAGTTTTGCGCAGCTTCAGATATCTGTAGTTTGTCTGATCGTAGTGATCAGTCTGGACGTCATGTTCATACAGCGTAGAAATCTTCCGTTGATGTCTACGCGTTTTTTTAAGTGTCTGATGATATTTGTGACAGCAAATATCGTTCTTGAGATATTGCAGGCGATGGGGGAGCATACAGTTTTTGAGATGAATTCACCGATGGATGATTTCATGCAGCGGCTATGTATGCTTACGCTTCTTACGGCGATATATTCTCTTTTTATGTATATATGGACCAGGATCTGGGGAGACAGAGTGGATTCACCGGCAAAATTGATATTAAAGAATATCCCGCTTGCTATGGGGTATGCCTGCATTATTTTGATGCCGATCGAACGGCGTGTTTCTGAAGCCGGAAATGCGTGGCATTATGGGCCGGCAGTGGAGTTCACCTATTACCTGTGCTTTGTATATATGATAATCACGATTGCACTGGTGGCGACACATTCCTACAGATTTCATTCGGGAGAAAATCAGGTGATCATCATAGGTATCCTGACCTGGATGTTATCCTCCTGGACAGCGGCGAAATATGTAGAAATCGCGATACCAAAGATTGGAAGCATGCTTCTCATGCTATTTCTGTATATTTCATCGGAAAATCCCAGAGAGTATATGAAAAAAAATATGCTCTATGTAATGAACCGCTACGCGCTTGTGCAGGTATTGATGGAAGCATACAGAAAAAGACAGCACAGGTATATACTGATATTTATCATAACTAACCGCTCTACAAATCTGTATGGAAAAGAGAGAATGCATATCCGTGACAGACTGGACCGTGTCGCTGCTTTTATAAGCCAGAAGAATCGGGAAAACATATATATGCTGAATGACCATAGCCTGTGTACTATCGTCCGCACAGAAGATGATGTGGAGAGGTACAGAAATATGGTCATGGTAAATCCTGATGAAAGTTTACATAATCTTAAGCATACTCTGGCGCTTCTGGAAATTCCAAATTATGCCGATGATTTTGAGATGGCGCTCAGGATTTTGGATTATGTAAGTCTGGAATATGCTTTTAATAACTCTGAAAAGGAGATAAGGATCGACAACAGAGTTATTGATAAGATGATGTACAGGGCAATGGTCGAGGATATTGTCAGAAAAGCGGCGGAAAGACGTGAATTTGAGGTATATTATCAGCCAATTTACTCTGTAAATGACAAAAGGATAATTTCTGCGGAAGCATTGGTGCGATTAAAGAAAAATCCGACGCTTGGGTTTATTTCTCCGGAGGTATTTATCCCGATCGCGGAGGAGATAGGTATCGTACAGGAGATTGACGACTTCGTATTTGATGAAGTGTGTGGCTTTTTCCTTAGAGGAAACCTCAGAGAATACGGGATCCAGTATATAGAGGTGAATCTGTCCGGGAATGAGATAATGGATGCAGGAACAGCCCAACGGCTTCGCCGTCATATGGCAGAGCACAAGATATCCCCATCAAATATAAGCTTTGAGATTACGGAAACCGCGTATATTAATGATGATGGTACGGCGCTTCAGAATATGTTTGCGCTTCAGGAGATCGGAAGCACTTTTGCATTGGATGATTTCGGATCAGGATATTCAAACTTAAATGAGATCCTTAAGATGAAGTTCCATATAATCAAATTGGATAAGGAGTTTGTGTGGAATTGCCTTGATCCGGAGCGGCCTGAAAATATAAAGATGCTGGACTTCTGTGTTTCCTTTATGAAGGGGTATGGCATGCAGGTTCTGGCAGAAGGTGTAGAAGATGAAAACCAGGCAAAGATCCTCGAAGAACATGGCGTGGAATACCTTCAGGGATATTATTTCTCAAAACCGATCCCTGAGGATGAATTTATCGAGTTCCTGGAAGAGAAATAAAAATGGATACAATTTTTTGTCATTGACAGGTTAAGACGTTATGCATTAATATGAATGCAACTTAAAAAGATCTTCAGGGCAGGGTGAAATTCCCTACCGGCGGTAAAGTCCGCGAGCCGATAGGCACGAACCGGTGTGATTCCGGTACCGACAGTAAAGTCTGGATGGAAGAAGATGATGTATTTCTATATTTTTGTTGCTATCAATGCCCTGCTGATATTTTTCAGCAGGGTTTTCTTTTACTCATAGGAAAAAGTAAAAGCCTATAAGCAGCAAATGGTAAAGAAGTTTTGATGCCCTGCAGATTTTCTGCAGGGCTTTTTTCATCTTAATCTTTAACGTATATGGGAATTTGTTGGAATAGTATATTTCAAAAATAGTTGGAGAAGATACATGGAAGAAAAATACATGCGACGTGCTATAGAGCTGGCGAAACTGGGGATCGGAAAGGTCAATCCAAACCCGCTTGTTGGCGCAGTGATCGTTAAAGACGGAAAAATAATCGGCGAAGGCTGGCATGAGAGATATGGGGAACTGCATGCGGAAAGAAATGCGTTAAAAAATACGAAGGAAGATGTGAAGGGAGCGGACATATATGTGACGCTGGAACCCTGTTGTCACACCGGAAAACAGCCTCCATGCACGGAAGCGATCATAGAAAGCGGGATAAAGAGAGTGATAATAGGATCCGCCGATCCGAATCCGGTAGTAAACGGAGGAGGAGTAAAAATCCTTAGAGAAGCAGGGATAGAGGTTATAGAAGGATTTTTGAAAGATGAATGCGATGCCATAAACCCGGTATTTTTACACTATATCAGGAAGAAAAATCCATATGTGTTAATGAAGTTCGCTATGACTATGGATGGAAAGATCGCTGCGAAAACCGGAGCATCCCGCTATGTTTCCGGCGAAGAATCCAGAGCGGAAGTACAGAGATTACGAAACGAATATAAGGGAATAATGGTCGGGATAGGGACGGTGCTTGTAGATGATCCAATGCTTAACTGCCGTATAGAGGGTGGAAGAAATCCCATACGGATAGTCTGTGACAGCAGGCTCCGTATACCGGAAAATTCAAAACTGGTAAATACAGCAAAAGACATAGAGACCATTGTTATAACAGCAGATCCTCAGAAAAAAAGAGGAGAGATCACCATAAAAGAAATTGTGGATGAAGACAGAGAAAAAATGAGAATTTTGCTTAATAAGGGAGTAAAGATCCTTAACTATCCATCGAAGGAGGGAAAGCATGTAGATCTTAAAGAATCCATGACTGTTCTCGGAAAAATGGGGATAGACGGGATCCTTCTCGAAGGGGGAGGAACTCTTAATGAAAGCATGCTGAAGGATGAATTGGTACAGGAGATGCGGATCTTTCTCGCACCCAAGGTGTTTGGCGGACAGGCTAAGTCACCGGTTGAAGGCATTGGTGTAAATGAGCCGTCGGAAGCGCAGAGATTTATCTGGAAGGATGTGAAGAAAACAGGCGATGACCTGATGATCACAGCCGTACCGATAAAAGCCTAAGGGGACTGTTACTGATAAATGGAGGAAATCAATTGTTCACAGGAATCATAGAGGAGACCGGAATTGTTGAAAGAATCAATATCACAGGAAATTCCGGGAATATAAAAATTCGAGCTAAGAAAGTCCTTGAAGGAACAAAAATAGGTGACAGTATCGCTGTGAATGGTATCTGTCTCACAGTGGTTTCCATGACAGGGGATAGTTTCTCAGCAGACGTTATGGCAGAGACCGTGAGGCGGAGCAGTCTTTCACAGAGCATAGCTGGACATCGGGTTAATCTGGAACGGGCGATGGCTGTAGGTGAGAGATTTGGCGGACATATAGTGTCAGGACATATAGACGGAACAGGGATCATAAGCTCGATAAAAACAGAAGAAAATGCAGTCTGGTACAAGATCAGTGCAGGAGATGAGATCCTAAAGCATATTGTAGAAAAAGGTTCTGTAGCAATAGACGGAATATCACTCACAGTTGCTGATGTGCAAAAAAATGATTTCTCGGTATCGGTAATACCACATACGAGAAGAGAAACCATCCTTTCGGATAAAAAAATAGGGGATGCTGTAAATCTCGAAACAGATGTGATCGGCAAGTATGTTGAGAGACTTATGGGATATATGAAAAAGGATAGTGAAGATCAGGGCGATAGTGGAAGCGGGCTCACAATGGAGAGCCTCAGAGCACTGTTATGATGACATGGTCAAAAGGAGAACGGCATGAATAGAGAGTTTAATACGGTTGAAGAGGCACTAGAGGCACTGAAAGATGGGAAGATCATTCTCGTTACAGATGATCCTGACAGAGAAAATGAAGGGGATCTTATCTGTGCGGCAGAATTTGCTACAAAAGAAAATATTAATTTTATGGCAGTACACGGAAAGGGCCTGATCTGTACGCCAATGAGCATCGAGGTTGCCGCAGCAAAAGGACTTCCTCCTATGACAGCAGAAAATACGGACAATCACGGAACGGCATTTACCATTTCTGTAGATCATGTGGATACAACGACCGGAATATCGGCAGAGGAACGCGGATTTACCATGAGAGAACTGGTGAATAGTGAAAGCAGACCTGAGGATTTCCGTCGTCCGGGACATGTATTTCCGCTAGTTGCAAGGCACGGTGGTGTACTCGTACGAAATGGTCATACTGAAGCAACTGTAGATCTCATGAGACTCGCAGGGCTCAATCAGGTTGGCGTATGCTGTGAGATCATGGCAGAAGACGGCACGATGATGCGGACACCGGAATTGTGGGAGCTGGCAGACAAATATGATCTGAAGTTTATTACAATCCACGACCTGCAGGATTATATAAGGATTCACGAGAAACATGTGGTAAGAGAGGCGGAAGCGGCACTTCCGACCCAGTACGGTGATTTCAGGATGTTTGGGTTTATAAATGATATTACAGGAGAGCATCATGTAGCACTTGTGAAGGGTGATATAGGAAACGGTGAAGAAGTGCTGTGCAGAGTTCACTCTGAATGTCTCACGGGAGATACCTTTGGTTCGCTTAGATGCGACTGCGGATTGCAGCTAAAAGCATCGATGGAAATGATCGAAAAAGAAGGGCGCGGCATCCTACTGTATATGAGACAGGAAGGGCGCGGCATAGGACTGATAAATAAGATAAAAGCCTATGCTCTTCAGGAACAGGGATATGACACGGTGGAAGCAAATGTGAAGCTCGGATTCGCGCCGGATCTAAGAGAGTACTGGGTTGGAGCGCAGATACTAAAGAATCTCGGAGTAAAGTCACTTAGGCTTCTTACAAATAATCCGGAGAAGGTTTATGGACTCAGCGATTTTGGCTTGGAGATAAAGGAGCGTGTTCCGATAGAAATCGAGCCGCAGAAGTATGATTTTCTGTATCTCCATACAAAAAAGGAAAAGATGGGACATATCTTTAAAACGATAGAAGTTTAATTTAGTTAACATAACTCAAAATTGATATAGGATAACAATTTTTCATATATAGAGGAGGAAAAATGAGACAGATCAATGTAATCGAAGGAAATGTAGTTGGAAATCAGGATATGAAAATTGGAATCATAGGTTCCAGATTTAATGAGATAATCGTTCGTAAGCTCTTTGATGGAGCAGTAGACGGACTTGTTCGTCATGGAGTTCCTGAGGAGAACATCACAGGTGCGTGGGTTCCCGGAGCATTTGAGATACCTGCAGCTGCGAGCAGGATGGCAGAGTCAGGTAAATATGATGCTGTTATTTGTGTAGGTGCGGTTATCCGTGGTGATACGAGCCATTACGACTATGTATGTAACGAAGTATCAAAGGGAGTTGCGCAGGTAGGACTTAAGACCGGAGTGCCGGTGCTTTTTGGCGTTATTACCACGGAAAATATCGAGCAGGCTATCGCCAGAGCAGGAAGCAAAGCCGGAAATAAGGGATACGACTGCGCATTATCAGCTATCGAGATGGTTAATCTGTTAAAACAGATTTAAACTACTCTTTGATCTTAGGATGATTGATCATTCCTGCAAGAAATCCTGCGCCGAAGCCGTTATCGATATTTACAACAGATACGCCGCTGGCGCAGGAATTAAGCATGGATAGAAGCGCGGAAATACCGTTAAAAGAAGCTCCGTAGCCAACGCTTGTGGGTACAGCGATCACAGGACAGTCGGCAAGACCGCCGATAACACTTGCGAGTGCGCCTTCCATACCTGCAACTGCGATGATTACAGAGGCATCCATCACGTCATCAATGTTTGAGAGTAGACGGTGAAGCCCAGCAACACCGACGTCATATAAGCGTATGACTTCATTACCGTGAAACTCTGCTGTAAGCGCAGCTTCCTCTGCAACAGGGATATCACTGGTCCCTCCTGTCGCTACCAGTATCCGGCCTATGCCGTCAGGAGCCGGTATCTTTCCTATGATACCGATCTTTGAATCAGTGAAATAGGTAAATGTATTGGGAGCATCCGGAAAATGAGGTCCATACTTTGAATATGCTGTTTTGTATAATCTGCATCCGACAAGGGCGGATATTTCTTCTGCTTTTTCGCTGTCGAGACGGGTTATCAGGACAGCATTTTTATTTTTCGTACGCAGAACATAAATGATCCCTGCGATCTGTTCTGCAGTTTTTCCTGCACCATATATCACTTCTGAAGCACCGGTCCGCAGTTTACGATGGGTATCAACCTTTGCGAAACCGATGTCTACAAAAGGTTCTTCGCGCAATTCTAACAGCGCCTTATCAATAGAAATATCTCCGTTTTTTACTGATTCCAGCAGTTTCCTAAGATCATCCGTATCCTGAGATGCAGGATTTGATTCATGATATTCCATTTTTGTCACCTCTATTAAACACCGACATCTGACACTTTGTAATTGTAACAGATTATCAAGGAGCGCAGAAGGTTACTGTTCAGACGCAACCGGAGCACTACGCTGCGGAGGTTGCGACCAAGAAAGATGAAAAGCCATTGGATTTTGCCCATCGCCGGAGGCGATTTAATTGGCAAAATCCGTTACGTGAGCGAGCTGGAAGCGAGTGAACAGTAACCACAGAAGTGCAGGGCTTATGTACCGTTATAGAAAAACTTTATCAGGTCGATATAAGTAAGGAAAGGGGTAGATGTGCGGAACAGTGTTATGTAAACATGACATCTGCATTTTTTGATAAACACAGGAAAAAATTCTTTAAATGTCGAAAGAAACAAAATAAAATGACGATG
>AUJT01000052.1 GCA_000424365.1 Lachnospiraceae bacterium NK4A144 | reverse complement strand
AGCGATGCTGAAATGATTTTAGGAAATGATGGAAGAAATACCTATACATTTAAATATCAGGACAATAGCTTTGTAAGTATTGATCAATAATCACACATAAAATGTGGATGAGGACGTTTTTCTCAAATGGCGAAAAGCGTCCTTTTTCATATGAAGTTACCTTTTTATGATGGATTAAATGATTTTTATGTACATATTTTTGAAAAATTAAGAGAAAATTAAAGGACTTTTCTTTATGCTGGGATAAAATTTTGAATAGCAATTCTTATTATCAGCAAGAAGCAAGGAGAGATTTAACGTGAAAAAAATAAATCGTTTATCGGTGATCAGTGCAACTATCGGGTTAACAGGACTTTTGCTTTCAGGATGTTCTCCGGATCATGGGATGGCAGCGGTTTACGGACCGGAAGTTGAGCCATCAACAGAGGAAGAAGTGGAATACAGTGAAGCTGTATCTTCAAGCAAAACAGAGGTTGAATCCGAGCAGAGTACCGAAAACGAAGAGACTGAAACTGTTGAAATCGGAAGTGAAGACTTTGTATTACCTGACTGGAAACATTATGAAGAGCAGATGAGTGAGGAGGATAAGAAAGACTTTGAGGAGTACCTTGCTGTATTGAATGGTGATGAAAAGTTTTTTTGTTTTGATTGGGATGGTGAAAAAAACAGAACTTTCAATGAATATTTGGAATCAATAGAGTCGAAATCGGAACCGGACATAGAAGGTGTGACTTTGGTGGATTTAGACGATCAGAATGGGAAAGAACTGATTCTTGAAATATATGAAGGTGGTGGAAACTATTTAATACTGACCCGAGATGATGGAAAATTTTATGGAACAAGCATGGGAGCGAGGTGCTTTGAAGAACTTCAAAAAGACGGAAAGTATTTGGGCGCCGGAGGTGCTGGAGATGCCTATTATTATAAAATGAAAATTGATAGTAATGGTGTAGAGGAAATACCGATTGGCGAATTACATGGCGAAGAAAAACCAGATGGGTCTTATGGTGACAGACTCGAAGTAAATGGGGAAGTAATCGAGGATGCACAAAAATGGATCGAAGAAAACTATTCCGATCCTGTGGATTGGATTCAGTGAAGTTTTTGAGGAGAGTGTTATGAAAAAGATGAATCGGGCAGCGATAATTGGTGCAGCAGGGTTAGCAGGTATGTTGTTTACAGCATGTGGTGTTTACGGACTTGCGAACTATGCAGACGAGTCGGCAGT
Organism: Lachnospiraceae bacterium NK4A144; assembly: GCA_000424365.1. Lineage (GTDB taxonomy): Bacteria > Bacillota > Clostridia > Lachnospirales > Lachnospiraceae > NK4A144. The sequence goes on along the minus strand of AUJT01000052.1, from coordinate 12,527 downwards.
GTATGAATCTTCTGAAGAGACAGAGGAGTATCCGGATGAAAGTACGGACATTTCGGAAGAAGTAACGGATGAAGAATCAGAGAGTACTGAAGCCGCGGAAGATGAATCCGAAACGTTGAGCGAGGAGTGTCTAAAAGAAAAATATGCTGATTATAAGCAGGCATATAAGACTATAGCGAAATATTATGCGAAACAGTACGGTGGAGATGATAGCAAAGTAAAATTTAGGTTAGCCTACTTTAACGATGATGATATTCCTGAACTTATTGCGGGAGTTAATGGATATTATGTATCAGTATATCAATTTGTAGATGGAAATGTTTATACGATCATGGAAAACTGGGCGTATGGAGCAGGCGGAAATGCCGGGTATAGGTTTATAGAAAAAACAGGTGTGGTAGAAAATTTTGACCAAGATGGAGCGGGAGCTTCGTATTACTGTACTTATTATAAACTGAATGAAGAAAAGCATGAAATGGAAGAAGTCTGTTATTATCACGGAATTAATGAAAATGCAGAAGGTGATTGGGGAGAACCGGGATATTTTAAGATTGTTAATGAAAAAGAGTCGGAAATAACGAAGGCGGACTATGATGAATTAATAAAAAGTTTTGGAGTGGATTCGAATGATGAGGAAATGGATGAGATTTATGGGACGTTGAATCTGGATGAGCTTTTAGCAGCGCTGGATAATGATAACTATGGTTATAAGAATTATCAGGATGCGTTTGAAGCTGAAAAGAATCGATATGCAGAAGATAATGGTGAAGAAGCAAAGTTTGCACTTATAAATGTGACAGATAAAGATGAACCGAATCTATTGGCTGAAATACCGGGTAAAAAATTTTCGTTGTATAGCTTGATAGGTGGTAGTTCCGTGTGCATTTTACAGGATCAGGATTTTGATACTTATGGTAATGATGGTTTTGAATATGTACCGGGGGAAAATCTGCTGAAATACACTATCGAGGATAGAGATACGGGCGAGGTTGAAGAGTGCTGGTTGGTAATAGATTACGACACAAATAGTTTGAAGCCAAGACTTTGGCGATATAGTAAAAAAGGTGAAAAAAAATATAAATATAAGAAAGATGACAATTTCTCGTGGAGTGACAAACCGGAGATAAAGGAATGCACCGAAGAGGAGTTTAAGAATGAGTATTCAATATATGCGGGCGAAAAAATGGAAACAAAGCCGCTGAAGGCATAAGAATGGCATGATCGAATAAGGAGAGGATATCTGGCATGAAAAAAGTAAATCGTTTATCAATAATAAGTGCAACCATCGGGTTAACAGGACTTTTGCTTTCAGGATGTTCTCCGGATCATGGGATGGCAGCGGTTTACGGTCCGGAAATCGAGGCGTCAACAGAGGAAGAAGTGGAATACAGTGAAGATGTATCTTCAAGCGAAACAGAGGTTGAATCAGAGCAGAGCACAGAGGATGTTGAGGAAGAAACTGATATTGCGTCATCTACCCCGTATTTTTTTCAAGAAACAGATTGTGAGTATACATATGATGTGACACATCTTATAGATGATGCAGGTGAAGAAGGGATCGATGAAATACCGGTTAAAGTGGAAAAGCTGGCGAGTTATGATGGTGGTAATGTTTACAGAATAATGATTCAGCATGAAGATTTTGAGGATGATCATTTTTATGATGCAAATGCACGAAAGAACATAGGAACATTTTATGTCACGGCTGACAAAATTTATGTTTTAATGTACAGAGATGATACGCCTTCTGAAGATGAATTTTTGTCAGATGGAATAGTTGTATATTCGGATGAGGATTCAAGTGTTACTATTGATTCAGAGAATCTTCAGGTAGAAATTACTCATACGGGAGATACATGTCACTGTGGGATGTGGAGTACTGAGGGTGAAAGCGGATTCTACTACACATACGAGTGGACTAAGGGAAAAGGGCTCACGCTTTTCAGATCCGGTTATGGAGCAGAGGGTGAACCGATTGAAATAAGCCTCAAAAAAGACGGCTGTGAAAAGATTAAGTTCAGTAGTGAAAGGAATGAATTTACAGATCTTTTGTCGGAGGACGCGGGAAATTCTTCACTGTTCAGCGTTGTAACCGACCTTGACAAGGATGGAAAAAATGAAGCATTTGTCATTGCCGGAGATGAGTCCTCTATGGACAGTACAGTTATAACCGATGATGAAGATCCTGCATACCTGGCTGCAGATAAACTGTGGTTTGTGGATGAAAGCGGGAAAAGCGAAGAACTTACTGATCTGACAGAGGGAGGTCTGACACTGTCTATGACCCAGAAGACCTTTGAGACTGACGGCAATTCATTCGTTATTTTGAATGGATATAACGGAGTAGACGGCGTTGGTGTGGTTTATTCATTAGAGGATGACAGGATTGTAAATGCAGCGCCGGATACGTATATCAAGGGGCGCAAGGATTATGACGGAAATGATCTTATCTGGAATGCGGAATACTACGGAAATACAGTGGATGATATTGGAATATCGGGACATATAACGATGCCCTATCGTTTATTTTACAAAGATGGCGCTTTTAAGCTGTATGATTCAAAAGAAGTATCAAAAGATGTTGTTGATGAATTTGATGGAATAGGACTGGTTTTCCTGTATGACGCGAAAAAGACCCAGTTTATCCTGAGAGACAATAACGAGCTTGATATCAATTACATGACTGGCGAGGACAATGATTATACAGTCAATTCAAAGGTATATAAATTGGATGATGAAACCGGTTCATGGGAACTCGAAGCTTCTTTAGACGGCTACTTTTTCGTAGATATGACAAAGCCGGAAGAATCCGATTTCTTATCAGAGTATCAGTAAACTGTGAGACGGCATTAGTTCTATTCGTTTGTGATCCCTGGGGACGGGGTTGTAGGACCAAAAAAGGACCACGAACCCCGTCCCCAAAGGGTCATCAATGAAAAAAAGAATAATAATTGGAGCCGCTATAAGCATGGTGTTTTGCAGCCTGGCTGGATGTTCGGGAGAGAAGGCTGATACCGCATCAAAGAGTGAACAGATAGAAACTTTGTATAAAGCCAGAAAAGAATGGGAAATAAATGATTATCTGTTGGATGAGGATACGGGAGAAGAAATAGAATTAGAGGATTATGCGTATGCTGTAACTGACCTGGATTTTGATGGCAGGTATGAGGTGCTGGTAAGTGGATGGGCCGGCACCGGACATTTCTCCCATAACAGAGTTTATGAATATGAATCACCTGGAAAGGTCTGTAAGTGGGATATGGACGGGATGAATTGTGACGATTCTGAGCCTGATCTATTGCTGCAGAATGAGATACAGGGTATTTACGGCGCGGAAGATGGAAGCATCACTGCATATGTAAGTGATGGCGATACCCCTAAATATCTGCTGATTGATAAGGAGTATTGGGGAGCAGGAGAGGGAAAGATCCGTTATCTGATGTGTGTCATTAATGATAATGAACCTAAGTGTTCATTGATAAATTCCATGAAGTTTGATATGGAATCTGAGACGATAACAGAAGAACAAATTAATAAAATGCTGGCAGATACTTTTGAAGACAGAATAGCGGAAAAGATAAGTATAGAATGGTTCACTGATCCCGGAATGATCATGAAGCAAAAGAATAGCGGCATCAGTCAGGGTGCGTACAATGATGTAAAGTATGTTTCTCTCATAGATTTATATGATTATGAGGATGACGAGACGCTGAAAAATGGCATGTGTATGGAGATTCAGAATTCAGTTTCGGAAAATCAGTTCATGTCATATTTTTTCGAAGATCAGCCTGATACAGTAATAGTTGAGGATTCTAAATCCAGAGTCTATATTGGGGAGAATAACGGAAAAAATGTGTTTGTGGCTATAATTAATTTTGAAAATGAAGGATATCCTAAATATGCATATGGTTTTAAGTACTCTTTAAGCGATGCTGTCACAGAGGCGAAATTTGATGCGTCAAAGACGGGGGAAGATATTTTTGATGCACTGTACTCACTGGAAGGGGACAGATTCGAGAAAGCTGATTGGATGAAACCGTTATCGGATGATCAGGAAAAAACGTGTTTTAAAGACGATGAAAATAAAAATATAAAAGTTGAATATCGGGCTGATCCGTATGGAGAAGGGTGTTATCGTGAATCCGGAGAAGTATTTTTTGATAAAAAAGGACGACCATGGTACCGGGATTACTATATGACAAGCGGCAGAGGATTTTCATATTACCTGTATGACGATGATAATAAACTGACTCAGTATATAGATTTTGGAGGAATGCCCTACAAAGGGCTGGAAGAGGATGAAAACATTGCTATTGGAGTAAACTTTGAGACGTATATTTTTGAGCGATAAATGATCCCTGGGGACGGGGTTGCAGGACCAAAAATGGACCACAAACCCCGTCCCCAAAGGGTCACAGTCTTTGGACGTTTCAGATACAAGTGTTTCTAAACTGGATATTTCTAATAATAAAGAGTTGATGGGATTATACTGTATTAATTGCTCCGGAATAAATGATATTGATATTACAAATAATGAAAAGCTCCAGGAAGTAAGAATAGAGGGAACAAAAATACCTAAGATGGATCTATCGGCGTGTGATGAAATTTATTATGTTTCATGTAACCAGGATACTGTTATAGAAGGAGTTGATGATTCAATAATAAAAAGAGGTAACTAAAACCCGTTATATAAGATATGGAATAGTAGGAGGACGTTTTTCGAAAGTGATGAAAAACGTCCTTTTATGTGTAAGATTTTATGATTGATCAAAATTAAATCATGTACATATTTTTGAAAAAATTAAGAGAATATTAAAGGACTTTTCTGCCTGCTGGGATAAAATTTGGAATAGTAAGTTATGTAGTAATAATGGTCAAGGAGAGTTGAGATGAAAAAAGTAAATCGTTTATCAGTTATAAGTGCAACTATCGGGTTAACCGGACTTTTGCTTTCCGGATGTTCTCCGGACCATGGGATGGCAGCGGTTTATGGACCTGCCGAGATGCCGGAAGAAACTTTAACGTATGAGTCCTCCACTGAAGCGGATGAGTATACGGACATTTCTGAAGAAGCTTCTGAAAATATGGAAGAAGTTAAAGATGAGACAGGTAAGGAAGAGGATATCAGACTAGAGATTAACGATGTGACGGAGTCTGAGGATGTTGCTGTCAACGAAGATAAGTTTGAAGCATTTTTTGACGCAGTGGATAAAGGTGCGGATGATGTCACAGAAATGGCTGATGGATATAAAAATTCAAATTTAAATGGGGATATATCCATTAAAAGAAATTCAGAAAGTGACGGATTTATAGAGTATAAATTTTTGTCAGAAGGAAATGAGCTTTTTTCTGTTAGAAACAAGAATGAAATTCCCGGTTTAAATGCGGAATATATTCAGTTTAAGGATATGGATGCTGATGGGAATGATGAAATACTTGTGGCTTATTACACACAAGGAACAGCAATCTATACAGTTTGTGAGTTTTATGTATATGGCAAGACGGGGGATAACTGGCAGCCAATTATGAAATATGATTCAAATGCTGGAAATGTCCGTAAATTATTAGACGATAATCAATATTCTTATAAGAATATTGCAGATGTAAGCCTGGAAGATCGCGGACTTTATATCGCGTTGGATGAAGGAGAAAAAATTGACGGAGTCTATTATTCCAAGGGAACAAAACTCTTGATATCGGCAGGAGAATTTTAACCGATTGATCTTATGGAGACAGGCTTGAAGTAAATGGTGAAGTGATCGCGGATGCGCAAAAATGGATCAGTGATAACTATTCCGATTCTGTAGACTGGATTCAGTGATCAGTTAGAATAGTCAAAATACATGCAGCATTAAGGTTGAAAAAGGACGTTTTTCTTAAGTGGAGAAAAACGTCCTTTTTTAGTTATCTGTGAAAAGAATGACTGTATACAACATTCTGTATATTGCATCTAAAAACATGCGTTATTTATGCTGTCTTTCGGAAATCTTAAGGATTGAGAGCAAAAAAATGGACATAACTCCTTTTTCTTCATTTTCGGTTTCACTATACTTTTATGTGGTGAAAGATCGTTATTGGAATACTTGAAAATACAGGATTTAGACGATAGAAAGCACAATGCTGGGCTAAAGGTCCGAAAAGAGGGAAATATGTCAGAAAATAAAGTGTTCATGGATGCAGATGAGTTTAAAGGCATAGTTAGTGATATAAGAAATGCTGCAAATGATCTGCTCCTCTCAGAGGAACCGTTTGGAAATGTGGCTGCACTTAAGACGCTTGCTTCGGGGAGCGAGATAATCGAAACACTGATGCAGGTCTATAGAAATTCGGATATTTACAGATCTGAGGCGTCACGATCCCTTCCTAAAGGTTTGCTTACTCTTTGTGAAAGCATGAAAAATGTTGATGAGGCAGCTGTTGAGAGTATAAATGTGGAAAGAAATATTGGAGGAAATAAAAGATGAGCCGTGAAAGTGATATACATTCAGAAATAGCACATCTTCGTGAAAAAATCAGAGGATATGAAAAAAAAAATAGATGATCTGCTGAACAAAACAAAGCTTATAAAAGGATGGCAGAGAGTAATCAATGAAGAAGCATACGAATCAGAAAAAAGGTATGACATGACCTATGGCGGAAATTTTATAGGTAATCTTGAAAGTAAAGCTGAGGAATTTCGGGATGATCTTTGTAAAGGAATACAGAAAGGTCAGAACGGGACATCACAGCTTCTCTTGGATATTCAGAGAATAATAGATACTCTGCGTATACGCATAGATGAATGCCGGAGAAGAATATCAAAACTAGAAGATGAACTTGAAAACCTTTCATAAAATGATATGCAGGATTAATGAGGACTAAAATAGATGGATTACGATTATAAAAAATATGATGCCAAAAAGGTAGACGAGTTTATAAATAGCTATGCTCGTGCAGTAGACAGATATACAGTTGACTCGTCATCTGTTGAAGCCGGATATATGAAATATCGCAACAATAGCACGTATTTAGGAGAAGCGGCGGACGCGTCAAAGCAGTTTATAGGCAGAATTCAGCTGGAAAGATTTCACGCTAAGAATCAAGAGATTCAAAAAGAACTATACAATAGGTGTGTTGACATACGGGAGATGTTTAAATCTCGGGTTGATGCTGCTCCAAATGCAAAGATAGATACAGATACGCTTGACAATATCAAGAAAGAACATCATAGAATCGGCGTTGTAGTCGAGGATAATGGATATAAGCTTGAGTCAATGGCGAAAGATATCCAAAAAACATACGGTGAATTTGGGAATGTTACAATCCCGAACTATCAGTATGCAGCAGATAAATATAAAGAGTTTTGCGGAAACAAGGGATTTATTGACAAATGTGCGGAGAAACTTGTGACATGCGATGAGGATGCAAAGCAGTATCTTAAGCGTGCCGCACTTAAAGAAAAGTCTGATGATTTTCAGAAAAATGTCAAAGCCGTTGCCCGTTCGCTTGAGGGTATTGAACCTTGTATAGAGAATATGGAAAAAAGGTTTTTGGGGCTTCTAACACAAGGAATTGAAAATGTAAAGCTTGATATAAACTCAATTTTTGAAAACCTGAAGAAAAACAAATTCTTTTTATATGGTATGAATACCTTATGTCAGGCAATAGGGTATGATCCTGTAAATCTTAATAACGGAAATTACTTAAATGACAGGGAAGACTTAAATATTTCAGGCAATTTTCCGTTAAGAGTTAAGCGTTTTTATAATGCGTTAAGTGACACGTCGGGTCTTTTTGGAAAAGGTTGGACGAGCCTTTTTGATGTAAATCTCTTAAAAGAGGATGAAAAAGGTGACGTTAAGATAACGATCCTTTTTTCTGATGGGCATAAGGGAAGCTACATAAGAAATTTAAATGAGAAAAAAGAAATAGAGTATATTGAGGAACATGGAGAGCGAGGAAAACTAGTAGAATACAATGACTGCTACAGACTTATAAAAGATGATGGAACATACACAGAATTTAGTGAGAGCGGGAAGATAAGGGCTTTTGGCAATACAAAAAAAGAGCTTGCAAAAATATCGTATTCCGGAGATCAACCGTGCCGTATTACAGCTGATTCAAAACATATAGAGCTGTTTTTTAATGAGAAAGGTTATATTAGCGAAGTCAGGGATAATTCCGGAAGGAGTGTTAAGTACGATTATTCTGAAAGAGAGGGGGAATATTTCCTTACATTTGTTCAATATCCTGATGGAAGCATAAGAAGATATGATTATGATTCAGATGGGATCATGAATGAAGTGATAAATCCTTCAGGAACAACATTCCTTAGAAATGAGTATGATGATAAAAAACGCATCACTAAGCAGAGTTTTCCTGATGGTGGTGTTATTTCTTATGCCTATGATGAGGAAAAACGCATTACGACAGCTACAGAGCAAAATGGCCTTAAGGTGGAGTATCTTTCGGATGAATTTGGGCGTCATATAGGAACAAAATATCCTGAGCAGGGAATAAATGAATCCTATACGTATAATGAAAAGAATTTCAAGACTTCTGTAACTGATAAAAGAGGTTATACAAGCAGGTTCAGCTATGATAACAGAGGACACCTTACAAAGGTTGTCGATGCAAACCGGAACGTAACCAATATTACTTATAATGCCTTTGGAAAGCCGATTGCAGTCAAGGGACCTAACGGTGCGTCTTATAAGTATTCATACGATGACGATGGACAGCTTACCAGAGTGATCAATCCTCTTTTGGAAGAACGCAGATTTGAGTATAACAGTGACGGTCTTGTTGAAAAGATAATTGATGCTGAGGGTGGATGTACATTTGTAAGATATGATAAGAACAATGATATCTGCTATGTAAAGGACAGTAAGGGCATTGAAACTTTCTATGAAAGGGATGATCTCGGAAGAGTTATTTCTACAAAAAATGCTCTGGGTGCGGTTAGATCATATGAATATGATGTCATGGACAGAATCAGTAAGGTAACTGATCCTGACGGAAACGTGACAAAATATTTTTATAATAAATCCGGCAAGCTCTTACGAGTTGTTAATCCTGATGGAACAGAAAAATCATGGGAATACAACAATATCGGTAAACCGGCGGAATACGTAGATGAAGCCGGAAGAAAGACTTCTATAAAATACAATAAGGTCTGGGACGAGGAAGAGGTTACTCTTCCAAACGGCGGTAAGATCAGCTATGAATATGATCTCCTAAAGAGACTTATAAAGATAACAGATCCGGAGCAAAGAGAAGTTTCATATGATTATGACGAAAATGACAATGTGATAGCAGAGTATAACGGCAATATCAAGGTGCGAAGCATTACTTATGACGCGGTTGGAAATGTTTCAACCGTAACAGATGCTCATGGTGCTGTCACATCATATGAATATGATGCGAGTGGTAATCTTATAGCTATGAACGATGCTCTCGGAAACAGATCCTCAAGGGAATATGATCTTATCGGAAAAATCACAAAAGAAACCGATGCTCTTGGAAACAGTACAAGTTACACTTATACAAAACTCGGGAATATCAAGAGTGTGACAGATCCTGCCGGAAGAAAAAGAAGATTTGAGTACGAAAATGGAAGATTGGTATCGGTTTATTTTTGCGATCGGATTGAGCAGAAACTCACTTACGATGAACTTGGAAGAGTTGTAAGGAGAAGTTTTGCTGATGGATACGACATAAGTTATCAGTATGATGCGCTTGATCGTATTACAAAAGTCGAAGGTTCCGATGGGCGCATAATTACCTATGGCTACGATGCAATGGGCAGAGCTGTTAAAGCAGCGGATGGGGATAGAGTTACACTTTATACTTATACACCTACCGGTCATCTTAAGAGTGTTGTTGATGCTCTTGGAAATGAGACTGCTTATACATACGATTCTCTTGATAATCTAAAGAGTATACATAGGGCTGAAGGTCGAATAAGTGATGAAGAAAAAGCGGATGGATATTTACCCACAGTTGGAAAAGATGGTCGTGTGACGATCTATTCGTATAATCTTTCCGGTCAGCTCACAGAAGTAACGGATGCTCTTGGTCAAAAGGAAATATACGAGTACGATCAGTACGGAAGATTACAGAAAAAAACGGATAGAGATAATTATGTGACTTCATATAGTTACAATAATAACGGCGTTATTACAAAAGTCGGTTATGGCGATGGAAGAAGTGTTGAGTTCTCATATAATGAGTTGAACCAGCTTAACAAGATAAAGGACTGGCTTGGAGAAACCGTTCTGGAGAACGATATTTTAGGACGATTGACAAAAGTCACAGATTATCAGGATAGGACTGTATCTTATGAATATAATTCCATCGGAGAAAGGACAAAGCTTATATATCCTGATGGAAGAGAAGCTGTATATACATATGATACAGAAGGAAAACTTTCAGGAATTCTGGGAAACGGTACTAAGACCGGATATATTTATGATGCACAAGGACGTCTTACAGAAAAGATTCTTCCAAATGGAATAAAGCAGGAGTATTCATATTTACCAGGTGGAAATCTTGAGAGTATGACGAGCTCCGATAAGGACGGTATACTTGATGAATATCTATACTCATATGATAGGTTAGGGCTTTTAAACGGCATAAATAGAAACAGGCGCGGACTTGATGCTGTATCAGGACATTACAGATACAGTTATGATGCGATCGGACGTCTTATTAAGACAACTCATGATGGTGTGAAGAAAGCTTCTTATAAGTATGATGCTTTCGGAAACAGGATAAGTTTATCAGATAATGATGCGGAGACATCATATACTTATGATGTTCTGGACAGGCTGGTGCAGACAAAAGAAAATATCAACGGCTGCGATATCATTAAGACATATGCCTACGATAATAGAGGAAATCAGACCGAGGAATATGTAAATGGACTTCTAGAGAAATCATATACCTTTGATGCTGCAAACGTGCTATCAAAGGCAGTTGACAGAGAAAGGGGAAAAGTTGAGAACACGTATAATGGTCTTGGTTTTAGGGTGGCATCTACAAGACCAGAAGAAAAAATCGAATATCTTTGTGATCTTTCAAGAGATTATTACAATCTATTAGAACGTACTGTAAACGGCGAGACGGAGAGCTTTGTTTATGATAACAATGTAGTTTCAATGTCAAAAGCAGGGGATGACTACTATTATCTGCAGGATGAGCTTGGATCACCAATGTATATGACCGGTACTGACGGAGAAACGGTATCGACATATGCTTTTGATGATTTTGGAAGAAATATTGATCCGTTTACAGGTAAACAGAAGAAAGCTGCATATACAACAGACGGAAACATTATTCAGCCATTTGCTTTTACCGGCTATCAGGAAGACGAAGTATCAGGGCTTAAATTCGCGCAGGCAAGGTTTTATGATGCAGGGATGGGAAGATTTATATCTTGTGATTTGTTTAGTGGGTATAAGCATAATGCAATTACTCAGAATAGATATAGTTATTGCATAAATGATGCAATCAATAGAGTCGATTTGAATGGAAAGAAAGATTATATATACACAAATCATGATACATACACCGTAGAAACTCGATATAAAACTTTTTTATTCTGGAAATGGGAAGATAAAAAAGACAGATTTTTTATTGAAGTAAATGGAGTTAAATATGAGGCATTAAGCAAAGAGACTTGTGAACTATATGACTGGAAATCTATTGATACCGAATTTTTAGATGCTGGTTTGGACGCACTTGTAGACAAGGCAAATGAAAAAGATACTGATTTTAATAGAATTTATAAGGAATCTGTCGGTGGAGAATTAGATTTTAAGTTGCAGTTAGATGAATCAAAGTTGTACTTAATTGATGGGGTGTTATATAACAGAAATGAAGTTGGAAACTTTGTATGGGCATATTTTCTGGAATCAAAGGGTTATGGAAAATTAAACGGAATATTGGCGCAAGGCGGTTCTATTGTTGGATCACATAGGCTTGATGAGGAGTGGGATACAACGGCGCGACATAAAGGTACGGCATATTATAAAAAAAGACAGAAAAAGAAAGAATGTGATGGAGATGATTAAAAAGGTTTTAATGGTGATAATATCAATTTTTTGTGTGACTGTAGTTGCAGTTTTTTTTCTTCCTCAACTTGTTGAACAAATTTCTGCAAAAAAGAATGCTCGTGCGGCTGACGAATTTCTCAGTATCTACAATTATTTAGAAGACAAGGAGTTTTCTACAGCTAAGATTGAAGGATTGACTCTGGTGCTTAAAGATAAAGATCAGAATACGATAGATGAGTACAATTTGGAAAGAAAAGTAAAATCTAAGTTACTATATATAGAAAATCGGAACACGAGCATGATTTTCTGGACATCCGGGTTTGATGATCTGGATGGAATAATGTTCATGAAGTCCGGATGGACAGATGAGACGTGGAACGGTCTTATGAGAGTAAAAAAGATATCAGGATCTGCCTATAGTGTTGCTACATATTAAGCGGGGAAGCATTATTGATGAATGCTTTTTAACAGAGGTAGAAATAAAACAGGTTC
>AUJT01000051.1 GCA_000424365.1 Lachnospiraceae bacterium NK4A144 | reverse complement strand
GTTTTGGAATCTCAACTCGCCTGACTGGCGATGGGGTATACTTGCCGCGGTATATGCGGTCAGTTAACTCCTGTTGATGTTCCTTAAGGTACGGAAGTGCCTCTTTGATAGTCATTCCATCAATACCTGGCGCTCCCTTGTTTGCCTTAACTCTTTTATACGCTCTGTTAAAGTTATCCTTATACAGTATCGTTTCCAAGAGCTTCGGCTGTGCACTGTCTCTTTCTTTCCATATCCGATCGAATGACCTAAGCGCTTTCGCATACCCTTCGTGTTCCGCACTATCTCTTTGCAAACAGCCATTATTATCAATGTTTTCTGCCATTAAAGGTCATTCCTCCTTTCTCGGTCATACTTAAGACTCCTACTGATTTCGGTCCTTCGGTTAGCATGTCCATGTTTCCATGTCCATATCCCTACTATGACCTCTGCTGACTTCTGCGTGTTCAGCACCGCCTCGTTTTCTTGTACGGTGGTTACTCCTTTCAGAGCGTTTCACGCAGACCTCCCTAGGTACCACACGTTTCTTCCTCTCCATCCATCTGCCTCATTTATCATGCATGATTCCGTGTAGTTATTGGGCTTCGACTTGTATAGCAGCCTTACCCTCATGCATAACCTCGTATGAGATTTCTGTACGTCAGACCGGAGATTTGCCCGTGGGTTAGTATGTTCCCCACATCCAGCTTCCTTCAGATTCCGTCTCGCGGCGGACACCCTTGCTTTCGGCTATATCCTTCCCACTACCGGGCGGATTCGGGACTTTAACCCGTTAGAAACGTGCGCCGCTAGGCGCACTACGAAAATAGCGTAAGCAGAGATTTTCTCTACCTACGCTATTTTCACGTTCCTGATTCAATTAATTATTCCGATTACCCCTATACCTCTCCAAATACTCCTCAAACACAATACACTTAACAAGCGGAGGCATTCCTTCAAATCTGTATATCGCATTTGCCTCTTTTGCCAGTCTCTGGAACATCGTGAGTCCCATGCTGTAAAGCTGTGCTCCTTCTCCGTATCGTACCATTCGTTTCTCTATGCTCTCACCGTTATATGCTCTCATTTCCGAATAACCTCCGATTATTTCTTTCGCACCTGCATCTGATATTCTCCGCAGCGTCTACGATTACTTCTTTCCTGAGCCTCTGCAGCTTTTTCTTCGCTGAATCGTAATTCATCTGAAGCTCATCTGCGATTTCCTGAATTGTTTTCTCCATCCGGATATAGTGAAGAAGAACCTCTGCATCCACCTCTTGCAGCCGATGAATCGCATTTTTCATAATGCTGTAGTCATCCTTCATATCTGCGATCACCATCTTCTCCCTGATATGCTGTTCCGGATCATCCGTACCTTTAACTACAGAAAACAAATCTCTCTTACCGGCTGCATTATCCAACTCCGTTTCAAAAATCGCCTTGTTCATCGTTGGATTACCGGTTCCGCTTGTCTGGACTCTTATACCCAGATCTCCCATTTCATGCAGAGTGTTATATCTTTTCTCTGCTGTGACAACAATCTTCCAATCGGATTCATAGCCTTCGATCATCTTCGGAAATCTTCTGAAATTTCCAAGTATAAATCTCGCTTTGCGTTCAGGTTCCGATTGTGAATACTCTCGTAAATGCTTTACATATGGATAATATGCTTCAGCTTTCACCCTTTGCCCTCCTTCGCATTTGATGATGCCAAAGCCGCGCGCAAGCTTTTTTCTTTGTCTGACATATTTATTTTAAGATAACTATTTCCGAATTTCTGTATCACGATTGACACGAAACATGACGAAAAATGTGTCGGAGAACTCCTGTCCTCATTCCGCAGAAAGGCAGGACTTACACAAGCAAAACTTGCTGATGAACTCGAAAAGAACGGAGTCGAGATCGGATACCGCTCCATATCCACCTGGGAAAAGAATGTCTGTGAACCCAGCGTCACTGTCTTCTTAAATATATGTAAGATTCTGAAAGTTCCTGATGTAATGGAAGCGTACTTTGGCGAAAACAGCTACAATCCGATGAAAAATCTGAATGAAGAAGGCCGAAAAAAGGTGATGGAGTATATTTCTCTGCTTGAGGGATACAACAACGGCGAATATCTGAAAGAAGCTCCTGTTTTATATGAAGCAGCGTCTTCCCAGATTGTAGACTTCCCAACACAGACATCTTTCATAAGAGTATATGAAAACCCTGTATCTGCCGGTCTCGGAAACTTCCTTGCGAATGAAACTTATGAGGAAGTGAACCGCAAAGACAACAACATTCCTGCAGATGCAGACTTTGGTGTCCGGATCACCGGTAACAGTATGCAGCCAAGATATATTAACGGACAGATTGTCTGGGTTCATCAGCAGGAAACGCTTGAAGAAGGTCAGATAGGTATTTTCGAGCTGAACGGAGAATGCTACTGTAAGCAGCTTCACTATGAGAATCAGCAGGCTCAGTAAATATTTGGAAGTTTCGATGGAAATTTTATATGACGTTGCTGCCGATTAATTTCCGGCAGAGTCATCTTTTATGCCAAGATCATTTTTCTCAAAAGCTCAGGTGTTGTTATGGTTATAAATAAAGTTGATGTAATATGCGAACACAAATCCGATGGATCCATCATTCCTCTGAGATTTCAGATTCTCGATGAAGACGGGGCCTATCAGCGATTCACGATAAAAGGATATAAACTTAATGAAGTAGACGGAGCATACACTACAAAAGACTGTCTCTATGTCTCACGCGGCACCAATATCTATGAATGCAAGATAGATGTTTTGGGCTATAAGAAATTCGTGCGGTTATACTACTTTGTCGATAAGTCACAGTGGAAGCTGGGGTTTGATTGAATGATCAGGCCCCGGCTTTTTTTTCAGTACTAACTATCCGATTTTCTCAGTCTCATTTTAGTCTCATGCCAGTCTCACGTAGTCTCATTTTCATTTGAGACTACTATGAGACTATAATATAAAACACCCCATTTTTACGCCTTTTTCTCTTTTTCCAGTCTCATGTAGTCTCATTTTTACTTGAGACTGCGTGAGACTAAGATGAGACTAACTATTATAATTTCCATAAAGACTCATTTTTATCATAGACAGCACCTGTGATTTTCTTTATCTTCGCATAATCTCTAAATACCGTAGATCTTGAAATATCAAACTCAGCCATAACCTGCTCTACTGTCAAATGCTTATTTTCACATATAAGGTTGTAAATCGCCTGTTCTCTTTCTGACAATTTTCTTTGATCACTTGCTTCCTTAGCCGCTTCTTTATTTAACGGAATTGTAATCTTAAAAACATCATCTTCAAACAGCTCAGGTTTTCCGCCATCTGAAAAAATTGGTGTATACTTATACAGGTTGATTACACCAGAACCAATCGTGTCAGTTCTACCTATATTAGCAAAGAATCTCTGAATAACTGGATTTTTAGGATACGGCTGAAACTCATCCTTCATTATGTTTCCATGTCTTCTTGGAATACACCAATTTTCAGTTTTAAGCCAATCCTTCTCAATAATAACCTTTGCCGGATAAGCACTGGAATAATCTCTATGAACAAGAATATTACCAATTACCTCTCTCGAAATCAGATCTCTTATGCTTGTATTTACATTATTAATTAAATAAAATTTATCTGACGTATGTTTAGCAACAAACTCCATCAAAATCTCATACGCTTCTATAAGATTGGTTGTAACCTGCAATCTGTCATCGTACCTCTCCATATTTTCAACCCTGTAAAGAGCATCCGTTACATATCCAGGACAACACGAGTTTATAACGTCATCCTTCCCCAGCAACAACACAGCTGCAAGATTATAACCTTCCAATCCCGATGAAAAATCTTTTTCCCATAACCCAGCACTTTTAAGCATATCCTTATCAGAGAGTTCAAGCCAAGGATGATCCGGTTTCTTGCTTTTTGCCAAATTTCTGACTTTTTCAAGTAGATCCACTCTTAAATCATCCATTGTGACATATGGGAAAATCTTCCTTTCAGCATACGTATTACTTTTCCTATTGTACAAGTTCTGTAACTGGATAGGCGAATCAGTAATATCCATGTCACCGTCTTCATTTCGGTCATAAATCCTGTTGCCGCATTTTTCAACCGTAGATGTAGGAGGAACATATACCCACAACAGCGTCATCCCATCATATTCAATTTCTTCAATTGACAAATACAATGTTGGTGACATTTTAGCAGGGTTATTAAGCTGATTAACAAAATTTTTCTTCATGTCCTTTATCAGCTTTTTATTAATGCCTATCGGTTTGCCCCCATCTTCAACGCCCATGATAATATAACCGCCATATCTGTTAGAAAAAGAACATACAGTTTCATATACATCATCATGTATTCCATTTTGACAGGCTTTATACTCTACTGTTATTTTCTCATCTTTTCCAAGCAGCTCTTTCATTTTTTTTATTGTCACTAATTTATCAGCTCCTTCCTAATGGATTACGTATTATTTATCTCGTTTTATATATTTCTCAAATCTAAAAAACAAATCCTTACCATCGTCCCCATTAGAAGCATCGGGATCTATATGCTTCGGATTATAAAACTCCACCGCCGAGAAACCGCAGCAATTGATATAAAAATGAAGATTTCGAACATCGAAATACGGTGTACAGGTCTCCCAAAGTGCAACTTCCTGATGCATAGCCTCAATTGAATTCCATATCTGCTGCCCAATACCTTTGCTCTGGATTCCGCTCTTAACATATAAAAAATCCAAATGACCATGAGTGCCGTTTATAACGATAATAGCTCCGCCTAAAAGCTCCCCATCGACTACCGCCTTATACGCAATAGAGCCATTTGCATTAAGTGATCTGTCTATATGTGATTCAGGAAGGATTTCTTCTTCCAAATCCTCTTCCCAGGCAGCAGCTCCTAATTGAAATGCCTCCTGCATATCATGTTTGAAAACGGGCAAATCCTTATTTTCAATTTTCTTCAGCTCAAAACCCATATATTTTTTCCTTATCTGATTATCTATTGCAGTTATGATATCCAATAAGTTCCGTCCGGTGCCTGATGTATCGAGCCAATTTCTTCAGAGATAATATTCCCGTCAAAATCTCTTTTGATTATCCTTAATGTTTTCCTGATTAACTACCATTATTCATCTATTTGTGCTCACTTTATAAATCTCCATAAATATATTTTGCGGTCAAAAATCTTGGCCACAAATCCACTTTGCAATAAAGCATAACACAAAAACACCTGATTTGTGTTCACGCCCCTCGTTTTATTATTTTTGCAAAACTCATCTGTAACATCTCTATATGAAATTTTTCCGGAATTTATCCGGTACAAAACGGGAAAAAATATGCCAGATTAGGCAATAGATATAAATGATGACCACCGTGGAATTATTCATCGGAATGGTGTACGAAAAAAATCCGGTTGTCATTTGGTTGTCACCGGAAATAAAAAGTGGCTGAAAACCCCTTAAAATCAAGGTTTTCAACCACTTTAAAATTATTCCAGCTCAATCGTCCCAGGCGGCTTACTCGTAAGATCATACATTACGCGATTTACGCCCTTAACCTCATTTATGATTCTGTTCATGCATGTCTGAAGAACACTCCACGGTATCTCCGCAGCCTCAGCAGTCATGAAATCAGAAGTGATAACACCACGAAGCACTACAGCATAGTCGTATGTTCTGAAGTCACCCATGACACCGACACTTCTCATATTGGAGAGGGCTGCAAAGAACTGACCCTTACCCATATCTATGCCTGCCTTGGAAAGCTCCTCACGATAGATCGCATCAGCTTCCTGTACGATATGAACCTTCTCCGGTGTAACTTCACCAACTACACGGATACCAAGTCCCGGTCCCGGGAACGGCTGACGATAAACCAGCTCTGCCGGAATTCCAAGCTCGATACCTGCCTTACGAACCTCGTCTTTGAAAAGAGAACGAAGCGGCTCAACCGGCTGCTCTTCAAATCCGAGCTCGACTACCAGATCATGCGGCAGTCCGCCAACATTGTGGTGAGACTTGATCACAGCGCCATCTTTACCCATTCCGCTCTCAACCACGTCAGGATAAATAGTTCCCTGTGCCATATACTTAAATCCACCGGTACCTGCAAGGCGACGTGCCTCCGCACCAAAGATCTCTACAAACTTATTACCGATGAGCTTTCTCTTCTGCTCAGGATCAGACACACCCTTAAGCATCTCAAAGTACTCTTCACCAGCGTTAACACGGATGAAATTAAGATCGAACTTTCCATTCGGTCCGAACACAGCCTCAACCTCATCACCCTCGTTCTTACGCATCATGCCATGATCTACAAATACGCAGTAGAGCTGCTTTCCAATAGCCTTAGAAAGAAGAACTGCTGTAACAGTAGAATCAACACCACCTGAAAGACCAAGAAGTACACGATCAGAACCGATCTTCTCACGAAGCTCCTTAATTGTAGCTTCTGCAAAAGAATCCATCTTCCAGAGACCCTGACATTCGCATACATCTAGTACGAAATGCTTCAGCATCTCAAATCCGTCTTTTGTATGAACAACTTCCGGATGGAACTGTGTTGCGTAGAGCTTTCTGGAAGCATCTTCCATAGCCGCTACCGGACAATTTGAAGTATCCGCACTAATCTCAAAGCCCTTAGGAGGCTCTGCGATATAATCCGTATGACTCATCCATGCAGTTGTCAGAGCTGGGATTCCTGCAAAAATAGCCGAATCACGCTTAAGTATAGTAACATCTGTGTGTCCGTATTCACTAACCGGTGCTGTCTTAACCTCGCCTCCAAGCAGGTGTGCCATCAGCTGAGATCCATAGCAAATTCCGAGAACCGGAATACCAAGGTTAAAGATCTCCGGATCAAATGTCGGTGAATCCGCTGCATATACACTATTAGGTCCACCTGTCAGAATTATACCCTTGGGATTTAATTCCTTAAGTTTATCAAGACCGATATTTGAAGGATGAATTTCGCAATATACATTGCATTCCCGAACTCTCCTGGCGATCAGCTGTTTATACTGTCCGCCAAAGTCCAGGACAATAATCTTTTCCTGTTCCATGTTTCCTCCAATCGCAGAAATTGTGTTTAATCATTAAACTATACATGAAAGAATATCGCTTTGCAAGTCTCCGCGCCTACTGTATCAAAGAAAAAGCAGAGCCGGATTTTCCAGGCTCTGCTTTTGATTCATCATGACTACAGGGTAAAAAATACTTTTGCCCCTTACATCATTCAATATTAGATAGAACGATCATGTGTTTCACGAAGTCTGTTCAAAGCACGTGCAAGCGACAACTTTGACATCTTGTACTCCACAAGAGACTTTCTCTGTCGCATCTGTTCCTTCGCACGTTCCAAAGCAGCCTCAGCTCTTACGCGATCGATATCTTCCGGTCGCTCACAAGTATCTACAAGGATCGTACATCTGTTGTTCGCAACCTGTGCCGTACCGACGCCAACGATCACACGATGCCACTCATCATCGGGCGTCCTAAATTTCAGTGAACCTATGTCCACCGCAATGATCATCTCTTCATGATGTGCGAGCAATTCTATCTGTCCATCAATCGTCGGTAAAATGACTGATTTTATCTTGCCTTCAAAAAACACACCATTACTGGCGATGATCCGAAAGAAATAAGTATCTGCCATTACACTTTTTTCGCTTTCTCTGCTACATCATCAATTGTGCCGACGTTAAAGAACGCTTCCTCAGGATACTGATCAGCTTCACCGCTGACGATCGCTGAGAAGCCCTTGATAGTATCTGCGATAGAAACATATTTACCCGGAATACCGGTGAAATTCTCTGCAACATGGAAAGGCTGTGACAGGAACTTCTGTATCTTTCTTGCACGATATACGATCTTCTTCTCATCCTCAGAAAGTTCTTCCATACCAAGGATAGCAATGATATCCTGCAATTCTCTATACTTCTGGAGCATCTGCTGTACGCTCTGTGCAACTTCATAATGCTGCTGACCTACGACATCTGCCTCCAGAATTCTGGAGGAAGACTCCAACGGATCAACCGCCGGATAAATACCCTGCTCAACGATCTTTCTGGAAAGAACCGTCGTAGCATCCAGATGTGCAAATGTAGTTGCCGGAGCGGGATCTGTAAGGTCATCCGCAGGTACGTATACAGCCTGTACAGATGTTACGGATCCGTTTCTTGTAGATGCGATTCTCTCCTGAAGTTCACCCAGATCATTTGCCAGAGTCGGCTGATATCCAACCGCAGACGGCATACGTCCAAGCAGAGCAGATACCTCTGATCCTGCCTGTACAAATCTGAAAATGTTGTCAATAAAGAGAAGCACGTCCTTATGCTGCTGATCACGGAAATACTCAGCCATTGTAAGTCCGGTCTCAGCAACTCTCATTCTGGATCCCGGCGGCTCATTCATCTGACCAAATACCAGGGCAGTCTTCTTCAAAACACCCGATTCAGTCATTTCACTCCAAAGGTCATTACCCTCTCTGGAACGCTCTCCAACACCTGTAAATATAGAATATCCACCGTGCTCGTTAGCAATATTCGTGATAAGCTCCTGAATAAGCACAGTCTTACCTACACCGGCACCACCGAACAGACCGATCTTACCACCCTTAGCATATGGCGCAAGCAGATCGATTACCTTGATTCCTGTCTCAAGCACTTCCTGTACCGGAGACTGATCCTCAAACTTCGGCGGTTCTCTGTGAATAGACCAATGCTCTGTATCCTTCAGCTGTTCACCGTTATCAATAGTATCTCCGAAGACATTGAACAGTCTTCCCAGTGTCTTCTCACCGACAGGTACCGAGATAGGACCGCCGGTTGAAAGAACCGGCATATCTTTATGCAGTCCTTCACTGGCATCCAGCATGATGCACCTTACCACACCATCACCGATATGCTGTTCTACTTCCATGGTGCTGCGGCCGTTATTATCAACCACCAGCGCATCTCTAATATAGGGAAGGTCGTTCTTGTCTTCAAACTCCACGTCCACGACAGGTCCCATGACCTGTACAATTTTTCCCTTGTTCATATAGTTCCTTTCTTATTTCCGTCGTCTGCCACTTTTGCGACCGCCCTTACTCTTTGCCTGCTGCGCCTTCGCACCACTGCAGACCTCAGTGATCTCCTGCGTGATATTAGCCTGTCTTACCCGGTTATACTGGATACTAAGATCATGCAGAATACGATTCGCACTTTTATTTGCAGACTGCATAGCCATCATCCTGGCATTCTGCTCCGAACAAAATGATTCAACCAGAGCACTATATATATATCCATTTGTACAATTTGGTACAACGGCTTCAATAACTGCCTCAGGTGATGGCTTCAGGATAAATTCCTCCTGAATTACGTCTAGAGGAATTTCTATCTGAGGTTCATTAACATCCAGAGGAAGAAGTTTCTGTATCATCGTTTCAGCTTCCATACTGTTTACCATCGCTGTATAAACAATGTACAGTTCATGTATAGTTCCCTCTGAAAAAAGCTCCAGTAATCTGAGGGTTATCATACGCGAACGATGCAGCGACGGATTCTGCGCTGTATAGTGAAACTGTTCATCGATCGCGATTCCCCTGCTTTCAAAATACTGTCTTCCAAGTTCTCCGACTACGAAAAGCATGGTATTTTTATGTTTGGCCATTTCCTGCTCGGTAAGCTTCAGGACATTGTGGTTGTAAGCACCTGCAAGACCTTTGTCTGCGGTGATTACCAGATAAGCTACAACCCTGTCCTCTTCAGGAATCTCCGCATAATCATTAAGATACGGGCTGTCTGCATTTGGCATATGTCTGCGAAGACGATCGATCATCGCCTGCATTCCATAGAAATACGGCTCAGTCTTCGTCAAATCCCTCTTCGCCTTCTGAAGCTTTGTCGAAGAAATCAGATACATCGCATTTGTAATCTTCTGCGTCTGCTTTATGCTATTGATCCTGTCCTTGATTTCTTTCGTGTTTGCCATTCAATTACCTGCATTTCATTATGTTTAAGCTGTCTCGCCTGACATCTGCTGCTTATATTCCTTAACAGCTTCGATGATCTGGTCTTTCAGATCATCTGTCAAAAGCTTCTGTGTTTCCAGCTGGCTCATTATGCTCTGGTTATTTTCACTAATATAATCAAGCATTCCACGCTGGAACTTCTTGATCTCTTTCTGAGGAACATCCATCATCATACGATTATTAGCTGCGATAAGCGTAACAACCTGCTCAGCCATAGTAAGCGGATGCTCAAGCGGCTGCTTCAAGAGTTCCATCAGTGCCTGACCATGATTCAGGAGATCCTTCGTAGACTGATCCAGATCTGATGCAAACTGTGTAAATACAGCCATCTCACGATACTGTGCCAGATCGATACGAAGTGAACCTGCTGCTTTCTTCATAGCCTTTGTCTGAGCTGCACCACCTACTCGTGATACAGAAAGACCTACATTTACCGCCGGTCTCTGTCCGGAGAAGAACAGGTCACTCTCAAGGAAGATCTGTCCATCAGTGATAGAGATAACGTTTGTCGGAATATATGCAGAAACATCTCCTGCCTGTGTTTCAATGATCGGAAGTGCAGTTATGGAACCTCCGCCAAGCTCCGGTGACAATCTGCTGGATCTCTCAAGCAGTCTGGAATGAAGATAGAATACATCACCGGGGTACGCTTCTCTGCCGGGTGGTCTTCCCAGAAGAAGTGAAATTGAGCGGTATGCCACAGCATGCTTACTAAGGTCATCATAGACAATAAGTACGTCTTTTCCCTCATGCATGAAATGCTCAGCCATAGCTGTTCCGGAATACGGCGCAATATACTGAAGCGGAGCAGGATCACTTGCAGTAGAAGAAACAACGATAGTGTAATCCATCGCCTTATTCTTCTTAAGTGTAGTAACCAGCTTTGCTACAGTAGATGCCTTCTGACCGATGGCAACATAAATACAGATAACGTCCTTACCACGCTGATTGATGATCGTATCAAGTGCTATAGATGTCTTACCTGTCTGACGGTCACCGATGATCAACTCTCTCTGTCCTCGTCCGATAGGGAACATAGAATCAATTGCAAGGATTCCTGTTTCCATAGGCTCGCTTACAGACTTTCTGTCTACGATACCCGGTGCAGGATTCTCGATCGGTCTATGGCTGCTTGCCGTGATAGTTCCGAGACCATCGATCGGTTCACCCAAAGCATTGATAACACGTCCCAGGAATTTCTGTCCAACAGGAACACTTGCCTGACGACCTGTTCTAACAGCATGCATTCCCTCGCGGATTTCCTGATCGCTTCCAAAAAGGATACATCCAACGTCATCCCAGCGGATATCCATTATCATACCCTTAGTGCCATCATCAAAGACAATGATCTCACCATACTGAGCGTGGTCAATTCCCTCAAGGTTTGCGATACCATCGCCAACCCAGGTAACTGTACCTACTTCGTTACTCTTTGCCTGCAGTTCAAATTCTTTAACATCTGCCTTAAGAATATCTATCAGATTTTCAGCATTTGTCTGCGCTCTGTGTAATCCCTTGGCAAGGACTTTTTCAAGCTGGCGAACACGTCCTGCGTTACTCCAGTCGTACTCATGACTGCCATATTTCAGGATAAAACCGCCGCCAAGGCTTTCATCTTTTTCAAGCTCCAGCTCAATACTATCAATTCCGACTTTGTCTGATAAAAACTTCTTTATCTCGGAAAGCTGTTTCTCGCTAGGTTCTGTGACATAGATCAGTTTACCCTTCTCTACAGTCGTTTCGGAATTAATATTACTCAAGATCGTCCTCACCTGCCTTATTCAGAAATTCATCATACAGGCTTCTGTCCACTTGCGCATTACTGGATGCAGCCGCAATCTTCTTTGCAGCTTCTGCAACGATATCGGCAAGTTCTCTGTCCTTTTCAGCCTGACGATTCTTCGCATCCATTTCTGCCTTTTTATTGGCATCTGCGATGATCTCATCTGCACGTGTTGTAGCATCCAGAAGAATCCTATCGTACTCCTTAGCTGCCTTTCTGGCAGACTCAGCCATTGTTTCCTTTTCGTTTGCCTTTAATTCAGCAACCTTTGCCTCATACTGCTTCTTATAATCATTAGCTTCTTCGTTTGCCTGTTCAGCTCTCTGCTTTTCCTCTTCAAGTAATGCCTTTCTCTTTTCAAGAACAGCATTAACCGGCTTCAGAAGAAAATGCCTGAGGATCAAATAAAGAATAATGATATTAGCAATCGTGATCAGGATGCTGACCGGTTGAATGGATATGATATCCATACGTCATTGCCTCCTTATTTACCAATAATGAATATGATCAGAATTGCTGCTACCAGAGCGTAAATAGCTGTTGCCTCTGCAAGAGCTGCACCGAGGATCAGAATGTTACGGATCTTTGACTCAGCCTCAGGCTGACGTGCTACCGCGTCAGATGCCTTACCTGTCGCGATACCGATACCAACACCTGCACCAAGACATCCAATCGCTGCAATACCTGCTCCAATCGCTGTTAAACTCATAATTAATCTCCATTCCGGAACGTACTCCATCCGGTCCTTCCATATTTTTTCAGACCGGCAAGCATTTCAGCGACGTTCCACACTGAAATGTTTTGCACACTCTCTGTTTTTTATAACAAGAAATGATTTTATCTATCATTCCTGCCAACCACATTATTAAAGTCGTGAACAACTACAATTCGTCGTTATTCACCCATATAATTGCCCTGTCATAGAGCTAATAGATATCGTTCCTGTTTTACTCAACAGCCTCACCTATATAAATAGATGTAAGGAATACAAATACATATGCCTGAATTAATCCATCAAATACGTCAAAGTAAAAACTAAATGGAATCGGTACAGCAAACGGTACCAGACACTTAAGTAATTCCATAATGATGAAACCACCAAAGATATTTCCAAAAAGTCGCATACATAAAGACAACGGACGGATCGCAATTTCAAGAATATTGATCGGCGTGATTATCGCGATAGGCTGTGTTTTGGACTTAAGATATCCACCAAAACCCTTCTTGAAAATGCAGGCTGTTTCTACAATAACGATACTTGCCAAAGCCAGCGCGATCGTGACATTCAGATCCTTTGTAGGAGGCTTCATAAACGTATAGCCCTCAGCAACCCGGGTTTCCAAAATTGCCGATAAGTCTGATATCGCAATAAACACCATAACTGTAATGATGTATCCGGCATAGCCAATAGCGTGTTCACCCAGCATACCTTTTGTGACATTCTGCAGCCACTCAACTAGGGTCTCGACAAATAATTGCCTCTTCCCAGGATTTTCAACCTTGAGGTTTCTGGTAAGCAGTAAACACACCACCGCAACTATCGCCAGCAACACCCAGGTGTTTACCACTGACTCCGTAATTGCGACAGGGCCAATCTTGAACAAGGTCTTTACACCAAGTTCTTCGATCAGCTTCTCTCTTAGATTCAAAATCTCACCTCCCAAGCTTTTCATGAAAAACTGCCTGTTTTTCACATATAGGATCATTTAAATTCAGGACATAGAAGCACCATTGGTACTAAAATTTGTCCATGAACAGCAACAAACATTTTACTCTGCGAACTGAAATGTGTAAAATATATATTAATTATTTTCACTATACATTTTTGATATATCAAGCTACAATAACTATGTTTTTTACGATTTGTGCTTACATATACATCTTTTTTCTAACAGCTTCTGCCGAAAACACTTTGACCTGTACAGATCTCTCATAATGCTATTCCTCAGATTGCCGTTCGAAATGTTTCTGCGTACTTCATTATGCTCTGTACTCTTTTCACAAAAGCAAATATCATTTCTATACATTCTGCTATATCAAAATGATATTTTTAATTCCTCCCAGAGTATGCGTTTGCGTCTCAAGTATAATTGAGAAAAACATCTATATTTCCTTTATATCGGCAGAAAACTTCATAATTAACAACCTATCTATGATCTATTTTTAATCCTAGATAAGTTATTAATACACCACACTTACTTTTATCGGCACATTTTTGAATTTTATGGAGTTTTTATTTATGAATGTTAACTACGATTATTATAGAATTTTCTATTATGCGGCCAAATACCAGAATTTTTCACGAGCAGCAATTGCTCTCGGCTCAAGCCAGCCTAATATTACAAGAACTATCAATAGATTAGAAGATGAGCTTCATTGCAAATTATTTTTAAGAAATAACAGAGGTTTGCAGCTTACCCCTGAAGGAAAAGAACTGTATTCACATGTCAGCATAGCTATTCAGCAGATCCAACGTGGCGAACAGGAACTTACAGATAAATCCCGCTTAAAAAGAGGAGATGTTTCTATTGGCGTCAGCGAAACGGCCTTAAATATTTTTCTACTGGACAAACTCCAGAAATTTCATGAACAGTATCCGGGAATCCGACTCAAAATAATGAACTTCTCTACGCGAAGTGCTATCAATGCGCTAGAAGAAGGCATTATCGACCTTGCTGTAGTAACTACTCCTACAGAATTGCAATCTCCAATGAAAGAAATACTCCTTCTTCCTTTTCACGACATCCTTATTGGAGGTAACGCTTTTTCATTCCTAAAAGGGAAAACCATTCACCTAAGTGACTTGGCTGATTATCCACTTATACGCCTTAATAAAGCAACTATGACCTATCAATTTTTTGAGACTCTTTTCCTGTCTCACGGATTACTCCTACGCGGTGATACAGAGGCTGCCACAACTGATCAGATCCTTTCACTTGTAATCCATAACGTAGGCATTGGATTTCTTCCAGCTCCATATGCACACGATTTTATTAAACGTGGTGATATATTTCAGATCCCCGTCTATGAAAAGATACCTGAACGTCGTATCAGTCTTATCTATGACAGCAGGCACCCATTCAGTACAGCTGCACAAGCAATGGAAAAGCTGTTGATATCAGAATAATATCTACAATAATCCGGCTCTCGCCGGATTATTAGCTTATTTCTGTGAATTCCACGTCAATGATTCCAAAATTTTTAAACAACAAAAAAACCTAAAAGCATACACTTTCAGGTTAAGAGGCGACAACCAGAATCGAACTGGTGATACGGGTGTTGCAGACCCTTGCCTTACCGCTTGGCTATGTCGCCATATAATACCAAACTAGACACATATAAAAACTCCCCGAGCAGGGCTCGAACCTGCAACAACTCGGTTAACAGCCGAGTGCTCTACCATTGAGCTATCGAGGAATATTGATGTTATGTACATCAAGAACCGAACATCGAATCATTTTCACATCCAGGAATAACTCCCGATTTATCTTGGACAAGCACTCGACCTATTAGTAATGGTCAGCTGCACACCTCGCGGTGCTTCCACCTCCATCCTATCTACCCTGTACTCTTCAGGGGGTCTCGCGGATCTTATGGATCCTTGGATATCTCATCTTGAGGTCGGCTTCACGCTTAGATGCCTTCAGCGTTTATCCGATCCGGATTTGGCTACCCTGTTGTGGAATTGGTTTCCAGCAGGTGCACCAGTGATCCGTCCATCCCGGTCCTCTCGTACTAAGGACAGCTCCCCTCAGATATCCTACGCCTGCGCCGGATAGGGACCGAACTGTCTCACGACGTTCTGAACCCA
>AUJT01000050.1 GCA_000424365.1 Lachnospiraceae bacterium NK4A144 | reverse complement strand
AAGAGCGATAGACGGGATTCGAACCCGCGGTCTCCACCTTGGCAAGGTGGCGCTTTACCAGCTAAGCTACTATCGCAAACACACTACTTATCAGTGTTTTCGTGTTTAATTATTCCGGTTTTTTCGCCGTTACGCAGAATAATAGCACTCATTACACAAATCGTCAAGTGTGTAATTGAGTAATTTTTTATTTTTTATTTTTTTAAATCCTGAATTGGCTTGATTGCACCTACAATTATTTTTTGTCTCTCAGAATCACTAATTTATTCCCCAAAAACAGATCAAATTCTCTCTAAAATCAGCTTTTTATTAAATAGGTCATTTCAAAATTACACAATTACACATTTCAAACTTAATACAAAGCTGAATCGTAATCCGTAATTCCCATTTCCTATACTGATTTTTCATATTCTTAAATCACAATGAATGGATTAAGATTATGATTTACAATTTCGATCTTCATAAATTACACAATTACGCACCCATAAAAAACCAAATTTATTCAGTCATTTGCATTAAATATAGTCAATTTCTTTTGATCCAAAAAATGTCCCAAATATTTTCACTCAAAAAGCCAGATATCCCGATTATTTCAATATTTTCAAAACTTCTGGTCTATTTAAAAGTTCCCGTCATATCAGAGCATCTTTATAACAAGATTCCATAATAATATATTAATATATATCAATATATAATAGATATAATAGATATAATAATTAATAAGTATTAGATATAGATGAATCTCCGTAATAAACGTATCGTATTGTTATGTCAATTTTTCCATTATCTCTTCTACTCTTTTCTTATCTTCTTTAAACCTATTGAATGTATTTTTACATAATCTATAAAGATTTTTTTGGGCATTATCATTATAAAGATCAGCTTTCAAGAGAGCTCTTTTTATTTGAGATTGATCCAAAATATAAGGTACTCCTTTATCTTCAAGATTAACAATCCTATTAAGCGTATTTCTAATAAAATGAGTAGAGTTTTCTTTGTATTCTTCAATAAAGATTTTTGCTATTTCTTCTATTCTAATATCTTCCCATTTGTAGTATGGAACAGAGAAAAAAACATTACCAATTCTATTCATGTAATCATTTATTTTTATATCTGTTAAATCATTAAGTAGATCATTATTTAATCTCAAACAACTAACTTTCTTCCCAGAAAGAGTAATTTCAAACCGTAAAACATTGTCCTCTATCTGAATTCCATTAATTTCTTTTAGCTCCGTGGACTTATCATAAAACTTCACTTCTATATTCTTTTCTAAATTACGGCGATACAAAGTTTGAATATCCATATACGAAGAAATTTCATCGACATACTTTTGACTACCATTTAATTGAAATTTATTCAACTGCATTTTCTCAGGGATTAATGACATCAACAAAACCAGAACTCTTTGATATTTTTCAAACTCCTTATCTTCAAGAAGTAACGTTTTATTAATCTCCACTTCAGTAATCCTGGCATTATCATACGATATTTCGATTCCATACTTCAGTAGCAGTCTTTCTTTTACAATATTCAGCCTCTCTCTCACTTCTTCAACGGTGTCACAAATAAGATTCCCATATTCTTTACCTATAACATGGGTCTGTAATCTATCCCGTGAACCATCCTTTAAAAACCCCCTGTTCCGGATATTAAAATCATATTTACCGAAAAACTCATCACCGATGATAGAATATCCCAACTGCCCGTTAGCTTTTCTAATCTCTCTGGCATTTGCCCTTAGCTTCGCCTCATCAACAATCCTTGAATCAAGTTCCGTCAAACACAGTTTATCAATTTTTGCAATTCCCTGAGTTTTTCTATCCAAAACATTTTTTACTTCCATAGCCTACCTCAACTGTTCATTCGCGTATTACTTAATGATTCTTCATAAACGTATAGTTCTTGTTTCAACGAACATTCCAATTAATCCGAAAGCTCCGCATTTTTCCTTCATCAAAAAACATCGCCGCACATCTTCCCTGCAAAACCGCTTCCCATGAACTGCTGTTTTTCGCCAAAGTTCTAATCATTTCCATGATTCCATCCTGCCCCATCTCATCCAAGCTCAACTCAGATGGAATCTTTACCACATCGTCCATACCATCCATAAATACAAATCCAAAAATATCACTCATTAGTATTCCTTCCTTTCTTAAAGAACTTATAAAAAACTCCTCCCTCATATATGCTCAAGTACCACAACACAAAACCCCTCAAATTTCGCAAAACTCCCTCGTCATTTTTCACAATCTTTTCACACGTTTTTATACAAAATTACTAATCAACCAAAATTTTTTGGACATATATATCTGTCAGAGATTTTCTGATCATCAAGGAAGGAGGTGAAATTACATTTGAGAAAAAGAAGTTTTTGGGAAATTCTCTGTATAATCGGGCTTCCACAAGTTCTCTCTGCAATGCTTATAGGAGTGGCCATAGCTCATACATGGTGCCAAAGATTTGTACGAAATCCTGATTTAATTGATGAATTAAAGACCGTATTCATTTTTGCGATCATTTTTTGGATAAACGTAATGATCAAAAATCTTCTCTGGCTGAGATACGAAAAAAAGATTGGTTTTTTCACGTGGATGGATAAATTCCGGTACGAGCCGCAAAAGACGACCATGAGAAAACACAAAGCTCAATATCCGGACATTCCAAATGATTTTCTAAGCGATCAGCCCGACGGACTGGTCTTAGGCAGAAAAGGAAAACGATATGTAAGAGTCAAACTTGAAAAGGGAAATATTTTGAACGCAGTGATTTTGGGTTCTGCAGGATGTGGTAAAAGCGTACTTCTGCTTACCACTCTCCTTTTCCAGCTAAATCAAGAAAAACTTCAAGGTCATACAAAAGCTAATGACAATTACGAAGCTATGACATTTTTTGTAACGGACATAAAACCGGAGCTCGCCAGAAAATCTGTGATCATAAAAGACAATCCCCATGTTCACTACATGGACATCTTAAACAGGACATGCTACGGCTGGGATGTCTATTACAAACTGACTCCCGCTTCAACGGATGACGAAGTCTTATCTGAACTGAATGTGATTGCACGAGCCTTGATAGACGAAGGTAAATCCGACAAAAATGCTTTCTTTTATGAACATGCCAGAACTATCTTCAAAGCAATTCTATTGTGGACTTTCCGACAGGGCATGTCCTTTATGCAAGGAATGGATTATCTCATGACCGGAAGTCTTGAGAGTGTCATAGCCAAAACTATAGAACAGACAAAAGATAGACCGGAATACAAGCTGATCTACAAGCTATTAAGCCCTTTCATCAATAAGGAAGGAGAAGCCTTTGAAGGCATAGAACTGGCGCTCAGGCAGCAGCTCGATATTTTCAATCAGCAGGTAATCAAGTACTTCCTAGACACGAACCCCAAAAAGGCAAGCCCTCTTGATCTCGAAAACCGCACCAGCGTCTTCTTTGGAATCAAGGAATCAAAACTTGAGGAGTACAGAAGTCTTCTCCGCTTAGTCACCATGCAGGTCAAAGAGCACTGTATCGATCGACCAGAAAACTCACATATGCTGACTTTCATTATTGATGAAGCCGCACGTATAGGGGTTGACTGGACGAGCTTTATGGCTACATCACGGTCAAGGCAGATAAACACTGTCCTTGCTTTTCAGTCTTTATCACAGGCTGAGGATGTATGGGGAAAAGAGAAGTCAAAGACCCTTATAGAGCTCTGTAGGGTGATCGCAGTTTTAAGCTGCACCGATCCCGATATGGCTAAAGTCCTTGGGGAATGGTCCGGTGATTATAGCGAGGAAAAGCAAACCTATAATAACAGCGGAAAAAATGCCGGGAATTCATCTTATTCATTTGAGGATAAACGCGTTCTTACTCAGGCAGACATAATGCGATTACAGGAAAAAAAAGAGATTCTGGCCTTTGTAAAAGGGCAATATTTACGCATGGATGTAGATGGAGCTCGATATTACAACATCCCTACGCTAAACGGCATAAGCCAAAAATGCATAACTGAAAACAAAAAACTATTTAATTAAATAGGAGTAAAACCATGAATAAAACAATTTACGACTTTATGACTACCTTTACAGACATGTTAAAGGACTACATGATAACCACATATAACGAAAGTATCCTGCTTGACCCTCATACGGCTATCACGACTAATGGTGAACGGCAAGCCTTATCTATCGGTATCGAAAATGAAGACGTACGTATCAAACCAGTGATATATCCGGAAATGTGTTTTGACCAATTTAGAAGCGGTACCCAGATAAGTGAGATTGTATCTAAAACGGGCGATATGATCCACAGGAGCTATCAGACTGTTCCTGATCTTCCGGCATTAACCGCCGAAGATGCAGAGAAAAGCATCAGACTAAATCTTGTAAATACCGCTCTTAATCAGAAACTGTTAAAAGACACTCCGCATTTTGAAATCTGCGATGACGTACTATCTGCTATCCCCAGGTGGTACATTTCAAAAGAGGCGAGCTTTATAGTATCTAATGCGCTTGCAGCCAGTATGAATCTGACACCCGATGAAATCCTTATGATGGGTAAAAAGAATATTGAGCAGGAATATTTCACTGCTGTACCTATGAATCAATTATTAGGAGCCCTTACACCTTCCTCGCCTGCTGAAGGTCAGATGATCGTCCTGACTTCACAGGATAAGCTTCACGGTGCCAGAGCACTTCTTTCCGATAAGGCTCTAAAAAATGTCCATGAAATGTTCGGCGGAGATAAAGACGTGTGTATCCTTCCATCAAGCACACATGAGGTAATCTGTATCGCTATTACTGATGGTATGAACCCTAAAGAACTGAAACGGATGGTCCATGATATTAACGAAAATGTGGTTGCTAAAGAAGACAGACTTGGTGATTTCATCGCCAAATACGATGGCAAGCACTTATCACTCGTTGGCGATTCTTTTAAGGTCGAAGAGCCAAAAACAGATTTTACGATAACTACAAAAATTCACACAAGGATTAAGTTTTAAGGGAGTACACAATGGACAAAAACAACATAATAAACATTGGGATAAAAATTATTAAAACTATCGAACACATCCGTGCCAGCCGTCAGACAGACGGTATTGACGGTTTTACATTGATGCACAGGCACTGCAAGGAACTGCTCGATGATAGCCCCGATTGGGAAAGCTACTGCAAGCTCGTGTCAGAGTGTTCGAAGATTTTATACGCAAACAATTAACGGACAATATCTCAGAGGCAGGTGAGAAGATTTTTCATCACCTGCCTTTTATTCATTTAAAGGAGTAACACATATGAGAAAAGCAAAAAGAAAAAGAAATCATAACGTCAACGTATGGATGAATGACGAAGAATACACTTACTTAAAAAATGCTGTCAAGCAGAACGGCATATCCCAGCAGTCTTTCATCATAAATGCCGTCTATGGGGCAAAAATCATATCATCCATTGAGATTGCAGTTCTAATAGGTCTCAGCAAGACCTTTGCAGATTTAGAGCGACAGTTACGGGGAATGGCCACCAATATAAACCAGATTGCTCGGATAGCTAACACTTGTAAAAATGTTCCTGCATCAAACGAGCTTAATAATCTTTCATCTTCAATAGAAAAATACAGAAAGGAGAGTGAACGTATATGGCGATCAATAAGGTCGTTAATCGGGCATCAAAGACCCACGGAGCCATGAGAAATGTTATCCGATATGTCTTACGTGATGAGAAAATAAAAGAAGGTTATGTCACAGTCACCGGTCCATATAGTTCTAATGCCATCACTCATAATGATATCTATAGAGACTGGCTCGCCGAGAAAAAACTGTGGAAAAAGGATTCCGGCAGGATGTACGCACACAACATTATAAGTTTTCATAAAGACGAAGCCGTCACACCGGAAGACGTATTCAATATAGGACAGGCTTTTGCTGACAAGTTTTTCAGCAACTATCAGTGTCTTATAGGGGTACATCAGG
The DNA here is from genome assembly GCA_000424365.1 of Lachnospiraceae bacterium NK4A144. Classification (GTDB taxonomy): domain Bacteria; phylum Bacillota; class Clostridia; order Lachnospirales; family Lachnospiraceae; genus NK4A144. Next base: position 11,724 of record AUJT01000050.1, on the reverse strand, counting down.
ATAAGGACCATCTGCACTGCCACATCATCAGCAATTCTGTGTCTTTTATTGATGGTCACAAGCTTCATCAGACCAAAAAAGACTTAGAACGCCAAAAAATCTTTACCAATACTATCTGCCTTGAACGAGGCTTATCCATAGCAGAAAAAGGACATCATTTTGATGGATCAGCAGTCAACTACGGGGAACCCATCTCATGGGATAAAAACAAATTTAAACTTCTATCCACTTCCCCGGACAAGAGCTACCTAGTGTCATGTGCTAAAGCTTTAAATAATTCACTCCGATCATCTGTAAGTAAAGAGGCCTTTATTGCTCAGATGAAAAACCATCACTGGGATGTAAAATGGGAAAATAAACGAAAGCATATTGTTTTTATAGATGATAAAGGACATAAAGTACGAGATTCGAATATTTCAAAGACTTTTTCTATAGAAATAGATAAAGATAGTCTTCAGAAAATTTTTGAAAGAAATCACCAGATAAGTATGGACAAGTCCGAAATCATTTCTTCTGAGGAAAATGCAGTAAATAAAATAAAGAAAAAACGCAGGATCAGACTCTGTTGATGTCGTGTATTGTGTAATAGGTAACTTATTATACTTTTCAAAATGCAATACTTCTTTACCTGTAAAACAGCAGGATATGCTGATCAAGTTTTTTATATACAGTATATAAATTTTTTCCGTATTTTTTTATGCTTAATATATATAAATATCCGATAACACCCCAGCTTATTCTGCCCCCATGTATCGATCACTTACCGTCCCACCATTCTCAACGTTTCATTCTATAACACAGATAATCAACGTGTGACGGTAAGGCAAGTTTCGCCATATGACAAGTCACATGGCACCGGAATCTGCTCCGCATCTTCCTAACCTTGCCAGTGGCTTCGCCCCTTGGAACCCCTGCTGTAAAAAAGAACCACTATGACCAAAACATCATAGTGGTTCTTTCGCATATTATTATTGAAAAACCTTTGAACGTCAGCAATAATACAACAAAAAGAAAGTTTACTATTGTAAAGAACGTGGATTTGTTTTATTGTGCATGGATTAACGAATAATAAAGGCAGAGACTGATGATATAAGATGGTTTGAAGAGATCAGTGTGGTTCTTCTTTACTATTCATTCATTTGTCCGGAAAAGTTTGTTTTATCCATGTTGTTTATGTTCCTTTATTTTTTGGGTACTGACTATTGTATCCAAAAAAAATCAACAATGATATTTAAACATGGTAATATAAAGAACGATGTGTTAATGAATAATAACTCTTTTAAGAAAGATAGAATTGATTATGAGAAAAAATACATTAGTGATGGCACTTTCGATGGCATTAGCTCTTACGAATATTGTTCCCGTAATGGCAATGGAAAATAATGAGGAGATTACTCTTGAATCTGTAGAAGAGTCTACAGAAGAATCTGTAGAGGATGTTGAAGAAAATTCAACTGTTTCGATCAACAGCCTTGAAGATGAAGTATCCGGTAATAGTGCAGATACCGAAGATGTAACATTTAATCTTACGGCTACACCTGTGAATAAAGTATCCGGTAAGGATATGGTAAAAAATAAAATCGGGAGAACTCTGACTGTACAGGATTGCGGGACAATGGTATCACGCTTTATCCCTGATAATAATTTTAATGTAGCTTATGTTAATGTAATGTCTGATGGCAATGAATTGGTCAAACCTGTTACTTCTGTTAAAAGTCGTAAAAACGTAGAAGATGGTTATCATTTATTAGGGGAATGTTATTCAAACGAATTTTGTTTAAATATAGACGATAATGATCGTGATTCGCTTGCTCATTATGGTCTTAATATAGCAGACCTTTTGAAAAATCGTGGTGTAGAATTAAGGTATTTTCCTAACAGTATTCCCTTTGATATTCAGGAGCCGATAATTGATGCAGACGGTAATAAAACGGAAGCATTTTTCAGTGCTTATTCTGACGAAATGCTCGAAACACTTTGGAAGGAACAGGGTTCACCTACGGAAGAAAATCCATACGTTGATGATGAATCCACAATCTCTAACAATTACATTGATACTTCTGTAAAAGTAGGCGATTATACTGTCACATATCCTGAGTGCATCACATTTATTAAGTCAAAGAAAGCTACACTTGATCCGTCTGATGTAACAGTATCCGGGCCGAATGGTACATTCCATCCGAAGAAGGTTACAGTTAAGAAGGCAACTAAGGTAGGACAGACAACTTTCAAGATGAAGTTCGATAAGAGTCTTGATAAGGAAGCAAGAAAGATTCTCGGAAAGGAAAAACTCCCTATCAGTATCGTAGCTTATAATGTAACCGATAATGATACCGTAGTAATGAAGAAGAATAAGAAAGGTAAGATTACAAAAGTTACAGTAAACGGTATCAAACTCAAGAAGAATGAATATCAGGAAGGGTATCATTCCAGAGAACGTTCTGATGGTACTAAAGATGAATTTGAAGTCATCAACTTTTCCGGTAGGTTCAGTAACTATATCCAGAAAGACAAGGTAACAGTACAGTAAAGAATTAAGTATATATCCCCTTACCAAAGATGATCTTAGGTAGGGGGATATTTCTTTAGATTTTTTAATCTACTTCATCTAGGGAGATACTTAATAGTTTTGACATTCTTATGGAGGAAATATGATTTATTTTAAAACAGTTAACAATGAAGAAAGAGAATTAGAATATATTTATGAAGATAAGGATGAACTTGAAAATATCTGGCGATCGGATGATATCGAAATGTATGTGCTGGAAAATGATGCGATCATTTATGATGTAAAAGTCAATGGAAAAGACAGAAATGAATGAAAAGCTGGTTCCTGAATATGGACTAGACTATTTAGAGCTTTGGAAACAAAGGATCAGAGAAGTAGAGAATGAAACCGGTGAAAAAGTTAAAGTCAGAAAAAATGCCGTACTTGCTTTTGATATGATCCTCTCTTTTTCAAAAGATACGGATATAGACCTTGATAAATGGAAAGAATATAATATCCGCTGGCTAAAAAACACTTTTGGAGAAAAAAATATAATTGTAGCAAACCTGCATCTTGATGAAGGAACTCCTCATATACATGCAATTGCTGTACCTATTGATGAAAATAACCATCTCTGTTCAAAAACATTTACCGGTGGACGGGCTAAAATGTTTAAGCTCCAGGATTCCTATGGGAGAGCTATGGCACCGCTTGGCTTACAGAGAGGAGAAAGATTTACCCGTTCAAAGAAAACTGCCTTATATAAATTCTACAGTGCTTTAAATAAAGCATCAGAAGAAAAACTTCCGCCTAAAGAAGATGAAGAAACTTATGATGATTATTTCAACCGGATACAGGATTATGTAAGAGACCTCAAAATAAGTAATCTTAGAGAACAGTTAAAATCCAAGAGAAACGTAGAGGTAGCACAGGCCCGTACAATACAATTCTGGGAAAAATATAAGGACGCTGTGGAACTACAGAACACTATATCTGAAAATATGGATGATGATATGGAACTTACCCGTGACCGTATCAATAAATATATTAATATGGAAAAGGCTGTTCCCAGAAAAACGCTTGATAAGGCTATAGAAGCTATTAATAATAAGTATCCAAAAGAAAATTCGATAAGATGCTTCACAAGAGTATCCCGGAGATATAATAAGCGTAGAAAAAAGCGTATGCTTAATATGGATATTGGCAGTGACGAAATTTGACATATTCCCACGGCTAAAGTCAAAACAAATATTTCACAGATCGTTAAGGAGATTTAAGGTATGTATGATACTAATTTAACTCGTATATCATTACCTAATAACAAAGAATTTATATATCATCTTGGTGTTGCAATTTCGGTATTCATGTCCGTAAATGGCTTTCTGATAGAAAATATTTTGCATACGGATAATACAAAATCTTGGTATAAGCTGATTGATAAGACATCTGGCAATTTATCATCAGATGTGAAAGAAACTATTACTGCAAATTCAAATGCTGAAATTGCTCAAAGATTTAATGATTGTATATCTAAACGAAACAGAATATTACATGGTTTTCGAGTAACAGATGGTAATCAGAAACAAGCAATTTATACAAAGGATTCTAAGAATAATCAATATGAAATTGATGATAAGTTTTTAATCAATTTTATTACAGAATGTTCTGAATTGGATAATTTGCTTTATAAATATCGTTATGAGAAAGGATTTGTATAATATTGGTCAACCATTTATTTTGGATAAACCATATTTTCATTAAAATTCAAGAACAACACAATTTAGATTTGAATAACTATGGCTATTAAGATATTTTTGTTTTCATTTATTAAGGAAGGAATTTAAAATGGAAGGACTATTTGATTTAAACATAGAACAAGTTTTAGAAAATTGGTCTATTGCAGATGCTCTGAGAGAAATTATTGCTAATGCTTTGGATGAGCAAATTTTAAGTCATACTGAAACCATTGAATTATATCCTCGTATCGCTATCCGCAAGAAGGAAGGTGTTTAAGTATGACGGTAAATGATATTAAGAAATTAATAGAAGAACCGTGCAACCCAAACCCTGTCGAATGGGCCATGAATGCACAAGATATTTTCGATGAATTAGATATGCTGAATAATGAAGTTATTGATTGTATTAATAGCATTACATTTTTTAATGGTGCTGATAATTATAATAATCTGTTGATTGTTTACTTGAAGAGAGCATTAAAAAAAATCGAAAAATCATCTGATATAAAAATCAAAGGAGATAGTGTTGTTATGACTAAAGAAAACGTATTTATCGTTTATTCTCATAAACACGCAGATATTATGCGTGAAATCAAAGAATTTGTCCGTGATAACTTAGGTTTCGAACCGAAAACTTTAGATATATCTGAATGCACGGGTAGTGTATGGGATGCTTTTTCGGAAAAGTCACAGGACTGCCAAAAAGCAATTATTGTAATGGCTGAAGATGATAAAGTTGTATCTGATGATTCTGAATATATGCAGGCAAGACCAAATGTTTTTATTGAACTCGGTTATATGATACATAAATGTGGTCTGAATAATGTCACGATTGTGTGCTCTGAAAACTGTAATATTCCATCGGATATCGGCGGGTTAATTCATGTGGTTTATAAATCAGACAGATGGACGGAATCTCTCAGAAAACAACTTAATAGATAAGGAAAATAAATTCCGTGCCGGTTGCAGAAATAAAAGTAAAGGCGTTTAACCTTTGTAAAAACTATTCAGATGATGGTGACGGTGGTGTTTTCGGTTTCGACGGGAAACTGACCATCAGACCTGCGTTCCAGGAGTAAAAGTATGCCTACTAAATTAACTACTGAACAATTCATAGTCAAAGCCAAATCTGTATGGGATGGTGTATATAATTACTCATCAGTCGAGTATCAGGGTACTGAGCAAGGTTGGAGTAACAGAGCAGGCTATCAGACAGTATATGGATAAGATGAATAAAGCACCCTTTTCTCTTTGATTGAGAATTGGGTGCTTTTAACTTTGGTACTTATTTACCTCATTATACCAAGTGGCTTTACAGTTTTCCCTTCGTATTCTTCAGGAATATATGAATAACAAAATCCAGAAATTCCAATATTTTTCCATCCTTTAAGATCAATAAAATTGTACGCAAGTCCATCTATTTTTTTCCCAAATACCAGGTCATAGATTTCAGGGTCTTCAATAGTTACCTTTACATACAGTCTCTTTGCAAGTTCTGATCCTGTTATACCGGTAAACTTATCTGAGCTGATAAGGTTCTCATATACTGTAGGATTGAATAGTGCAAGATTATAGAGGAATGGATTTACATCACCCAAACAAGTACGATTCCCATTTGTTTTTTTATACAGAGTCCCTATATCATCAGAGAGAATATGTTGGTCGTTCCAAAAGTCTTTCATCCACTCATATTCAATATTATCTGGGTTTGTCCATCCTAAAGCAATGTAATATGTTTCCCCAACATGTTTTTTGATTGCATCATATTTCGTATTATAGTTCCATAAAAACGGGTAACTATTATCTTTCCCCAATGCCGCATCCTTATCAAAACTGCAAAGATTTCCGTTTACATCGAAAATATCGGACTTTTTATAATCATTATTCATCCATTCATATAGATATACAGTTCTTTCGCCAATACAGTAAACATCATTACCATCACTGTTTTTTCCAAGAGGAACATACTGGAAATCGTTACCTGTTTCATTCAGATACCAGTCAGTATTCTCAAAATTCAGCGTATGATAAAAGTTGTTCTGTGTAAGACCATCTTTCATAGAGGAGTTAAATTCATATCCTGACATGAGGGTTTCATCGAATTCTTTTGTTTCTATATCAAGATAATTTGAGTGAATACGAGTTCTTTCACTTATAGAATTGTAAATAAAATCAGAGGTGTCTTCCCTTGCCCATGTATTTACACTTGAACTAACAATAAGAACTGCACTCATCATAGCTACTGCAATTTTCTTTACTAAATCTTTTCTCATATTCAATATTACCTTTCTATATTTACTAAAACATTAAATATTAGGTTTTATGTAAAATCTGCTTCGTCAACATTACACACCCATATTGTCAATCCCTTTTTTGTCATTTTTGTATGTGTGTATTTTAAACCTGTTTCCTTCATCTTATATTCTACTGCTTCTTTATCTTTCTTAGCTCTTAATTCATCTTCATTAAATGTTCCTACAAGAACCATTACTTCATTCTCTTTTCATCCAATAAAACTAGATTTTATCAGTCCTTTTGTTGTTTAGGTTTTAGCCAAATACAGTTAAACTAAAGTTTTTTTTATTTCTTACACCTATATATGTTCAGAATTTTCTCAAAACCTATTAAAATACTTTTCTGTTTTTTAAATAATACAGAATATATGAGTTTTTATATTACATACGTATACTGTGTATATAAATAGGCAAATATCATTTTACAAGCCTTTCTGAATGATATCACATTTCACGGATATGGGTGATCTATTTTGGATACAAAAAAAAATAAAGCCAATAGTCAGTACAGGCTCATAAATTCTTAGATTTTACGATTCGTATTTCAGTTGTTTTATAAATTCTAAGCGCATATAATGTCATTATAATTAATTTTGGGCGGTGAATATGAGTTATAAGACAACTGATGCTTTAATGAAGCATTTAAGAAATAATGGGATAGCTATTGGTGGTACCAAACAAAAAAGACAGCTTATTAATACTGGTTATTATCACGGCTATAAAGGATATAGATTTTTCGGAGACTCAAGCAAAAGACTTCCCTTTGTTTCATATGATGAAGTCTATGCTACAATACAGTACGATTCTGAATTAAAGGCACTTTTATATCCTAAAATGATGTACATCGAGACTGCTGTTAAAAATATTTCTTTGGAAAGCATTTTAGTTAAGGCAAATTCTGAATCTATCCAGGATATGTATGATAAGGTTGTGAGCAGTTATAATAATGCTCCTGCCCATGCTACATCCGAAGAGAAGAAAAAACTACAGCAGAACAAACTAAATCTTCAGAATTCTATACAGGCAAATCTGGCAGCTGCATATAGAAAAAACAATCCGAAAATCACTCATTTTTATAACAATGTCGGATACTCAGATGTGCCTATATGGTCACTATTTGAGATAATGACCATGGGAGACTTAGGCTATCTTTTATCGTGTTTGATATATGATGCAAGAGATGATATTTCAAAAAGACTTGGCTTGAATGTATCTGCAGACACTAATAGACAGCTCATATACAAGTATATTTACACGTTGAAAGACTTGAGAAATGCTATAGCACATAATGCTGTAGTTTTTGATACCCGCTTTAGGAATATAGAACCAAGCAAAGCGATGAAACAATGCCTTGTTCAAGAGATAGGATTGCCTTATATCAATTTTAAAACCATTGGTGATTATATTATTCTTATGGCTTATTATATGGTTTTATTGAATGTACCTCGAACTGAGATAAAAGCCTTTCTAAGGGAATTTGAAAGTATTACAGATAAATATAAAAAAGCCGTAAATGTAAATGTTTCCGCAATTGTAATTCATCCGGATTTGACCAACAGAATCTCCGTCTTAAGGACATACATTTTAACCCATTGAATAAAGTATAATCTTGGTGTATACTATGAGTACGAATTGGGGTATGTGTTTGCGGACACATACTTGAGAGGATCGGAGAAATCTGGTCCTCTTTTTAATTTATACAAAAAAGGCGGTAGAAATGGATTTTTCCATATCTATCGCCTTTGTCTTTATTATTGAATATTGTATACCGATACTATATCATAACCATAATCGGTATCAAATCAGATTAATGTTATGACAGGACAAAAAGAGATTTATGAATAAAAAATATTTATTAGTACTTCTGATATCTCTCGTATCAACAATGCATATAGCAACTCCTTCGACAATCTACGCTGCAAATGCATCAAAAACTCATGACGAACTCGAAGCTTCTCCATCAACTTCCTCTTCCGACTATGAAGCTGTTATTCTTGCAGACACATTAGAAGACGCAGAGAGGACTGCTGAGAACTACGGTGGAACTCTCACATCTTATGAGTACGGTGTAGGCGTTATCGCTCTTTCTAAGCCTTATACAGAGGCAGTAAGTGAGTCAGGTGATATGTCTATATCTTCTATTGAAGATTCAGCCGTTCCTATTCTTCCGCAGGTACAGTTCACACTCACTACATTATCTTCCTCAGAGATCACTGACGGAGATTATAAGAAACAGTGGCATCATCCTGTGATCCATGACAATACAATGTGGAATGATGGTCTTACAGGCGACGGAACAAAAGTCTGCATCATTGATACAGGTATCAGTACAACAAGTGAAGTTTATTCACAGGTAGCCGGAGAAAAGGACTTTACCGGTTCCTATTATGGTATTGAAGACTCCATCGGTCATGGCACTCATGTAGCAGGTCTTGTAGCTGCTCCTGTAGACGGACAGGGAACCGTTGGAACCGCTCCTGAAGCAGAGCTTTATATCGCAAAGGTTTCTAATGGAACAAATCTTGAATTTGCCCGTGTTATCAGAGCATGGGAATGGGCACTTGAAAATAATGTTGATGTTGTTAATATGAGTTTTTCCTTAAATGGATCAGCTATCAACAATCCGGCTGTTGTTTCTATAATGAATGATTATATGACAAAGTTCAAGGATAACGGCATTGTAGCAGTAGCCGCCGCAGGAAATGAGGGTTCAAGTGGTGTGACTTTTCCGGCATACTGCGAAAATGTTATCTCAGTCGGAGCAACAGACAGTGATAATAACCTTGCAACATTTTCAAACTATGGTGACTGGGTTGATATAGCAGTTCCAGGAAACGGAATCTATTCCACATATAAGGATGGTACTTACTCCTATCTTGACGGAACATCAATGGCAAGTCCTATCATGGCAGGTGCTCTTGCACTTCTTCATGGTACAGAAAGTGTTCACGATACAAATGATGCTTCCGAGTATGAGGAGATGATGGAGAGGTTTAATACCGTTAAGACATCCGATACATATACCTGTAATACCCATACAGTAACAGGTGGTCTTGATCTAACAAGATATAACGGTACAGGTACAGAAGAAGAAAAGGAAAAGGAAGAAACTCCCGTAGTCCTTAACGAGTATCCGTGTGTTACAGTAAACGTTGGTGACTATACAGTAACTTATCCTGAGAAGATTACCTTCACCGATTCAAAGAAGGCAAAGCTCACAAATGTGATCATCTCTGGTAATGGTCTTACTGTAACTCCTAAGAAGGTTGTGGTTAAGAAGGCTGCAAAGGTAGGTCAGACAACTTTTAAGGTGAAACTTGATAAGAGCATTGATAAAGAGACCCGAAAAGCATTACAGAAAGTAAAGTTCCCTGTTGAGATCGTTGCATATGAAGTATCTGATACAGATAATGTAACGGTTAAGTATAATTCTAAGGGTACTATCAAGAAAGTAACGGTGAATGGTATCAAGCTCAAGAAGAATGAGTATAAGACGGTATCTGTTACCGGTACTGAGAACTATGAAGCACTGGTATTTGATGGAAGGTTCAATGGACGGGTGAAGATAAATAAGTAACGAAAATGGCGATAGATTCGGGATTCCGGTCTACCGCCATTTTTTCACAGACTATGGTGTATATGATTTTTCACTCAACCATTAGCAATAAGGGAACAATCTTCCGTATCTATAGCAAGAAGTTCATCCACTGCGTTCCCCATCACATTTGAAGCTTCTTTCCCCTTTTCTGCATAGATGGCTGTATAATATCTTGCCGTTGTGCGGCTACTTGAATGACCTGCCTCTCTCTGCACTCCTAACGCGGAAGCCCCATGGTTTAAGGCATACGAGATTCCTGTAGCTCGAAGATTGTAGGCAGGAATGCTTTTTCTAATTTCCAATTTGTTTAAGACACGTTGAACCCACGTTGAATAATTACGTCGATTCACATAATTTCCTTTTGGCGTTAAAAACATCATATCCGTTGCTTTCTTGCCTTTACATATGCTATCTAAAATGGCTAAAGCCTGCTTCGGGGGATGTATCGTTCTCAAAGAAGCATCGGTCTTTACATACCCGTCAGGTGAAAGTTCCAATCTGCCATCCGTATGCCTGATCAGCTCACGCTGTATTTTCAGCGTCCTTTCCTCCGGATCATAGTCACCTACCTTAAGTCCGAGAAGTTCCCCTATACGCAGATAACACAGTGTCTGAATCGCACCCTGTGCCCTGTTATGGTCTGAAAGGTCCTCACAACAATACTCCAAAAACTTCTTCAATTCATGCCCTGTAAGTACGTCCTCTTCCGTCTTTTTCTTACTGCTCGCAGTCCAGTTTTCAATCATCTGCATCGGATTATTCAACCCCAGACCATTGCAATACGAAGAAATGACATTATTCAGTAACCCATACGCCTTACGCTTTTTATCCGCAGAATAATAACTTAACTTTTTACCTCTTCTGTACTTCTTGTCATCAACCCAGGATTTCCACTGCTTCAAAGTAAAAAAAGTCACTTTGTTAAGCGGACAATTCATAAGCGGTTTATACGGATAAAGAAGTGCTTTTGCAGTTTCTATATCGTGTTCGACTGCTATTGCGGTTTTGGGTCTGCCCGTCTTACGCGAGATGAATTCTCCGGTTTTCTCGTCCTCGATAAATTTTTCGATCGCCTTTTGTACTTTCTCCTCACCAGTGCTCAGGGCTTCTCCATAATAAAGCTTTGCCTGCTCTTTTTTTATGTTTTCTATAAGTTTCCTCTGGGCAAGCTCCTCTGAGGCTCCATACCCGGTCATTCGTTTCTTTAAACCTTCCGACGTACCGTTTTCAAAACAATATGTACAGGTCATCTGTATACCATTCTTTAACTTACGTGGGTGAAATTTCGTGTCGGATATGTCAATGTTGATATTTAGCTTTTCAATTTCTTCAGACATAATGCTTTCCTCCTGTCTTTTCTTTCCTGTATATGTCAATAAAATTTGTTCTCTTTCGACATCACAGAAAAAACGTGCATTTTCGAATCGTTACACACGAAAACAGGTGGAAATTACACATTTAAAAGTATAATATATTATACTTTTGCATGTATTAAAAAAAGTACACCCTTGATAAAGAGTGTACTTACGAATATTCCTATATTTTTTGCTACCGTAGCTCCCCCTTGGCAAGGTGGCGCTTTACCAGCTAAGCTACTATCGCATTTGT
>AUJT01000049.1 GCA_000424365.1 Lachnospiraceae bacterium NK4A144 | reverse complement strand
TACGTGGCAGGTTACTCTTCTGATCATAACGATGGCACCGCTTATGGCAGAAAGGGCAATCATCCTGATGCCATTTATCAGTCCTAGCTTGAATTCTGAGATGGCATACACCATCTTGATCATCATAGAAATTTGCATCTTCTATGACGGTATGCTTGACATTGAGCAGTTTTTTACATAGTGTATTAGCAGAAACCATCTGTGGGTACTCCTTTGAGTTTTTGGTTTGGTCGCTAATACTCTACAGGAGCACAGGTGGTTTTTCAATTGTAAAAATACGTCAGAGGTCAGGCAGTGTACCCACCTTTATGCCAGAAGCCTCAAATAATTCTTTTACTCATTCTTCTCCTCTTTCTCCAACTTAAAACGCATTTGCTGCCTTCTCTCGAGACACTTCCGCTTATCAACCATCCCTGTCTTTTTTACTATGGTACAGTGACTTAGCTGATGCAAATTCTCATTAGTGCAAGCTAACGCAACAGTATAAAATATATCAGTTAGAAATTATCAGAGTCAACGAAGTTAATGAGAATAATTTTCATTTATCAATTACTGTTTACTCGCTTACACCACGTGCCGGTAAAGCCTCCACGCATTTTTAACAAATAAAAAGGTCTGTCGTACCAAAATAATCACATCTGATACGACAGACCTTTTTTGTCTTATGATCTTTATTAAATCGATGTTGCAAAAACAACGTATTGGCGGAATATATTTTTCCCTTTTTATACTGCCTGCATCTGATCGCCTTCATATTTCTGGCGAATTACAAATGAAAGCAGCAGGACTACTGCAAGCACGATCATTTCGAAAACATATATAGGAACATAATGTGCGGAGTAATACTGTTGCGGCGTCGATCGCTGCATGGATCAGGATTGCGACCACATAAAGCTGGATCTTATTGTTTTTAACAGCTTTATAAACCAGATATGACAGGCAGATATGCAGCAGGATCGCCGATATCCTTTCTACGCCTGCCATATAAAACTGATATGACGGCGTACTCCACAATAATGAAAGTTTCTGGATCGTTGTCTCCTTTACCGCAGGATCAAGTTTATCTAATAAAGCACCGATGGATCCTGTGTTTATCATTATGGATGTCACGATATTTGAGATACTTGTAAGTCCAACAATCATGATCGCTTCGCATCCACCGTGACCAATTCCGTACATCACTGCATTTTCTTTAGAAAGTGTCTTTTTCATCAACACTTTCATAGCAATTAATCGTCCCGTTTCTTCGAAAATTCCGGCAGAAAGTCCTAAATAGATCGCATATATCAGCAAGTTCATCGCAAGCGAAAATCCAAATATATGAAGCATAACTACATGAAAAAGATTTTCAAGTAAAAGCGCTGAAACAATAAAAGTAATCGCACCTATGAAAAAGCAAATCGGATTTGCCTTGAGTTTTTTCAATACAAAAGCTAATAAACCAATCGGTAATCCAACAGAAATAATAAATGCAAACGCCATTCCTATGATTGAAAACATTGATACTGTTTCCATGATAATCTCCTCCATCATAAAATCTGACTTCTGACCCCAAAATCCTTTATATGCTTATAAATCGATTATATACGTTTAGCGATCTGCGTTCCAACCATTATAAATTATGTTAGGAACTTGAATTTGATTCTTCTGCAGTTGATAATTGCATTAATAAAAATCTCAATTAACAGAGGATATGAAAATGGCAGATAAGCTTAGACAAATTGACCAGTTTAGCGGAAGAATATGTAAAATATCTTTTTTCAGGAATTTTATCGAAAAAGATGCTGTAGCTGACGATCTGCTGCTGATCTTTGTGGTTACCGGAAATATAAATTTAAAAACCGCCTCATCTTCTATGAAGGCTTTTACACTAGATAAAGATAACTTTGTTGTTGTCAATCCTAACGAGAAATACTGCATAGAAAATGTGACCGGCATATTTGCAATGCTGTCATTCCCTCATGAAGAGATATATCGTCTGCTCGGTGGAAAGCTACGAATCGTTGACTGTAACAGCACTAATGTCAGGAATGGTTCTCTTGACGGTATGCGTTCTAAAATAAAGAGACTTTTCGGTGCTTCTGTACGAAATGAGCTCGGCATCGCGGCATTCGAAAAAATCGGTTATGATATCCTGCTCACACTCCTTAGCGAATATTCAGAAGAATTGACTGATAATGACCGGAAGTCAGAAGTAAAATCATGGATCGACAATAATCTTAGAGAGCCCATCTCACTTGAAACTGCATCTGACCACTTCGGACTGACACAGCCTTATTTCAGTAAATGGTTTAAGGAAACATTTTCTGTTTCTTTTCTAAAATATATATCGCAAAAGCGCTGTGAAAACGCGTGCAAAGATCTGCTTAGCACTAATAATACGCTCCTTCGTATAGCGCTGGACAACGGTTTTCCAAATGCCGCAAGCTTTACAAATACTTTTACGAGAATCTATAATTGCTCGCCACTCCAGTATAAAAAGAAGCATCAGGACAATACCGCCGCAAATACAATTGAAGTCGCTGATATCATGGAGTATTTGGATACTGCTGTATCTTCCAATGAGAAGACACCTAACATTATCATCGACTGTAATGCTCCATCTGAATCGCTATGTCCATACTGGAACTCTATATGCAATTTCGGAATCATAAAAAAGCTTGAAAATTATGATGTGCAGAATCAGCTGCGGCTTCTCCAACAGAGCATTCACTTTAAGAAAGCACGGATATCCCTTGATGAAAACGACTGGAATCCATCTCGGGGATTCTATTCTGAAAACAGAGTACTTGAATTCCTGTATGAGATCAATATCAGCCCGATTTTTGTCATAAACTATAGAACTTTCCCGAAAACTGACGAATCCTTCATGTGGATCGAAGAATTTATCAAATATATCTCACATAAGTACGGACTAAAGCAGATTACCATCGAGCTCTTTTATGACACTTTTTTCAATAAAAAGAAAGCTGAAGAATATAATCAGAGCCTGAAAAAAATACGTAAGATCACTGACAGTCTCCGCTTGAAATCTGAAATAATGGGTCCGGGACTGCTCCTGTCTCCTGATGGCAAAAACCTTGAAAACTTCATAATTCAGAATAATGACATCGACACTGTATCTATAAGATGTGTCCCCATAGAAGTTTTTGAAGGTCATGAATACAACATAAGGATAATGTCAGATGACGATTATGTAATTCATCAATACAGTCTCGCCAAAAAAATCCTTACTGAGCAGTCTGTTTATAAAGAAATAGCGATCACGTCTATAACAAACAGCTTCTCAGAAACAGACCGCCTGAATGACACGAGCTGGATCGCAGCGAGACTTATGAGAACTGCGATAAACGGTTACGGAAAGCTTACGTCATTACCTATAGAAACTCCTCTTGATATCATGAACCGTGACAACATGGATGAACAGATATTTAATGGCAATTCAGGGATAATAACACGTAATAACCTGAAGAAACCTTCATTTTACGCCTACCAGTTCCTGACTCATCTGGACGAAAATATGCTGTACAAAGATGAACATATGATGGTTACAGAGTCTTTCAACGGATATTTTCAGCTCGTAGTTCAAAACTGCTGTCCTTTATCATACGAATACTACCTGAATAGTTCAGGTGACAAGAATCAAACCTTGCATGATGACGACCTTTTTGAATCAAAGAATCCTTATTTTGTAAGCCTGACACTAAAAAATGTTCCTGACGGCGAGTATTTCATGAAGGTCAGGAGGATAAATGAGCAGCATGGAAATGTTTTTCATGCTTTCAAAATGATGAATTACAATGACTTTTCATTCGTTGGAAAAGATGAGATGGAGCTTCTCAGACTTTCAAGCTGTCCTGATATGCACGGTGCACGGATCAGAGCAGCTAATGGAGAATTAAAAATATCTATAGAATTAGCACCAAATGAGATCCAGCACATACATTTGATACCAGTAAGATAAATATCAGCACTGTTTTTTATCTTTTTTCAAAGAACGGCAGATTAAATTTAGAATACAATAAAAAATCAGATCAAAAAATACATAAAAATCAGAAAGATACAAAATGCCATCTTTGACATAATACATTTATCAAAACAAAACTTCATTGAATGTCAAAGGAGGATAATTCAAATGTCAAATAAAGAACTCGCAAAAAAGATTCTGGAGTTGGTTGGAGGCAACGATAACGTCAACTCCCTCACACATTGCGTAACAAGACTGCGCTTTGAGCTAAAAGACAATTCAATCGCAAAAAAATCCGAACTTGAGGCTCTTCAGGATGTTCTGAAAGTAATCGAATCAAACGGTCAGTATCAGGTTGTACTCGGTCCTAAGGTCGGAGAAGTTTTCGACGAAACAATAAAACTTGTAGATACTGCCGCTACAACCTCCATAAAGAACGATGCACATGATACGAAAAAAACGCCTGCCGGGATCAAGGGACTGCTGAAAGAAGGTCTTGATACCTTAATCGCTTGCTTTGTTCCTTCTATCCCTGTGATCGCCGGTTCCGGTATGATAAAGGTTCTGGTTGTATTACTCCAGACTATAGGTATTCTCAGTTCTGAATCTCAGACTGCAACACTTCTTAACATAATGGGAGACGGTGTTTTTTATTTCCTGCCGTTCTTCATTGCATTCAATGCAGCAAAGAGGCTTAAAGCTGATGTCATGGTTTCCATGGTTATCGCAGCAATCGTACTTCATCCTAATTTTGCAGCACTTGGCGAAGTGGGAAGCTTTGTTCATCTGTCTCTTTTCCCTGTTAAGATCGTTGAATACAGCACTCAGGCTCTGCCTCTTATCTTTGCTGTATGGCTTCTTAAATATGTTGATAAATTTGCAGACAGAGTTTCTCCTGATATCGTAAAAGTATTCTTAAGACCGATGATCGATATACTCGTAGTTGCATCTGCTACATTCGTTGTTATCGGACCTATCACAGGCTATATCGGTGAAGGTTTCATGGCGCTCTGTAATTTCATGAACACCTGGGGATGGATTGCTGTCGGTGTTAATGCTGTATTATTTCCGATCATGGTACTCACAGGCACCCATAATGCTACAATCCCTCTTCTTATTCAGACTTTCGCAACCCAGGGATTCGATACAGTATTTCTTCCTTCGGGAATGGCTGCAAATATCTCTGAAGCCGGCGCTGCTGCAGCAGTAGCTATCAGATCAAAGAACAGAAAAATGAAGGCAACAGCAGGATCTGCTACAGCTTCAGCCCTTCTTGGAATCACAGAACCTGCTTTATACGGTGTTAATCTCCGCCTCAAAAGACCTCTTATTGCAGTTCTTATCGGAGCTTTCCTTTCCGGATGCATTATCGGCCTTGCAAAGATCACGGCACCAACCTTCATTACTCCGTCATTACTCACAGCCGCTGTTTTCTTCCAGAAATGTCCGAGCATTTTAATGGGTATCCTTTCACTTGCTTCCGCATTTGTGATTCCCTTCATACTGACACTTGTTCTCGGCTTTGAAGATCCGAAGGAAGAGGTGACAAAATGAGTAGCATTTTTTCAGATAACTTCCTGTGGGGCGCTTCAAGCGCTGCAAACCAGTGCGAAGGCGCCTATCAGGCAGACGGAAAAGGACTTAGTGTAGCAGATATCCTCGCATCAGACCCTGAAAAGGGCTTTCGTATCGAAACAAAAACGATCGAAGAAGGTAGATTTTATGCTTCTCATAAGGCAGTAGATGCTTATAACAGAATCGACGAAGACATTTCTCTTATGAAGGAGATGGGGCTGAAAGCCTATCGGATGTCTATCGCGTGGACCAGAATCTTCCCAAATGGAGATGATGAGACTCCAAATGAAGCCGGCTTAAAGTACTACGAAGCTTTATTCAAAAAATTAAAAAGCAATGGTATCGAACCTGTTGTAACTCTGTCGCACTACGAACCGCCTCTTAAAATGGCATCTGAAGGCGGTTGGTCTAACAGAAAGATGATAGAATGCTTTACAAGATACGCAAAAACTGTATTCGAAAGATACAAGGGTCTTGTGAGATATTACCTCACATTCAATGAAATCAACTGCATGCAGGTACCTTTTGGTATCATGACAGCCGGTGGGATCTGCATGGGATTCCACGACCCGGAAAATACAGAGCAGCTTCGTTTCCAATGTCTTCACCACCAGTTTGTAGCTTCTGCAAAAGCAGTCATGCTTCTCCATGAAATTGATCCTGCTGCAAAGGTCGGCTGCATGATCGCAAGCATGCTGCAGTATGCGCTTACCGCATCACCTGATGATCAGCTTCTCTCCATGCAGCATAACCAGATGTCATATTTATTCGCCTCTGATGTAATGATACGCGGCTCTTATCCCGGCTATGCAAAGAGATACTTTAGAGACCATGGTATAGATATAGTTAAAGATACCGATGATGACCTGATCATAAGCCAAGGATGTGTTGACTTCTACAGCTGCAGTTATTACATGACCAACTGCATAGCAACAAAGGCAACTGCAGAATCCATCGGAATAAAGGAGACAAGGGGAAATCTTATATCCGGACTTGCAAATCCTTATCTGACTGCAAGCGAATGGGGATGGCAGATTGATCCTAAAGGATTTCGCATCCTGCTGAATCAGGTTTATGACAGATATCAAAAGCCTGTAATGATAGTTGAAAACGGTCTTGGTGCACGGGATACTCTTGAAAAAGATAACTCTATTCATGATAATTACAGAATCGATTATCTGAAAGCTCATATCGAAGCCATGAAAGAAGCTATCCTTGACGGTGTTGAGATCATTGGATACTTACCCTGGTCAGCAATGGATCTCATCGCACTCTCTACCGGAAATATCGAGAAACGCTACGGTTTCATCTATGTTGATCTTGATAACTTCGGAAATGGAACCGGCAACAGATTCAGAAAAGACAGTTTCTACTGGTACAAAAATGTAATAAATACAAACGGACAAAATCTGGAGTGAAAAAAGGTCAGGAGCAAATTGATTTTTGCTCCTGACCTTTTCATTTATATCTGATCAAGTGTTGTCGAATATCTGCTTTTGTTATGATATCTATTCTTTACTATAGCGATCAGTATAGCGCCCGCTGCCGCACAGAATGCCATTGCTATTGAAAATTCCCACGCAGATGCTGCTCCTTTGTAGTCAAATATACAACCGCTGGTATACTCACATATTCCTGTCATAAATGACGATATAAATGACGCTATGCCGTATATCCGCCCTCTGTAATCACCTGATACTGACTCTGCAATGATCGGTCCGCGTACGATAGTCGTGAATATCTCTCCCACTGTAAACACCAATATTGCTGCGTAATACCCCCATACATATCCCATCACTGTCATAAATATGATAAACGACAGAAGCTGCAAAACCGCGCCAATACTATATTTTTTATATAAAAATTCCTTTTCAAACAGCTTTGTGACAACAGGAGTGAATATCACTACAGCTATACAGTTTATACTCATCACTGTTCCATAAATAGCTGCTCCCTTTGCCCCATGAGACGCAGAAATACTTAACGGCATCAGATATCCAAACTGCGAATATGCACCTTCATAAAGACCTAAAACTATTAGAAACAGCCCCAGTTCCCATTTTTTCTTAATAATGTGGATCACTGAAACCTTATCTGCTGTTTTCTTCAGACTATCCTCTGTATTATCTCCAATCTCCCTGCTCGTTTCTTGTGCTCCTCTCACCTTAGATGCAATAAGAATAGCTGAGATACCTATTGAGATCGCGTTTATCAAAAAACATAACCACAAATATCTATTAAATAAAAAACCTGCTATTACCGGCGATAATATCAAACCAATATTTGCTCCAAGGTATGAAAGTGAGTATGCCTTTTCTCTATATTCCGTTGGAGTCACTTCTGCTATGATCGCCTGATATGCCGGTAGCTCAAGAGTCTGAAACATCGCAGCTATAGTAAATATGACCAGTGATACCATACTCAACGATATAAATGCACTAGTCATATATAAAATTACAGAAATCAGGTCGCATATTACAATAAACCACTTTTTACTGAACCTATCTGCAAGTGAACCGCCTATCAGATTTGCAGGAAGAATAAAACATCCCATGACAATTATGAAAAATGCTGTATCCGAAGCTGAAAATTCCATCTTTTGATTCAGTATCAATGTCATCATCGGCCATACCATAGCACCAAGATTTGTAACTAAACGACCAAATGCAAGAATGTAGACATCACTGTCCAGCCCTTTGTATTGGGTAATAATATTCATTTTTGTAGATCCTTTTTATGATGCAATGTCTGCTTATGACTTCATAAATACAATACCCTATTTTCCATTTTCAAGCAAAATTTTGTACATACCCTGTATGATTTTTGAACAAAGAATCCGACTTTGTCGGATTCTCCGCGCAAGCGCGGAAGCCGTAGGCTCTTCCTATCCGCGCGCGTCGCATCATAATGCACGTAGTGCATTATTTAACTTATAGGAATTCAAACCGAATTTCCTATAAGTTAAATAAAAATCCCCGAAACCGAAGTTCCGGGGACAGAGTTAGCCTGCACTCCATACACACTGATCAATTTATAGATTTTATTTCAAATTCGGGCTTTCCCATACTTAAAACCAGCTTTCAAAGGAAAGCATAACGCAAATCCCCGTTCATGTAAACGCTTATTCTGCGCAAATCCCCGTTCATCAGGTACGTTATTTCACCCGAATCCCCATTCATTTTGTTTTTTTAAATCCCCGAAGTTCCGAGGACATGATCATATCTGTATTTTGAAGTTTATCTGCTTCTTTTTTATTTCTATGTGTTCGGGATAGATATTTTTATATTTGTAGATGCTCATTATCATCCCAAGGAAAACGTATGACACTATGAGGTTGCTTCCGCCTGATGAGATGAACGGTAAAAATGATGAAAAGAAGGGTAATATGGCGAATCCTTCACAAATATTAAATACAGCATTTATCGCAAGTGCTGTCATACAGCCGCTGCCCATCACAAGTCCCAGTTGATTTTTTGACTTCGATGAAACCGTGAAGCCGTAAATGATGAGACCTCCCACCGCAGAGATCACGGCCAGCCCTGCCATTATTCCCCATGTACCGACGATATACGTCAGGATATAGTGATTATCCGGATTAGGGATCACTCCGATTATTTCTGCTTTATCACTTCCAAAAAGACCGATCGACTTAAATATACCTCTGATAGTCCGTCCGAAATAATATGCTTCCGAATCGATATCCAGCATAAAATTAATCCTGTCTATCTGATACTGAGCGAATATCCTGAAATAATACATTAACCATATCAAGGCGCACGGAAGCAGTGTGAACGCTGTCCAGATAGCTGCTATGACCGGCATCTTAGGAACTTTTATCCATCCCTTTACAATGGCAATAGTTAGCTGTACCAGCATACTTACGACAAATACTATCCCAACAATTTTATGATGATACCAAAAGACCAGATAGCCGGGAATTATTATCCAGAGAAGAGATTTTATTAATGCACCAGACTTACCACCTCTGAATGAATATAAGATCCCACCATAGAGTGGTATCAAAAGCAGCATAAGAGATGATGATGAGATAGCCACATTTCCGGCTACACCAATGATCCCCAATTCATCCCCTGCAAAGAACAATGCTAAAAACAAAGGGATCGCGACTATCTTTGCGTATCTGGCTATCACTGTGTAGTCCAAAAAGTACACAAAAAGCATTGCGACGATACCGAGAACAGTGAATATTATAAATCCGCCTGCATCACTCACAAATACTTCTTTTCCGCACTCCACCGCATCCTGCATTATAAACAAATGGATAACTGAACTCATGATACCAATTATCACCGCTGCCAGTACTATTCCCCATGCCATCCGCGGTCTATGCACTGCATCCAGAGAAATTCCCGCTTCCACCGGATCCCCCATATCTCTGACTGCCTGCTTCTCCGCAGTTTCTCTGTCCATACCATCCGCGATATTCGCTTCTATCTGCTCTTCAATGTGCGCTTTTATCTCATCTTTTATTGCCTTATGAGCCTTCTGAAATCTCACCTGTTCCAATAGTTTCTTTATATACTCATCCATTCCTCAGACCTCCATTGCCAAAACATTGAAAACCGCTCCTGAATACTCGTTCCACTCTTCCTTTTTTTGATTCAAAAGTTTCTTTCCATTCCTGGTAATGGAATAATATTTTCTGGACTTTCCGGCATATTCCTGCTCATAAGATGTGAGCATCCCCTTATCTTCCAACCCATGCAGCAGGGGATAAAGCGTTCCTGCCTTTAATTCAAAAACATTTTGAGACTTCTGTCGAAGTGTATCGATCATCTCGTATCCATACATATCTTTTTCCGACAAAAGTCTCAATATCAGCATTGTCATGCTTCCACTCAAAAGAGATTTATCAACTGCCATATATACCTCCTTATATAGATAATCTATATATATCGATTATCTATATAGTATATCGGTGGTCTATATATGTCAATTTTAATATGATGTCAGGGTCAAAAGGTCAAAATCCGATTGTGCTTGCACAAAAAGGATTAAGACCTTGGGACCCTGTCATCATGAAATTAGTACACGGACATACCCATTACTGCTGCAATGCAGATCAATAAGATTGGGGATATTCCTGATTTAACTATTTTTCTGGAGCCAAAGTAAACAACAGCCAAAACAAGGCACACCATTACTGATTTTATATCCGGAGAAAATATCGTTCCCTTAATAACAGTGTTCTGCATGATCATGCTGATACCCATTGCCAGAATAATTCCCATAATACATGGCTTTAATCCCCTGAGCACAGCTTGAGCATAAGGATTTTTTAACAATCCCTTCAACATGATCATTATGAGTATGATGATCACAAACGCAGGCAGAACAACAGAAAAAGTCGCGATCATAGCCCCCGGAATCCCGGCTGTCATACTTCCTACATATGTAGCCATATTGACCATGATCGGTCCGGGAGTGCTCTCGCTTACTGCTATCATACAGGCAAGCTGCTCATCATTGATCCATCCATAATGCAGGACCACATCTCTAATAAGTGGTATTGCAGCATAAGCGCCGCCAAAAGAAAACAAACCCACTTTCAGAAAACCAAGGAAGAGATCAATATATATCATCATTTTCTCCCCTCCCCGCTCATATTATTTCCGACACAAAATGCTATAAGACTGCAGAGACCTGCTGCAACCATTAACGCTATTGATGATATCTTTATCGAAAAAAGATTTACAGCCATCATAATAAGAAAAACTATTATCAGCACGGCTATCTGAAATGGTTTCTTTTTCATTTTTACTATCATCTTAAGCGCCGCATCCAATATAAGAATACCTACAGCGATCTTTATCCCCTTAAAGGCACTGGCTATCCATGCAATTTCAAGAAAACTGTCAAGGAACAGCGAGATCAGATAGATAATTATAAAAGATGGCAGGACCATTCCTATAGTGGAAGCCACTGCTCCTACCATCCCTCGCTTCTTATATCCTACATAAGTTGCGCAGTTTATCGCTATCGGGCCGGGTGTTGATTCAGCTATGATCGTGATGTCCATCATTTCATCATGGCTGATCCACTTTTTCTTTTCCACGCAAATATCCTGTATAAGCGAGATCATGGCATACCCGCCGCCAAAAGTAAAAAGACCTATTCTTGCAAAGGTGCAAAAAAGCTCAATGACCACAATGTCCTCCACAGTGATGACCTTCATCATGATGATCACCGCAAGTATGGCCTTCTCCGTGATGGTTACACCTAACATCAGGATCATAATCTAACGCCCCATCAAGAAATGCCTTTACTGCAGCGTCCGCATCGCCTGATACCCCGCCGTAAAGTTTAATTCCGGCTTCACCAAGTGCAACCTGTGCACCACCGCCAATTCCTCCACAGATCAGGACATCAACCTTTCCTCCCAGCAAAAATCCGGCAAGAGCGCCATGTCCCTGTCCGTTTGTATCTACTATCTCTTCATTAACAATTTTTCCGTCTTCTACATCATAAACCTTGAATTTCTCTGTACGTCCAAAATGCTGGAAAATTTCACCATTATCGTATGTAACCGCAATTCTCATGTCATTTTTTCCCTTTTCTCTTATGCTCTTAAAGCTCTCACTCTGCATTATATTAAATCTGACATTTCCACCGGAAATAATAAGACTCCGCCCATCAACCAGCATCTCTGAGACCTTTTTTCGCGCACTCTCATACATGGCTGTCACGGTGGTCCTTGCAACGCCCATCTTCCCGGCGCACTGCTCCTGAGTCATACCTTCTTTGTCCAGCAATCGGATAGTTTCAAACTCATCAAAGGTCAGTTGTATAGCATTTTCCCCGATATTATCTGATGGGATAAATCCAAACTGTCCGGGCAGGCATGCTATTTTTCTGCATTTAGTTGTCTTTGGCATTGCTTATCCTTTCTGACATATGTCAGATATATGATATTAGTCATATTGACATATGTCAACAAGCATATTCTATGCACAAAAAAAGAAGCCTATAACTAAGTTATGGCTTCCTTTCTTCATCCGAAAGTGTTTCGTTCATGCTCCCTGTCCGGTATCCCAAAATATCCAGCGCTATATAATCAAAACCGATCATCTTAAATTGCTCATGAACATATTTCCTTATCTTCTCCTCCATGAAATGATCAAATTCAGAAGGTTCCAGCTCAATTCGTGCTATTTTACCATGAATACGAACTCTCAATTGATTAAATCCAAGATCTATAAGAAGCTGTTCCGCCCTGTCAACCATCTGAAGTTTCTTTTCGGTAATTTCTTCTCCATAAGGGAATCTGCTTGAAAGACATGCAAAAGACTGTTTATTCCATGTCGGGAGTCCCAAATACCTGGATAAAATACGTATTTGTTCTTTTGAAAAGCCAATATTTCTAAGCGGACTTTTTACATTAAGCTCTGCCACTGCCATAAGTCCCGGTCTATAATCACCATTATCGTCAAGGTTAGAGCCCTCCACGATCTCTTTTACGCCGTTCTCGTCTGCAATGTCTCGAATCTTTTCAAAAAGCTCGCGCTTGCAAAGATAACATCTATTTTTTGGATTGTGAGAAAATCCGTCTATTTTAAGTTCTTCCGACTTAACTACCAAATGCTTTATTCCATTTTCACTGCAAAAAGCCTTTGCCTCCTTAAGTTCTCTTTCAGGAAATGAACAAGAAGAAGCTGTAACTGCAATAACCTGATCTCCCAAGGCCTCTTTTGCAGCGTACAAAAGAAATGTAGAGTCCACACCACCGGAAAAAGATACTGCTGCGCTCCCCAGCGATCTTAAGTATTCTATTAATTGCCTATATTTATCAAGAAGCATTTTGTTTGGTGTTTCAATCGATTTCATATTGTTTTCGCTCTCAGACATACCTTCCTATAATTTCTTCCCTTCAGCCTAATCCAACATCCAATGCCATCATGAGTATGAATCCCAGCGCAAAAGAGATCGTTCCGATATTCGAATGCTCACCCTCTGACATTTCCGGGATGAGTTCCTCTACCACAACGTATATCATGGCTCCTGCAGCAAAACTCAAAAGATATGGCATCAAAGGAATAAAAAATCCTGATGCAGCAATGACCAGAAGTGCTCCTATCGGTTCAACGATTCCGGACAGAACACCATATAAAAATGTCTTCCACTTAGGAACTCCTTCTCCCAGAAGCGGCATTGAAACTATTGCTCCTTCCGGAAAGTTCTGTATCGCAATACCGATTGCCAGCGCAAGTGCTCCCGTAAACGAGATCGTGGTGTTCCCGTAAAGCCAGCCTGCACATACTATTCCTACCGCCATTCCCTCTGGAAGATTATGAAGAGTGACCGCCAGGACAAGCTTTGTTGTTCTCTTAAGCCCGCTCCTCGGACCTTCCTCATTTTTATCGAGATGCATGTGAGGCGTCACCATATCCATTACCAGAAGGAAAAGCATTCCTATTCCGAATCCGACAGATACAGGGAGAAACCCAAGTTTTCCCATTTCCGCTGTCTGGTCAAGCGCAGGAAGCAAGAGGCTAAAAAAAGATGCAGACACCATCACTCCTGAAGCAAATCCTGTCAGAGCACGCTGTGTCTTCTGGCTCATTTCTTTTTTAAACAAAAACACACTGGCAGCTCCCAGCGCCGTCCCCAGGAACGGAATAATGATTATATTCCACATAGTCTACGCCTCTTCACGAAAGATTACCGATACATGAGTGATCTTATTATCAGGGTCTGGATATTCCTTCTCGAAATGCATGCCTATCGATTCTGCAGTTTTATAGGACCCAGTGTTTGTATATTTGCAATATGAATAGAGTGCCGGGTAATCTGTGTTGGAAAACGCCCAGTCTCTGACAGCAGCTGCCGCTTCCTTGGCATAGCCCTTGCGCTGCTGGTCTGCACGTATATGATAACCAATTTCGGGCAGCATTTCACCCTCAATATTCTGAAGTGTCAATCCGCAGTCACCGATCATCTCTCCGGTATTTTTCAAGCATACAGCCCACAGACCAAAGCCATTATCGCGGTAGCGGTTCATGTTTCTTTCAATCCAGCTTTTAACTCTCTCCTCGTCAAAAATATAAGGATAATGCTGCATGATGTCTTTGTCAGCAAGAACCTTGTATAATGCGTCAAAGTCGTCCTTATTCCTTTTCCACCAATCGTCCCGTTCTATATGCCTCTAACAGTTCTTCAAGCTCAGCTATGCTTTCTTTGATCTCCTGACCATTATCTGTGTCAGCCACAGTCTTTCTCCTGTCCACATGCTGCACCAGGACTGTATCAGAATGAATATCACTTCCGGTTTCTACAGCTTTTTCCACAGATTCAAAAGGCTCATGTGCAGCCAGCAGAAAGCCATAGGAATTGTATGTAAGAGTATAACCTGCGATTCCGGTCTTTGGCTGGTATGCTTTAGAAAATCCACCGTCGATAACAATAAGTCTTCCACCACATTTGATCGGAAGCTCGCCCTTTTTAGCCTCCACAGGTACATGACCATTTATAATATGGCTCTCAGGTGAATCAATTCCGAATTCATTTAGTATCATAGTAACGGTCTCATCTTTATCGTACCATGTGTAGTAAGGATTTTTATTTTCCACATGGGTCTCTTTTTCAGCTATGAAATAGCGCTCAAAGGTTGCCATCTTATCCTTGCCAAACACTGGAGAATTCGCATGACACCAGGTATACCAAAGCATGTCCATGCCACGCTTTTTCTCCACAGGATCTATAGCGTAATATCCCTTTCTAAGCTCCTGCTCCAGAGCATCATATAATGCCTTCCCCTTGTATTTCTTACCGCAGAGCTCCACCTCTTTAAGTTGTCCATTATCATCAAGCGGAACACATCCATGAAAAAGAAGATTGTTATTATAGGTCTTATACAATCCGCCTTTACGATATAAAAATCTTACATGCTCCTGAAGCTTCTCGCAGTTGATAAATGCTCCTCTAAGCTTCTCCATCACCTCTGATTCTTCTGCTGAAAGTGCATAAGGATCTTCCGGATTTACCGTTGGGAAATTCTTATCAAGAAGCTCGTATTCTTTACCATTAATAGTAATGATGCCTCTTGTCAGATCCATCTTATCAAGGAGAAGTCTATCCTCCATATGAAGCTCCGGGTGTTCTTTTATCAGCTGTCCCTCTACCTTGAACTGAATTATGGCGATGGCCTTATGCATCTTTCTGTCTGTCTCAGCATTTGCTATGTCATATTCGCCTTCACGATAATGCAACTTAAAGCAATCGCATGGATCCTCTTTGTAAGTATCTATTGCAAATTTAAAAAGAGGCAACAGATTTATTCCGTAGCCATCCTCCAAAATATCAAGATTGCCATAGCGAGCAGAAAATCTAAGCACTGTAGCTACGCATGCCATATGTCCTGTGGCAGCTCCCATCCACACCACATCATGATTTCCCCATTGGATATCCACGCTATGATAATGCATAAGTGTGTCCATGCAAATGTGCGGACCCGGTCCTCTATCATATATATCACCGACGATATGCAGATGATCTACAACGAAGCGGCTTATCGCATTGGAAAGAGCCACAATAAGCTCCGGTGCTTTTCCAATTCTGATCACTGTATGTATGATCTCATTAAAATACGCTTCCTGATCCCCGTGATCCCGCCTTCCGGTAATCAGCTCTTCAATCACATACGCAAAGTTTTTGGGAAGAGCCTTTCTCACCTTTGACCTAGTATATTTGCTAGCCGAACTCTTGCATACCTGAATAAGACGATTGATCATTACAACATACCAATCGTCCATATTCCAGTCGCCAGACTCCTGTATCATTTTTATTCGTTCCTGGGGATAATAGATCAGAGTGGCAAGATCACGCTTTTCCTTTTCGGAAAGTATATTGCCAAATTCTTCATCGATCTTTCGTTTGACTGCACCAGAGCCATTCTTCAGTACATGGGCAAATTGCTCGTGTTCCCCA
The DNA here is from genome assembly GCA_000424365.1 of Lachnospiraceae bacterium NK4A144. Classification (GTDB taxonomy): domain Bacteria; phylum Bacillota; class Clostridia; order Lachnospirales; family Lachnospiraceae; genus NK4A144. Next base: position 1,392 of record AUJT01000049.1, on the reverse strand, counting down.
TGTATATCTGAAAGAAAATGCTCTGTGCCCTTTGGCAGGCTTAAAATAGACTGCAGATTAATAATCTCTGTAGCTGTGGCTGCTACATTTGGGAATTGCTTTGAAAGCACCCTAAGATACTGACATCCACCCTTATTTTTCTTTTCCATATTCTACTCCCAGCAGTAAGTAATTTTGATGTTCTCTACAAGATCAAAAAATTGCTCCTACCAACGCCCTCTTTAAGTAAACTTTAGCACAAGTGTATCTAAATAAAAAGCACGCGCTCCCACATCCCCTTATCCGTTCGTATAACCTAAAAATTCTATCTTATCAGTATATAAATCCTTTGGCAGGACCTCTTTATAAAACGATGTGTACAGCTCCAAGCAGCTATCCTTGTCACTTTTCAGCTTACCAACACTTAATATGACGAACTCAACTCCAAAGCATCTGACCCTTACACCGGTATCACAGCATCCATTACGAAGATAAAAATTCAGCCGTCTGATCCGAATCATTCTGTCTTCTTCATTCTTGGCGTACTCAGGATCTTCAACTTCCACGATTATGCTGCCCGCATCGCCCATATACTCTGAAAGAAGCTTCACCAGCGTACTTCCAACACCACCGTTTCGTCTCTCAGGATATATGGCAAGATAGTCGATCAGATAATCAGCAGACTGCTTCACAAGATAACTGTAACCTACAATCCGGTCGCCATCATATAACCCCAAGCCTTCATATATGCCTTTATCTACTGCATCCAAAATAATTGATAAAGGTTTGAGTTCGGAAGGTGGAAAATCGATCACCATCCGATCTTTATATACGGCAGATATCTGCTCTTTTGATAATTTCCTCAGAATCATGTTTTCTCAGATATTCCTTTTATAAGCTCAGTATAAATACGGGATGAATTTAAAAAATGTCAGTGAAAATATCTTCGGATTGGACATTCTACACCTCATTCTTTTGCCAAAATCTTAAGTCCAGCTATTCCAACTACAATCAGAGTAACACTTATTATCTGTGGAACAGTAAGCTTTTTACGGAAAAGAACTGTGTTGTCAACCAATGTCATTTAGTTAAGGAGTCTATAAGCCAGAAATAATTGCTATATTAGGATACTTTAGATATTTCTGTGTTGTAATAAATTGATATAGCATATAATCAGACACGCCAAATAGACAGATTTTCATCTGTCTCATAAAGGTGTATACTACTATTGTTGTTTTTTAGGTCCTGTAAGCGAAGCTTACAGGTATTTGGAATCTATGCTGGCGGGCATAGTTCCGATTAGGCCTGATAGGTAGTATATTCTGCCTTATCAGGCCTTCTATATTTGGAGGGCTTTCTCCTTTCTTCAAACGGATGAAATAGTGGCAGGCATTGAAAGCCACAGTAAAATTG
>KE384178.1:13524-18945 GCA_000424365.1 Lachnospiraceae bacterium NK4A144 | reverse complement strand
CTATCACAGAATACGCATGTGCATATGGAAACAGTGGAAACTTCCCAAGACAAAGAAGAGGAATCTTATTAAACTGGGGATACCCGAATACTATGCACATATCACAGCCAACAGCCGTAGAGGCTATTGGTTTGTGTCTGGTATGGGTGCGGTTAACCGTGCCTTATCAAAAGAAAGACTGATAAACAGTGGCTTTTATGATTTAGCCACAGCCTATCAGTCTGTGCACGTCAACTATTGAAAGCGCCGTATACCGAACGGTACGTACGGTGCTGTGAGAGGACGGGAGCTAATCACTCCCTCCTACTCGATTGAGATTGAAGGAAATTGAAAATACACAAGTTATACGGTCGGTGTAAGAAAGTAGATACCGTATAGAAGTATATGAAACAAACATACTCGGGAGGTGAACAATTATACGAGCTGGAAGAAATAAATCATAGAAATTACAAAAAAGAATGTTTGCTTAAGAAGAATATAAAAATCGAAGATGAGGAGGATAAAAATGGAGTATTTAATTCAGAGTCATAAAAACGATGATAGCAGGGCGTTACTTAAAGGGGAATTAGATGCCTTCTTAGGCAAAAATCCAAAGAAACCATTGAATGGTTTTATAGAGTTGGTAAAAAAACACGAGGAATTAGAATTGTGTTTTAGAGGAAACAGTAATCCGCGTATAACGACCTATTCCCATAATAACGTAGCATTTACGGTGTTAGTTAACGGTACGATTGAGATTAGTTTTAATCATGCGAGATACTGTGAAAACTGGAGGGCGTTCTTTGATACTTTATGCCAAAAATATAATTTCAAAGGCAAGATAGAGAATACATCTTCAGGAGATATAACAGTTGGTATGATGAGCAGATCATTGAAGGATAATCTTCCATTAAGCTATGAACAGATATTTTCACTATATGCAGATGTGGTTAAGCCAATATTTGAAAGATATTTTGATGTTGAGGGAAAAGAGGGCATTACAGACTATTTTAAGCATGGAAAAAAGGTGAAGGTCTCCGGAAAAAAGGAGAAAAAGAGACAGCAAGAAATATATAGACTCTTCAAATCTCTCAGGAATGGATATTTCTTTTATGATATGGAATTTGCTCAGCCGCATAATAACATAGAAGAACAGCGTGGTGATGATGCTAACAATAAACCGGATATGCAAGGGATTAAGTTTGATCAAGACGGGATACCAGATAGAATCGTATTTGCAGAGGTGAAATGTACAAAAGATTCAATGGAAGGTGGCTCAGGAATAATTAAACATTTAGATAAAATGTTAAAGTATTCTGAGGATAAATTGGTAGAGCGAAGGAAAGAAGCATGTGATATTTTGAATCAGTATGCTCAATTGGGGCTTCGTGAGTTATCGGGTTCGGATGTTTTTCAATATGAGATTTTTAAGGATTTGAAACCTGAAATACTGCTTATATTTACCGATGATGCAAAAAACATTTGGGAAACAGATGACAATTATAAGAATGTAAGAGAAAAAACGACCAAAGTCAATTTTGATAATCCGGATGTATTAGTGTATAGATACGGTGAATGATTATAATACTGTCGCCGGCGATTGATACAGCAAAGACTGTATAAAAGGATGTTGTAGGGGTGAAACTTAAGGTTAAAAAACTTCTGGTAAGGAACAGGGATTTGCTTGATAGGTTTGCTGGTGAATTAATAGAGAAAACGACTTTGACATTTTCTGATGTACAAAGGATTGTAAAGCGGGATATGACAGTTTGAAATACATTATTTGATTCATTTGCATAAAAAATGAGAAATGGAGATTACTGTGAATATTCTTAATATACACGGATATGCCGGAAAGGCAGAGAATACAAATTTTACGATTTTACACGAGGCGGGATATGACGTGACGGGCTTTACGATTGATTATGACAGTTGTTCCGCTATTGATGTGGAGGAATTTCTTACGGCAGCGGTCAAGGTCTATAATATCGATCTGATCGTGGCAACTTCGTATGGAAGTTATTTTGCCAATATTTTATCTGCAAAGTATGATATTCCGTTTATAGCTACTAATCCATGTGTATCTCCATCAGTTAGTTTGCATAATATTTCTCCTGAGTATTGCATGAAAGAAACACCTTATTACAGGCTGAGAGATGATGCATATGTGAAGAACTGGGAAAATGGAATATTTATTCTCGGAAATAATGATGAAGTTTTAGATCACTCTATTACGAAAAAGCTGATTGGGAAGGCGAAAACGTACGAGGTTGTTGGTGGGCATAGACTAAATAAAGAAGTTTATCAGAGATACTTGCTTGAAGAAGTAAGAAAATTTGCCATGAATTCCTAGGAGATGTTATGGGAAACCATAAAAGAGGTGTATTTTGGCTTATAGATAGTGAGTTACTTGCGGTTCCTTTCGAGGAAAGTGCAACATTTGGAATTGCAAAATCAGGCGACAATTATAATCATAGGTTGCTATGGGATCATGTGAAACCTAGAAAATGCAATAAGCCATTTGATTATTATCCCAGAGGCAGAGTGGAGATCAGCAACAAGGGAAAGCCGATCATCTATATGAATATCAACATAGGTGAAGAACATATTCCGAGGATTATGGAATGTTTTGGGTTAACGGAAAGACCAATAATTCATTATGATGGAAGTGATCATTATAAGTCTTATATTGATCGTTGATGGAATGGGGATAGCTCATATTTAATGCATTATTGGTGGGATATACAATTTCTTCAAAACTTCAGCAGTATGTTGAAGAAAGCTAGGAGCATTTGTCGACAGCTGAACAGATCAGGCGTTTTATTTCAAGGAAAGATTTAAGATATAAAATGTAATTTAAAGCGCAGAATAAAGCGCATAATTTGGCAGACGAGTCTGCCAAATTTAGAGGATTTCTTATAGTGTAACCATCGTTACAGTTCAGGCACTAGCTTGACACCCAATCCTAACGATTGAAAATCACATATTAAAATGGACATAAACCCAGAAAAAATCGTAACAGTTCACACGTAAACGGAGCACTACGCTGCGGATGCTACGAACACTTAGCGAACGCATGTGAGCTTAGTGAGAGTGTATGCGTTAGCTGTTTACGACCAAGAAAGATGAAAAGCCATTGGACGTCTGTGTTATACTTGCTATGTATATTTGTTGACGAGGTGATACGGATGAAAAAGAACACTACTTATGAGGTTTTTTACAGGAATTTCAAAGTGTTTTCTATTGATAGTGGAGGAAAGGTTGAGCTTGTGAAACCTGATCTCATGCCAATGGAAATATATCTGGAAACAGATGATGATATTGAATCCAGAACAAATAATATTGTGAATTTTAATACCTGGTGTTCTGAAAGAATAATTCCGTTGGATAGGAAATATGCAAAGGAACTGCTGGCATATTACGGGTATGATAATCCGTTATCTCTTCCGATGAGAGCAGAAATCGGGATCACAACCCGATGTTTATCAATAAACGATTGCTTTTGGGTAAAGAAAGCAGATGAAAAATTGACGTGGGAAGATGTAAACCTTTTTGAAAACAGTCTTGAAAACACTGTGCTTGAGATCCCACTTTTGGGGCGGGGATTTACTGCTGATAGAAAGGATATCAGTACGCCGGATATTCATACAGATGGTAAGGCACCGAAAGCATGGAAGCGGACAGGAAATAGCTTCTTTTTACTGAAAAGAGATAATGGAAATGATTCTGTTACAAAAGAGGTGGAAGCCTCGGAAATTCTTAGAGAAATATTCGGTGAAAAGGTTGTCAAATATACGAAAGATAGTTTTGCAGGTCATGATGTATCGGTTTGCAAATGTTTTACAGATGAAAAAATTAACATGGTGAAGGCAGAATACTATGCGATATATAAAATGAACAGAGATGAAGATATAGTTTCTGAATTAATTGGGGAATTTTCGACAGAATTTTGTACAATGATCATTGCAGATTATCTTGTGGGAAATACGGATAGGCATAGTAGAAACTGGGGAATGATGTATGAACTATGCGAGGACTCAGATGAGCAGGCATTTTCAATAAAAGGATTATCCTATCTTTATGACTTTGATCATGCCTTTGAGTCTGAGGGAGAGGACATATGTCAGCCGTATATTTTACTCGGAAAAAGAATAAGTATGAAAGATGCTGCATGTTCTGCTGTTAAAATTCTTTCGGAAAAAATAGAAAGTGGGCAGATCAATTTTGATATCGATCTTTCGAAGTATAAATACGGAGAATATGTAAGGAAAAGGATAGACGTTATTAAAAGTCAGGGTCAAAGGTTCGAATGACCTTTGAACCTTAATCATGCTATTAGGCGTGAGAGTGAGTATGTTGAATGGCTTAGGGAGTCGATGAGATGATGGCAAAAAACTGTTCTGAAACTTTTGGAGTCTGACGGAATAATATATGTTAATAGAGGGGAGAACGAATTTTGGAAATCATAGAAACTATCATTCACACACATGCCTTGAGATGGGTACTTTCTCTGGTTGTCGGTTTTGGAATCATGAAACTCATGGATATACGTTACGGTAAGATGATCGTTTATAGTGGAGTCGGTGTCTTGATGTATTACCTGATTTACAGAACAATGACGTATTCGGGAAATATTCCTCTGTCACTGATTTTTTTTGTAATAGGAAGTGGATGCTTCGGATTTGCGTGGTTTCTTAGAGATATCTGATACTTTGAAAACTGTTGGAGGGGGATAAGAATGAAGAAAGTTCGTATAACTGTGAAAAAGATTGCACGATACGATGATCTGATAGAACAATATGAAAATCCGATAGAGCACGCCTGCGATATGCAGCTAGGGCAGACGTGCATCTGCAATGGATGGGAAAAGCCACAGGGATTCTGCGATAGTGCGTGGGACACGGTATCTCCGTTCGTCATGACCTTGGCTCACGGAGGTGAGAATTTTTATGATGGCTGGATGAAGAACCCGAGGTCAGCTATGATATCCTGTAACGACGGGTTCAGACCAGTCAGTTTCCTGCTGGAAACATTGGACGAGGAGGCGGAGTAGATTAATCACTCTCCGTCTCTGATATTGCATAATCTGCCACATCTTCGTCATCCCAATCGGGATTATTTTCGATGGCTTCACGGACACATTGCAGGAACTCGGGTGTGATCTCCATAAATTTAATTAATTGATCATCTGAGAGTTGTCCGTTATTATTTCGTATCAGCTTTACTAACCTGCTATAACTTCCTATCACTCGCTCATCTATAGCAAATAAGTTTAAGTTCATGTACTCGTTCCTCCTCTCTTGATTATCTTTAACCTTTTTCACTGCGTCATCAAGCATTTTAGCATAATCAGAGTCTGGTGTATTTCCGTCCATGTAGGATAGCATGCCCTTGATCTCATCGCTTACTTCGTGACCTTCTTTATCTTTTGTTCCCTTGGTA
>KE384178.1:0-12644 GCA_000424365.1 Lachnospiraceae bacterium NK4A144 | reverse complement strand
AAAGCTGTCGCGGACGCGTTTAGAGCGAAAGATATAATTGTTCATATTATAGATATAAAGCAGGGAGAATGGTTTGTAGGTGATGTGGGCAAAAAAGATGATATTGAACAATTTGCAAAGTATGTGAACGAGCAATCCGGACGTGTGGATTATCTTATAAATAATGCTCTGCCCATTATGAAGGGGATAAACGAATGCAGTTATGAAGAGTTTCAGTTCGCGCTCTCTGTTGGTGTGACTGCCCCGTTTTATCTGACAAAACTGCTGTTGCCAATCTTTTCTGAAAACGCATCGATTGTAAATATCTCATCATCGCGTGACAGGATGAGTCAGCCGCAGACTGAGAGTTATACTGCTGCGAAAGGTGGAATATCAGCGCTTACACATGCGATGGCAGTTAGTCTTTCAGGAAAAGCCAGAGTTAACAGTATTTCGCCCGGATGGATAAATACAACAGATGAGGTTTATAGTGGTGCAGATGCATTACAACAGCCGATAGGCCGAGTAGGAAGACCGGAGGATATAGCAGAAATGGTGATGTTCCTCTGTTCAGAAAAAGCAGGATTTATTACAGGAGAAAATATCTGTATTGATGGTGGCATGACCAGACAGATGATCTATCACGGTGAGCATGGATGGACGTATGAATAAAAAGTCAGGATCAAAGGTTATAACGACCTTTGATCCTGACTTTTTTAAGAGCAGAATAATGGGAGAGAATTAATCACTCTCAGTCTCTGATATTGCATAATCTGCGACATCTTCATCATCCCAATCCGGATTATTTTCAATGGCTTCACGGACACATTGCAGGAACTCGGGGGTGATTTCCATAAACTTAATTAATTGATCATCTGAGAGTTGTCCATTATTTTTTCGTATGCGTTCAACTTTTTCACTATATTTTCCCAATACTCGCTCATCTATAGCAAATAAGTTTAAGTTCATATACTCATTTCTCCTCTCTTGATTATCTTTAACCTTTTTCACTGCGTCATCAAGCATTTTAGCGTAATCGGAGTCCGGTTTATTTCCGTCCATGTAGGATAGCATGCCCTTGATCTCATCGCTTACTTCGTGACCTTCTTTATCTTTTGTTCCCTTGGTATTCAGGATGATCCTTTTTGCGTGGTCTTTCATCTTTATGCTGCTGTCCCAGCTGCATATAGTTTCAAAGGGATACATATACCAACCCTTGTCGAAAGGATCGTAGGTGGTTATAAAGATGATAAAACTATCCTTGAGAACGCCAAAATCATCACCCTTATTAACGATATCGACATCTATTGAACTTTGATAATACCTAAAACGCTTACCAAGAGATCTTCTTCGGGATGCCTGCATTTCTACATCATAGACCGTGTTTTCATCATCCTCTACATACACATCCATTCGGATTCCTCTGGAGTCATAACCAGTCTCAACGGTTTTCTCCGGAGTGAGGACCTCTATCTTACGAATTTTCTTTCCGATGATCATTTCCAGTAACGGTCGGACATGCTTGGGCTCAGTCATCACCGTCTGAAACATATAGTTATCGGTGATGGTAAGCTCATCAAAAGGTTTCTTTGTTCTCTTTTTGGTGTTGGACATTAGTTTCTTTGCCTTTCTTAATACTATCATTTAGTGACGATTGGCTCAATAACTGTGCACAGAGGTGTATAAGAAGAAATGGCGTATTATCATCTGTTGATGACAATGAATGATGTATTTTTGCAAAAGCTTAGGCGTTAATATGTAAATTCGTTTATATTCACAAATATATATGTTTTGATAAAATTCATTTATAAAGGGAATTTGTGAGCGAAATGCTCATGACACCTCTTGTGTAAGAAATTGAGGCTTTTCGAATATAACATCTGTTGGAGGAACTGTAAAGTATCAATACAGTAAGTCAGTAATAAATTTTTGCGGAGGAAGTTTATGTCAGGTAAAAAAGTTGCAGTGGTAACCGGCGGCGGTCATGGGATTGGCAAAGCTGTCGCGGACGCGTTTAGAGCGAAAGATGTAATTGTTCATATTATAGATATAAAGCAGGGAGAATGGTTTGTAGGTGATGTGGGCAAAAAGATGATATTGAACAATTTGCAAAGTATGTGAACGAGCAATCCGGACGTGTGGATTATCTTATAAATAACGCTCTGCCCATTATGAAGGGGATAAACGAATGCAGTTATGAAGAGTTTCAGTACGCGCTCTCTGTTGGTGTGACTGCCCCGTTTTATCTGACAAAACTGCTGTTGCCAATCTTTTTTGAAAACGCATCGATTGTAAATATCTCATCATCGCGTGACAGGATGAGTCAGCCACAGACTGAGAGCTATACTGCTGCGAAAGGTGGAATATCAGCGCTTACACATGTGATGGCAGTTAGTCTTTCAGGAAAAGCAAGAGTAAATAGCATTTCTCCCGGATGGATAAATACAACATTCGAGGATTATAGTGGCTCAGATGCATTACAGCAGCCGGAGGACATAGTAGAAATGGTGATGTTCCTCTGCTCGGAGAAGGCAGGTTTTATTACAGGAGAAAATATCTGCATTGATGGTGGTATGACCAGACAGATGATCTATCACGGTGAGCATGGATGGACGTATGAGAAATAGGCTCTTACGAGCAAATATGATATTACGCCTGTCTATAATTAAAAACGCTTGGGATCAAAGGTTTGAATAACCTTTGATCCCAAGCGTTTTTAAGATCAGATTAATAGTAGTGGATTAATCACTCTCGGTTTCTGATATTATATAATCTGCGACATCTTCATCGTTCCAATCCGGGTTATTTTCAATTGCTTCACGAACATATTGCAGGAACTCGGGCGTAATCTTCATAAATTTCACCATCAGTTCATCAGATAGTAAACCATTATTGTTTCGTATCTGCTCTACAACCTTGCTGTACTTACCCAGCGCTCGTTCATCTACAGCAAATAAGTTTAAATTCATATACTCATTCCTCCTCTCCTGATCACCTTTTTCCTCTTTATTTCTTTTGTATTAACATCTATCGATGACATTGTAAAGTATTAATACAGTAATTCATAATCCGATATAATTAAATAAACAAAGTAAAATTAATCAAATCAAACGGTTGTTTGTGATTTTGTCGGACGCCATGCGACGTTAGTTATATTTATAATGCAAAAAGCAAAAAGGGAACAATCCCAAGTGGTTGAAATGATGTTGGAATAAAAATGGATAGCCGATAATATTTTGTAAGCAAGTTTACATGCTTATAAAGAGGAGGAATTGAAAGCTAAATTGTGCTACTTCTTAAAAGAGGTGGATTTATAAGAATACACAAATAGAGAATAGTAAGTAAATCGGTATGTGCAGAGCTTAATACTATGGGAGTGCTTCCTTCAATGCGAATAAGACTATTGTTTTATACTATTACCTTAAATAGTTTAGTTAGGCTATACATTCAAGGCGCTCTGAAGCCAGGAAATATTTGCATTTTATATGTGCAGGGCAGATAACTTGTAAACTTACTCTGGAGATAATACTGCCGGGACTTTAGGTTTGATCATAATATCTATAAAGAGAAAGGGGAAGTGGTGTATTTGGTTATAAGTACATCATATTAGACTTATATGAATGAAATTGAGAATAGAAAATTAGGAAACTTCGGATTTCTTTTAGAATTTGATCAGGGTTTTTTATATCAGTTGGCTCAATTGGCAGAAAGCAACTTGTATCTGAATAAAAGGATGTGTGCGGTATTTATTAGACAGCTTACGGAGAGCTTTTTTGACACAGTTATTAATATGGAGGAAATATCAGTAACTCCAAAAAGTGATGAAAAATATGAAGTGATTTCAATAAACTATAAACAGAAAGAAATTTGTCGTTATTTTAATAATTTAGAATACAATAGACCTCAATATGGTAAAAAAGCATTTCCCAAATGGCCAGGTAAGCTTAATGACAAATTTTCAAGAATAGAATGTCCTGAAGGAGAAGGTTTAAATCGAACAAAGGAATCTTTAGTGGATCCTACAATGAAAACTATATATGTTTGGGATTATATTAGAAAAATAGGTAATGCAGGTTCTCATGCTGTTTTATCTGAATCAAATATGAAATGGCTTGAAGAAAAATATTTGATAGAGGCATTGAGACAACTTTGCAATAGGATGCGTATATACTTTTATGGATATTTTTACGGAACCTATAATCAGATGAATAAAGATGATTACAGTGTGGAAAGGCAAGCTATAGCTAGTGGTGAAATCTATTATCCTAGTGAGACAATAAAAATTCATAAGAATATATTTGATGGTATTCTGCCTAATTATGATGAGAAACTATATTATACAGTCATGCCTAAGTTAATAAAAGACAAAGGAAAGAATAAATGGAAAAATTACGTAAATAAGTATTCTTTAATTCGAAAATATGAAACTACAAATGTTACAGATGTTCAACAATATTTGCTCCACAGTCAAAAAGCGTATTTGCGTTTGCAACAGATAGGAGAATGCACGGGCATCGCAAAATATTCTGTTCTTGCGGATCTTAGAAATAGTGAAGATTATTACGTGACATCATATGAATTTGATGTAGAACCAAATGATATTTCCGATAAGATTCTTGAGGAAAGTGGATTTTATAAAAGGAAAGATAATTTTATTAGCATTATGTATCAGTTTGTAAAAATAATGCAAATTATTTCTAATGCTAGGATATATCATAGATCCTTGTCTCATAATAGTATAAAGATTTGTGTATATGAAAGTGGCGATGTTGTTCTTAAAATTATCGATTTCGAATTGGTGAAATTATTTGAAAGCAGTGATGAGAACCAATCAGAAACTGTATTCAGGGGAATAAATGAACAGATACAGATGCTTGATAGTGTTCAAAAAGGTAAAAATCAATGTTTATTAAATGTTGGACAGTATGGAAAGAAGGAATGGTCAGTAGATACTACTGAAGAAGAGTATTTATGTGAGCAAGAGCGAAGAACAGGTATGATAATGTTAAATATGCTTTGTGCCGATCATTTTGATAATTCGAAAAAATATGATAGTTTTGCACAAGAATGTGAAATATTTGCGAAAGAGAATATTGAACAATTTGAATTTGGAAGGGATGTTGTCGAAAAGGTGGCGGATATAGCGTTTAGTTTGTTAGGCAATACTGCTTCCTTGCAAGAAGCAACAGATAAGCTAAAGGAGATTTTATAGATGTTGTTGGATAATACAGAGGCGATGTCGTTAGCCAAGACATGGGGATACAACAAATTAACAGCACTTCAAGAATTAACATTTGAAAATTGTTCAATCGGTGAAGGAGCAAGGGAATTTATTATTGGATCAACTTCCTCAGGAAAAACACTTATACCTCTTTTATGTTATAAAGCTGATAGAAACAGAGCAGAACGAAAGAATAAGATGATATATATAGTTCCTTATAGAGCATTAGCTGCGCAGAAGGAAAAAGAATTGAAAGAAAAATTTCCCGAGGAGAGAGTAATTGTTTCGACTAGCGAGTATTGCACAGAAGACAATAGTGTTAAATGTGCAGATTGCGATATTGCAATAGTAATATATGAAAAAATCTATATGTTTCTGTCTAACGATAAAAAGTTTTTTGATAATTATTCTCACATTGTTTTTGATGAAATAGGAATAGTTAATAATTCAGAGAGAGGCTTAAAGGCAGATTTTATCTTAGCTGGCGCATGTAAAAATAAAAGCTCAAATGTCTATGTTTTGGCAACTCCATATTACAATTGGAAATGCTATATAGAAACATATAGTTTTGTTGTTCATAAGGAATTATCGCGTCCTGTTAAAATAAAAAATAAAGTAATCAGATATAGGGTTGGTTCTAAGGGACATGAAACGGATGAACTCAATGATATTGTGTTTAGGTTATGCGAAAAACACAGGAAATTGGGGCATAAGATATTAATTTTTGCAAATAGTAGAACTCGTGTGCAAGACTTATCCAGAAGTATTCATAAGTGTTTTGGTGATGAGAAAAAAAATATAGAAGATGTTAAGAAAAAGTTTTTTGAAGACATAATTATGACTGAGGATGATTTGTATGGAATCTTTAATAATGAAGATTTTTATGCATATGAAAATGGAGTCTCATATCATAATGCTGCGCTTCCAGAAGAAATAAGGGAAAAAATTGAAAGAGATTTTCTCTATGATGATGGTAAATTAGATATTGTTGTTGCAACAGAAACGCTAGCATATGGATTAAATAGTGATGTTGATGTGGTCATTGTGGCAGAAATGGAAAAACCAGCAGGAAAAGGTGTCAAACAATTTCTTACTGTAAATGAATATCAAAATTATATGGGCAGAACTGGGAGGCTTGGTAAAAAAGACGTAGGATATATATATACGTTGCTTACAGATAAGCAGGAAGAAGCATGGAAAAATCTCTGTGAAAAATCGCAACACCCAGACTTTATTGAAAGTCAATATAAAGGCATTTTTAAACGTGAAGACTGTGTATTTCATCTTTTGAATTATTTTGATTTTGATAATGGTGTGGAGAAAGATGTTGTTTTGAAAAATATCGAAGATTACCCAGGAAATATTATTTGTAAAAATAGCAGAATTATTGATAAACATATAGAAGATCTTATAAAAAGATCACTTATAAAAAAAGTATATGAGGAACTGGATGACAGGGAATTATTCTATATAACAAATAAGGGAAAACGTGCATTAGGTTTTATAGTATATTTGAGTACTTATGATAAGTTAGTAAAAAATGTGGATCAATTATATCATTCGCAAAATATTCAAATAATTGATTTCTTGTATAATGTTTGCCAATGTGACGAACTAAGTTTTAACGATTTTTTTGAAATGAAAGAAGGAACAGTATATACAAAACAAGCGTTTGAGTGGTTAAGAGTAATGAAAAGTGATGGTAAACTTTCTTCAGCTTGCTTCAAAACTATTATAGAAAACAAGTCCATTAATAAGTTCAAAAAAATTTCTTTTAATCAGCGAATGAATAAGCAAGATTTTGAAACGTTAAGAAAACTTAGAATGACTCAAGCCTTATTTATGTGGATGGAGTGTTATAGCACGGAGGAAATAAAAAATATATGTGGATTTGAATACGGAAATATAAAGAAATTGGGTGAGAAAGCAAAGTATATTACAGATATTTTATCTGCAGAAGTATCAATGTCTGAAAAGATGGTTGAATTAGAAAGTCGATTAAAAAGAATAGGATTATCACTATTCTATGGTATTAGAATGGATATTATTGAGAAATTGAATGTTTTTGAACTTGATCCTATTGACGGTCGTCAGCTAAGGACAATTGGTAGAATAATAAATATGATAGAAAGCCAACGAAAAAATGAGACCTTAAAAATGGTTAAAATGCTTGAACATATTTCAGCTTTTCCGGATGAATATAAATTATTAGTGGGAGAAAGGATAATACATGATAGATGAATTTAAAAAAATAGTATCATCTTATGATATTCCTGAAAAGGTGATGCAAAAAATTGAATATGATATTAGTGGAAGAGGTAAGAGAAAAGTATCATTAACTTCACTTCAAAAAGAGGCATTGGATAATGAAAACTTTTGGGGGAAGATTGAGGGTAATAGGAATCTCATAGTTCAAGGTGCGACATCTTCCGGTAAGACTTTAATTGCAGAGTTGTTGGCGTTGCAATGCGTGTTTTCGTTGAATAAGCATGTTGTATATTTGGTTCCATTAAAGGCTTTAGTTTCGGAAAAAGTACAGCAGTTTAGACACGATATAGTAGAAGCTGATAAAAGAGTTAACATTTTTGCTTCTTCTTCTGATTATCAAGATCATGATACAGAGCTAGCTGAAGGTCAATATGATATTGCGGTGGTGGTTTATGAGAAATTTTTTGCAATGTTAGCAGAACAGAAGGACAACAAATTTCTTGAAAAATGTGGATTGATTATTGTTGATGAAATACAGTTGCTTGGATCTCAAGATAGAGGGGCGAAACTGGAATATTCACTTACAAAAGTGAAGAATATGTATGGTAATAGCGTTAGGATATTAGGACTAACAACTGTAGACTGTGATACTAACTATGTTAATTCATGGTTAGAAGCAGTGACGATAAAAAATGATCAAAGACCCATAGGATTAAAAGAGAGAATTATTTCACTTAATGGGGTGTATTGGGAGAGACATGTTAGTGGTGAAAATGAAGAATTAAGTACTAAATGTGATGAACATCAAGAAGGGCAAATTGAGGTTGAGGATATTGAAAAGCTGAAGAATCAAAAAGTAGACGTTAAGCGAAATGCGTTATTAATTTCATTGTTAAATAAGATTTATTCAGAAGATCCAAATAAAAAAATTATCGTGTTCGCTAATAGCAGAGACAGGTGTAAAGTCGTAGCGCGAAATATTGCCAAAAGTAATGTTTTTGGTAGATTGGAAGTGAATTCTGTACTAGTAAGCGAGTTGGAAAAATCAGATGACGAAGGTGAAAGAACACTTCTTAAAAATGATCTTCTTCCGTATGGAATAGCATATCATAGTGCGGCTTTACCGATGAGTTTAAGGGAGGTGCTTGAGCAAGAGTTCAAGGATAGTGATGGTGGAATAAGATTATTAGTTGCTACAGAAACAATTACTATAGGTATGAATTTGCCTGCGGATGTAATGATTCTCTATGACAACCAGGTATTTAGAGGTTCAGATGGTAAATTAGACTTAAAGCCTCAGGAGTATAAGAATTATATCGGGCGTGCTGGAAGATTGGGTATTACAGATAAAATAGGGGAAAGTTATCTCTTTGTTAATTCGGAATCGGATATTAGATATTATTGGAATCAGTATGTTAATTGCAGAATAGAAGAAGTTTCATCTGCTTTGGTGAAAGCTACACCAAGACAATGCGCTCCATACTTCTTAAATTTACTATGTAAAGGAAAAGAAGAAACCTTTTCTGAGGGAACAATTGAAGCTCTTGCAAATAAAACACTAAAGGCATCTGAGTATAAACAAAAGAAAGAAAACTATACTATTGAAACTGATAAAATAGTCAAAGACTTCGAAAAAGCTGAGTTGGTAAGACCCCGAGATATTATAGAGGATGAGTTAGATGATGAAGAAAATAGTGTTGGCTATAAGCTTACTCCATTGGGAGAAATGCTTGCTCCGTATGCGTTATCTATCGAAACATGCTTTCGCATAAAAAAGTATTTTAGAGGTGATGGTGATGTGAAAAAAGAAATGGGAGGTCTCCCGGTTGATTATTCTGGTTCCGACTTAAAGAAAAATAAGTATATATTAGATATTCTTTTTTTGGTGTGCAAAATGCCTGAAGTGAGGAAAATTACACATCCTCGTTTACCAGATAGAAGTGTAGGTCCCAATCAAAGAAAAGTCTCGCAGATTATTCAAAAGGCAATAATAGATTATTTTAAGAAAGTGCTAAACGAAAATGGAGAAGATGTTTTTTGGAAGAATTCAGAAATAAGAAAGACATTTTTTGATAGTGATATTCTTGATGATGATCAACTAACACCAGCTTTACGTGCAATTCTTTTATATCATTGGATAAAAGGAGAATTGCCAAGTGAAATAAGAAAAAGCGCTGGATTAGATAATAGGGAATTTGAGTTATACACAGGCGATTTGGCAAGAATAGGCGAAAGCTGTAGTTATGTTATAGAAGCAATTTCTCGTTGTTTAGGAACAAATCCAAAGCGAGTAAATCAAATAGATTGTGGTGCTTTAGAACATGCTTTTTATTCATTGGCTGAACGATTAAAGTATGGCCTTTCAAATCATAGTTTAATACAGGTTGCTAATCGGCATGTATATGGCCTTTCTAGAAATACTATTATACGAATGGATGTTGCAGCAAGGGAAAATGATTTCGAGAATATAAATCTATTTGTTAGAAGTGCTAATTCAAGAGTTAAGGAGTTTTTAACAGATACTCAGAGAGACGAATTAATGAGGTTAATGAGTGAAAGGTACGAAGATAAAAATGTTGAAAATCTTATAACAAAGATAATAGCTGATGAGATTGTTGATTATTCATTAGAATCGGATTTGAAAACAATAGCTCATCCACGAGATAAAAAAGAATGGATCGTTAGTTTGAGAGAAATATTCACGCAACTTAAAGTTACAACTAAAAAAATAACTGATCCGGAATGCTTACAAAAATTACAATGGGCTAACAGAACAATGCATATAGTGGCGCTATTTGGAAATGTGGCAGAAAATACTGATTATGAGTCATATAGAGAAAAACTAACAGGTGGATTAAAAGATAAAATAGTGTTTGTTTACAACAAAGATGCTTTGCCATCATCTGAGTGTGATGACGATATTACTATTAGCGCAGAATTTTTTTGTAAAATTATCTTAGAATTCTTAGCGATGAGTGATTCGGCCAATGGGGGGCTAATTTGTGAATATCTTTACAATCAGACTGGAAGTATATCTGATAAGGGAATTGCATATTTGCAAAAGCAGATAAATGATATTTTATCAGAACAACTAACTGGGGTAAAGGAACAAGTTGAAGAATTAGAAAAGTCATCATACGAAAATTATATAGAAAAATTTAATTATATAGATATGGGGGAGCTTGATTCTTCTGATGTAGCTCATGCAAAGATGCATAAAGTTAGGGGGAAGCATGATAATGCATTTTTTGTAATTAAGGAAATAACGATTCCTGAAAATTCAGAAGAGTTTGAGTTTTTGAATGAAGAAGCAAAGGAGATATATTCGCATTATTTTTTAAAGAATGATAATCCTGATATTAGAGAAATAATAAATGATAGATGGCCGGAAGTATTTAAATCAGATAAAGACTATGAAGATGTAAATAAGTTTTGTAATGAAAGAAAGAAGCAGCTTGCTGTTGAAGAAACAGAGAAGGATTTCTATTTTATTCAATCGTTAACTTTTTATATGGAAGGATATAAACGATTGAATGAGGTACGCAACGTTTCAAAAATAAAGGGAGCTGAGCAGCATCATATTGTTGTAGGAGCAAATTCTGAAATTTATCATACAGATTTTTGGAATAAAACTTTGAAAACAGTAGATACTAGGTTTAATAATTTAGAAACAGATTTTTTCTTTGCAATGAAAGCTATGGATGGAAGTATTAATGAAGAAGATAAGAGGTCTGAACTTAATAATAATAAATCCGAGGTTTTATTAATTGCAAAACAAATATCCGAGGCTTTGATTAGTTGTCATGCGGAAAAAATATGGCATCGAGATATAAAGCCTGCTAATATTCTATATATTGGAGATAAATATTGCTTATGTGATTTTGGATGTGCTACTAATAGAGATTTTGGGAAAACAAGTGGAGTAGGTACTGAAGGATATATGGCTCCTGAATGTTTTAATGGAGAATATTCGGAACGTAGTGATTTATATTCTCTGGCTAAAACATTAAAAAAATGTTATGTCGGAAATACAAATGTTGACGAAAACGATGATGATTTATTAAAGGTGCTTAATAAGGCATGTAATAAAAACCCTGACGAACGATATAAAGATGTTCGAGAATTTCTTGATGTTATAAGTCGAATAAAGCCATAAGTGATCATTTTTTAGTAAAAATTAAGTGCCAGCCGGGTTTGAAGTCTCAGCTGGCACCAAATATAACATAAACATGTTGGGGTAAACCTCCTGTGGTAATGTTGATAGGGTTGAGTCAAAGTTCGATGATAGGCATGTAAACCTCTGGAAAGATGTAGGCCATAGAAATTACCTCCAAATGAATAGTATGAGGCGCAATATGCTGGGTTGGAGAGTAGTATCACAGTATGTGATTGTTGTGGAAGGAATGCATGTAGTTGTAATACTCGTACCCATGAGGGAAAGAAAAGTATATGTATGACATAGACATCGGAAACGGTGAGAAAATGTGAACTTTAGATGGAATAAGCATAATGAATACCTCCTGTAAAACATAATAAAGTGGTATTGTTGAAAAGGTGAAATTACCACTTGCGTGGATCCCATGGTGAAGTTGGAAATTCTGGTCGTACAAAACCAGAAACCATAATTAAAAGTTGATGTAATAACATAGGAACCTCCTTAAGAATGAATTGTTTATTGGGAGTTACAGTAAAAAAACTAGAAGTTGAAATTAATGGTAATGTCGATACCCATAATAAGCACCTCCTGGTTGATAAGTGAATGGTAACATGGTTGCTAGAGTAAAAGTTGCGGTGAGGGATTAGCCATTAATAATTGACTTGATCACCTGAGTGACAGCAGTGGTTACAACTAAAGATAAAAGTGGGTTCATAGTGTACAAGGTTACTGTTCCTCAGAAAGGTCGCTAATAGCTGATAAGCTACCGAGCATATGAGAGAACATCTCGGTAAAGTAAAGAGATTTATAAATGTAGCCATGATTGTCAGGAATACCGTGAGCCTTAATGGCTTCGCGACCGTGTTTGAAAAGCTCATGGGTCTTGCTCTGGTCATAGCTCTCGCCGTTAATGGTAATGTTGATACCCATAATAAACACCTCCCTTGTGGATGATAAGTGAATGGTAACATGACTGCTAGAGTAAAAGTTGCGGTGAGGGGTTAGCCATCAATAATTGACTTGATCACCTGAGTGACAGCAGTGGTTACAACTAAAGATAAAAGCTGGTTCATAGTGTAC
>AUJT01000046.1 GCA_000424365.1 Lachnospiraceae bacterium NK4A144 | reverse complement strand
TACGTGGCAGGTTACTCTTCTGATCATAACGATGGCACCGCTTATGGCAGAAAGGGCAATCATCCTGATGCCATTTATCAGTCCTAGCTTGAATTCTGAGATGGCATACACCATCTTGATCATCATAGAAATTTGCATCTTCTATGACGGTATGCTTGACATTGAGCAGCTTTTTACATAGTGTATTAGCAGAAACCATCTGTGGGTACTCCTTTGAGTTTTTGGTTTGGTCGCTAATACTCTACAGGAGCACAGGTGGTTTTTCAATTGTAAAAATACGTCAGAGGTCAGGCAGTGTACCCACCTTTATGCCAGAAGCCTCAAAAGTAAAGGCATTTAAGATGCGTGAGAAGAATTGATTTTCTTCCCACGCATTTTTTATGCCTATTTTTATGCGCAGATTTAAGAAAGTCAGAGGAGGTGGTGGAATATATGCGTGTTCAGGATTGTTATTCGGTAATGATATCAGTATTAAGCTAAATGAAATCGGAAAGGAGATTTTACTTATGGAAATCACAAATACAAAGCCAAGGTATGGAGAGATTTTTCTGATAATCCGATTACCCCGAGAAGTATACCTTTTAAGTCAGCATTAATTGATAGCACAAACAATACTGGAGGCGGTAATGCATATTTAAACTATATTGTTAAAGATGCCTTAGAGCGCGAAGATATTAATTCTATTACTCAGGCACATCGACATTTGAGGGATGTGTTTAAAAACGATACTGCTGTTAGTATCATAAATGCCAAAATCAATCATTCGGGCAGGTTAACTGACAAGGAAATATCGCTTGCTGTTGATGTAGTTACAAAAAACGCTTGGATTTCAAGTTTGGTTGCAGAACTGGACGAAGTCCCATTTAATTTTTTAGGACAGGGTGAACAAAGTATTGTTAAAACTGAGCTTGCTCTTAATAAAAAAAGATCGATGAATGCTGGTGTTATTTTGCTTGAAGAACCTGAGAATCATTTATCCCACACAAATTTAAACAAGCTTTTAAATCAGATAGCTGAGGAATACTCAGAAAAACAGTTTATAGTAACAACACATAATAGCTTTGTTGCTAATAAATTAGGGTTGAATCATCTGATTTTACTTAATCGAACAGAAGGAATGCATCATGTGATGCTACTTGGAGAATTGAGTGATGAAACACAGAAATTCTTTAAACAAGTTGCAGGATATGATACGTTGAGATTGCTTTTATGTGATAAGGCAGTGCTATGTGAAGGCGACTCAGATGAACTTATTCTTCAAAAATATTATTTACAGAGAAAAGGGAAGCAATATATCGAGCGATAAAAACAAGCGATAAGCGATAAAAATAGTAAACCTATCTTGAATTGTAACGTAAATCGCGTTACAATAAACAAAAAGGAGTTGATACGTATGGAGAAAACAGCAACACTCAATTTACGAGTTAATCCTACAACGAAAAAATCAGCTGAAGATGTGCTTTCACGTCTTGGAATTCCTATGTCTACAGCTATTGATATGTATTTAAGACAGATTACTCTTACAGGAGGAATTCCTTTTAGAGTTTCATTACCTCAGGCACCGGAGGCTATTAATGCGGATCTTATGACGACTGCAGAGATTCATACAAAATTACAGGAAGGCTTTGAGGATATTGAAGCTGGACGAGTACAGGATGCAAAGGCCGCATTTGCAGCTTTTAGAGAGAGTCACAGATGAGAGAATATTCTGTAAAAATTACTGAAAAAGCATTGGGTGATATGAATGAGATATATGAGTATATCGCAGTTAATTTGCAATCACCGGAAAATGCTATGGGGCAGTATAACAGAATAGCTGATCGTGTACTTGAACTTGGCTTCTTTCCAGAGAAATTTAGACTGGTAGATTTTGAGCCGGAACGCTCACAAGGACTTAGGCGAATGCTAGTAGATAATTACTCGGTATTTTATGTATTCAAGGAAGAGCTTGTCACGGTAACTAGAGTATTATACAGTGCCTCTGATATTGAAAAGCGACTGAAAGAAGACTATTAACTTCCGGTTGCACTTTGGTTGCAAAAAGTCATAAAAAGCAAAAAAATCGATGGAATAAACGTAAAATTATAACAACATATAGCTACAAAAGAAAATCAATCTCACTAGATGTTGATGCTTTTCTAGAGCTGGAATAGTATTTCAAATTGGTTGGATGCCATATTTATAGGGCTTCCGACCATTTTTGTTTTCGGGTTGACCGCGGAATGACCGCAATTTTATTTTCGTGAACAATTCTGGAGAATAAATTCACGGTTGACATCTATTATTTCTATTGCCTAATCTGGCATATTTTTTCTCTTTTTATACTGGATGTAACAGAGGCTGATATTGTTGGCTTAAGTAATGATGATCTTAAGAAAGCTAGGAATGAGATTGTAGCTAGGCATGGAAGACGATTCAAAGACGCTAAATTACAGTCATACTTTGATTCAAAGAGTTGGTATCATGGCAATATTGATCCGGATTCTTTCAATGAATATGTCATACTAAGCGAGATGGAAAAGAAAAATATGGACTTCATAAAACAGCACGAACAGTAAAACGTAGAAAGGCACGAGGGTTGATGCTCTCGTGCTTTTTGTCTTGTAAGCCTGTTGATGCGACGCGTATATTATGATAAACTATACTCACAAAGATGAGGTGACATAACATGGATATTTCGGATGAAGTAAGAAATCTTAGAAGTGAAATGGGGCTTAACCGCAAAGAATTTTGTGAGTATTATGAGATTCCATATAGAACTATGACTGATTGGGAGGCTGGAAAAAGGAAAATGCCAACTTACTTACTCAGGCTTATGGAATACAAAGCACGCATGGAACAGCTTATTCCTTTAGAATGATGTGACGTAAATCATAAGAGGATTTTGGCTATGGATAAAAGAGATAAAGAAGTGCTTAACATGCAGCTTACTTTGATTCCAATATTAGCTAAAGCATGGAAGAAATCATATTCTGAATTGTCAGATATATTTCACAAGTACGATATACTTAGCTATATTGATGTATGTTATGAGAGCTATAATTCCATGGGCAATCAAGGCATTATCAATGACTTGGAAGATTTTATAAGCATTCAGGGTGGACGCATAGATAAAGCATAAACGAACCTAAAAAAATATATAGAAACGAAGATTGAATTTGGAAACAGAACAGCAAAGAAAAGAACGAGAACGACAGGAAGATCTCCAGAGGCTAAGAGGCCTAAGGCCTATTGATGATGATTTTATGAGATGCTTGTTTCGAGAAAACATCCCATTGACACAGCATGTACTTAGAATTATTACAGGCAAATCAGATCTCATTATAGAGAATGTTGAAACTCAGGCAGATATGAAGCGGCTTGTAGGTGCAAGATCCATATGTCTGGACGCTTACGGAACGGATGATGCTGGAAAGAAATATGACATGGAAGTACAGCGTGCTGATAAGGGAGCTGGAGTTCATCGTGCAAGATACCATTCAAGTGCGATGGACATTGATAATCTTGATGCAGGGCAGGAGTTTGACGAACTGCCGGAGACCTATACAATATTTATCACAGAGAACGATATATATGGTAAGGGATTGCCATTTTATCCAATTGAAAGAATTAATATGGCAACAGGCGAACCATTTGGCGATGGTTAGCACATCTTATATGTCAATGGAGCATATCGTGGAGATGATGAAATTGGAAATCTGATGCATGATTTTTCCTGTTCGAATCCTAATGATATGATAAATAAAGACTTGGCAGATCGAAGCAGGTACTTCAAAGAGACTGAGGAAGGAGTGAGCGAAGTGTGTAAGGTAATGGAAGATATGAGAAATGAAGCATCAGTAAGAACTTACATTGAGGCATGCTTGGATTTTGGCATAAAAGATAAAGAAGAAATCATTGCTAAGCTCCTGGAGAAGTTCAAGTTCTTAACAAGAGAGCAGGCAAATAAGTACTTTGCGTAAAAGCGCTTTTGGGTACAGTTTGGGTACACTAAGTTTTGAACGATATGTATGATAGAGATAAACGTATCAAAAGATACGTTTATATGAATGGATAATAAGATATAATACGGTTTGAATCTAACTCGTAATTGAGCTGGAATAACGAACATATGCTCGATTGATTTATTAAGCCCGATTTTCGCTTTTTTGCGGGAATCCGGGCTTTATTTAGTATAATGGATTTTAGAAAAAAATTTTATTTCTTCGACGCTTAGAGATTATGAAAAATCAGATTATGAAACAATATAGTTTTCCAGTCATATTGTTAGCGATATTTGAAATAGTAGCCGTGACACTATGGCTGACTAAGGATAACTTGTTTTATCTATTCAACTTCAGTTATATAGGCTTATCCATATCATTGGGTATATTTCTTTTTATGAAGAAATACAAATATGCACGACGTATAGTTCAGCTTTTAGTCGGATTATATATGTTGATCTACTTGGGGCTTATCCGCCAGGAAAATATGCAGATTGAAGGATTTTGGTATTATCTTTTTACAGGTGTCTTTGAGGCAGCAACCATCCATTACGCTGTTGCAAAGATATTCGGTCCATTAATATTCGGACGAGGATGGTGCGGATATGCCTGCTGGACTGCGATGGCCTTGGATTTTCTTCCGTATAAGACACCGAAGGAGCCAAGAAAGAAACTTGAATGGATTCGGTATATCACTTTTGCCGTATCCTTGGTATTTGTATCAACATTGTTCCTTTCAAAAGTCGGAAATATCGAACGTATCATGTTTTGGACGTTTGTGGTCGGGAATATCGTGTATTACGGAACCGGTATAATTCTGGCATTTGCGTTTAAGGATAATAGAGCTTTCTGCAAATACATCTGTCCAATTACTATTTTTATAAAGCCAATGAGCTACTTTTCGCTGATACGAATAAAATGCGATAAAGAAAAATGTATATCCTGTGGCAAATGCAAACGCGTATGTCCAATGAATGTGGATGTAACAGATAATTCGAGAAAACGGGTGAATGGGACAGAGTGTATTCTATGCATGGAGTGTGTGAAAAACTGTCCGAGGAATGCATTATGATTTGTAGGATGTTCCTTTGGATAGTGGGAAGGATATAAATGTTATGGAATTCAGGAAGTTAACTATTTCATATTTACCTTCTTTGCTTGAATTATATAAGCAACTGGATGAAGACGATGAACAGCGCACTTTTGAGCAAAGTGAAATGGTCTGGAAGGAAATAGAAGAGAATTCAAATATTCAATATTTTGGTGCAATTGAAAAAAATGATTTTGTAAAAACATACAATATAACGAAGGAGAGCTATGAAAAAGAGAGTATTTATAATTCTAATGAGCGTGACGCTTGCAGGGGTGATTACAGGCTGTGGATCATTAACTCAGCTGGTATCGGATAGCGCGGAAAATGTGAAGGAGCGGATCTTGGGAAATAGTGAGGAAGAGGAGGAAGCCGAATCCTGGGAGGAGCAGGATGAGACAGAGGAAGCTGAATCACAGGGAGATCAGGAAGAAACAGAGGGAGCGTCAGGCGAAGAGAACTTTGAAGAGGGATTTGTGCATGATTTTAGGCTTCCTTATGCGTATGATGCGGAAACGATCTTTACTGTTGATGATAAAGGGAATAAAGTAAGAGAAATCTCTCTGTCAGAAGTAAATGATGCTATTAAAAAGATTGCTGACATAAAAGAGGCTGTCAGCGGTTACATGGTAAAGGCCGTGAGCGGGGATATTGTCTTTGTGTACATTAATACCTATGATGGCACCGAATCAACCGTATACGCTGTGGATCTGGGAACAGGTAAGGCGGAAGCCCTGCTGGAGACAAAATATAGCGTTGATTACATCGATGTTTATGAAGGAAAAGCATACATAGGCGTATCTAAATATAAAACTTCTGAAGATGATAACGTGGACTTTAAAGAATATGCCGTTTCGAAAAAGGACGACGGTTTAGGATATGAGGTTGAGGAGAACGAGTATGAAAGCCTCGAATCTTACTTTAAGCAGTATACATTAGTAGAAACTCATGCTAATGTCGGATATGAAGCTTACGATAACAGCCATTGCTTCAGTTTGAAAAGAACGATGGATAATATCGGATTTGTTGTGGCACATAAAGTCGGGGTTACAGGGGGCGGTTATTGTGTTATAGATTCAGATGGTGAAAAATATGATCTCGATATGCTGGATACAGACGGCAGTGCAACTATTTATGCATATGATAAAAATTGGATGATCTATGGCATTACTTCTGAGAATAGAAGCGAGACAGAGTATAGTCTTTTTGATTTTGAAAAGAAGGCTTCAACTCCTATAGACATTAAAAGTATCGGATATGTAGAAATGAACTCTGATGGATGCCGCTTTGTATCGAGATCGGAAGACTTTGGTTCAAATGCGATTGAAGTATATGATTATGATTTTAAGTCAGGCAATCTGAAAAATATCTTTTCAAAGGGAAATATTCCTCTGTCTGAAAGAGATACAGCGGCTGCGTGCATTTTCGGAGATAACTTATTCTATCAGAGTTTGGACGAGAGTTCGCTCAAATGGAGCAGATACGACATTTTATCAGGCGAAACACAGGACGTGGATTGTGTGATAAAAGAAATAAAAGCATATAACTACGGAAAGATATCATTTGATTCTAAAACAGAAAACTGTCCGAAGTGCGGAGTAAGCCTGTATAAGGTCTATGCGGAGTCCTTTGCTTTGGATAGTAAATATTCGGATCATGCTGATGAGATCAATGCTTTCTTTGAGGATGAATTTAAGGGCAGATTAGACATCTCATCTGGAGACAGTGCAATGGGTGATTCTACATGCGAAGAGCACCAGGAATATCCTGAGCAGTACTGCGAGACAAATGAATATTATGTGGAAGATGTAAATATCCTTAAAGGCAGATACCTTACGGTTGATTGCAGTTCTTACTGGTATGGCGGAGGAGCCCATGGCATGCCGGGTAAGGATCAGTATGTATTTGACCTGCAGACCGGAAAACGTATGGAAATGAAGGATTTCTATTCGGGATCAGAGGAAGATTTCAAGAAACTCGTAGCCGAAAAGACAAAGGAAGATTATTTAGAAACAAATGATGGATATAAATACTTTGCGACGGACGCTGATGAAGCATATGATACCGCATACGAATATGTCAGTCTTAACGGAACAGTATTTTTCAAGGAAGACTGCGTAATATATTCCTTTGCACCATATGATATGGGTCCTTTTGCTTCAGGATACATCGATATAAAACTTCCGATAGAAGAGTTTGAAATTTGAAAAAGAGGAGTTGGGTAGATGACAGAATCGAGAAGCCCCGGCTATTGCCGTGGATTGGTTGACAAACTTGAATCAGAGAAAAATCTGTCTGATGAGGAGTTCTCTTCTGTTCTTTTATGTGATGATCATGACTTCGACAGTTATCTGGCTGAAAAGGCGAGGGCAGTTCGTGAAAAAATTTACGGCAAGGACGTATTTATCCGTGGACTGATAGAGTTTACAAACTACTGCAAAAATAATTGCAGATACTGCGGAATACGTGGTGAAAACAAAAATGCCGTAAGATATCGTCTGAGCGAAGAAGATATCATTTCATGCAGTGATAAGGGATATGAACTTGGATTTCGTACTTTTGTACTTCAGGGTGGAGAAGATCCGTATTTCACAGATGATAGGATCGTTTCCATTATCCGTAAGATAAAAGAGCATCATCCTGATGCTGCAGTCACATTATCGATCGGAGAAAAGGAAAAAGAAAGCTATCAGAAGTTTTTTGACGCCGGAGCGGAAAGGTATCTGCTACGGCATGAGACTGCCGACAGGAGCCATTATGAAAAGCTGCATCCGGGAAATATGTCATATGAGCACCGGATGCAATGCCTTCGGGATCTGAGAGATATCGGTTATCAGGTGGGCTGCGGTATGATGGTCGGCTCACCTTATCAAACAACAGAACATCTGATAAAAGATCTAAGATTTATACAGGAATTTAAGCCTGAGATGGTCGGGATCGGTCCGTTTATTCCTCATCACGATACGGAATATGCGGACTGTCAGCCGGGATCGGCAGAAATGACGCTCCGCCTGTTATCAATTGTTCGCTTGATCTTACCGGAGGTGCTTCTTCCGGCTACGACTGCGCTTGGGACGATCGACGCATCGGGACGGGAAAAAGGCATTATTGCCGGGGCAAATGTTGTAATGCCGAATCTGTCTCCTAAGAATGTACGTGACAAATATCTGCTGTACGATAACAAGATCTGCACCGGAGATGAGGCTGCGGAGTGCATCCGATGTATGACAATGAAAGTTTCAAAGACCGGATATCGCGTGGTGGTAAGCCGGGGAGATCATATCAGTCGATGAAGTTCTTTTTCTATCTGATCGTCTGATGGGATGCCGTCATACGAAAGAGCAAAATCTATCAGATGCCGTATCGCTTTTTTGCGTGCGGCTTCTGACGGAAATTGTTTAATAAGGCGAGATCTCCACTGTCCAAGGAGCTCGTTTATCTTACCGAGTTTCGGATTGAATATCTCCTTTGTCTGGTCGCGCAGTATTTGTGTAATGACAGGACTTTTTCCTGAGCTGGAAAAGGCTCCGACCAGATCCTGCTCCTTTATATATGAGGGGAAGATAAAGGTGCATAACTGGCTGCAATCCACGACATTAACGGGAATCTTGGCATCGTTGCATAATGAGGCTATCTGAGAGTTTAGTGTATAGTCAGTTGTTGCAGCTACAACAAGACATTTATTGTCCAGATCAGATGGTTTAAATTCTCTTTGCTCCAGAAACAGGCAGTCCGCTTCCTGTGAAAGGAGCTTCACTTCTTTACTAATATCTTTTGCCACAACATGAACTCTGGCTCCAAAATCCAGTAACACTTTTATTTTTCTATATGCGACTTTTCCGCCGCCGACGATCAGACAATCGGAATCAGTAAGGTTTATAAACATTGGAAAATAAGCCATTTGTACACTCCTCGATAATAATTTGAAATTATTTTATTCTAATTTGAGTTGTTATTCAATGAAATTCATAGTTGATTACTAGGATAATTCTGTGCTACTATGTGTGTGACTTAAATCACACGGAGGGCAAGATGAGATTAAATACCAGAGAGTTAACGATTACCGCGTTATTTGCCGCACTTATTATAGTCGGAGCATTTCTTAAAATTGACATTCCGTTACCGTTGTATACCATGCATTTCACGCTTCAGTGGTTTTTTGTTTTGATGGCGGGCTTATTACTGGGCTCAAAATTGGGAGCGCTTAGTGTTACAGTATATTTACTGTTAGGATTAAGTGGTATTCCGGTATTTGCATCAGGAGGAGGAATCGGATATATCTTAAAACCCACTTTTGGTTTCCTTTTGGGATTTGCGTTTGCAGCATACGTGATCGGATATATAGCTGAGCGTATGAGCGGCTTAAAGGGTTGGCAGCTTGTTATCCCTGCTACAGTTGGATTATTTATCTACTATGGATTTGGTGCAGTATATTTTTACTTCATGAAAAATCTGTATGTTGGTGAAGCAGTATCTTTTGTAGTAGTAGTGGTTCAGTATTGCCTGATCACCATAATCCCTGATTTTATTTTATGTGTGCTTGCGGCACGCCTGGCATATCAGATTAAACCTGCCTTTAAAAGAATTGGTTTGGTAAGGAGTAGACAATGCTGATCAAAATAGGAACAAGAGGCTCGAAACTTGCATTGGCTCAGACGAATTATGTTTGCGATGCACTGAAAAAGAGCTTCCCTGAGCATCAGTTTGAGATCACTGTTATAAAGACTACCGGTGATAAGGATTTGACAAAACCTTTGGATCAGTTAGGATCCAAGGGTTTATTTGTTGATGAGATCGAAAAGGCTCTTATAAGAAATGATATACAATTGGCAGTTCATTCTATGAAGGACATGCCGGCAAAGCCAGCAGATGGTCTGATCTTTGCCAAGTCCTGGACCAGAGAGGATCCCAGAGATGTTCTCATATTAAAGTCCGGTAATAAGTTGTCAGATCTGCCTCAGGGAGCAAATGTCGCTACCGGGAGTAAAAGACGCTCTTATCAATTATTAAAGTTAAGACCTGATCTGCATATTTTTCCGATAAGAGGAAATATTGATACCAGAATAAAGAAACTTTTTTCTGGTCTGGAGGATGGAACTGCGCTTGATGGAATAGTTTTGGCTGCGGCGGGGCTTCATAGATTAGATATAGGGACGGACAATTGCTATTATTTTGACACAGAGGAGATGATCCCGGCACCGGCACAGGGTACACTCGGCATAGAACTTAGGGCTGATAACCTGGAGCTGCTGAAAATGGTTAATTCTCTAAGTAATGACGACGCAGAGAGTATTACATTTCTGGAGCGCGGATTCCTTGATAAGATAGGCGGTGACTGCCATCTTCCGATCGGCGCACATGCGTATAAAGAGAGTGGGAAATTTGTTCTAAAAACAGTTTTTGGTGATGAAAACGGAGAAAAAATGGCATTCTCAACAGTTAAGGGAAAAAGTGCTGATGCTGGTTTGATCGAAAAAGCTGTTTTGGATATTAGACGACAACTAGAGGGTTGATAATGGACAAGTTAGGAAAAGTTGTACTCGTGGGGGCTGGCCCGGGTGACCTCGGTCTTATGACGATCAGAGGTCAGGAGTATCTAAAAAAGGCAGATTGTATTATTTATGACAGATTGTTAAATCCAAAGCTGCTTTCGATCGCACCTGAGGGCTGTGAGAAAATATTTGTGGGCAAAGAAAATCATTTACACACATTGCCGCAGGAAAAGATCAATGAACTTCTGTATGAAAAAGCCTGTGATCATAGAATAGTTGTCCGCCTTAAGGGTGGTGATCCATACGTTTTTGGAAGAGGGGCAGAGGAGGCACTGTATCTGATCGATAAGGGAGTACGGGTGGAAGTTGTACCCGGGATCAGTTCTTCAATAGCTGCAGCAGCTGCCTCAGGTATTCCTGTTACTCACAGGGGTGTTGCGAAGGGCTTTCAGGTCATCACTGCGCATAGTAAAACGGATTCACTTTCGGATATTGATTTTGGACAGCTTACAGATGCGACTGTGACCTACATTTTTCTTATGGGACTTTCTCATGTGGGAGAGATCTCAAGAGGGCTGATATCAGTCGGAAGAAAAACTTCGACTCCTGTTGCGGTGATTTCAAATGGAACTACTGAGCACCAAAAAAAGGTAGTTTCAACGCTTGCAGGAATAGAAGAAGCGGTTGCCTCTTCAGGCATAAATTCTCCTGCTATCATTGTTGTAGGTGATGTGGTCGGATTAGAAAAAGAACTTTGCTTTTTTGAAAAGCGGCCATTATTTGGGTCAAAAGTTTTCCTCCCGGTTATAAGAGGATTTGATTATGCTTTGGGAGAAAAGCGAACTTCATTTTTTGAAAACGACCTTGAGGAAAAACTCACTGAGCAGGGAGCGGAGGTTGTTACGGTATGTTCCGGCAGGATCAGACCTCTGAAATGTGATCTGCATTTTATGAATACACTTAAAAAGGATTCTTTTATTGTTTTTACCAGTGCTAACGGAGTTAAGACATTTTTCTGGAATCTTTTTGAGATAAATGATCTGGATCTTAGGGCACTTTCAAATGTGAAATTTGCCTGCATAGGTCAAAAGACGGCTTCAACCTTAAGAGGCTTTGGATTTAAGGCGGATATTATTCCTGAAAAGCAAACAGGAGAGGGGTTAGCATTATTATTAAATAAGCATATTGATCCGGAGTCTGAGGTTTATTGGTTTTGTCAAAAGAATACATCTGAGCTTTTTGAGAAAAACATAGATAGCAGAGTTACTCTGACTAAGGTAATATGTTATGAAAATGAGCAGTTAATAGACACTATCGATGATCCTGCGATAGAGAATGTCAAAACATGCGATATGGCTATATTTACCAGTGGAAGTAATGCTGCTTTTTCTATTGAAAAGTTTGGAAGAGCTCTCCCGGACAAAATTATTTCTATTGGACCGGCATGCAGCAAAATGATCACAGGATCAGGTTATGAAGTATTTAAGGAAGCAAAGGTTTCTTCTTATGAAGGAATAATGGAACTTTTACTATGAAAAATGTGGTTGAGCGAGGCTTATTAAATCTTTTAAGCGAGAAGAGCAGAAGCGCTCTATATGAGGCTGGAAATATCATCACGATCAAAAAGGGAGAGAACCTTTTTATGGAGCGGGAAGAAGTGAAGTGCTTGTATATTGTTCTTGACGGATTTGTTGCTCTTTATAGAAACAGCAGATATGGCGAGATCAAGGTGATCTTCATTTGCACTGACGGAGAAGCGCTAAATGAGGTTGTCATGCAGGATGAAAAAACCAGCATATGTGCGAAAGCTCTTTCTGATACGAAACTGCTCTGCATCCATAGAAGCCGATTGCAGGAGTGCCTGGGAGAAAACGTGGAATTATATCGTGAGATTTTTAATTCTTTAGCGAGGAAAACCAGAAGATTATACCATCAGATTGGAAATTCCAATGGAACCTACCCTATGGAGAAACGTTTGGCTGCAAAGTTATGGAAGCTTGCCCGGGATTATGGAAAGGATATTTCGGAGGGAAAACAGATCGGATTCGAATTAACGGTAACTTTTTTGGCAAATATGCTTGGAGCAAAGCGAGAAACTATTTCAAGGATCATTTCAGCCTGGAAGAAGGAAGGAGTAGTTTCTCATGAAAACGGGTTCATTACGGTTACTGATATGAATCGCCTGAAAAGCATATCACAGTAAACCGAGAACCCGTGAGATTGCAGCTTCAGGCTAAAATAGATCCAACATACTGTCCAGATATATTTCTTCCCGAACTTTTAGCTGATACTTAGGTTTTGTCATGTAGTAGAGCAGAAATTCGAGTATGATGGCACTGCCTAAGCCTCGCCCCTCGATCTTGAAATTGGAAAAACCGGCAGGGACATATGTGCTTTGAATATCTTCGATACCGATGAATCCCGGATTTTTCATCGCATCGGAAAAGCGGTAGCCCCGGCTCGCGGTAGGTGAAACGCAGATATGGTCAGGGAAGTTTTCGCCGAGACTTTTCCTGCTGACATTTTCGTAGCAGTTTTTGCGGTCATAGCAGCCATACCAGCAGCATTCATTGCATAAAAATTCAACTTTGTCTTTGAGGGCAGCGGGCAAAGCAGTTAATTTCGATAATTCTTTATTTAGCCGGAAATCAGGCACGACATAGCGAAATTCGCTTCTGTTCAGTTCTGTTATAAACTGATCGAAGTCGGTGATAACTTTTGTAGTTGATGAAACAAAGTAAAATCCGGGATAATTCTTTTTTATATGATCAAGCAGCAGATCAGAGTGGACAATGATACCACTTTGAGTCTTGCTGCTTTTTTCAAATAATGAGCATAATTTATTGCAATATCTGTCAGAGAGATGTTCTTCTCTTATCAGAGAATTGCTAAAGGTAAGGCGGGCAGATATATCGTATTCTTTCAGTAAAGAAGCGACATCTGAAGGTTCAGCTTCGCCAAATCCGACACGTCCTCCGCCCCATATGCAGCTCATGGGTGCTCCGTATATTGATCCTATCTCGCACCAGTCGTAAAAGTATTCCCTGTGGTCTCTAAAAAGAGGAAGAAACACTTTATACAATTCATAAAATTCAAATAATCCGGGCAGATGGTAGAAAATCTTCATAAACTAAATCATGGTCCTCAAATCACTTATAGAAATTCTTACTGTTAACATTGTCATAATAACATAAACCCGTTAAGTAAATCTTAAGGAATAAGTTGCCGGAGAATGATATGAGAAAAAAAGAACGTGATATACTGAAAAAAGCATTATTAATAGTTTTTTGATGAGCAAAGAAGGCGTGTATGTTTAAATATATAAGAGAAAATCCGAATCAGGCAGAAAATGAATATATCTACGAGATGTTAATAAGCGGGTATCGTCCGGTGTGGATGATGAGGTTTGTTGGATTTGGGTTTGCACTTATGGGATTTATATTCTCACGAATGTTAGCTTCGATCGTTTCACAGGCAGTATCCATGGGAGAAAAAAATATTTTTCTGCTCGGAATTTTATCAGTTGCATTACTTGGGATGATCCTGATATTTTTTTTCGCAGCACATTGTTTTATCATAGCGGAACCGGCGAAAAGAAAAAAGATGCTGGGATCAGTCTATTCCGGAGACGTAAGGATCAGTCATATTACCATCATAGATTACTACACGACAGTTAGTGCACACACATATGTACGTTCTTTCATGGCAGAGGATGGCAGAAACTACAATAAGCATTATATGTTAAAAGGACGATGGGGCAGAGGACCGTATAAACAGGGCATAATTTATGAGGTTCTGGAGGGTGAAAAAGTTTTGGATAGCGGAGTGATGCCGGTTATGGGTATTTAAATACATGGAAAAGAATACGCCAATGGAAACCAAGAATACGATGAATCTGTGGAAAGGTTTTGAAATTAATTGAAGAGGAGTATGTTTTTTTTGTATTATGTAGAAAAAGCACAAAAATCATATGGCTGAAGGGATAAATTTTGTGCGTTTTGTGCTTTTTAAATACAGATAAGGGGGAGAAGTTTGTGAGAAAACTCGTCAAAAGAGGGAACATGAACGAGCGGATCGATACGGTTTTATATAAGTTTCGATCAAGAATGAGGTCATATCCACCCGGAATGTGTCCTATTTCGTTGTATAGGTCACTTCTTCAGATATCAATGAATCAGTCCTGCGGCAAATGTGTGCCTTGCAGTGATGGACTGGTGGAAGTGGACCGGATATTAAAGAGCATATTGCAGGGAACGGCAGAAAGTGATGTATTGGAAAAGCTGGAGCGGATGTGCAAAATGATAGCGTCCTGCTCGGACTGCGCTGTAGGAATATCTGCGGCAAATCTGATACTTGAAAGTCTGGAGCAGTTTGCAGATGAGTATGAAAGTCATATCAGTCATAAGACCTGTGTGTCGGAGATAAGACAAACCATTCCGTGTGTGACACTTTGTCCGGCGCATGTAAATGTTCCTGCGTATATTGCACTGATCAAAGAGGGAGACTATGCCGGAGCAGTAAAAATGATCCGAAACAGAAATCCTTTCCCTACGGCATGTGCGATGGTATGTGAACATCCCTGTGAAAAGAAATGCCGCAGAGGGCTGGTGGATGATCCGATAAATATCCGTGGATTAAAGAAATATGCTGTTGATAATGCGCCGGCAGATACCGTGGAGAGTCCTAAAAAGAATGTTTCCACAGGAAAGAAAATATCTATCATAGGTGCAGGTCCGTCGGGACTTACAGCAGCATATTATCTGTCTCTCATGGGACACAAGGTTGTGGTTTATGAAGAGCATGAGAAGCCCGGGGGAATGCTCCGATACGGTATACCTGAGTATCGACTTCCAAAGGAAGAACTGGATCGGGATATAAAAGCGATCATAGATATCGGTGATATAGACGTCAGATACAATACAAAAGTCGGTAAGGACATTACTTTTGAAGAGATCCGAAAGGACTCTGACGCTGTTTATCTGGGACTCGGAGCTCAGATTGGAAATCGTATGCCGGTTGACGGGGCAGATGCGAAAAATGTTATCCCTGCGGCTGACTTTTTGCAGCTTGCTTCTAAAGGACAGCTGCCTGATCTCACAGGAAAAAGAGTTGCGATGATAGGCGGCGGAAATGTCGCCATGGATGCAGCGCGTACGGCAGTACGTCTTCACGCTGAGACTGTCCATGTTTTTACAAGAAAAAGAGATGATTATACGGCGCTTCCCGAGGAAATCGAGGGAGCTATGCAGGAGGGCGTTCGTTTTAGGACGCTTTTGAGCTTCTTAAATATCGAAGCAGATGAAGAAACAAATGAAGTTCGGGCGGTATGGCTCCAGCCCGAGATCGTTGCAGAGTATGATCAGTACGGAATGATGACGACAGAACATTCAACGAATTATCCGTACAGATTTAAATGTGATTACCTGATACTGGCGGTCGGACAGAGAAGTGATGTAAAAAACTTTGAGGATGCAGGAGTCCCCGTGAACCGTGGAAGGATACTTTCGAATGAAGAATGTGCGGTTCAGGACATGCCGGGAGTTTTCTCCGGTGGAGATTGTGTAACAGGACCTTCTACTGCGATAAATGCCATCGCAGCAGGACAGGTAGCTGCGTATAACATTGATGAGTATCTGGGGTATCATCATAAGATCAAATGTGACACAGAAATCCCGATAGCGCTTCCAAATCCATGTATTCCGACTGCGAGAGCTGAGATAGAGGAAAAAGATCCATATGAGAGGAAGCAGGGATTTGAACATGTAGAACTCCCGATGACATATGAAGAAGCCATGCGAGAAGCCGGAAGGTGTCTGCGCTGCGACCACCATGGATGCGGTGCTATGAAGGGAGGCTGTGGAGATGAATGATATGATCACTCTTGAAATAAACGGCACTCCGGTGGAAGTAGAAAAGGGAACATCAATTTTAGACGCTGCGAAAAAGACAGGCTTTTTTATCCCGACGCTTTGCTACATGGAGGGAGTTTCTGACATAGGCATGTGTCGTCTCTGCATGGTAGAATCGGAAGGTTTTGACAGTTTCCTGCCTGCATGCAGGACAAAGTGCAGGGACGGTATGGTGATCACGACCGAAAGCGATAAGCTTACGGAATACCGCAGAGAAATATTGAAACTGATACTGGCAGATCACAAGCTGGAGTGCATGAGCTGCCCGAAGAACGGAAGCTGTGAACTGCAGGACCTCTGCAACAGGTATGGAATTGAAGGATCGGACTATGAGGGAACAGGAAAGAAAAAAGGAAACCGCATTATCGCAGACAATCCGTTTTTAAGCTATGACCCTGATAAGTGTATCCAGTGCCAGAGGTGTATAAATATTTGCCATAATATCGCGGTAAACGGCGTGCTGACACTTGGGCGGAGCGGCAATCGGCTGACGGTAAAGCCGCCATTTGGAGAAGATTATAAGACTACCGGATGTGAATCTTGCGGTAATTGTGCAAGTGTATGTCCGACAGGCGCTTTGACTCTGAAAAGACGAAAGAATTACAGAAGCTGGGAGACAGTAAAGATAAAGACAACATGTCCGCATTGTGCGACAGGATGCCAGTTCTATCTGGTTGTGAAAGATAACAAGATCGTCGATGTAGAGCCCGCAAAGGGCGCTTCAAATAATTACAGGCTTTGCGTAAAGGGACGTTCAGGCAGCTTTGACTTTGTTCATGCGGAGGACAGGCTTACAAAGCCTTTGATACGTGACCGCAAAACCGGTGAATTCAGAGAAGTTTCATGGGAGGAAGCTATCACCTATACAGCGGAAAACTTCATGAGACTCAAGAAAGAGTACGGCGGTGACTGCTTAGCGGGATTTGCATGTTCCAGATCGGCAAATGAAGATATCTATATGGTCCAGAAGATGGTTCGGACATGCT
This sequence comes from Lachnospiraceae bacterium NK4A144, assembly GCA_000424365.1. Lineage (GTDB taxonomy): Bacteria > Bacillota > Clostridia > Lachnospirales > Lachnospiraceae > NK4A144. The sequence goes on along the minus strand of AUJT01000046.1, from coordinate 2,763 downwards.
TTGGCACAAATAATACAGATAACTGTGCCCGTGTCTGCCATTCTGCAACAGTTGCGGGACTCGCCAAAACCCTTGGTTCCGGTGCGATGACCAATCCGATAAGTGATATCACAAAGGATGTGGATTGCATTCTATTAGTGGGATCAAATCCCGAGGAAGCACATCCGGTTGTTGGTATGAGGATCAGGAAAGCTGTGAAAAACGGCACCCGTCTGATCGTTGTTGATCCGAGAAATATAGGTCTTACAAAGTCAGCGGACATACATCTCAAGCTTCGCCCGGGGACAAATGTTGCCTTCGCTAACGGCATGATGCATGTCATGATAAAAGAGGATCTGATCGACCATAATTATGTAAATGAATTTACAGAGGGCTTTGAAGAGCTGAAAAAGCTGGTTCAGGATTACACACCGGAAAAGGTTGGAGAGATATGCCATATCGATCCCGACAAACTGGTGGAAGCAGCCCGCATGTACGCAGGTGCAAAGAAGGCACCTATCATTTACTGTCTGGGTGTGACTGAACATTCGACAGGTACGGAAGGCGTAATGAGTATGTCCAACATGGCAGCGCTTGGCGGAAAGATCGGAAAGAGCGGCTGTGGAGTAAATCCGCTTAGAGGGCAAAATAATGTACAGGGTGCATGCGATATGGGAGCGATGCCCACGGACTACCCGGGATACCAGAAAGTAGACAATCCCGAGGTTCGTGAAAAGTTTGAGAAAGCATGGGGCATAGAGCTGAATCCTACTCCGGGATTAAAAGCTACAGAAGTATTCCCGGCTGCTATAGAGGGAAAAATAAAGGGATTATATATATGTGGAGAAGATCCTATAGTTTCTGACCCTGACTCTCACCATATAGAAAAGGCACTGGAAAGTCTGGATTTCTTTGTGTTGCAGGATCTCTTTATGACAAAGACCGCAAAGTATGCGGATGTTATCCTTCCGGCGATCAGTTATGCGGAAAAAGAGGGAACATTTACCAATACAGAGAGGCGTGTGCAGCGGATCAGAAAGGCAGTGACGCTTAATGGTGATATGAGGCCGGATACGGATATCATCATTGATCTCATGAATGCCATGGGATATCCGCAGAAATATCTTACACCGGCTGAGATCATGGACGAGATAGCTATGGTTACGCCAAGTTTTCATGGCATCAGTTATGAAAGACTCGATAAACTGGGCGGTATTCAGTGGCCGTGTCCGGATAAAGATCATCCCGGAACCGCCATTATGCACGTTGGAAAGCCGGTTCGCGGAAAAGTGCTGCTTTATCCCGCAGAATATAAGGAATCGCAGGAACTTCCGGATGAGGACTATCCGTACTATCTGACAACGGGGCGGATACTTTATCATTACAATGCTGCAGCGATGACTTCACGTGCCCCAGGACTCGTTGATATATCAGGTGAAGGCTTTATAGAGATTAATTATAAGGATGCGGAAAAGCTCGCTATCAAAAACGGAGAACGGATAAAGGTCAGCAGCAGGAGAGGCGAGATCACTGCAACGGCAAGGGTCGGACGAAAAGTCTCTGAGGGAGAGACCTGGATGCCGTTCCACTTTGAAGATTCGCCTGTAAATGTATTGACTAATGCAGCGCTTGATGACTTTGCAAGGATACCGGAGTACAAAGTATGTGCGGTCAAACTTGCAAAGATGAAATGAGGCTGAAAGGATGAAAGTAGTTGAAACGCAGCCTAAAAACGTCATTTTTTGTGATGGAGGAAGAAAGCAAAAAGAAGCCGATCTTCTAATGGAGCATGAGCTGGAGGTGCGGGTACGAAAGGATGAAAGGGAGATAAAAAACTACCTTCTGACCTGCACAAATAAGCATTTGCTTGAACTTGCTGTTGGCAGATTGATATCTGATGGGCATATTTACTGCAAGGAAGATATTGTGGGATTACATTTCAAACAAGACGTGGAAAATCAGGATTTAGAGGATAGCTTTGTGCCTCGTGATCTGATTGAAGTGTTGGTTAGATACCGGGAAAAGGATGAAGTAAGGTCAGAGTCTATTCCCGATTTAACATGGAAAGAAGAGTGGATCTTTAATCTGGCACAGGAATTTTCCAACGGGATGCCGATCCATGATCTTACATGGGGAACACATACCTGTATGCTGGCAAAAGATGGAAATATATTGTTTTCCTGCGAAGATATCGGGCGGCATAATGCGATCGACAAGGCGATAGGATATGCGGTAGAAAACGATATAAATCTGTCAGAATGTATGCTGTACAGCTCGGGAAGAGTACCCACGGATATCGTGAAAAAGCTCATAAATGCGAGGATACCGCTACTGGTATCAAAGTCGGTTCCTACAGCTGAAGCAATCAAGCTCGCAAAAAAACACAACATCACTCTTATATGCAGAGCATACGAGGATTGCTTTGACGTATACTGATAATGAAACCTCCGCGCAGGATAATGAAGCCTGCCGGAGGTTTTTGCTGTGCGCCTAGCGGCGCACGTTTCTAATGGGTTAAAGTCCCAAATCCGCCCGGTAGTGGGAAGGATATAGCCGAAGGCAAGGGTGTCTGTCGTGAGGCAGAATCTGAAGGAAGCTGGATGTGAGGAACATACTAACTCATGGGCAAATCTCTGGTCTGACGAACAGAAATCTCATATGAGGTTATGCATGAGGGTAAGGCTGCAGCACAAGTCGAAGCCCAATAGCTACACGGAATCATGCATGATAGATGAGGCAGATGGATGGAGAGGAAGAAACGTGTGGTACCTAGGGAGGTCTGTG
>AUJT01000045.1 GCA_000424365.1 Lachnospiraceae bacterium NK4A144 | reverse complement strand
TTCAGCACCGCCTTGTTTCCTTGTACGGTGGTTGCTCCTTTCGGAGCATTTCGCACAGACCTCCCTAGGTACCACACGTTTCTTCCTCTCCATCCATCTGCCTCATCTATCATGCATGATTCCGTGTAGCTATTGGGCTTCGACTTGTGCTGCAGCCTTACCCTCATGCATAACCTCATATGAGATTTCTGTTCGTCAGACCAGAGATTTGCCCATGAGTTAGTATGTTCCTCACATCCAGCTTCCTTCAGATTCTGCCTCACGACAGACACCCTTGCCTTCGGCTATATCCTTCCCACTACCGGGCGGATTTGGGACTTTAACCCATTAGAAACGTGCGCCGCTAGGCGCACAGCCATTATGATTTTGCCCATCGCCGTAGGCGATTTAATTGGCAAAATCAGTTACTGGAACGAGCTGAAAGCGAGTGAACAGTAACTAAAAAGACCACATGCAGTATAGAATACCACATGTGGTCTGAATTTTCAAACAGATGTTTGTATTATATGATGTAAGGGTCAAAAGTAAATTTTGCCCCTTACTGATGTCACGGATTGCTTCATTGCTACGCAATTCCCGCAATCCTAAAACACTCGCATTCCGCGTAATAACGCTACTTGCTCGTGTTTTGCGGGTCCCAAGGTCTCAATCCTCTTTGTGCAAGCACAATCGGATTTTGACCTTTTGACCCTGACATCATTATATTAGTTGTTGATGAGCTTATCTTCATCAGACCAGCTGTACAGCTTTCTGATCTCCTCACCAAACTTCTCAGAGATGTGATCAGCAGCCTTATCACGAAGTGACTGGAAGTGAACCTGTCCACTTGCGCTTGACATATCAAGAAGGAAGTCTTTTGCAAATGTACCATCCTGAATATCTGCCAGAACCTTCTTCATAGCCTGCTTTGTCTCATCTGTGATGATCTTAGGTCCTGTGATGTAATCGCCGTACTCAGCTGTATTGGAAATGGAATATCTCATTCCTGCAAAACCTGACTGATAGATCAGATCAACGATGAGCTTCATCTCGTGGATACACTCAAAGTATGCATTTCTCGGATCGTAGCCAGCCTCAACAAGAACTTCAAAACCGGTCTGCATCAGCTTGCATACGCCGCCGCAAAGAACAGCCTGCTCACCGAAAAGATCTGTCTCTGTCTCTGTCTTAAATGTTGTCCAGAGAACACCTGCTCTTGCTCCGCCGATACCAAGTGCATATGCAAGTGCAACTTCCTTTGCCTTACCTGTGTAATCCTGCTCTACAGCGATAAGACACGGAACACCCTTACCTGCCTGATACTCAGATCTTACTGTATGACCCGGTCCCTTAGGAGCGATCATGCAGACATCAACATACTTCGGAGGAACGATGAGCTTGTAACGGATATTGAAACCGTGTGCGAACATAAGCATGTTGCCCTCTTCAAGATTGGGCTCGATGGACTCCTTATACATCTGAGCCTGCTTCTCATCATTGATAAGGATCATGATGATATCAGCCTTCTTAGCTGCCTCTGCTGCTGTATATACCTTGAGGCCCTGCTCCTCAGCTTTCTTCCAGGACTTTGAGCCTTCATAAAGACCGATAATGACATTGCATCCCGAATCTTTCAGATTAAGTGCATGTGCGTGGCCCTGGGAACCGTAACCAATAATGGCGATGGTCTTCCCGTCCAGTAACGAAAGGTTACAATCGGACTCATAAAAAATCGGGTTCTTGTCATTGAATTCCATAGCTTTTCTCCTTTTAGATTGTTTTTTATATAACCAAGAGGCAGGGGTGATTCCCTTCCTCTGTTATATCAGATTGATACTTTCCCCTAAGTCGAATCTCAGTCAAACCAGATAACTCCCTCTGTACCTCTCTGAAGTCCGGCTATTCCTGTGCGAGCGATTTCCAGGATCCTGTAATCAGCTAGAAGATTTATAAAAGCATCTACCTTACTCTGATTACCTGTTACCTCAATGATCAGTGCATCCGGAGCTACATCAACAACATTTGCTCTGAACACATCTGCCATGGCGATGATGCCCGGTCGAGCCTTTGCATCGACCTCAACCTTGATCATACAAAGTTCACGGTATACCGAATTATCCGGTTCCAGAGTACGTATGTCTCTGACATCGATCAGTTTTGCAAGCTGTTTCTCTATCTGCTCCAGAATCTCATCGTCTCCATCCGTAACTATAGTAATTCGCGTAAAACGCGGATCTGCTGTAACACCGGCTGTAATACTGTCAATGTTGTAGCCTCGTCTGGAAAACAACCCGGAAATACGACTCAGTACACCTGATGTATTATCAACTAGCAGCTGAAAAACTCTCTTCTGCATGATAAAGACTCCTTGCCAACAGTTTTTATTGCATTATACTTCAAAACTTTACTGTCATAAAGTGAATGCTTGTGTATTAATATAAGCCTGCATTTTTTGTTTGTCAATACGAAAATATCCGTGTTCTACGAACAACTGTCTGTACTATATTAACATTTCGCAAAAAATGCGGATTAATATAAATCAAACAAATTGTCGTAAAACACGGATATATAAACGTTTTCGCTCAAACTGTTTTTTATCCCGAAAAAACGTGTATTTTACTGCAAAAAAGATTTTATTACTCTATACACTTCGGTAATGCCAATGTGCCTGTTCGGGCAATTTCAACGATACTCACTCCGGAAAGCAGCTGGATCATCAGATTTGTTCGGTCAGGAGTATCACAGATCTGAATGATCATCATATTTTTGGACATATCAACAATATCAGCCTTCATCGCGTCACAAGTCTCCATAATATCCCTGCGATTTGACTTATTATATTTAACCTTTATCATCATAAGTTCGCGGCTTACGGACACTTCTTCATCAAATGTCTTGATCTTGATGACATCCAGCTTTTTATTGAGCTGTTTCTCGATCTGCTCCAAAGTTCTCTCATCGCCACTGGAAACGATCGTCATGCAGGAAACATCGCTGTGATCTGTTTCTCCAACAGCAAGCGAATCAATATTAAAGCAACGGCGCGAGAAAAGACCTGCAACCTTTGAAAGCACACCGGCACGGTTTTCAACTAAAACAGAATATATCTTTTTCATGGCTATCCTCCGTTACTTCATCACTACAGTTTCCATCGGGTCGATCATAACTTCCAGGATCACCGTTCCCTCCGTATGGAGGAATTTATCAAGAGTTTCAGACAGTCCATCCATATTTTCAGCCCGGAAATAGTTCAGATGATAAGCCTCTGATAGTAATTTAAGGTCGGGTTCGCCTCCGAGTTTTACCATGTTGTAATCATCTGCATAAACAAAATGCTGATGTTCCCGAACAAGTCCCAGATAATTATTTCTAAACACGACGATCTTTACAGGATAGTCATATTGATTCATGGTCGCGAGTTCCATCATAGACATCTGGAAAGAACCATCTCCGCATACCGCTACGGCAAGTCGATCCGGATCCGCTGCCACTGCCCCCATCGCAGCCGGCATCGAATATCCCATGGTTCCCATTCCGCCGCTGGTCATAAACAGACCACCCTCGCGGATGACGACATTTCGGCAAGAAAAAAGCTGATTCTGTCCCACATCAGCTACATATATGCCATTATCCGGCATTGCCTTTGAAAGCATGCGAACAAAAGCCTGCGGATTAACAAAATCCGGAGATGAATGGCGTTCTTCCTTCATATCTTCACGATATTTATTAAGCGTATCAACCCAGGCGCTGTGCTCCCCGTGACATTCCTCAGCAAGAAAATCCTCAAATATATGCCTTGCATCTCCAACTATAGGAATTGTAGGTCCCACATTTTTACCGATTTCTGCAGGATCGACATCCATATGGATCAATACCTTGCCTTCGAGCGTCAGATCCGGCGCAGAGACTGCCCTGTCTGCAACACGGGCTCCCACCATGAGGAGCGTATCACTTTCGTTCATGGCACGATTAGCCGCAGCATGACCGTTATTTCCAACCATGCCAAAATACATCGGATGATCTGTTGGCAGAACGCCCAGTCCCATCATCGTTGATACAACAGGGATTCTTTCTCTCTCCACAAATTCTTTAAGTGCCATTTCCGCACGGCTGAGGTGTATTCCTCCGCCGCAGCAGATAAGCGGACGCTTTGCTTTCTGCAGTACCTTTATTACCTTCTTTACCTGCGCCATATTTCCCCGAACAGTAGGTTTATATGTACGAAGCTTCGGATCACCCTCAAAGAGTTCAAATTTACTGATAGTCTGCTCCTGAACATCAAATGGCACATCGATAAGTACAGGTCCTCTACGACCTGTATTTGCGATATAGAAAGCTTCATGAATGATACGCGGGATATCCTTCGCATTACGAACAAGATAGCTGTACTTTACAAATGACTCAGCTGCTCCCGTAACATCAGCTTCCTGAAAAACATCGGAACCGATCTGTTCAGAAACGACCTGACCCGTGATACAGATAAGCGGTATTGAATCTGCAAATGCCGTAGCTATGCCGGTAAGCAGATTAACTGCCCCCGGTCCGCTTGTAACCGCACATACACCAGGTTTACCGCTGGTTCTGGCGTATCCGCTGGCTGCATGTCCCGCATTTTGCTCAGTCCTTACCAGCACCGAACGTATATCGGTCTGACCGATACTATTCCAAAAAGGATCTATCGCCACACCCGAATAACCAAAAATCGTATCCACGCCTTCATGCAGAAGGCACTGTACCATAGCATCTGCTCCATTCATAACAAAATTATTCCCTTTCCCACATATATGAAACCTTAAGCTATACCCATAAGCTTCTTTGCAACACGCACTGCATCCGCGGCATCGGATGAGTACGACGCATTTATCTCCTCAGCATAATCCGGAGTGATCACTGCGCCGCCTATCATGAAATGACATGTGACTCCTTCACTTCTGGCATAATCGATCACATTTTTCATCTCACGCATAGTCGTAGTCATAAGCGCTGAAAGAGCGATTATATCTGCATTATGCTCTTTTGCAGCCTTTATTATCTCTTCTTTCGGGACATCCTTTCCAAGATCGATCACTTCAAAACCATAGTTCTTCAGCATGAGAACTACAAGATTTTTACCTATATCGTGAATATCACCCTCAACTGTTGCTATCACAACTGTCGGCATCGCTTCAGACGGATCTCTACCCTCCTGAAGCAGCGGCTCGATAACGGCGATACCGTTTTTCATCGTCTCACCACTGGCTATCAGCTGCGGAAGAAAGTATTTTTTTTCATCAAATAAACGACCAACCTCGTTTATTGCAGGTAAAAGCGAAGTATTTAATATATCCTGCGGAGTTCTACCTGAATCAAGCGCTTCTCTAACGATATCCGCTATGTTTTTTCTGCGTCCCTTTAAGACAGCCTGCCAGACTTTATCATTTTCGTAGGACGCATTAAGTCCGGCATCAGATTTTTTTATTTCTTCGCCCTTCACGCTCTCCTGCGGCTTATCACCAACACTATCCACCGCACGTGATCTGAGATTTTCCAATTCAGACTTTTTAATAACGATCTCATCTTCATGAAGCGCTTTCACTTCATTCATCTGCTCTATATATGCTATATCCGCTTCAGGCTTTGCAAGGAGCAGGTCAGCGCTCTTTGCCGCATTCACAAGAGCTTCCTGATTTGGATTAGCTATAGCCATGGTTAATCCGGCCTGGATCGCAAGCGTAAGGAAAGCCGTATTAACGTTTATTCTCTCCGGAAGTCCAAAAGAAATATTGGAAAGTCCGCAAATTGTTGCAAGCCCCAGTTCTTCTCTGCAATACCTTATCGTTTCGAGTGTTTCAAGCGCCGCTGTCGGAGAAGCACCTACTGTGCCTACAAGTCCGTCAACAATAATATCTGTTTTTTTTAAGCCTATCTCAAAAGCCTTCTCACATACGGCATTGATTATCTTTTTCTTTTCATCCAGATTTTTGGGAAGCCCCGTATCAGATAACGGAAGAAGAATAAATGCTGCACCATATTTTTTAGCAAGACGCAGCATAGGCTCACATTTTGCTGACTCTAACGAAATGGAATTCATAAGGGCACGACCGGGATAACGCCTGAGCGCTGCCTCCATGATATCCACATGGCTGGTATCTATTGACAGCGGAAGCTTAACGATCTGTGACACCTCATCAACCGCACGGATCATCAGGGATTTTTCATCGACACCGCTCATTCCCACATTTACATCGAGAACAGACGCGCCTTTTTCATCCTGTTCCTCCGCAAAGTCTGACACCATATCAAAGCAGCCTTCACGAAGTTTAGCCTGGAGTGCTTTTTTTCCTGTTGGATTGATTCGTTCTCCAACTATCATAAATCTGCCATCCAGACCGAATTCCAGTGTCTGTCTCTCAGAAGTCAGAGTATAGCGCGGCTTTTTCTCACTCTTATCCTCGTCTGACCTAATCGGCATGGAATGAGTATGTTCATAAAGAGCCCTGATGTGTTCAGGAGTTGTTCCGCAGCAGCCTCCCAGGATAGAAGCACCGCATTTAACGATCTCTTCCATATCCCTGCCAAACTCCTCGGGATTCAGACGATATACAGTATCCCCGTTTTCATCAAGTTCAGGCAGACCAGCATTAGGTTTACAAATTATCGGTATTTCTGCAACTTCGATCATTTTTTTGATCATAGGAACCATCTGCTCCGGACCTGTAGAACAATTTGCTCCAAAAGCCGATACACCGAGAGACTGCAGCGTGATAAGCGCAGTTACAGGATCCGTTCCATAGAGGCTTCTACCGTCACCCTCAAAGGTCATTGTGGCTATTACCGGGAGGTCGCAGACTTCTTTTGCAGCTATGACCGCTGCCCTTGTCTCCTGCAGACTCATCATAGTCTCGACCACGATAAGATCCGCCCCTGCCTCGTCAAGAGCTTTGATCTGTTCCTTATAAATGTCTATAAGTTCTTCAAACTCCAGTGGTCCTGCAGGTTTCAGCTGTACACCGGTCATGGTTATATCACCGGCAACATAGCAGCTGGAAGCATCAGGATTTTCTTTCAGAAAACGCCTTATCGCTTCTTTCGATTCTCCGACAAGGATCCGGTTAAGGTCCTTTAATCTTCCTTCTAAGTTGTATTCAGAAAGTTTGATCCTGTTTGCGGTAAACGTAGGTGCATAAACAATCCTTGTTCCCGCACGCAGATAATTCATCTGCAATTCTATGAGAACTTCAGGATTTTCAGAGATCCAAAGATCCGGGCAGACGCCGGACGGCATTCCGGCTTTCTGAAGATTTGATCCGGTCGCGCCATCCAGATAAACCGGACCTCCGGCGACAAGTGCGGCGAATTCTTCTTTCGTCAATTACAATTCCCTCCTCTTATAACACCAGTTCATATCTAACTATATGTTGTCGGATGTCCGTTTTTGTAATGCCGCGCAAAGTACGCGCGTCAACAAAAAAGGCTCCTCTTATAACACAATACATTTTCTAATCGTCCTGCTCTCGTACACATACGACTACAAAACGACCATTTGACTCATCATAATCACAGGTAGAAAGAATCAATAACCGATCTCCGTATTTTGCAGTAACACCTGTGTCATAATAAGACGCAGCCTTCATCTCCTCGATCCCGGAGTAAAACTCCTGCGAAGATGCCGGATCTATAAACTGATAGTACTTAAATGCTATTTCTGTATCCTGAAAAACATGAGACTGAAACGCAAACATAACATCATATGTTCCTGTCTCATAGATAGTATCAAACTTTACTTTCGGATGAGCCTTGTAATATGACTCGGATTTATACAGATCAAGATCTCCAAACATCTGTCCCGACGCCATATTGTGTCCATAAATGATCCAGTTTTCCGATGGGCGTACTACATCACACGCATCATCCATAAAGAGCATTCCGTTCCGGTCTTCTTCCTGATCCATGTTATGATCAAGATAATATTCACCGTTTCCGTTCAGCGATTTCATTACAGGATAATCAATCTTTGTCCCATCTATCTTTATCCACCCGATCAGATTCTTATTCAGATTGTAGAGATCCTGATACTGCTGAAGAATGTACAATTTTCTTGTTTCTCCGGATTCTGTGATAACTTCCTGTACCGCCGAAACATCTGAATCAAGATGAAGACCATTTTTTTTCACAACAACTTTTTCTGCTGTATGTGAACTTTTCCAGTAATTCCACCCATAAAATCCCAGATACGCAAAACATCCCAGTGCAACCAATATAGAAATCGCTCTGATCACCCCACGTTTACTCATCCGAGTCCCCCTCTGCAAAACATTATGTATTTCGAATAAATTCTGTCCTGCATTTTGGGCATCTTATCTGGATTCTGCCCTTATTTGCAGGCACTCTGACCTGAGCTCCACAGCCGGGGCACGGAAAAATACAGTATTTCAGATTCGGATCACCTTTAGTTCCTGCATTCTTCCCCATTTTTTTATTCTTAAATCCGGCTGTAAAACCATTCCACCATTTTCTGACATCTCTTCGAATGTCCTCAGTATGATAGAGAAATCCGTCTCTCATCCTCAAAAAACGCAGATTTTCCCCTTGTCTCCGTGCATAATCATGAGAAAACATCCGGTAAAGATTCCATATAATTACAATCGTCATTAAGACCAAAAAAACAAGTGCCGGAGAAAATCTCATGGAGATCACTGCTAATACAAACAAAACAATTGATAATACTGCTAAAAAGGAACTCAGTTCATCTGTACCATATTTTCCGGTCATTAACTGCTGTAACCATTTATTAAACTTTCTCATATTTAATTTACCTTTGCTGCCGCCACTGCATATGCAGTATTTATCTGGCTCTGAAGTTCGGCTGCGTAACTCGAATCCTTTACTCCTGCTATCGATGCAGCACACTGACTGTAAAGAGCTGCGATATCCGCGTCATAATTCGGATCAGTAAGACGCGAAAGTGCTCCCATCTGTGCCAATACCGCTGATACAGCATCTCCTATGTTATGATCATTTCTGTAATCACCGACTGTATATCCGGCATACAGTTCCTCTGAAGCATCACGACCCGGCAGATATTTCTCTGCATTGGAGGACGCCTCCTCCATCTTATCCGGAAGATAGAATGAAGCTGTGCTCTCTCCCTCAATAAGTGCGCTCATACACTGCTTCCAGATAGACGCAGGATAGGATGAACCATACAGACTCGCAAGTTCTCTGGGCGTATCATAACCAACCCATACAGCCACACTGTAGTAAGGTGTCACACCACAAAACCAACCATCCTTACTTCCGTTTGTAGTACCTGTCTTACCTGCTGCCTCAGTAGTCTGTTCTGTGTACCATCCCATTTTCTTTGCGGTTCCGTTTGTAACGACACCCTTCATGATATCGATCATCGTATCAGCCGCCTGAGATGTATAAACCTGAACAGGATCAGAATCTACATATATTTCTTCACCGTCAGAATTTTTTATCGAAGAAATACAGGTCTGTCCTCTATATGAACCATGATTTGCAAGTGCCGAATAGCCTGCAGCCTGCTCAGCAGTAGTTACACCATTGGTAAGACCACCAAGTGACGCAGCCAGATTGTAATCATCCGGCACGATCTTCCTGTACTCCATATCCGTTATGTGCTTAATTCCTGTCTTCGGAGAAATATTTGCAAGCACCTGCCATGCACATCCGTTAATAGAGTTCTCTACCGCTGATCTAAGTGTCATTGGTGTTCCTGATAAAGTCAGCGCATTTACGCCTTTCTTTTTCGCAGTAGTCACATCGATATTCTGCACGATAGATCCCGGGTAATATCCGTTCTCAAGTGCAGGAGCATAAACAATAAGCGGTTTTATACTGCTTCCCGGCTGTCTGAAACTCTGAAAAGCACGGTTAAGAGTCAGATTATTAGAGGCTCCTCCGGGATTAGTACGTCCACCAACTATAGCGATGACTTTTCCATTAGAATTATCAACTGCTGTTACAGCTCCCTGCAAAGCATACGCGCCGCTGCTCTCTGTAACCTCTGTATCAAAAGATAAGACTTCATCAAGTGCTTCCTGGAGATCTTCCTGATATACACTGTTCAGCGTCGTATAAATCTTGTAACCACCGGAATAAAGCAGCTCTTTCTGCTCTTCATACATTTCATTGTACAGAGACTCATAGTTTTCATATTCCGTACTGTCAGCATATGTATACTGGAAAGAAAAGCCGCTGAGTTTCATCAGGTAACGCACAGCGCAATCCATCGCATAGGTTGCCTGATAGTCCTTAAGCTCGCTTCCGGATGACTCCATGATATTTATCGATTCATTAACAGCCTGATCATACTGAGACTGACTGATAAATCCCTCTTCCAGCATATCTCCCAGTATCTTGTCACGTCTTGTCAGCGCATGATCAGGATACTTTACTGGGTCATAATATGCAGGCCTGTTCGGTATCGCGCAAAGGTATGCCACTTCCGAAAGAGACAGTGACGCCGCATGTTTACCAAAGTAGCCCTGTGCTGCAGCTTCCAGTCCATAGTACTGATTAGCAAAATAAATATTATTTACGTAAAACTCCATGATGTCCTGTTTAGAATATTTCTCTGCAAGATACCTGGAGATCAATATTTCTCTAAGCTTACGGGTAATACTTACCTCTGATGAAAGATAAACATTTTTAGCAAGCTGCTGAGTGATGGTAGAAGCGCCATGCTTCTCTACTCCCTTTGTACGAATATAGTAGAAAAGCACTCTTGCTATACCCCCCAGATCGTATCCGGGGTTTTTCCAGAAAGTACGGTCCTCAACTGCGATAAACGCATTTACGGCATACTGTGGTATATCCTCATAGGATAAATATGCCGCATCACCCTCCTCTCTAAGCTTCATTATCACATTTCCATCTACATCATAGATATATGTAGGTTCTACCCTCTTAAAGTCATTACGGGTGCTGTTTTCTACCAGCTCTTTTGCTTCTTTATCGTATTCCTTAATGTAATGGTCATAAAAATACCATAAAAAGATTCCGCCAAGTATACAAGTTACAACAGTTATTATTGCAAAAAGGCGGAAAAATACTCCAAAAAACACGCCAAGAGCGGTCTTTTTCTTCTTTTTCCTTTTCTTAGCCACTTTTTCACCTCTTAATTTTTGAAAAAAAAAAAAATCTGCCAATGCCTTGTCTGCGGCCTCATTTGAGCTTACTTCTGCAGGATTAAACATAGAATCCTTCTCAGCACATTCACCGCAAATGTCGACACCTGCTATTTTTCTGTCTTTCATCTCTGACTTCAGGATATCCATCATTTCAGGGAGTGTCATATTTCCCTGATCCCAGTTTGTCTTAACTACATCAGCAGAAAGTACATCCTTATCGATTGAAATATAAAGAGGAAGCGAAGGATCAGGTCTACCCGTACGTTCAATCTCATTTACGCCAAGACAAAGTGTCACACTATTTACCTTATCTCCAAGATCTTCCTTCATATCTCTGATCCATGAGCCACAGGAACGAAGCCCTGCGATCATAGGTTCCTGATCATCGTGATGGTGATCAAAAACCAACAGATCAAATGGTCCCTCTATCTTCTCCAGGAAAAATCTCGTCACATAATGATAATTCCCGTTATCTATAAAATGAATCCCACCGGGACCGTAAGGTGCTATTTTTTTTCTTATCGCATCTTCGCCATCTGCATCCACATACATTGCCGTTCCTGAAATTTTACGACAATCAAGCATCTCAAAGTCCGCTTTTTCGTGGAAAATCATCTCGTCATATACGCCTGTAAAATTTAATATTAAATCTCTATTAATCATAAACGTGATTGTAGCACAGTAAAATAACTAAAACAACTTGAAATGTGTAGTGTTTTAAAGTGTTAAAGTATTAAAAATAGTGTTAAAATAGTAAGCGTGTCAAAAAAATAGAAAAGTGGGGAATTTATCATGCCTATTAAAGTACAAAGCAATCTCCCGGCAAAGGAGCTACTTGAAAATGAAAATATATTCGTCATGGACGAATTTCGTTCTATTCACCAGGATATCCGTCCTCTTAAGATTGTTATCCTTAATCTGATGCCATTAAAGGAAGATACAGAACTTCAGTTACTGCGTTCTCTCTCAAACACCCCATTACAGTTCGATATAACATTTCTCACCGTAAAAAGTCACGTATCACAAAATGTTAGCGCCAATCATTTGAACCAGTTTTATACAACCTGGGATCATCTTAAGGAAAGCCACTTTGATGGAATGATCATAACCGGCGCACCTGTCGAAAAAATGGAATTTGAAGAAGTTGACTATTGGGAAGAGCTTTGCAGCATATTTGAATGGACAAAAACGCATGTTACCAGCACATTCCATATCTGCTGGGGTGCACAGGCAGGTCTTTATTACCATTTCGGTCTTAAAAAGATAATGCTCGACCAAAAACTCTTTGGTATCTATCCGCAGCATATCCTTAATAGAAAGATTCCTCTTGTCCGCGGATTTGACGATATCTTTCTCGCCCCTCACAGCCGTTATACAAACGTAGATCCTTCAGATATACATAACTGCAAAGATCTCATTGTTCTAGCAGAATCAAAGGCTGTAGGAGTCTTTCTCTGCATGACTCCGGACGGAAAAGATATCTTTGTTATGGGACATCTGGAATATGACCGCATGACACTTGACAAAGAATATAAACGTGACCAAAGCAAGGGACTGGATACAGCGCTTCCCATAAACTACTATCCAAATGACGATCCAAATGAACGTCCTTTCCTATCCTGGAGAAGTTCCGCAAGTATCCTTTATACAAACTGGCTTAATTACTATGTATATCAGGCAACACCTTATAACATCGAAGAAGCCGGCAAACAGTAAATCTTACCGGATAGAGCTCCGTTAATTTGACATAAAAAAATGTTCTAATTATAATATGACGTCAGGGTTAAAAGTACTTTTGACCCTAACGTTATTTAGAAATTCCCCTGGGATTTTCTGCATATTAACAAAGATTTCTTATAAGGACGGTCATACATTCAAACATCATGACATCACTAGCTGTAAAAAAGAAAATTAGAACATTAAAATCAAAAAACAACGAAAAAGACAATACTTCCAAAAATCTCATCGGCATGCTCTACCTGATATTCGGACCGATTGTTATTTTTTACCTTTCCGAATGGTTTCAGCGAGATCCCTTTGATGCAAAATGGGGTGTGAAGGCTCCTTTGGCGTTCTTCAACATCATATTTTTCTGGCTGCTTGCACTATTGCTGTTTTCTCTGCTTGGTTCCTTGAGAAAGGCACTCACAACCGAAGGAGTTATATTCTTTCTAATCGGTCTGATGGAATACTATGTAACAAAATTTCGTGGAAACACTCTTGTTCCATGGGATATTTTTTCATTTAGGACAGCCGCTTCCGTTGCGGGAAATTACAACTATTCCCTGGAACACCGTCAGATTGCAGCCATTCTTCTCTTTGTTGTCTTTTTTGCATCGTTGTATTTCTGCAATTTAAAACTTCCGTCATGGAAAAAAAGCAAAAAAGTAATCGTAGCACGACTGATATCTGCAGTAGCAGTAGTTCTCGTATTTTTAACGATCTATGTTCCTTTTGTTCAGAGTGAAAAGACTATTTCTACCTATAGGATTTATGATAAGCTCTTTACTCCCACCACAATGACATGGAAAGATGGAACTGTTTTTGCATTTATCTATGATATGCAGTTCCTGACCGTGGAGAAACCGATCGGATACAGTGCATCCAACGAGGCAAATGCTCTTAAGAACGATTGGAACGGTGGAAATACTGTTGTTGATTCAAAAACACCTAATATTATTGTCATAATGTGTGAAGCCTTTGCCGATCCTGCAGTTCTCGGTGACTTTAGTACAAACAAGGACTATATGCCTTTTATCCACTCTCTCCAGAACGGAGCAGAGAACACTATCACAGGATATATGAGTGCATCCGTGCTCGGTGGAAATACTCCAAATACAGAATTTGAGTTCCTTACAGGCAATACAATGGGATTTCTGCCTGAAGGAAGCATCGCTTTCCAGCAGTTCATAAACGGCGAGATCGATGCCATGCCATCTTACCTTAAGAAGATCGGTTATGACACACTCGGAATGCACCCTTACAAAGCAAAGGGATGGGATCGAAACAGGGTTTACCCTCTGCTTGGATTTGATAATTCACATTTCGTTGACTACTTTGAGACAAAAAATCCAACATACATCCGTGACTACGTTTCCGATGAATCTCTTTTCACTCAGATCGAGAAAGAATACGAAGAAAGAAAGTCCTACGGAAAGCCTTTCTTCTCTTTCAATGTAACCATGCAGAATCATTCGGAATACACCGGTGAATATGACAATTTCCACCCGGATATAACCATTGATGGCTATGACGGAAAAGACACTCGTATCACCAATTATCTCTCACTTGAGAGACTTACGGATGATGCCTTCAAGAATCTCATTGATTACTTTAGCAACGAAGATGAACCAACTGTTATCGTATTTTTTGGTGATCATCAGGCAAACGACTATGTTGTAGAACCTATTCTCAATCTTAACGGAAAGAAGGGTAAAGACCTCAATTTTGAAGAACGCACACTCCGATACAAAGTTCCGTTCGTAATCTGGGCAAATTACGATATTGAAGAAGCCTCCGGTGTAGAAACCAGTGCAAACTACCTTGGAAACATGACTCTCAAAGCCGCAGGTATACCACTCACAGGCTATCGCGCGTTTCTTGATGATTTTTCAAAAAAATATCCGGTTGTGACTGCAATACATGCTGTTTCAGAAAACGGAACAGATACAAGTATCTCAGACGCAGGAAATGCTCTTGATGACTATCGAAAGATGCAGTATTACGAACTGTTTGATGACCACGACGATTTTGAATAAATGACTCGAATACCGCTTTCAGATTTTGAAATATCCGAAAGCGGTTTACTATTGAGGGAAAACGATGAAAGAAAAAATAATATCCTATACCAAAAAGCATCCTGAAAAAACACTATATCTCCTGTCTTTTCTGATGCCATTATTAGCAACACTACTGTTATTTATTTTGCGCGGGATATATCCTTTCGGTGGTGTCACATTTCTAAAAAAGGATTTTTACCAGCAGTACACTCCTTTCTTCTATGAATTTTTAAGAAAACTCAGGAATGGGGATTCTCTATACTACTCCTGGAACGCCGGTATCGGTGCTAACTTCCTTGCAATTTATGTATATTACCTTGCAAGCCCATTCAATTTTCTTTCTGTTCTGTTGCCCGAAAGTCTTATTCTCGAGTTTATGAGCTATATGGTTGTGCTCAAGATCGGTTTATCCGGTCTGACCATGTTTCATTATCTGAGAAAACACTTTGGTAATGCTGCTCCGACAATGCTGATCTTTAGTTTTGCCTATGCTTTCAGCGGATTCCTTGCTGCATATAACTGGAATGTTATGTGGATGGACGTTATTTTCCTCGCACCACTTGTTATTTTAGGGCTGGAACAGCTCTATGACGGCGAAAGTCCTGCGCTTTATGCGATCACACTGGCTTTATCAATTTATACAAACTACTATCTTTCGATAATGCTTTGTATTTACCTCGTACTCTACACACTTGTACTGATCGTGACACGAGGATTCAGATTTGGAAATCTTATAAAATTTGGATGGTACTCCGGACTCGCAGGAGCTTTTTCCGCTATCCTGGTCATTCCTGAGGTCGTTGCGCTTAAATTTACATCTTTTACAAATGTAAAATTCCCAAAAAAGCCTGAGATCTACATGAATCCCTTCGAGCTTTTCGGTCGACATCTGGCAGGTGTCCAGACTGAAACCGGACTTGATCACTTTCCGAATATCTACTGCGGTCTCATAGTGATCTTTTTATGCATGATCTGGCTCATGACCCGCAAGGTTTCTCTCAAAGAAAAGCTCTCAAAAGCATTGCTTGCGGTTTTCATACTTATGAGCTTTAACTTAAATATATTAAATTATATCTGGCACGGGCTTAATTATCCTGATTCACTTCCGGCCCGTCAGGCATATTTATATATAATACTGGTGCTTACCATCGCTTATGAAGGCTTCCTTCATATCAGAGATTGCGGCAAAAAGCCATTTATCCTGTCGCTACTGATAGGTACTCTCGCTATCGGAGCTACATTGATCTTCAATCATGATGACGCCCTCGATACCGGAAGCATTGCTTTTACCATAGGTTTTGGATTGGCCACGATCATTTTAATGTATTTTTACCGTACCGCAGGCAGGAAAAATACCAAAACAGCCAAAGCCGATATAAGATTTTACCGTTATTCTCTGATAGTACTTGTTATTATTGAATTGATTGCAAACACATTCTATACAAATAACAGGACTATCAAACGTAAAGATTACTTTGATACACTGGCAGATTATCGTGTTCTGAATGAAACTATACAGGAGCGAAATAACGATTTTAACGAACCCCTTGCAAGGGCTGATGAAATAAAGAGAAAAATAAGAAATCATTCGATGATGGTCGATTTCTCATCCCTTTCTCTGTTCTCATCGACTAATAGCGGCCTTGTCACAAAATACATGAGCAGATACGGGATCATGAACAGCCGTGTATTCTATCTCTCAGACGGAACAACTCCATTAACCGCAGCATTAATGGGACAGCATTACACCCTTGTTCCATCAAACGGGGTACTTAATGCTTCAGATACTGCAAAGGAGATAAAAAACTCAAACGGTGCTCTTCTGTACGAAAATCTGTATACGGTTCCGACAGGCTATACCGTGAATACTGCAGAACGTGATCTTTTCGTACCTGTTTCAGAAAGTGAAGAAATAATTGACGGAAATCTCAAAGTTCATAACTCTGAGCTTAATCCGATCGATCAGCAAAATGCGCTGGCTCGCGACCTCGGAACTGATGAATCAATATTCACAACATACGGTGACGTACTCCGCGATAGCACAACCATCACAATAACCTATACAGAAGACTCTCATCTGCTTGCTTATAACCCCGAAAAAGCAAAGGGTGACCTGAAGCTTAAATTCAGCGATGGTTCACCAGACGAGACTTACAGTGCAAAGAAATACCGTTATATTTATGATCTTGGATATCATAAAGCAGGAACAACCGTTACAATGGAATACTCTGATGCAGAGAAGCCTTCCGATCCTATCAACGTAAATATTTATAAGCTGAACACCGCAGCACTGTCGGATCTTACTGAACGGCTGAATAATTCCGAAAAGCTCATGAACATCGAAAAAACAGATGATTCCCTGTCCGGAACGATACACATGGAAACTGACGGAGATCTGATCCTTACTGTTCCATACGAAATCGGTTGGACACTCTATGTGGACGGTGAAAAGAGCGATATTAATCTATTTGATGGCTTATGGATCAGCACACCACTTTCAGCTGGTCAGCATACGATCGAGATCCGTTTCTTCCCTTCCGGACTTAAAGAAGGAATTCTGATTTCGATTTTAGCAGCAGCTCTCATTGCACTAAGTCTTTTTATTGATAAAAAACACAGACAAAGACTTTAATTCCCATAGAATTCCTGTCTGAGTCTCCTATATGTAATGTGAAACCCCAGAGTAAAAAACTCTGGGGTTTCACATTACATTTTATCTTTTCTGTGTCTTGGTTTCTCTTGGATAAATACGTGTTTTTCAGTTGTATTCATTTCATTTGCCGAATCATCAGGCTCTATGCCTAATTTTTCTGCAAGACGGATCTTCAGATCTGATTCCTTCGAAAAATCTGCACTCCTAAAAAGCTTTTCGATATCCATTCCTGCGCTCCTCTTTTGTCACTTACTTATGACCCTGTCATAATACACATACGAACCACTCCGTAAGTTTCCACGGAGAATCCGTTACTGTTCACTCGCTTTCAGCTCGCTCGCGTAACGGATTTTGCCAGTTAAATCGCCTGCGACGATGGGCCAAATCGGATCGATATCTTTATGAAGCTTTATTATTTCTCAATACCTTAAGTAATACGGTATCATTTTCTGCCGACTCCGGATTATCACGCATTACCACCTTGAAATCTTCAAATCCATCCTTAAAGGCCTCTACAACCTCAGGTGAAAACTGTGTTCCGGCTCCATCAACTATTTCTTTATAAGAAGTTTTAATATCCCATGCATCCTTGTAACAACGTTTACTCGTCAGTGCATCAAAAACATCTGCTACTGCTACGATCTGAGCCTCAAGCGATATCTCATTTTTCGATAATCCATAAAGATATCCCTTTCCATCCCATCTCTCATGATGTTCCTTTGCAATATTTCTCGCAGCAAACATGATCTCACCCTGCGCATTGCTCAATATCTTATCGCCATACGCAACATGAAGTTTCATCGCTTCACGTTCTTCATAGGTAAAACGCCCCTTTTTCTCTAATATTTCATTAGGGACAAGTATTTTTCCCACATCGTGCATCATAGATGCGATTTTTATAATATGAACTTCATCATCCGGCAGTCCCAGCTTCTTTGCGAGTATTTCACTATAAAGAGCTACTCTCTTAACATGACCACCTGACTCACCGGATTTATTCTCAAGAATTTCCGCAAAAGCTGCTATCACGCTCTCCTGCGAATCAAGCATTTTCTGCTTTCCACTGAGAAGCATCGTGTCTGCATCATGAATTGCCTTATTAAGCAGTTCATTTTCAACGGATGTATTAACGCCTTTGATCAGCTGTTTAACAGAGAAAAAGTAAGCACAGATCCCTGCAACAGCACAAACATGAACCACTACAAGAACTCTGTCCCTAAGTTCCGGCCGAAACGCACTGATATAAATAAACGATCCTGAATTATAAAGAAGTGTAGCAATAGTAATAACGTACATCCATATAGCCGTGGACATTGTATTTACATTGTTTTCATTGCCAAGATTAATAATCAGCTGCTCAAAATCTTTGTGCTTATAAAGATAACAAAGACCGGAAAAGATAAGCATTGCTGCATTGACAACGATTATATCTTCTCCTCCGATAGCATCTACAAAGCTGCCAACGGTCGTAAGACTGCATAAAACAAGCAATGCCTCAACGTATGTATGAATACCGTAAATCCTCTGGTAAAGGAGGACTATCAACGGGATCATTATCATCGCTAATATCGTCAGAAAAAAGAACCCCGTGATCGGTGAAAAGGGAAGCATACCTTTCTCTACCACTTTGATCGTACCATATGTAAATAATCTGATAAGGAGCTGACCTGAAAAAAATCCCGCAAGCAGCACTTTTATAAAGCGAAAAGGGCTTTTGCTGTACTTAAGAAAATAATGCCACGTAGCAATTACGTATACTAAAAATGATGCAGCGTTGGTACTTAAACTAAACATATCCTATCCTATTCCAAACACACTAACTTAACTTCGGCGATAAACAAACCATGTTAATAAAAGATTAATAAATAATAAACATTTTGTCATGTTCTTTTCCGAGTACTTTGTATACAATTCAAGAGTGAATAATTATAACTTTTTTCTATCCTTCACGTTTTCCATTATTTTCCTTTAACAGAAAAATTTTTATCATTTACTATACGTCCAAAATAAATATGAAAAAATTTTTACTCATCGTTTAAATTTCTTAACATTTTCCCGTCAATTGGCTCTATCAGCATATTTGTCAGTAAGTTTCCAAACAATTCTGTGTAACAAAGCGTTAATGTGTGTTCATTTAAGGTTGAACCAAGTTTTTGTTTGTATTATTATGATGATTGGAAATGAAATGCAGAAAAGAAAGGAGGCTGCGTAATGAAAGATATACCGGTATTACTTAAGGACAGAAAGCAAATCGAAAAGTTTGTTCAGATCAATAAAAAACTGGACTGTCAGGTCGATGTAAGCGACGGTCATATTTATATTAACGGAAAATCTATTATCGGTCTTTTAGCTCTGAGTCTTTTCGATCCTATCCATGTTTATCTTATCGGTGATGACAAAAATATTTCCAGAACTTTAGATGCTTACAAGGCTAATGATCTTATTGCTTAAACAATTGAGTGACGCATTTAATATTTTCCATATTTTGCTTGACAATTACTCTTCTAAGAGTTAATATTATATCAACTTAAGAGAAGATAAGTGAAGGGGAGGCGGCGAGAGCTTCACCAAACAGTAGCTTATCGGATCGGTCAAAAGGATTGACGTAGAGACGGCGGCGAGAGCTTCACCTTATCGAATCAATCCTTTTTTCTTGTATTTAATTTTGTGCTTGTCGTATCTCATTACATTATGTATTATGAACACATAAAACATAGTTGATATTCAAGAAGCTTTTATTGTCTTCTTGAGTGGAATGGATGGCTTCTACATTGAGGGGGCAATGCCTCCCATATCGTGACCCATCCTTTCATTTATCATATTGAAAGGCGCTCGTATCGTAAACGAGCGCCTTTCTTGACTTATAGGAATTATTGTGGGATCGTTACCTCTCCACATAGACTCACTGAAAAATAATCCCGTATCTCATCCGGGTCTTCTGTCTTCCCGAGAACCCACATAAGTTTTGTAAGAGCCGCTTCAGAAGTCATATCAAAAGCCTGCATCACTCCATTTTCCAGTGATCTTAAGCCAGTCTCGTATACACTAAGATTACTGCCTTCAAACCTGCACTGCGTTCCTACAACTACGGTCATCCCACTTTTTACCAGTTCTCCGAGAGCAGAAATAAAATCATGCTTCAGAAATGGCATACCACCTAATCCATAGGCTTCGATATATAATCCCTTGTATCCCTGCTCATATATACTCTTTAACATTGTCCGATGTATCCCCGGAAACATTTTCAGCATAAATACTTTATCCGAGAAAGTATTCTGTAATTTATAAACACCACTTTTCTGAGGGATAGCTTTATCATCCAAAACCATTCCAAGAGAGCTGATGCGAGCACAATAAGGATAATTTATACTGTCAAACGCATCAAATGAAGTCGATCTGACCTTTGATGCCCTGCATCCCAGTATGACCTTTCTGTTAAAAGCAACATAGACGCCGGGCTTTCCACAAGCTGCCATATGTATAGCACATCTGCAGTTTTCCATAGCATCTGCTATAGGATTTCCCATAGACAACTGAGAACCTGTTATGACCACGGGAATATTTATATTTTGAAGCATAAATGACAGCATAGACGAAGTATACGCCATAGTATCCGTTCCATGTATGACGACAACACCGTCACACTTTCCGCGAACCTCATCTATTTTTGAAGCCAGCATAGCCCAGTCTTCCGGAAAAATATTTGCACTGTCCAGCGCACATATATCCATCATTTCAAGCTCTGTATCTCCGGAAACAATATGCAATTCCTTTTGGATATTCTCTGTTGTAAGTCCCGGCGCAAGTCCATTCTCCTTCATTACAGAAGACAACGTTCCACCGGTATTTAAAATAATTATTTTCTTTCCCATCAAATAATATATGCTGTGTCCCTCAAGGAACACAGCACCTTTCTTTTTAGTCAGCAAATAATATGATATCTCTATTCTCCTTAAATGGCAAGCCCATAGACAATGACCACATAAACATCTTTATTACAAGTATTTTGACATAATTTCCTATAACTCAAAAAGAGACTAACAAATGTAGTCTCTTTCAAGTGCCCAAAGTCGGAATCGAACCAACGACACGAGGATTTTCAGTCCTCTGCTCTACCAACTGAGCTATCTGGGCATCCAATCATATAGTGATCGATATTTGCAAGATATATTACCTTGCGAATAGCGGGAACAGGATTTGAACCTGTGACCTTCGGGTTATGAGCCCGACGAGCTTCCAGACTGCTCCATCCCGCGATATTTTTTAATATGAATTAATTTGAATATTTCATTCAAATTAATTCATTAGTGACCCGGACGGGAATTGAACCCGTGTTACCGCCGTGAAAGGGCGATGTCTTGACCGCTTGACCACCGGGCCAGGTAAACGACCCACGACGGACTTGAACCGTCGACCTCCGCCGTGACAGGGCGGCGCTCTAACCAACTGAGCCAGTGGGCCGTATTCTTTTCACCATACTCTGTACAGTGAAAACCGAACATCGAATCATTTTTCCATCCGGGAATAACTCCCGATTTATCTTGGACAAGCACTCGACCTATTAGTAATGGTCAGCTGCACACCTCGCGGTGCTTCCACCTCCATCCTATCTACCCTGTACTCTTCAGGGGGTCTCGCGGATCTTATGGATCCTTGGATATCTCATCTTGAGGTCGGCTTCACGCTTAGATGCCTTCAGCGTTTATCCGATCCGGATTTGGCTACCCTGTTGTGGAATTGGTTTCCAGCAGGTGCACCAGTGATCCGTCCATCCCGGTCCTCTCGTACTAAGGACAGCTCCCCTCAGATATCCTACGCCTGCGCCGGATAGGGACCGAA
>AUJT01000044.1 GCA_000424365.1 Lachnospiraceae bacterium NK4A144 | reverse complement strand
ATCTCTCTGATCCAGAGTTTTATTTTTTGCATTTCTGAAATTTCTCATTTGAATTTTCAGGGTTGCATTGCTGTTTGTTTGTCAAGGTTCAGTTCTGTCGAACCGCTTGGTTACTGGACTTGCGAGCTGTTTTGTTCGCTGCCGCTCGCGGCGACAAGTGATATATTACCACCCTAATACCCACACGTCAACAACAAATTTCATATTTTTTTATTTTTTTTAATTTATTTGTTATCGCATGCCAAAGCATACCATATATTGTACTCGAGAGCACATCCATATACAATATACCTTTTTAATTTTCCGGTCCACAACTCAATCGGTCTTTGCTTATTGTTCTTCCTGCAAAACTTCCTGCATTTTCATCCTTCCAATCTTAACGCTTATTCATTTTGACCCTTGTCATCATCAATCCATCATATTAAGGAACACATCTGTGCTGTAAAACAGTGACAACACCCTGTTGCCATCCACCATTTCGAAAAACTTCTGTCCTGCTGAACTACCTGCAAACAGTGTCATTATTAATAAGAAGAACCAGATCACCATAAATCCCTCTGATAATCCTATCAACGCCCCCGCCATCTTGTTCAGCCCATTTATCACAGGTATTTTCCCTATAAAATCCAACGACAGAACTGTTAGTTTCAATATTACATATACTAATGACAGTGAGATAAGGAATACCAGTATCTTAATAAATAATTTTGAAAGAAATCTTGCAACATACTCTTCAAACGCCGTTACGAGCAGGCGTGTATATACCTCCGGGGTATCATTTTTTACAAGCATTCCCTTTATCAGATCCGGTAATGTGTATGACTGTATCGTTTCTATCTGATTTTCATAGATCGTATTGTCTCGTTCGGAGTTTTTTTCTTCAAATATCTCCATTATCTTTTTTTCTGTAACGTTGCTGATCTTTGTTTTTTCCATTAGATAATCTGATATTACCGGAGATATCTTTACTACAAGCCATATTGCAAGCAAGATCGAAACAAACGAAAATATTATCCGTAAAAATCCCTGCTTATATCCCTGAAATGTAAACAACGCGACTACTATCACAATTAAAAGCAGTATTAATTCTGCGGTCATAACTTTCCTCCTGTATAAACACCTATTTGTATTCCCCTGACATAATATGATAAATGCCTGCCTTATTTTACCGGCAGGCATTTATCAGTTCTTATAGCATTTTTAATTTAATTGTATCATCTGTGTCATATTTCTGTTTACCAGAACAAATCTGGTGGTATTTGATGTTGGCGCCATTAATATGACGGAATCCTCAAATAGACCATCATATTTAACTTTACCCTTCATATCAAAGATCTCACATGTAGAATCGTTATATATTATTATCCTGTCCGATGTGAGCTTTATATCGGTATATGCCATTTCAAATTCCTGTGACAGCTTTAACTTTCCACTGTCACTATACAGATCTATCCGATATCTGTTCGCTCCGCTTTCTGCCCTGAATACAAGACCGACTTCATCAGGACCGTAAAAAACGCTCTCTATCTCATCTTCGATAGAATTAGCCGAAAGTGCCTCCGGTTTCTGATCTCCCTTATAAAACACCATCTTGTCATCGCCTATGGCGACCGCAGTACGGTTATTAAGAAACTTTATCCTTGGTATTACCGTGCCCTCGTAATCATATCCGCTTACATAATTGTCTATTTCATTCTGACCAACATCACCAAAGTTATAAAAGGCAACGGACGATTTTAATTCGTCATTTTCCATACGGATATATGTGACCCCAAGAAGAGTTCCGCCCGGAGAAAGTGCAATATCTGCCGGATATCCGCTCTTTGACATTGTGCTCTTGATTCCTGCGAGCTGATTTCCCTCTCTGTCGTATACATTGATCCTGGTCGTATTACCTTCTTCAAGCACTGCGGCAACTACTCCCTGTCCTGCTACATTGAAATTCATAACCGGCAATTTTGTCTGAATCGCTGTCTGATTTCCATCAGGGTCCATCACGAGGATTTCGGTAGATCCGAGATCACTCATTGCCACATAATCTCCGCAGGTTGCGATCTTGGGTTCCTGCATTTCATAGGTCACGTTCCAATTCGCTTTGTCTGTTTCGTCAAAAGATTCCGCTCCGTCCTGACTGTATTTCAGGATATGGCCGTTATATACCATATATTCTGCCGTGTCAGAATCGGATCTGACCGTTTTTTTCAGGATTTCATAACCCGTATAGCTTCTGGTATCTATATAATGCTTTACCGCAAATGCTATCGCAAACACAACGGCAAGTATAACAAGTACTCTAAGAGTTATATCCAGTCGGTGACGTCTTACATCTGCGTCAAAGTCTTCTTTACTAGCTGATTTAATGATTTTCAGATCTGCCATTTTTCATCCTTATCTATATAAAAGATGTAAAGGTCAACGTGCTTTTATTTTTGACCCTTGTCATCATATTATATCATGTCACCTGTCTGAAAACCGTACACATTTTATTTCCTATTAAGTAAAAAAAGGATCGGGCCACAAATGACCCGATCCCTGATAGATCAATTATTAATCCGGAAAATTATCAAAGCTTTGCCTTGATCTGCTCGTAGATGCCTTCGCCATCGAGCTTGTACTTTGCCATAAGCTCTGACCACGGACCTGACTCACCGAACTGATCGTATACGCCGATCTTGTGAACCGGTACAGGCTTCTTCTCTGATACAACGTCTGCTACTGCGCTTCCAAGACCACCGATAACAGATGCCTCTTCTACTGTGAAGATCTTTCCAGTCTCCTCTGCTGCCTTGAGTACGAGTTCCTCATCGATAGGTTTAATTGTGTGCATGTCGATAACGCGAGCGTCTACACCCTCTGCTGCAAGCTTCTCAGCTGCTTCAAGAGCATATCCAACCTCTACACCACAAGCGATGATAGTAATATCCTTACCATCACGAACTGTGATTCCCTTACCTACTTCAAACTTGAAGTCAGGTGTGTCATTGATAACCGGTGTTGCTGCTCTGCTGAATCTGAGATAAACAGGTCCGTTCATCTCGATCGCTGCTTTTACTGCTGCCCTTGACTCAACATCATCTGAAGGAACGATAACTGTCATGCCAGGGATAGTTCTCATAAGAGCGATATCCTCAAGACACTGATGTGTAGCTCCATCCTCACCTACTGTGATACCTGCATGAGTAGCGCCGATCTTTACGTTAAGCTTCGGATATCCGATGGAGTTTCTTACCTGCTCATAGTTACGTCCTGCTGCGAACATTGCAAAGGAGCTGATAAACGGGATCTTTCCTGCTGCAGCAAGTCCGGCTGCGATTCCTGTCATGTTTGACTCAGCGATACCGCAGTCAATATGGCGCTCCGGGAACTTTTCCTTGAAATACTGTGTCTTTGTTGCGTTTGCAAGGTCAGCGTCAAGGACTACGAGATCCTTATACTGTTCACCGAACTCTGCCAGTGCTTTTCCGTAGCTTTCACGGGTTGCAATCTTCTTTACATCACTCATAATGCGGCACCTGCTTTCTCCAGCTCGTCCATGGCTGTCTTAAACTCATCGTCACTCGGAGCCTTTCCATGCCAGCCGACCTGATTTTCCATAAATGAAACGCCCTTACCCTTAACAGTCTTTGCAATGATAGCTGTGGGCATTCCCTTTGTATTCTTTGCTTCATCAAATGCCTTACGGATTTCCTCGAAGTCGTTACCATTGATGTTGATAACATGGAAATTGAAGGCTTCAAACTTCTTGTCGATAGGATAAGGAGAGTTTACTTCCTCAACTGTTCCATCGATCTGAAGATTATTGTTATCTACGATAACACAGAGGTTATCGAGCTTTCTTGCACCTGCGAACATTGCTGCTTCCCAGATCTGACCCTCCTGGATCTCACCGTCTCCGCAGAGGCAGTATGTACGATAATCTTTGTTATCAAGCTTTGCTGCTACAGCCATTCCTACAGCAGCAGAAAGGCCCTGTCCAAGTGATCCGCTGGACATATCTACGCCCGGGATGTGCTTCATATCAGGATGTCCCTGAAGATAAGAACCTGTGTGACGAAGTGTCTCAAGGTCTTTTACCGGGAAGAAGCCTTTTTCTGCAAGTGCAGAGTAAAGACCCGGTGCTGTGTGACCCTTTGAAAGCACGAAACGATCGCGATTTTCATCCTTAGGGTTCTTAGGATCAACGTTCATCTCTTCAAAATAAAGATATGTAAAAATATCTGCTGCTGAAAGAGATCCACCGGGATGTCCGGACTTTGCAGCATGTACGGCAGTTACGATATCCTTGCGGACCGCATTAGCCGTCTTTTCAAGTTCTTTGTTAGTCATATTAGTTTCCTTTCTCAGCCGTTATTCTGACCATAATATGCATTTGCACCATGCTTACGATAGTAGTGTTTATCCTGAACTTCCTGAGGGCACTCCTGTACCTTCGGGTTGATCATTTCTGTACGGCAAGCCATCTTTGCGACTTCCTCAAGTACAACTGCTGTGTGAACAGCATCTACAGGGTCTTTGCCCCATCCAAACGGACCGTGGTTCTTGCAGAGGCAAGCTTGAACTGCTATGTGATCCTTGTCCTTAAAGTAATCAGTGATCAGAACACCGGTATTTCTCTCGTATGCTTCGTCAATTTCTTCCTTTGTCAGGCAACGAAGACACGGAACATCTCCATAGAAGTAGTCTGCGTGAGTTGTGCCGTAGCAAGGGATGCTGCGTCCTGCCTGAGCCCAGCTCGTAGCCCACGGAGAATGTGTGTGGACGATACCGCCGATATCACTCCACTTACGATAAAGCTCTGCATGAGTTTCTGTATCAGAGGACGGATTATATTTGCCCTCGATTTTGTTGCAATTAAGATCGACGACTACCATATCATCCGGAGTAAGACTATCATACTCAACACCGCTGGGCTTGATTACGAAATAACCGGATTCACGGTCAATTCCGCTGACATTTCCCCATGTAAATGTCACAAGATCATATTTCGGCAGAAGCATATTGGCTTCATAAACCTTTTTCTTTAATTCCTCAAGCACTGTGATTCCTCCTTAAATACAACTTTTTGTCACTTAGACAGTACATTTTCATTATATGCGATCCCTATACATTTTCAAGACCGTATACGCTGTATTATACAAGAAGTTGTCTTGTTTTAATTGATCAGTTTATGAATTATTGCTCATTTTGTATTGATACAACCGTACCTTTTAGTGATGTTGCCTTAGCAAGTGGTAAATTTATATGTTGTTGTTGTATCATACTTCTCACCCGCAGAGTAGATCGGTCGACGGAATCCCTCCTGATTTGCACTGTTGGGGAAGTACTGTGTCTCAAGGCAAAGACCGCAGCGCTTTGTGTAATGCGCACCGCTCTTACCTGTTAATTCGCCTATGAAGTTGCCGGCATAGAACTGAACTCCCGGAAGATCTGTATATACTTCCATTCTTCTGCCGCTCTTTCTGTCTTCTACTGCTGCGATCAGGTCTCCGCCGGGAGCGTCGAGAACAAAATTGTGGTCATAGCCTCCGGTAAGCTCAAGCTGCTCGATACCGTCATCAATATGATCACCAACTCTGGTCATCTCACGAAGATCAAAAGGTGTTCCTGCTACTGAAGCGATCTCACCTGTCGGGATCGATCCTGCACGGACAGGTGTGTAATGTGACGCAACGATCTGAATATAGTGATCAGTGATAAGTCCGCTGTCATGTCCTCCAAGATTGAAGTACGAATGATTTGTGCAGTTTATCAGAGTTTTTTTATCTGATACACCCTCATAATGAAGCACCAGTTCATTGTCATCTGTCAATGTAAAGGTAACTTTCATATCAAGCTTTCCGGGGAAGCCATTCTCACCGTCGGGACTTGTATAGCTCATGGTAACCGAATTTCTACCCTCATCAGGTGCAGCTGTCCAGAGTTTTTTATGGAATCCGTTCTCCTTATCTGTGTGAAGATTGTTGTCATTTTCATTTGCCTTCAACAGAACGGTCGTACCATCCAGATCAAATCTGGCACCTGCGATACGATTTGCACTGCGTCCGATCGTCGCACCAAAGAACTCATTATTTACAAAATAAGGATCTGCGCTGTCATAGCCTAAAACCACATCCTTAAGTTCTCCGTTTTTGTCAGGAACTATAAGTGAAACAATATTTGCTCCAAACTCAGATATGGTCGCCTTCATTCCATTCGCATTTACAAGCGTGTATGCTGAAATGTCCTTATTGTCCCCTGTGTGACCGAACAGCTTCTTTTCGATTTCCATTTTGTCTGCATCCTCCTCCATAAACGCCGGTTTATATTTATAGACTCCTTTATTGATGCCCCTCTTGTTTACAGCTTATAAAGCTGTGCGCCCCTCTAACGCTCTAAGTAATGTTACTTCATCAATATTTTCAAGATCGCCGCCAACCGGCACTCCGCTGGCTATACGACTGACCTTTATCCCTGTAGGTTTTATAAGCTTACTGATATACATGGCTGTGGTCTCGCCTTCAAGACTGGAATTTGTCGCAACGATCACTTCATTTACATCGCCCTCCAGCCTTTTCATCAATTCCTTTAACCGAATATCGCCGGGTCCTATTCCAAGCATAGGAGATATGGCGCCATGAAGAACATGGTAAACGCCTTCATATTTTCCTGTCTTTTCATATGCTGCCTGATCCCTCGTATTCTCAACAACCATGATGGTCGCATGATCCCGCTTGGGATTTTTGCATATCGGACATATCTCTTCATCTGTCAGGGTCCAGCACTCCTTACAGTAATGTATATTTTTCTTTGCATCGAGAATCGCGTCTGTAAGCTGCTTCACCCGCTCTTCCGGCTGGTTTACCAGATAAAAGGCAAGACGCCCCGCAGACTTTGCACCGATTCCCGGAAGAGAAGTAAGCTCCTCGATCAATTTATTGATCTTTCCGGAATATAATTCCATTTCAGCTCCTGTTACATAAGTCCGCCAAGACCGCCGGTAAATCTGCCCATAGCAGCCTGTGATGCTTCATCGGCCTGCTTCATTGCTTCATTTACTGCTGCAACGATCATATCCTGCAAAGTCTCAACATCATCCGGATCTACTGCTTCCGGATCGATCTTTACTTCCTTAAGATCTTTTTTACCACTTACTGTTGCGGTAACTACTCCGCCGCCAACAGTCGCTGTGAACTCTTTTGTCTCAAGTTCTTTTGCGCTTTCTTCCATCTGACGCTGCATTCTCTGTGCCTGCTTCATCAGATTATTCATTCCACCGGGTACCATTCCGCCCGGGAAACCGCCTCTCTTTGCCATGTTGCATTTCCTCCTGAACTTCTTAGAAGATCTGTAATTTATTTATTCTGAACTTTCATCAATGGTCTCGATATTATCGAACTGGATCAATGATGAAAGATCTGCATAAACCGTATTAAATGGTCGTTTCTCCTGCTGGAGCACCAGCTTAAAAGAAACATTCTTTCCAATTACTTTATTTATTGCTTCCTGAAGCGCTTCCTGTTCTTTTTCTTCTCCTGTTTCAGGATCTTTCCCCGAAACAAAGGCGTAATCCATTCTTTTGTCTTCATCGAAAACAATTATCAACTGGCCGCCTTCAACTGTGGGATGCGCATTCCGAACCATATTTCTCGTCGGCTGCTCTAACTGGTTATATATTTTTCTCCAGTTTTTTGCTACCTGCTCCACATCCTCAGGCAGCGCATCGGGAAGCGGAACTTTCTCATATTTTTCCGCTGCAGCCGAGCCCTTATTTATGCCCTCTGCTCCTGCAGCGCTGTCAAAAAAACCAGGATTGACTGTTATCCCGTTCTCGATTTTTTGCTCAAGATCCTCGATACGCTGTTTTAATGAACCGAGATCCGATTCCATTGCCGGCTGCATGAGCTTAATGATCGCGATTTCTGTGAGAACACGCTTCTCTGTTGAAAATCGAACATCTCCCTGCAGTGTAGAAAGGATCCGAATAAAGCGCATGAGCACCTCCGGACTTACAGTCTCAGCCTCTTTCTTCATAACTTCAAGTGCTTCACTTGAGACATCGATAACATCTTCCATATGCTGATCCTGAGCGGAAATCAGCAAAAGGTTTCTCAAGTACCATATGAAATCCGTGATAAATGCGCTAAGATCACGTCCCTGCATAAGAACATCGTCCAGTATCCTAAGCGCACCGCTAAGATCCTTCCCGACAATGTCTTCGAGGAATCTGCTGTAAACAGATGTATCTACTGCTCCAAGGACCTGAAGAGCTTTATCATAAGTCAGCTGCTGTCCTATGTGGAATGATGCACACTGATCCAAAAGGCTCAACGAATCTCGCATGGATCCATTACCGCAGCGTGCGATATACTGCAGAGCCTTATCCTCTACTTCGATATTTTCCCGGTCGCATATCTCGCGCATGCGCTTCACCATGGTTTCTATCGTCATACGATGAAAATCATATCGCTGACAGCGCGAAAGAATAGTTGCCGGTATCTTGTTTATTTCTGTGGTTGCAAGGATAAAGATCACATATGACGGCGGTTCCTCCAGTGTTTTCAGCAGGGCGTTAAATGCTCCTGCAGAAAGCATATGAACCTCGTCGATGATGTACACGCGGAACCTCGCATCCGTGGGCGGATATGAAACCTCGTCACGGATCTCACGAATATTATCTACACCGTTGTTGCTGGCTGCATCGATCTCTACTACATTCATTGATGAGCCGGTCTGTATTGCCCGACAATTTGGACATTCGCCGCAGGGACTTCCATCTTCTTTTCTGTCCGTACAGTTCACTGCTTTTGCAAAAAGCTTTGCAACGGTTGTTTTACCTGTTCCACGAGTTCCTGTGAATAGATATGCATGACCTATCCGGTCTGCTTTTATCTGATTTTTTAATGTTGTTACGATTACATCCTGTCCTCTGACATCTTCAAATCTGTCCGGACGGAACTTTCTGTATAATGCCTGATATGCCATAAATTTGGATTCGCGGCCCGTTTCCGGTCCGCGAATCCTTAATCTCCTTCTTACATAAATTATAAGATGTAAGGGTCAAAAGTAAATTTTGCCCCTTACTGATGTCCCTTTTGACCCTGACATCATTATAAGGATATGTGCCGATCAATCGCCAAAACTGATTCCAAGCATCTTGGCTTCTTTTATTATTGATGAATCCGGCTGGATCTTCTTTAACTTTCCTGCTACATCCTCAAGAGGAACCTTTACTACTTCACGATTTCTGTAACCAACCATGAATCCATATTCTCCCTTAAGGATCAGCTTGCCTGCTTCAGCTCCGAGTCTGGAAGCAAATACTCTGTCGTACGGACATGGGCTTCCGCCTCTCTGTGTATGACCGGGTACCGTTACTCGAACTTCCTGACCTGTCTTTTTAAGGATTTCTGCTGCTACCTCATAAGAAACCGACGGATACTGGTAATTCTCCATCTTTTTCTTGTATTCTTTCTTTGAAAGCTTTGCATCTTCCTTGCTGATAGCACCCTCTGCCACAGCAATTATCGTAAACTTGGAGCCGCGCTTTTTACGCTCATCTATAGCCTGAACGATCTTTTTTATATCATACGGGATCTCCGGTATAAGGATTATATCCGCACCGCCTGCCATTCCGGCGTTGAGTGTCAGATATCCAACCTTGTGCCCCATTACTTCTACTATGAAAACACGTCCATGGGAATCTGCTGTCGTATGAATGCAGTCAATGGCATTTGTCGCGATATCCACAGCGCTCTGGAATCCAAATGTCATATCTGTTCCCCAAAGATCATTGTCGATGGTCTTTGGCAAAGTAACAACATTCAGTCCCTCTTCACGAAGCAGATTTGCAGTCTTGTGAGTACCGTTACCTCCAAGGATAACGAGACAGTCGAGGTTAAGCTTATAATAGCTATGCTTCATTGCCTCTACCTTATCAAGACCGTTTGCGTCAGGTTCGTGAATGAGCTTAAACGGTGTACGTGACGAGCCCAGTATCGTACCGCCGCGGGTCAGGATTCCTGAGAAATCCGACACATCGAGCATCCTGTAGTTGCCGTAGATAAGACCCTGATAACCGTTAAGAAATCCATAGATCTCAATCTGCTCCCCACTGAATATAAGTGACTTTACAACTCCTCGCATCGCTGCATTGAGTGCCTGACAGTCACCACCGCTTGTGAGCATACCAATACGTTTCATTTCCGCCTCCTCACTGCATTTACGGGTTTCTCTTCCCGAACGTGCTTGTTATATCCCCTTTAGAACCCCTTTCTTCCGGTTCAGCGTGAATGGTATTACGTATCCACATACTTAGTTTCATTATATCTGATTTTGCCTGCTCTAACAATAAGCATTTATGCCCGAAAACCTCGTAAAAATCTGATGTTGACGGCTGTTGTGCAACGTTTTATAATATACAGATGTGGCAGCTGTTCAAGTTTTGCTTTTATCAGCGGCTATTTTACATTTTGGAGACGTATCGAAGCGGTCATAACGGGGCGCACTCGAAATGCGTTAGCCCTCCGGGGCACGAGGGTTCGAATCCCTCCGTCTCCGCTTTTTTCTGTCAGCACTTTTGCTGGCAGTTTTTTGTTTACAAATAACCGGTTCGACAAAAATTGCCCCTCAGAAGCGATGCTTCCAAGGAGCAATTTTTTGTTTTACAGTTTTATCCTCTATAATCAAATACTGATTCTCTTTCGCACAAACGACAGTCAACGTCGATCCGGCTTTCTGCCTTATATGTATCTCCGCTGGAAAGCATACCTATTATTTCCTCACCTGCTTTGTAGCCGATGTCTCTTAACGGAAGTCCTACCGTTGTAAGAGGCGGATTTTCATAGGCTGACATTACCTGATCATCGTATCCGACTACCGCTACATCCTTTCCCGGTGTCATCTCGTGTTCTTTTAACCAGTCGTATACACCGCCTGCCATTACGTCATTCATGGCAAATATAGCTGTGGGACTTTTTTTCATCAGATTCTCCATCGCATCGTGTCCGCTCTGTCTGTCCCAATCTCCATATACGACAAGATCCGGATCATAAAAAATCTGATGACGAAGAAGTGCTCTCTGATACCCCTCCAGTCTGGACAATGTATGGATCGATTCCTTTTTTCCAGCTATCACGCCTATTTTCTCATGTTTCTTTGATAAAAGATACTCAGTGATCTTCTCCGCTCCGCCCTGATCATTTACTACTATCGACGGTACTTCACCCCTATTGGAAAAACTGTATGCCATTACTACAGGAATCGGAAGATTTTTGGGGATAACATCATTTACGCGTTCGTGTGCAGCCACATATATTATTCCATCCACCTGCATGGATATAAGTTTTTGGATCTCAGCTTTAACACGCTCTCTGTGATGATTTGTTTTGTAATATGTATCAGAGTATTTTTTGTAAAGACGTAAATTTACGAGAAGGATCTGGTAATCATTTTCTTCACAGCATTCCGTGATCCCGTCTATTATTTCCGGCATGACAAATACTGTCATATCTTCCGCAATTACTCCGATACTGCGGCTGGTCTTTGTTTTTAGGTTTTTTGCGACAGAGTTTGGTCTGTAATGATGCTCCCGTATGACTTTTTCTACTCTCGCCCGGGTATCCTCACCAACTCTTCCCTTATTGTTAATAATATTAGATACTGTTGCCACCGAAACACCGGTGAGGCTGGCTATTTCTTTTATGGTCATTGTCAAATCTGTACCTCCTTTTCTTCAAAAGGAGTGAGTATCCTTCTCTGAACTGATGAATTTATAAATGCGCAGCTTACAAGTGCCGGGAATGAAAACCCGAATGCTGCAAAAACAAACATTGAATATGGAAAAAAAGATCCCATAAGGAAAAAATACATTGAATAAAATGCAAAGAGCTTTCCGTTAGTTTTCCACTCGGTAATAAGCAGTATCAGTGCATTTTTTAGGAGTGAGCTATTCCGAATATCAAACATAGCCGAAAGGACGCCCAACCATGTAAAAAGCAGACTTCCAACCGTCAACACGGCGAATCCTGTGCCAAACACCCAGGCTTCTATCACTCCATCGGAAAAATTACCCGAAAGGCTCATGAGATAGTATCCGTAAAATACTATTCCTGTCGCCGGGATAAATGCCGGTATCCTCCGAAAAAGGCTCTGTCTGAATTCCTTGAAATAATCACTTACAGAAAAACCGTAACCATCACGAAACATCCTGATAAGGTATCTCTGCATCCCCGATACCGCTGCAGGTACAGTAAATATCGGTATACAGCTTATGATAAAGATGAGGTTTAACAGCATCATCTTTCCAGGGAAATTGATGAACAGAAACAAAGCCCTCTTTAAGCCTTCCCTCGGCGGCTCTTTTTCCGTATCGTTATCTCCCCAATACCATTTCATAAATCGATTCAGGATCTTCATCTGCCGGTCTCCTTTTATATTTTCCTTAGTTCTTCATACCGGTGAGTACAATGCCTTCCACAAATGAACGCTGTCCGAAAATGTAGATTATGATGCCCGGAAGTATCGTCATAAATGTCGCAGCCAGTGCTACAGGCCAGTTTGTACCAAACGATCCCGTGAAATTCGTAAGTGCTATCGCAAATGTGAATTTATCCATGCTGTTGATGTAGATCAGCTGCTGCAAAAGATCATTCCATATCTGAATGAACAACATCATGCCTACTACGACTATCGCCGGTTTTATCGCCGGTACAAGAATTGTCCACAAGATCCTCATCCGTCCTGCGCCATCAATGCTCGCTGCCTCATCGAGATCCTTCGGTATTGTCATCAAAAACTGCCTGATAAGGAAAATATTAAAGAATCCACCGCCTGTAAGGAACGGAAGTATCAACGGCCAATAAGTATCTCCAAGCCCCAGAAACTTTGTCCACATGATATAAAGTGGGATCAGTGTTACCATTCCGGGAAGCAGGATCGTACTTACACATACATTGAAAATCAATCTCTTTCCGCGAAATTGAAGTCGTGCAAAGGCATATCCGCAAAAGATCGCCGTTACTGTACCGAAAGTCACTGCAGGAATGATTATAGAAAAAGTGTTTCTGAAATATGTCCAATACTTAAAGGTTTCCAGTGCCTTTGAATAATTGGACCACAGCCATTCATAGGGTATAAAAGACGGCGGATACGCATTTACAGCCGCTACACTCATTAATGATGATCTGAATATCCACCAGATCGGCAGCAATACAAGAAGTGCAAAGATCAGTACTGCTAGTGTAGCAAGCAGATTCAGCATTTTTTCCTTTTTCTTTCTATTGTTCATATTCTACTCCAATCCTGATATTTTCGAAACAACAATACAACTTTTATTCAGGATTCCTCTCCAAATATTGCTTCTCTTTGTGTCTTAAACAAGATCGCTGTGAAAATTCCTACAAGTATGAAAAAGATCACGGAATATGCTGCGGCATATCCAAGCTTATTTTTTTGGAAACCATACAGATATATCACGTATGACATAAACATTGATTTCTTTCCGGGGCCGCCGTCTGTAAGAGCCAGCGCCGGATTTATAACCTGGAGATTTGTTATGAGCGCAGTAAGAACATTATAGAAAATGATCGGCTTTATGCAGGGGATCGTTACATGGATGAATCTCTGCCATGTATTTGCTCCGTCAACCTCCGCTGCCTCTCTGTATACTGTGGGCACATTCTGCAATCCCGCAAGGAATATTACTATCAGATTTCCGCTGCACCACACAGCTATCATCACAAGTGACGGAATGACTTCATGCGGACTATCAAGGAACTGATGCGGTCTCATGCCGAACATTCTCAAAACAAAATTGAAAAGTCCAAAATTTTGCTCATATAACCACTGCCATCCCTTAAATACACCAATTGCCGGAAGCAGGTATGGTATAAAGAAAATGGATCGAAAAAGTGTCCGTCCATATATTTTCATATTCAGAAGAAGTGCTATAAAAAGGGAATAAATAATAGAACCAACTACTGCAAGAAACGCATAAAGAAGTGTTGCCTTTATAGATTCCGCAAAATATATATCTTTTGTAAAAATCCTCTGAAAATTAGTCAGTCCTATGAACTTTGGGCTGGACAGACCATTATACTCAAAGAAACTCAGGACAAAAACTGCTATCGTCGGAAAATAACTGATAAATGAAATACCTAGGAATGCCGGTATCAGACATAGATACGCTGTACGTTCTTCTTTTTTACCGTGAATTGATTTCGGTTTTGCACTGATCTTGTTCATCATCAACCTCTTTATAGGGAGAAAAATATCCGGCAGCTCTCAGCAGATTGCTGCCGGATAGAGTTTGTCATTTTAGGATATTTTTACTGAGCGTTACTCTCATCAAAGATTTCCTGAAGCTCGTCTTTATTCTCTGCAATAGCCTCTGCCATTGTCTGATCTCCGGACCATACACTTGAGAATGCAGTATCGAGAGTTGCATTAAACTCATCTGTTCCGTTTACATAATACCAAGCTGTGGACTTGGAATTGTTCTTTGCGTAATCAACAACAGCACTCTTATACTCATCATGCTGAGGGAAGTTGTCATTGTCGATCCACTTATTTGTCAGTTCTTCTTCGTTGTACCACTTGTCAAGAATAGGCATCCATGTACCTGCTTCGATGAGATCCCATGAATTTTCTTCCTGATAGTACCACTTGAGCCATGTCATAGCTTCTTCCGGATGCTTTGTAGTAGAAAATACTACATTCGGTCCGCCTGTGCAGATAGTAACCTTTTCCTTCATGTAAGGAAGAACACCCACACCATATTCATAATCAGCGTTCGGTCCAAGGTATGTTCCTACATTCCATGTTCCGTCTGTAGCCATTACAACCTTTTTGCTTCCAAGAGAAGACTCAAGAGCGTTTGCTGCGCTTGTTACAGGCGGTGCGCAGTGATACTTGCTTGAAAGATCTGCAATATTCTGAAGTGCTTCTACTGTAGCAGGATCATCGATCGTGCACTGTGTTCCGTCTTCTGAGAAATAGCCTGCGCCGTTACTCTTTGCCCATACTTCAAGCTGCCATGGAAGTGTGTTTACTGTGCAGCCATAGATATCAATGTTGTCAGGATCAAAATCAGGATCAAGTGCATTCTTTCCGTTTACATCAACTGTAAGCGACTGTGCTGTCTTTACGAAAGTATCCCAGTCCCACGCGTCGTCTGCATTTGCCGGAGGTGTCACATCTTCAACCTTAAGTCCCTGCTTATCAGCAACTTCCTTTAAAAGATCTTTGTTGTACCAAAGGTTTAATACTTCGTTCGCTGCCGAATATGCAACCGGTGTGCCCTGATACTTAAATGTGATGCTGTCAAGCGGCTTTGAATCACCCTCACCATACATATCACTGATGTCCGCAAGAAGTCCATTTTCTGCAAATTTCAGAACACCAGCCTCACTCATGATAGCGGTATCCGGAAGTTCTCCTGCTGTAGCCATGGCATTGAGCTTTGTAACATATGTATCGTGGTCGATCTTTATTACTTCAACTTCGATCTCATCCTGCGAATTGTTGAACTTATCAGCAACCTTCTGTGTAGCTGCTGTCTCTGTCTCATTTCCCCACTGAGCGTATGTGATGTGAACACGGTCACCGCTTCCAGCCGATTCACTTCCTCCAGCTGCTTCACTGCCTCCGGATGCCTCAGAAGCACCAGCAGATGCTGCGGTTCCCGATGCCGAGCTGCTTCCGCATCCTGTAGCAAGCATTGAAGCTGCCATAACAGTTGCAAGCGTTACACCCATTAACTTGTTCTTTTTCATACACTTCCTCCTTTTAATCTTCGTCACTGTCAATCTGCTTATTTTCGATCCAGCAACATATCCATCCTTTTTTATCACTCATGTGTGATCTGTACCCCCACACAGAATGTACGCTTTGTCCGGCCTTTTATACCGGTATCCGGCTCTTTAGCCAAACTGTCATTTCTCCAATGCCCCTGTTATTCCACATACAATACGGAACAGCAGTGATTTTTGTATTTTCGGTTTCAAACTTTGGAAGTCCGTACAGTTTTCCTTTTTCTACGCCTTTGTTAATAAGTTTCAATCCCTCAAATTCAAAAATCGGAAGCTCCCCGATAAATCGTTTAATCTCTGATACTTTTGAAATCTTTTCAGAAGGATCTACATATATTCCTGCCAGATTCTTTCCGTTATCCGCTTCCTCAAGGCAATACACCATGGGACCGTACATCAGGGCTACTTTTCCTGCATCTGCTCTGACTTCATCCCTTGCAGATACCCAACGAGGATTTATCTCAAATTTTATCTCGATATGTGACTCACCCTTCGGCAGCTTTATGATCATGTATCTATTACATACTTCCGGATGCACTTCCGTCCCGTTCACAGTCATACTGTATTCTTTTCCGTAATAAGGAACTCTTATCTTTATCACACCCTCCTGTGATAATCCGGCTTTTATCTTTATCCTGCCATCCTGCAGCAGATCTGACTCCATTGAAATACGGTAATCTGTTTCTCCGGCTCTTCCTTCTGTCTCAGATGAGATGAACTGATGGATATACAATGCTTCATCATCTGCCGCATATATATACTGTCCGAGTGATGCTATGGTTCTCGCAAGATTTGGCGGACAACATGCTACATTGAACCACTTCTGACGGATCGGTTTTACGTGATCCATATAGGTGTGCGATGTGCAAAATTCCGGAACCATCTCTAACGGGTTTACATAAAAATATCTGTTTCCCTCAAGATTTACACTTCCGAGAAGCGTGTTGTACAGTGCTCTTTCTACCGTATCATAGTAGTCTGCCCGTCCCTCAACTGACGCCATTCGCAGACCAAACATCATCATTCCCACAGATGCACAGGTTTCACAATAGTTTGTATTGTTCGGCAGATCGTAATCTGTCGTAAACCTCTCTCTGAAACCGCTGGCACCGATCCCGCCTGTGATATACATCTGACGGTTTACCATGTTGTCCCATATGGCTTTACAAGCATTTATAAACTTCTGATTCCCTGTTTCCTCTGCGTAATCTGTCATCGCTGCACAGAGATACATATCCCTCACGGCGTGCCCCATAGCTCTTGTCTGTTCCGCAGGCGGGACAGCTGCCTGAGAATATTCCAGGTCATAATTCATAAACTCAGGGAAAAATGTCGGTTTCTTTCTGCGTTTCATTTCTGCTTCAAAGAAATTCGGTTTTTTCCCTCTTTCCTCAAGAAAATATCTGACCTGATCCAGATATTTCTTATCTCCCGTCACTCTGTAAAGCTTAATAAGCCCAAGCTCTACTTCTTCATGCCCGGGATATCCTTTTATCTGTCCTTCACCGCATCCAAACGTCCTGCAAATGAGATCTGCATTTTTTCTTGCAACATCGAGAAACCTGTCTTTTCCTGTTGCATCATAATACGCAACCGCAGCTTCAAACATATGACCGGAGGTGTATAATTCATGCCCTTCTATCAGGTTTTGCCATTTATCATGAGGCTGATTTACCTGAAACCATGTATTTAAATATCCATCCGGTTCCTGCGCCTCACTTAACAGCTGTATAACATCATCCACAACAGCCTCATATTCCTTTGCTCTGCCGGATGCAAGACAATATGCTACGGTTTCTATCCATTTATAAAGATCCGTATCCTGAAAGACAACGCCCTTCCGTTCTCCTTTTTCTCTGCCTGCTGCTATCCGAAAATTCTGAACGCAATACGTAGGTTCTGTTTCAGGATTTTGATCCGTAAGTATCTTCCACTGATACGGGACCATGATCTCACTCACAGTGTCCACATAATGTCCGAAGAGGGAGTCAGTGATTCTCGTATTCTTCAGTTCCAGCGGTTTTTGATGTCTAGCCATATTTTCCTTTCCCTCTTTGATTAATCGTTTTATCTCTTTAAACAAAGATTAGCACCTTATTGCATCATTGTAAATGCAATAAGGTGCTTTTTTGATTTTTTGGGAGTAATCTACAAATTCATACCCCATGTTTTATGCATGATTAATCCTTTAATCGAGATACTTGTTCAACCTTCTTTGGACTTCGGATAATTTCCGATCATCGTTATGCTTCATCCTCGTATTATCGATACGTTTTTCAGATTGTGTTCTATCTCTTTAGAATAAACATGAGCAACATATATCATGTTATCTACTTCAAATTCACCCTTTTTGAGCCACTCAAAACAGGATGCAAGATATATAAGACGCAATGAACGCTTTACAAATCTCATCGTAGCTTCAATAGGTACTCCTGCCGCCAGATCGGATATCGTATAACGAAATACAAAATATTCCGAAAGATACCTGAACCATCGAAGTATATCTTCCTTACGTCCCAAAAAGAATTCATCTGATCTTTCCTGCAGTTCCGGCAAGGACGCCCTAAAGCTCTTTGCAAACTCTCCAAATAGATAGTGATAGTAATCAAGATCATCAAAAAGTGAAAATAACATCTCATCTTCTTCTGACTTGGTAAATCCTGCGTCATTCAAAAATAAAGTCTCTGACTTACTGTATATTTCACGTATCATCCCGTCACGTTCATTAATGCGTTTCCTAAGGTTCTTTTCTTCCTCCTCCGGAAGTATTTCCCCTTCGATATCGTCATCAACCTTTCGATATACCGTAGGACGCCCATCTCTCGTAAAGAACAGCCGCCCCA
This sequence comes from Lachnospiraceae bacterium NK4A144, assembly GCA_000424365.1. GTDB lineage: Bacteria > Bacillota > Clostridia > Lachnospirales > Lachnospiraceae > NK4A144. Next base: position 4,685 of record AUJT01000044.1, on the reverse strand, counting down.
GTTCCATGCAGGACAGACTCATATCAATGGCTTCATAATTTCCTATATCCGTATAGTATCTCGGATACTCTGCACAGGCATCACTTAGTATATTGTCGCCATGCTTGAGTATCAACTCGCAGAGATTATTTTCATTTAAAAAAGGACAACGTCCACCTTCTCCCGGAGAAATGCAAAGAGAACCGTCCTCTGCATAAGTAAGTCTGGAGCGGATATACTCTCCCTCTTCTCCCGGAATCTCCGAATAAATCCTCGATGTCTCCGGGTCTATGTCAAATTCCCACCCGGCGCAGCAGGTATCTGTGCAGCGACCGCCTATACATTCAAATTCATCTAAATAATCCGGATATTCGTGAAGCATATCTTTTGAGTCCTTTCTGATATAAGATGTTTATACCATTATACTGATCGGATTTTTTACTTTTGACCCTGTCATCATGATATATCGACAATTATATCAGTTAAACCAGCCCTAATGCTTCTCCGATCTGCTCAAATTCATCGAGATATACGCAGCTGTGTATTGTCTTTTCTTTTAGTGCCTGTCTGCATTCTGCATAGTCCATCCATTTTACGGATTCGACCTCACTTTCCTGCAGTTTAAGCTTTTCTATATCAATTTCTTTATCATAGATATAGACATGACTTATTTCCCGGTCCTTGAACAAGCGGTCATGAAAATTCTTCCCGAAATTTCCGGCAAATTTTCCCCGGTGAATTCCTATCTCCTTTATATCTGAAGGATCTGCATCTATGCCAAGTTCTTCCTGCATTTCCCGGACAGCGGATAATAGCGGCGTATCTCCTGATGAGATATGTCCTGCCGAAGAAATATCGTATTCTCCTGGATGAGAATCTTTATTCATGCTGCGTTTTTGAAGAAGCACATCATATCCGCTTTTTTCGTTCTTCCTGACTATCCATGTATGAACGGTACCGTGAAGAAGTCCGAGTCTGTGTGCCACGTTTCGCTCCTCCACCTGTCCACTCTGTGTTCCATCTTCATTAAGGATGTCAAAGAGTTCCAGTTCCTTACCGTTTAGCACCGCTTCTCTTAATGTACCGCTCTTGTCATATAGAAGTTTTAGAGAAAAGAATGGCGCTTCCTCATCAAGCAGTCTAAAAAAGATCCTGTCACCTGCCCACAGATTCAAATCCCATACTTCTTCCTTCGAGATCCATTGGAGCTCGCCCTCATCGCAAGGGATCGGATCACCGTGAAAATCAGACGCGGTAAAAAGAAACATATACTCAGACACAGGATGTTCCGTCCATCTGCCTTCAGTATCTCTTTCACCACCTGACACAAAGGTAACTATCCCGCGAAATCTCAGTCCATCTAAAATATAACCCGTTTCCTCCCGGGCCTCTCTTAAAATACATTCTTCGGGACTCTCTCCTTCTTCACAGTGTCCGCCGATTCCTATCCACTTTTCATGATTTATATCATTTTTCTTTGTTGTACGGTGAAGCATCAGATACTTACCGTCCTTTTCTACATAACAAAGCGTGGTACATTCATTCATAGATTAAAGCGCTTTCTTTATGGCATCCATAAGTTCATCATAAGTTTCAAATGCAGGATACTGAGGATAATCTTTTTTAATCTGCTCTGTACTGCGAAACAGGAATCCTGCCTTACTTGCCTGGATCATTCCGAGATCATTGAAGCTATCACCGCTGGCAATTGTTTCATATCCTATAGACTGAAGAGCCTTTACCGTTGTAAGCTTCGAATTTTCGATACGCATCTTAAATCCGGTGATCTCTCCATTGTCCGCAACCTCAAGAGAATTACAGAAAATTGTAGGCCATCCGAGCTTTTTCATGAGCGGCGAAGCGAACTGTGTGAATGTATCACTAATGATAATAACCTGTGTCATAGAGCGAAGTTCATCCAAAAATTCTTTTGCGCCCGGCATAGGATCTATAGTAGCGATCGTATCCTGGATTTCCTTCAATCCAAGCCCATGTTCCTTAAGAATACCGAGTCTCCAACGCATCAGCTTGTCATAATCAGGCTCATCCCTGGTAGTTCTGCGAAGTTCAGGTATTCCGCTTGCCTCAGCAAATGCGATCCAGATTTCCGGTACTAGTACACCCTCAAGGTCCAAACATACAATATTCATGATACACTCCTGACTTAAAACTCGTTACAAATCATCTTCAATTTCAACATCATAACACACTTTGGTTTTTGCGTCATCAGATTAACGTACAGAAGTGCCCCGGAAACAAAACATGACCCGGACATTTTTTATGCCCGGGTCATGTTTTACCCCAACTTATGACACAAATTGCTTCGCTTCTAATGAAGCTCGCACAATTCTATCACTTATATCTGATAATCAACGTGATTTCTCATTTTCTTTGCAAGCTTGCTTATGGTCTTTGTAAACTCCGAATCCTTTCCAAAGAACTTCTCATACCTGCTCTTATCTATCTCATCTATATTTGCTTTTGATAATTTCATATATCCATCTTCTGTAAAAGTGATCCCATAACCCTTTAGCTTATCGGCATATTCATCTCTAAGTGCTGCCAGTTCCTTCTGTATCTTTTTATTTGAGCGCCCTCCAAGTTCTGTACTTGATTCCATCGTATAATTATATGCATCAGCAAAAGACTTCAGCTGTTTATAAAAGCGCTTTTTATCAGGAGCCTTGTCTTCTTCCTCATCTCCATAATCTGCGTCCCCTAATATTCTCGCTCCTTTGATAAGCGCTTTTGTATCTGTCGCAAGCAATGATCCCGGATTTATCCCATTCCTCTTGGACTGTATCGCATAAAGGCTATTGTCCTTATATAAATTATAAAGATAATAATTATTTGTAACTGAAAACTTACTCATGGACAACCTCCTTTTCGGTCACTGTTCACTCGCTTACAGCTCGTTTACGTCTGAACTGTAACTCTTTTCGAACATATACATCCTTGTCTATCTTATATCGGCTTCTTCCTCTAAAAAATTAATCCCCATTAAGCTTTTGCCTAATGGGGATCCAGATCAGTTATAAACGATTATCGCAGTTCCTGCATCGATATTTTCAAAAATTTTCTTAGCGGTTTTAAGCGGTAGATTCACGCATCCATGAGATCCTCTGTTATAGTAGATATTTCCGCCAAACTTTGCTCTCCAGCTCGCATCATGAAGTCCTTGTCCCAGATTAAAAGGCATCCAGTAATTTACAAATGTACTGTATGCTCCGGCTCCGCTTCCGCCTCGGAGGATCCGGGATTTCTGCTTATATGCCAGTGGATATGCCCCGGGTATGGTCCCATGTCCGTTTGATACCTTTCCTGTCACACAATCATCATCCACGACAAGTTCTCCGTTTTTATAAAACCAGACATGCTGCGATCCTATACTTACTTCTACATATGTGCCGTTCAGATCGTCCGTACCATTTCTTGAAAGATATAACGGATTTCCATACGCACCTTCGCTGTCATATATTGGTTCTCTGGTCACACTTTTGGCAGCCAGTATATCTTTCTTTAACTGCTTATATTCCTTTTCCCGGCTTATCCTGTAGCCATACGCATTATGTGCGCTATCTACCGAAACAGTCTTTCCTGTTGTTGTCACAAATTTTCTCGACATCCAGAGTGTATCATATATTTCCGCCAGTTCATCTACATACTCTTTTATCTTTGTCTGATCCACAACGACCCTGTCTGACGAACCGGCATAACCAACCCATTCTAATATATGGTTACCGCTTAATACTTCCTTTTCTTTTCCGAAGGTATAGGTTATATTTACATCTTTATATTTATTTTGAAGTTTGAGTTTCCTATTCTTTTCCGGAAGCTCTTTCTTTAATTCTGTTTTATCATTGGACCCCATTACGGATATATAGGCTTCTTTCGGAATCTCGACAACCAGTTCAGAGGCAACCGTTCCCTCTTTTACGGCTTTATTTATAGCATTTATCACATGGTCCTGAAGTATCCTGTCATCAATTTCATTTCCTTTTGTCGCATCAGCAATAATATATTCTGAACCATCTTCATTTAACTGAAACGACGCATCCATTGAAGGAACCCGTGGTTCTTTTAAGTTTTCAGCCCTTACAAAATTTCTAAACATCGTGTCATCATATTTATAGGCTGTTTTCAATGTCAACTCTGAACCAAAAAGTAACGTCATATAATAAGTAAGATAATCATTTTTCTGTTCTGAAAGGATCTGATCCAGTTCGCTTAATGCAGCATCGTGATCATATACATAACCATAGTCTTCAGCAACCCCTTCTATTGCTGTCTCACCATTTTCAGTTATGCGTATTGTAAATCCACTATACTCCGCATCAACATCGTCCATTATTTCTTCCGGAATCCTGCCGATCACAGTTTTGCTGTTTAGGCTGGTTCCTTTTACAAATCCCCGGATTTCCTTACTTTGCACGAAAACAAAAATGGAGATTCCGATCGTCACTGCGATGAGCCCCAGCAGGACCTCCAAAACTATTTCCAACTTTTTCATTTTCTCTCCCCTTTATACCACCAACAAACAGATCTTTTGACCCGCATTATTTATTATGCCATTTTTAAATAAATTTTTGAATACGAAAAAAGACATTGATCAACGTCAATGCCTTTCACTTAGTGCGCCTCCAGGGACTCGAACCCTGGACACCCTGATTAAGAGTCAGGTGCTCTACCAGCTGAGCTAGAAGCGC
>AUJT01000043.1 GCA_000424365.1 Lachnospiraceae bacterium NK4A144 | reverse complement strand
AAGTTACGCTAGGCTCGATAAGACCTCGCCAAGCGAACTTGCATAGCACGCACTAAGCTCGAAAATACCTCGCTAAGTGCTCCGCATAACAAAAATAGGTGCAATTGTTTCACGTGAAACAATTGCACCTATTTTAAAACCTTTTAAAATAAATACCTACAAAAACTCTCCAATCTTTATAACGGAGTCTTAGCCGGAGTACCTGCTTTTCTTGGATACTGTTTAGGTGTATTAACACCCTTCTTAATAAAGATAAGCGTACGTTCAAGGTCAGATCCAGGTAAGTTAAAGCTTTCTGTTTTTTGAACCTTTCCACCCATCAATCTAATCGCATTTTTTGCCTGTTCAATTTCTTCCTCAGCAGCAACTGATTTATATGAAACAAAATAGCCACCCTTTTTAATGAACCCTAATGTTAGTTCTGATAAGGTTGCAAGATTAGCAACGGCACGTGAAACAACAAAATCAAACTGCTCTCTAAAATCAGATTTATGTGCTAAATCCTCAGCCCTGGAATGACAAACTGATATATCATTAAGACCAAGTTCTTCACAAACATCTGCAACAAAATCAAGTTTTTTATTAATTGAATCTACAAGAATAAATTCTGAATCCGGACAAAAAATCTTGAGAGGAACTCCCGGAAAACCTGCACCTGTTCCAAGATCTAGAATTCTCTTATCTCTTAAAGGAGTATATCTTAATAAAGAAATACTATCCGCAAAATGTTTTATCATGACCTCATCAAAGTCAGTAATTGCGGTAAGATTCATTACCTTATTCTTTTCTATAAGCAATTCATAATATCTATACAACTGCTCAAGCTGCAAGTCCGTATATGGAATCTTCATAGAATCAAGACATTCTGTAAGGACATTCATATCTTCCATAACAACCTCTTTCATTATTATAACATATATTATTTTACGACATTGTGTTGCTCTCTAAGTCACGTATCATTAACGCATAAGATATTTTACTTTTTATAGACAAATGATATATTTCTTATGTAAACCTTTAACCAACTTCCAAGATAAAGTAAAAGAGCAGCATCTCCAAAATTTTACATAACGAATGTAATTATAATGTATTCTCTCTATCTCTCATACTTAAATACACTGTAAGTACCTGAATATCTGCGGGTGAAACCCCTTGTATTCTCGATGCCTGTCCGAGATTGACAGGCTTAAAATCGTTGAGTTTCTGCTGAGCCTCTAAACGGATACCTTTAATTTCACTAAAATCAATATCAGTAGGAATCCTTCTATCTTCAATTTTCTTAAACTGAGCAACCTGACGCTGTTCTCTTTCTAAATACCCACGATATTTGATCTCAATATTAATTTGTTCAATAGCTGCACGTGATATCTTCGGACGTTCCGGATCAAGGGGAGCTATCCGATCATAGTTTAATTCCGGACGACGTATCAATTCCTCAAGTGTTGCGGCTGTACCAAGAGGGGTACTGCCTAATGAATTTAAGATATCAGATGTTTTCTTAGATGCTCCTACTCTGATTCCCTGGAGCCTCTTTATCTCAGACTTAATCTCATCCTCTTTATTATTGAGTGCTTCTAACTGTTCGTCAGAAATCAATCCAACTTCATATCCCTTTCTCCTTAATCTGATATCAGCATTATCCTGTCTAAGTAAAAGGCGATACTCAGCTCGACTGGTCATCATTCGATAAGGTTCAAAACTATCTTTCGTAACAAGATCATCAATTAATACACCGATGTATCCTTCAGATCTATCAATAACAAGTGGTTCTTTATTTTGAACATATCTAGCCGCATTTATTCCGGCAATCAATCCTTGCGCAGCAGCCTCTTCATAACCGGAACTACCATTACTCTGTCCACCTGAAAAAAGTCCTGAAACCTTTTTAAATTCAAGTGAAGGTTTTAACTGTTTTCCCTTAAAGCAGTCATACTCGATTGCATAAGCATTTCGAACAATATGGGCATTTTCAAGTCCAGGTACTGATCTGTACATTTGTATCTGAACATCTTCAGGCATGGAACTACTCATTCCATCAACATACCACTCATTAGTACGCAGGCCCTCCGGTTCCAGAAAAACCTGATGTCGAGTTTTATCTGCAAACTTAACTACTTTATCTTCTATTGAAGGACAATATCTGGGTCCCTTTCCTTCTATAACTCCAGAATACATCGGTGAACGATCAAGATTACTCTTTATAATATCATGTGTTTTTTCATTGGTGTAAGTAAGATAACATTTCACCTGTTCTTTTTGAATAGAATCCGGATCTGTAGAAAATGAAAAAGGCACTATCGGATTGTCACCATACTGAGGTTCCATCTTAGAAAAATCTATAGATCTTACATCAATACGCGCAGGAGTACCTGTCTTAAACCTTTGTATAATAACACCTGCATTTTTAAGTGAATCTGATAACTTATTAGCTGCCTGTAAACCATTTGGACCAGTATATGTTATAGCTTCACCACAAAGACACCTTGCCTTTAAGTAAACGCCGGTACAGAGCACAACAGCTTTGGTATAGTATTCAATATTCGTATATATTCTTACTCCAACAGCCTTACCATCATCAACTAAAAGATCAGTGACTTCTGCCTGCTTAATAGTCAGATTATCCTGGTTTTCGAGGATTTCTCTCATTGAACGGGAGTATTCATCTTTATCTGCCTGCGCACGAAGTGAATGAACGGCTGGTCCCTTTGAACTATTGAGCATCTTGGACTGAATAAAAGTACGGTCGATATTTTTTCCCATTTCTCCACCAAGAGCGTCAATTTCACGAACCAAATGTCCCTTTGAACTTCCTCCGACATTCGGATTACAAGGCATTAAAGCAATACTGTTAACACTAACAGTAAAAACTATGGTCTTTAATCCCATTCTTGCACATGCCAGAGCCGCTTCACATCCTGCATGCCCTGCACCAACAATCGCAACATCATAATCATAATTCTTTACCATGGAATCCTCCAAAATCACTTTCCCATGCAAAACTCACTGAATATTCGATCAGCCAGATCGTCTCCGGTTTCTTCACCTATCACCGCACCAAGTTTATCATATGCATCCATTAGATCTACAGTAAAGAAATCCTCTGACATGCCATTGTCGATACTATTAATTACAAGAGAAAGACTTTCCTTAACACTCCTAAGATCAGAAAGCTGTCTTTCATTAGTTATGTAAACTTGATCGTTAGAGGATATTTCACCGGAAAGAAACATCTCTCTTACTATATGAAGCAGGCCATCCATGCCTTCTTCATTAATAGCAGATACAACTACAATCGGTGCATCTGAATATTTCTTTATACTTTCAATAGTAGTTACCGGTTCAAGATCTGATTTATTAAGAATGATAATACTCTTTTTATCTTTTATACTTCCAAATATTTCAATGTCATCATCATCTAGTGAAGTAGATGAATCAAGAACAAAAAGTACGAGATCAGATATTTCGATCGCGTTACGGCTTTTTTCTACTCCAATTTTTTCAACAGTATCCTCTGTATCTCGTATACCTGCTGTATCCATCATATTAAGAGTCAATCCTCCAAATTGAATTTTGACTTCAACAGCATCTCTTGTTGTCCCTGGGATATCTGTTACGATAGCCTTGTCTTCACCAGCCAGCAAATTAAGCAGTGATGACTTTCCTACATTTGGTTTTCCAACAAGACAGGTATCAATACCTTCAGATAATATTTTTCCATCACTTGAATGAGATAATAAATCTTCTATCTCATCTTTCAATTCAATAACCTTTTGCCGCAATATATCAGGATATCCATCAAGTGAATAATGCTCTGGATCATCAAGCGCAGATTCGATAAATGCTGTTTCATGGATGATCCTGTCCCTGTAATCATAGATTTTTTTATAAACTGAACCACGTAAAGTTTTAAGAGAGTTTTTTCTGGCAAATTCATTTCCTGATGAGATCAGATCCATAACGGACTCAGCCTTCGTAAGATCTATTCGTCCATTCAAAAAGGCTCTCTTAGTAAACTCTCCGGGTTCAGCAGGACGTGCACCATATTTAAAAACAGTTTGAAGTACTCTTCTTATTACAAACGGACCACCATGACAATTTATTTCTACAGTATCTTCTGTAGTATAAGAACGTGGTGAAAGCATTATAGATACTAATACTTCATCAATTACTTCGTCATTATCATAGATAAATCCATAGTGAATTGTATGAGATTTAGCATTTATAATACCTGTTGATTCTCCATTAACATTCTTAAAAATTTTATCAATAACGTTAAGCGAATTTTTTCCACTTATCCTTATTATTCCAATCCCCGAAACTCCAGGTGCTGTAGCAACGGCAGCAATAGTATCATCTGAAATATTATTCATAGTAGTCTCTCTCTATTCAAAAATATAAAGATTAATAAAGACGATAAGATGTTTTCAATATAAAAAATAGAATACAGCGATTCTTATATACATGTAACTTATAAAACCAATATTGAATTTTTCTATAAGTAAAAACCGCGAGTGAAGGAGACGTTTTGGAAACGTCAACTTCCTCGCGGCTCAAGTATTTGTCACTTTTTAAGAGTAATAACAACTCTTCTGAACGGTTCTTCACCCTCGGAATGTGTCGTTACATAACGATCTCCCTGAAGTGCAGAATGTATGATTCTTCTCTCATAAGGATTCATGGGTTCAAGAGTTACAGGACGTCTTGTTCTCTTAACCTTAAATGAAAGATTGTGCGCCAGATTTTCAAGTGTTTTCTGTCTTCTTGATCGATAATCTTCGGTATCAACCTTCACTCTGATATATTCACCGGTTCCCTTATTTACGATGAGACTTACTAAATACTGAACCGAATCAAGAGTCTGTCCTCTTTTTCCGATCAAAATTCCCATCTCCGGACCTGAAAGATCAATATCAACACATCTTTCAGCTGCGTCATAAGAAACCTGTGAAGAAACTTCCATATTCATAGCTTCAAACAGATCAGAAAGGAATGTATCAACTCTCTCTATAATATCAGTCTGATCATCTGCATCAATTTTCACACTTTTAACTGTCTCAGATGAATCTACAGATTCTACTGACTTAGAATCTTCGTTATCAGCCTCAAAAGAATTTGAAGAAGTCTTTGCATCTTCCTCCTCTTTCTTCATATCAGCCAAATACTCATCCTTGATCTTTGCACGAATCACAGTAGGCTTGCTGTTAAAACCAAGAAATCCGGACGTACCCATATCCACGATTTCATAATCAAGCCCCTCTACCGGTACAGAAAAGCTTTTACCAGCTTCACTGATCGCACTCTCCAGTGACTTTCCGGAAAACTCCGTATAATCCATAAGAAATACCCTCCTTACTTCTTGGAATTACGTTCGTTATATTCTTTTACAAGGTTCGCTTTTGAAGCTATACCTCCAACGTTCGAATTCTTTTTATAATAGGCTTCGGCTTTCTTTATAGCAGCTTCTCTCTCTTCTTCTGAAAGATTAGATGCATGAGCCTTTGCAGAGATTGAACTTGTACGCATAGAAGCATTTGAAGAAATAGATGAACCTGATGCAGAAGCAAGTTCGGCACTTGCCTTCTTAACACCTTCCTTACTGAGATTCTTCTCAATAAGAGCATCTATATCCATTCTATCAATTCTGCGATTGATGATAACCTGTTCAATACTTCTTATCACAGCACCTGCGATCCAGTATATACCCATACCACAAGGCAGTGTCAGACAGAATACTGCAGATACAACCGGCATTGTGATATTCATAGATTTCATCATACTTGCAGAAGAATTATTTCCGGTTGTTGCAGCTGACTGAGGCATAAACAGGAAGTTTATCCACTGAGTTGCTGCCGCAAGGATAGGAACCATTGCTGCTCCGATGATCAGGAGATAATTTCCTGCAGCAAGAGATTCCTTCATGATATTGAGTGGTGAATAAGCAATGTTCAATCCAAGGAATGTATAATACTGTTCAAACTGAGAACGAACGGATTCAAATACATTTGCATCTAAACCCTTGATACCCTCAATTATTTTCCAATCAGCAGATGACGCACGGTTAAGAATATCGATGATTGAATTAACAATATCTCCACCCTTACCAACAAACTGTCCATCACTAACATACTTGGCATATTCGCCCTTTGATGTAATGGAAAGTGTTGTAAGTGCAGCCAGGCCACCCTCAGATGACTGAATGTTTACGGCTAAAGTCTGTAAACAACTATATACTTTATCAACATAAGCCGGAACACTGTAAATTACTCTGTAAAGAGCAAATAGTATCGGCATCTGTATAACAAGCTGAAGACAGCTTCCTGTAGGAGATACACCATATTTTTTATAAACAAGCTGCATCTCTTCATTTTGACGCGTCATAGAATCCTGATCACGTTTATCCTTGTATTTTGCCTGAATAGCCTGAAGTTCAGGGTTCATCTTTGCAGAAAGCTTACTGAACTTCTGCTGCTGATATGTAAGCGGCAAAAGAACTATATATATTACAAGGGTGAACAGGATAATAGCTACACCTACATTCGGAACGATGTTAAAAATAAAATTCAGGATAACACCAAGAATTCTTGCTATCGGTCCGAGAAAGGCACCTGAATAAGGTGTCAGCATTAAACCTGCCAAGTTATTTTCCTCCTAACTGAAAATTCAGGGAACCGGATCATATCCGCCCCTGGAAAAAGGATTACATCTAAGAATCCTCCAGGCAGCCAACAAACCACCCTTAACCGCACCGTATTTTTCGATCGCCTCGATACCATACTGTGAACAGCTTGGTATATATGGGCACTTTGTTGACTTATACGGAGAAATATACTTCTGATAAAAACGTATCAAAGCAATTAAAATTATTTTCATTCTTATGTATCAGTCAGATAGAATTTTATGTAGCTTTGCTAGATGTAACAATGCACGGTCCACGTCCGCACACTTCAACGGCTTCTCTTCAGAATCTTTTGGGGGATTAGCGGAAGCCCGTGCTACGACTACTATATCCAAACCACTATTGAACATATCCCCATGCAGTCTCATGGATTCTCTGATTAACCTCGTCAGCCGGTGACGTACAACACTGTTGCCCACCTTTTTGCTGACCGATATTCCAAGTCGGTTGTGTTCCAGATGATTTTCCAGTACATACATAACAAAATACTTATTTGCTTTGGAACGACGTTTTCTATATACCGTCTTGAAATCTAAATTGTTCTTAATAGAAGAAATCTTTTTCATCTTTTTTTCAGCGTAAAGCTGATCTCCAGAGTCTTTTTTCAACCGGGAAATTTTCCCAGTTGAAAAAAGACCACTGTTAAGTGGTCTTAAACTGTAAGCTTAGCTCTGCCCTTTGCTCTTCTGGCTGCAAGCACCTTACGTCCACCCGGTGTGCTCATTCTTGCACGAAATCCGTGTACCTTGGATCTCTGTCTCTTTTTAGGCTGAAATGTCATCCACATAACTTAATTCCTCCTGTTTTCACAAATTAATGCGTATAAATACCGGAAAACATCAGTCCAATTATAATTGTAAGACCTGTCAACGTCAAGGATTTAAAGCGGTTGTCATAAAATGTGAACAACTCTGTGGATAATGTGAAAAACAAAGCCATTTTTTTCATATCTGTCGTTATTTAAATGTGGATAAAAAACAGTTATCCACTATTTTTCCACATAATCTGGATGCATAATAACTTTACATAATCTTATCCACATAATGTGAACATCTTGTGGATAAACACAAAAATTGCGTTAATAAATCCACATAGTTTTAAACATATCCAGATTTTATCAACATTTTCGCTGTGTAAAACTTATCCACATTTATCCACACGAAAAATGTTAATAAGTAAAATTAGTTTACATAATCTATATAGCAATTAACCACTTTATTCACATTTGTTGACAACTTTGTGGATAACACCTCCACATGTTGATATGTGTGTTATTTATGTTCACATAACATAATTTCAGTGGAAAAGTATTAAATTTAATACAAATTATTATTAATTTTTTTTCAAAAAAATTATCCGAAGTCTTTAATTTGAATATTTTTCTTATTTGGGTTAATATATAAACGAGATTTTATCGAATAAATTCGATGAGTCTGCCTTCAGATAAAAATAATTGACCGGAGATTTAAATAAATGGACGAAAAACTTGCTCTTTTGGAAATATGGGACATGATCCGCGAACAGGTAAAAATCGAATACGACATTATGGATATTGCATACGATACCTGGATCGTTCCTTTAAAACTGTTTTCCGTGAAAGACGGTATTGTTAAGATCCTTATCCCCAAGGAACTGGGTGATGTGGGATTATCCATGATCGATAGAAAATATAAGCTTCCTTTTCAGGTTAAAATTTCAGAAATAATGAATAAACGTTATGACGTTGAGTTCATTACTGAGGAAGATGCTGCCAAAGAAGAAAAGAGTAAGAGTATTCCTTCTATTAATAATAAGAAAGAAGTCAATGAAGATAATCTCGAACAGACAATACAAAAGTCAAATCTGAATCCTAAATACACATTTGACACCTTTGTTGTCGGACCTAACAACAGACTTGCTCATTCTGCTGCGCTTGCAGTAGCAGAAGATCCGGGAAAAGTATACAATCCGCTTTTTCTTTATGGCGGACCCGGTCTTGGAAAAACGCATCTAATGCATTCCATAGGTCACTACATTATTCAAAAAAATCCTAATACTATTGTCAGATACGTTACCAGTGAGACTTTTACTAATGAAGTTATCGAGTCTATCCGTCTTGGTGACAGTGCTGCTGCAATGTCAAAATTCCGTGAGAAGTACAGATCAGTGGATGTACTTCTTCTTGATGACGTGCAGTTTATTATAGGTAAGGAAAGTACACAGAATGAATTTTTCAATACTTTTAATGAGCTTCATTCTCAAAATAAAGCGATAATCCTTACATCCGATAAACCACCAAAGGATATGGAAACTTTGGAAGAACGACTTCGTTCAAGATTTGACTGGGGTCTAACTGTTGATATCAATCCTCCGGATTATGAAACACGAATGGCTATTTTAAGACAATACGCTGATACATTAGGAATCACTATTGATGATGAGATTGTTCAGTATATTGCTTCTAATATAAGATCCAATATCCGTGAACTTGAAGGAGCGTTAAATAAGGTTGTTGCTCTAAAAAATCTTGATAATCAGGAAATTACTATGAGTACCGCAGAGCAGGCTATCAAAGATATGATCACACCTGATTCTCCAAGAACAATTACTCCTGAACTGATCCTTGATACAGTTGCTAAATATTACAACACTACTAAGGAAGCTATTGTTTCACAGAAAAGAAATAAACAGATAGTTATCCCCAGACAGGTCACAATGTATATATGCCGTGAAGAGACAGATGTGCCTCTTACTGAGATTGGCAAGGTTATGGGCAATCGTGACCATACAACAGTTATCCACGGACATGATAAAGTTGCTAAGGATTTGTCCACAGATCCTACCCTTAAGGACGATATTGAGAAGATCAAGAAAATGATTTATCCCAGCTGATTCACAGGGATTTAACTTATTTTTAACCTAGTTTGCATTTTCTGAAATCCGCTCCTATTCTTGCTTTCAGGAGTTTTTAACAAATTCACACCACCTATTACGGCTACTGTGAATTTAAATTATTCACACACATATGACACGCGCGAAGGGAGAGTTTTACACACATGAAAATCACATGTTCCAAATCGGATCTGGTGAATGGTGTTTCAATAGTTTCAAAAGCTGTTCCATCTAAAACCACAATGGATATTTTGCAATGTATCCTCATCATTGCAACTAATGGAATTATTAAATTAGCAGCTAACGATACTGAACTTGGAATCGAAACTCAGATCAACGGAACCATCGAAGATAATGGAATAATCGCACTTGATGCGAAACTTTTTAATGATATTGTTCGTAGACTTCCAAATGGTGATATTACTATTGCAACAGATTCTGCTTATCAGACACAGATTACCTGCATGAAAGCAAAGTTTAATCTTCAGGGAAGAAGTGGAGAAGATTTTCCGTATCTTCCAGAGGTTGATAGAAGCGATTCTATTGCAATTTCAGAGTTTTCTCTCAAGGAAATCATCCTTCAGACAATATTTTCGATTTCTGACAACGAAAATAATAAGATCATGACAGGAGAACTTTTTGAGATTACAGGAGATAAACTTCGTGTCGTTTCGCTTGATGGACACCGTGTTTCTATCAGAAAAATCGAATTGAGAGCTGATTATGGTTCGAAAAAAGTTATTGTTCCGGGAAAAACTTTAAGTGATATCAGTAAAATTCTTACTGGTGATGTTGAAAAAGAGGTTTCCCTTTTCTTCATGCAGAATCACATTGCATTCGAATTCGATGATACACTTGTAGTTTCAAGAATTATCGAAGGTGAATATTTTAATGTCGATCAGATGTTAAGTGATTCATACGAAACAAAGGTTGTTGTTAATAAAAAAGAATTTTTGGATAGTATCGATCGAGCAACTCTCATGATTAAAGAGGGAGATAAAAAACCAGTTGTTATTTCAATTAATGATGATGTTATCAATCTTAAGATAAGATCTGTAATTGGTTCTATGGATGAAGATATTGACATTCAAAAAACCGGAGAGGATCTTATGATCGGATTCAATCCGAAATTCATCATAGATGCATTGCGTGCAATTAGTGATGAAACAATTACTATATATCTTGAAAATTCAAGGGCTCCTGGAATTATACGTGATGAAGAGGGGAAATATGTATATCTTGTACTCCCTGTTAATTTCAATAGTATGGCCTGAAAGTTTACATAAAATAATTAGTTTACATAATATTTTAGGTTAACATAATTATATTTCCGTTTGGAGCGTGAGAATAAAGTGAAAGAATTTAAATTAAGACCTGATGACGAATTTATAAAGCTTGGTCAGCTTCTAAAAGCTGTTGATCTTGTTTCATCAGGTGTTGAAGCTAAAATTGAAATTCTTAACGGTAATGTTTCCGTTAACGGTGAAGTTTGCCTGATGAGAGGTAAAAAGATACACAATGGTGATATCATTTCTTTTAATGGCAATGAAGTTAAAGTGACTCAATGATCATTGAACGTCTTGAACTAAAGCATTTCAGAAATTATGAATCATTAGATCTTGACCTAAGCCATGGGACTAATATTTTGTTTGGCAACAATGCTCAGGGAAAAACAAATATTCTTGAATCGCTTTATGTTGCATGCACTACTAAGTCCCATAAAAAGAGCAAAGATCGTGAAATGATTCGTTTCGGTTCAGATGAGGCTCATATTTGTCTCCATCTGAAAAAAAATGATGTCCCATACAAAATTGATATGCATCTTAGAAAGTCAAAAAAGAAGTCTATTGCCATAAATGGACTTCCTCTTCATCGTGCATCTGAACTTATGGGAATCGCTAACGTTGTTTTTTTCTCTCCGGAAGATCTTAATATTATAAAAAATGGTCCTGCTGAAAGACGAAGGTTTATCGATATGGAACTTTGTCAATTGGATCGGATGTACCTTTCGGATCTTACAAATTACAATAAATGTCTGAGTCAGAAGAATTCGCTTTTGAAAGATATTATTTCTGACAGACGACGTAGTGCTTCACTTATAGATACGCTTGATATCTGGGATGAACAGCTGCTCAATTATGGCAGTCGCGTGATTCGGAGAAGAGAGAAATTTATAAACGAACTTAATGAGATAATACATATTGAGCATCAGCGTCTAACGGGTAATTCAGGTGATTTTCAAATTTATTATGAACCGGATAGTACAGCAGAAGATTATGCTGAAAGACTAAAAAATTTCAGAGAGAAAGAGCTTCGATACGGTACAGCTTCCGTTGGTCCTCAGAGAGATGATATTAATTTTTTACTTGATGGTGTAGACATTCGTAAATTTGGGTCACAGGGTCAGCAACGGACGGTGTCATTAGCTCTCAAATTATCAGAAATAGAGCTTGTTAAGCGAGAAATTCATGAAGCACCTGTTTTATTGTTAGATGATGTTTTATCGGAGCTTGACAGCAACAGACAAAAATATCTCCTTGACAGTATCGGAGAAATTCAAACGGTGATCACCTGTACGGGACTTGATGAGTTTATACGTAACAGGTTTGAAATAGATCGTGTTTTCTATGTTGAAAATGCAAAGGTAACAGAACAAAGTAAGAAAGGCAGCTAAAACATGAGTCAGGAATACGGAGCAGATCAGATTCAGATTCTGGAAGGACTGGAAGCAGTAAGAAAACGTCCCGGTATGTACATCGGATCAACTTCTGCAAGAGGTCTTCATCATTTGGTCTATGAAATAGTGGATAATTCTGTAGATGAGGCATTGGCTGGATTTTGCACAAATATCCATGTTTGGATCAAACCGGATAATTCTATCGTTGTAGAGGATGATGGACGTGGAATCCCAGTAGGAATCAATCATAAGTCCGGTCTTCCGGGTGTTGAAGTTGTATTTACAATCCTTCATGCCGGTGGAAAATTCGGTGGTGGAGGATATAAGGTTTCAGGTGGTCTTCACGGAGTAGGTGCATCTGTTGTTAATGCACTTTCAACATGGTTAACAGTTAATGTTTACAGTGAAGGAAAAATATACGAGGAAAAATTCGCCAGAGGTCAAAAATTATCTGATCTGACTGTTGTTGGTGAGTGTGATCCGGAAAAGCACGGTACAAGGGTATCTTTCCTTCCGGATCCTGAAATATTTAAAGAGACACAGGTTTATGATTTCTCAGTTCTCCGTCAGAGACTTAGAGAGATGGCATTCCTCACAAAAAATCTTAGGATCGAACTTCATGATGAACGTCCTGGGCAGGAAAAGGATGAGAAATATCACTATGAGGGTGGTATAAAGGAGTTTGTTAAGTACTTGAATAAGAGTACAACATCTCTTTATGACGACATCATTTACTGCGAAGGTGCACGTGGAAATGTTTATGTTGAAGTGGCAATGCAGCATAACGATTCCTACAACGAAAGTTCATACAGTTTTGTAAATAATATTAATACTCCGGAAGGCGGTACTCATCTTACCGGATTTAGAAATGCAATAACAAAGACTTTCAATGAGTATGCAAGGAAGAATAAGATCCTTAAGGATAGTGAGGATAATCTTTCCGGTGAGGATATTCGAGAAGGATTGACTTCAATTGTCTCTATCAAAATTGAAGACCCTCAGTTTGAAGGACAGACAAAGCAAAAGCTTGGAAATACAGAAGCAAGAAATGCTGTTGAATCTTTATTTACAGAACAGCTGACATATTATCTTGAGCAGAATCCTAATGTTGCTAAAATCATCTGCGAAAAGTCGATTCAGTCGCAGAGAGCAAGAGAAGCTGCCAGAAAGGCAAGGGATCTTACAAGAAGAAAGTCAGCACTTGATGGTCTTTCACTTCCCGGAAAACTTGCAGATTGTTCAGACAAGAATCCGAAGAATTGTGAGATTTTCATAGTCGAGGGAGATTCTGCGGGAGGTTCTGCTAAAACAGCACGTTCACGTGCCACTCAGGCTATTCTTCCCCTCAGAGGTAAGATCCTGAACGTAGAAAAAGCAAGACTTGATCGTGTATACGGTAACGAAGAGATAAAAGCAATGATAACTGCATTCGGTACAGGTATTCACGATGATTTTGATATCAGTAAGCTTCGTTATGACAAGATAATCATCATGACAGATGCCGACGTTGATGGTGCGCATATTGCTACACTTATGCTGACATTTATCTATCGTTTCATGCCTGAGCTTATAAAGCAGGGACATGTTTATCTGGCTCAGCCGCCTCTTTACAAGCTCGAAAAGAATAAAAAGGTATGGTATGCATACTCTGATGAGGAATTAGCAAAGATCATTGACGAAGTGGGTCGAGATCAGAATAACAAGATCCAGCGTTATAAGGGTCTTGGTGAGATGGATGCTGAGCAGCTGTGGGAGACAACAATGGATCCTGCAAAGCGTGTCCTTCTCCGCGTTGCAATGGATGAAGAGAGTGTTTCTGATGTAAATCTTACTTTCATGACACTTATGGGAGATAAGGTTGAACCTCGAAGAGAATTTATTCTGGAAAATGCAAAATATGTAAAGAATCTTGATATCTAATGATCAATTAGGATTCAAACATAAAATAGCATAAAAAAGATCAATGAAAGGCAGTTATGGACGATCAGATTTTTGATAGAATCAGTGAAGTTGATTTGAAGAAAACAATGGAGTCATCATATATAGACTATGCGATGTCTGTTATTGCATCTAGAGCGCTTCCTGATGTAAGAGATGGTTTAAAACCGGTACAGAGACGAATTCTCTATTCCATGATCGAACTTAATAATGGTCCTGACAAACCGCATAGAAAATGTGCGCGTATTGTTGGTGATACCATGGGTAAATACCATCCTCATGGAGATAGCTCAATTTACGGAGCTCTTGTAAACATGGCTCAGGAATGGTCCATGAGATATTGTCTTGTTGACGGTCACGGAAATTTTGGTTCTGTGGATGGAGACGGGGCAGCTGCAATGCGATATACAGAGGCAAGACTTTCAAAAATTTGTATGGAGATGCTTGCTGATATAAATAAAAATACCGTTGATTTTGTACCAAACTTTGATGAAACTGAGCAGGAGCCTACAGTACTTCCATCTCGTTTTCCTAATCTTCTTGTTAATGGTACAACCGGTATTGCCGTTGGTATGGCCACAAATATTCCGCCGCATAATCTCAGGGAAGTAATAGGCGCAGTTGTGAAGATCATTGATAATCAGGTCAATGAAGATAGAGAAACTGAGCTTGAAGAGATCCTTAAGATCGTAAAGGGGCCTGATTTTCCGACAGGTGGAGAAATCCTTGGTACAAGAGGAATAGATGAAGCATATCGAACAGGCCGCGGTAAAGTAGTAATCAGGGCTGTGACTGACATAGAAACTATGTCAAACGGAAAGTCCAGGATTATAGTTACAGAACTTCCATATTTGGTTAATAAAGCAAAACTTATCAAGAATATAGCTGATCTTGTTAAGATGAAAAAAATAGACGGTATCACAGATCTTCGAGATGAATCTGACAGAGAAGGTATGCGTATCGTTATTGAGCTTCGTCGTGACGTAAATGCAAATATCATCTTAAACCAGCTTTTCAGACATACTCAGCTTCAGGATACATTTGGTGTGATAATGCTGGCTCTTGTTAATAATGAGCCGCATATACTGAATATTCTTGATATGCTTAAGTGCTATCTTAAGCATCAGGAAGATGTTGTTACAAGACGAACACAATATGATCTAAATAAGGCAGAAGAAAGAGCCCATATTTTAGAGGGTCTTCTTAGAGCAATAGACGAGATTGATGAAGTTATCCGTCTCATAAGATCAAGTAAGACTGTAGCGGAAGCAAAAGAAAAAATAATTGGTTTCCTGCAGATCGATGATATTCAGGCTCAGGCCATCGTAGATATGAGACTCAGAGCTCTTGCAGCTTTGGAACGTGAAAGACTTCAGGGAGAATATGATGAGCTCGAAAAGAAGATCGCGGGCTATAAGGAAATTCTTTCTGACCATAAAAAACTTTTAGGCGTAATTAAGACAGAAATATCTGTTGTAGCTGAAAAGTATGGTGATGAGAGAAGAACAACCATCGGATATGATGCTTATGATATTTCCATGGAAGATATGATCCCTAAGGAAAATACAGTCCTTGCAATGACTTCTCTGGGTTATATCAAGCGTATGTCAGTTGACAATTTCTCTGCACAGAATCGTGGCGGTAAGGGTATAAAGGGAATCACGACAATCGAAAATGATTATCTTGAAGACCTTCTTATGACGACTACTCATAATTACGTCATGTTCTTTACTAATATGGGACGAGTATACCGTCTTAAAGCTTATGAGATTCCGGAGGCATCACGTACTGCAAGAGGTGTTGCGATAGTAAATCTTCTGCAGTTAGCTCCTGGAGAAAAGATCACAGCTACGATACCTATAAAGAGTTTTGCAGAGGATGATCGCTATTTGTTTATGGTTACAAAGAGCGGAATTGTTAAGAAAACAAAGCTCACTGAATTCAGTAATGTTAGAAAGAATGGTCTTATAGCGATCAGTCTCAGAGAAGATGACGAGCTTATCGAGGTAAAACAGGCAAAGGCTGATGAAGATATCTTTATCATTACAAAATATGGCATGTGTATCAGATTCAAGGAATCTGATGTGAGAGCTACCGGACGTTCTGCAATGGGTGTTATCGGTATGAACCTTGATGATGGTGATGAAGTTATCGGAATGCAGCTTAAGTCTCAAGGCGAAGCACTTCTTCTTGTTGCAGAATATGGTATTGGAAAAAGAACGCTCCTTGATGAATTCAATGTTCAAAAGAGAGGCGGTAAGGGCGTAAAGTGCTACAAGATCACTGAAAAGACCGGTTTTGTAGTTGGAGTAAAGGCAGTAAATGATAATCATGAGATTATGATGATCACAGATGCCGGTATGATAATACAGATACGTGCTTGCGATGTATCTAAACTTGGAAGGATCACTATGGGTGTCAAGGTGATGAATCTTGACGAAGGCGTAAAGATCGCAAAGATCGCAAAGGTAAGAGATAAGGTATCTGATGGAAATCAGGAACTTGAGGATGTAGATAATCCGGGAGATCTTGGTGGAGCAGATTCTGAAATAGAAGCGCCTGTAGATGGTGAGATAGATGTAGAATCAGAAGAGATAATGGACGAGATAGTTGAAAATGATGAAGATCATGAAGATTATGACGAAGATTAATTTATAATTAATTTTTCTTTAATATCCTTTTGAAACTGTAAAAGAGTGTTATGATAGAGACGCATACAGATAAAAATCTGTGTTGCTGCGATTAAACCCCCGATGATATGGAGAAATCTGTATCATCGGGGGTTTTTTCAGATCATCTTATATTTTTCAACAGCAGTTTCATAGAGATTGTTACCATACGAATCAATAACAACTATGCAGGGAAGATCTTTTACAGTCAGTTTTCGGATCGCTTCTGTACCAAGATCATCATATGCTATAACCTCAGAAGACGTAATTGATTTTGAAAGCAGAGCACCTGCACCACCAATAGCAGCAAAATAAATCGCACCATTTCGAACTATAGCCTGTCGTACATCTTCCGTACGTTTCCCCTTTCCTATCATACCGGAAAGACCAAGATCAAGGAGTCTGGGGGCATATTTATCCATTCTGCTGGCTGTTGTAGGACCTGCAGAACCTATGGCATGTCCAGGTCTTGCGGGAGAGGGACCCATATAATAAATAACATTTCCATTAAGGTCTAAAGGTAGTGTTTCATTGTTATTTAGAGTCTCATCCATGCGTTTATGGGCTGCATCACGAGCGGTATATATAGTACCTGATAAAAATACCATGTCACCTGAATGGAGATTAGAAACATCTTCTTTGGTGTATGGAACAGAAATATGGTGATCCATAATAAATATCCTTTCTAAAATTCCCTGTTTATCGGCATCTTCGGACTATTAAAATAGTTATCCACTAAATGTTGATAGAATGTGCAAAACTGATTACCATATATGGATTTAAATCCGTACAAAGCCCGAAAATACACAAATTGTTTAAAAGTAAGAGCAATGTTGATAACTTCTAAAATTTATCCACAATGACATCACAGAACTATAGAAACATGTCTGTTTACATGGCAGCAAATATTAATTGCAACAGGAAGTCCTGCGATATGAGTAGGGAAGGTATTAATATTAACTGCAAGAGCAGTATTATTGCCGCCAAGTCCGGCAGGACCAATTCCTGTTTTATTAATGTTATTCAGTAATTCACGTTCAAGATCTGCAACATACGGAATATCAGAATGAGTTCCGATTTCTCTCGTCAGAGCCTTTTTAGCAAGAATAGCGCATTTTTCAAAATCGCCACCTATACCTACACCGACAACCATTGGAGGACAGGCATTAGGTCCGGCATCACAAACTGCCTGTAAAACAGCTTCCTTTACACCATCAATTCCCTGAGCAGGTTTCAGCATAAAAATCCGGCTCATATTTTCACTTCCAAAGCCTTTTGGAGCAAGTGTTATTTTCAGTTTATCACCCGGGACGATTTCTTCATGGATGATAGCAGGAGTATTATCGTTTGTATTTACACGGAGAATAGGATCATTGACCACGGACTTACGAAGATAACCCTCTGTATATCCTCTTCTGACTCCTTCATTTATGGCATCAGTCAGATTTCCACCGGTAAGATGCAGATCCTGTCCAATTTCCAGAAAGAAAACTGCCATACCTGTATCCTGACATATGGGGATCATTTCCTCGCTTGCAATATTCAGATTATCCTGAAGTTGTCCCAGAATCTTCCTTCCAAGTTCGGAATTTTCGTTTGATTCAGCATTTTTCAAAGCCTTCTTCATATCATCAGAAAGAAAGTGATTAGCCTGAATACAGAGATCACGAACCTTTTCGGTGATCTCTTTAACATCGAGTTCTCGCAGCATCTAAAATCCTCCTCTGTAAACGTAAGTTCAAAAGGTTCTATCAGAAGTGATTATATAGGGCATCAGCATGCCTTGCAAAGAAAAAACTAATGAGCTACAATTAATCTAATTTGAGCAAAATTGAAAAGGAGATAATCTGATGCTCGACATTAAATTTGTCAGGGAAAATCCCGATCTTGTAAAAGAAAATATAAAGAAGAAATTTCAGGACGCAAAGCTTCCTCTCGTAGATGAAGTAATCGAACTGGATCAGAAGAACCGTGCAGCACAGCAGGAAGCTGATGAACTTCGTGCCAGCAGAAATAAGCTCAGTAAAGAAATCGGAATGCTTATGGGTCAGGGCAAGAAAGAAGAAGCCCAGAAGATAAAAGAGCAGGTAACTGCAAATTCCGACAGGCTTGCTGAACTCGAAAAGACAAATGCCGAGCTTAAAGAAAAGATACAGGAGATCATGTATTCCATTCCGCAGATGCTTGATCCTACCGTTCCGATAGGTAAAGATGACAGTGAGAATGTGGAAATTCAGAAATACGGAGAGCCTGTAGTTCCTGATTTCGAGATACCGTATCACACAGAGATCATGGAGAGCTTTGACGGAATAGATCTTGATGCAGCACGTCGTGTTGCAGGTAATGGATTCTATTACCTTATGGGTGATATTGCCCGACTTCATTCAGCTGTTCTTGCATATGCAAGAGATTTCATGATCGATCGCGGATTCACATATGTTATTCCGCCTTATATGATCCACGGAAACGTAGTTCAGGGTGTAATGAGCTTCCCAGAAATGGATGCTATGATGTACAAGATCGAGGGTGAGGATCTTTACCTTATCGGTACAAGTGAGCATTCTATGATTGGACGTTTTATTGATCAGCAGATTCCGGAGGAAAAGCTTCCTCAGACTCTTACAAGCTATTCACCTTGCTTCCGTAAGGAAAAGGGAGCACACGGCATAGAAGAGCGTGGTGTTTACAGAATCCATCAGTTTGAGAAGCAGGAAATGATCGTTGTCTGCAAGCCGGAAGAATCAAAGATGTGGTATGACAAGCTTTGGCAGAATACAGTAGATCTCTTCCGTTCTCTTGATGTACCGGTGCGTACTCTTGAGTGTTGTTCAGGAGATCTCGCAGATCTTAAGTGCAAGTCCTGTGATGTAGAGGCATGGAGTCCTCGTCAGAAGAAGTACTTCGAAGTAGGAAGCTGTTCTAACCTTGGTGATGCACAGGCACGTCGTCTCCACATCCGTATCAAGGGAGAAAACGGAAATTATCTTGCGCACACACTGAATAATACAGTTGTAGCTCCTCCGAGAATGCTTATTGCATTCCTTGAGAATAACCTTAGAGCAGATGGAACAGTTGCTATTCCGGAAGTTCTTCAGCCTTACATGGGTGGAAAGAAAGAGCTTGTTCCCAACAAGAAATAATACAGAAAAGGCTTATTTAAGCGATTTCTGAAATATATGTAAAAAAATTTGAATAATAGTTGGTTCCGGACGTTGACAAAACACCGGAACCTGCTATATAATAAATCTCGCGTCTGATGCAGAACAGTTTTGTATCAGGGCAGTGAATTAAATAATTGCATTTGGTATGCGGTGTTGATTCAGGCAAGGAGAAGTACTCAAGAGGCTGAAGAGGCGCCCCTGCTAAGGGTGTAGGTCGGGTGACCGGCGCGAGGGTTCAAATCCCTCCTTCTCCGTTAAAAGAATGGCTGTAAATGTTGATCAGATTGACATTTACAGCTTTTTTGTTGTTTTCAACAGTTTTTAGATAAGTGATGAGTAATTTTACGTAAAAAAAAATATGCTATACTAAATCAGTTGAGATTATTAGAATATTGGGTTAGGAGAGGAGAAAAATAATGATCAGTAAAAGTGCAAAAAGTCTTACGGCAGCCATACTCTCTGTATGTATGGTATTGAGCTTGAGTTCAATAGTGCCGGCAGCAGAGGTAGGAAATCAGCTTGAAAGCAATGTTCAGAATGTGACATCGGATTCGCTTACCGGATCAGGATCATTATATGATCCATGGGAAATCGAGAAGAATACTGTTATTTCGCATGAAACAACAGAGGGGAAAAATACAGACTATTATACATTTACTATTGAAAAGAAAGGCTGTATGAAGCCGTATGTAACAGGAACGTATTCGTATAATTATTCTATTACAAACATTTCTGTATATTCAGAGGAAGCTAAAGACGCAAATTTGGTTTTTGATAATGAAAATCGTGAACAAGAATTTAAGGATTTGGGAGAAACAGGATTAAAACCGGGGAAGTACATTGTAAAGATCTATGCAGAGGGATGTACAAGCTATAAGTTTTCTATAAATTTTAAGGAAACTGACCGCTACGAAGAAGAATTAGACAGCCCTTCAAATCCGAAGAAAATATTACCGGACGGAGAGGTTTATTATGGAGAAGCATCGCCAGAATACGGTGATACATATGATTATTATTCTTTTGACCTGGAAAAAGACAGTAAGATCACTTTGTATGGTAAATCAAATCATAATGAGTATTACCGAATAGAAATATACAGTGATAAGTCTTATTCAGAAGAAAGTAAGGTTCTGAACGAATTTGCGAAAGAATTTACAAAAACCGATATCTTTGATGCAGGAAGTTATTACATTAAAGTTTCTAATGGATTGTCTGAAACGTCACATAATGGATATCAGTTTAGCATAACTCTTAACGGAGGACACAGCGTTTCAGAAAATCTTCCAATGAATTACAGTAAGGAAGAGAGAGGTGATTTCAGGGTATTTTACAATCATGAGATTCCTTTCTACGGAAAAGCAAAGCCCACTGTATCGATGTTTGATGAAATGACAGTTTCATATAAGGGTGCAGATTACAAGGTTAAGAAGATCAAGGTAAATAAAAAGAAGCATCTTATCCAGATCACAGATTTGGAAGGTGCCGATGCAAATACTGTAAAAGCAGTAAAGAATGCCACAAAAGGTAAAAATGGTCTTCCGTTCTCTGTAAATCCTTATTATGTTTCTGGTTCAGATAAAGTAACACCCAAGTTTGGAAAAGACGGTTCTCCCAAATTTGTAAAGGTAACCATTTTGGGTAAAGATTATAAAGCAAAAAAGGATGAATGGGATTTTAATGCTTCTGAAAAGATTTTTACATTTAAGGGTAATAATCTGAACGGAAGCTTTAAGGCTAACTAATATCCTGCCGGGTGATTCATATAACAAAAATCCTTAGACATCAGTTACAATTTGATGTCTAGGGATTTTTTGATGAAAAGGTATTTTGAAATACCGTTATTTACGATTAATTGATTATAATAAGTGATGTGATCATTACAAGAATAAAAATATTTAAGATTTATATATAGAATTGCGTATACATGGAGGTTTTCGGATGACAAAAAAAATAGATAAAC
This sequence comes from Lachnospiraceae bacterium NK4A144, assembly GCA_000424365.1. Taxonomy (GTDB): domain Bacteria; phylum Bacillota; class Clostridia; order Lachnospirales; family Lachnospiraceae; genus NK4A144. The sequence goes on along the minus strand of AUJT01000043.1, from coordinate 2,751 downwards.
GAGTATTATACGTATCATCTTTTTTGATACCCGTATTCCTCTATACAATAATATTTGCTTTACATGGCATATATCCCTTTGGCGACAATACTGTAATGACGGGAGATATGCAGTATCAGTTCATAGATTATCTTTCATACCTTAAAACTATCGTATTTGGTAATAACGATTTTTTATACTCTTTCAGTAAGAATATGGGCGGAGGTATGTCAGGATTTACGGCATATTATTACTTGTCTCCGGTAAATCTTATAACGCTTCTGTTTCCTTCAAAGTGGCTTCCGGTAGCAGAAGGTCTTGTGATATTGATAACAGCAGGAATGATGTCACTGACATTCATGATATTGCTGAATAATGAATACGGAAATTATGCCGGACTGCTTCTCTTTTCAACCGGATACGGAATGACCGGATTTTTTGCCACTTATTTTCAGCTCACAATTTATTTTGGAAATCTCATATTATTCCCGCTTATCATTTTAGGATTGCTGAATCTGATAAAAAATCCTAAGAATAATAAGCTTTATTTCGTGACGCTTTTTTTGGCAATACTGTTTAATTATTACTCCGGTTTTATGATCTGCATATTTTGCACATTGTTTTTCATAAGCCGTTGTTTAATAGAAAAAGAGCAGCTTTTGGCGGAAAAAAGAATTATACCCGTCATATGTTCATTTGTAATGACTTCTGCAGCAGCGGGACTTCTCACATCATTCTCACTGGTACCTGCAGTATTATCGTTGTCAGGAGAAAAAGATAATCTGGCTGTGGGGTTTTTCAGAACATTTTCTATAAGTCAGTTCCCGGGTCAGTTTTTATCCGGATCATTTATCGGAAATGTCAGCACCGGACTGCCGAATGTTTATTGCGGAGAAGCTGTATTATTATTTTTCGTTCTTTATTTTTTCAATAAACGATACAGTAAAAGAGAAAGACTGGTATATGCAGGACTTTTTCTATTTCTTATCGTAAATATGTATATAAATACGCTAAATGTCATATGGCACGGATTAAATCAGCCTATAGGCTTTCCGTTCCGTTATTCATATATGCTTTCTTTCTTAATGCTTTTTCTCGGTGCAAAGGAGCTAGTAAATCCGGATAAAGAAAGAATTCTTTTGCCAGTATTTATCATGACAATGCTAATAGAGGGATATCTGATATTGATGCATGGAAAGATTGGCTCTGCATCATCGCATATTTTCTATCTGAATATATTGATAGTATTTTTTTGTGGAGTGAGTCTTATGTCATCGGTATTAATTAAATTCAAATACTTTATGCCGGTCATATGTGCAATCGCGGTTATTCAGGTAGTAGATTTAACTTCGAATGCATGGAGTGTATTCAATTACTTCAATCTTGCTTCCATCACAGTGTATCAGAATTATCTTGAAAAGACCGGAAGTCAGATAGAAATTGCGAAAGAGACAGCAACAGAAGAAAACATAGGAATGTTCCGCTTGGAAAAATATTACAGGCGTACAAATAATGATGCTATGCAGTTTGATTACGCCGGACTTTCACACTTCAGTTCCAGCGAGAAAAAAGACAAGATAAATTTCATTGGAAAACTAGGGTTCAGAAACAACGGAAACTGGACTTTTTACAATGAGGCAACAACAAAATTTATAGATAGCTTCTTTGGAATAAGATATATTCTTTCACAGCATGATTTTACCTACAATCATTATGATCTCGTAAAAGCAAAGAAATCATGTTATTTATTCGAAAATAAGGAAGCCTTACCTATAGTTTTTACAGCAAAAGATCAATTGACGGATATTAATTACAATGGATATGGAAATGATCCATTTGCGTTACAGGAAGCTTTTGCAACCGGACTTAATGGAAAAGAAAATGATTTGTTTCATAAAGCGGAAGTAACAGGAATAGAACTTGATAATTTAAACGAAACAGAAAATGATACAGAAAAAATCTATAAGAAGATAGATGAAAGCAAAGAGGGATGGATAACCTGGAATCTCAAAATAACCGAAAAAATGAATTTATTTGGATATTTTGATGCACCGGAAACCCAGAATGCAGAGCTTTTCATTGATGAAACAGATACGGGAGATTATTTTTCTACATATAGATGGAATATAGTAAGCCTTGACGATCATGAACCTGGAGAAACAGTTCGTATCAGAATAAAAGTAAAGGACAACAGCCTTAAATTAACAAATGTTCTTTTCTATTACGAAGAACTTGATCATACAGATAAGCTGATGAATGAAATAAAAGCTGATTACTCGTACATAGAAAAAATAACAAGCTCTCACTTAAAAGGTGAAGTGACAGTTTCTGAGGAAAGACCATTAGTGGTTATGTCACTTCCATATGATCCAGCGTGGCAGGTAAAAGTTGATAATAAAAAAATAGAAATAAACAGAGCAGCAGGTATGTTACTTTCATTTAATGCAGATGAAGGCAGACATAGTATCGAAATGAGATATATACCAAAAGGAAGATTTGCAGGAAATACAATATCACTAGTTGCTTTATTGCTTGTTATATACTATATATTGTGGTCGAGAAAGAAAATCAAATAAATTGAAAAAAAAGTTAAAAAAATGGTTGACGTAAAAAACAACTGATGGTAATATATCACTTGTCGCCGCGAGAGACAGCGAGCTAAACAGCTCACGGGCTTAGGTAACAAGCGGTTCGACAAAACTGAACCTTGACAAACAAACAGCAATGCAACCCTGAAAATTCAAATGAGAAATTTCAGAAATGCAAAAAATA
>AUJT01000042.1 GCA_000424365.1 Lachnospiraceae bacterium NK4A144 | reverse complement strand
CAATCCTAAAACACTCGCATTCCGCGTAATAACGCTACTTGCTCGTGTTTTGCGGGTCCCAAGGTCTCAATCCTCTTTGTGCAAGCACAATCGGATTTTGACCTTTTGACCCTGACATTAGAATATTACACGTGATAGTTTTTATTTAGACCGTAGGTATTCCTGTAGGAAGAAGGCGTTTGACCTGTGCAGTTTCTGAAGGCGTTGGAGAATCCCTGACTGTCGGAAAATCCAAGTTCCATAGCTATTACACCTACGGGGGTATCACTTTCGGAGAGTCTGGCCTTGGCAAGATTCATTTTTTCTCTCATAATATACTGCTTTATCGAGAGACCGCTTCTATGCTTAAAGAATGTTGTGATATATTTTGCATTGAATCCAAGGTGGTCGGCTATCTCATTTACTTTTAGATTATCATGGATACGCCAGGAGACATAGTCCAGTATATCGGTATAGAGCTGATCGTTTCCATGATCTTTTGAAATATCTGTTTCTGTAAGATAAAGCTGTGAATAAAGTTCATTCAAGATCAGGTTGATGTAGCAGCTGTTGAGATTGATATTCCGGTAGCGCCTGTCGCAATCCAATAATTGTTTCATAAGTATTAGTATGCGATCCAATGATGGTACCTTTCCATATTTGGGCAGTACAAATTTTTTTGAACCGATATCAAACGGGAGATGCGGCTTTGCGTTGTCATTGTAGATAATGGGATCATTTTTGTTGTCATTATATGAAAAGTGAAACCAGTAAAATTCACATAAGGACGTCTTGTATCCGTACTGGTGACAAGGCGGGCAGCACAGCATCCATTCACCCTCATGAAGTTCATATTTTTTGTTGTTTTCTGCGATATATAGAGTCCCCTTTGTCATTACGATGAATTCAAAATCAAGGAGCATTCTTGACATATGGATCCATTCACGGTTCGGAGCAATGAATTTACCGACAATGGAGGATACAAAATTTTGATCTGAGTCAAATTCGGCGTAGTTCATGTGGGTTAAAGTCATCTCCTTCGTACAATCTGTCGAGCATATTGCACATGTATATGACAATATTATATTTCATTGTGGTCATGTTGTACATAAAATAACATACATCTTCGATACAAAACAAACCTTTTCACAATTTTTCGAACTGATTCCCACAACCTTTTCAAACAAAAAAGAACCTGAGCATATACTAGTTTGTTCAAAATGTATTTATATTTAAACTTGTAACAAACAAATTTACCTTAGGGAGGGTATTGCAAATGCGCAAAAGGAGTTACAAGAAAAGGAGAGCGGCGACATTGCTTTTGAGTGCAGCGATGGTAGCGACATCGATGCCGGGAACGCCGGTAATGGCTGCAGAAGCAGAGAAGACAGGTTCTAATGTGGTCTACAACGTAGATTGCGGAGACATTGATCCGACTACAGCGCCGGCGGACGGACAGTTTGGCACAAGAAATTCAGTGACAGACCAGATCTATGGCAAGGATGAAAAGACCGGATACAGCTGGGGAATCCTTGACAAGGAAGTTGGAGATGGTTCCAACAATGGAAAATGCGATGTCGGTGGTGTTTCAACTGCATGGACCTGGCCGTATGAATATGCTAAGACAGATCAGGCATCCAGAACTTCTACAAACAGATATACTAAAAACCAGTATGAAAGCAAGATCGAGACTCGTCATTTGTCATATGGGTTCGAGGTTGAAAATGGTGATTATCTTGTAGAAGTGGGATTTACGGATCCGTGGAGATGTTCTCAGTCGCCTACTCTTTATGCAAATAAAGGACAGGAGGATGAGGTTCTTATCAAGAAAGATATAAATGTAGCTGGCGGAGAAACAAGCGTCACTGCAAATGTAGAAGTTACTGATGGCAATCTTACAATAGATGCCGTTGGTGAAGGCGAAAGCAATAAAGCCATTAATATGACTTACATCTCCATAAAGAAGGGGGATATCGATTCGGTTCTTGAGGCAGATGCGGCTGCTATTAAGCTTCCGAGCGTAGCATATTCAGATATCACACTTCCTTCAAAAGGAGAAGCGGGCTCAGAGATCACATGGAAGTCTGCTGCTGAAGATGTGATCACTTCTGACGGAAAAGTTACAAGAAGTGACGTTGATAAGCACATTACACTTACGGCTACTCTTACCTATGAAGGTAAGACGGTCACAAAAGAGTTCGATGTAACTGTTCCGGCAGCAGGTGCAGAGGCAGGTTACAAAGAAACAGCACTTGATAAAGTAACTGTTACGGATGAATACTTTGACGAAGCTCTTGAGCTTGATGTCAGAAATATGCTTAAGATCGATGCTGACAGACTCCTTGCAGGATTCCGCGAGACCGCAGAATATGCATCAGGAGAAACAGATACATCAAAGATCAAAGCTTTCATGAAGAATAAGGAGCGTTACGGCGGCAGCTGGGAGAATGGACTGATCGGAGGACATACACTTGGTCACTATATGTCAGCTCTTGCTACAGCTTCTGTAAATCCCGGACTTGATGAGTCTGAGAGAGCGAAGGTTCGTGAAAGGCTTGATTATATCGTAAAGTCTCTGAAGGAATGTCAGGATCTGACAAAGGGAACTGAGTACGAAGGTTATATCTTTGGTGCAGCACTCCCGAATGATAACTTCAAGAAAGATCTTGATCTGCAGTTTGACAATGTTGAGCAGGGAAAAGCAGGTATTTTCGATCAGGCATGGGTTCCGTGGTACACAATGCACAAGATTCTCGCGGGACTTGTGGATGCATATAAGTTTGAAGGAAATGAGGAGGCACTTGAAGTTGCAGAAAATCTGGGTACGTGGGTAGCAAAAAGAGCTAACAAATGGAATGACGGCACAAAACGTACTGTATTAAGCATTGAGTATGGCGGAATGAATGATGTTCTTTACGAACTGTACAAGTATTCCAATGCTGATAATCGTGAGGACATCAAGAAAGCTGCTCATCAGTTTGATCAGGTTGATCTTTTCGAGGCTGTAAAAGCTGACAAGACAAACATACTGAATAATAAGCATGCAAATACAACTATCCCGAAGTTCCTCGGTGCTCTTAACCGCTATGAGGTAGATAATGGCGAGACAGACTATCTGGAATATGCAGAGGCATTCTGGCAGATGGTTGTTGATAAGCATACCTATATCACAGGCGGAAATAGTGAAGATGAGCATTTCGGCGCAGACAGCGTTCTGAATAAAGAGCGTACAAATTGCAATAACGAAACTTGCAATACATACAACATGCTGAAGCTCAGCCGTAAGCTTTTCAGGATCACAGGTGATAAGAAGTATGCTGATTATTATGAGAATACTCTTATCAATGCGATCATGTCTTCTCAGGAGCATAAGGATGGAATGACAATGTACTTCCAGCCTATGGCTACAGGTTACAGAAAAGTGTACAGCTCTCTTGATCAGCATTTCTGGTGCTGCACAGGTACAGGCTATGAGAACTTCACCAAGCTTGATGACAGCATTTACTTCCTTGATGGTGATGATGTTATTGTAAATCTGTATCTTGCATCTGAGATGAAGGGTGATGGTTATACACTGACTCAGAAGGGAAGTCTCGCAGACGGTGAGACAATGACCTTCAAGGTTGACGGAAAGATAAAGGGTAACCTTCGTCTCCGTATACCTGACTGGACAGATGAAAAGGATGTTAAGGTTTATTTCGGAGATAAAAAATATTCATTTAAGGCAAGCAACGGCTATATCGTGATCCCGAAGAGTGGTCTTGAGGACGGCACAGAGTTCACTGTAACACTTCCTATGCATCTGGCAGCATATAATCTTCCGGATGGTGAGAACACATATGCATTCAAGTATGGTCCGTTTGTACTTAGCGCAGGACTCGGAGCATCAGACACTGCTACCGGCGGACACGGAATGAATGTAAAGGTTCCTACACAAAAGGCTGTTGCCAGCGATACTATAGGTATCACCGCAGTAGAATCCGTTAAGGACTTCATTGATAATATCGATAAGTACCTGGTAAAAGATAAGGATTCTATGAGCTTTACACTGAAGGGAACTTCTGTATCCTATACCTTTACTCCGCATTATACACAGGATGAGCAGAGTTATGGTATCTATTGGACATATTTCGTAGATGCAGACGGACGTGCTTCCGATGAAGTTATTTCTCAGAAGAATAACGACAGAGAGAGCAGAACACTTGTCAGCAGAGTTGAGCAGGTAGGTCGCGGACAGTATGAGAACCAGTATGTATTAAAGGATGGCAAGGCATGCGGTCTCATAGACAAGAACGGCACATCGATCGGTGAGGATGCCCCCAACCTCACAAGAAAAGCTGCAGCAGGTGATTCTTTCGGATACATCATGGAAGCTGCAAAGGATGAAGACAATTATCTGCTTGTTACATATCCGAAGAGTGAAGACGGCAAGTTCATAAGTATATCTGTAGGTGATACAGAGATAGCTTCTGAAAAGCTTGATTCTGCTACAGCAAAGGTTACAAACCGTACACTTGCAGAAGCTGATCAGGACGATTACTATCAGGTTCTTTACACTATTCCGAAGAGTGCTGTAGAAAAGAATGCTCGTAATATAGAGATCAATGATGACGGAAAGATAAAGACAATATCCGTGATCGATGTGACATTCGGCGCACCGAAAGATGACTACTCAGCAAAGATCGCAAAGAGTGTGGCTCTTTACAAAGCATATAATGCAAAGAATGAGCTTAAGAGTGTAACAATCGATGGAAAGCAGTATAAGCCTGATGAGAAGAATGTAATTACCGTAGTTACGAAGGATGGCGATGTTTCCGCAAAGTTTGATATTGAAGATGCTGCAGGATATATCGAGCTTGATGGAAAAGCTTTTGATGAGAAGGAAGAGAGGAAGCTTCAGGCAAATGGCGGACTTACTGAGTACAACGTTCGCGTATATGCGGAAGATTTCGAGACTTACACAGACTACATATTGAGACTCACAAAGGACTTCACAGGAGTTAATCTTGAAGACAGCCTTGTAAAGTCAGTTACATTTGATGACGAAGCACCGAGGGCCATTGTGAAGTCAATGACAGAGTACAATAATCCTAACTACGTATACAAGGATGGTATCTTTGATAAGGCTCTGAAGATGGATGGAAACTGGGGCCTTGAGATCCTTGATGATGCGTCCGTACTTGGTACAGATTACAGTATCAGCGCATGGATCAGCCCTGACTCTGTTGGTGGACAGTATGATCCGATCTTCGCAGGTGGTACATTCAGCCCTGAGTATTGGCTCAATCTGACAACAAACGGCAGGATCTGGTCTCATGACAATAAAGGATATGTAAATAACGACGGAACAGGTGCTTACAAGAAGGGCGAGTGGCAGAACCTTGTACTCACTGTTGATCAGGATGAGGCTGGAAATGATTATGCGAAAGGACGTCTCTATCTGAATGGTAAGCTTATCCAGGAAGGTAACGTTGCCCGTGATATCATGCTTCAGAAGAATGGTAAACTGTACTTCGGTGTAAATATCTGGGATAAAATTTACGCAGGTATGGTAGATGATATCAATCTCTTCAACAGAGCACTTACAGATACAGAAGTAGCTGCAATTTCCGCTAAAGCAGTTTACTCAGGTGATCTTGTAGTAGAAGAGGCTGAGGATCCTACACCGGATGAACCCACTACACCGGATGAGCCCACTACACCGGTTGATCCGACCACACCGGAGACACCTGCAGTTCCTGCAGAAACGTCTGAAAAGGTAACTGTTGGTGAGTATACAGTATCTTATCCTGCAGAGATCACTTTCAGTGCAGGAAAGAAGGCTGCATTTGCTTCAGGTGCTGTAAAGATCACAGATGCAGAAGGACATGCAGTTTCCTACAAGAGCATAAAGATTTCGAAGGATACAAAGGTCGGCAAGACAACCTTCAAGATCGTTAAGCCTGAGATCACAGATAAGAAGGCTGCAAAGCTTGTGAAGAACAAGAAGTTTGAAGTTACTATCAAAGCATATGAAGTAACAAAGTCTGACAAGGTAGTGGTTAAGGCAAAGAAGAATGGAAAGATCAAGTCTGTGACTGTAAATGGAATAAAGCTTAAGAAAACGGAATATTCCGGAACAGCAAAAGAGCTTACATTCAGTGGAAGATTCAGCGGAAGCTGGAAAGCAGAGTAAGAAAGATCAATAAACTCCTAAAAAAGTTTTGCAGGCAAACACCGGTATGCGGTACCGATGCCAGCCTGCAAAGGGAGGATATTGATTTATATGAAAAAGGGATTGCCTTTTGCGGAAAGGTGATCCCTTTTTCAGCATGATGATTAGAAATTATTGTGAATATCAAAGATAGGGCAGCCGTATTTATCCCAAAGGACTTTCATGCGGTAAGCATGGCGGTTTGGATCATAGAGAGGATCCCCCTCGATCTCGTCATACTGGCGTGCGTGATATATAACAACATCGGTCTCGCTGCCGTCATTTTCTGTGATAGTAGTAAAAGAATTATGACCGGGACCAAGAATACCCATGTTCATATCAGTGCTGAGTACAGGAAGGCGTGATTTAGTCCATGCGTGAGGATTAAGTATCTCGTCATCTTCAGATATGGACAGCAGACCTACGGCGTAGCAGACACCTGTGGAACTTGCAGAGTAGGTCATAAAGATTTTTCCGTTATGTCGGATAATGCCCGGACCCTCATTAACCCAGAAACCAATACGTTCCCAGTCAAAGTCCGGAGCGGTGAGTAAAGTCTGGGGAGTTTTTAATTTTGTTGCAGATTCCATTTCAGCAATATACAGATTTGATATTTTCTTGCCTATATTTACTTTTTCTGCCCAAATTGCATACCAGTGACCTTTATTTTCAAAAACAGTCATATCAAGAGAGAAGTCGTTAAAAGAAAACTCATCTTCATCACATCTCTGCATCTGACCGCATTCTTCCCATTCGTCAGTCATAGGATCTGATCCCTTACAATGCAGGACATAGGGACGAAGAGCCCATATGTCATCCACATCGCTTGCGGCAAAGTAGATATACCATTCACCAAAGACCTTGTGAATTTCAGGAGCCCAGATATGCTGGCTCATGATACCTTTGTCATGTTTTTTCCAGATAGTCTTTTCAGCAGAATCCTTTAAGCCGTCAAGAGTTTCGCTTCGTCTCAGAATGATCTCGTCATATGCAGGAACAGAAGCGGTGAACAAATATCTGCCTTCATCATCCCGTGTCACATAAGGATCGGCTCTTTGAGAGATAAAGGGCTCGTTATATTGTGTTTTTTTGTAATTAAGCTGGTTCATGTTTTTTCCTCTAAAAGTTTATTTAACGACTGGCAGCGGAAGCGAGCTCACGGTACTGCCTGCATGCATCATCTTCCTGTTCGGAGGGAGTCGGTGTAATAGGACTATAATTTATCTTTACATCAATGTCCTGATTGTAATTTCCAAAGGAATGACCGAAGATAGTGAGGCCGCCAATGTGCTCTGCATCATCCGGAACAGCCAGGCGGAATTTGAGCAGACTCTTATCGGTCAGCATAAACTCATCTATCGTAATGTCGGATTTCTTCAGCCCGTCGATAAAAGTTCCCTTTTTATTTATCTGCAGCATCTTTAATAGACCGTATTGATTCCAGTTTCTAAACCACCAGTCTGGTGTAAGTGCTCCGCGGACAACACCAAAATCACCGGGACTCGTCCACTGCGCAACTTCAACATCATTCAGATAAAAATATATGTCAGAGGGCCAGTTTTCGTTAAAGCCGGGGGCTTCACTGGATATCTCAAATGAAAAAGTTATTTCGTCAACTTTATTTCCAAAAGGAATGAAATTCGGAATGGCATATTCTACATATCCCTTTGTAAACCAGAGGATGTCTGCATCAAATCTCTCGTTGGAAGCAAAATATCTGACATCGTCAACTTCACCGATCACGTGTGACGAACTTGCAAGTCCGCAGGTTGGAGAGACATTACAGTCAGAGTAATGTCCGATTTTTACAGAAGTGTGATAAATTTTTTCGTTCTGGCTTGGCGGAGCAAGTTCTATAAGTATTTTATCCTGATTAACAGAGCAGATTTTCTGATTACCGTGACCTGAGGGCTCATTAGAGGTGCTTACAAGACCGCACTCCTCGAGCTTTTTTATGTGGGCCGTAAGCGCTCCGTTAGTTATATTGAGCTCTGTTGCCAGCTCGTTCATATTCATGTGGTTATTGTTATCCAGTAGTATCTCGATGATCTTGACCCGTACGTCAGATCCGAGAGCCTTAAATATTTCAAGCCCTTCTCCTACGGAATTAATATGAAGCATAGAGTCTCCCCTCTCATTGAAAAAAAGTTACTTTAGAAAAGTCTAAAATAAAAGTGCACTTTATTATGCTAATTCAATAATAAACTAAAATAAATTGTTTATGTCTATATTTTTATCACATAATTTTAGAAAAATCAAAAGTATATTTAATAAATCTAAAATAAACATTGACATGTGGGGAGTACGATTGTATATTATGACCATGAGGAAACGGTTAAACCTGAAAAGCGATGTTCAACTTGTATAGTTCGACTTGATAAAACTAAAAGAATACAAGAAAAACTAAAAAGGTTGATATAAACAATTTCAGAAAAACCTAAAGTTACTATTCAAGATTTGGAATTCTTTAAGGAGGGTACATTATGAAAAGAAAGTTCCTTAGCACGCTGATGGCAGGTGCTTTGGCAGCCTCTATGCTTACAGGCTGTGCAAGCGCGGCTGCGACAGACAGCGAGGCAGCTCCGGCAACTGATGATGCAGGAGTTGAGGCAGAGGCAGATGCAGGTACAGAAGCAGAAGCTTCCGCAGAGGCAGTTACAACAGAAGGAGATCCGAATGGTACACACATGGAAATGTGGTCCTTCGTAGAAGCACATAACACTTTCTACGCAAAGATGCTCCAGAAGTGGAATGAAGAAAATCCTGACAGAACTATCGAGATCACATTTACTACATATCCTTATGCTGATATGCATCAGAAACTCCTGATGTCACTCCAGGGCGGCGAGGGTGCACCGGATCTCTGTGATGTAGAGATGGGCCAGGTTCCTAATATCTATGAAGGTCTTGATACATGGCTTCAGCCGCTTGATGATGCTATGGCACCGTATGCCGCAGATATGCTGACTTCCAGACTCGATGCTTACAAGGGATCTGACGGAAAGCAGTATGGTGCACCGTTCCATGTTGGCGCGACAGTTATGTACTACAATCTCGCAGCTATGGAAGAGGCAGGACTGTCACAGGCTGATATCGATGCAGTAGAGACTTGGGATGACTGGAAGGCACTTGGAAAGAAGTATCTGGATGCCATCGGAAATCCGGACGGAAAATACTGGACATCTGTTGATACAGGCGGATGCGACTGGCAGTGGATCGCAATGGCTGAGTACGGCGAAGACTGGACAGGCGGATTTGATAACAAGGCGAATGTAGAGCTTCAGTCTGTAAAGAAGATGTGTCAGTTCGAGCAGGATATGCTCAATGAAGGTATTGCAGAGGTTTCACCTGACGGACATACAGATCTGGAGGCAGGTTACCAGAACATTCTCGATCACAATATTGTAGCTTTCCCTAAGGCAATGTGGTACATGTCCAGATTTACAAATTATATGCCTGAGGAAGCAGGCAACTGGTACATCGCAAAGTGTCCGGTATTTGAAAAAGGACAGAATTGCTCCGTAGGTATCGGTGGAACAGGTACAGTTGTTACAAAGCAGTCTTCCGATCCGGAACTTGCAGCAGATTTCCTTTGCTATGCAAAGATGTCACCTGAGGGAGAAAACATGATCTGGCAGGATCTTGGATTTGATGTATGTAATACTTCCCTTTGGACAGACGATGCATTTGCGCATGATGACAGCAACCAGTACAACAAATTCTTCCGCAACTATCCGTATGATGTACTTGCATCTATCAAGGATCAGATCGGAACAGTTATGACAGTATCCATTTCTCCGACTATCAATGAGTATATGTGCAATACAACTCTTAATGAGATGTTTGAGGATGGAATGAGTGTAGATGACGCACTTGCTGAAGCACAGGGCGCGATCGAACTGGAAGAGTAAACGGAAGGGATGCCCGAGGACCCTTGGGTCTGCAGGGCATCCTGTTTTATTTAAGGGATGAGCCGACTGGCTGTCCGGAAGAGGAAATACGCTTTATGAAGAAAAAAGGCAGTTTTTTATATTCGCAGAAGGCAGCACCTTTTGTATTTGTGCTTCCCTTTGTTATTACTTTTATAATCTTCTGGGTATATCCGCTGATCTCAGCATTTGTAATGTCTACGCAGAATATCGGGGCCGTATCCAGAGAATTTATCGGATTTAAAAATTATGCAAAACTGTTAAAAGATAATGTATTCCATCAGGCTGTTGCGAATAGTTTTGAGTACATGGTTCTCACCTGCGCACTGCTTATACCGTTTCCTATGCTGTATGCGGTATTGCTTGATGGCAAACTTGTTAAGGGTAAGGGCATATGGAAAGCGCTGATGTATGTTCCGGCGCTTACATCTGTAGTTATTTCCGGTACTTTGTTTCGTCTGATGTTTACTGAGTACAGAACAGGTCAGATGAATGTACTGCTGGCTCTTATCGGACTTCCGGCATTTAAATGGCTGAAAGTTAAATGGACTTCGGAAATTGCATTGCTGGTACTTTGCTGCTGGAGATGGACCGGTGTAAACACACTGTACTTTATGTCAGGTCTCAAATCTATAGATAAGGGACTTTACGAAGCCGGTTCGATCGATGGCGCAAACAAATGGCAGATGTTCAGATATATAACGATCCCGCTTTTGAAACCTACCACTATTTACGTACTTACGATCTCAATCTATGCAGGTCTTTCTATGTTCCTTGAGTCATTTATGTTGTGGGCAGGAAATGATTCACCGAAAAATATCGGACTTACCATCGTTGGATACCTGTATAAGAGAGGAATCCAGAAAAATGATATGGGTTATGCCTGTGCAGTAGGTGTAGTTCTTCTCGTACTTGCAATGATAATCAACTTTACGCAGTTGATCATTAACGGTCAGTTCAAGAAGGAGGAAAAATAAAATGGCAGAAGTTACAGCAATGGCTCCTTCGAGAGACGTAGAAGAAAAAAATGTAAATAAGACTGTAAAGAATGTTGCAACAGTTGTTTGTACGGGATTCTTTTTATTCTTAAGTTTGATCCTGGTGTATCCGCTTTTCTGCGGACTGATCGCATCATTCCGTCCGGGAAGGGAACTTATAAGACGTGGACTTGCACTCAATCTGGATCCGTCAGAAATATCATTAAATAACTATATATACCTGTTTTCAAATAATGCAGATGCGCAGAAATACTGGATGTGGTTCAAGAATTCTATGGTTCTGACACTTGTGACAGTATTCCTCACACTCATCGTGTGTTACTTTGTGTCATACGGTGTGACAATGTATAAAACAAAGCTTGGCTCTGTGATCTATATCCTTGTCATTGCGACAATGATGGTTCCTTTTGAAATCCTTATGATGCCGCTTTATCAGGAAATGATCGATATCAAGCTCGTTGATACCATGGGAGGTGTTATATTACCGGGACTCTGCGCAGCAAGTACTATTTTCTTTTTCCATCAGTATATGATCTCGCTTCCAAAGGATCTTTTGGACGCAGGCCGTATCGATGGTGCAAATGAGTACTATATAGCAGTTCGCATTATGATGCCGATCTGCAAGCCTGCATTTTCTGCAATGGCGATCCTTTGCGCAATGGGTTCCTGGAACAATATGCTCTGGCCGTTGATGGTATTTAGAAGCGCAAGCAAATTTACACTTACGATCGGACTTAACACGCTCCTTACACCTTACGGAAATAACTATGATGTCCTGATCGCAGGTTCTATGCTGGCGATCGTTCCTATCATGGCAGTATTCCTTGTGTTCCAGAGATATATCATCGATGGTATCACTACAGGTGCCGTGAAAGGCTAAAATGCAGGAGAAGATATTATGGCAGAAATTACAAAGATGGTAGTCGACAAAGACTACGTTATATCAAAAATAGATGACCGTATTTACGGTTCTTTCATAGAGCACCTCGGACGCGCAGTATATAACGGTATTTACCAGCCGGGACATCCTGCAGCAGATGAGATGGGATTCAGAAAAGATGTGATCGAGCTCGTGAAAGAGCTGAATGTACCGATAGTACGCTATCCCGGAGGAAACTTTGTCAGCAATTTCCGTTGGGAAGATTCAGTAGGACCCAGAGAAGATCGCAGGACGAGACTGGACCTTGCATGGAGAACACTCGAGCCAAATGAGATCGGCATAAACGAATTTACAAAGTGGGCAAAAAAAGCAGATACGGACATCATGATGGCTGTAAACTTAGGAACCCGTGGAACAGCCGATGCACTGAATCTCCTTGAGTACTGTAACCTTGATACACCCAGCTATTATGCAGATCTCCGCCGTAAGCACGGTGATAAGGATCCTTATAATATCAAGCTCTGGTGCATGGGTAACGAGATGGACGGTCCGTGGCAGATGGGGCATAAGACAGCTACAGAATACGGACGCCTCGCTGCAGAAACAGCAAAGGCAATGAAAGCGATGGATCGTTCCATCGAGACAGTTGTCTGCGGATCATCCTTCGTAGGTATGCCGACATTTGGAAGCTGGGAAGCCGGTGTTCTTGATGAAGCTTATGACTACGTGGATTATGTATCACTCCACCAGTATTGGGGCAATCAAAAGAATGACACAGCAGATTTCTTCGCAGTGACCGATGATCTGGAATTTTTCTTAAGAAGTGTCATAGCTGCCTGCGATTTCGTAAAGGGCAAAAAGCACAGCAATAAAACTATAAATCTGTCATTTGATGAATGGAATGTATGGTATCACTCAAATGATCAGGATAATGCGGATATGGAAAATATGCCGTGGCGTCTGCATCCGCATCTTCTTGAGGATCACTATACTTATGAGGATGCTATAGTTGACGGTCTTGCGCTTATTAAGTTCATTCAGCACTCAGACCGCGTAAAGGTTGCATGCCTTGCACAGCTTGTAAATGTCATAGCTCCTATCATGACAGAGGATGACGGACCGGCATGGAAACAGACCATTTTCTATCCTTTCTATCTGGTATCAAAGTACGGACGCGGTTATGCGCTCCAGCCTGTGATAAAGGGTGGAGATCATGCGACAAGCACACATGATCATGTATCTGATATAGAAGCAGTTCCTGTTTACGACCCTGAAAAAGAGAGAATAGCGATATTTGCAGTAAACAGAAACGTAGACGAAAACGTAACTTTTGAAGTTGATCTTCGCGGTTTTGAAGGCTTTAAGGTTACAGAGTTTTCTGCACTGGAAGGTACAGATATGAAGGCTGTAAATTCCGCAGCAGGAGAAAATGTAAAGCCTGTACACAGAAGTGATGCCAAGCTTGATAACGGAGTACTTTCTGCAGTTCTTAAGCCTGCTTCATTTAATGTACTGGTTTTGGAAAAAGGAAGAGATTGATGGCAAGACTCGTAATAAACAGAAAGAAAACCTTGGGACACATCAATCCTGAGATACAGGGACAATTTTCCGAACATCTCGGGCGAGGTATATATGAAGGCATATATGTAAAAGAGGATTCCGGTATACCAAATAAAAATGGTATGCGTACAGATGTTGTCGAGGCTCTTAAAAAAGTAAAAGTACCTCTCCTCAGATGGCCGGGCGGATGTTTTGCGGATGAATATCATTGGAAAGATGGTATAGGTCCGAAAGAACAGAGAAAAAAGATCGTAAACACAAACTGGGGCGGCGTCACAGAGGACAACAGCTTCGGAACACATGAGTTCTTTGAACTTACAGAGCAGCTTGGATGTAAGACATATGTAAATGGAAATGTAGGCTCAGGCACAGTTCAGGAAATGTCTGAGTGGATAGAATATATGACTTTTGACGGAGTATCTCCTATGGCAGAGCTTCGTAAAAAGAACGGACATGAAAAGGCATGGAAGGTTGACTACTTTGGAGTAGGAAATGAGAACTGGGGCTGCGGCGGAAACATGACTCCTGAGTATTATGCTAATCTTTACCGCCATTACCAGACCTTTGTCCGCCAGTATGATCCGCAAAATCCTATAAAAAAGGTATGCGGAGGTCCAAATGTGGCAGATACATTCTGGACAGAAGGGGTTCTTTCAACTTGCTTCAAAGCCCCTTCTCCGGACTTTCTGCATGGCTTCATGGACGGTCTGAGCCTGCATTATTATGTACATCCGGGCGGATGGGAGAATAAGGGAAGTGCCACTGACTTTGATATACCGATGTACTATCAGTCAATGAAAAAGGCACTTTATATCGAAGACCTTATAAATCTGCACGGTGATATCCTTGATAAATACGATCCTGAGAAAAAGATCGGCATGATCGTAGATGAATGGGGAGAGTGGTGTGATGTAGAGCCCGGCACAAATCCGGGATTCCTCTATCAGCAAAATACCATGAGAGATGCTCTTATTGCTGCAGTATCATTAAATATCTTCAATAATCACTGCGACCGCGTAAAGATGGCATGTCTTGCTCAGATGGTTAATGTCATTCAGTCTCTTATCCTTACGGAAGGTGACCGAATGATCCTGACACCAACCTATCACGTATTTGATATGTATAAGGAGCATCAGGACGGAGAGCTTCTCGACAGCACACTTACAGGAAATGAAATTGTCGGAACTGTAGACAATCCTGTACCGGCATTGCAGTACTCTGTATCTGAAAAAGACGGAGTGATAACGCTCACGATCGCAAATATGGATCTTGAAAACGATTATCCATTGAGCATTGAGATCGATGGGGAAAAAGTGAAGGATACATCTGCATATATTCTGACAGGTGATGTTCACGATAAGAATACATTTGAAGAACCGGAGAACGTAGTAAAGAAGGAGTTCGATGGTGTAAGAATAAACGGAAACAACGCAGAATTTACGATACCATCATGCAGTATAGTGTCTCTTCAGATGTAAAGGTATCCTTTGGCTTGAAGGAGAGGGTGAAAATGAACGTCAGGGAAGTAACTGCTAATCCTAGAAACAGATGCTATCGCTGTCTTCTTGAAGAAATTGATCCGGCATCTTATGAACGCGATATCAAAAGAGTGCTTAATATGATGTCTCCGGGAGAAAAGGTGCAGGATCATATTTACGAGATGCGTCTCGATACCTGCCGTGCTTGTGAATACCTGAATAATGGCACCTGTACTGCCTGCGGATGTTTCGTAGAACTTCGTGCAGCAGTACATAGCAGCAGATGTCCGTACAAAAACTGGTGACAATACAAGATGTTTTTAAAATAATACACAAATATTCAGATTTTGAATTAGGACTTATAAACAAGGAGCGCGATTTTACGCGCTCCTTTTGCTGTCTAAAGAGAGACAGGCAAAGTTGCCTTTTATCCTTACCTGTGATAACGTTGATTTATGAAATGATTAAACGGTTAATCAATCGGTTTATTGAGTTTATCAAATGTTACGAAAGGAAGGTATCAAAAGTTGGGGAAGGACTTATTCAGGAGAAGGATGAGCAGAGGAATGACAGTGCTTCTTTCCGCTGCGATGATAGCAGGGGCAGCTCCTGTGCCTGCATATGCAGCAACGGTTGAAAGCGTAGAGTCTTCCGTTGAAGCAGAAAATGAGTTAACTGACGAAAAAACAGTTACGGCAACGGCAGAAAGCGACATTGCAGATGAGGATCTGGTTTTGCTTTATGATTTTACAAAGGTTGATTCAACGATCATCAATGATTCCACAAGCCATGGAAAAGCCGGCGTTATAAGGAATTATGATGCAGGCGGTTTTAAGATCATTGATGCAAATATTTATGGAAGAGCAGTAAAAGCTATGTCGCTTCCGGGGGGCAGTGATGGCGGATATCTGGAACTTCCGGTAGGCACGCTGGATGGTCTTACAGAGACAACCATCTCTATGTGGGTTAGGTTAAAGACCAACACAGGTTATCAGAGGATATGGGACTTTGGCACCGGAACAGATAAATACATTTATCTGCTGTCGAATGGTGGAAATGAAGGATTTCAGGGCTATGCGGCAGCGGCTACTACGGGTGGATGGACAAAGGAAGAAGGCGTTTCCACAGGAACAGATAAAGATATAGAAAAAAATAAGTGGGTGCTTACTACAGTAACCATCAAAGATAAGACAATGAAGCTTTACGCTGACGGAAAGCTCATCGGAACAAAAGAATTAAGCAAATCTCTTGAAGAGATGGGAACGTTTGACAAGTGCTATATCGGCTATGGACAGTTTGGAGATGCTCCTACAAACGGTGATTTTGCGGATGTAACCATTTATGATCATGCGCTTAGTGAGAGCCAGGTGGCAGATCTGTTTGATATCGATGATGACGCAAGAGTTAAGGGAGACAAAGAAAATCTTGTACTCGATGTGGATACTGATCGTGTTACGGAAGATTTCAAGCTTCCTGTAAAAGGAAGCAACGGTTCAAAGATCACCTGGACATCTGATAACGAGGATGTGATAAAAGTCGAAGATGGAGTAGCCCACGTAACTCAGCCAAAAGTTGGGAAAGAAAAGGCAGAAGTTACTCTTACAGCAAAACTTACTCTTAACGGCGCGGAAGAGGAGAAGACTTTCAAGATCACAGTTGTACCTGAGCTTTCTGATGAAGAAAGAGCTAAGGAAGATCTGGATGCAATAGAACTTGAAAATTTGGATGCGCTGACAGAAAATCTTGAACTTCCGGGCACAGGAGCAAAGAATAAGTCAGAGATCACATGGAAATCCAGTGACGAAGATCATCTCACATCTGATGGAAAAGTAACGAGACCGGAAGTTGGGGAACAAGACGCAGAAGTAACACTAACTGCAACAGCCAAATTCGGCGATGCGGAAGTCACTCGTGAATTTACTGTAACTATCCTTTCAAAGAAAGAGGCAAATTCAATAGTGTCCGTAGATCCCATAAGTGTGAACACAAAGGCTGGTGTTGCACCGGTACTTCCGAATCAGGCGCGTGTACACTTTAGTGACGGAAGTATCAGAAAGATAAAGCTTTCATGGCCGTCATCGATTGACAAAGAAAAATATGCAGAAATTGGAGAGTTTGATGTTACCGGCTCACTTGTCGGAGTGCAGTACGGTTCAATAAAAGCTCATGTAACGGTAATTGATGATGATGCTGACGCAGAGCTTAAAGCAGACGGATTTGATCTAAGTGAAGTTCGTCTCGACAGCGCACAGGATTCCATTCTCACGCAGAACATGTCCCGTGACGTTAAATACTTAAAGAAGCTTGATAATGACCGTATGCTTTACAATTTCCGAAAGACTTTCGGAACTGACACAAAGGGTGCAAAGCCCCTTGGAGGATGGGATGAGCCGACAGGACTCCTCCGCGGTCACTCCACCGGTCACTATATTTCCGCTCTGGCAATAGCTTATGCGTCGACAGGCGACAAAGAGATAAAGGAAAAGCTTGACTACATGATCCATGAGCTCCGTACTCTTCAGCTTATGACTGATGGAAATGCGGCAGATTTCAAGACAAAAGGAACCGATCAGAAAGTATGGAACACTAATCCGAAAGAATGGGGCAAGGGCTTCATCAGTGCCTACTCACCGGATCAGTTCGCTCTCCTTGAGCAGTATGTTCCTTACGCAACGATCTGGGCACCCTACTACACGCTTCATAAGCTGGAAGCAGGATTTATCGACGCTTATACTTATACCGGAAATGAAGAAGCGTTCGACATTGCGAAAGATCTCGGAAGCTGGGTACATGACCGTCTTGCTGCAACCACACCGGAGCAGCGTACAAAGATGTGGGATATGTACATTGCAGGTGAGCTCGGCGGCATGAATGAATCCATGGCAAAGCTTTATGAGCTTACCGGTGATGATGAATACTTTGAAACAGCACAGTTTTTTGACAATACAAAGTTCTTTAACAACCTGAGCAAAAACATCGATGACATTCACGAAAGACATGCAAATCAGCATATTCCGCAGATCGTCGGTGCACTGGAAGAGTATGAAGCTACAGTAAAGAAGGGTGAGCCTGATAAAGACTATTACCGTATAGCAAAGAACTTCTGGAACAGAGTTACCAGAGACTATACCTATTCAATAGGTGGTGTCGGAACAGGAGAAAAGTTCAAAGAAGCCGGAAAACAGGCACAGTACATTGCAACAGATACAAACTGTGAAACCTGTGCAGCCTACAATATGCTGAAACTCACAAAGAAGCTCTATTCATATGAACCCGATGATGCGTCCTATATGGATTACTATGAGAGGACTCTTTACAATCAGATAATCGCCTCACAGGATCCGTCACCGGAAGACAGCAATAACGTAACCTATATGCTTCCTATCGGAAACGGTGTTTATAAGACCTATTCTGACGATTACCAGAGTTTTACCTGCTGTCATGGAACAGGTATGGAAAATCACGTAAAGTATCAGGAAGCAGCGTACTATCATGAAGGTGATGAACTTTATGTAAACCTCTATATGCCGGCAGAACTTACCTGGAAAGAGAAAGGTCTCAAGATATCACAGAAGACATCTTTCCCGTCAGAGGATTCGGAGATAGAAGTATCAGCATCCGATGAGAGTAAGGCAAAGCCCTTCAATATGAAACTCCGTGTTCCTTACTGGGCAGAGAATGGCTACACAGTAACTCTCAATGGAAAAGAAGTAGTAAGTGAAGCAGAGCCTTCGACCTATGTAGAACTTAAAAACGTAAAAGCAGGAGATAAGATAAAAGTTCACGCAGAGTTCGGCTATCATCTGGATGCAACACCTGATAAACTGAATGGAAGTGAAGTCGCAAGCGTAATGTACGGACCTCTCGTACTCGTAGGAAAGACAAGTACAACCGCGTGGAAGACTCTGAGATTTGCAGAAGATATGGATGCCTCCATAAAGCAGGACAAAGATGATCCGTTAAAGATGACTACAAACGGAATTACCTTTGAACCCATGTACAGAGCGCATCACTACGCATACTCAGCTTATTTCAAGATCCTTCAGTCAAATGATGATGCGGTTTACTACAGCATTGCACTTACAAATGAATCCTCAGATAAAGGAACCATTGAAGTAAATTCTGAGCTTATAAAAGAAAATGGAACACTGGAGATCACAGCAGTTCCGAAGGCAGGTTTTAAGGTTAAGACGCTGCTTGTAGACGGTAAAGAGATCAAGCCATATGCAGAAAATAAGTATAAGGTTGAAAATGTAACAAAAGATCTCTCAGTCGTAGTACGTTTCGGAAAGGTACTTCCTACAACCGCAGATCCTGCACACCTCGAATATGCGGCAGAACCGGCATCAGACTACACTGCAAGCTGGGAAAATCTTGACGGAGTAAACAACCCTGATAATAACCCGACAAAGTCCAACTGTGGAACACGCAAAGGATGGGGAAACTGGTCACAGCCACAGGGATCAAGCCACTGGATCGCATATAACTGGGATATTCCGGTAAAACTCAATACCAACGAAATCTTCTGGTATGACGATGGCGGCGGAACGAGGGTACCTGCATCCATAAGCTTTGAGTATAAGGATGAAAACGGTGAATGGCATGAAGCTGTAATGACAGGAGAAAATGAGGATATCTTCAAGCTTGATGAGTATAACACCATAAAGCTTGAGACCGTCACAGCAACAGCGCTCCGCATGAATGTTATTATTTCTTCTGAGGACGGCGCAGCAGGAACAGGCGTAGTGCGCTGGAAAGTAAGCTATGTAGAGGAAAACGCACCGGATGATCCGAGTCCTACACCGGATGACCCGACTCCGACGCCCGATAATCCGATACCGGACGACCCAAATCCTACACCCGATAATCCTGCACCGACACCTGCACCGGAGCAGGAAAAAGCTCCGGCAGAGCCTGCAAACGGCGCTGTCACGGGTGGCAATGTTCTCCTTGTAAATGGCGGAAAATATGTATTTAAGACAGACTTCAAGGTAAAGAAGTTCACCGTAAGCGACAAGAAAGTATTAAAGGTAAGTAAGAGCGGAAAGGCAACCATAAAGAAGAGCGGTCTCGTAACAGTCACAGCAATCGGAAAGAAAGGCGAAACAAAGACTTTCGAAAAAATTTATGTAGAAAAGCCTGTTATGAATTCGAAGACTGTCATAAGCAAGGCTTCTTTCAACGTATCCGAGATGCTCAGTGGAGTGACCCACGCAAAGATCACTTCATACAGCTCATCAAAGACAAAAGTCGCAGCCATTGACGACAAAGGACAGATAACAGTCCTCTCCAAAGGCACCACCAAAATAACCGTCACTATCAACGGCAAAAAGTACAAAAAGACACTTAAAGTAAAGATTTAAGACAAAATGGTAACTGTTCAGAAACTTCCGGGTTATGAACAGTTACCATCACTTTTTACACTTATAAAAGACCATCTTCGGTGCGGATTAAACATCACCGAGATGGTCTTTTTGTTATCGGCGATTATTAATAGAAACGAAATCTTGATGTTCGCCGACATATTTTGTCGCAGGACGCATGATACGTCCGTCATAGAGCTTATTTTCGATGTTGTGAGCCACCCAGCCGGAAACTCTTGCGATAGCAAAGAGCGGAGTATAAAGGTCTACCGGGATACCGAGCATCTCATAAGCAAATCCTGAATAGAAGTCCACGTTAGTCGGAAGCGCGCGTCCCTTTTTCTCGGCAGTGATCTCGTGAACTACATCCTCAAAAAGTCTGTAGAAATTATATTTATCCTCGCATTTCTTCTCGATAGCAAGTTTGTGAGCAAGTTCACGGAGAATCTCGGCTCTCGGATCGGAAATAGTATAAACTGCGTGACCGAAGCCGTAGATCAGACCGGACTTATCATACATTTTTTTGTTTAGGAGATCTTTTACGACCTTTACGACCTTATCCTTTTCTTTGGTATAACCGATCTTGTTTATTACAGTCTCCATCATCTGGGCAACGGAGATATTTGCGCCGCCGTGCTTAGGTCCCTTAAGAGCACCGAGAGAACCGCAGATAGCAGAGTAGAGGTCAGTTCCCGTGGAACCGATAACGACATCTGTAAATGCAGAATTGTTTCCGCCGCCGTGATCCGCATGGATAACAAGTATTGCATCGAGGAGGCTTGCCTCGCGCTCTGTAAACTTTCCGTCGGGACGGAGAAGCTGCAGTATGTTTTCTGCGATGGACAGATTTTTGTCGGAATAGTGGATCACGAGACTCTTACGGAATCTTTCGTGCATCTTTGCCTGGTAGGAATAGCATGCAAGAGCCGGGAACTTAGCGATCAGGTTTAGTCCTTTTCTTAAAGTCTCATAAACCTCCACATTATCCGGATCATCGTCGTAGTTATACAGAGAAAGTGTAAGCGTCTGCAGGCGGTTCATCAGATTATTGGAAGGAGCTCTAAGTATCTCATTTACAAGAAACTTATCAGGGAAATCGTAGCGGAGCGCAAGAGTTTTCTTGAAATCATCCAGCTGCTGAGTTGTCGGCAGGAAACCAAAGAGCAGAAGGAAGCTTGCCTCTTCAAATCCAAAATTACCCTGACGGTTATTGATGAGATCTCTGATGCTGTATCCTCTGTACAGCAGATCACCCTCACATGGAACAACCTTGCCGTCTTTGTCCATCTGATATCCAACTACATCAGCAACTCTTGTCAGTCCTACACGTACTCCGGTTCCGTCATCATTACGAAGTCCTTTCTTTACATTATATTTAGTATAAAGTTCATTTGGGATATCCGTATAATTGGATGACTGACCGAAGTATCTGGCCAGTATATAATCATCATGATAAGTAGTGCGTTCGATCATGTATGCTCCTTCTCTGTAAATATCGGGTTGACCCTGTCATCATATGTTGAGAATAATAATAATCACGCACTTTAACAAAGTCAAGTGATAAAGTATGGGTTAATCATAAAATCCATCATTATCATTGCTTTCGTGATCTTCGTTATTTTCCTGAGAGTTATCGCTCTTCTCGGAATTAAGGATCTCCATCATTTCGGAAACCATCTCTTCATCCTTCAAGCGGAAAAGTATCTCAACACGTCTTGAAGCATCTTCATCGATCTTTCCGTCATCATCATAAACAGGATCACTGTAGGAACTTCCTCCTACGGAAACGACGGAGCGCATATTTTCCAGAGCTTTCTCATCCAGTACCTTACTGTCATCACCCAGGCAGTATTCTGCAACAGAATAGGCTCTCTTTTGAGACAGATCCAGATTATACAGGTATGTACCGTTCTGGTCAGTATGTCCCTGGATTATTATTTCTGAAATATAATCCTTGTATTTATCACCGAGGAGGACGCTTGCATAACGGGGGAGGAATTCATCAAGGAATTCGGTTCCGCCCTCTTTTAGAGCATCCTTATTGTACTCAAAAAGGATATTAGAATTAAAAGTGATCGCACCGGTCTGGGCATCTACTTCGACTTCCAGATCCGAATCATCAAACTCCTCTTTAAGAGCCTTTACGAGCTCTGTTCGCACACCGATGATGCTGTCGAGTTTCTCCTGCTGTGAATCCATAAGCGCCTGTAATTCACCGAGAAGCTTTGATTGCTGATTCAGCTTATCTTCCTGAGACGCAAGTTTTTCTTCCTGCGCGATAAGTGCTTTCTGCTGATCATCAAGTAATGCCCGCTGGGATGAAACAGTCAGCTTTTCCTGATCAAGCTCATTAGACTGAACCAGAAGCTCCTTCTCTTTTCCAAGGAGTTCATCCTGTTTCTGATCAAAAATAATATTTGAATGAAGTGCACTGAGAGCGATGATCAGAACGAAGCACAGAAGGAGTCCGGCCATCATATCTGAGTAGGAGAGCCAGTAAGTTGTCTCCTCATCATGTTTTCTTCGGAATAATTTAGACATGGCTTACCTTCTTCCGTTCTGAGCCTTGTTATGAAGTTCCAGTGTCAGATGATCAACAGTATTTGTGAGATCGTTAACTGCCTCAGCAGCACGTGCACAGGCATTATTCAGGTTATCAGTAGCGCCTGATACGTCACCGGGGAGCTTCAGTACAGCCTTTCTCATAGATTCCAGCATGGTTTCCTGCTCACGGAGCTTTGCAGCCAGGATACTGGAAGCATTGTCCAGAGCCTTGTTATATTTCTTAAGTTCATCTATGGACTTCTGTTCTTCTGTCAGATGATCTGAGTTTGTTTGAGACAGAGAGGTGAGAACAGCCATATTTCCGGCAAGCTGTTCCATGACGCCCTTGATATCCTTTGTATAAGTGTCAAGAGACCTTGCGATAGCGGATGTTTCCTGCTCGATGATCTTGAAATTTGCAGCTTCGGATTCGGTAGCCTTCAGGATAGAATGCATCTGACGGGCATTCTCTTGCTGGGTCATGTAAGTCTGATCGATAGTATCCTTGAGGTTAGCAAAGGAATTTTCGAGAGCCTTATCCATTTCTTTAATAAATCGGTCAACTACTACAGAAAGTGCATCGAGCTGGTTTCTGGTAGCCATGTTCGCAAAGCTTGTGATAGTGCGGTCAAAACGTTCAAACTCAGGTGTCATAACCTCATGCAGGCTATCAAAGAACTGAGGACCGAGAGAACCTGCAAGTGAGTTAATTGCGGTAGCCTGCTGCTTCTGCAATTCGATGAGACGGTTCAGACCGTCATTTTCAGTGTCAGGCAGAACATACTTCTTATAAGTAATAAGAAAATCATGTACGGCAGTTTCTGCCTCATCGATCTTTCTCTTAAAAGCATAGTTAAATACCAGAGAGAAGATCATTCCATATATAGATGTATGAAATGCAACTTTAATACCATCCATAAGAGGAGTGATGCTGTTTGTGATCTCTGCGGTTGAACCGGTGTTGAAGCTCTGCAGTCCGAGTGAAAGACCTATAAATGTACCAAGGATTCCGAGACCGGTCATGGCGCCTGCAACCTGATTCAGCATGTTTCTGTGAAGCAGTTCATCTGTGAGTTCCGGATTGATATAGTCTTCGATACCGCATTTATAGTAAGGTTTATCACTGTTCTCTATACGTGTAACTTCATCGCAGTAATCACTGAACTGTTCTTTTAATACATCATTTTCGAAAAAAGCGTCTTTAGTCTTTCTATATTTATTCCATAAAAATCCCTTAGAATTTTCAGCATCTCTGCGAATTTCAGCAGTGACACGTCTGAGATCGTAAATGACACTGTTTGTCGGGAAAAAGCTGTTTTTCTCACAATTAATAAAGATGATCGCCACTATTATGAACATGATGATATTCACTGCGATACTGGCGATATTTTCCTTCTGATCAGTAAGCAGGTTCAGATACAGACAAAGCAGTATCATTGCGATATAAGTGATCGTCAAAAGCCATTCATACCATTTTCTGTTGCGCATAGGTCATTACCCCCGAAAATTATTTGGGATTACATCATCGATAAGATCCCGATAAAAAGTTAGTATGTAAAGCGGTATAATGCCCGCTTCTGTGATTCTATCACATCTGTTTTTACATAGGGTCATATTCATAAAAAATACAAAAAAATGTAAGTGAATGTAAAAAAAGTCGCTATGTTCATTGATGACACTGGGAGTTATGACTGTAGTAATGAGTAGTAGATAAATTCCTTTATTAGTTTCTATATGAAGGAACTATTTTCTATGGAAATGATAAATGTAAAGGAGTTCTCAAATATGAAATTTTTCGGAAAAGTGAAATATACAAAAATCTCATATTTACGGGGAAAACAAGGGATTAAATAAAGGAATATCTGAGCTTTTAAAACATTTTTTGAAAAAAATTAAAAAAAGTGTTGACGTGAGTATAAAGGTGGTGCTATTATAACACCTGTCGCCGCGAGCGGCAGCGAACAAAACAGCTCGCAAGCCCAGTAACCAAGCGGTTCGACAGAACTGAACCTTGACAAACAAACAGCAATGCAACCCTGAAAATTCAAAAGAGAGATTTCAGAAATGCAAAAATAAAACTCTGGATCAGAGAGATCTGATTCGCAGTAAATAACGGTAATTAAGAAACGCGAAGCGAAAGCTAGCTTGTCTTGAAAACCGGATCAAACTTTTTTCGAGAGTTCGATCCTGGCTCAGGATGAACGCTGGCGGCGTGCCTAACACATGCAAGTCGAGCGGACCT
>AUJT01000041.1 GCA_000424365.1 Lachnospiraceae bacterium NK4A144 | reverse complement strand
CGACAGTCAGGGATTCTCCAACGCCTTCAGAAACTGCACAGGTCAAACGCCTTCTTCCTACAGGAATACCTACGGTCTAAATAAAAACTATCACGTGTAATATTCTAATGTCAGGGTCAAAAGGTCAAAATCCGATTGTGCTTGCACAAAGAGGATTGAGACCTTGGGACCCGCAAAACACGAGCAAGTAGCGTTATTACGCGGAATGCGAGTGTTTTAGGATTGTGGGAATTGCGTAGCAATGAAGCAATCCGTGACATCAGTAAGGGGCAAAATTTACTTTTGACCCTTACATCATATTTTTTATATTAAGACTTTTGGTATAATCCCTTTCAGATATAGTTTAGAAAAACATAATATTTTATGAATTCGTCAAAATCACTACAAATCCGGCTTCAACCTATGTACAATTAATTGGCAAGCATATCTAAAGAATAATAATCAACCTGCCGATATACTAATGGGGAAAATCTGTAAGGATAAGCGAAGAGGGTAACGAAATGACGAAACATGCATTTAAGAATCTGCTGGCGCTTTTTTTCACATTCGTTTTTGTTTCATGTGCAATTTTGGGACTGTTTTCACCTGTGATATTTGCCGGACGGGATTCACGATTAAAAACAACTCAAATGAATGACCGGCTGCTCGCTGAAATAAATGACCTAAGAGCATCCAAAGGTCTGAAAGCTCTGGTTATAGACAGTAAACTAAACACTATCGCAGACACCAGATCAACAGAGGCTGCTGAAAAATGGAGTCACGAAAGACCAAACGGAGAACAGGGAACAGAACTGATCGATCCAACTCTCTGGAGAGGTGAAAATCTTTCAAGCGTTACATATCCTAATTATGATGGAAGCACAAAAAATCAGGAGAAAGCCGCCGACACGATGTTTGATAATCTGGTAGCCTCTCCTGCTCATTATGACAATATGGTCTTTGATAAATTTACCAAGATCGGTATTTCAAGCGAACTTACCGAAACTTCAAAGGGAACAAAGATAACCGTCGCTTATATGTTTTCAAATTGAAAACTCTTTCTAATTAAAAGGTGATGTCCTTTCGGGCACCACCTTTTTTGTACTTTATTTTTAACCTTTTACTGCACCTGCCATCATTCCCTTTACTAGTTTCTCCTGCATAAAGATGAACAGAATGATCATCGGGAGAACCGAAAGTGTCAGACAAGCCATTATCATTGCTGTATTTGATGAATACTGACCCTGATAGTTCCAAAGCGCCAGCGGAAGTGTTCTATTGCTCTCTGACTGTGTCAGCGTGAATGCGAATATGAATTCATTCCACATATTTACGCCATTATAGATCGCAAGTGTTGAAAGACCGGGTGTAGAAAGCGGAAGTATTACTTTGAAAAATCTTCCGAATCTGCCGCATCCATCTATGTCTGCCGCTTCTTCCAATTCCTTTGGTATTCCCGACATGAAACCTGTAAGGATGAACACCGATATCGGCGTCGCAAAAGCAACATTTGTGGGGATCAGAGCCCATATCGTATCGTAAAGCCCCATGTTGATCGTCATATTAAACACCGGGATCAGTGTAACATGCATCGGTACAGACATCGCAGCAACTATCAGGAAATATATCGGTCCGCGAAGCTTGAACTTGAACCTCGACAGCGGATATGCTGCACATGCTGATATAAATAACAGGATCGCCAGTGAAATAACCAGTACGATCACACTGTTTCTGAAATATGTCCAAAATGCCGGATCTGTGATGACTCCTTTATAGTTGTCCGGATAAAACTTCTCCGGCATGTGGAACGCTCCGTACATGATAGTCTCGATCTTTTGCTTGAAACCGGTCATGACCATGAATGAAAACGGAACAAATGTCACGAGCATCCAGAATACTGCCAGTACTACCGCTGCGATCCATGCCGCATAATTTTTCTTTCCGGACTCTCCGGCTGTATTTTTCTTTGCCATATCAGTCCTCCTTATTCCGGTTCATGACATACATCGTCACGCCTGCGATCAATGTGATCAGGATAAACATTCCTCCTGCGATGGATGAACCATATCCCATGTTGTATTTACTGAATGACTCTTTATACATATATGTCGCCATGAGTTCTGTAGACTCACCGGGACCGCCGCCTGTCATTACATATACCAGATCAAAATACTTGAGAGATCCCGTAATCGACAGAACTATAGCGCTCTTTATGGTAGGAACCAGCATCGGAAGTGCAATTTTTGTAACATACTGCGTACGTGTTGCACCATCTACGATCGCAGCTTCGTACAGTGATTCATCTATACTGGAATATCCTGCCATATAGTAAACCATGTAGAAAGGGATGAACTGCCAGCAGATAACGCCTATTACAGCATAAAGTGCCGTTCCCTGATTTCCCAGGAGGTCGATCTTTCCACCACCGAAAAGTTCAGATATTGCTGTGAAGATACCGCTGTTCGTAGCTAAAGCATAGTGGAACAGATAACCTACTGCAACAGAGCTCATCAGTAACGGAAGAAACCATATTATCTTGAATATATTGAATTTCTTCCCTCCTGCATCCAGGAATGTGGCGAGCAGAATACCGATGGGCATCTGAACTATAAGAGAAATTGCCATTACTTTTATGTTGTTTCCGAATGCCTTCCAGAACTTTGCATCATGGATCAGCTTGTTCCAGTTATACGAACCCACAAAGATCTTTTCCGGAGAAATACCGTTCCACCGGGTAAGACTGTTCGCAAATGTGGCAACGATCGGATATACAAAGTAGACCAGCATCAATATGATAACCGGAGCCAGAAATACAGCTGCACAAATTGCTGATGCTCTCTGTCTTCTTTTTGCAAGCGTTGTACTACCTTTCATCCTACACCTCATCTAACAAAAATCCTGCACCGCCTGAAATCGACAGTGCAGGACTGAATAGTTACCTCTTATCTTTTATCAAGAACCGCTGTTTTCTGTGAAATACTCATCAAGAGCGTCCTGCTGCTCCTTTGCTACATCCTCTGAGGATTCGGAGTTGTCGAAAAGTTTCTGTGTTGAAGACTTATGTACCTCTGCTACTGAAGACGGTAAGTACTGATCCCACCAGAGCTGTACGGAAGATGCGTTTTCGATGATTCCGATGATGTCTTTCCATGCAGGCTCTTCTGATGTAGCACCCTTCAGAGGAGGAAGATTTCCGTTGTCGATATCGAGTTGCTTCCACTCATCAGATGCGTAGTAAGCAACCATCTTTACAGCTTCCTTGAGCTTGTCGCCTGTGCAGTTGAATGACAGGAAGTTATCTCCAAGTGTTCCGAGAACTGCTGTCTGATCTGCTGAGGATTCAGAAACCTGAGGGAACGGGAAAGCTCCGAGATTCTCATAGAAATCCGGATTTTCTGACTTGATGGAAGCTACCTGCCATGAGCCGTGAAGCATCATGCCTGCACCCTGATAAAGAAGTGCGCGATCTTCGCCGTTATCAGGTGAAAGAGAGTTTACACCATCAGGGAAGTATCCCTTAGTAACCCATTCACTGATCTTGTCGCCGGCATACTTTGTAGCGTCATTTACAAGAGATCCGCTCTGATTATAAGCATCTGTGATAACTTCTGATCCGCCGTAACGTGCTACGAGATAGCAGTAGTACATGGAACCTGTCCACTGTGCGCTGTTTGCAAGAGCGAAAGGTGTGATTCCGTCAGCCTTCATCTTGTCGCAGAGTGCTTCCAGTTCATCAATTGTCTTAGGGATCTCGTAACCCTTCTCCTGCCACATTTTCTTATCATAGAAAACAACGGCAACTGACTGGTTCTTTACAGGAAGTGCATAGATCTTTCCATCTACTGTACACTGCTCAAGTGCAGCCTCATTATATTTATCACGAAGTCCCAGCTCGTCAACGATAGCTGTGATATCCTGTGCGTATCCTGACTTGATATACTCTCTCATCGGACCGCCTGTCCAGTGAAGATATACATCAGGACATTCGCCTGCGCTCATTGCTACGGAAAGTTTCTGTTTATACTGATCGTTTACTGTCGGAACCTGATCGATCGTGTATCCGGATGCTGCAGAATCATTTGC
Source organism: Lachnospiraceae bacterium NK4A144 (assembly GCA_000424365.1). Taxonomy (GTDB): domain Bacteria; phylum Bacillota; class Clostridia; order Lachnospirales; family Lachnospiraceae; genus NK4A144. The sequence goes on along the minus strand of AUJT01000041.1, from coordinate 21,862 downwards.
GTTGTACTGATCAACTGCGTAACTCCAGATAGTCTTATCCGGCTCATCTGTCGCGATATTCCAAAAGCTGATAGTTTTATCATCGCCTGTTGATGCCGCCGGTGCAGCCGCATCAGACGCTCCTGCTTCTACCGAACCTGCTTCTGCTGATCCGGCTGCATCTGCCGGAACTGTCGGTTTCTTGCCGCCGCACGCTGTAAGAGATGTTACTACCATAGCTGCAGCCATGATTGCTGCGATAACCTTCTTTTTCATACATCCTCCTTAAAATTTAGTAACCTTTTCCCTGATTTGTGATTCATTCATCACAACTGTTGTTGATAGTATATAAAAAATGCTATTATGCTTATATCATTAATCTGTTCTTTATTGCATAATTCTTTGTTATGTGTTTTTTATTCTATACAACAATGCAACTTTTGGGAGGTACATATTTTTGTCTATCCATTCTGATTATCCGTTATATTATGTTTCAACGGAACTCCATACCCTTGTACGAATAATCAACTCTTCCGATCTCAGTAAAGAACCTGTTTCTGTGGGGTCGATAATCGATTTTTCCGATTCTTTTGTAAGCACACCTCTTATTTCATGGGATAAGATCTACGATCTATCAAAAAACCGTCCGCTCATTTTTTCCATTGATGAGCTTTTTTCCTATTGCATTCTCCGACGTCACAATGACTATATACTCGTAGGTCCTGTACGTTTTGACACTCCTGTTTTTTACAAACATATTTTTTCTCTTAAATCGCTTAATATTTCTGATATTCCTGAAGATTTTAACTACTGGGTGAAGTCTGTTCCACTGTGTTCTTTTGACTTTTTTATTTCTACTATCCTGCTCCTTGTAAACGAGAGGCGTGATGGCAGCGAAGAAGCCCCTTACTACAGCGAATCAGACATCCTTGATAAGAACTGTGTTGACGAAACTACTTACAAAAGTGTTCCTCACGCTCTTACCATGTCATCCTTTACTGATGCGGAGGATGGTTTTGTCCATAATCCTTATAATCACGAGGTGCGCGAATGTCATTGCGTGGAAACCGGAGATCTGGAAGGTCTGCAGAAAGTTCTGTCTGAAGATTTTACCGGTCGCTACGGAAAAGTAGGTTTTGACCCTTTGCGTCAGGAAATAAATATCGGAATCGTAACGATCACTATCGCCAGCCGCGCAGCGATCCGCGGCGGTCTTCATTACGAACAGGCTTTTTACATAAGCGATATTTCGATACAAAAAATGGAACAGTGCCATGATGTTGCCACCGTTCGTCAGATTTACAGAAATGCTGAGTTTCAGTATTGCAGTCTGGTTCGTGAAATAAAAAATCAGTCTGTCGCCGCCGAGTCTGCTTCTGAAAACAAAAATATTTCACGCTGCAAAGACTACGTAAATGCTCATTTACACGGGAAGATCACTGTACAGGAAATTGCTGAAGCCATTGGCTTAGAGGCCAATTACCTATCCGCACTTTTCAGAAGACAGGAAAATATCACTCTTAAAAACTACATACTCAGAGAAAAGATCAGGCTCATAAAAAATCTCCTGACTTATTCTCAGTATTCGTATATCAAGATTGCAACTTATCTTGGTTTTTCTTCGCAGAGTCATTTATGCCGGGAATTTAAAAAAGAAACAGGCATGACGCCCCGGGAGTACCGTGAGCGTTTCACGCCTGATGATTTTGCTAAGGATAGCCTGGATATGTCGTGGGATTGAATCAGAATAATTCTGTTTTATCTGTGGGTACTGCTTCGAATGGTCCGAACTGCGGATTTACTGCACGATGATTTCCGAAGTAGTCTTCATTGAATACGATGGGACTTCCATCAGGATTCTCAAACTTTTCCTCCGACTCAAATGCCTGTCCGAGAAGTGCTGTTGAAACTGTCTCTGTACTGCGTTCCGGCAGGTAGTCATAGAGGTTTGTTACAAGCTTTGCTTTTGCACCGTTTGTTTCGAGCTTGAGTGTTACCTTGTGCTCGTTGTCAACGTAGGCATCTTTCTCTGTATCACAAGGCTCAGCACCATTGAAATAGATATTTCCACCTGTATAAACCGGAAGATGCTCATAGTAGGGATCTCTGTTGTGCTCGATCTCTATATCCCAACCTGTAAACTGACTGAAGTACTTCTCTGCAGTAGGATAGCCGTCATAGGGCTTTGTTCCTACAATGAAATTGTACTGCTCTGTAGTCTCGTACTGTTTTGCATGATCTACATAGTCCTGAACCGCATCCTGCTGAACAAAGATATTGTTGTAAAATCTCGCATCACCGTGAAGGATCGTCATGAAACCTGCAACCTCTGTGCGGTGAGGTACGTGGTACGGTGTATATCTCGGTGACATCTGCTTAACAGTGCCATTATTTACTCCATCGCCAACCCATGTAAAGGATCCTGCGATAAGGTTATGAACGAATGCGATACCCTGTGTACTTACGCGGGCTGAGCACTCACTAAGCAGCAGATTGTTGTCGATAAGAGTCGGACCATGCGAAACCTCGATAAAGATATCTTCTCCAAGTCCCAGAAGCGGTGTGATGTCAGTTCCCTTTGGCGGTACGTTGTCATGGAAAAGGTTTTGAGTAACTCTTGTTCCCTGCGCCTGCCAGTCAAGCCACAGTCCACGTGTGCAGTGATGGATGTGATTTCTCCTGTAGATCACGTCAATAGCCGCATGCATCTTTATGCCGCCGATCTCTGCACCTGCAAGATCCTGCTTATTATTGATGTGGTGGATGTGGTTATCCTCGATAATGGAGAAAACTCCTCCAAGATGTCCTACGATTCCGGTCTGTCCGCAGTCGTGGATCTCACAACGTCTTACTATATGTGAACCGATTCTTTCCTTTGTCCAGCCTTCATACTGCGCCTGCATGATGTTGTCACGCTCAGTCTGAGTTCCATCTTTTAAGAACTTTGTCGTCCACTTATTGTTATTTTCCGGCTGCAGATATTTTCCAAGAGAAATACCGCTGCATCTGGAATCGGAGATCTCACAGTCTTCGATGATCCATCCCTTTGACCAGTGGGGTCCGATTATACCATCCTGATAAGCTGTAGGCGGTGCCCACTGTGTAGCTGCCTTGCAGATCTTAAAACCGGAAACTGTGATATAACCTATATCATTTTCTGACGGCATGAAGCAGTTCTGACGAACATTTATCTCAACATTTTCTTTATTCGGATCTTTTCCCTGAAAATTTGCATATATGACAGTCGCGTCTTTGTCCTGCTCTGTGTACCAGGTATATACTGTTGCTTCAGGATTCCAGGACTGACGGTTGATCTCCGGCTTTTTTACCTTTTCGAGCTCCATAACCTCATACATCGCCTTATCATTCAGGAATACTTCTCCTGTGTGAACCGGGATCGGAGCGAAGTACCAGTCACCGGCTACCGGAACTGTATATGGATTGTAATCATTGAACAGACCGTTCGGAATCCTTACACACCATACGTCACCCTCAAACTGCTTCCAGTTCTTTATTTCCTCTGCACCTGTTATTACAGCCTCGCCCTTTTTCTCTGAACGATATACTATCCTATTCTCCTCTGTTCCGGCATTTTTTGGATTTACATACTCTCTGTAAATTCCCGGTGCTACGAGCACCTCATCTCCCGGTTTTGCGAGCCTTGCTGCTTCGGAGATCGTCTTAAATGGACTCTCTTTTGTGCCGCATCCACTTCGGAATGCCGATGCCGAAACATAATACTGCATGTTTTTTCCTCCTCAAAATGTTTGTTGTTATGATCAAGTGTCGTTGCTGTTCACGCATAAACGGACTCTTTTTATCATTAGTGTCTTTTATTTCGACTCTGCTTTTATAATACGTTTTTCAGACTTTCTGTTATATCATTTTTCTTTTTTGTTTTATACAAATCTTTTAGCATTATGCTAGTTGCACTGTTTTTGGCTTTTATTTCTCTGACACATGTCATTTTTGCATATTTATTTTTGTCACAAATTCATATTTTTGTAAATTGTATATACTTTTATACTTGATTTTTACTTTTGTATAGGTTATTATTAAATCACCAACAAACAGAAAGATAAAGCAAAGGTAAGACGGCGAGAGCTTCATCAGACTTAGCTTATCGGACTGAAGAAAAGAATAGCAGAGATGCGGCGGCGAGAGCTTCACCAATTCAAAGCTATTCTTTTTTTGTGCGTTTTTGCAAAAAAGATGTTTTGAAACCTTAAAAATCAACCTTCCTGTCGTCTTTTTTATTGCCACAAGAACATATGTATGCTATACTATTTATGAACATTAGTTCTGTCTTTGAGGCTTTTGTTCTTATTTTTTTTGTGCTAGGATAAAGGAGAAAACAGCAGTTAATGAGTGAAAAAGATATCACTGAAAAGACACTCGAAGATTACAATGATGTGTTTGCTGACATCGTAAATGTATTGTTATTTGATGGTCAGCCCATTGTAAAAGAGGATGAGCTGATCGCCACCAGAGCCCGGTCTCAGCTTAAACTTGATGGTTCCATCCACGAACAGGAACGGGACAACGTAAAAATATGGCAGAGAAATAAATTTCGTATTGCCATGATAGGGTTTGAAAACCAGTCGGCCGTTGATAACTATGAGCCTGCACGAGTTCTTAGCTATGACGGAGCATCCTACAAGGAACAACTTGTAGAAATTGACAGTTGCCGAAAAAAACGCATAAAACCACCTTCATTAGTTCCGGTAATCACTATTGTGATAAATTTTGGCAAAGATACCTGGAAGAAGCATTCGCTATACGAATGCATGGATATTCCTGATTTTCTGCGCGATTACGTGAGTGACTACAAAATAAATGTCATAAGCATCAAAGACCTGACGTTAGAACAAATTCAAAAATTCAAGAGTGACTTCGGAATTATCGCCAACTATTTTTATCATAAATATCATGACGAAGATGATATCTATGATAACAGGGTAATGGATCATCCCGATGCAGTTCTAAAACTTATGAAGGCACTAACCGGAGATAACCGATTCGAAGAATCTCTAAATGAATTTTCAGAACAGGAAAGGAAGGGTATAACTATGTGTGAACTGTTAGATAAAATAGAGGCACGCGGTGAAGCTCGTGGTGAGGCTCGTGGTGAGGCTCGTGGCAAGGCTCGTGGCGAGGCACTCGGTATTGAAAAGGGAATGATCATCTTCATCGAAGATAAACTGGAAGACAATATCCCGGATGATAAGATCATTGAAAAACTTCACAAAAAATTCGACCTGACCACAGAAAAGGCAGAAGAATATATCGAGAAATGCCGGAATATGATGGCATCCAGATAATGTCACTGGCAGCGCTTCAAACTGAGGCGATGTGTTTGCGTGTATGATGCGGTTCTGTGCCCGTCTGTCACCTTACTGAAATCGCTCGAACAGACTTACAAAGCCCCCGACACGTTCAATTTCCGTGTCAGGGGCTTTTAATTAATACTCTGCATCAAGTTTTTCTAAAAACTCATCTGAGCAATCACTCTTAGCGTAGGTCTGCTCCGGTGTAGGGAACGTACCTGCCTTTACTTCCGCGTCATATGCGCGGAAGGCCTCTTTCATCTGCTCACCTATGTCTCCAAATTTCTTTACAAACTTCGGAACAAAATCTCCTGTCATGCCAAGCATATCCTGATAAACCAGAACCTGAGCGTCACAGCAGCTGCTTGCACCGATTCCTATCGTGATGATATCAAGCTTCTTTGTGATAAGAGCTGCGAGCTTCGGAGGTACACATTCCAGAGTCACTGCAAAAGCTCCGGCTTCCTGTACTGCAAGAGCATCTTCAAGGACACGACGTGCGTTTGCTTCACCCTTTCCCTGTACCTTGAAACCACCAAAAGCATTTACCGACTGAGGTGTCATTCCAATGTGAGCGACAACCGGAATTCCGGCGTTTGTGATCAGTCGGATCGCAGGTGCGATATCTTTGCCGCCCTCGAGCTTAACAGCACTGCATCCTGTTTCCTTCATTATCCTGCCTGCGTTTTGAAGCGCCTGCTCAGGCGATACCTGATAGCTCATGAACGGCATATCTACACAGACAAAGGTATTTTCGCATCCCCTCACGACGCTTCTGCCATATACTATCATCTCGTCAACTGTTACCGGAAGCGTATCCTTATAGCCCTGCATCACCATTCCCAGGCTGTCTCCTACAAGGATCATGTTGATACCTGCGGCATCGACAAGTCTTGCTGTGGTGTAATCATAGCAGGTCACCTGTGAGATCTTCTCTCCGTTTGCCTTCATTGCCGCTAATGTAGAAACAGTATTTTTGCTCATTTACAAGTTCCTCCCGCAAAATTCTTTCCATTTCGGAATAGTCAGTTTCCGGATGTTTTTCTCCGGCTATCTGGATCAGATTGGAAGAAACCGTACAGTAGAGTTCTTTTTCTTTTTTTGTTGGAAAACATGCAATATGCTTCTGAACTGTTTTTATGTCATTTCTTTCTACCGGACCTGTGAGAGCACTCTCAACACCATCGCTTATCACATGCTCAACATTGCTCCTGATAAGCGGTGCCAGTGCTTCCCTTGCAGCTTTATCAGAAAAACCACACCCTGCTAAGAGATGAAGGCTTTCCTGCATGAGTGCACATACCAGATTGCTGGCTATAGCACATCCTGCATGATAACTGACCTTTGAATCCGGATCTATGACCTGAGTCCTGATGCCCAGTGAATTCAGCTGTGTTTCCCAAAAAGAGACACCTTCCTCATCTCCTTCAAGACAAAAAAATGCATCCGTCACTTCCTTATAAGTCGTAAACTTATCACTTATTGGAAATAACGGATGTATTGAACAGCCGATCGCACCAGCTTCATAAATTCCCGGAAACGCTTCTCCGGCAGACATAGAACCGCTGCAATGACAAATATGTTTTCCTTTAATGTCGAACTTCGTAAGCTCTTTAAAAATATCAGTGATCACTCCATCCGGAACAGTAATGAAAATCGCGTCACTATCATGAACCAATGTCTCCAATTCATCGTAACAATGTGTACCTGTAAATACTGCCGCTGCCTTTGCCGATTCTATATGCCTGCTATAATAGCCGGTCATACGAATTCCTCCCTCAGAAAAAACTTTTCCAAGAGTACAGCCAACCTTTCCTGCTCCTATAAAACCTGTCTTCATCGTATCAACCTCCTTAAAGCGCTGACGCGATGCTCATGTTCCTTTTTGAATGACCTTAAAGAGTCTGTTCGGTATAGTTCCCGCCAGGAATACCATCCGTTCGTTGTTTTTTTAACAACTCATTGACCGTAACACAACGGTTAAATAAAGTCAATATCACTCGTATTTATAATTTGCAGGAGCAAGGTCATGATAAATATATTTCTCTTTTTCCGATGAATCTATCATACCTGCGTATACGCGGACATAATGGATCATTTTATCAAGTTCTTCATTTGTCACGGTTTTGAAGGATCCACCATTTCTATTTACATATGGCACTTCCTCTGCGTCTCTTGCCATACCCTTTTCATCTGACTTTGTGCAGGAAGTCATTGCAGATTGCAGATCACCGCTGAATGATGCAGCTCGTACTTCATATTTTTCCAGCTCTTCATCAATTCCCTTATAGGAATACCACACCCCCTCCGCATCACAGAGATCATCCGCCCCGTGATACTCATAAAGTGAGTAAACACTGCTTAAAAGTCCATCTGCATCTATTCTGTGATAGTCCCATTCATCTACAGTATCTTTTCCTATATAATCTGTTACAAAACCTCTGGTATCTATGGTATGTCTGCCTGTTCCATCAGCAGGTTCCATATATGTATCTATATAGCATAACTCTACATTCTTCTCATCTCGCTTCCTGAAGATCATATTGTAATCAACAAAGGTATTCTCATCGACTTCAAAACAAACCTCTATCAGCACTTCCGCGATCCCGTCAAAACCACAATCAATGTAACGATATCTTAGATTTTTTATTCTTGATTTAACTCCAGGTTCATATGTGTCCTGTACTAGAATCCTCAGTATTTCTTCCAGAGAGTAGTATCCACCATCCTCAAGTTCCGGAACTTCTGCAAAGGTATGCCCTTCTGTCCCCTGGTAGTATGCCCAGATCTGATTGTCGATAAAAGCATTATAGAGTTCCTCAGTCGCTTGATCAGGTTCTATGCTTATTACTGTTTTTTGTTCCTGAACATTTCTGTCTTTATCAGCGATTACATCATTTTTACTTTCCGAAGTTTTAGTATTTTTTGCTTCTTCCGCTTTGATTTCTGATGGTTCAGTCAGTACTTCGCTATTCTCAGCATCACCCTCTGATACCGGCTTCTTATCTGAAATACTGCGTGCCACCGCTTCATTGAAAGCTTTTACGGATGCAGCTGTTTTTTCTAATTCACATCCTGTCATTAATCCTGTTACTGCTGCTGCAATGAAAACACATGTAAAAAATCTTTTCACAATTCTCTCCGCCAAACTGACCTAAACAACGATCACAGTCTATTGTGTCTCTTTGTATCTATGTTTATGCACAGGCTTTATGATATCAGATTTTTGTACATGTACCAACTTACTTTTTTAGCAGCTTCCTATCCCATCCTGCAAGACGGCTGCCTGATTCCATGATGCGTGTGGTCACCATTTGCTTTTGAGATAAAGCCGCCTGAAAAAATCGTCCAAGATAGGTATCGGATTTTTTCTCACTGTCCATATATTCCGAAACATGCTCATCCATGTCGAAATCCGGGATTTTTTCTCCCGAAAGACTTTCTCCAAAGGCTTTCCAGTCGTCTGACGCATCAACCTGACGCTTTGCGATTATCCCACGGATCGTATCGATATGCGGTGCTATTTCTTCTGTGGCATAGGTTTCTTTCTTAAAATCATCTCTTTCTCCCCGGAGATACTGCATGGCATAAACCATCTGAGAAAATGCACACTCATAGTCATGCGGATTGTCCTTGACGATCTCTTTGTAACCGCCCCATGCCGGCAGGTAAACGTAACGGATAAAGCTGTAATCCGGCAGATGTCCTGCCCTTCCGTGACCCAGATTCATGATGGAATTTTCTGATGCTTGATATACGCTTCCTACGTAAACCGGCTTCTCCACATCCTCAACCGCGGATGGATTATGGGAAAATGTGATACGCCTGCGCTCAGGTTCTTTTCCATCTCCCGGAAATAGTTCAAAGAAATGCCAGTTAGTGTTATTTATAACGAGACTTGGCGTTCCTGCAAAATACGTATGCGCCCAGGTATCTGCTAAAACATGCATGGCAATTCCTACCGCCTGCAGGCTCTTATTTCCGGCAAGCTTCACCGTATCTGCCAGCAGATCTCCGTTTGGTCCGCAGATCAGACGGTATTTATCTTTATAGTTTTTAGAGCCTTTCTTTATATCCGCATAAAGATCCCTCGGCAAAAAGTGAAATGTAGACCATATTCGGGTAATGTCGCAAAGACCGATCGGGTCAGTCCTTGCTTCCAACAGTTCAGTCTGAAGCTGAGTCGTTGCGGCGCTCGACGGTCCTCCGACTTTTTTGATCCATAGCCCGGAACAGTAATCTACAAGCTGTGCCGCATGACATATATCCACGCTGCTCTTATGATCATATCCTGCCAGCACCGCTGCGCAGTATGTTGCATAGTAGTGAAAATCCCCTTGCATTTTTCCCCCTAATCTATAGTGATCACCTGAGTGCGACGGAATGAATTTATGATATTCATGATCGCCGAGAAAATAAATCCGATTGCATAAATATACACAACTCTTGCACCGCTCCGCATAAAGACGAGACAGCCTGCCGCTATCACTTCTTTACATCCGCCCTGAAAGGTTTTTAATTTCCAGGAGCTTTCTATCGCTCTTGCCTGTCTGGCATTTAAGAGATCAATGACTCCTGAGAAGATCAATGTACCAGCAAGATACATCAATACATACATACGCGGAACCCATGCAAGCGATCCCGTAAACACTCCAAAGTCAAAGAACAATATTCCCCGGAACAGGATGTTTCGTCCGCCGACCATATGACGCGCCATCCTGAAATAAAACCACAGCATACGAAGTCCCATGATCTCCAACGTAAGTGAAAAGATACCTATGATAACCATATAGGCGTCTTCTCCGAAAAACATCAAACCCAACCCTATCAGGATCATTAAAATGCCCCAGAGCATTTTTCTAAGTCTCTGCCAAATCGTCATCCTTATATCCTTTCTGCTTTTTTAAGCGCAGCTGTACAGCTTTCTGATAGTTAATGCCGTGTACAAGATAAATACATAGTTTAAGAATGTCGTTAACTCGATCAGAGCAGCCGCCAGGCCGATACTTCCGTTCACACTCTTTGTACTGAAGAATCCGAATATGCCCAAAATTATCAGACCTCCATTTAATACTGCACTTATAAAGGAAAGCACGAGATAGAGCCGTTTTCTTTTCGTTTCCGTCCTATGCCCTTCTTTCATGGCGTTTAATCCGATATACAGGTGATATATAAGTATTACCGCAGAGACTGCCAGGATCACCAGCCAAAACATTATCCATACGACTACACCTATCATTTTCTCATAGCCGGTGCCTATGACTTCATTACTTGCTTCAGTGATAGCTGTTCTGATTTTCTGGATAGTTGCTTCTTCGCCAAGGAACAATCCTATAATGAGCTTGATGATATCCCATACGGATAGTGCGATGACCATTCCGCCGCTTATAGCCAGTGTGTCACAGCAGCGCCGAATTTTGATCTGGTCTTTCTCGTTTTTAGGTACGTAAATCGTTGTGTCCATATTATTCCCCTAAATTGTTTTCCCCTTGAAAATAGTCTTGTGGATCATTTCCCTGTTTCTTTCTCACCTATTCTTTCATTTCTTATATCGGACGATAAATAAAGAATCTGACCTTTGTCGGATTTTCTGCATAAGCTCGGGAGCCGTAGGCTCTCTGTAAGTTAAAAATCTCACAAGCCTCATATTCACAGGCTTGTGAGATTTATTCATCACTTATGACAACAAATCGGTTGATACGTTCAACAAACTTCTCAACTTTTTCCATATCAGGTTTATCAGGGAGCTTTGTCTTGGCGGCTGCTTCATCCAGCTTTCTCTCATACTCATCAAGCATCTCGTAAAACGCCGGTGAAAAAGAGCCATCCGCCTGCATATAGTCTCCCATGCGGATGGCAAGAAGTGTATCAAGATCGTTCACTCTGTGAGTTATGATCTCACCTTTTTCCAAAATATCGATCGCCATCATAAAGAGTCTTATCAAATGCATAGCATGCTTGTTCAGATGGTTATAGTCCTTTTTCCTATTACGTTTTCCGATCTTGTCGTATTCACGTACGACACTTCTCATAGTTCCCCATATTTCATCATAATCCCTAAGAGGAAGATGGCGATAGGCAGCATCCACAAAGATTTCCGTCTCATACTCAGGATTCTCTGACTTATCAATATAGAGTTTCAAGCCGCCATCTGTTCTTCCACCAAACCTTCTATTTACATCATCAAGCGCATGCATGACCGATTTAAGGATATGCTTCTCTTTTTCAGTCTGAGGAAGAGCATCTCTTGCTATGGCATTCTGCAGTCTGCGAAGCTGAGCGTCAGCATAGCCTCCAAAAGAATAGATCGCTCTTTTGGATAAAAAAAGACTTGTATTATCAATAAATTCCTGACCTAACGGCGACTTGATCAGATACTGATCCTCGTCAAGTCCTAGCAACTCGCAGGTGTTAGGATTGCAGTTTAAGAGCAGTTTTACAAGCTTATTAAATCCGTAAATAACCGTATCCGTCTTATCATCTTCATACTGCTCAAACTCAGTAAATCCCAACAGATCTGACGGCATCTGCAAAGTGACACCTCTGAAATCTATGTCACTATTTTCGTTATTGGTTCCATACGCGTAGCTTCCTCCTAAGCCGAGGAGCATTATTCTATTTCCAAGCCTTTCATTCGTTCTGAGGAAATCATATTCCTCAGAATTCATAAGTTTCTTAAAGTCCATATTTCGTCCCATTTCAGCTTTAACAATTCTATCCTAGTTGTATTTCTGTCCATTCCGGATTCTGACCGTTCTTTACTTCTTCTGTCAGACCTTCACGCTGTTCTTTTCCCTCAATTAATTTCTCAACTTCTTTTATAGGGTATATTTTTAGCCCTTCACGATCAAAAAATTGCTTAATCGGATTCGAGGTATCATAAATTGATTCATCATCCTTTAATTCCATAAAAAAATATCCCTTTGCAGGACCAAATACGTCATATTCCTGCTCTTTATCATATGCAGCATAACTAAATACATTATCATAGCTATCTTCAACTGATTCCGTTGCATCAAATTCAAAAAAGACATAGCCCGCATCTAACGGTTCAGATAATGATATCGGATGACTTTCATTATTAAACCAAATATCATCATTATATTCATCCGTGAAGAACATCTGATAGGCATTATTTCTATATAAAAAATGCCAAATCCCGTCTGCATCAATAAAACTCTTCGTAAAACTTGAACTCATGGCTCCTCCGGAACCTTCGTTATCTATATAACCATATTCATTTACAGACATTACTTCCCTATATACTGATGCATCTGAATATACTATATTCAATCGATCGTTTACTTTTTTTATGACAATAAAATGTTCATACTCATCATACTCTGATTTTGTAGCTACGCTAATTAGCAACTCTTCCTTTCCATCTTTTCCGCAATCAACAAAAGCATACTTCACCTTGCTTATCTCACCATTTCCATACTCAGAAAAATCCTCTTCACATACTGTTTGAGCTAATTCTTCAAGTATATATTCTTTTTCATTATCTGTTTCGTCATCCAATCTATGATATGTATATAGACTTTCCGGACCATATACTTTATCTTCATTTTTCAAAAATCCATCATAATTATTACGTCCGTTATCTGCCTCTTCCTCTTGAGTTTCCTCATCTTCTAACTCAACCATTTCTTCTGCTTCATCAGACTCAACTACATCAACTTCTTCCGAAGCAACTGATACATCACTTTCCTGTGACGATTCTGTGGATTGCTGTTCTGTATTAACTTTTCCACACGCCGTTAATGCTATGATCCCCAACAGTAACATTCCTACGATTGTATTTTTCATATGCTTTCTCCACTCTCTATTAATCATTACTAGTTCAGCTCAGAATGTTGCAGTCAAATTCCCATACTCACTGACATCCTAGTATTATTAACGGACAAAAATGTCAAATCTTTATACTATGCTTTTTCACTAATTTATATTTAAAGAAATCCATAAAACAATCAGCGTACTATAAAGTGCTATTATAGTATCAATTCATTGCATTTTTAAGCGTAGAATGCTACTATAGCAGCAAAAGAGAGGTCTTGTTATGGAAATGGATTATCTATGGGATACGCCTTCCGATGTGGCTAAACGACTGGCTACGAAGATAAGAGCTATCAGAAAAAGAAAAAAGATCACCCAAAAACAACTTGCCGGTCGGAGCAATGTAAGTTATGCAACGCTTCGTAAATTTGAGAAAACCGGCCAAATATCACTTGAATCATTTATCAAACTTACAATGGAGCTCGGAGTAATTCAAGAAATAAACGATCTATTTACTGAGCCGGTATATAGCAGTATCGAAGAGGTTATAAATGCAAGTAAGTAAAACACTTGATGTATATTATCATGATCAGATTGTAGGAACACTTGCCGAAACTCCAGACAAAAGAATTGCTTTTCAATATAGCGATTCTTGGCAAAAAAACGGATTCTCGATAAGTCCCTTCTCAATGCCTTTACGAAATGATGTTTTTGTCCCAAACGAAAGATCAATCGACCGCTTTGGCGGTCTGTTTGGCGTCTTTGCAGATAGTTTACCAGATAGCTGGGGTGAGCTTTTGTTGGATAGACACCTGGCATCCCACGGAATAAAACGCGGAAATGTAACCACGTTAGAGCGCCTGGCGTATGTGGGACGCAGCGGAATGGGAGCCCTTGAGTATTTACCCTCCAAAGAATCTGACTTTGATTTGAAAAACATCGGTATTGACTTTGATACGATTGCAAAAGAATGTAAAAAAATCCTATCATCAAAGCAGTCCGAACAGTTGGATATCCTGTATAAAATGGGCGGATCAAGTGGTGGTACTCGTCCAAAAATCCTTCTATCCGAAGCTGACAAAGAATGGATCGTGAAATTCCCAGCAAAAAATGATCCGGAAATAAGCGGTAAACGTGAGTATGACTATTCAATATGTGCCCAAGACTGCGGTATCGCAATGACTGAAACTGAACTGATCCTATCATCTGTTTGTGACGGTTATTTTAAAACAGAACGCTTTGACAGGCATAACGGTGAAAAAATATTTACAATAACTTTCGCTGCTCTTTTGGAAGCAGATTTTCGCACTCCAGCATGTGATTACGAAACATTTTTCAAGCTGATCCGTGCCCTGACAAAAGATGCTGATTATGACAAAGAACAGCTGTACAAAATAATGTGTTTCAACGTACTCACTCACAACAGAGATGATCATACCAAAAATTTCTCCCTTATCCATACGAATCTAAATGGTTGGAAGCTTGCTCCCGCATACGACATTACCTACAGCGATACATACTGGGGAGAACACACAACTTCTGTAAATGGAAAAGGGAAAAACATTACCGATCAAGATTTAATCAATCTCGGCGTCGCTGCAGGATTATCTGATGATTATTGCATGCAGTGTTTTGATGAAATTCACGAAAAGACACAAGCATTAGATCAATATCTAAATCCGCATAATGAAAAAACCGGTATACACCGGTCATTTCATGAGCGTTTATCAGAATTGAATTAATGTTGCCCCTTACCTTAACATCTATCGAGAAATCCGGCTTTACCGATAAATACATTCTTTATTGGACGGTGAACTGTAAAAATAATCTCTTCACCGTCCAATAAATTTTTCAACTTATCTCTTTTCAAGACTCTTAATCAAGTCTATATTGTACTTCTCATATTCATTCAAATCTGAGTCTTCTATATCATCCCTATACGGATGATACCAAGATCTTCCGTTAAAATATCTACTCAATGCTTCATCCGTATATCTTCTTCCATGACGTGCAATAATCTCATTTCTTGCATACCGTAAGCCCTCTTTATTTAGGTGGCTAAGATCAGACTCCGAATAGTAACCAGAATCGCTTTCAGGCAAAATATATCCGTTTTTGAGCCAAGTCACTTGGCTCTCTGCAACCCATGCATCATCCTCTCCAGTCCACCACGGTTCTATTTCTATCCACCCCTTTCTACTACCTTCATGTTCAACTCCATCTACAACGTCTACTGTTTCACCATTTTCTATCGTAGTTATTATTTCATACTCTGTCCCCGGTCCACTACGAACATTTGCGTAGCCGTCTGACGCAGTTATTACAATTGTATCATCACGATCATTTTTTTTATCCTCCGCTACAGATAAGGCATCATCAGCTGAATCCGAATCATAGCTTTTCAATCCTTCAAACCAAGCATTTTCCCCACTATTTGTGAGTTGATCAAACCATTTTGCATCAAACGTACATTTTACATCGTCATTTTTAAAATCTACAATATGTATACATTCTCCATCATAGTAAATTTTAGCCTTCTGCCCTTTCTTATCATCAACTACAATATACGATCCATCATCTTGTCGCTCTGCATACCCAGATAGTTCCGATAAATAACGAGAATGATCTTCATTCCATGTAACAATTTCAGCATGCCAACCACCATATCCGTGAATTATAATCGATGTTGTTCTATCTTCACTTGTATATGGTCCATCTTCAGATATTTCCTCCATCCTTATCGTGGGAATGCTCCATTCTTCGTCCGCCACACACTTTTTATTTTTAACAGAATCACCTCTAATATAAATATAATCTCCATCAAAATAAAAATTTATTTCTTTATCATATATATACACGTCATTACTATCCAAAAAATATTTATCATATTTTTTCTTGATATACTCTATAACAATGTCGCTTTTATTAGAAAAGGCTGTGTTTTCTGCAAAATATAAGCTATACGAACCGTCTTTTTTTCTTACCGGTATATCCTTAACTATAGGATACCATTGCATCAAAAATCCCTCTGGCGATTCTGTCGACAATACGGATATTTCAACATTCCCTTCACCATGATCATCAATGTATAATTCCATTGTTTCATCATTGCTTATGTATCGTTCACTCTTTATTCCTTTTAAATCAAGCTTTTGACTGCTTGCTTCATTCTCATCTTCATTTTTTTCATTCTTATCTTTATTTACTTCTTCGTCCTTTGTTTTTTTATCTTTCTCATTTTTTCCTAGTGTTGTAGCTTTTTCCCCTTTATCTTTATTATCTATAGTTTTTTTATTCTCACCTGCTGTATTTTCCTCTGTTATCTGAACATTATCATCAATAAATTCTGTCAATTTATTATCTTTTTTTACATTTTTTTGTTCATTATTCTCATTTTTATTTCCCGATTCAAAAAAAGCCCACACAATCGCAAAAATAATTATAAGAAAAAAAAGAATATCCAGCCCTAATCCAGTAATAATGCAAACTTTCCTCTTTGACTTCTTTTTTATAGCTGATATTCCTAAGACAATACTTGCTATAATAGCAGGAAACCAGCCCACATATGTATATACCAATGGGTATGTTGCTATGCCCAAAATCAAACATAAAATTGCCTGATTATCAGCCTTCTTTTGTTCTTTTCTTGCCGCTTCTTCTTTTTCAAATTCGTTCCTTGCAATCTCCATTTCTTCAATAGAAGCATAAAGTCTTCCGTTAAATGTTCTTGCCAATTCCTCCTGACGTTTTTTTTCATCTTCCCGTGATTTTTCGGCAATTTCTTGCTCTATTCGCATACGTTCATTATTTTGTCGAATAATTTCCGCCTCGTGTTCAGCGCGTTCTTTTGCAAGCCTTTCCTGTTCAGTCTTTTCTTTTTCAATTAGGATCTTTTGATCAACATAATCTTCTTCAATAGGAGCATCCTCCCTACACTTTGTTCCACATTCCGGACAGAATATTCCTTCTGAAAATTCTGTTCCACATTCTCTACACTTCATCTTTGCCCCTCCATTACATTTATTTATCTCATCTCTAACCTTTCTTACACTAAGCAAAAATTATCCCATACATTTTTTTCCGCAATAATTACAAAATTTTGCTTCCCTTACAAGCTTCCCGCCACAATATGTGCAAAACTTATGCTGTTTTTCTATCGCTGTTTTCTCTTCCTTATCCATCTCGCTTCTAATGTGAGACTCAATAAGGTTAATAACACTTTCATCTCTATCTGCTATATCTCTGACTACTTCTCTTTCGCTACCCTCTTTTTCTGAAATTGCTTTAGAACTTTTAACCCCTTCAAATGCCTGATAAAGAATATCTTCTTCACCCAAATTCTTTATGTATTCTTTGAAATCAAATGGTGCATACTGTCTAAGATATTTCAATGTAGTATCTTCTGTCACCTTCTGCTTATCATCAATATATGCTACGTAATAATGATTTTTCTTTATAGACTCGTCACAAGCTTCGCATTTTGGCACGTAGAATAGTGTTGAACTGTCAAATTCATACGAAAAACGATCTCTTGATTTGCAAAACAGCAATGGTGCATTTTTTTCACCACCCATAAACAATCTATTGTTCTCGATCTCCATCGCCAAATCAAACCAACCCAATGCAATATTAAGATATGTAAACACCTTCACAAAATTATTTTTATCGGTGGAAACATAGTCATTACATATAAAACTTGTTTTATCTCGCCTAAATTTTTTATATATAACAACTGCTCCCGTAAATTCTTTTACGTATGCATCTTTTACCGGAACGATTTCAATAACATCATCAAAACTGTAACTATTTTCACCAGCTTGACTCCAAAGATATATTCTTTTATCTGTGATAATAATTCCATCATCCGCATATAATACAAACTGTCCTAAATTACCTTCATTTTCAAGAATTCCTCTTGATCGCAAATCTGTCCATTCATAGTCATATTTTCCTACAATTTTGTTTTTGCCCATTAAATCTAAACAGATTTTACGAATAATCGTTGCTTTCATACATTTTTCATACGAATTATATAGCTCATTAAATGCATTGGCCCTTTCTAAGCTGAAATCATTATCCACAGCTAGTGTACCTAATGTTTCCTGCAGTAACTCCAATATTTCTTTCTCATCCGAAATCAAGCTTTCATCTAATCCTTCATTTATACTGTCACACATTTCATAGTAATGTTCTTCTGTAAAAACCTGTACCATCGTATTTTTTCCACCACACTTGGTACATATTGAATTTGTAAAAATTGCTCCTTCGATACGCGCTTTTGCAAAACTGTCACATGAAATGCATAAACCCATAATAGTCTTTGGATTCCTCTGCTTCCTTGAATAATATCTTTCAACTTTTACTATTTTATCTAACGCTATGTTGATGGCGGTTGTAACAAAAGATAATTCGTCTCTAAAATTGGTTGTGAAATCAATTTCTTCCGTTTTTTTACTATAATATCTAACAGCCATTCGACATTTCTCTGACGATACTGTTAAAAACTCTTTACATTCATTAAAACTGAGATTTATTTGTCCATCACTAAAATAAATCCCTGAGTCATAAACTATGATGTTGTCAGATTTATACAAAATATATGCTCTCTTATCTAAAAAACGAGGAATATCATAATCTTCATCTTCAAAATCAAATTTGTAATGACCAACATAATTATCATTATAATAAGAGTTATTTATAAGCATTTTCATTAAAACTCGAAACCTTAATTTATCTATAACAGACTTTTTTTCCAGACAAGTAATACTTCTAAACAACTCTTCTTTCTCATACGCATCTTTTTCTTTTTTAACATCTAAATAGGAACGCTCAGATTCAGTCGTCGAAATGTTCCATGTATTCTCCCAATTTGCTACATAACCAACAATTCCAAGTTTTTCAGATATTGGCAACAAAATATTGCTCATGTTGCTATAATTATCCAACAAAAAAACATACGTATATTCCTCAAATGGATACTTTGTCAATAATTCAAGTGACAAAGCACGTAACTTATCCCCTGTAAGTTGACGCGATAATACATCTAACATATTTTTAAGACTTATATCTAACTCCGTAATTTGAATATTTTTCAAAATGCGTTTCTCAATTTCTCTTTGCAAATATTCGACAGAATGATCTATTAAATCTCCATATAAGTCCAACGACGCCTTTCCATAAAATAACTCATTTCCAAAAGTTACAAAGCTCTCCATCGCATCTTGCTTTTCCCTCTTATATTGAGACGCTCGCCTTGAATTAACAATTGCTGAATCAATCTTATTTAAAATAGTGGTCTTAACCATTCCCTTTAATAAACCACCTAAACCAAATCCAATAGTACTAAATCTACCATTATAAGGTATTTCTAAACTCTCTCTAGTTATAACATCCTCTAATTCATCCTCGAAAAAACTAAAGCCCTGCATAAATTTTTCATGCATGATATTGCTTATATATTCCGAACAAGCATGTGCAAATTCGATATATTCCGTTGCGAAGTCATCAATTTCCTTAAACAATCGATCATTATCACTTACTTCCCGCTTTATTTTTATCAAAAGAGATTCCTGCGTATCATTTAATATGCTCCTAAGCTTCGCATTACACTCTATTGGACTCTCACAACTATTAAAAAGTCTATTTACGAGAACCTCATATACCCTCTCCATTGAGTCATCGATAGCATCTCTCAAAGCTACAACACACATTACTTCAGATGAGATTCTTATTTGTGAATTCAAAACACAATACTCCCCCTCAGAATTAACCTCTAAAATCTGAGACTTTAGTGCTAACTTTTCCATAGCACTTTTCAGTGTTCTATCCTGTTCAATATAATCTTCTCTTTGTCTTTTCTTTTCTATATTTTGATCAGCCTCTGCCCTTCTTTTTAAGTTATTCCGCTCTTCTCCTATAATTTTATACAAATTATAGGCTACTTCCGGCTTTTGCTTTGATGCCCATTCTGTATATTGACTATCAGATAATCCGTATCTTTCGACCATTGCAACACCTATCGCCATGCAATAGATATTCTTAGGCAAAAAAGCCCCATCCATATCTTCTTCGTTAATCCCATTTATATAATATGAATCCAACTCCATCATAGAGCATTCACTCATATACACTTCAATACCATCCATACACTCGTCGATTTCATCTATATCATCAGTTTCATCTATAATTGTCATGTATAATTCTTCCCGTAATATTTCCTTCATATCTACAACTTTAAAACTAGCCATTCAACTTCTCCTTTTCAAAAGACTTTCATTTCTAGTTGTCTTAGCTGAATTTTCAATGACAGACACAAAAAGGATTATTCCTCGTTGTTGAAATAATCCTTTTTATCCAATAACTATCTAAACTTTGTCCCTAAACATCCAGATAGATACTTCATTCCCTTTTCTTTTTGCTTATCTATAGCCTCTTTTCGAAGCTGAGTCGAATTTTTAGATGTACTTGTAAATTCCTTTATTACCTTTTTTCCAGTCTTCGTTAAAAACGTTCCCTTAAAATAATTATTCTGCATATATTTACCCCCTTTCATTACCAAAACAGCGACTTCATATATGAATTCTTTATCAACTACGCCAAGTATAATTCCAAAATCTTAATTTCAGAATTCTCCGATAAGATCAAACTAGTTTCGGAAACCTATACCTTTTTGAAAGGGGTTATTTTTCAAATTTTTTCTCCGATAAATTCTATAGAATCTGTATTTGTCAACGTTTTTTCTTGAAATTGACTTTGCTGTTTTTCGTTCAAAAAGGTATACCTTTCCGAATTTTATTATCTTGAATTCCCAAGATTTCTCTCATATTTCCTTGCCTTTTCATAAAACGTTGTCTGAGGCATTCCACACCTTTTCGCTGCTTCTGTTACGGAAATTTTCTTCATCTTCCAAAGCCGGACTTCTTTTTCAAAATTTTCCGGTAACGGCTTTGGAAATCTGCCGCAATGAACACCTCTTTTCTTTGCCGCCGCTATGCCTTCTGCCTGACGTTGACGGATATTTCTCCTTTCGTTTTCTGACACATACGAAAGCAGGGCTAATACCTGATCACTGATGAATGTTCCCAAAAGATCTTTATCCCTTCGCGTATCTAACAATGGCATGTCCATGACACATATATCCGCATGCTTTTCTTTTGTGATGACCCGCCATTGTTCGATCATTTCTGCATAGTTTCTCCCCAACCTATCAATGCTTTTGATACATATCAAGTCATCTGCCTTTATCCGTTTCAATAAACGTTTATATTGCGGTCGATCAAAGTCTTTCCCGGATTGCTTATCTATGAAGATATTCGTATCCGAAATCCTCATTTCATGCATAGCAATTACCTGCCGAGACTCATTCTGTTCTCTGCTGCTCACTCTCACATATCCATATACTTTTCCCATGACTGCTCCTTTCATGCGATTGCATTTCCTTACAGTCATTCTTATCGATATGCGCCGGAAAACCTTGTTGTAATGTCCCATTTTGAATGTTATCCTTTACGTAAGGAGTTAGTAATGAAGAATAAATCAACACCCATTCCGGCAAACCCGGAACTCGAAAAGACCATTGATGATCTTACGCTATTTGACGATGATCTTATGAGTAAAGTCTTCGACAAAAACATCGAGGCAACAGAACTTCTTCTACGGATAATTCTTGAACGAGATGACATAAGAGTTATCGATGTAAAGGGTCAGGTCGAACTAAAAAGCCCATATCCTAACGGTCGTAATATCAAACTTGATATACTTGCTGTAGATGCTAATGACGT
>AUJT01000040.1 GCA_000424365.1 Lachnospiraceae bacterium NK4A144 | reverse complement strand
AGGCTTCTCCGGTGTGATCTCCCTCCGTTTCGTATCCATATCTTTCGCGAAGGGCTGTTCCACCCCATATTACTTCCCTGCAAAAGGGTTTCATAAAAAGCAATTCACTCATTACTTACTATCCTAACTAAGCTCATATCACATGAGCGGAAAACATTAATCTCCACATTATGATTTAATGATGTCACGGATTGCTTCATTGCTACGCAATTCCCGCAATCCTAAAACACTCGCATTCCGCGTAATAACGCTACTTGCTCGTGTTTTGCGGGTCCCAAGGTCTCAATCCTCTTTGTGCAAGCACAATCGGATTTTGACCTTTTGACCCTGACATCATCATATTATACTTTTTTTATTTCGCGCCGTACAGAACCTTTACAAGCTCGGAATCTTTATCAAGGATGATAGTCTTATCTGCCTTTCCGGAGAGGGATTTCTTTAATGCATCAAGGCTTCTCTTATAGTTATAGAAATCGGCTTTTTCCGGCGTGTTATATACTTCCTGAAGAATCTGCATATACTGCTCTTCACCCTCAGCCTCAAGCACAGCTGCTTTCTTCTTTGCATCAGACTTCTTGATAGTCACGTCACGGTCAGTCTCATTTTGGATCTTCTTCGCTTCGGAGTTACCCTGCGCCTGATAAGCTGCTGCGATATTGCTTCTCTCAGAGATCATTCGGTCGTAAACAGCCTGCTTATTATCATCCGGCAGATCAAGGGATTTTATAGCAGCCTTAACGATCACGATTCCGTATCCGCCTACATCCGAATTTGCATCCTCCGTGATCATGCTTGTGAGCTTTTCTCCACGGGCAGCGATTATGCCATCCTGTGACAGAGAAGAAATAATTGTCTTTGTAGAGTTATAAACAGCAACACCGGCTCTGTCCTGCGCACTGCTGGTGGATCCGTTAAGGGTCTGCATAAATTTCACAGGATCGGACACTTTCCAAAGGATATAGTCATCTGCGATCATGGATTTCTTATCCTGTGTGATAACATCAGACGGACTGATATCGTAGAGCTGCAGGCTCTTTGGAACAGTCGCTACTGTCTGTATGAACGGAGCCTTTACTCTGAGTCCCGGAGTGTCAGCCGTAGCCACGATCTTACCAAACTGTATTACTACTGCGTACTGATCCTGCGCCACATAATATGTACATGAAAACCACGCAACCGCAGCTAATATCAGCGCTGCTGCACAAATTACTATCCTCTTCATCAGTTTTCCTCCCCTGCAGTGTTCTCGTCAGTATTTCCTGTCGTCTGCGCTGTGTCAGATGCGCTGTCAGATGATGATACCGCACCTGCATTCGCATAGAAATTATCCAGCGGCAGCATCTTCTGCGTACCGCCATCATCGATTATCACCTTGAGATTAGGAAGGATATCTTCCATTGTTTCATAAAACATGCGCTGCTTTGTGATAAGAGGATACTTCTGATATTCTTCAAAGGTCTTCTGGAACTTCGCTGCATCTCCCTCTGCTTCATTGATACGGGATTCCTTTGCAGCTTCAGCTGCCTGTATTATCTTATCCGCTTCTGCTTCCGCTGCCGGTATCTGCTCAGACTGATATTTCTTCGCATTATTAACCGCTGTTTCAGCGCCCTGTTTTGCTGTTTCTACAGATTTGAAAGCCTGCATGACTTCCGCTGTAGGAGGTTCCGCATCCTGCATAGAGATATTTACAACCTGTATACCAATATCATTTAATGTGAGCGCCTCATTAAGTCTCTCACGTACTTCAGACTGAATCTGGCTCTTTCCTGTAGTGATCACATCATCTACAGAAAACTTTACGACGGTCGAACGAATACACTCCTGCGCGGTATTTTTAAGTATCGCCTCAGGGTTTGATGCAGCATAGAGATACTTTACCGGATCGGAAACTCTGTATTCCATGTAAAAATCTACATTAACAAAGTTGAAATCCGAAGTGATCATGGTTGCTTCGCTGTCTACCGTTGCTGTATCCGCATTTGTATCTTCTCGTGCATCTGCGGAATCAACCGTCACATATCCGATAGGCATACCGTGAGTAGTAGTATCAACAAGATGAACCGCCTGTAAGAAAGGAACCTTAAAGTAAAGTCCGGCTCCATCAACTCTCAAAACCTGTCCAAACTGTGTGACAACCGCCTGTTCCTGCTCGTTAACCCTGTAAAAAGACCCAAATACAACATTCAAAATGATGATCGCAAGGATCACTCCGAAAAGAACTGCCTTGATCTTTCCGGCAGATGGCTTTTCAACATTTTTTTGCTCAAAAGTATTTGGCCCTGTTTTTTTCCAAATGTTCATTTTTTTCTCCCTATAAATTTTACTCTCAACCGATCATCCGCAGTTTCCCACGCTTTACGGCTATTTTTATACCGGTAGTATTCCGGCTAAGATGAAGTATATCATACAAAAATGAGAATTCTTCTAAAGATTTTATTAAGTTACAGTTCAGACGTAAACGGAGCATTTACTGCGGATGCTACGAACACTTAGCGAACAAATGTGAGCTTAGTGAGAGTGTATGCTTTAGCTGTTTACGACCAAGAACGATGAAATGCCATTGGATTTTGCCCATCGCCGAAGGCGATTTAATTGGCAAAATCCGTTACGTGAGCGAGCTGTAAGCGAGTGAACTGTAACTCTATTAATTCCATCGACATTATTAATACTGCCCAAAGATCGTTTTTAGGTATAATATGGTGATGTTGGAGTAAAAAACATCATAAATCCAAGGAGGCATTTATTTTGAATAATAGAATTGAACGTGTTCTTAGTAATATGAAAGCTCACGGTTTATCACAGCTTATCGTGTCTGACCCCAAAAGTATAAAGTATCTTACGGGGATTGAAATCGAACCCTATGAAAGACTGTTTGCATTTTTAATAAAAGAAGACGGAAAACACGTATTTTTCCTGAATAATCTTTTTACAGTACCAAAAACCATATTTGAAGAAGTTTGGTTTAGCGACACGGATGATTCTATCGGAATGATCGCTGAAAAGCTGTCCGGTGGTACTCTCGGAATAGATAAGACATGGGCAGCCCGCTTTCTCATTCCTCTTATGGAAAGGCGGCCGGATGTAAAAATGGTACTCGGCTCAGACTGCGTGGATGACAGCCGTGCGATCAAGGATGATACCGAAATATCTATAATGAAAAAGGCATCTGAGATAAATGATACTGTGATGCATAAGGCTTTGGATTTTATAAAAGAAGGCATGACTGAAAAACAGGTTGCGGATTTTATAGATGCTCAGTTTATCAAAGAAGGCGCGACCGGAAGCAGTTTTACAACAATCGTTTCCTTTGCAGGAAACGGTGCCGATCCGCATCATGAACCGGATGACACTGTTTTGAAAAAAGGTGACGCTATCGTCATCGATCAGGGATGTATGTATGAGGGATACGCATCTGATATGACGAGAAGCGTTGTATGCGGTGAACCTTCAGATCCTGAGTACAAAAAAGTGCATGATCTCGTCCGTCAGGCAAATGAAAAGGCAGAAAGCATCATAAAGCCCGGTGTAAAGCTCTGTGATATCGATGCTGCAGCGAGAGATCTTATCACTGACGCAGGTTACGGTGTTTATTTCAACCACAGACTCGGACACTTTATCGGACAGACAGACCACGAACAGGGTGATGTCAGCAGTGTAAACCAAAATACCGTAAAACCCGGAATGATCTTTTCTATTGAGCCCGGAATCTATCTTCCAGGCAGATTCGGTGTGCGTATCGAAGATCTGGTCCTCGTGACAGAAAACGGATGCGAAGTTCTGAACCATGAAGATAAGCATTTGAAATCAGTTGAATACTAACCGATTTTGTCGGATTCTCCACGCAGGCAATCCGTGACATCAGTAAGGGGCAAAATTTACTTTTGGCCCTTACATCATATAATGATTTATAGTTTTCAATTTAAGGAGGAGAAAATGCTGGTAACTATCAAAAATGATGTGCTCAAGGCAGAGATCGACACTTTCGGCGCTGAGCTTAAAAGTGTCGTAAAAGACGGTAAGGAATACATGTGGAATGCAGATCCTGCTTATTGGAAGAGAACTTCACCTGTACTTTTCCCATTTGTTGGAGGAGTTGTCGGATCTAAATATACTTATGAAAATAAGACATATCTCATGTCTCAGCACGGCTTTGCCCGTGATATGGAGTTTGAACTTCTCTCACAGGATGAGATATCCGCATCCTTTATACTAAGATCAACTGAGGAAACTCTCAAGAAATATCCGTTTACTTTTGAGCTTATCCTGTCTTACAAGCTCGACGGAAACCGACTGACTCTTGGATGGACTGTAAAGAACACTAACGACAAGACCATGTTCTATGCGATTGGCGCACATCCGGCATTTAATATCATTGTTGCCGAGGACGGAACCATGTCAGGAAACTATCTGAAATTTGATACAAAGAAGCAGATGGTTGTTCGTAAGTTTGCAGATGGTCTCGTTCAGAACGGAACATACCTCGTTCAGCCGGACGAAGACGGATGCCTGGCACTTGATGGTCATACTTTTGATAACGGTGTCCTCATCATGGAAAACGATCAGGCACACAGCGTAGCTCTCACTGACAGCAATAAAAAGCCATATGTAACACTGGAATTCGATGCTCCACTTTTCGGTATCTGGTCACCGGAAAAGAAAAATGCTCCGTTTGTATGCTTAGAGCCGTGGTTCGGTCGTGCCGATGCAGCAGACTTTACCGGAGACCTCACAGAGCGCGAGTACGAACAGTCTCTTGGCTCAAATGGTGTAAAGGATTACAGCTATACGATGATCTTTGACTAAATAAGCCCTCGCTATGTGCTAAATATAACAAAGAATCCGACTGTCTCTGATTCTCCGAGCGCGTTGAATCTAACACACGAGCATGCAAATTTCCGCTGCATGCCCGTGTTTTTTATTTTTCTCTATAATTTCATTTTTCTTTCCATCGGTTTGACAGGAAATAAAGAATAGCTGTCCATGTGATGAACGGAAGATAAACACCGTTGTCATCTTTTCCGGATTCAAGGACCCGCTCGGCATCGGCTCTCGTTAGGAGGTGGAATCCATTAAAAAGTTCGGTTCCTTCTGCTCCTGCCTGTGTAAGTGTGCTTGTATCGTCTAAATGAATAACCGCACAAACTACAGCATTATTCTCATCTGTAAAACCCGGAGTCATAAACGCCATATGTGTGAGTTCAAAAATGCGATCGCCCTCTTTAACATCAAGACCTGTTTCTTCCTTGATTTCTCGCTTCATAGTCGCGATAACCGGCTCAGGCTTATCAAAATCTCTGCTATCCATGAGTCCTGCCGGAACTCCCATGACATAGCGGCCGATAGGATAACGATATTCCTCACAGGTAAGCAGTCTCGGCTCCTCTCCCGGTGTTTCTATTATCAAAAAGCATGATACTGCATCCGGAAGTGCTTTACTCAATTCTTCAGGTGTTTTAACTGCGATGATGTCATCCCTGTCACGTCTCGTAGCATCAAAATAATGCTTTCCCTCTGCATAATTAAGATCAAAAACTTTGATAAATTTCTTATTCAAAAGTTCTACAGCGTGCTCTTTTTTTATTACCGGTTCTTTCATCTTCTTTCCCTCCTCTATAAATTCCATTTAGGTATTATCAAATTTTATCAGTACAATTTCTTGAACATCATTTTTTCAAATTTATCTGCCCATTCTTTGTCACGATAAAAAATAATAGCCTCCTGATAATCATCAGTAGTAAAGTACAGTCGTTTCTTCATTCCTTTTTTATCGATCAATTTGTTTAACTGTTCAACCGCATTCATATCAAACCAGTCCGTATTTTCCCTGAGGTTCAGTTCATAGGACTCGCCATCCCAGTCAAAAGTAACGTGCTTTCCTAAAGCTCCGTCACTTTCTTTTATATTCGTAAAATCCAGATCACCATCTCCGATATACTTTACTCCGTTAAGGAAATCCGTATACATATTTGAAACATCAAAAACTTCCATATCAAAACTGTAAACAGTCTTATTTTTCGGAACCATTGTACATGTGTCAAAATCATAATCCGGTGAACCTGCCCAGGACAACATCGTACCTACTGCGCTGTAAACTTCATCGCCATCCATTTCTGCCCGATCTTCATCTATCATATCTATTATATCGTCGCTTATCCCACTGATACCGAGTTCTTTTAAGTTTTCCGCAAGCTCAGCTGTTGAACGCTGCTCTGATGACGCAACTTCCATTTCTTCACTCATGATTTCTCCTCCGCCTCCGGTTCTGTGAAAAATAAGATCACTAAACGTAAATAAAACTAAGGTAACTAATACTACTCCCAGATATCTATTCATTATCCCTCCATGCTTAAGTAAAGATGATTTCTTACCTTGTCATCATTAAATTGTATCATTTTTCGTTCATTTGTGCGCCAATAACCGAAAATCAAGTGTTAATCCTTATCCTCCCGTGCTATTATGTTATGGTCTTTGGGATTTTTCCCTAAAAGACGTACTTCCGACAACATTGAGTCGGAAATAAACTAACACCTATCTAGGAGAGAATTAATCACATGAGCAAACAAAAATCAAAAAAGAAATTGCCACTTGCCGCAAAGATTTTTTTTGCACTCGTACTTGCTATCATTTCCGGTCTTCTGCTCCAGTCAAATGCTGAATTTGCAGAAATCTATATAAAGCCATTCGGAACGATCTTTTTGAATCTCGTTAAGTTTATCGTAGGACCGATCGTGCTTTTTTCGATCATGTCCGGTGTCATTTCACTTTCTGACATAAAAAAAGTTGGTTCTATCGGCGGAATAACTGTAGTTTATTATTTTTGTACAACAGCTATTGCTACCGCGATCGGCTTATTTTTTGCAAACCTTTTTAAGGGAGCATTTCCTATTCTTTCGACTTCCAGCCTTTCCTATGAGACTTCATCCGAACCTGTCTCAGGAATGGATACTCTTGTAAACGTATTTCCATCCAATTTCTTAAATCCTCTTTCTGAATCAAATATGCTTCAGGTAATCGTAATGGCACTCCTCATCGGCTTTGCCATAATTCTCCTCGGAAGCAAGGCAGAAAGAGCTGTATCCGGCATTAACCTTTGGACAGATATTTTTATGAAAGTAATGGAGATGATCCTTTCACTTTCTCCTATTGGTGTTTTCTGTCTTCTTTGTCCGGTAGTCGCAGCAAATGGACCAATGGTAGTTGGATCTCTTGCAAAGGTTCTTCTCTGCGCATATATCTGCTACGTAATACACGCAGTTTGCGTTTACTCCCTGGCCGTATTTACACTTGGCGGTATGTCTCCCGTTAAGTTCTTTAAGGGAATGGCACCCGCTATCCTCTTTGCTTTCTCCAGTGCTTCCAGTGTAGGAACCCTCCCGATCAATCTGGAATGTTCCCAGAAACTCGGTGCCAGTAAAGAAGTTTCTTCTTTTGTTCTGCCTCTTGGCGCCACAATAAATATGGACGGAACAGCTATCTATCAGGGTGTGTGCGCTGTTTTCATCGCCTCCTGCTATGGCATTCACCTGACTCTTCTTCAGATGATCACGATAGTCGCCACTGCAACTCTTGCATCTGTTGGTACTGCCGGTGTACCTGGTGCAGGAATGATCATGCTCGCTATGGTACTTACTTCAGTCGGACTTCCTGTCGATGGTATAGCTCTTGTTGCAGGTGTTGACCGTATTTTTGATATGGGACGTACTACACTTAATATCACAGGAGACGCATCCTGCGCTATCATCGTATCAAAGATGATCCATAAAGATTAATTGATTTAAATAGAGAGAGGGCCGTCAGCATTGGAGTTTACTGACGGCCTTAGGGGAGAGAATTTATTTATATGAGCAAAAGCTGTTTGCTTCTGACAAGTATTATTCTATCAACCTTCTATGTCTAAATTGTATCCAGTTTCAAAAGAATAACATTCTTAAATCTGAAGATTTTCTTAAGATGTATTTACTAACTATTAACTTGTTGCCACACTGTTGTCAAACAATACCGACTGGGTTTCGAATTATATTTGACCATATTTTATCGGATGCCCGTTAATGAATCGAGAATAATAATCTATGAATGAAACTACTCCTATTATAAGTATCTATCACATTTCTGAATTATATCTATATGAGTATTATGTAAACAAAGGTAATTATTCTATTAGCGAAACCGACCTTGCCTCTCCGCACATTGCGGAAGCAGAGCGGCTTGAAAAAGGTAATAACCCCGGACGGGCACTCACTGAATGGTTAGCTGCTCATGAAGAAAATCCTGTAAATACTCAAATTTATGAAGGTATGATCCGATGCAGCATGCTTCTTCAAAATAATCACAAGGTTCTGGAATACGCAAATGAGATTTATAAATTTTGCTGCACACGTTCTGAACTTGCCTTTTTTTACAGAAGTCTTGGATGGTATTATCTTGAGACCTATAAACCGGAACTATCAGCAGCACTCTACCGATACAGCACTTTCTTTTATCCCAGCGAACAGGCAGAGGAAGAAATAAAGTATTTGGAAAAAGCTATGAAAAAACAATTGGTTTCAGATGACATTTCTTCTATTCAAAAAATAATTTCGGCTGCCGATATTCCTGTTTCACCGGATAAAGTTACTCTTGCACTCCTGCTTCGTGCCGGAGAAGAAGCCGAATCTCACTCATCTATTTCTCAAGCCTTAGATTGTTATAAGATGCTCTTTGATCTGACGCAGGATCAGGAAATATACGACAGGATCAGACATCTTGAAAATTTAACATAAAACAAGTTACGCAAAAAGAGATACTTCAGACTTTACGATCCGAAGTATCTCTTTCCTCATTTTATAAAGAAGTTATGTGGATTTTGCAGGTCTACTACAAATTATTATCCTTCTATTGCGATTAATTTCTTATTTTCGACCTTTTCATGTTCCTCTCTTTTCGGAACACTCATTGTCAGGATACCATCTTCAAACTTCGCATGGATATCATTCTCCGAAACATCTTCACCAACATAGAACGTTCTGCTGCAGCGACCCATGTAACGCTCGCGGCGTACATACTTGCCGTTCTTATCTTTCTCATCCTTGTTCGTATTATGCTCGGCATTGATAGTCAGATAACCATCCTTCAGCTCTGCATGCAGCTCTTCTTTCTTATATCCCGGAAGCTCGATGGACAATTCATAGTTTTCTCCGTTATCCTTCACATCTGTCTGCATCATAGTAGATACATCAGGTCTCAGCATGCTGCGGAATGATGGAAAATCAAAGAAGTCATTCATGAACTGATCCTCAAAGTTATCACAAAAAATACTCGGTACTAACATAATTCAAAACCTCCTTACATTTTAGCGGATGTTTTTCGCAAGTCCGTAGAATCTTATTAAGACATTTGGTTATTGAACTCCGGATTGGTTCTTTTTTGTTCCTTTCCTTTGTTCAATTATGTTATATCACCGAAATTAGCACTCGTCAACGGAGAGTGCTAACATTTTATAAATACTTTATATTTTTTATTATTGGATAATTTTTACGGCATATGCCAGCAGACCTGCTACCGTTTTTGCATCCTGCTGCTTTCCTGAATAAATATCGCGAAGAGCGTCTTTTAACTCGATCTCTGTGATCTTTATTTCTTCCGCTTCATCAAGATCCTGTTCCGCTTTTTTTACCAGATCTTCCGCAAGATAAACATCCGTAAATTCATCGCACCACGCTACAGCGGTCCGTATCCTGCTTAAAAACGTCCATTTTTCCGCAGTATATCCTGTTTCTTCCAATAGTTCTCTTTTAGCGGTCACAATGCCGTCTTCATTTTCGGAATCTCTTGCACCTGCCGGAAGTTCTATTGTTTCTTCTCCGATAGCAGGTCTGTATTGCCTAATCATCAATATTTTCCCATCGGGAAGAACCGGAACTACACAGGCTCCACCACCCTTTTTATGATGGATAAAGTCCCATTCCTG
The DNA here is from genome assembly GCA_000424365.1 of Lachnospiraceae bacterium NK4A144. Taxonomy (GTDB): domain Bacteria; phylum Bacillota; class Clostridia; order Lachnospirales; family Lachnospiraceae; genus NK4A144. The sequence goes on along the minus strand of AUJT01000040.1, from coordinate 16,695 downwards.
TATCACACCATCAGGAAGCTGAACCTTATCTTTACAAAAATCTACCACGGTTCCTTCATATATTGTTTTTCTATCGAGTCTTTTTAACCTATGTTCCATCGTTTATTATTTTTTCTCTTTTTTATCTGATAAATTACTTTTTCAAACTGTATGAGAAGTCTCCTTTTCTCTGTATTCCAGATATTTTCTAAATACAGGTCTGATTGGATCAGAGATTTCTTCCATTTTAGGAAATTCCTTCATAGAGAAAAATCTAAGTTCTTCCAGTTCTTCATCCTGTTTACATAACTCACCATGGAATTTTCTACAGATATAAATGATCTCCACATTATAGACTTCATCGCCATTTGGATAGGTATAATGAGTTTCTTCTCCGGAATTTATCATAAATAATTCGATTTCATCTGCGATCAGTCCGGTTTCTTCAAAAAGTTCACGCTTAGCACACTCTTCTATTGTTTCGCCAAGTTCGATTGAACCTCCTGCATATCCCCATTTATGATTATCCGTTCTGCGCCCCAGCAGTACATCACCATTTTCATTCTCTATGATTATGCTTCCGGCGCATTGGAGCAAGGGTTCATGCCCAACCTTTTCACGAAGTGACATTATATATCCAGCCATTATCCTATCCCTTTTATTTGAAATTAAGTTCTCTTTTCCCGGTAAAATTTCCGGTTCCGGTTATGATAATACTGCTGCTGCTCACAGATGTCACGCTGTAGGCAGCATTTTTTCCCGATGATCTTAGCGATATCTTCTTTCCACCTTTATTTATATATTTTAAGGATTTTATTTTTACAACACCACTAATCATGATCTTTACTGAACTATATGTGAGATCAGCTGACGATATATCACAAGGATTTATTGTAAATACGCATCTTTCGCTCTTAACTACCGTTTTTTCATTCCCTGTAAAATTTTTCCCCTTCAAAATGATCACAAAATACGGTTCGTTTGAACTACTTCCGGTACTGGCATTTTTATTATTTTTATATTTAATTTTATAATTTGATGTCGGTATTTCTTCACCATCACAAGACACAGTTATTTTTAAATCTGCAGCCTGATTTTTTGTTTCTTTTTTTTCCGAAGAAATATGCTTTCTTCCATCATACGAAACCGTGGAAGTATAAGTTATTGTGAAAATTTTTGTTCCTGTATTTATTGATTTTTGTGTTAATAATTCACTATTTCTATCTGTCTCTTGTTCTCCATTGTCTTCAGATGAACCAGCATATTCCAAAGCTTTCTCTGCATTAAGTCCACCGGTTATTCTATTCGATCCATAGCTGTATGTTATATCATTTACCGTATTTAATATAGCATTCCGGACAGCATTTACTCTTTCTTCGCCGGTTTCTGATATCTTTCCGGATCCAAGTATCAATGCTGCCGTAGCTGAAACCATTGGTGTTGCCTGTGATGTACCATTTTTTTTACCTAAACTATTGTTCAATACATCAGAATATATAGATGTACTGTTTGCAGTTCCACTTCCTCCTGGTGCCGTGAGATCAACCCAATCCCCATAATTTGAATAATCTGCAAGCCCATCAGATGCTGTAGAGGCAGCAACAGCTATCACATTATCAAAGGCTGCCGGATAATGTTTTGAACTGATTCCCTTATTACCTGCTGCTGCGACACATACGATTCCCTTTTGAACTGCCTCATTTATGAGTTCTTCAAATGCTTCCGATCTTCCATTGGTTCCAAAGCTCATATTTATGACATCTACATCATAATCTATTGCCTGCTGAACAGCTTTTAATATGCTGCTTGATGACAGGCTTCCCCCAGAATCTGCTGCCTTTATTATATACAGATCTGCTTCCGGTGCGATTCCCGTGATCCCATCACCATCGTCATCAGCTCCTATTATTCCTGCTACATGAGTTCCATGGCTATGATCGTCTTCACCGGTTGTATCAGAATATCCATCTATTACACAAATGCTGCCTGCAATATTGTTTTCAAGATCTCTATGATCAAGATCCGCTCCTGTATCGATCACGGCAACTTTTACACCATTTCCGGACTGTGTCTTTATATTAGATGCGTTAATCTTGTCTTTATACCATTGATATTGGGAATAATCCACACTATCAATTGTCGCATCCGTTTCATAGTCATCGATTTCTGCAATATAATTTGGTTCGATCGCGGTTTCTATCGAATCTATTTTTGTATCATCTTTGGCTGCTTCAGTTATGACCTTTTCAATGGCTTTATCAAAGTGTAATGTAGCAACTCCGTAATCATAATCTATCAGTGTACCGCCGTACTGCTCTGCTACATCTTCTGCTTCCTGTCTGGAATCTGCCAGAAAAACTGCCTCTTTTTCTGTATAATCTTCACCTGCTGTAAGTTCAGCAAGATCTTCAAGTTCCTGCTGCAATACATCCTGCACAGTGTAAGATTCTTTTTCTTCACTGTCATCGTATTCATCAGTATCTTTCGATCCTGTTTCAATATCAGTACTTTCTTCTATTATTTCATCGTAATCGTTTTCTGCAATTTCTCCTGCATATAACACAGTCGGAAGAGCCATCAGAATTAAAGCCATCATTATTGAAATGAATTTAATTCTTTTCATCAGAACCTCCTGTAATGAACCGTTTATACTTTCTCTGCTCTCTCGTCGCATCTTATCCAAGGAGTGCATTTTTATCTTATAGGAATTCCATCGAATTTTTTTATAATAAAAAAACACAGCCTCGTTACTATATACGTGAAGTATATCGGTAATAACTTAGCTATGCCATAAACCTATATAATGTTTATAAAATTGTACGTTTTATGCTTTCTTGCTGTTAATCTTCGCTATGATCTCTTCAGCCTTTTTACTTCCTTTTCTTGCTGCATAACTACTCCACTTAAGGGCCTTCTCATAATTTGGCTTTCCGCCAAATTTTCCCTTCAGATAGCCCTCGCCAAGTTTTTCAGCTGCTTCTATACTGCCGCCTATTGCCTTATCTATAAGTTTAATTAATTCATCTGAAGCCATTTTTTCTCCTTTATTCCTAACACGATCATGCTTCATACGCAGTAAATGACTGCAATAAAATTACCCGACGTGGTTCTCATCATAATGAGAGGTGTCGGGTTCTGTTAGGCATTATTATATAAATCGCACATACTTCCGTCAATAGCGTTACTGTTAACTTGCTTTCAGCTCGCCTACGTAACAGATTTTTCCCTAAAAACATGGTTGCCTGGAATAAAAAATCATATTATAATGAATAAGTTGTATCTGTTATCGATGTAACAGTTATACATGATGTTTGCGTAGCTCAGCTGGATAGAGCGTCCGCCTCCTAAGTGAAGTGAACATCGTATGGCTCAAAATAATTAAATAATGTCAGTAGTCCGAATTTAGTTCGGGTTACAATAGATGTATGGGTGGCACAGCTGGATAGCGCAACCGCCTCCTAAGCGGTAGGTCGGGGGTTCGAATCCCCTCCCGTACACTAAAGAGAGAATTACAGACGTAATTCTCTCTTTTTGGTTTAAAAACACTTCAATCGCCGTATTCACGGCATTTTATCCAATTTTCAAATGAGTTCGTCCGCCTTTTACTGCCTGGCAAAAAACTGCCAAATTTTTCGGTTTTGGCAGTAAATTTTGACCATTTTGGCAGTACTTGGCAGTTCACTTGGCAAGAACATAGGTTAACTAAACTCTCATGTTTACGTCAGAATGCATATTTTTACGGGCTTTTATGCAGATTTTTAAGATTTATAAAAAATTTTTTAGAAATGGGTTCAAAAAATGGCTTGTTCAGTTCGTACAGGTGAGAGGAATACATCAAAAAAGATGAATGACTCTCAGCGAACATTGATAACTGAATAAGTCATTCATCAAGTACATTACCTGCACGGATCCGGTTTGCTTCCGGATTGTAGCCATCGGAACACGCGCGATGAAGCGAAAGCTGAGCGGTCACGTCACCTCCGAAACTTATTCCTTTATATAGGAAGAAAGGGCGATGAAAAAGTGCGGAGATACTTCTGTCCAGCCACAACTACCGTAATGGGGGCAGCCCGGCGAGACCCGCAGGGAGCCAAACTAAGCTATGGAGTCGTTATGCAGACGACCACTTGATGACTTCCCTTGATTCAGGGGTGTTGAGAACAAATATGGATCGATATATAGAAAATAGTTCCGGCAGAGAATCCACAGATTATCCTGCCGGATTTGCATATCAAAAAATTATATGCAGAAAGTGAGGAAAATAGGATGGAAAACGAGATTAAGCAGATCACCACTATAATTTCATCTCTTCCGGATGGAATGATGCTCAGTATTATTCCTGAAAATGTAGAAGATGACCAGAAGACCAGACTTAAGAAAATCGCAGTCTATATCGGGACAATCGCTTTATTAGTTTTCTTTTTCATCCCAATCATTCTTTTACCGTTTCATAAGCTTTCTTTATTTTTTCGAAGTCAAATCCTTTTTCCTTCAGTTTTTTATTGATTCTCTCTTTAGCAGCATCATCACAATATGCATACGCACCTTCATATTTTTCATAACTAATATTCACATCATAGTCATAAGAGTCATCAAGTCTGCACATTCCAATATGCCGAAAACCTGTTTTTTTGTCATCGCCACCCGCCTGATAAATATAAGCCATACAAAATTCACCCTTATCCGTAGTAATTTCATAATAGGTATACTTTTCCTTATATCCATTGGCAAGTTCCTTTGTCTCTGAACCTGACTCATTGTACGAAACCATCTTTCCCTGATAAAGCTTCAGCAGCTCTTCTATTCCGGTATCCAGATCATCAGAGTTTTCCTGCAGATCTTCTGCAAACAGTTTCTTTACGTTTTCAGCTTTCCCGCTTTCCAACGCTGCTATAGCGTCATTAAAATATGTTTTGTCATATTTTTCTGAATTTCTGTAAAAGTCATCACCACATCCCATCAGTATCACTCCACAAATAATAATAAATATTAAACCAATATTATTTTTCATCATAAAGCCTCATAATACAAAACGTATCTTCCTGTCACCAATTATCTCTACTTCTCCCTTAGACGCATATTCTCTAATGAACTTTTTCCATTCATCATCTGACATGTTCATGCTTGAAAGATCCACCTCGTAAGTTATAGTAACATCTTCCGCAGACTTGTACTGATATGCCGGGTAGAAGTCCGTTATCCACCATGTGGTACTGCTGTAATCGTATGTCACACCATTTCCATAATCAAGATGCATAGTCATAGGGATTTCCTGTCCGGTTATCCATACTGCGGTATCATCATAACCATCGCCCTTGTAGAGACCACATTCTCCACCAAGACCCAGATTCAGGTACTCACCCTTCCAATACCATAGAGTATATTTTTCTCCGCCTGCTTCAAATACTATCTTGCCTCTATCCATGCTGCAGAATGCATGAAATATGAAGTCATAAAGATCATTGTATCCGCCCGGCTGCTGCCAGCAGAAATGTCCGTCAGGATCATTAATGATTGAATCAATCATCGGGATATTAGTTGCAAGATCCGTAAGATTTAGGAAATCAAGCAAGTCCTTAATCCACTGATTACTGTACTTATTTACATTAACGTGGAAATGTCCGTCTACCCTCTCAAAATCAAGAGCATCAAAAAGCGGATCAAGTATTCCAAGTTTGGTAATAAGCTTGAACAGATCAGTAAACGCCGCTGTCCTCTTATTTATATAAGGAAGTCCCCACCTGTTTCCGCCAAATAAATAGTCATACAGGAAGCACTCTTCATCCATCAGTCCCAGCGGGTCAATGATCGTCGTTGGCTTTCCCGATGCGTAACAATACCAGTTCTCTCCGGACTTTATCGGGTCTTCACTCACGAATGCCGCACTCTCACTACTGTAATATCGTGCCTGGGCAAAGTCAAGTCCGCTTACCTCGTCTTCCTGATATCCGGTAAATGCAAACGGCTGGAGGATATTTCCCTCTTTCCTGTAACCTTTCCTGCGAACTGTGCCCGTGTAAGGATCGATATTATCTCCAAAGGAATTAAAGGCATAGCTTTCAGCGATAGTCCCGTCGGTTCCTGTAAGACGCATAGGGCTTCCAAGCTCATCGTTCATGTAATAGTAATTACCCTGTGCATTTGAAAGGCTCACTATGTTTCCATCATAAACAAAGCGCTCTTCTTTCCCGTTCACATTCATTTCGAGAAGATTATAGCAGCCCCTTGTAAGGTCGCAGAGATAAGTTGTCTCCTCGCCCTGCTTCTTAGATGAAACCCTCTGTCCCAGCGCATTATAGCTGTAGCTGCTGGTTCCCATTTCACTGTCAGTCGCTGTTTCAAGCTTTCCTTCCGCATTAAACCTGTAAGACTTTCTGACCTCTCCGTTCTCATGAACAGTCATAAGATTTCCTCTGCAGTCATAATCATATGCTCTGCACACAAGTCTCTCTCCTGATAAAGTCTCACTGCCGGTAAGTCTGTTCAGGCTGTCATAGTAATACCTGCTTTCGCCGCGTGCATCTTCTGCACTTATTCTGTTTCCGAAAGGATCATAATTAAAGGCTTCAATTCTTTCCCCATCTTTCAGGGTTTCGATAAGATGTCCAAGCTCATCATATTTATAACTAAATACTCCGGATACAGCATCAAGGTCTCTCCTGTCACGAACAATTTCCATGAGGTCTCCGTTAGCAGCATAGCTGTATCTATAATGATCAGTGATTCCTTCTGCATCCCTTGCAATCAGTTCACTTACCTTTCCGCCTGCGAAATAGCTGTAATTAAGAGAGCTGCCATTCGGGAAGATCTTTTCCTTTAGTCTTCCTGCTTCATCAAATTCATATCCTATATGATCATTTCCATCGATGATTTTCTTAATTCTCAGCTGGTCATCATAATCATAGAATACTTCGTGTCCGTCAGGATACTTAATGCTTCTTCTCTCATTTCCGTCGCCGTAACTATACGAAACAGAACGATCCTCGAAATCAACTACATTCAAAATCCTTCCGGCTGCATCGCTCTCAAAGCGTGTAGTTCCAAGCCAGTCCTCGACAGAGCTAATATTTCCTATCAGATCATAATTATATGAAGCTTCTCTTCCATCTGCATATCTGACATTCAGAAGCTTTCCGGACATGTCGCGCTTATATTCTGTCCTGAGTCCGTCTTTGTCAGTTCTTGAGATAAGATGTCCATAAATATCATAGCTGAAGCTCTCGCTCTGTCCCATTTATTGATTTTACAAACTATGAGTCTAATCTTTATGAGTGTGAGATTCCCATAACGAAGACTTTTTTCAGTTATAAGATACTAAGAATATCTAGTGATATGCAAAATAAATTTGATATTTCCGTTTTGGATGTAATGGGATTAATAAAATTTGATGATGATACATATCCCCAATACATTCAATTATATCCCACAACTATTTCTGTGGATGAGGATAATGCAAGATATCTTGAGGGATATGTGCAAGACGATACTGAAAAATACAAAGAAGATTCATTAATAGATTTAACTAGGTTTAAAAAAGACAAAATTGCAAAAAGAGGGAGGTTAACTTACTTTGGTTCATTAGGGAAGCTTCAAAGAATTTTAGAGACGATATTCAGAGCAACAAGATTTGCATGCAGAATGGCTAATGATAACGAAAACGTAGATTTAGGAGAAAAACTAAAATGCAAAATCGGATATATATAAAAAGAATACTAAGGAAATCTCATTGCTGTAAGCATGGTAATGAGACAATAAATACTAAAATTTGGGAAACTTCAGTACCATGGTTGGATCCTAAAAATAAGGAAGATAGCATTGTTGCAAAAGAAATTTATTATGCAATTTATATGTGGATTGGACATAATGAAAATATCCCTGAAGAAAAATACTTATATATAGGTATTGTTGGAGTTGATAAGGTAAATGCAAAAAATGAAAATAGTGTTTGGAATCGTATTTTTATTCAAGAGAAGAACGATACTATAAGAAAAAATAATAATGTAGTTATTGATAAATATCGATATGTTAGTTTGAATAAGAATTCAGATATTATAAAGGACGAAGCAAAAAGATCAGAATTGCTTAAAACTATTGAAATGCAAACGATTAATAATATGTCGGCACTAATAGGATATAAATACAATTATGCTATTAATGAATACATAGAACCACAAATAGATAGTATTTCTATGCGTAAAACAGATTATAAAATATTTTTATTGAACATAGAAAATCGATATCACAACACTAATTCTCGGAAAAAATAGATTTCTATCGTTTTTTAGAGTCCTTTTAGCTCTATTTTATTATTTTCGAGTTGTGACTCGATTACTGAATGTTGATTATCTGAAGTATTTATGCAACCTTTTTTAGGCAATTATGCATAGGAAAAAGACTAAATAAGCAGTCATTAGCCAGATGAGTTCATAGTGCTACTTTGGAAAAGTGGCAATAAATTGGCAGTGGCACTTGCAAAATACTCCAAAATATATAAGCATACAAAGGCAGATTCTAACAGGTCATAATCGCAGATTTTATCACTGTTTTAGCCTGATTTAACATACTTAAAAACACTCTATTTTTAGGTCCGTGGCAAACTCCTAAGCGGAAGGTCGCGCGTTCGAATCGCGTCGCGAACAGTGAAGAGAGAATCACAGACGTGATTCTCTCTTTTCCGTCAGTATTCCTCTTTCCAAATATAACCACTGTCTTTGTCTCCGGGTCAAAGCTTTCAAGGTAATCGGCCTTCTCTCTATTTTCTGTAGCAAAACGAATCACTTTTGATAAATCTTCAGGAAAAATCCCTGTTTTAACGTAATGCTGATTGAAATAAGAAATTACAATAAGCCAAAATCTGAAAACAGCAGACAACCGGGATGTCCGGAGAAAAAGTCAAAGCTATTGAAGAGGCTTTTAAGCATTTTAAGATGATATAACAACTATAGGCTCGTGACTATCTGTGCAGATGGATGGTCATGAGCTTTTTTATTGATAAGCCATTTACTACAAAAAATTGACCATTCACTACATAGATATTCTAACTGATTAAATGATGGGAGATAATATAACATGGGATTAGTGTACTCAGGAGGCGGATCACTATGCGAATTGTTATATGTGATGATGAAAGAAGAATATGTGCTATCCTTGCCGAGAAGGTAGGAAAATTCTGTCCGGACGCAGACATTATTACATACACTTCGGGAAAAGATTTGTTGGAAGCAGATGAGCTGCCGGATATTCTATTGCTCGATATAAAGATGCCGGGAATCGACGGAATGGAAGTGGCAAGGATACTGCGAGATAAGGATTGGAGAAAGATTTTGATCTTTATTACCGGTGAAGAAGGTCAGGTGTTTAATTCGTTTGATCTTCATGCGTTTCATTTTCTTGTGAAGCCGGTAGCGGATGAAAAATTGGAAGAAGTGCTGAGAAGCGCTATAAAAGAACTTGAACGAATGAAATGTTTACCGGATCGAAATGAAAAATACATTGATATTCAGTCGGGGACTGCGCATATACGAATCAACCTTATGGAATTGATATATGCAGAAGTATATAACAGAAAGACCATAATTCATACGAAGAACAAAGATATTGAATATTATGGGCAGTTATCCGCACTTGAAAAGATTGTTGGAAAAGAGTTTTACCGGATACATAGGTCGTATCTTGTGAATATGAAATATGTAGAACGTTATGACAAGACGAATTTGATATTGGTGAATGGAGATAGTATTCCAATAGCCAGACGAGGGTATGAAGGATTCCTGAAAGCCTACATGGAATACAGCAGGACAGCATTAAATTTATGGGTGAATTAAAATTTGCGTGATCAGAGGTGGATAGATTAATGGGTATGGAGAGAATGTGGGATATAGCGAGCATGATGTCTGCGATCGTTGGCTTATTTATCAGTTCAGTTTTAGTTTTGAAATTTTATAGTCGGTATGTGAAAAAAATTGCTGCTGTCATAACAGGTGCGGTGTTCTTTGCAGTTATGTCGATTCTCTATCTGATGCCGTTTTCTATGTCAGGAGTTGTGGCGTATATCGTTGGTATTACTGCGGTGTGTGCCGCATCTATGATCGCAGAAAAATGGAATATTCCGCAAAAGATATTTCTGTCAATGACGATATACCTGTTTCTATGGATATCGCAGGTGATTGCGGCATTGCCGTGGATATTGATAAGTAAAGTTACCTATGCAAGACCGTGGATAGATGATATTGGTCAACAGTTCGTGTGGTTTATAGTTGCATTGGCTCTGAGGTTAGTGATAGAAAAACTGTTGCTGTTTTTGGAGATATTCATTTCTAGAAAAATCTATGTAAGAAAGAATGAGCGGATGGAATGGAAGGAACTTATGCTGCTTGCATCTCCGTATGTCGCAATTACTGCAGGATACTGGATCTGCTCGTTTTTGTCAGATGTGTATGTAAAAGAAACCGGAGTATATCTGTGGAATAACTATCCAATTTATGATGGTATCAGAGCACTGTTTGGGGTAATAGCATTTCTTGCTGCTATTGCGGTTATGTATTCATACCAGCGTGTTAAACAATCACAGGAAGACCTGCTGCAGAATGCTCTTGTATCTAAGCAGATTGACGAATTGTCTGATCATGTGCATACCATTGAGAATCTTTATGCTGATATCAGGGGAATCAGACATGATATCAACAACCATATCATGATTTTGGGTAATCTTCTTGAAAATGGTGATGCCGAAGAAGCTGTAACTTACCTTAATGAGTGGCAGAATGGATTTCCTATGCCGGAGATCAACGCAAAGACAGGAAATCCTGTTACGGATATTATAATCTCTGAGAAGATACGTGAGGCTGAGGAAGCAGGGATAGAATTTATCCAGAACTTCCATTATCCATCGAGCGGCAGAGTTGAATCCATAGATATCGGTGTTGTACTGAACAATGCTTTGTCAAATGCGATCAGAGCGGCATCAGAGAGTGATGATCCAAGGATAGAGGTTAAATCTTGGAGAAATAACAACGCATATCTGATACAGGTTAAGAACAGTTTCTCCGGAGAACTGACGCTGGATTCACAGACCGGGCTACCTGAGACATCAAAGGATGATAAGGACAGCCACGGTTATGGGCTTATGAATATGAAGCGGATCACGGAGAAATACTACGGAACGATACAGCTGGAACAGGATGGAAATGTGGTTGTATTTACAGCAATGATAATGATACCTGAATGAGATTTACCGTTTACTACATAAAACCTGCCGTTCACTACAAAGCGGTTTATATATGTATATCCGTATCCGAATAAAGGATTAGAAGAGCATATTTGTTTTTGTAGCCCAAGGAAATGGAGGGCTGATATGAATATAAAAATACAAGGAATTACTTTATTCAGGAATTATGGATTAAAGAGTACTCAAGATCGTTTGGAAAGGCAGGAAAAGAGAGATGGGCAGATTGCTTTTTGGGAAAAGCAGAAAGACAATCTTAAGAATATGAAGTCGTGCTCTCTGGAAGATATATCAAGAAAACTTGATATTTTGCATGGTTATGATGAACAGATTGCAGCAGCAAAGGCAGAATATAATAACTCACAGATGTTCCATGTGCTTGATGAGGCGAGGGAGCGTGCAGAAAAGATTGCAGAAGAGGCTGAAAAGTATGCTCCGAAGACTCCGGAAGAACGACTTGAAGATATGATTGAAGAGGCAACCGGTGTTGATAAGGATGCCGGAATGCTTGCTGAGGCAATGGATGAACTGGCTGAGATTGCAGAAGAAATGACGGAGGAAACGGTAGAAGAACTCGATGAAATCTCAGAAGAGTTAGAAGAGGTAGAAAACGCTGATAAAACACAAGCTGAGATGGAAGCTGTAAGTAAGGTTTCAACCGGTGATATGCCGGAGAAATATAAAAGGATTGACTACCGCATATAATGTGAAACGGATTTCCTATCAGCCAAGCTAAAGGAGGGCGCAATATGGCATTATCAAGTATTATGACGAGGTCACTGTTATCAGCGAATACATCAAGGCAGATCGCACATGTACAGCAGAGTGTGAAGAAGCAGATGGATGGTCATGCCGGTGTTCTTGAAGCTGAGATCAAGCTGGACGGAGCTCGGGGTGCAGATACAAAGAAGAAGCAGGAAGAACTGGAAGAAACACAAAAGAAAGCGGCAGAACTTACTCAAACAACAGTAAATACACTGACTGAGGCAAACGAGGATCTGAGGCAGGCTGCCAAAGAAGATCAGGAAGTCCAGAGAGCTGAAAAGGCAGCGGAAAAGAAGAAGGCTGAGAAAGCTGCCGAGAAGAAGAAAGCCGAAAAGAAAGCAGCGGAAGAAAGAATCGAAAAAGCAGCAGAGACAAGTGTTTCCGAGAACGTAGAACCTGCAGATGGAGTTCATGTTGTTTCTTCTGAAGGGAAAAGTACTGATACGGTCTCGATTGATATTGTATCAGAGGGCGTTTCAGTTAGCTCTGGAACTGTAACTGTATCTACCGGAAAAAATATAGATGTTAAGGCATGAAATTAATGAACAGTCAGTCTTTAGATTGACACAACAAAGCGGTGACAGTAGGTCATTAGACTATGTCACCGCTTTGTGCTTATTACATTTTTTCAAGACGCATTTTATATCCGAGAGATCTTATTACGGACATAAATTTCATTGCTCCAACACTCGTCAGTTGCACATGATTAACAAATCCAAATTACAACGTCACTTTATCATCCGCTCAAGAGTTTCAAAAAGCACATCCGGTTCGACCGGCTTTGATAAATGCGCATTGAGCCCCGCCTGCAGGCTCCGCTGAACGTCCTCATCAAAGGCATTCGCAGTAAGGGCGATTATCGGAATAGTTTTCGCGTCCTCCCTGTCCATTGCGCGGATAGCTGCCGTAGCTTCCAGACCGTTCATCTCCGGCATCTGCATATCCATAAGGATCGCATCATAATAGCCCGCTTCGTGGGATGCAAACATATCCACGGCGATCTTTCCATTCTCCGCATGCTCCGACTGGATATCCCTCATTTCCAGAACTTCGATCATGATCTCCGCATTGATCTCCATATCCTCGGCAAGAAGGATACGCCTGCCTTCAAGCTCAGCCTTATGTTCCGTCACCGCCGAAGCAGTTCTCTTCTTTTTAAGGGCTTTCTCAAACTCTTCAATAAGATTTCCGGTAAAGAGCGGCTTTGCAACAAAGCTGTCGACACCTGCCTTTATTGCCTCATCATAAATCGCATCCCAGTTATACGAGGTCAGGATGATGATCGTCGACTCATCATTGGTCGCCTCCCTTATCTCCCTCGTTGTCTCCACGCCGTCCATTTCAGACATCTGCCAGTCAACGATAACGAGATTATAGGGAGTCTGCCTTGCATGGTTCAGCTTAGCCATCTCAACGGCTTCTTTTCCGGAAAGGCAGGTATCGATCTTAAATCCAGTCTGCTCCAGAAGCATTTTAGCGTGTTCAAGCGCAACCTCGTCATCATCCACCACAAGCACATTGATATCCTGAGGTCTAACCTCCAGTTCCGCTTCGCCGCCCAATATCTTTTTATCGGAATCCATAAGTGTGACGGTTACTTTGAATTTAGTTCCGACACCCTTCTCACTCTCGACCTCGATCTTTCCATTCATCATCTCCACGATATTTTTCGTGATAGCCATTCCGAGACCGGAACTTCCGTACTTCTTTCCGGCTAAAACGTTCTCCTGGCTGAAAGTGTCGAAAAGTTTAGGCAGAAATTCCTTGCCCATGCCTATACCGTTATCCTCGATAGTGAAGAGGAGCGTAGACTTCTTATCAAAAGCCGCCGTCTTTTCAATCGTAAAATTGATCTCTCCGCCTTCGGGAGTGAATTTGACCGCATTGCCCAGAATATTTATCAGAACCTGCCTGAGTTTCGTGCTGTCGCCTATATAATAATCATCAAGCTGTCCGTTTATATGGCAGTTGTAACTAAGCTTCTTCTCCTGGCACTGTCCGCTCATTATGGTATTTATCTGCTCTAAAAGCGTCGGGAATGCAAATTCCTCATGCTTGATCACCATTCTGCCCGACTCAATTCTCGACATATCGAGAATGTCATTTATAAGGCTTAAGAGATGATGTGCGGAACCGCCGATCTTTTCAAGATATCCGCGTGTGGAGTCAGAAATATCGGGATCGTGCAGAGCAAGACTGTCAAGACCTATGATCGCATTCATAGGCGTTCTGATCTCGTGGCTCATACTGGATAAGAATACGGTCTTCGCCTTGCTTGCCTCCTCCGCAACTTTAAGAGCATCAGAGAGTGCCTGGCTCTGCTGCATGGATTCACGCATCTCGGCATCGATATCACTGAAGCCTACTCCGACCGCATGTATCTTATTATCATCACGCTCCTCAGGCTGCCTTACGCCCGCCATGCGGAGCATCTCATACCTTTCCTCACCATTCCTTTCAACCATATATCTTATGGAAATAAGCTGTTCGTTTGCAATTCCCTTCCGTATCGCATCCGGCTCGATGAAAGCAAGGAAAGCCTCCTTGTAATCATCTTTTACAAACTTTTCCGCATACTCACTGAACGCTTCCTTATACTTAAAGTTAGAGCCCTCCGTGATTGTTCCTCCGAGTACCTGGTCTTTCCTGTAGCAGACTGCATTATCATTATCAAGATTCACATAATAAACGCTCCTGTAGTCCGATGAAAGCGCCGTTATCATCTTGCTCTGCTGGGTCCGTTTCTTTTCCTGCTGCAAAAGCTCATCCTGAAGAGCCAGCCTTTCTTCAAGCTCCTGCTGAAGTTCTTCATTCACCGCTTGGTCTGTCGAAAGCCTCATTGCCTTTCTGGTCTGTCCGATCATTATCACGAAGACAACAATAAGCACGATGGTTGTCAAAAGCGACTGCGCCACGCTCCTCCTTATGATCCCTTTCGAGATCATGGAAATCTGATCACTTATCACACTTTCACGGATAAGGTAAGTGAGCATCCAGTCACTGCCCCTGACAGGGACATAGTACATAGTTTCATTGATATCATTATAAGTAAAAGAGACCAGCCCTTCTCTTCTCTCAGCAAAATCCCTTTTTAAGTCCTCAATATCATATCCTGCGTCAAAATCAGCATTTTCAAGGGCTTTTATCAGATGTCCTTCCGTTGCCAGACCTCCAAGAACCACATTTGTAAGGCTGTCTCCGTCGGATGTATAGATATTACAGAAAGTCGTGCTGTTATTATCCGTCTGCAGCGACAGCCCTTGAAGGAAACGTTCCATGTCAATTTCCATGAAGCAGACGAGCAGGGCATGTCCTTCAAACTGCAGATTATCCACAGGCATAGCGATTATGAGCTTTTTATTATCATTTTCCATATTCTTAACGGAAATTTCCGGATAGGAAAGCGTCTGATAATCAAAGCTGTAATTCTCGATATCGTTCCGTGTGCCCCTCGATGTATAAATAAGACCGTTCTCATCCACAAAGGCGAACTTCTCCAGTCCGTAGAGCTGCTTCATCCTCGCCTGGTATGCCTGCAGCTTCTCCACGCTGCTCAGATCGTCTTTTTCGAGCAGTCCCAGAGTCACGTCCATATTGCTGATATAGCCGGAAAGCGTCGTGGACACTACCTGTTCTCTTCTTTCCGCAAGTTCTTCCAGATAGAGGAGGCTGACGTTCCGTACCGCCTTCTCCGTGTCAAAGCTCGCGCTCTGTCCCATCCAGACCGTTCCGATTATAAGGATCACCGCAACCAGTATGCTGCTCGCGATCACAACCTTCAGCATCCCGTATTTCTTAATTGTTTTCATAAGCTATATCCCCACAGATAACTACCCCATTGTCCCAAATTTATCCTACCACAATATCAGTCGTATTTAACCGATATTCCGGCATGACTCTTTAAAAATACATGACATATCCCCCCTGAGTTTTGAAGTTGAATAGATTATTAATTGTCCGCAAGTCCATATAACTTGCGGATTTTTTGCGTCAACATTTTGTATATTCTATACGGCTTATTTCGGTTTATGTGGTGTAATAGGTATATCGGAGGTGATCTTCTATGTATCTGTACAAGCAAAAAACGAAGGATGGAGACTTATATTTAGCAATAAAGAAAAAATCAAGGAAGAAGAAAAATATAATGGCTACTATTCGATTGTTACCAGTGAATTAAAGATGAGTGATGAGGAAATGCGAAAAGTTTATAGGGGGCTGGCTAAAATCGAAGACTCTTTCAAAGTAACCAAGACGTTCTTCGAATCGCGTCGCGAACATTCAAATTATAAAATCGGTGCTCAGATCAATATTTTCTGAGCACCGATTTTTTTATCTTTTGAATCAAATAATTATGAATTAAATTTGGGATTATCATATGATGTAAGGGTCAAAAGTAAATTTTGCCCCTTACTGATGTCACGGATTGGTTACTGTTCACTCGCTTCCAGCTCGCTCACGTAACGGATTTTGCCAATTAAATCGCCTCCGGCGATGGGCAAAATCCAATGGCTTTTCATCTTTCTTGGTCGTAACCTCCGCAGCGTGGTGCTCCGTTTGCGTGTGAACTGTTACACGGATTGCTTCATTGCTACGCAATTCCCGCAATCCTAAAACACTCGCATTCCGCGTAATAACACTACTTGCTCGTGTTTTGCGGGTCCCAAGGTCTCAATCCTCTTTGTGCAAGCACAATCGGATTTTGACCTTTTGACCCTGACATTATCATA
>AUJT01000039.1 GCA_000424365.1 Lachnospiraceae bacterium NK4A144 | reverse complement strand
CTCTGGTGGGCCAGCCACAGCAGGATTGATGCTTTCAAGGAGCTATACCTCAAGATCAAGCGTCACAGAGAGCACATACTGAATGCAATACGGCTCGGTATGAGCAACGCACGAATTGAGGCTACAAATAACAAAATCAAGCTGATCATTCGCAAGGCATATGGTTTTCGAAACATCCAAAACATGCTCGATATGGTCTATCTGGTATGCTCGGATTTGCAAGTTCCACTTCCTAACAGAAAGCCAAGGGACGCATAATCAGCATACACACTGGGGATGATGGTATTTTTTACCCACCATTACCCCTGAAGAGCCTCCTTTTATTACTTTTGAAGATGATGATGAAACCGTTGAATTTCGTCATGATCCCTCTGATTATGGGATCTTTGTTTTTCAAGATGAATGCTACGGTGACATACTATACGCATCTATTGAATGTGAAGCTTGGGAACCCGTTTCAAGGATTTTTCCGTTTACGAAAGAGTATGAGGGCGATAAGTATTTAATCATTCGCTTTGATGACGACACACCATATGTTTACTATAAGGCATTTCGTCCTGAAGTCATGCGCTAGTGTACCTTGTCTGCTCTCAATGACCACGCAGATCGAATTCACTGAATATTCCGTGGTAATTGCCCCAGGTATATAAAATATAGTAATTATCTCCATCAATACTTGTATTAAAATTTGCAGCCTGCGTTTCTATTTGTTTTATCTCATTATCATTTTGAGGTTTTACGTGATATTTTTCACCGAAGCGAGTGTAATAGGTATTTAGATCCTCCTGCGTTAAATCGCTTTTTATCAGAAGTGCCCCAAAATACTCCATCCCATTACCATTTCCGCATAATTTCGCAGCCATAGACTTTTCTTCGATCAATTCTGTTTTCTCAGGAAGAGGTATCTTCTGTAATTCCCTTACAAGATTTTTTGCGACATGATCATTATAGATAGGCGACAGAATATATAATAAAAATATTCCTGCTACTAATACTAATGGAATGCATAATATGATTTTGAAAAAAGTGCTATGTTTCATTTCCGTCACTTTTTCCTCGCAATACATGTGATGGCACCTATTATCATCCCTACAAAAGCAAAAGCTGCTCCTACTATATGAACTTCTTCTTGCTGCTCACTTGTTGGATACATTTCTAACGACCCGTTTATCATCATAAAAATACCGATAACAAACAACAAAAGAGCTATAACAAGGATAGCTGTTCGAAATACTCGCATTTTTTCAATCACTCCCCTTCTAACGTCAACGGGATCGCTTCTTCTATTTCTCTATAGGTATAGCCTGATACACCGATTGATTTAAGTTTTTCAGTCAAACCCTCTCCGTCGAAGTACCAGAAATACCGTGTCTTTCCATCTTTACAATTAATTGACATTATATTTTCTATCGTTTTTCCGGCTATACGAACTCTTTGAAGTTCATCAATATCTTCGCATCCACCGTACCAAATATGATCGCCTCCACGTTTCATCAGTGAATCTTGTACAATATATTCGTTTATAAGAGCCTCTGCCGTATGATCTAATATATCGTAAACATAAACCCACTCATCTTGCTCAAATATTACAAAATCCTGACAGCACGCTGTTGAATATTTCCCATTCTCATGTCTTAATCTTATAACACCAACATCCGATTTTATTTCTTCCGAAGGAACCTTGAAAAAGATATCTATTACATCTCCTCTTTCGGATTGATACAAAATATTGTCCATCAAATCTTTGTGATCAGTATAAGCATCCGGATATGACAGTAAACTCTTATCATCTATAGCTTCCTCCGGAGAGTTATACCAGTGCGTATTCTCTTCAATAAGACTACTTACTATACTATTTCCCGTCACTGTTCCTTTTGAATCATTTTTCCCCTCTCCTATCTCTAACGACGCACCCGTTGTCCAGACCTCATCTTTTATACTCGGTCCCGTATTATTACTCCCATTAAAAAACATAATTAACGCTGCTATTATAATTATGATCTTAAACATTTTCCCCTGTTCTCCTTATCTCTCATGTAAATGTTCGTAATCATTCTTACACCAAAATTTTACGACTATTTGAACCAAAAGATATTTAAGCTTTCCTTAAGATTTATCAAATTTTTGCACATCTCCATGGTTTATAAATACATCACTGTTCTCTTCTTCTCTGAGATAATCGTAATTTCTCGTTTGTATGTTATGATAAAGACAATTAATTATACCAATCTTGTTTACATAACTATATTTACATAATTTTCTGGAGGTATTTATGGATTTAAGGACACTTAATCCCGGCGACATTGTCCGCCATTTTAAGAGAGAGACTGTAGATCCGGACTCTACTAAATATCTGTACCGCATCATCGGAACCGCTACTCACAGTGAAACTCGTGAACCTGTCATGGTATATCAGGCGCTTTACGATGATTTCGGTATGTACGTCCGCCCTTATGAAATGTTTATGAGTGAAGTGGATCATGAGAAATACCCGGACATTAAGCAGAAATATCGCTTTGAAAAAACTGAGCTTTCAGAGTCCGAGATCACAAAAATCGGAAATCCAGCCAAACCTCAGATGACAGAGGGTGCACAGATGCTTGACCGCATGAACAAATCCCACTATGAAGTCACCGGATGGGCTCTGGATTTCTTTAATTTCTGCCCTGATGATCATGTGCTCGATATAGGCTGCGGCGGAGGAATGACACTGAAACGTATGTCAGAGAAAGTCCCGAAGGGACACCTTACCGGCGTAGATTACTCTCCTGTATCCGTTGAAAAATCCAGCGAGACAAATAAAGAAGATATCGCCTCCGGAAAAATGGAGATCCTGGAAGCATCTGTTTCCGCTCTTCCGCTGCCGGATGATTCCTTTGACCGAATCATCACCGTCGAGAGTTTTTACTTCTGGCCGGAGCCTGTACACGACCTATCGGAAGTCCGCCGCGTCCTGAAACCCGGAGGACAGTTCCTGCTTGTCGCTGATATTTACGGAAGTTTCGATCTTGATGAGAAAACACGCAAGAATATACGTGATCTGGAACTCCTTAACCCGACACCTGATGAATTTGTAGATCTTTTCAGAAGCGCCGGTTTCACTGCTGTGACTGTCCACCTGAATGAAGGTACCAGCTGGATCGTAGTCGAAGGAAGGATTTAAGAGATATAAACGAAAAACCCTGAAGCTCAACTAAGAGTTTCAGGGTTTTTTATTTAAGTGCCGGCGACCAGAATCGAACTGGCACGGGTATCACTACCCACGGGATTTTAAGTCCCGGGCGTCTGCCTATTCCGCCACGCCGGCTCCTTTATCATGTTTGACACCGGTCTCCTAGGATAACCGCTGCTTCGATCCAGTCAGCCGTCCTAGCTTGTGTCAAACACCAAATAATATAGCATAACACGCAAAAAAGTGCAATAAAAACTTCTTTTTTAACGGCCTTTCATCCGTAATTTCCCTCTGCGTCCTCTTCTTCGCTCCCATATAGGATGCATCTCTTTTTCCGTGAGTTTTTTATCGCCATAACTAGCCTTGGCTATGATAGCGCTCGTCGGCGGCAGAGATAGATGCAGCTTTCCTCCATGCACCGGTATGTTATAGGGTTCTGTTGTAAAGGATTGATCGGTTGACAGCATTACGCGCTTCAACACGCTTTCTGCCGGTATGCCGGTTCTCCATACATCTAGATCTATCTCTTCTCTATGATCATTGTTATTTACTGCGATCACACTGACATTGTGCCTGTTAAACCGTGCGTATGCGATCACTCCGGTCTTTCCTGCGAGTCTCATGAGACTTCCTGTCCTAAGCTCAGGATTTTCCTTATGAATACGGATACATGCTCTGTGGAAATCAAAAAGTTCAACATCCTGATCATCCCATGGAAAAGGTCTTCGGTTATCGGGATCAGTGAAACCGCACATTCCTACTTCATCGCCATAGTAAATGGTCGGACATCCGATCCATGTCATCTGTATAACTACAGCTTCCCTCATGACCGCTTTGTTTACACCCTTTTCCGCATCCTCAGGTCCGTATGCTCCGAGTCTTCCTGCCAAATGGTTAGTTCTCGTTAAAAATCTCGAATGATCGTGATTTGATAACTCATTCATAGCAGAAAAAAGTGAAGAGATAGGTATACGGGCGCTGCAAAAGATCATACTTGACCAAAAGGCATCCGGATTATTCAGGAGATCTTCTCTATACTCATCCGAATGTTTCTGCATACCGGTAAGGAACCAGGTTACCGGTTCCATAAAGGCGTCATAGTTCATGATAGAATCCCATTCGCCGTGACCCAGCCACTGCGAAGGATCTCCGTAATGCTCCGCCAGGATAACAGCCTCGGGATTTGCTTTTTTAACTGCCTGTCTGAAAAACTTCCAGAATTGATGGTTAAATGCCGGTGAATGTCCGAGATCCGCTGCCACATCGAGACGCCATCCGTCTGCATTATACGGAGGTGACACCCATTTAGCTGCGATCCGAAGAATATAATCACAGAGTCTGCTCGAGTTCTCATAGTTCAGCTTTGGCAGTGTTTCATGTCCCCACCAGCCATCATAGGTCGGATTTTCCGGCCATGCTGTCTCATCCGAAAAGTCAAAAAAGTCCACATACGGGCTGTACTCAGACACGTAAGCTCCGCTGTCATAGTCTTTCTGGCCTTCATAGATTTCTTCACGATCGAGCCACTTATTAAATGAACCGCAATGGTTAAATACACCATCGATAATGACCTTTATGCCAACCTTATGACATTCTTCTACCAGGTGCGCAAACAGTTCATTACTTGCTTCCAGATTTTTTTTGCTGGTCACACGTCTGATATAACGTGTCGCATCTTTATTTTCTGTGCTTCCGCTATTAAGCAGATCTCCACCGTCATCTATTATGACTCCGAGATGAGGATCTATATGATCGTAATCCTGTATATCATATTTATGGTTTGACGGCGAAACGAATAATGGATTGAAATAGATGACCTCTACACCGAGTTCCTGCAGATACGGCAGCTTTTTTAATACTCCTGCCAGATCTCCGCCGTAGAAACGACGTACATCCATTGTGCTCACAGGGCTGTTCCACTCTTCCACATGCTCGGAATAACCGCCTAAGTAGTAATATTCCCTGTTTAATACGTCATTTGACGGATCTCCGTTATAAAACCTGTCAGTATAGATCTGGTATATTACTGCGCCTTTACTCCAGTCAGGAGTATGTATTCCCGGAACTACAGTAAACTTCACGAGGCTGCTATCATCTTTTTTCACACCTCGCTGGTCATAAAATACACGAACTCGCCCGGATACTATCTCAAAGTAGTAGGAAAGTATCTCTCCGCCGATCTCCATCTGTGCTTCGTGATACTCAAATTCACCAACTATTCCTGCCGGCTTCATTGGGATGCGTTTTTCTCCCGACACCAGATATACACGATCTACATTATCTGCTGCCGTGCGAAAACGGAATGTGACCTGTGTATAAGGCTCCGGATCAGGCGGAGACACAAAGTTCTCCGTGGGATCCGCATAAAGTGCCTTATAGTCAAATATAGGCCGCATCCCCATCATATATTTTAATATTTGAAGATTTGATCCAAATTCATTCTGAAAATCCAATATTTATCCTCGATTCCCTCTTTACAACCGGTTATTCGATAAAAAATTTCCCTTCTTCTATATATGTACCACTTTATACCATAAAAAGTTCTATTAAAAATACTGCGGTACATGCTCCTGCCGCAACAGTAAGGAGACTCTTCCTCATATATGCGAGAATTAGTGCTACCACAAAGCCTGCCGCTGCCGACCAGATATTTTTTGTTGCATAAAAAATTGCAGGTACGGTCATCGCGGATAATGTAGCATAAGGCACATAATATAAAAATGATCTGATGAACGGACTTTTTATTTCTTTACGTATAAGAGTCAGCGGCAGCGCTCTGATAAGATAGGTCACGGCTGCCATTACCAGAATATAGATATATACGTTATTCACAGCAGGCTCCTTCCTCTGCATCATCTACAGGGAATAATATTGCTGCGGCTCCTGCTGATACCACAGTAACGATAATGATCCTAAATCCTGATGAGATCGTGTTTAAAACCGGAGCAAATGTAAATATAGATGACAGAAGTACCGCCGCCATTGCCGTGATCATTATATTTTTATCGTCTCTTGCCACCGGGATCACGATTGCAATAAACATTCCATACAATGCGACTCCGAGAGCACTTATCAGTCCAGCCGGCAATATTTCTCCGGAATATGCTCCAAGAAATGTCCCCAGCGTCCATCCAAGCATTGCTATAAGTATTGCTCCTGCAGAATAAGCAGGTTCCAGCATCCCCGGACGTGCAGCACTTATTCCAAATACTTCATCTGTCATTCCGAATGCGATTCCGAATCGTTTCAAAGTCGATACTTCCGGGGACAGCTTTTGTGATATAGCTGCACTCATGAGCATATATCGCAGGTTTATGATAAACTGCACGCCTGCCATCTCTAAAAAGCTCCCACTCGCCGCGATTATCCCAAGACCGGCAAACTGACCGGCACTTGTGAGGTTGGTAAGTGAGATCAATGTTGACTGAAATACTGACAACCCTGTTGAGACAGCCTGTATTCCAAATGCAAACGAAACCGCAAGATACCCAAGACATATGGGAAGTCCGTCTTTTAAGCCTTCCCGGAATGCATTTCTTTTCTGTGACATTTTAGCCTCTACTTAGTACTTCTTTAATTCATCCTCTGAGTCATCATTTGTTTTTTCGATGCTCAATATTTTTATATCATATCCATAGTCATCTCTGACTTCCACATGGCATACGTCTCCCTCTTTATGTCCCATCAGGGCTTTTCCTATAGGAGATTCGATGCTTATATAGTTTTTCAGAGAATTTCCACGGATACTGGTAACGATCTTGTATCGCTCTGTCGAATGATCATCCATAAATTCCACATTTACGAAGTTATTCATTCCTACTTCGTCCTCTGCGGATTTATCAGTCACGATCGTTGCCGTACGGAGCATGCGCTCCAAATACCTTATCCGGCCTTCATTTTCATTCTTAGCTTTTTTAGCTGCATAGTACTCAAAGTTCTCGCTCAGGTCACCCTGTGCTCTTGCTTCCTGTACTTCTGCTATGAGTGCCGGACGTTTATTCAGCTTACGATCCTCGATTTCAGCTTCTATCTTTTTTACATCGCTCTCCGTAAGCTCTGCTCTTCCTTTTTGCATGTATGATTTCTCCTTTTAAAGCTGCAAATGCAGTTATTTTTCTCAGCAGTTCATCAATGCAATTCGTTAAAGCGTAAATATTATAATATCACACTATTTCAAGAAATGCACAACAACCACCACGTTTTCCCTCAGTAGCCCTGTGAGAGAAAAGTACTTCCGAATTTTCCATAGTACAGAGATCACTTACATATATGTTTTCTTCCAAAACACCTGCTCTCTGCATATTAAACATATTTGCCATATGGAGATCCAGCATATATTTTCCGGGTGTATTTACCTTTGTACGGATCACCTTTGTATCATATTTTCTTCTGAATACAACTGCAACGTCATCTCCAACTTCATAGCATCTGCCGCATATACCGGGTCCGATCACTACAGTCAATTCTTCCGGATCTGTTTTATATGCACTGTTCATCTCCTTGATGACTGCAGCTGCGATATTATCGACCGTTCCTCTCCATCCTGCATGAGCGAGTCCGATAGCCTTATGAACAGGATCAACAAAATAAAGCGGTATGCAGTCAGCATGTCCTGTTACCAGCACTACACCGGGATCATTTGTAACTAGCGCATCTACATCATGAAAATCCCTTTCCTTTATGACACCCATACCGCATCTTGTATGATCTACTCTCATAACTGTGGATGTATGTGTCTGCTGGGCATATATCATATTTTCGGCAGGCATCTCCATCGCCTCACCGATACGCTTAAAGTTTTCTACTATATTTTCGGGTTTATCTCCACGATTGTGGGCGAGATTCATAGATTTGAAAATGTCCTCACTTACTCCACCCTCTCTGGTCGAAAAGCCGTTCCTGAGCCATTTCATGTTTTCAAAGGGCTTAAATGTGAGATAGGGTACGCCATTTTTCCCTGTCTTTGCCACAGTTACCCTACTCCGTCCCTCGATAAAATTCAGTACCATTGTTTCTCCTTCTCTATAAACTCAGTTCAAAGTTGGCCCTTTATTTATTGTCAGATATACGACCCACTTTGTTCATTATAGTTGGTATAAAGTAAAATCGCCAGTCCGGGAAGACTGGCGATTTTGGAGAAGGTATTTCTTTCTTATGGGGTATAGTTGTTAAACTATATCATGTATTGGGGGGTACAGCTATAATATAGCACCGCCCAATAAAATCAACAAGAAGTATACTCCACAAATTTTACAAAAGCGTCACTTGATTTTTGGTAAAAATGACGATTTATAATCCAAATACCTCACTCATTGGATCTGTTGAACCACTATCAGATTCATTGAAAAGTGCTTCAAACTCGTCTTTTGTAAGCTTTTCTTTCTTTAAGAGTTCCTCCGCGCAACGGATCAGAACCTCCTTATGCTCTTCGATCATTTTCTTTGCTCTATCATAGCAGCTGTCAAGGATCGAACGTACTTCCTTATCGATCTCTCCTGCAACTTCCTCAGAATGATCCTTAGGATGAGCCATGTCACGGCCTATGAATACTTCTCCGTCATCGTCATCATAGCTTACGAGACCGAGTCGGTTACTCATACCGTATTTCTTTACCATAGCTCTTGCTGTTCTGGACGCTACTTTGAGATCCTGTGAAGCTCCTGTTGTTATATCATCACAGAAAAGTTCCTCAGCGACACGTCCGCCAAGATCAGCTGTTATTTCATCCAGCATCTTTCCTCTGGTGATAAACTCTTCATCTTTCTCAGGAAGAGGCATTGTATAACCTGCGGCACTTACACCTGTAGGTATGATCGAGATCGAATATACCGGACCTACATCCTTTAAGAGATGGAAAAGGATCGCATGTCCTGACTCATGATAAGCTGTTATACGCTTATCTCTTTCACTTACGACCTTACTCTTCTTCTCGGCTCCGATACCAACCTTGATAAATGCTTTCTGGATATCTCCCTGTTTGATAAATCTGCGGTCTTCCTTTGCTGCCTCGATCGCAGCCTCATTAAGGAGGTTTTCGAGATCAGCACCGGTAAATCCGGTCGTTGTCTGAGCGATGTGTTTTAGGTTTACATCATCTCCGAGCGGCTTATTCTTTGCGTGAACTCCAAGGATTTCCTCTCTGCCCTTTACATCCGGTCTGCCTACCGCTACCTTACGGTCGAAACGGCCCGGACGCATGATAGCAGGATCAAGGATATCTACACGGTTCGTAGCAGCCATTACGATGATTCCTTCATTAACTCCGAAACCGTCCATCTCTACAAGGAGCTGGTTCAGAGTCTGCTCTCTTTCATCGTGTCCGCCGCCGAGACCTGTTCCACGGCGTCTTGCCACAGCATCGATCTCATCGATGAATACGATACAAGGTGCATTTTTCTTTGCTTCAGAAAAAAGGTCACGTACTCGTGAAGCACCGACACCTACAAACATTTCAACGAAATCAGAACCTGAAATTGAGAAGAACGGAACTCCCGCTTCTCCTGCTACTGCCTTTGCAAGCAGAGTTTTTCCTGTTCCGGGAGGTCCTACTAACAGTACTCCCTTTGGAATACGGGCTCCGACGGATATGTATTTCTTCGGACTTTTAAGGAAATCTACGATTTCTTCCAGATCCTCTTTTTCTTCCTCCAGCCCGGCAACATCTCCGAATGTGACTTTGATATCACCTGCCATGGTCTTTATCGCTCTGCTCTTTCCGAAGTTCATCATCTTTCCGCCGCCGGAATTATTTGACTGCGTATTCATCAGAGCAATCACCACAAATACCACTGCAAATGCCAGCAGTATTGGAAGCGCATAAGCAAAAAACCAGTTTTCTCTAGATACTTCTGCTGAAGTATACAATGGAAATTCGGTTTTCAGCTCATTCTCAACTTCGGTGATGTCCGACACGTAAAGTGTCTTTGTTACCCCTGTTTTGAGCGTTACCTGTACAGCTCCCGTCGGTGTTTCCGAATACGGGTGCAGTTCTATCGACGCGATCTTATTACCCTCATTCAGATCCTGCTCAAACTGCGCATAGCTGTAGTTTTCGTTGTCACGCCACCTGTTTGTCATCGTAAATACCAGCAGCAGTACTGCCAGAATGATTAGTAAGTATACGATGATATTTCTGTTATTCGACTTGCTCAATCAGTCCCCTCCTGTAATGTGCGCCGGCTCGTTACTCTCCGTCCGGTGTTACAACCCCAATGTAGGGAAGATTTCTATATCTTTCTGCATAATCCAGACCATATCCAACGATAAATTCGTCCGGGATCACAAATCCATTATAATCCATTTTCACTTCTGTAACACGGCGATCCGGTTTGTCGAGAAGTGTGCAGAGCTTAAGTGTCTCCGGTCCTCTGTGCTGAAGGATCTCCAGGAGATAGTGCATAGTACGTCCTGTGTCGATGATATCTTCTACAACAATGACATTCTTTCCGCGAATAGGCTCATCGAGATCCTGTATGATCTTTACTACACCACTGGAAACTGTTTCGTTTCCGTAGCTGGATACACGCATAAATTCCATCTGAACCGGCACAGTAATGCGCTTTGCCAGCTCACATGCAAATACGGATGCTCCCTTTAATATACAAATAAGGGTTACTTCCTTGCCTTCGTATTCCTTACTGATCTGAGCTCCAAGTTCCTTAATTCGATTGGTGATCTGCTCCTCAGTAAACATGACATCGATCTTATCAGCCATTTTTCTTACTCACTTTCCAAACTTTCCTGGTTGCACCTGTTATCTTATATGCTTCACTCATGCGGATCCCGGGTATCCATATTATTTCAGATCCGTCTGCTAAAAGGATGATATTGTCTCTTTCAGCTGCCGGTACCTTTTTTTCAATAAAAATATCCTTTATCTTTCTGTGTCCGCCTCGTATCGCTATACGATCTCCGGGCAGCCTGGTTCGTAAAACTACAGTACCTTTGATTTTATCATAATCGAACCATTTCGTACATGAATCAACCTGTATAACTGATGGATTTTTCTCAATTTCCAAGCATTTTTCTGTACTTATTGATTCTGTTTCAAAAAACCAACATTCTCCATTTTCTGTGTCGATTTTTCCGTTTTCGGGTACGGCAATCTCTTTGTTTCCGCTGCCGTTCCCCTCTTTACTGTCTTTTTGAATATTTTTTTCAAATATCAGTTTATCAAATTCTTTCCTTACTCTGACATCGTACGGCAGATCTATTCCTTTTCCACTCTGACTATCCATAAGTGCCATTGCGTCCTTAACATGCACTGCTGTTATGTCTTTTTCAGAGCCTGCTGTGACTGCTATACAATGCTTTATAACATACTCACACAGTATCCCCGGCTGTATGCTTCCCAGAGACAATTCTGTGCATCCCTTAGTCTCCCGGACATTTTCTCTATATACTTCATCTGCCTTTTCAGCGATAAAATCCTCTGCCGCACGAAGCCTTTCGGCTGTTTCTGCCAAATGAACCGCAGCTCCCGGATTTATTTTTTCCGCCTCCGGCAGTATCACATTCCTTATCCTGTTTCTTGAAATCTCCACGTCCTGGTTTGTTGCATCTGTCCTCCATTTTATATATCGACTTCTGCAGTAATTTTCTATCTCTTCCCGAGTAAATCCCAGTAACGGTCGTATAATCTTTCCTCGAACGGGACGTATGGCTCCTGCGCCTCTAAGTCCGCTGCCACGAAATAGCTGAAAAAGCATCGTCTCTGCCACATCATCTGCATGATGCGCTACTGCGATCCTGTCAGCACCGCTTTTTTCAAATGCTTCGTATCTGACGATACGCCCTGCTTCTTCTTCTGTCAGATGCTTTTCTCTGGCAAGTTTTGGTATGTCGCTTTTAACGACTTCGCATGGGATTCCCATTTCTTTACATATACCGACTACATATTTTTCATCTTCGTCGGCCTCTTCACCGCGTATCCCATGATTTACATGTATTACTCTCAGTGTAAACTCCAGTTTTTCCTGCAATTCTGAAAGCAAAAAAAGGAGGCACATTGAATCTGCTCCTCCTGAAACACCGGCGACTACAACGTCGCCGGACGATATCATATTATGCGTGCGTATAAACCGCTCTGCCTTTTCACTTTTTGTCATCCGGCTTAAATATTATTTCTCCATCATGAACAAGCCCAAGTTTTTCTTCTGCAACTTCTTCTGCATATTTCTTGGTCTTTGTGTACTTCGATAATTCCTTAAGTTCTTCTGTTCGCTTATTTTCAGCATCGATCTGCGACTGCAGTTCCGCTGCCTGTGCTACATAATCATTGTGTTTCTGTGTAAGCCTGATCCCGTCTATGGCTACTACCGTAAGGAGCATGGTCACAACAGCAGTAATAAGTACACAGGCCATCTTATTCTGTTTTTTTCTTTTATAAGCCGGTACTTTCCTGCTCATTTTGTCCCCTTTCCCCATGTTTGTGTTGACATTTAAATAATACATAAATTATCAGACAAAATCAATCGTTTGATTGAATATTGTGCACAAAAATTATTTTTGGGGCTTATTTAAATATATTCAAACAGCTTTTCAGCGTCTTCTTTTCTTACTGTTTCTTCAACTGCAAGGACTCTGACCTTTACTGTCTTATTTCCAAAGGTGATCTCTATTACATCCCCGGGCTTTACATCTGTTCCTGCCTTTGCCTGTTTTTCATTTATCGTTACACGTCCGGCGTCACAAGCCTCATTTGCTACGCTTCGTCTTTTGATCAGTCGAGAAACCTTTAAGTATTTATCAAGTCTCATGTTATTTCACTCCATTCGTGTCAAAAAAGGAGATGACCAACAGGCCACCTCCTCATATCAATCAATATTATGTAAACAATAATTACTTCTTGTTTACGAGATCCTTAAGAGCCTTACCAGCCTTGAACTTCGGAGCCTTTGAAGCCGGAATCTTCATAACTTCGCCGCTCTGCGGATTTCTTCCTTCTCTTGCTGCTCTCTTGGTTACTTCAAATGTACCGAAACCAACGAGCTGAACTTTGTCACCCTTCTTGAGCTGTGCAGATACTGTCTCTGTAAAAGCCTTTACAGCAGCCTCGGCATCCTTCTTAGATAAACCTGCCTTATCAGCAATAGCAGCTACTAACTCTGTCTTGTTCATTTTGAACTCCTCCTCTTACTTGAGTTTTCGGATTTTTGAACGATATTTACAATCGCTAATCATATTTATATACGTTTTATTGAACATTGTCAAGGAAAAACCCTTATTTTACGCGGAAAATCACACTTTTTACGACATTTTTAACGTAAAATAAACCCATTTAGAGTAAAAGTCTTTATGCCACCAGGCTTAGGTCTCTTAAATAACTCCAGTTATTATTTTCCAAGGTTATTTATACGCCCTGTAAACAGAATAATTCCGCTCTCTTTATCCCTTATTACGAAGACAAATGGACGGTCAACTATGAAATCTACTTCGTCCTCCGGCATCTGAATACTTGTGATACCAAGCATGGCTTCTGTTACCGCCGCTGCCCTGCTTCCTTCCTCATCGACTTCTAACTTTGCCTGATGAGCTATGTCAGAGATATACATCTTATCCGCAAGTCCTGTGAAGTCAGCATTGTCTGAAAATGCCGCATCCATCCCCCATGACTTGAAAATATCCGTCAGATTATTAAATTTCGCATCCATAGAGAATTTTGGAAGCCTGAAAGTTCCAAGTTTTGCTTCTTCTGCCTTGTCCAACTCATCAAGGATCTCATCAGCTTTTGCTGGATCAAATACATCATTGATCGTCTTGCCTTCATCTGCTGACATCATGATATCCATTTCAAGCTTTCCGTCAGAATAAGGTACCGCAAGTGCAGTTACTCCGTCTTTGTCAGCGAGATACGACATCCTGTCACCGCTCAGATTCATCATCTTTTCAGTGGTATCACCATTCGTACCATGGAATTCTCCATCAACTGTATCCTCGGCCTTAAATTTATTCATCCATTCGCCATAGAAATATACAGCGTTCATGATATCTGCAAATGTATCTTCTGTTGCAGATGAATCATAATCATCAATAAATCCGTCTGTATTGTCACTTACCCAGTCTTTTATCGTTTCCTTTGATTTTGCAAGATCTCCCTGAAAATCAAGCTGTCCTGCAAATCCACCAAAATACTTTGTTGCAGGTTCAAAGAAATCTGTCTTTGAGGAATCTGAAAGAACCAGCTTATCACTCAGCCATATGGCATTCGCGGAACGGAAATATGTTGTATCGGATTCCTTGTTTTTAGCAAGATAATCCATCATTTCCTGGCGAAATGCCTCTGAATCATCCATATGTAGAGCTTTTTCTATCTGTTCCTTCGTTTCTCCCTTTGCCGCGAGATCAGTTAGTCCCATCGCAGATACTATGCTAAACGGAGAATAAAAAACGTTTTTATTCTGTCCTTCATAGAGATAGAGATCCCAGTTTACCAGATTTACAGACTTTCTAAGACTTGACCATCCGTCTGTCTTGATAGAATCACTAACAGTCTGTACCTCCACGAATTCCTGTGCCTCCTCTGTAGCTTCAGCAGAAGTCTCTGTGCTCGCTGATTCTGTTACGGTTTCCTGACTTTCTGAGCTTTGTGAAGATGCATCTGCCGTTTCTGATGACTCTTCCGTTCTCTCAGCAGGCTTGGTCTCAACAAGTTCTGTTCCTTTATCAGCACAGCCCCCAAGCATGCCTGTTAAAAAGATCCCAGCCATTATCCCTGATAACCACCTTTTTTTCATATCATGTCCTCCTCATTTTAGAAGTGCCTGATAAATATCCCTTTTGGAAACGCCCCTGTCTTTTGCTGCGGCTTTCATGGCCTCTTTTTTATCCATTCCCTGATCAATATATCTCTGTACATGATCTTCTATTGAGAGATTTTCAAATTCGGCCTGCGCTTCGGCCTCTTTTTCCTCTCTGCTTTTTCCTTCGATCACCAGCACATATTCTCCTCTGGGAGAATTTTCCTCGTAATATGCTATAGCCGATGATATTGTAGTCCTCTGGACTTCTTCATGCTTTTTTGTAAGTTCCCTGCAAAGAGCGATCTTTCTGTCGCCCAGCACTTCATACAGATCCGAAAGTGTTGCTTTCAGGTGATGCGGTGCCTCGTACAGTACCATCGTCCGCATTTCTTCTTTTATTTCTGACAGGATATACTTTCTCTCTTTTTTGTCCTGTGACAAAAATCCCTCGAAAGAAAATCTTCTGGTTGAGAGACCGGAAAGCGTAAGTGCTGTGATCACTGCCGATGCTCCGGGAAGTGAAGTTACCGATATTCCTACTTCTGCACATTTACTTACCAATACTTCTCCGGGATCAGATATCGCAGGCGTTCCCGCATCCGTGATAAGTGCTATATTTTTCCCGTCCATAAGGATTCGGACCAGCTCATCAGCCTTATCATACTTATTAAATTCATGATAACTCGTCATCGGCACGTGAATGTCAAAATGACTCATGAGTTTCATACTGTTTCTGGTATCTTCTGCAGCGATCAGATCAGCATTCTTAAGGCACTCCACCACGCGCGGTGTCATATCATTCAGGTTTCCGATCGGTGTCGCACATAGAAAAAGCGTTCCGCTCATATATTCCTTTCCTGTAATGTATCATATCCGGATTAAGATTTTATTACTATTTCCTTAAATATGATGTAAGGTTCAATATCCATAGGTTTCAAGGATCTCTTTTGTGTATTCTCCGTTTTCATCATATATGATCAAAGGCTTTTCTACCGTGATCCTCGGTTTACCGCCACGTCGTCCCTCGATAAGTACCATTGATGGCTCTTTTTCCATATTCGGATACACGAGTCTCATACGCTTCGGCTCTAATTTATATTTCTGCATCACAGAAAAAATTTCTGCAAGCCTGAACGGACGATGGACCATATAAAATGCTCCGCCCGGCTTTACCAGCGTAGCCGCTGTCTTTACTACATCTTCCAGCGTACAAAGAATCTCATGTCTGGCTATCGCTCTCGGTGCCTCAGGATTTACGAGTCCATGTCCGCCTGTCATATAAGGAGGATTACTTACAACAGTATCAAAAGAAGCAGCGCTGAAAAGATTCGCTGCCTCCCGGATATCACCCTCTACAATATCAACTTTTTCAGTAAGGTTATTATGGATCACGCTCCGGCGTGCCATATCAGCACTCTCTGCCTGGACTTCGAGTCCTGTAAAATGAGAACCGGCAGTCTTTGCAGAGAGAAGTATAGGTATTATTCCTGTTCCCGTTCCAAGGTCCAGTACAGTTCCTCCCTCAGGAACTCCTGCAAAGCCTGACAAGAGAACTGCGTCCATTCCAAAACAAAATCTTGCGGGGTCCTGAATTATCTCATACCCATTTCTCTGGAGATCATCAAAGCGCTCGCCCTCTTTAAGCGGTACATCAGTCAGACTGCTCACTACGTCTCTCCTCACTGTTTTTTCCATTATTCACGTTGTTTCCATTCTGGTTACCGCGATAGTTACGATTCTGACCGCCACGATTATTATTTCGGCCATCCTTACGATTTTGATTATCAAAATTCTTTCGGTTATTATCCCTATG
Organism: Lachnospiraceae bacterium NK4A144; assembly: GCA_000424365.1. GTDB lineage: Bacteria > Bacillota > Clostridia > Lachnospirales > Lachnospiraceae > NK4A144. The sequence goes on along the minus strand of AUJT01000039.1, from coordinate 11,225 downwards.
ATTCTGATTATTGCGGTTTCTCTGGTTATTACGGCTCTGACCCTGATTATTGCGGTCTTCACCCTTTACATTTCGCTTGTTATCCCTGTTTCTGTCCGGATTCCTGTCAGGTTTCTGTGTGTTCCTTTTGTTCTGACGCTCTTCCTTTACAGTTTTTTCGTATTCTTCCTGCTCAAGTCTTTCAAGAGCCTCAGACTGAGCCTCTTCTTCCCTTTCTTCAGCAGTCTTTTTCTTCGGCTGATTATTGTTCTTTTTCGGTTTCTTTGCAAGGAAAGTCAGATCAGATGCATGGTACTCACGGATTTCCTTTTCATCGCCGTTATCAAAAAGAACCTTTACAAGCTGACGAAGTACGTTTATGGATGCGACCGATCCCTCGTCTCCTTCCGGTGATGCAACGATGTCTCCAAGTCCCGGAAGGTTCTTATTCAGATATTCGTATGTTTCCTCTTCATTTTTAAGGCAACACATGAGTCTTCCGCAAACGCCTGAGATCTTTGTGGGATTCAGCGAAAGATTCTGCTCCTTTGCCATCTTTATGGATACCGGAGAGAAATCTCCTAAATAGCTATGGCAGCAGAGAACTCTGCCGCAGGGACCATAACCGCCAAGGATCTTTGTCTCATCACGAACACCAATCTGACGGAGCTCGATCCTTGTACGAAATACACTTGCAAGGTCCTTTACCAGTTCACGGAAATCAACTCTTCCATCCGCTGTGAAATAGAATAGAAGCTTATTATTATCAAACGTATACTCTGCATCTATAAGCTTCATTTCGAGATCATGCTTCCTTATCTTTTCCTTACAGATACGGAATGCGTCTCTTTCACGCTCTTTATTTTTCTGTACTGTTTTTTCATCTTCTTCAGTAGCTATACGGATAACTGTCTTTAACGGAGATACGATATTTTCTTCTTCAACCTCCATGATATCCGATACTACTCTGCCATACTCAACGCCACGTGCTGTTTCTACGATAACGTGATCACCTTTTTTTATATCATATTCACCCGGCGCAAAATAATAAACCTTTCCTGCCGTCTGGAATCTGACACTGATTACCTTAACCATTTTTTCAGGTTCCTTTCATCTGTAAAAAGAGGAGCTCCATTGCGAGCTCAAAATTAACATTAGAATCTATCCTTCTTCCCGTCTGCTGGATCAATAAAATAATCTTATTCAGCATCTCGAAAGAATAATTATCTGCCTGACGGATGATCTCTCTCTCATCTTCTCCGTATATCAGCTGCTCACTGTTTCCTCCGGATTTTATCAGCAGCACATCTCTGTACCATATGAGCATCAGATTCAAAAGATCGTTTTTCTGATCTTTCCACTTTGCAGCTTCCTTTGCTGCTTCTGCGATCTGAACCTCATCCATAACAGAAATCTGCGTCAGTACCTCATGTGTCTCCTTCCATAATTCCAGAAATTCTTCACTGGAAGACAGAAGTATGGCTTTTCCGGGATTTCCTTGTGCAAAAATTGTTGCCAGCTGAGCCTGATAATCTGATATCTGGTGCTTTTCAGTCAGCATTTTATATATCAGCTCGTTGTTAACGGCTCTCATACTTAAGCATATGGATCTGGATATCAGAGTAGATAACAGCATTGCTTTATTATCGCATAAAAGCATGATCACTGCATAAGATGGCGGTTCCTCAAGAGTTTTAAGAAGTGCATTTTGTGCCTGAGGATTCATGAGTTGAGCATCAGGTATTATGTAAACCTTTTTTTTCCCGCTGTAAGGTTTTATCTGCACATCGTTTACTACCTGTTCTCTTATCTCATTAACACTTATCACATTTGGTTTTTCATGGACCACTGTGATTATATCAGGGTTATTTCCGCTTTCTGCCATTTTGCATGAATGACATTCTCCGCAGGGTTCTTCTCCTCCCTTTTCACAAAGAAGAGCCTTAGAGAAAATCCCGGCGATCATTTTTTTCCCTGTGCCTTTTTCTCCATCGAAGAGATAAGCATGTGCTACCTGATTATTTGAGAGAGCCCCCTTCAGGTAGTTGATAATTTCTTTCTGTCCAATTATATCATGAAATGATGACATCACTCGTTACATGAGAAGGTCGATCAACAGTCCTTCTATCTCTCCTATCTTCCCAAGTATTACGATATTATCCTTTTCTTCCTTAAGAAGTTCTTCTGCCAGACTATCCAGATTTTGATCAATAAGCCTGATAATACCGTATACTCTGTGTCTTCCTCTTCTATCCAGGAAATTTTCTCTCTTAAATTCATGCGACCTGTTCAGCACTTCATTCATAAAGTCCTTGATCAGCTTGCGGTAACGGCGCATATCACGGATATCTTTCCGTTTTTTTATGCTGTTTCCCTGCATCGTGATCTCGTTCATCATGGAAGTCAGCCGTTCCTGAAGATCCTTTTCCTCAATATGGCTGATCAGAGCAAAACGAAAATCATCTCCCGATGTGCTTTGAGGTTTTTGTGCCCCTTCTACCTGGGCAGCTTTTTGTAGCTGCTGCACCCTTATATCTGTATCCATACCCCGTTTCCCCTTTCAATTCGGGCTCATCGATCTTATATATTCTGAAATACGTTTTTCACATTCTTTCAGATCATCATTCTGAAATCGCTCCAGAATTCCCGCATTACTAAGCTTTTCCTCAGAAAAATCATCGCAGTCAGCAATAAACCTGCGGCACATTTCTTTATACTGAGGCTCTTCTCTGGTGCTCTCCCTCTCAATCGCACGCAGAAGTCTTTCTTTATCGTCACACTCAACATAAAGCGGCACTACTTTTTTTTCAAATGTACTGTTTATAAAGAAATCTCTTATCGAGCAGAATGACTCTATCGTTCCTATCAGCAAAATATCTTCTGCTTCCTTGAAACTATCATCTATTGCAGTGAAATAGTACCACGGACCGTAAACTGTCTGATAGCATCTCTCTTCCATGACTTTACCTTCTTTTTTCATTTCACGGAAGCGATCCTCTGTCACAAAATGATATTGTACTCCCTCTTTCTCACCATCTCTCATAGGACGGGTAGTACATGCTGTTACGGTTCTAAGCTTTAGCAAAGGATCTCTCATCAGTTCACGATACAGTGTATCCTTTCCCGATGAGCTCTTTCCAATCAATATATAAATGCTGTTCACTGCATTTTCCACCTTATTTTTAACTATCTTTTACACAGGATAATAATCCATTTTCGACTCCGATAATAGTTATTCCCTGCTCTATCATATCCTCGATTTTTTTTATTATTTCCTCTGTAATCTCCTCTCCGGGAACTACTATAGGAATATCCGGAGGATATGCATATATATAATCCGCTGCCGTTTTTCCTGCCGAATTTCTAAAAACGACTTTTTCATTATCTGCCGTCATGGCATCATATATTTTCACTTATCTTCTCCAATGCATTATAGAGACGCGTCAAGCCTTCCGCAGAATCCATAAATGTTGTCATTAAGAGACAATATCTTCCAAGTGCCATCTCCGGCTGAATATGATATTCCTCTCTTAACATATCATAAAGTTCCCTGCCTGTCATGTCTCCCACTGAAACAACAAGTTTTGTCGGATCATAGCCATATATTTCATTATTGCCTATGATCTCACTTCCAATGATCCTGATATTTTTTCTTTGAGATGCCATTAAACGGATTTTATTTAACTCTTTTTCAAGAGCCTTAAACCCTTCATAACCCTCACTCTCGATAATATCCATACATCTGTCTGCCCCAGCCATAAATACATACGATGGACTTGATGTCTGATAGATTGAATAATATCTCTCGAATAGATCACGTTCGACAAGATTTCCGTTTACAAGTACCATCGCTGTCTGAGTAAATGACGGAAGAGTTTTATGTAAACTTTCAATTACGATATCCGCGCCTTCTTTAGCTGCATCCGGACAATTCCATTCACTGACAAACGGCTCATATAGACCGAAATGCGCTCCATGTGCACTATCTACTATCAAAGGAATATTAAATATATGACATGTTTCCGCTATTTTCCCAATATCAGATACACAGCCCTCATATGTCGGAGAAGGAATAAATACCGCCCGTATTTTTTTATCTGATTCAAGTGTCTTTCTTATCTTTTCCGGAGAAAAGCCACCATTCATCTCCCATTCGCTTATTTCTTCAGGATAAATATATTCAACATCCAGTTCTCTGAGATAAGCTGCGTTATAGGCACTCTTATGACTATTCCTCGCCATCAGTATCTTCTCACCACGAGGTACAGCTGCAGAAATCGCTGATAATATACCTGATGAAGAACCGTTTACTAAAAAATACGCTTTCTCACCACCGAAAATCCTCTGCATTCTTTCCTCCAGATCTTTTATGATCCCTTCGGGATGATGCATATTATCAAAATCATCGATTTCCGTAATATCCAGCAGAAAAGCACCTTTTAGAAAAGGATCTTCCACGTTTCGTTTATGCCCGGGCATATGAAACGGATAGTAATCAGACTGTGAAAGGTCTTTCAGCTCTTTATACATTTCTATAATTCCTTTTTCTGCGTCGCTTACCCATTCCGCTTCTCATAGTGATCGTCTCCATCAGAGAACAATACTTATCCGCCATGGTCACGATCCAGGCTTCTCTGCATCCCGGAACAGCCGTAAGATTTAGAGGAAACATATGCTTTACTATGATATCTCTTTCTATTTCATTTAATTCATAATCCCTGCTGGCATTTTTAAGTGCAGTTCGCGCATGTGTAAATCCATGAAAGCCATTTTTAAGAGAATACTTTAAAGTAGTCTCATGCCAGTCATATAAAAAATAATCATGAAGCAGCGCACCTCTTACCAGCTCACGTTCATGACATTTTATATTATGCTTTTTCATCCAGTCAGCTATTCTGAGTCCTGTCTCTGCGACACGCATACTATGCTCCATGACACTTACGTTTCCATGCTGCATATACGTTGCAAGCGTTGCATATGTCTCATGTTTCAAAATATCTGCACCATAATTTCTGATTCTTTCTTCCATCTTTTTACCCTTATACAACAACAAGCAGCTGATCTCCAGCTGCCTGTTTTTATCATCTTTTGACACTCACTGCTCCGCATTAACTGCATTAGCTGCATCCCCTGCTGCAGCATTGTCTGCTGACGGCTCCACAGTTGTTCCATCTACTGACGGGATCAATCCGGACTCCAATAACTGCTGTAAAAGCTGCTGCTGTTTTTCTTCCTCTGTAAGTTCCGGCTTCGGTGCAGACTGAACACCTCCGTAAACTATAACAGCTTCTCCCTTTTCAACGTAATCATATATCTCTGCAGCTTTTGCTGTAGGAAGATTTATACATCCATGTGATCCGTTTGTGAGATAGATATCTCCACCAAACTTGTTTCTCCAACTTGCATCATGCAGACCTATATTTTTGTTAAATGGCATCCAATATTTTACCGGTGAAGAATAACCTTCACCTACAAGCGTAGCATCTCTCTCTTTATATGTAATGGAATATGTTCCATCAGGTGTAAATCTGCTTGCTGTTGCCTTTCCTGATACACAATCAGTCTCAACTACAAGCTCACCATCCTTATAAACATAAACTCTCTGATTATCAAGATCCGCCTCTACATAGCTGTTTCCTATATCAGAATCACCATACTGCTTTGCCTCAGCAAAATAAACCGGCTTAAACTCGCCGCTCTGTCCGGAGGTTATAGCCTCGATAAGAGCCTGTGTTGTGCTTGGACGGTCTGTCCACCAGCCATAATCACCACCCGATACCGTTATAGTCTTTCCGGATGTGGTCTTAAACTCACGGCTGATACCAAAAGTATCATGAGCTCTTGCCAGAGAATCAACATATTCCTTAACCAGTGCAGAATTCATGCTGACACTTGTTCCATCAACATCGATCCACTCACCGATCTTATTACCATCTATTACTTCTGTTTCATCACCAAACGAGATAGTAAGCTTAACCTTAACATACTGATTAAGGTTTGTCATAAGTTCATTAAGAGTCTCGTCATCAGAGGTGATCTTCGGTTTTTCATAACATCCTTCAGCATCAAGATCTAAAACATCTGACAGAGAAATTACCGCATTTTCTGCAGCTGTCCAAACGTTGCTCTCTATCAGGGTTGTTCCCTGATCTTCCGGGATTATTGTATATCCGCCATCCTGATATTCACTGAGTTCTGCATCAACAGGAGCTTTTTCATTATTAAAAATCCCTGTCGCCCTAATGGCTTCCTTAAGAGCATTTTCATCATACTGAACCACTGATTCAGCCTCTAACTCAGTTTTCTTTAAGAAACTAACCGGCCAGGCAAAAGCATTTTGGTCTTCAAGCAGATTTTCAAGCGTACCGTCAAATACGGGATTTAGATTTATCGCAGATGCTGTGATATTTCCCCCGGTCTCGTTTCTACCGACCACCTGAAGTACATAGCCATTGGACTCCTCTGTGATCATCTTCTCAACACTTGCAACGCTTTTTCCCGCAACGTCCATTCCGTTTATCTTTGTTCCAAAACAAAAATGACCTAAGAAAAATAACGCTCCTCCGAGATAGATGATTACCAGCAGTGCAGCTATGGCAAGTACTATTCTGTTACCCTTTTGTCCCTTTTTCTTATGAGCACTCATTTACTTTTCCTCTTCCTGAGCTCGCCTTGCTTCATATTGATCGATCAAATACTGATATTTCCCCATATTCATCTCAATAATAGACCTTATTCTCTCAGAGTCAAATAATTTTCCTCTGGTTATAAGTCTTATCTTTTCATAGTATTCATGCAGATCCTTATCTTTTATCTCATTTCGATCAAACCATATGGATGCACGATAACCATGCGGAACCTCTCTCCTAAGGTGGCCAACTCTCCAATTATCATTATAATTGGCCGGAAGCTTTGAAAGGAACGGATCTCCCAAGGCATATGTATCATTTAAATACAGATCATGGTTGTAATATACCAGTATTCCGGCAGCATTTTCAATAATACCACCGTTTAATCCGTTCGCACGTAAGTCTTCAGTAGCTTCATTATTCCACGTATCAGGTATGCAAAGCTTTCCTGTTCTTACCAGTGAAACAATATTATTATACAATCCAGTTGTGTTGAAATAATATTCTCTTTCGTCAGAAATCTGTGAACTGTAATTATGACCCATTAAATACTGTGATCCAACAGTTCTTCCAAAGGTTGCCGCAAACACTACCGAAATGATAACAGTCGCATTAAACACAGTGCGAAGCTGTCTCATAACTTTGAAACTCGGCAATTCGCTGTTCTGCATTATCATGAATAAAGAAACAGCTACAAATAACATATTCGTAAAATGGCGCCCCATCATAAAGTCACCGCCAATACGAACTATGTAAATTCCGTATATAGCAAGTCCGGCTGCCACCAATATGTATTTGATCCGTTTACTGAAAAGAGTCAATATAACAACAGCTGCGGGAACGATCACAACGACCAGATCATCCAGAGCCGTATAAAACGCATACAGTACACCTCTCTTGAGATACTGTATCATTGGTATAGATGTTCCAAGCTTCACGTAAGCAGGATTTGGGAATGGAAATCCAAAATAAAATGTAGCAAAAGCTTCCCATAAAATAAACGGCATAAGCCCTAAAATTCCCAGTCCAACAGCCTGTATAAAGCTGACATTGTCTCTCTTAAACAAGTATACCCATACAATTACAGGAATAAATAACAGCACCTCATCCATTCTTGCCATCGCAAGCAATGAAAATACCACTGCCATCTTTAGCATAGATGATGCACTATATTTTTCATGTTTTACAAGAATCTCAAGAAATACTGCACTCAAAAAGAATAAAAGGCTATTCTCAAGTCCGGATGTAGTATAACTGATAAATGCCTGACTTCCCGCAAGTGCCAGAAATCCAATAAGCACCTGTTCTTTTGTTTTGCAAAACTTATACGCCAAAATATAATACGCCCCTGCTGAAAGCAGAGTACACACCAGTAATGACGTAAAATACATTTCTCGTGTAATAAAATATGCTGCCGCTATTATTAATGTAAATAACGGACACGTAGAAGCTGTGGATCTTTCTCCTATGTTATATACAAAGCCATGACCTTCCACAAGATTACGTGACATGACATAACCGTGATAAGCATCATCTGATTGCCATGCAAGTGCGATGACTATCAGTATAAAACCTATCATCGTGAAAAATCTCCACTTATCTATCTCAGTAGATGGACAGAATATCTTCTTTAAAACAGATGCTCCTGAAAACTTATTTTTTGTCATAATACCTTGATTATATTTTAACCGATAAAAACTTTATTACTGTGCTCTCGCTTACAGCGCTCACATAACAGGTTTTGCCAATTATATTGCCTAACGCGATACTCAAAACCTGACGTCCTTTAAGCATTCTTGATCATAAACATTTCAAAAACTTAATATCAATTTAAAAAGCGTTTAAAAACATTTTTACTTTTTCATTTTCCCAGGATCTTATTTCTACTCAGAAAACGATTATGCCAGGCAGTCTTAAAATACTTGAAATTTGCCCAAAAAGAGTTCTGAGATACTCCCTCTGTTCTTGCAGCCCAATGTGCAGGTATTTCCTGGAATTTCACTCCAAGCCTCAAAGGCTTAAGAGCTGTTTCAAGGAAAAATGGATGTTTAAGTTCTTCCCACCTAATCTTCTGCATAAGATCCGTCGGAAAGATCCTATATGCATAAGTTAGATCCGACAATCCCGTAAAGTAAAAGAATCCTATCGCTCTTTCGAAAATAAGATTACAAACGAGCTTTACTTTATTGTAATGCTCAAAACCACCGCCTTTTTTCCATCGGGTAGCTGTTATTATCCAATCCGGATGCTTTTTTGCCCGCTCTATAAACTGCTTTATTATATGCGGATCCGTCTCAAGATCAGATGACATCATTACTACATGTGAACCCTTTGCAAGGCTGATTCCCTCACGAATAGCTCCTCCCACAAAAGGTAATTTCTGATCATGAATGTAAATCGATATCTTATCACTATAATCAGCAACTAACTTTTCTGCTGTTTTTCGTGATTCTTCTGTTGTTCTGTCACAAAGAAGTAAAATAAACTCTGCAAGATCATCGTGATCACATGTAGAAGAGATAATATCAACAGTTTCTTTTAATGAATACGTTTCATCCATTGCCGGAAGAAGTATTGTTACATTTCTATATTTTGAAGGCATCAGATTCTAGACTCCCAATCTGCAAAAACATCCTCAAGGGTCTTTCTTATAGAATACTCTCTTGTGTAACCAAGCGCTTTTATTTTAGAATCATCTCCAAGCAAAAGCGGTTCATCTGCTACACGAAACAGTTTTTCATCTGAAACGACCTTTACGTCTACTCCTGAAATATCAATAAGCATATCTAGTATTTCCTGAATCTGATATGCTTTTCCATTACAAATATTATAAGGCTCTCCGGGAATACCCTTATCCATAAGGATTCTCATAGCCTTAACACCATCTCTAACGTCAATATAATCTCTATATGTAGTAAGATTTCCTACATGTATTTCCGGCTCAAGTCTACCAGCCTTAATAAGAGCTAACTGTCTGGCAAAATTCTGAATTGCTGTTGCCGGCGGATGTCCTGTCCCAACATGAATAAACATCCTTGGAAGAAATACCTTCATACCATAATTCAAAGCATACTGACGGCCTAAATTCTCAGTACCAACCTTTGATACACCATACGGAGTATGAGGTTTTAATAATCTCTCTTCTTTAAGAGGACAATCTTCCTCTCTAATATTACCGTACTCGGCGCTTGAGCAGGCAAGCAAGATCTTTGCCTCAGGAACCACTTCCTTCGCACAAAAAAGTACATTCAGAGTACCAATATAATTTGTCTGATGCGTTATATACTCTAAATTCCAAGAATCTCCGTTAAATGCCTGTGCAGCCATATGAATAATGACATCAGGTTTAATATCCTTCATCACACGCATCAATCCATCACGTTCAAGAATATCGCATCTGATTATTGATTTATCGGGGATAGCTGCCATTCTGCTGGATGCAGAATTTCTCGCTAAACCGTATACTTCAGCACCCTCATCAATATAGCTTTTCATAAAATGGGAACCAACCATTCCGGTTCCGCCTAATACCAGTACTTTCATGATTCCTCGCAATCAAATTAAGACATTGCCCGGTACATTTTAACAACATTATTATACTATGACAAGTTATGAAAAAAGGGACTGTCAAACGACAGTCCCTTATTCGTGCCCAAAGTCGGAATCGAACCAACGACACGAGGATTTTCAGTCCTCTGCTCTACCAACTGAGCTATCTGGGCATTCCTAATCATCTTTGATGATCGTCTTATTGTAGATAAAAATCTTCCAATAAATAGCGGGGACAGGATTTGAACCTGTGACCTTCGGGTTATGAGCCCGACGAGCTTCCAGACTGCTCCACCCCGCGTCATCGCACATCTCTGTGCCGCACATCCGGTGTACTCAATAGTAAGATGTAAAATGGGTGGTGGTGGATTCGAACCACCGAAGCAATCGCAGCAGATTTACAGTCTGTCCCCTTTGGCCACTCGGGAAACCACCCAAATCCTGTTTTATTAAACAGGAAGCCGATGAACGGACTCGAACCGTTAACCTGCTGATTACAAATCAGCTGCTCTGCCAATTGAGCCACATCGGCATATTTAGTTTTAAGTGGGACCTACAGGGCTCGAACCTGTGACCCTCTGCTTGTAAGGCAGATGCTCTCCCAGCTGAGCTAAGATCCCACAGACGACCCACGACGGACTTGAACCGTCGACCTCCGCCGTGACAGGGCGGCGCTCTAACCAACTGAGCCAGTGGGCCATTTCTTCACTTATACATTGTACAGTGAAAACCGAACATCGAATCATTTTCCATCCAGGAATAACTCCCGATTTATCTTGGACAAGCACTCGACCTATTAGTAATGGTCAGCTGCACACCTCACGGTGCTTCCACCTCCATCCTATCTACCCTGTACTCTTCAGGGGGTCTCGCGGATCTCATGGATCCTTGGATATCTCATCTTGAGGTCGGCTTCACGCTTAGATGCCTTCAGCGTTTATCCGATCCGGATTTGGCTACCCTGTTGTGGAATTGGTTTCCAGCAGGTGCACCAGTGATCCGTCCATCCCGGTCCTCTCGTACTAAGGACAGCTCCCCTCAGATATCCTACGCCTGCGCCGGATAGGG
>AUJT01000038.1 GCA_000424365.1 Lachnospiraceae bacterium NK4A144 | reverse complement strand
GTGATAATGAGCATTGGGCTTTTTCCAACCGGGATTATTCTTTGGCGTATCCCATATTACCTGAGGATCCGGACGAACCAGCAGGTATTTTCCCCATCTCTCCAGCTTCTCGCCGTTGGATGTATCTATTACTTCGTAGTCTTTCCAATTTTCAGCTTTCCACATAATAATTCCTTATCTAAAAATACAGAAATAAAAAGATGTAAGGGTCAAAAGTAAATTTTGCCCCTTACTGATGTCACGGATTGCTTCATTGCTACGCAATTCCCGCAATCCTAAAACACTCGCATTCCGCGTAATAACGCTACTTGCTCGTGTTTTGCGGGTCCCAAGGTCTCGATCCTCTTTGTGCAAGCACAACCGGATTTTGACCTTTTGACCCTGACATCATAAAAAGTCTGTTCCTTATAATAAAGAAGGGATTTGATTTTGTAAAGAATTAGTTGTGTCGTTCAAACTTTACAATATACTCTGAAGTTCCGGATTCGAGCTGTTTCTCGCCTGTTTCGATAAAACCGTGCCGGGTATAAAATCTCTTTGCACCGGTATTTTTATCAAGGCACCATAGATAAGTGCAGTTAAGTTCGTGAACGGCGAAGTCGATAAGCTTACTTCCGATTCCTTCATTTTCGAAAAAGTGATCAACGTACAGTTCAACGATACGACCGGACTCTGCGTGGAGCACCCCTTTAACAAAATCGTCTTCGTATACCCACATATTATTTATTGAATCAGGGTTTTCTGCATATTCACGTGCTAAAGGATACACCTGGAGATCTACGAAAGAACCGTAGTCATCATTAAAAATACTTCTATAATTGAGTCTTTTTACGAAAATAAGTATTTCGGCAATTCTTGACGCATCCTTGCATGTTGCTTTTCTGATCATGAGACACTCCTTTGTCTTTATATATAATAGGAAGAAATATATTTGAATATCACGTTAAAATATTCGGAAATCGCTGTGATTAAGGGATATAAAGAACATTAACTTAATTATACTGCGGAAACACAGATTTGTAAGCAGGTTGGTTATGTAAGCAAGCTGAGATTGGGAGAAAAATGTTACAGTTCACTCGCTTACAGCTCGCTCACGTAACGGATTTTGCCAATTAAATCGCCTCCGGAGATGGGCAAAATCCAATGGCTTTTCATCTTTCTTGGTCGTAAACTCCGCAGCGTAGTGCTCCGTTTACGTGTGAACTGTTACAGAAAAATAACAAGGTTTGGATAAATTTAAATACAGTGAAAATAGGGTATTCCATTATTCTTTGCTATGAAGTATACTGCGAGAGCACGAAAAAAACGGCGCTGCTGAACAGAGGGTGTCAGCGAAAATATTGCACATAAAAGAATAAAAAATCCGACCAAATTTTTGAAAAAATATTCTTGCAATATGCCGAATGTGTGTGTATAATGGTCATTGCTGTGGCATGATAGCTATGAAGCGTGAAGTTGCTGCTTATGCAGGTATCTCCGTGGAGCGAATGTCAAGTCGAGAAACTGGCGACAAGTCACTGTAACGTAACAAGTTCTATAACTATAGGGAACACCGTGTTGGTCTGCAAGAATGTGAACGACACACACGGGAACGTGTACAGTCACCGCTTGTCGTGCTGAAAAAGTGCGAAAAGGAGGCGACTTTTTTTATGGCAAATCAGGTAATGAGAATCATCCTGAAGGCGTATGATCATCAGCTTATTGATGCATCCGCAAAGAAAATCATCGAAACAGTCAAGAAGAACGGATCTGAGGTCAGCGGACCGGTACCCCTTCCTACTAAAAAGGAAGTAGTTACTATCCTTCGTGCTGTACATAAGTACAAGGATTCCAGAGAGCAGTTCGAGCAGAGAACTCATAAGAGACTCATCGACATCATTGCTCCTACTCAGAAGACAGTTGATGTTCTTTCCAGACTTGAGATGCCCGCAGGTGTCTACATCGACATCAAAATGAAGAACAAATAATTTTATTTGAGAGTATTGTATGAATTCGTTTAGCCGGGCGGGCTGTTCCGAAAGGAATTCGATACGGCGATGCGCATTCCAATGCAGAAAGGTGAAGAAATGACAAAGGCTATCTTAGCGAAGAAGATCGGCATGACACAGATCTTCAATGAGAACGGCGAAGTTACTCCGGTCACAGTTCTGGAAGCAGGTCCCTGCACAGTAACCCAGATCAAGACTGTTGAGAATGACGGCTACAACGCAGTACAGGTTGGCTTCATGGAGTCAAAGGACAAGGTTGTTGTTAAGGATGCAGGCGGATCCAAGAAGATCGCTCACCCTCACGGAACAACAAAGGCTATGGTTGGCCACTTCAAGAAGGCTGGCGTTGAGAGCAAGAAGTTTGTTCGCGAGTTCCGCTTTGAGAACGCTGCAGACTATCAGATCGCTCAGGAGATCAAGGCAGATATCTTTGCTGCTGGAGATTTCGTAGATGCAACTGCTACTTCTAAGGGTAAGGGATTCCAGGGCGCCATCAAGAAGAATGGTCAGCACAGAGGACCTATGAAGCACGGTTCCAAGTTCCACAGACATCAGGGATCAAACGGTGCTTGCTCATCCCCGAGCCGCGTATTTAAGGGTAAGGGAATGCCTGGTCACATGGGTTCCAAGAAAATCACAGTTCAGAATCTGCAGATTGTTCGCGTTGATGCTGATAAGAACCTCATCCTTGTTAAGGGAGCTATCCCGGGTGCAAAGAAGGCTCTCGTTACCATCAGAGAGACAGTCAAGAATCATAAATAATAAGGAAGAAAGGAGGATTCAGATATAATGGCTAGCGTATCAGTTTTTAACATGGCAGGCAGCGAAGTTGGTAAGATCGACCTTAACGACGCATTATTTGGTGTTGAAGTAAACGAGAACCTGGTTCACCAGGCAGTTCTTCAGCAGCTCGCTGACAATCGTCAGGGCACACAGAAGGCTAAGACTCGTTCAGAAGTTTCTGGCGGCGGAAGAAAGCCTTGGAAGCAGAAGGGCACAGGTCATGCTCGTCAGGGTTCAACAAGATCTCCGCAGTGGACACATGGTGGCGTAGTATTCGCTCCGGTTCCGAGAGATTACTCCTTCAAGATGAACAAGAAGGAAAAGAGATTCGCTCTTAAGAGCGCGCTTACCTCCCGTGTTCAGGATAATAAATTCATCGTTCTCGATGAGCTCAAGCTTGATGAGATCAAGACAAAGAAATTCCAGGAGGTTCTGGATGCACTCAAGGTTAGCAAGGCTATCGTAATCCTTGACAGCATGGATCAGAACGCAATCCTCTCTGCAAGAAACATTCCGAATGTCATCACTGCTCAGATCAACACGATCAACACATATGACATCATGAAGTACAGCACAGTTATCACAACTAAGGCTGCAGTTCAGAAACTTGAGGAGGTATACGCATAATGGCAGACATCAAGTACTATGACGTAATCCAGAAGCCGGTTGTAACTGAGAAGTCTATGAACGGCATGGCTGATAAGAAATATACATTCCTCGTAAATCCTGAAGCAAACAAGAGCCAGATCAAAGAGGCTGTTGAGAAGATGTTCGAAGGAACCAAGGTTAAGAAGGTTAACACAATGAACATCCAGGGCAAGAATAAGAGAAGAGGAATGATCGTTGGCAAGACTGCTAAGCAGAAGAAGGCCATCGTAACACTCACTGAGGATTCCAAGGAAATCGAATTTTTCGCAGGACTTTAATTCCTCCGGTGAGCATGCGGCAGAATAAACTATTGTCGCAAGAGCTCACGAGAAAAAACTGAAAATTATTCGTGTGCTTTGAATAGAAAAGGAGAAAAAAATGGGAATCAAAACATATAACCCATATACACCTTCCAGAAGGAATATGACGGGTTCTGATTTCTCAGAGATCACAAAGACAACACCTGAGAAGTCTCTCGTTGTTAAGATTAAGAAGAACTCTGGACGTAACAATCAGGGTAAGATCACCGTTCGTCACAAGGGCGGCGGAGCTACAAAGAAGTACAGAATTATCGATTTCAAGAGAAACGATAAGGATGGAATCCCTGCAACTGTTGTAGGTATCGAGTACGATCCTAACAGAACAGCAAACATCGCACTTCTTGCATATGCAGATGGTGAGAAGAGATATATCCTTGCTCCTTCAGGACTTAAGGATGGAATGAAGATCATGAACGGTGCTGAAGCAGAAATCCGTGTTGGTAACTGCCTGCCGCTTTCTATGATCCCTGTTGGTACAAACGTACACAACATCGAGCTTCACCCTGGTAAGGGCGGACAGATGGTTCGTTCTGCTGGTACAAGTGCTCAGCTCATGGCTAAGGAAGGTATCTATGCTACACTTCGTCTTCCTTCAGGTGAGATGAGAATGGTTCCGGTTGAGTGCAGAGCTACAGTCGGTACTATTGGTAACATTGATCACAACCTTATCAATTACGGTAAAGCTGGTCGTATTCGTCACATGGGTATCAGACCCACAGTTCGTGGTTCTGTCATGAACCCGAATGATCACCCGCACGGTGGTGGTGAAGGTAGAGCACCGATCGGACGCTCTGGCCCGAGTACTCCTTGGGGTAAGCCTGCTCTTGGTCTTAAGACAAGAAAGCGCAAGAAGGCTTCCAACAAGCTGATCGTAAGAAGAAGAAACGGCAAAGCGCTTAACGTATAAGGAGGAATACAATGTCACGTTCACTTAAAAAGGGACCGTTCGCAGACGAGAGCCTGCTGAAGAAGGTTGACGCGATGAACCAGGCAGGACAGAAGGATGTCATTAAGACATGGTCTCGTCGTTCTACAATCTTCCCGTCCTTCGTAGGACATACAATCGCAGTACATGATGGCAGGAAGCACGTTCCTGTTTATATTACAGAAGATATGGTTGGTCACAAGCTTGGAGAGTTCGTTGGAACCCGTACATATAAGGGACACGCTTCCACAGGTAACACAACCAATACTAGATAAGGATAATCTGAAAGGAGGTTTTATCCATGGCAAAAGGACATCGTTCCCAGATTAAAAGAGAAAGAAATGCAAACAAGGATACCAGACCGTCAGCTAAGTTATCCTATGCTAGAGTTTCTGTACAGAAGGCTTGCTTCGTACTTGATGCTATCAGAGGAAAGAGCTACATCGAAGCAAAAGGTATTCTGATGTACAACCCGAGATACGCTTCCAGCGTTCTGCTGAAGCTTCTGGACTCCGCAGCTGCCAATGCTGAACTCAAGGGTATGAATAGAGAAGATCTGTATGTAGCTGAGTGCTATGCAACACAGGGCCCGATCATGAAGAGAATCCAGCCTCGTGCACAGGGCAGAGCTTACAGAATCCTCAAGAGAATGTGTCATATGACAGTAATACTTGATGAGAAGAACTAAGGTATCGAAAGGAGATCAGAATGGGTCAGAAAGTTAATCCCCACGGCTTAAGAGTCGGTGTTATCAAAGATTGGGATTCCAAGTGGTACGCTGAGAAAGGTGATTTCGCAAACTACCTCGTTGAAGATAACAAAATCAGAACATACCTGAAGAAGAAGCTTTACTCTGCAGGTATCTCCAAGATTGAAATTGAAAGATCAGCAGGTAAGGTAAGAGCAACTGTTCTTACATCTAAGCCTGGTGTGATCATCGGTAAGGGCGGTAAGGATATCGAGGTTACCAAGAAGGAGCTTGCAAAGCAGACTGGTAAGTCCATTGATATTCAGATCAAGCAGATCAAGCGCCCTGATATGGATGCACAGCTTGTAGCTGAGAACATCGCTCAGCAGCTTGAGAACCGTATTTCTTTCCGTCGTGCTATGAAGTCTGCTATGCAGAGAACACTTAAGAACGGCGCAAAGGGTATCAAGGCTTCTGTTTCCGGACGTCTTGGCGGTGCAGATATCGCTCGTCGTGAGTTCTATTCTGAGGGAACTATTCCTCTTCAGACACTTCGTGCTGATATCGATTATGGTTTCGCTGAAGCAAACACTACTTACGGTAAAGTAGGTGTCAAGGTTTGGATCTACAAGGGTGAGATCCTTCCTAGTAAAAATAAGCAGACTGCAGCTCCTGCAGCAGCTAAGGAAGGGAGAGATCAGTAATGTTAATGCCGAAGAGAGTTAAGCATCGTAAGCAGATGCGTGGTTCCTTAAGAGGTAAGGCAAACAGCGGTAATAAGATCACTTACGGTGAGTTCGGTCTTGTTGCTACTGAGCCTGTTTGGATCAGATCCAATCAGATCGAGGCAGCCAGAGTTGCTATGACCAGATACGTAAAGCGTGGTGGACAGGTTTGGATCAAGATCTTCCCTGATAAGCCTGTTACAGCTAAGCCGGCTGAAACTCGAATGGGTTCCGGTAAGGGCGCAGTTGATTACTGGGTAGCAGTAGTTAAGCCCGGCCGTGTAATGTTTGAAATCGCAGGTGTACCTGAAGATGTAGCTAGAGAGGCACTTCGTCTCGCTTCCCACAAGCTTCCTTGCAAGTGCAAGATCGCTGCAAAGGCTGACCTTGAAGAAGCTTCCGCAGCTGCAGGAAAAGGCGGTGAAAACTAATGAAGACTGATAAGTATGTTGCAGATTTAAGAGGTAAGTCGGTTTCCGAGCTCCGTGAAGAGCTGACAACAGCAAAGAAGGAACTTTTCAATCTCAGATTCCAGAACGCTACAAATCAGCTTGACAACACAAGCAGAATCAGAGAAGTTAGAAAGAATATCGCAAGAATTCAGACTATCATCACTGAGACATCAGCTAAGGCCTGAGCTTGGGAAAGGAGATAAAAGTGGAAGAAAGAAATCTCAGAAAGACACGTACCGGTAAAGTCATCAGCAACAAGATGGACAAGACAATTACGGTCGCTGTAGTAGATAACGTAAAGCATCCCCTTTACAAGAAGATCGTAAAGAAGACATATAAACTTAAGGCAGAAGATGCCAACAATGAATGCAACATTGGTGATACTGTAAGAGTTATGGAAACAAGACCTCTCAGCAAGACTAAGAGATGGAGACTCGTTCAGATCATTGAGAGAGCTAAATAATCTGATGTGAAAGGAGTTTTGCAATGGTACAGCAGGAAACCAGATTAAAAGTCGCAGATAATACCGGCGCTAAGGAAATCCTTTGCATCAGAGTTATGGGCGGCTCAACCAGAAGATATGCAAGCATTGGTGATATCATCGTTGCTTCTGTCAAAGATGCAACACCCGGCGGAGTTGTTAAGAAGGGTGATGTTGTTAAGGCAGTTGTTGTTCGTACAGTAAAGAGCACTCGTCGTAAGGATGGTTCTTACATCAGATTCGATGAGAACGCAGCTGTTATTATCAAGGATGACCTTACACCGAAGGGAACCCGTATTTTTGGACCGGTTGCACGTGAGCTTCGTGATAAGAAATTCATGAAGATTGTATCCCTTGCACCGGAAGTATTATAAGGAGGGATCACCATGGCAACAGCAAAAATCAAGAAGGGTGATACCGTTCAGGTAATCGCCGGCAAAGATAAGGGCAGAAGCGGAAAGGTAATTTCCGTTGATTATAAAAAGAATAAGGTTGTTGTTGAAGGCATCAACATGATCTCTAAGCATGAGAAGCCGTCAGCAGCTAACCAGGATGGCGGCATCGTACACAGAGAGGCAGCTTTTGATCTTTCTAACGTTATGTACGAGCAGGACGGCAAGCCGACCAGAATTGGATTCCGCATCGAAGGCGATAAGAAAGTTCGTTTCGCTAAGAAGACCGGAAAGAATATCGATTGAGCGGAAGGAGGGAATAAACGTTGAATAGACTGAAAGAGCAGTACCAGAACGAGATCGTCGAGGCAATGACGAAGAAGTTCGGTTATAAGAATGTTATGGAAGTACCGAAGCTTGTGAAGATTGTTGTCAACATGGGCGTAGGTGAAGCAAAGGAAAACGCTAAGGTTCTTGATTCCGCTGTTTCCGATATGGAGACAATTACCGGTCAGCATGCTGTAGTAACCAAGGCTAAGAAGGCTGTCGCAAACTTCAAGATCAGAGAGGGTATGCCTATCGGATGTAAGGTAACTCTTCGTGGCGATAGAATGTATGAATTCCTTGATCGTCTTGTTAACCTGGCTCTTCCTCGAGTACGTGACTTCCGTGGCGTAAGCGCAAACTCATTTGATGGCAGAGGTAACTACGCTCTGGGTATCAAAGAGCAGCTTATCTTCCCGGAAATCGAGTACGATAAGATTGATAAGGTCAGAGGTATGGATGTAATCGTTGTTACAACTGCTAAGACCGATGAGGAAGCTAGAGAACTGTTAAGACTTTTCAATATGCCTTTTGAGAAATAAGGAGGAAATACATGGCTAAGTTATCTATGAAGCTTAAGCAGCAGAGAAAGCCCAAGTTTTCAACAAGGGCATATACTCGTTGCAGAATTTGCGGCCGTCCCCATTCCGTTCTTAGGAAGTATGGTATTTGCAGAGTCTGCTTCCGTGAGCTGGCTTACAAGGGCGAGATTCCGGGTGTAAAGAAGGCATCCTGGTAAAGAATTGATTTAATACTGACTGTCCGGTTTCCGGGCAGTTACAGTCGGAAGATATAAGGAGGTCAATGTAATGACAACAAATGATCCGATTGCAGATATGCTTACCAGAATCCGTAATGCAAATACTGCAAAGCATGATACTGTTGATATCCCTGCATCAAAGATGAAGATCGCAATTGCCAACATCCTTGTTGATGAAGGATATATCAAGAAATATGATCTTGTTGACAACGGCAAGTTCAAGGATATCCGTGTAACATTAAAGTATGCTGATGACAAGAACCAGAGAATCATCTCCGGTCTTAAGAGAATCAGTAAGCCGGGTCTTCGTGTATACGCAGGCAAGGATAAGCTTCCGAAGGTTCTTGGTGGTCTTGGAATCGCAATCCTTTCTACAAATCATGGCGTTATCACTGATAAGAAGGCAAGAGAACTTAATGTTGGCGGCGAAGTACTCGCATTTGTTTGGTAATTAAAGGAGGTAGCGGGCATGTCACGTATCGGAAAAATGCCTATCGCAATCCCGTCTGGCGTCTCTGTCGAGATTGCAGAAAATAATAAAGTGACGGTTAAGGGACCGAAAGGAACTCTTGAGAGAGTTCTTCCGGCCGTTCTGACTATCAAACAGGAAGATGGCCAGATCAAGGTTGAGAGACCTAATGATGCAAAAGAGACCAGAGCACTGCACGGACTTACAAGAACTCTGATCAACAACATGGTTGTTGGTGTAACAGAGGGATATAAGAAGGTTCTTGAGATCAACGGTGTTGGTTTCAAGGCACAGAAGCAGGGAAAGAAGCTTACTCTGTCACTCGGATTCTCACATCCTGTAATCATGGATGATCCCGAGGGTATCGAAACAAAGGTCGTAGACAACAAGATCGAAATCGAGGGTATCGACAAAGAGAAGGTTGGTCAGTATGCGGCTGTAATCAGAGATAAGAAGAGACCTGAGCCTTATAAGGGTAAAGGTATTAAATATATCGACGAGACAATCAGACGTAAAGTCGGCAAGACCGGTAAGAAATAATCAGGAGGGACGTAAGAAATGATTAGCAAAAAATCAAGATCGGAAGTTCGTGAGAAGAAGCACATGAAAATCCGCAATCGTTTCAGTGGTACTCCCGAGAGACCGAGACTTGCGGTATTTAGAAGCAACAAGCATATGTATGCTCAGGTTATCGATGATGTAGCAGGTAACACACTTGTAGCTGCATCTACAACTGAAAAGGAAGTTGCTTCCGAACTTAAGTATACAGATAACGTTGAGGCAGCTCAGAAGCTCGGCGAGGTTATCGCAAAGAGAGCTCTTGAGAAGGGCATCAAGGAAGTTGTCTTCGACAGAGGCGGCTTTATCTATCAGGGTAAAGTAAAGGCCCTTGCAGAAGCTGCAAGAGAAGCCGGACTGGATTTCTAAGGAGGAAAGGAGAAGACAATGAGACACAACGTGATCGATGCAAACAGCCTTGAGCTGGAAGATAAAGTTGTTACCATCAAGCGTGTCACCAAGGTTGTTAAGGGCGGACGTAACATGCGTTTCTCAGCTCTGGTAGTCCTTGGAGACAGAAACGGCCACGTAGGCGTAGGCCTCGGAAAAGCTGCTGAAATTCCGGAAGCTATCCGTAAAGGTAGAGAGGACGCTGCTAAGAAGCTTATCAGCGTAGCTCTTGATAACGTAGGATCTATTTCACATGATTTCATCGGAAAATTCGGAGGAGCTTCCATTCTTCTGAAGAAGGCTCCGGAAGGTACTGGTATCATCGCTGGCGGTCCTGCTCGTATCGTATGCGAACTTGCTGGTATCCGTAATATCCGTACCAAGTCTCTGGGTTCCAATAACAAGCAGAACGTTGTTCTGGCAGCAATGGACGCACTTTCACAGCTGAAGACTCCGGAAGAAGTTGCAGCTGCTCGTGGTAAGTCTGTTGAGGAAATCCTGAACTAAGGAGGAAGACATGGCAGGAAAATTAAAGGTAACACTTGTAAAGTCACCTATCGGTGCAATCCCGAAGCATAAGAAGACAGTTGAAGCTCTGGGTCTGCACAAGACATATACATCTGTAGAGCTGCCGGATAACGATGCAGTTCGCGGAATGTGCAACGCAGTTAGACACCTCGTTAAAGTAGAGGAAATCTAATTGAATGCCGATTTTATCGGTATAATGATTCGCGTGGCAGAGGTACGCCGTTAGGCGTACCTCAATGTCATATATAAGGATATTGCATATTTTAAAATTTGTGGTATTCTGAAAGGGTTGGGCATAGGCTCAACTGAAACACAATCCAAGTCTCGTCAAATGATTGCCGAGGCGTCCATAGCAGGAACAGAAAGATTCCTGTAAACATTAGGAGGAAAGAAATGGAATTACACAACTTAAGACCTGCAGCTGGTTCAAAGCACACCAACAGCTTCCGTAAGGGCCGTGGTCACGGTTCAGGAAATGGTAAGACAGCTGGTTACGGACACAAGGGACAGAAGGCTCGTTCTGGCGCACCTCGTATCGGTTTCGAGGGTGGACAGATGCCTCTGTACAGAAGACTTCCGAAGAGAGGCTTCAACAACATCAACTCTAAGAAGATCGTTGCAATCAACCTTAGCACTCTTGAGAAGTACTACAACGACGGCGATACAGTTGTAGCTGCAGACCTTATTGAGAGACGTATCATCAAGGATACATATGATGGACTGAAGATCCTTGGAAACGGCGAGCTTACAAAGAAGCTTACTGTTCAGGCTAATGCATTTTCTGCATCCGCAAAGGAAAAGATCGAGGCTGTAGGCGGGAAAGCTGAGGTGATCTAATGCTTCAGACGGTACGTAATGCGTTCAAGGTAAAGGATATCCGGAACAGAATCCTGTATACATTACTGGTACTGTTTCTGATCAGACTCGGTTGTCAGCTTCCGATTCCGGGCGTAAACCGTGAGTATTTCTCTCAGTGGTTTGCTAACCTTACAGGTGATTCTTTTACCTTTTTCAATGCCTTCACAGGTGGATCTTTTGAAAATATGTCCATCTTTGCGTTGAATATCACACCATATATTACATCTTCCATCATCATTGAACTGCTGACGATCGCAATTCCGTACCTGGAAGAGAAACAGAGAGACGGGCAGGAAGGACGTAAAGTTCTCGTTGCCATCACAAGATATGTGACCATAGGTCTCGCCCTGCTGGAGTCCACAGCTATGGCTATCGGCTTCTATAATCAGGGTATCATGGATAGAACAATTAACCCGTGGCTTACCGGACTTATGATCGTGGCTGGCCTTACAGCCGGTTCTGCGCTCCTTATGTGGTTTGGTGAGCAGGTTACTGAAAATGGTGTAGGTAACGGTATTTCAGTAGTACTTGCTATCAATATCATTTCCAGAATGCCAAGTGACCTTAATTCGCTGTGGGATATGTTTATCCGCACAAATATTGACAGTGGAAAGATACTTCTGGCAGTAGTGGCTGCACTTATTATCGTTGCAGTTATCCTTGCTACAGTAGTTCTTACGATCCTGCTGAACAATGCGGAAAGAAGAATCCCGGTACAGTATGCAAGAAAGGTTGCAGGCAGAAAGATGATCGGAGGAACAAGCACAAATATTCCTCTGAAAGTCAATACCGCGGGTGTTATTCCGGTTATCTTTGCGTCATCTCTGATGTCGTTTCCTATTGTTATCTGCCAGCTGTTTGGCATTCAGGCAGGAACAAGCCTTGGTGGACAGATTCTTCGTCTGCTGAATTCAGGAAACTGGTGTGACCCGACACAACCGGTATACTCTATCGGACTGTTAATCTATATCGTTCTCGTAGTATTTTTTGCTTATTTCTATACATCGATCACTTTCAATCCACTTGAAGTGTCTGATAACCTGAAAAAGCAGGGCGGTTTTATACCGGGTATTCGTCCTGGTCGTCCTACGAACGATTATCTGACAAACATCTTGAACTATGTCATTTTCATCGGTGCAGTTGGTCTTACCATTATTGCAGTTATCCCGATCTTCTTTAATGGCGTATTTGGAGCAAATGTTTCTTTCGGTGGTACATCACTTATCATTATCGTTGGTGTTATCCTTGAGACATTAAAGCAGGTAGAATCAAGAATGCTTGTTAGAAGTTATAAAGGATTCCTTGCCTAAAAGTATTTTTACTCTAAGGTTAAAAAAGTCGGAAAAAAGCCGATAAACAAAAGAAGGGTATTATGAAGATAATTATGTTGGGTGCTCCGGGAGCCGGCAAGGGTACACAGGCTTCCAGAATCGCTGAAAAATACCAGATCCCACATGTTTCTACAGGAGACATTTTCCGTGCAAATATAAAGAATGGAACTGATCTTGGTAAAGAAGCGAAGAAGTATATGGATCAGGGACAGCTTGTCCCGGATGAGCTGACAGTCAGGATCTTACTTGACCGCGTAGCACAGGACGATTGTAAAAATGGATATGTTCTGGATGGATTTCCTCGGACAATTCCTCAGGCAGAGGTGCTTGATGCAGAGCTTTCAAAGCTTGGCACAAAGGTAGATTATGCCGTTAATGTCGAAGTTCCGGATGAAAATATCATCGGCAGAATGTCCGGAAGAAGAGCATGTCTTAAGTGCGGTGCTACATATCATCTTGAATTCCTTCGTCCTAAGACAGAGGGAATCTGTGATAATTGCGGATCCGAGCTTGTTTTAAGAGATGATGACAAGCCGGAGACAGTAAAGAAAAGACTTACCGTTTATCATGATCAGACACAGCCTCTCATTGATTACTATACAGAGAAGGGTGTTTTGAAAACTGTTGATGGTACAGTATCTCCGGAGCAGGTGTTTCAGGCGATTGAGAATATTCTCGGTGCATAAAGAAGGAATATAGTATATATGTCAAAAGCAGACGTCATCGAAATTGAAGGAAAAGTTATAGAGAAGCTCCCGAATGCAATGTTTCAGGTAGAGCTGGAAAACGGTCATCAGGTTCTGGCTCACATCAGTGGAAAGCTTAGAATGAATTTCATTCGTATTCTCCCTGGTGACAAGGTTACGATTGAGATGTCACCGTACGACCTTTCCAAAGGTAGAATCATCTGGAGAGACAAGTAAGGCTGAAGCATAAATTATGCTTGCGTGTGTCTGAATGTTATGATATACTATCATTCGGCTTTCTTTTAGGGAGGCCAATTATGTTCCTCATAGTCAAGTATATCTAAGGAATGGAGGAAATTATGAAGGTTAGATCTTCTGTTAAGCCTATGTGCGAAAAGTGCAAGGTTATAAAGAGGAAGGGTAAGATCAGAATCATCTGTGAAAACCCGAAGCATAAGCAGGTTCAGGGTTAATATAGTCCCTGGGGTACGCTGTGCATAAATCTATCTATGCTGATTCCTTTTCAGCTCTTAATATCTACTATATAAAGTAGTGAGCTGAAAAGATTCTATATTTGCGTACTATAATTGAAAAAAGGAGGTTTGTACTCACAATGGCTCGTATCGCTGGTGTTGATTTACCAAGAGAAAAACGTGTTGAGATCGGCCTTACCTATATCTATGGTATTGGTAGAGCTAGCTCCACAAGAATTCTGGCTGAGGCTGGAATCAACCCTGACACACGCGTTAGAGATCTGACGGAAGAAGAAGTAGCAAAGCTTCGTGATGTCATTGACAGAACACAGGTTATCGAAGGTGATCTTCGTAGACAGGTGGCTATGGACATCAAGAGACTTACAGAAATCGGTTGCTACAGAGGAGTTCGTCACAGAAAGTCTCTGCCGTGCAGAGGTCAGAAGACAAAGACCAATGCAAGAACTTGCAAGGGTCCGAGAAGAACAGTTGCAAATAAGAAGAAGTAATTTGTTCTCTTTTTGCGCGTATTCCCATTAACAATTGATTAGAGAAAGTAGGTTAGTTTTAAATGGCTAAACAGCAGGCTAGCGCGAAGAAAGTAACAAAAAAGCGCGTTAAGAAAAACGTTGAACACGGACAGGCACACATTCAGTCATCTTTCAACAACACTATTGTTACTCTGACAGATGCTGAAGGTAACGCTCTTTCCTGGGCAAGTGCCGGTGGTCTTGGCTTCAGAGGTTCAAGGAAATCTACTCCCTATGCAGCACAGGTAGCAGCAGAAACAGCTACTAAGGCAGCTCTCATTCACGGTCTGAAATCTGTTGACGTTATGGTCAAGGGACCGGGCTCCGGAAGAGAAGCAGCAATTCGTGCTTTATCCGCAGCAGGTCTTCAGATTACCAGTATTAAAGATGTAACTCCGGTACCGCACAATGGTTGCCGTCCGCCGAAGAGAAGGAGAGTGTAAGCATATGGCAGTTAATAGAGTACCTGTTCTTAAGAGATGCAGATCCCTTGGACTGGAGCCGTCCTATCTCGGCTACAGTAAGAAATCAAACAGACAGCTTACCAATTCCAGAAGAAAGGTAAGTGAGTACGGACTTCAGCTCCGTGAAAAGCAGAAGGCTAAGTTTATCTATGGCGTTCTGGAGAAGCCTTTCCGTAATTATTACACAAAGGCTGATAAGCAGAAGGGTATGACTGGTGAGAACCTTATGATCCTTCTTGAGCGTAGACTTGATAACGTAGTATTCCGTCTTGGTTTTGCTAGAACAAGAAGAGAAGCACGTCAGATGGTTGACCATAAGACATTCCTTGTAAATGGAAAGTGCATCAATATCCCTTCTTATGCAATCAAGGCTGGTGATGTTATCGAAATCAAGGAAAAGGCTAGATCTTCTCAGCACATCAAAGATGTATTTGAGACAACTGCTGACAGAGCAGTACCGGCTTGGCTCACTGTTGATACAGAGAACTTCAAGGGTACTGTTAATGAGCTTCCTTCCAGGGACCAGATCGATGTTCCTGTAGATGAGCTGGCAATCGTCGAGCTGTATTCCAAGTAAGTTCGCGCCGCAGTAAGTCAGCTGAAAACAGTTGTATCACGGATACCGTGTTTCGGCTGGCGTATACCGCGACACCGGGACAGGACGCCGCTGTGGCGTCTGTCTACGGTATCGCGTTTTGTGCGTTTTAAATGGAATCCTAAAGGAGGTACCTGATTGTTAGAATTTGAGAAACCGAAGATCGAAATTACAGATTTATCCGATGACAACAAATATGGAAGATTTGTAGTAGAACCTCTTGAGCGTGGATATGGCATTACGCTTGGAAACTCCTTAAGACGGATCATGCTCTCATCACTTCCCGGAGCAGCGGTAAGTCAGGTAAAGATCGAGGGTGTTCTTCATGAGTTTACTTCGATTCCGGGCGTTAAAGAGGATGTAACAGAGATCATCCTTAACATCAAGAATCTTGCGATCAAGAACAACAGCGCATCTGATGAGCCTAAGACTGCATATATCGAGTTCGAGGGCGAGGGTGAAGTTACAGCAGCAGATATCCAGGTCGATCAGGATATCGAGATCATCAATAAAGATCAGCATATCGCCACCCTTAACGGTGGTAAGGACTGCAGACTCTACATTGAGCTCACCATCACAAAGGGAAGAGGCTATGTAGGTTCTGATAAGAATAAGTCCGATGATCTTCCGATTGGTGTGATTGCAGTTGATTCTATCTATACACCGGTAGAGAGAGTAAATCTTAGTGTTGAGAATACTCGTGTTGGTCAGCAGACTGATTTTGATAAGCTCACACTTGATGTTTACACAAATGGAACACTTACACCGCAGGAGGCAGTAAGCCTTGCTGCAAAGGTTCTTTCTGAGCATCTTAGTCTTTTCATCAACCTTTCCGAGGCTGCAACAAAGACTCCGGTTATGATCGAAAAGCCGAGCGATGAGACAGAAAAGGTTCTTGAGATGAACATCGATGAGCTTGAGCTTTCTGTTCGTTCCTACAACTGCCTTAAGCGTGCAGGAATCAATACAGTAGCAGAGCTGATAAATAAGACTCCTGAGGATATGATGAAGGTTCGTAACCTTGGTCGTAAGTCCCTCGAGGAAGTACTTGCTAAGCTTGATGAGCTTGGACTTGCATTAAGAACAGGTGAAGGCGAAGCCTGAACCGGTTTGTAATATATTAAGGTTTTGACGGTAAATCCAAAGAGTACGTCAACACCACTCACGCAAAGTCTGTAAGACCGATGAGCGAGGCTTTGTAGTCGCATGAAATTTATTTGCAACTAAAAATGAGAAAGATGAGGAATTAAAAATGGCAAAGTATAAGAAGCTTGGACGTACAGCATCTCAGAGAAAGGCTCTTCTTCGTGGACAGGTTACAGCCCTGATCCTTAACGGAAAGATCCGTACAACAGCTGCAAAGGCTGAGGAAGTTCAGAAGATCGCTGAGCACCTTATCACACTTGCAATCCGTGAGAAGGATAACTTTGATACAGTTACTGTTACAACAAAGGTTGCAAGAAAAGATAAAGATGGTCACAGAGTAAAGCAGATCGTTGACAAGAACGATCACAGCAAGGTTCTTTCCGAGTCTCACAGAGATGAGAATGGAAAGATCAAGAGAATTGAGAACGGTGTTACCGTTACAGTTTTCGATGAAGTTGAGAAGGAAATCAAGAAGGATCAGCCGTCCAGACTTCATGCTAGAAGAGAAATGCTCAAGGTTCTTTACCCTGTAACTGAGCACGGTACTTCTCAGGCTCACCGCAAGGCTGATACAAAGAAGGTTGACCTCTGCAAGAAGCTCTTCGAGGAGATCGCACCGAAGTATGCTGACCGTAAGGGTGGTTATACAAGAATCGTTAAGATCGGTCTTCGTAAGGGTGATGCAGCTATGGAAGTTTTCCTGGAGCTCGTTTAATCTATTTCGATTCCATTTAATTATTGAGGAGAGGCTTAATGCCTCTCCTTTTTTTACTTATAGGAAATACCGCTGGAATTCTTATAAGTTAAAAATGCACTACGTGCATTGGATGCCATAAGCGTGGATAGGAAGAGCCTGCGGCTTCCGTGCTTGGGCGGAGAATCCGACAAAGTCGGATTCTTTGTTCTTTATCTGGTGAGGTGTTTCTGAATTCACTTTAGACGTGAGAATAATTACACGGTGTGATATAGTATGATAGGATTATGAGAGCTCAGAGAGCAGAGGAGCATTCTTGATGGGAATTGTAGAAACAAGAAATCTTGTATTTGAATATATCAGACGCGACGAAGATGGAAATGCAGAAGGTGTTACCAGAGCGATCGACGGTGTCACACTGGATATAAAAAAAGGTCAGTTTATAGCCATATTAGGTGGAAATGGTTCAGGTAAATCTACTTTGGCAAAGCACATAAATGCCATATTATATCCAACAGAGGGCGCAGTGTATGTAAATGGAAAAGATACTTCAGCCCCGGAAAATCTTTGGGACGTTCGTCAGGAAGCCGGAATGGTATTTCAGAACCCTGATAATCAGATTATAGCTAATGTAGTTGAAGAAGATGTTGGATTTGGACCTGAAAATATGGGTGTTCCAACTAACGAAATCTGGGAACGGGTTGAGGAAGCATTAAATGCAGTCGGTATGAAGGCATATCGTAAGCATTCACCAAACAGGCTTTCAGGTGGTCAAAAGCAGAGAGTAGCGATTGCAGGAGTCCTCGCTATGCACCCTAAGTGTATCATTATGGATGAACCGACAGCCATGCTTGATCCGGAGGGACGATACGAGGTTATTCGAGCTGCAAGAGCGCTGAATCAGGTCGAAAATGTTACGATCATTCTTATAACACATTATATGAATGAGGTTGTATTTGCAGACCAGGTTTATGTAATGGATCACGGTCATGTTGCTATGCGCGGTACTCCCAGAGAGATTTTTTCAAAAGTAGACGAGTTAAAGAAACTTCGATTAGATGTACCTCAGCCGACATTACTCGCGCATGAACTTCAGAAAAAGGGATTGAAACTTCCTAAGGGGATTCTTGATAGGAAAGAGTTGATAGGATCATTAAAGTCTGCGATGGAAGATTCAGTAAAGAAGCAAAATGTGGCCTCACGAGCAGGTAATAAAGCAATAGACCATGAAAAGAAAAATGCTGATCTTCAGGAAGCTTTGATCCTCGACCATGTGAATTATGTCTACAGTACTGGAACATCAGAGGAGATACACGCATTAACGGATGTTTCACTTACGATAAATAAGGGCGAGTTTATCGGACTTATCGGACATACAGGATCAGGAAAATCAACATTTGTACAGCATTTGAATGGCATAATCAAAGCTACATCCGGTCATGTATATTACAAAGGTCAGGATATATATGATAAGTCATATAATTTGAAAGAGCTTCGCTCCCATGTAGGACTTGTATTCCAATATCCGGAACATCAGCTTTTTGAGGAGACTGTCTTTAAGGATGTTTGTTTTGGACCGAAAAATCTTGGACTTACAGATAAAGAGGTAGCGCTTAGAGCTTTTGAGGCCCTTAAGGCAGTTAATCTTCCGGATGAATATTTCTATGTTTCTCCGTTTGAACTTTCAGGAGGACAGAAACGAAGAGTAGCCATAGCCGGTGTATTAGCCATGAAACCGGATATCCTGATTCTGGATGAGCCTACGGCAGGACTTGATCCACAGGGTAGAGATGAAATCCTGGATCTCGTAAAGCGCCTTAGAGAAGAGCAGAACATAACAGTTATCCTGGTATCCCATAGTATGGAAGACGTGGCAAATTATGTGGACAGGATACTTGTTCTGGAGCATGGCTCTATACTTATGGACGGTTCACCTAAGGAAGTATTCCAAAATGTCGATGAGCTTGAGAGAATAGGACTTAGAGCTCCCGAAGTCACATATATTATGCGTGATCTTAAGAATGAGGGATACGATGTCGATTCTGGAATAACGACAGTTGATGAAGCGGTACATGAGATTTTGAGCGCTGAAGGACGGATAAACTAATGCTTAGAGATATCACACTTGGACAATATTATCAGACAGACTCCGTACTTCATCGTATGGATCCGAGAACAAAATTAGTTGGAACACTGATATATATTGTTTCATTATTCATTTTTAGAAATGCAGGGGCATTTCTCATAGCAACAGTATTTTTATTTGCAGTTATAAAAATGTCTAAAGTTCCGTTTAAGTATATGATGCGAGGAATGAAAAGCATTTTTATGCTGTTGATGTTAACAGTGGTATTTAATCTGTTTTTAACACCCGGAATACCATTAGTGACATTTTGGAAGTTAACAATTTCCGAAGAAGGCTTAAGGATAGCCGTATTTACCGCAATACGACTTGTCTATCTTATAATTGGCGCGTCTATAATGACTCTTACAACTACGCCAAATCATTTGACGGATGGAATGGAATCACTAATGGGACCGATGAAAGTTTTCAAGGTGCCGGTTCATGAAGTTGCGATGATGATGTCGATCGCTCTTCGTTTCATACCGATCCTGTTGGAAGAAACAGATAAGATAATGAAGGCGCAGGCGGCCAGAGGTGCGGATTTTGAACATGGCAGTATTATAAAACGAGCAAAAAGCCTGGTTCCAATACTTGTACCGCTTTTTGTATCCGCATTCAGAAGAGCGAATGACTTGGCTATGGCGATGGAGGCACGCTGCTACAGAGGCGGTGACGGAAGAACAAAGATGAAACCGCTGAAATATGAGGTTCGTGATAAGGTTTCATATGTAGTATTAATCGCGTATTTTGTTTTAGTGATCGTCGCAGGAAGGTTTAGCCCTGTATGAAAAGAATACTTTTAACTGTAGCATATGATGGAACTTCATATCATGGCTGGCAGCTTCAGGGAGAACAGCCCACTATAGAGAGAGAATTGAATCGTGTGCTGTCTGAAATGACAGGAGAAGACATACAGGTTAGTGGTGCGAGCCGGACTGACGCAGGAGTTCATTCACTTTGTAATCTTGCGGTATTTGATACAGAAGCACGCATGCCGGGAGACAAATATTCCTATGCTATGAATGTGAGACTTCCAAAGGATATAAGGATACGGGAATCAAGAGAAGTGAGCATGGATTTCCATCCACGGACCGCAAAAACAGAAAAGACATATTGTTATCGCATATATACCGATAAATTTCCCAATCCTCTTGAACGGTTGTATAGTTATTACACTTATTTTGAGCTGGATCATGAAAAAATGAATGAGGGCATAAAATATCTTATCGGAGAACATGACTTTAAGAGTTTTTGCTCAGTTCATACACAGGCCAAGACGACCGTACGTGAGATCACAGATGCAAGGGTAGTGCGTGATGGAAATGAGATAAAGATCTTTGTAAGCGGATACGGTTTTTTATATAACATGGTTCGTATCATCGCAGGAACTCTTATGGAGGTAGGAAGAGGTAAATATCCTCCTGAAGAAGTGAAGCATATGCTGGATGCTGTGGATCGTGAAAAAGGTGGACCTACAGCGCCGCCCGAGGGGCTCACATTAATGAATATACGGATACTTAATCCTGATGAGCTCACGATAAAATGACATAAGGGAAAAACTAATCTGATAAAGAGGATCAGTATTTTGAAAAGAACTAAAGCTGATAATGAAAAAATCGATATAGAGCAAAAAAGGATACGGGTTTACGGAATTGTTCAGGGCGTGGGTTTTAGACCTAACACAGTAAGGCTTGCTGAAAAGACAGGGATTTCAGGGACAGTTTCAAATCGTGGACCATATGTGGAGATTATTGCCCGGGGCACAAAGGCTGCCTTGGACAATTTTATTTTGGCTCTAAAAAAAGAAAAGCCGTCAAGGGCTGTAATACTGAAACTCGATATCAAAGATGTAGATGTACAAAAAAATGATGATGGATTTCAAATAATAGAAAGTACCCGAACGGAGGGAGAGATTTTTATTCCTCCCGACATCGCTATCTGTGATGAATGTGAGCAGGAGCTATATACTCCTGAAAACAGGAGGTATCTGCATCCATTTATAAACTGCACTTCCTGCGGTCCTAGATTTTCAATTTTAGAAGAACTTCCGTATGACAGAGAACGGACCAGCATGAGTATTTTTCCGATGTGCGAAAAATGCAGAGAAGAGTACGAAAAAAAGGAATCAAGACGATATGACGCGCAGCCGGTATGCTGTAATAAATGTGGCCCGGAAGTTTATATTGCTGATGATCCTGAAATACGTGGAAGAAACGCTATATTACGGGTAAGAGAAGTGTTGCGCAATGGTGGGATCGCGGCAGTTAAGGGAATAGGCGGTTTTCATTTGTGCTGTGATGCTTCCGACAGATCCGCTGTGATGAACTTAAGAAATCGTAAGCATCGTCCGGTAAAACCTTTTGCAGTGATGGCGGCTGATGCAATTACGGCAGAAAGAGAGTGCAGGATTTCTTTGGAAGAAAAAGAAATCCTGACTGGGCATCAGAAACCAATATTGCTTCTGGATAAAAAATACGGTGGAAGAATAGTGGGAGAAGTTGCTCCGGACAACCAGAAAATCGGGATCATGCTTCCGTATGCACCGATCCACCTGCTGCTTTTTCATTATAATGATGGAAAAGAAATGCCGGATGTATTGGTGATGACAAGTGGAAACATCAGTGGTGCGCCAATTTGCTGTACTGACGAAGAGGCAATAGAGGAATTGTCGTCAATTGCAGACGTTATCCTGTCCAATAACCGTGAGATAAGGACAAGAGCAGATGATTCGGTTATGGATTTTTATGACGGAAAGCCATATATGGTTCGGCGATCCAGAGGATATGCGCCGCTTCCGTTTCTTTTATCAGGAGAAAGTGATAGAAAAGTACTGGCGGTAGGCGGAGAACTAAAAAATACTTTTTGCATAGCAAAGGGGACTACGCTATATCCATCGGCTTATGTGGGTGACATGGAGGATAAGCGGTCGGGAAAGGCACTTAGAGATGCGATAGTCCGCATGGAACATCTGCTTCAAACAAGAGCTGAAATCGTGGTTTCGGATCTTCATCCAAAGTATCATTCCTCGCAGATCACTGAAGAGATTGCGGAAAAACGAGGGATACCGCATATTCGGATACAGCATCACCAGGCACATATTTTGTCCTGTATGGCTGAAAATGACTGGAATGAGCCGGTTCTTGGAGTTGCATTTGACGGAACCGGATATGGAACTGACGGAACGATATGGGGTGGGGAAATATTACAGGTAAATGATCTCGGCGATATTGATGTAAAGCGTTTGTCGCATATCAGTCCTTTCTTAATGACCGGAGGAGACAAGGCAGTACGAGAAGGCTGGAGAATTGCTGTGTCTATGCTTTCAGAAGTAATGAAGTCTGAAACCATTGAAAATGCGGATATTTCAACAGAAGCTGAGAAACTTGGTCTTTGCAGCAGAAAAGAAGCCGAGATCATACTGAAGATTAAGGACAGTGGTATAAATACTGTGATCTCCACAAGTGCAGGAAGACTTTTTGATTCTGTTAGTGCTGTTCTTGGAATATGCAGAGTTTCGACCTTTGAAGGAGAAGCAGCGATAAAGCTTGAGACGGAAGCAGAAATATTTGAGAAAAGTGAGAAGAATGGTGATCATCGTGGATTGCAGCATATTATAGATGAAATTGCAGGACAAAATGAATGCCTTGAAGATTCATGGAAATTATTCAAAAGGGTGTGTCTGGCGGTAAGGGGACAAGAGAAATCTGACGCAGGACTCCTGGCGTATGCGTTTCATAAGGGAATAGCCGGTCAGATAGAGCACTCTCTTGAAAAATTGCGAAAGAATACAGGAATAAGCACGGTGGCATTGTCAGGCGGAGTTTTTCAAAACAGATTATTGCTGCGTCTTACAGATAAGCTGCTTAGAGAGAATGGATTCAGGGTAATTCTTCATAGCATGATACCTCCAAACGATGGTGGCATCGCATTGGGACAGGCAGCTGCTGCGGTCTATGGTAGAGAATCCTTTAAAAACGGGTTTTCCACCGAATTTTAAACAAAAAACAGGGGCTGATTCTGTTGACACGGAAAGCGTCGTAATGTAAAATATAACACGCTGTGAACCACAGCCCCGGTTTCATAGCACGGAAACTTTGAAAATTAGTCTTTTTATTCGGAGGATTAAAATGGATACATATATGGCCAGTGCCTCTAACATCGACAGAAAGTGGTATGTTGTTGATGCTGAAGGTCAGACACTCGGACGCCTGGCATCCAGAATTGCAGCTGTGCTTCGCGGTAAGAACAAGCCGACCTACACACCTTTCCTGGACACAGGTGACTACGTAATCGTTATCAATGCAGAGAAGATTTCTGTAACAGGAAAGAAGCTTGATAATAAGATTTACAAGAGACATTCTGATTATGTTGGTGGTCTTAAGACAGCTACTCTTCGTGAGAAGCTTGCTAAGAAGCCTGAGGAAGTAATCGAGCTCGCAGTTAAGGGCATGCTTCCCAAGGGACCTCTTGGACGTCAGATGTTCAGAAAGCTTCACGTTTATGCTGGTGCAGAGCATGATCATGCAGCTCAGCAGCCTGAAGAACTTAAATTCTGATATTTAAAGGAGGGAAAGCAAATTGGCTAAGACAGCAAATCAGTACTACGGTACAGGTAGAAGAAAGAGCTCCGTTGCCAGAGTTTATCTCGTTCCTGGTAAGGGTGATATCATTGTAAATAAGAAGAGTCTTGACGATTATTTCGGACTTGAGACACTCAAGATGATCGTTCGTCAGCCTCTCGTAGCTACACAGACTGAAGATAAGTTTGACATCAAGGTTAACGTTTTCGGTGGTGGTTACACAGGTCAGGCAGGTGCTATCCGTCACGGTATCGCACGTGCACTTCTGACAGTAGACAGCGAGTACAGAGCAGCCCTCAAGAAGGAAGGCTACCTCACTCGTGATCCTAGAATGAAGGAAAGAAAGAAGTACGGTCTCAAGGCCGCACGTCGTGCTCCTCAGTTCTCAAAGAGATAATCTTCGCGAAAACAACGAGGAACAAAAAATCAAAAAATTGCGTCCTGGAATGCTTGCATTCTCAGGGCGTTATTTTTTTGATTTTTCGCGACGACTGTCGCGACTGAGATGGAGCGAAGCGGAATCGAAGTGGCTCGTTGTTTACCTCAGAAACCCAGTGTTTCTGGGGTTTTTCTTTGTTTAGAAACTTTGTGAGATTGGATGAAAATCGAGAAAATTTAGACGGTAAGAAGTAAGTAAACAGCAACGTCCGAATCTGAATAGGAATAATCTCAGTCTGGAGAGATGAGTACTCTGCTGCGGTAAGCAGGGGGCGTGAAAACGTCTTTGTTTTACGTATGTACATTGGATAGAATAAGGAATAGTGGTTATAAATTCAATCACAGAGTTTGTAGCAACATATTACATTACAGGGCAACTTAGAATGGTATGGGGAGAAGAATATCAATGATAAGACTGGTTGAAAAACGTGATAAAGAAGCATGGTATGCTCTCGACAAGCATTTGCCAGAATCTGTGTTTGATGAAAAGGTAAGATGTGGACAAGGGTATGTATATACTGAAGATGAGGTAATCATCGGGGTGCTCAGATATAATCTTTTCTGGGATAATACTCCGTTTTGCACAATGCTATTCATAGATTCCGATTATCGCAATCAGAAATATGGAAAACAGTTGATGGAATACTGGGAACAGGATATGAAGTCACGGGGATACGGAATGCTGATGACATCCACTCAGGTCGATGAAGATGCACAACATTTCTATCGTAAGCTGGGATATAAAGATTGTGGCGGATTTGTGGTCGATGTTCCTGGATATGAGCAACCGATGGAAATGATAATGATAAAGGCGGTTTAAAACTGCTATATTGCGCATAACCGATATTAGGGGGAATTGTGGAAAACGTTAATTCTAAACGGATCTCCGCGTGTTTCAGGAGATACAGTGAGTTTAATCAAATTAATTACATCAGGCTTAAAAGGCGATACTAAAATAGTAAATGCTTATTATTGTGATATTTCTCCTTGCGTAGATTGTCGTCATTGCTGGAAAAACAGTGGATGCGCAATAAATGATGAAATGCAGGATGTATATAGAGGAATGTGATAATGTTGTTATTGCTTCACCCATCTATTTTTCTGAATTAACAGGAAAATTACTTGATATAGGAAGTAGGTTGCAGACTTATTTTTGCTGAGAGTATTTTCGTAAGGAAGAGCTGAACATCAAACCTAAAAAGGGTGCTGTAATCCTGGTAGGTGGAGGCGATGGGAAAATAGAAAGGGCATATGAGACTGCTTGCACTCTTTTACATCACATGAAATGTTATGATATTCATGATGTAGTGTACAGCCATAACACTAATTTGGTTCCGGCTTTGGATGACAAACAAGCTGTTAAAGGAATCAATAATCTAATTGAATTTTTTAATGGCTCTGATAAAGAAAAAAGTGGTTAAAGACAACTAACTTTCATGTCTGGAGTGGAAGGGGTGGAATTTAGTTTTACAAGTTACTCTGCTTTGATGTTATCGTCAAGAATAGAAAATAGAGCTTGAAAAAACGGTAAAATATGGTATTATAACCTTAACAGAGTTGCCAGGTGCGAATAACACTTGGGACCAAGCCGAGCGTTGAGCTTGGCTTTTTTACTTTATGGAGAATATATGGATTTAAAGAAACCATACACAATAGATGAACAGATAAAAAAGCTAAAAGATCATGGAGTAGTAATATCTGATGAGGCATTTGCAAGAAATGTACTTCAGAAAGTCAGCTATTATAGACTTTCGGGATATATGTTGCAATATAGACTGTCAACTGATAGCCATGAGATGATTAAAGGTATTAGTTTTGAAGATATTTACACGGTTTATTGCTTTGATGAAGAAATCAGATCATTGCTTAGACAATATATTGAAAAAGCAGAATTATTTTACAAAGATTTGATAGGAAATAAATTTGCGGAGCTAAAATGCCAGACACCACCATATGATCAGCATTATGATGTGAAGAACTATTACGATAAAGTTGGAATTACAAAGACATTGCAGAATTTCACTAAAGAGAAGTCATATTATAAAGACAGCGCAATAGTTAAGCACCATTTCAATAAATATGCTGATAAGATGCCGGTATGGGTTATGCTTGAGCTGATGACCTGTTCAAGTGTTTCTCTGTTCTACCATGCATTGTATATATCAGATAAGAATGTGATAGCAACGCAGGTTGGCATAAGTACATCAACGCTTGAAAATCACCTACATGCATTATCTGTTCTAAGAAATAAGTGTTCTCATGGTGTGCGTTTGTATAATTCTACGATGAATCCTCCGGTAAAGTTCAATAAGAGTTTTTTGAGGAATAACACGGCAATAAGGAATGATTCTCTGTTTGCGTATATACTCATGCTGATTAAGAGGCTACCTTCTGATGATGAAAGGAAGCAACTTAGAGATAAGCTTAATCGTATAGTTAAGAAATATGAGAAGGATATAGATCTTAACCTTATAGGATTTCCCCAAAACTATAGGGAACTTATGTATATAAAGAATTTGAAGAATATTACTTAGAATTGCCACCAGCTGCATACAGTAGCCCTGAGCTTTCTACCGTACGCAGCAGGAAATAGCCCGAAGGGCTATGAATGGCATCGAGACTTGATCGTGGCCTCAGAAGCCCAATGCTTTTGAGATTGATGAATCGTTCACTTAAATCATTTTCTACTTTCACATCTAAGGTTTTTTGGGAAAATAATCTCTAAATCCTTCAAAACATTCAAGGAATGGTGGGATAAGACCAAGAACTATGCAAAGAACGTTTGTGAAGAGATACTTGGTCACAATGAAGAGCCTTTGTCTTGGGAAGGAAAAGAGATTTCCCTTTCAATGTATGTCAAGATTGTGCATTATGAAGGTGGAACAGCCCTGAAATACTCTGATGAATTTTTTACTATGATTTAAAATGAGCTAAGTGATGAATACAAAAGGCAATACAGCTGAAGAAATGTTGAAGCGCATTATCTCTGAATATTAACTTGCATTCTTTTTTCAAATAGGTTAGTATCTCTCTATTGAATCGAATAACTGTTAATTCATCGGAGGGTGAGTTGTTCTTGAAACTACAAGCTGGATAAGATGACTGGTTGAAATGCCGGTTTCTTATCCGGCTTTTTTTTGGAGGTAATGTACGTGTCTAATCAGAAAAATTTTACAGAAGGAAAAATACTGGGGCCGCTTCTTAAGTTCGCTATCCCTGTGCTTTTGGCGCTATTTCTGCAATCACTATATGGCGCTGTTGATCTTATGATTGTAGGCAAATTTTCAGAACCTGCTGATGTGTCTGGTGTATCAACCGGGTCACAGATCATGATGACTCTTACAAATCTTGTAAGTTCATTATCAATGGGTATGACCGTGTTTTTAGGACAAAAGATTGGTGAAAGGAAAGCTTCTGAGGGGGGAAAAATAGTGGCAAATGGAATAATGCTGTTTTTGTCGATAGGTCTTTTCCTGACAACATTCATTTCATTGTTTGCCGGAAATCTTGCCAGTATCATGAATGCGCCGGAGGAGGCTTATGATCTTACGGTTTCATATATCAGGATATGCGGAGTTGGAGCAGTGGTAATAATATCTTACAACCTGATCGGAAGTATATTCAGGGGACTTGGAGATTCTATCACTCCGCTTATAACAGTGCTTATAGCGTGTGCCTGTAACATCATCGGAGATTTAACTCTGGTTGCAGGATTCAAAATGGGAACAAAAGGAGCTGCTATAGCAACAGTAGCTGCGCAGCTGATAAGTGTTGTGATATCTTTGCTACTGATAAGCAAAAAGGAACTACCATTTAAGCTTGATAGATTTTGCTTTAAACTGAATAAAGAAATCATCAAAAAAATAGTGTTTATTGGAGCCCCGGTTGCGTTGCAAGATCTTCTTGTGGGTATTTCCTTCCTTGTTATTCTGGCTTTAGTCAATTCACTTGGTGTAATTGCATCTGCAGGAGTAGGCGTTGCAGAGAAGGTTTGCGCATTTATCATGTTAATACCTTCAGCTTTTGCTCAGTCAATGTCGGCGTTTGTATCTCAAAACAGAGGCGCAGGCAGATATGATAGGGCCTTCAAAGGGCTCAGATATGCCATCGGAGTATCATTCATATTTGCAGTGTTCATGTTTTACAGTGCTTTTTTCCATGGAGATTTATTATCCGGGATATTTGCAAAAGATGCAGAAGTTGTTGCTGCTTCCTGGGACTACCTTAAAGCATATGCCATTGATTGCCTGTTTACATGTTTCCTTTTCTGTTTTATAGGATTTTTCAATGGGATGGAATATACAAGATTTGTCATGTTTCAGGGTATAGTGGGAGCTTTCCTTGTGAGAATACCTGTATCTTATATTGTGAGTAAGCAGGAACCTGTATCGCTCTTTCATATAGGCTTGGCAACACCGTGCTCTACAGTAACTCAGATTATTATGTGCTTTATTTGCCTGTTTGTTTTGAAAAGAAAGCTGAGAGGGAAAATAGTAAATAATAGTCGAAGTTATTGTTGACAACCAATGTCATTTAGTTAAGATACTTTGAGTTAGATTCTTTTAGGGGTCTAACTCATTTTTTTGTAAAAAAACAGTTGACAAGAAAGCTCAAAAATGCGGCCGCTCTCGCTACTGATTGCATTTAGAAGTAGCGAGAGCGGCCCTTGAAATTAACAAAACATAATCGTTGATTTCAAGGAGGTCACCATGAACTACTCTGTTACTGTAAAAAATATTTTGATGTCTGATATTGACGCTATGGCTTCTATACCAGAAGCCTATGCTTTAAATCCCGGAAAGGATTTTACCAGACATAGGAAG
>AUJT01000037.1 GCA_000424365.1 Lachnospiraceae bacterium NK4A144 | reverse complement strand
GCAAGATATTTTATACGTGAGATCATAAAGTCCCTTCCGGTGACGAAAGGGCAGCAGCTTTTGGCAAAAGTTCCAGAAGCTGTGTATAGGAGCACATGCACGTTGTCTACGTTAATTAGTCTGAATGCAGAGCTTTGCGCTGCAGCGTAAGTGTCTCGGTGTCAGACCGTATATGTAGTCAATGAGTCCACACCCCGGAAAAACGGGTATGGAAGCACGCGACTTTAGTCGAGTGAGGCTTCACAAGCCTGACGGTATCTTCCGCCGTATGAGTATGCTCCAGCGGGCAAGTGCCGGATGGAGTTTGTAAAAACATATTCTTGACATAAACTGAATGAGTCATTATAATTCACTTTAATGATATAAAGCGTTAAACCGTTGAAGAAATAATGTCCGACGGAATGCACTTCCGTTATCAGGTGCGCCGTATTTAGTGTGATGCATAGTACGGATTGAGTGGCACAAATGTGCAATTCGGGTGGAACCGCAGATTATTCTGTCCCGGGCAGCGTTTATTCGCTGTCCGGGATTTTCGTATAAGAATAGAAAGGAAGATTAAATGATTCTTGATGACCTTGTGGCATCGACAAAAAAACGAGTAGAACTCTCAAAAAGAAAAATATCACCGGAAGAGATGATGGATATGGCGAAAAAATGTACATATAAACTTCCGGCATTTGCTTTTGAAGAGGCACTTAAAACAGATGAGGAGATGCATTTTATCTGTGAGGTAAAAAAGGCTTCCCCTTCAAAAGGTCTTATCGCACCGGATTTTCCTTATACAGAGATCGCAAAAGACTATGAGGAAGCGGGAGCATCCTGTATATCAGTACTGACAGAACCTGAATATTTTATGGGAGATATAGAATACTTAAAAGAGATACGTGGAGAGGTGAATATCCCTCTTTTACGCAAGGATTTCACCATTGATCCCTATATGATATACGAAGCAAAGGTGAGTGGTGCAGACGCGGTACTTCTTATCGCAGCGATCCTCACAGATGAGAAGCTTAGGGAGTACAAGGAAATCGCGGACGGACTTGGACTTTCATGTATTTTTGAAGCGCATGATTCCGAAGAAGTGAAGCGCTGCGTGAATGCCGGAGCACGTATCCTCGGAGTAAATAACAGAGATTTAAGAGATTTCACAGTAGATATCCATAACTGTTTAAGATACATGGATGATGTTCCGGATAACGTTTTATTTGTGGCAGAGAGCGGGATACATTCTCATGATGATATAGCGGAACTTGCAAAATATCATGTGGATGCCGTGCTTGTGGGAGAGAGTCTGATGAGAGCATCGGACAGACAGGCGGCACTGAAGAGTCTTAAGGGACAGTGATTTTTTAGCAGAGGTAAAAAAATGACTTCAGGAGCGATGGATAAAAATGGAAGCGGAGCAGGTAAGCGATGGCGGACCAGGATAAAGATCTGCGGACTAATGAACATAGATGATGCAAAGCTCATGAATGAGGCAGAGCCTGATTTTTGTGGAGTGGTTTTTGCAAAGACCAGGCATTTTGTGGATGATCTGCAGGCACTTCACATAAGGGATTCGCTTAATGAAGACATACCTTTAGTTGGTGTATTTGTAAATGAGCCGCTTCATCATGTGGTAGAACTTGTGAATAATGACATCATCCAGATGGTTCAGCTTCATGGTGACGAAGATGAGCTCTATATAGAACAGCTTCGGCTGCAGGTGGACGTTCCTCTCATACGCGGAATAAGGGCAAAAAGTCGTGGCGACATCATAAAAGCGGATAAACTGGATGTTGAGTATCTGCTTTCTGATACATATGTAAAGGGAGTTTTGGGCGGATCCGGAGTTACCATGGATGAGAGCCTGATACCTGAAAAGCTTTCGCATCCGTTATTTATAGCAGGCGGATTAAATGCAGGAAATCTGGAAGAACGTATTAGAAAGTTTCGTCCTTACAGTGTTGATCTGAGTTCTTCTGTAGAAGAAGGAAATCATAAGAGCAGAGAAAAGACACTGGAGGTAATGGAGATTATTAAAAATATCTGTTTAGAAAGGGAAAAGTAATGTTTGAAGGAAAGGGAATCAGAATGGGAACAAAAGGAAGATTTGGCCCTTATGGTGGTCAGTATATACCGGAAACACTTATGAATGCCGTAAATGAGCTGGAAGCGGCATATGAACACTATAAGAATGATCCGGAATTTGTAAAGGAATTAAATGATCTTTATCGTGATTATGCAGGACGTCCGTCACTTCTTACATATGCGAAGAAAATGACGGAAGATCTGGGCGGTGCAAAGATCTATCTTAAGAGAGAAGACCTGAATCATACAGGTGCTCACAAGATAAATAACTGCTTAGGACAGTGCCTCCTTGCGAAAAAAATGGGGAAGAAGCGCATCATAGCTGAGACCGGTGCAGGTCAGCATGGTGTTGCGACAGCTACGATCGCGGCTCTTCTCGGTATGGAGTGCGAGATCTTTATGGGCGAGATCGATACCGAGCGTCAGGCTCTTAATGTCTACAGAATGGAGCTTCTCGGCGCAAAAGTAAATGCAGTAAAGACAGGAACCCGTACTCTTAAAGATGCGGTTAATGCTGCTCTTCGTGAGTGGACTGCAAGGATCGAGGATACTCATTACTGCATAGGTTCGGTTATGGGACCGCATCCTTTTCCGATAATCGTCAGAGATTTTCAGAAGATCATCGGAGAGGAGATAAAAGAGCAGGTACTTAAGGCAGAAGGCAGGCTTCCTGATGCTGTTCTTGCATGTGTTGGCGGCGGTTCAAATGCGATGGGAACTTTTTATGATTTTATCCCGGATACAGAAGTACGTCTTATCGGATGTGAGGCAGCGGGAGAGGGTGCGGACACCCCTCGTACAGCGGCTACTGTAGCTACAGGTAAGCCCGGAATTTTCCATGGTATGAAGTCACTTTTCTGCCAGGATGAATATGGTCAGATCGCTCCGGTTTATTCGATCTCGGCAGGTCTTGATTATCCCGGAATCGGTCCTGAGCATGCAGAACTTTTCCGCACAGGACGTGCGGAATATGTGTCCATTACAGATGATGAGGCTGTAGATGCATTTGAGTATCTTTCCAGAACAGAGGGGATCATACCGGCAATTGAGAGCTCTCACGCTATTGCATATGCGATGAAGCTTGCACCTCAGATGAGTAAGGATCAGATAATGGTTGTGACTGTATCCGGTCGAGGCGATAAAGATGTTGCTGCGATCGCACGTTATAGGGGGAAAGATATCCATGATTGATATAAAAGAGGCATTTAAGACACGTAAGGCATTTATACCTTTTATCACAGGCGGAGATCCGGATCTTGATACTACAAAGAAAGTACTCCTTGCGCTGCAGGATGCGGGAGCAGATCTGGTTGAGATAGGCATTCCTTTTTCTGATCCTATGGCTGAGGGACCGGTAATACAGGATGCGGATGAGAGAGCGCTGGCAAATGGATGTACCACAGATCTTCTGATGGATGCAATAGCTGAGATCGCGTCGTCAATGCATATTCCCATGGTATTTATGACATATATGAATCCGATTTATACATATGGCAAGGAAAAGTTTATGCAGCGGTGCAAAGAGATCGGTATTTCAGGCGTGATCGTACCGGATGTTCCTTTTGAAGAAAGAGCGGAACTGAGTGAAGCTTGCGAGAAATATGGGATTGCTCAGATAGCAATGGTTGCTCCGACTTCAGAAGAGAGGATACAGACTATAGCAAAGACATCAGAGGGATTTTTGTATTGCGTATCATCTCTTGGTGTGACCGGTGTCAGAAATGAGATAACTTCTGATGTTGGAAGTATGGTGGGAAAGGCTCATGAAGCATCCGATATCCCATGCTGCATCGGATTTGGAATTTCAAATCCTGAGCAGGCAGCAAAAATGGCAGCGGTTTCAGACGGTGTCATAAGTGGAAGTGCCATTGTTCGCATAGTTGGTGAGCATGGAAAGGACTGTGTAGAGCCGGTCCGTGAATTTGTAAAGTCTATGGCAGACGCTGTTCATACAGCATAATGATCAAAACCGGAGATTTCGCGG
The DNA here is from genome assembly GCA_000424365.1 of Lachnospiraceae bacterium NK4A144. Taxonomy (GTDB): domain Bacteria; phylum Bacillota; class Clostridia; order Lachnospirales; family Lachnospiraceae; genus NK4A144. The sequence goes on along the minus strand of AUJT01000037.1, from coordinate 26,053 downwards.
ACCGATGCGGACATCTCCGGTTCTTATTGTCTTTACCTGGTTTTGCAGATATAATCATTTTCATGAGTATTGAATCAATCGTTAAAAAATTATTTAAAAAAGAAAAGTGGGAAATGCCCGGTATGCAGAATCGCTTTTTCTGTACTGAAGATTGCGATGGATGCGGACTTTGTGAGGAGAGCTGCCCTACAGGTCACATAAAGATGGTAGACGGCAGACCGGTATGGCCAAAGCCTTGTTTACTTTGTGCTGCGTGTGCGGATGTATGTCCGAATCATGCCATAGCCTATGGAACAAATAAGCAGATAGAAGAATATAAAAAGGCTGTTCGGCAGAAAAATGCAGCGGTCGATCCTTCGCATTATGGTGTGGTTACGGAAGGTGACACTGGGAAAAGCGCAGGAAAACGTGAGAATGGAGAAAGTGAAGCTTGAAGTCATATCGTACACTAAGGAATGATGCTTTTTATACCGGAACAATAATTGAAAAGAAATCGCGTTTTATAGGTGAGCTTTCTTTTGCAGAGACTCCGGAGGATGCATCTGCCGTGTTGGCTGCTGCCAGAAAGAAATATTATGATGCGAAGCATCACTGCAGTGCATCGATCATATTGGGAGAAGACGGAGCTCCTGACAGAGAGCATTCGTCTGATGACGGTGAGCCTTCGGGAACAGCAGGAAGACCTATGCTGGATGTTTTACGCGGAAGCGGACTAAAAAATGTTGTACTTGTCGTGACAAGATACTTTGGTGGAACGCTTCTCGGTACCGGAGGATTGGTCAGGGCTTATACGGATGCTGCGAAGGCTGCGCTTGAACAGGCGGAGATTTTAAGGATGCGTCCGATGACAAGATTTGAAGTGACGTTTGCCTATCCGTCGGAAGGTACGTTTAGAAGATTTTTGTCGGACAGAGGTATTGTTCCGCTGGAACCTGAGTATACGGATAAAGTGTTATTCAGGGTGGATATTCCTGAAGAAACCACCGAGGCGTTTCAGGCGGATCTTATAAACCTTCTTTCCGGTGCAGTGGATATAAAGAAGGGGGACACATCATTTATGCCCGGACCTGACACAGACTGAATTTGTTCGGGGTTGCACTTTCTATTTAATCATGTATAATTAACGGGTCTGTTTTCTGAATTGAAAACAGACCATTCAGGGGAGACTGTCCCTTATCACCGGCGTTCGCCGAAAATTTTCCATTTTTTTTATTTCGATTAAAAAACTATATGTGTCAAAAAGATCAGATCTTCGAAAATCTTCAAGGTTGACAAGAACTCCTGTTTGAGTTACTATTAATCACGAACGAAGGTTCGGTAAGGCGGACGGTAGAAAGCACATAATGTGGAGCCTCCGAATCAATAAGAAAGGAAAAAGATTAACATGGATGATAATAAGCAGAAAGCACTTGATGTCGCACTGTCACAGATTGAGAAGCAGTTCGGCAAGGGCGCGGTAATGAAACTCGGCGATAAGTCCAACACCATGAATATAGAGACGATTCCTACAGGTTCTCTCTCATTGGATATTGCGCTCGGACTTGGTGGTATTCCGCGTGGACGTATAGTTGAGATCTATGGACCTGAGTCTTCCGGTAAGACAACAGTTACACTTCACATGGTAGCGGAAGTTCAGAAGCGCGGTGGTGTTGCTGCTTTCATTGATGCGGAGCATGCACTTGATCCGGTTTATGCAAAGAATATTGGCGTAAATATTGATGATCTTTATATTTCTCAGCCTGATTCCGGTGAGCAGGCTCTCGAGATCACTGAGACAATGGTACGTTCCGGGGCCGTAGATATCGTAGTTGTAGACTCTGTAGCAGCTCTTGTTCCAAAGGCTGAAATTGATGGTGAGATGGGTGATTCTCATGTGGGTCTTCAGGCGCGTCTTATGTCTCAGGCACTCAGAAAGCTGACAGCAGTCATCAGTAAGTCAAATTGTATCGTAGTATTCATAAACCAGCTCCGTGAAAAGGTTGGCGTAATGTTTGGTAATCCTGAGACGACTACAGGTGGACGTGCTCTTAAGTTCTATTCATCAGTCCGCATGGACGTACGTCGTATCGACAAGATCACACAGGGCGGTGAAGTTATCGGTAACCGTACTCGTGTAAAGGTTGTAAAGAACAAGATCGCTCCTCCGTTCAAGGAAGCTGAGTTTGACATCATGTTCGGTAAGGGTATCTCTACTATCGGTGATATCCTTGATCTGGCAGTTAACCTGAATATTATCAATAAGGCCGGAGCATGGTTCTCTTACAATGGTGACAAGATCGGACAGGGACGTGAAAATGCAAAGGGTTATCTTGCAGAGCATAAGGAAATCTGTGACGAGGTAGAACATGCTGTAAGAGTTCATTTCGGTCTGGAAGCAGATGATAATGCATCACCTGAGGCAAAGCCTGCAGATTCAAAGAAGGCTGAGGCAAAGGACGACGCAAAGAAGTAATATGATCATTACTGCTATAGAAACCTGGAGAAAGGGAAAGTATCTGATCTCTCTAAATGATGAACCGGCTTTTGTTCTGTATAGTGCTGAGGTAAAGAAATACGGTTTAAAAGAGGGTGAAGAACTCGGCGATGCAGTGTGGGAAACGATCCTTGAAGAAACGTTGATCAAACGGGCAAAGACAAGGACACTGCATCTCCTTGATAAAATGGACAGGACTGAAAAACAGCTCCGTGAAAAGCTTCGAGAGAACATGTATCCCGAGGTGGCGATCGATGCTGCGGTGGAAGCAGCAAAACGAGGCAATTATCTTAATGATGCCAGATATGCATCCCAATATGCTTATGAAAAGTCCAGACAAAAAAGTCGAAAGATGATAGAGATGGAACTTATAAGTAAGGGGATAGATCGGCAGTTGGTTGCAGATGCACTGCAGGAACTCGGTGATAGTGATACGGGGGTCATAATGAAACTGATTGAAAAGAAATGTCCGGATCCATCAGAACTTGACTTTCAAAAGGAACAGAAACTAATACGTTTTCTATTGGGAAAAGGTTTTTCGATGTCAGACATCAGAAGAGAGATATCTGCATGGAAAGAAAAAACGTTTGACGAATAACGTTGAAAATGTGTTTGAAACATATAACCTAAATACCGAAAAAATCTTGATTTTTAGCGTGGTTACGGCGTTTAGTGCAGAGTCATCTTACTTGACATAATGTGTACAATAGAATAAAATATTTTTGTTGTATTCTGTGATATTTATAGAATCTTTTGTTTTGCCGACGAAAGATTTTAACAAAATGCAATAAAAATTTAATAAGGAGGTGCTCCTGTACAGATGGTTCCTGTTATCATTGCCGTTCTTGTGACATTGGTAATAGCAGTTCCTGTTGCAGCGATTGTGGCTACAAATATCCATGAGCAGAAGATCAAAAAGATCATCGGAGATGCAGACACAAAGGCTAAGGAAATCACTGACAAGGCATCGAAGGCGGCTGAAGAACTTAAGCGTGAGAAACTTCTGGAAGTAAAGGAAGAGTCTATCAGGCAGAAAAATGAATTAGAAAAAGAAGCCAGAGATAGACGCGCGGAAGCACAGCGGCTGGAGAAGCGTGCACAGCAGAAGGAAGAGGCTGTGGACAAGAAAGCCGAAGCAGTTGAAAAACGTGAACAGAACTGTAATGCCAGGGAAGAAGAGCTGAACCGGCAGAAAGAAAAGATAGCGAAACTCAACGAAGATCGTGTACGGGAACTGGAGAGAATCTCCGGACTAACCTCTGAACAGGCAAAGGAATATCTCTTAAAGATTGTTGAAGACGATGTAAAGCACGAGTCCGCACTGATGATTAAAGAATATGAGTCACGTGCAAAAGAAGAAGCGGACAAAAAGGCCAGAGAGTATGTTGTGAATGCAATACAGCGCTGTGCAGCTGATTATGTTGCAGAATCAACGATCTCAGTAGTACAGCTTCCCAACGATGAAATGAAGGGAAGGATCATCGGAAGAGAGGGTAGAAATATCCGTACTCTCGAAACGATGACAGGTGTTGATCTTATCATTGATGATACACCGGAGGCAGTGATCCTTTCAGCTTTTGATCCGATAAGGAGAGAAATTGCAAGGATTGCACTTGAAAAACTGATCATTGACGGAAGAATCCATCCGGCAAAGATCGAGGAAATGGTAGAGAAGGCAAAGAAGGAAGTCGACACAGAGATCCGTGAAGAGGGAGAGGCAGCTTGTCTGGAGGTAGGCGTGCCGAATATTCATCCGGAAATGATAAAACTTCTTGGCCGCATGAAGTTCAGAACAAGTTATGGACAGAATGCATTGAAGCACTCCATTGAAGTTGCAGAGCTTTCAGGTCTCCTTGCTTCGGAGATCGGACTTGATGTCCGTATGGCTAAGCGCGCAGGACTGCTTCATGATATCGGAAAGTCTGTTGACCACGAGATGGAAGGCAGTCATATACAGCTTGGTTCCGATATCTGCCGCAAGTATAAGGAATCTCCTATTGTTATCAATGCTGTAGAATCACATCATGGTGATGTTGAGCCGACATCCCTGATCGCATGTATCGTACAGGCAGCAGATACTATTTCCGCCGCTCGTCCGGGCGCACGGAGAGAGACTCTTGATGCCTATACAAAACGTCTGAAGCAACTTGAAGATATTACTAACTCGTTTAAGGGAGTTGAAAAGTCCTTTGCCATTCAGGCAGGTCGAGAAGTCCGCGTGATGGTAGTTCCTGATCAGGTCAACGACGCTGAAATGGTGCTCATGGCACATGATATTGCAAAGAGGATCGAGGACGAGATGGAGTATCCCGGACAGATCAAAGTCAATATTATCCGTGAGAGCAGAGTTACAGATTACGCTAAGTAATCACTGCGAGAGAGTATTAGTGAAGTCGGTATCCTTTGGATACCGGCTTTTTTAATAGTTAAAAAGGTCAAAAGAAAATTGACCTTTTTTCTTTACAGGAACACTTTAATTTGCTACCATAGTAAAGTGTTTTAGAGAAACGGATTATAAGGGATAGGTGTCTTTATTTTTACTATGGCACCGGAATGAGAGGATCATTATGAAAAAAGCAATGGTATTGGGACTTGCAGTACTTATGGCGGCAACATTCGTTGGATGCGGAAATGCTTCTGCAACAAAGGGATCAGAGGAAAATGCATCAACTGTAGCAGCATCTGAGACAGCAGTTGCTTCAGAAACTGCATCTACCACAGACAATGGTAAATTTGTAGTCGGATTTGACCAGGATTTCCCGCCGATGGGATTTAAGGGAGACGATGGCGAGTTTACAGGTTTTGATCTGGATCTTGCAGCAGAGGCAGCAAAGCGCATGGGCAAAGAGGTTGTTTTTCAGCCGATCGCATGGGATTCCAAAGATGCTGAGCTGGATGCAGGAACTATCGATTGTATTTGGAATGGTTTCACTATCAGCGGAAGAGAAGATGACTACACATGGTCCGAAGCATATATGGACAATAGTCAGGTCTTTGTGGTTAGAAATGACAGTGATATAAAGACAGCAGCAGATCTTGCCGGCAAAGTTGTAGAAGTTCAGGCTGATTCATCTGCGGAGGCTGCTCTGAAGGAAGAGGAAAATCAGGAACTTGCAGCATCTTTTGGAACACTTCAGACAACTCCTGACTATAATACAGCGATGATGGATCTTGATATGGGTTCAGTTGATGCAATCGCTATGGACAGCACAGTAGCAGAGTACAAGATCACAAGTGGTGGTATGGATCTTCGAGTACTTGATGAGCCTTTTGCATCAGAGCAGTATGGAATCGGCTTTAAGAAGGGAAATACAGAGCTTTGCGATGAAGTAAGTGCTGCTATGAAGGATATGGCTGCAGACGGAACTCTTGCAGAAATCTCCAATAAGTGGTTTGGTCGTGATGTTACGACTATCTCCAAATAAGAAGTATTCTAAAATTTTCTTGAAAGGAACTATATTTACATGAGTTTTGCGCGTCTTATATTGTCACTAACAGAAGGTATGGGGGTGAGCATATATATCTTTGTAGTGACACTGCTTGTATCGCTTCCGTTAGGACTGATCGTTTCCTTTGGAAGGATGAGCCGTAATCCTGTGATCTCGGGAATCACAAAAATATATATATCGATAATGCGCGGAACACCGTTGATGCTCCAGCTAATGGTAGTATATTTTGGTCCGTACTATATTTTTGGGATCAAGGTTTCAAATGGATACAGGATATGGGCAGCACTTATAGGATTTGCAATTAACTATGCGGCCTATTTTGCAGAAATATATCGAAGCGGAATCCAGTCAATACCCAAGGGACAATATGAGGCAGCGCAGATACTGGGATATAGCAGAGTCCAGACGTTTTTTGTGATAATTCTTCCACAGGTTATAAAGAGGATCCTTCCTTCTGTGACGAATGAGGTAATAACCCTTGTAAAGGATACGTCTCTTGCATTTACTATAAGTGTGGCAGAGATGTTTACAACTGCAAAGGCACTCGCAAGTTCACAGACCAGCATGATGCCTTTTGTGGCTGCCGCATGTTTCTATTACGTGTTTAATGCGGTTGTTGCATGGGGAATGGATTTTCTTGAGAAGAAAATGTCTTATTATAACTAATGGCGGAAGGAATCACGGAAAATGGCATTATTGGAATTAAAAAATATAAAGAAATCCTTTGATGGAGAAGAAGTATTAAAGGATATATCTCTTTCCGTAGAGGAAGGAAAGATTCTTTCCATTATCGGTCCTTCGGGTTCGGGAAAGTCGACACTTCTTCGGCTGGCTACAGGTTTGGAAACCATTGATGGTGGTGAGATCGTATACGATGGAAACATCGCGGTAAGAACTGAAAATGGAAAAGTTGAATATGCATCAAAGGCTGAATTAAAGAAGATTTCATCTATTTTTGGCCTTGTTTTTCAGAATTTTAACCTGTTTCCGCATCTTACGGTACTCCGTAATATTACAGATGCGCCTATAAGGGTTCAGAAAAGAGATAAGAAAGAAGTAGAGGAAACTGCAAGAAAACTTCTGGACAGGATGGGACTTGGCGACAAGGCTGACGCATATCCATGTCAGTTGTCCGGCGGGCAGTGTCAGAGAGTTGCGATAGCTCGTGCCCTTGCGCTTAATCCGAGAATCTTATTTTTTGATGAGCCTACTTCAGCACTTGATCCGGAGCTTACAGGAGAAGTTCTGAAAGTAATAAAATCACTTGCAGATCTGCATATTACGATGGTGATCGTAACACATGAGATGGCATTTGCCAGAGATATCAGCGATGAAGTGGTGTTCATGGAGCATGGTGTGATCGTTGAGCAGGGAACACCTGAAAAAGTATTCTCATCTGAAAATGAGAGAATGAAGAGCTTTCTTGGCAGATATCAGAATCTATAAGATTAATACGAACCAAGTACCTTAAAGCCGCTTTCTTCGGAAAGCGGTATTTCTTTTGACTCTATACCGTCAATGTGGATAAAATGTCCCGAGTCTATATCGCCTATGCATTGCGAAATTGCGTTTGAATCTCCCTGAAGTTCCATTTCGACAGTACCGTCGGACAGATTTCTGACATAACCTGTAAGACCGCGGGAAAGCGCAGCGTAGTGAGCACGGTATCTAAAACCAACTCCTTGTACAGAACCTGAAAAGATAAAATGCTTTCTAATGATCATAAATCCTCACGACCTCCTTTGACTATCGATTAATTATAACACGTTGAGTCTGCAATCATGATATAATGATTGATAGATTTGGCATATAAAAGAGGACGGGCTATGAACGTTAAAAAGTATTTAAATCCCAAATATACAGCAATTGCAAGGTATGTGATAGCTACTTTTTTGATCATTTTTTTGCTGATCAGATTTACCGATAATATTGCATCGGTTTTTAATAGCATCGCAGCCGGAATACGATGGCTCGGGATAGTGCTGAAACCTGTTGTTGCCGGTTTTGCGCTGGCATATATTTTGCAGCCGGTAGTAGGTTTTTTTGAAAATCAGTTCAAAAAAATACCTATATATAAGGGAGATAAGTCTGTGAGAGCAAGAGCGCCTGCAGTTGCGCTAACGATGATACTTGCTGTTGCGTTGGTTATTGCGATATTGTCGGTGATCGTTTCTACTCTTACGCGCCAGATAATGCTTGCAGATATTGATTCAATTTCGGAAACAGTTAAGCTGTATGTAAGAAACTTAAATAGCCTTTATCGTGTTATGAATGCAAGACTAAATGAGCTTAATCTAGAATCTCCGGCATTGGAGTCATATATTGAAGAGGCCGGTAGTTTTCTTAGTTCCGCCATTCAGAGTACTGCAAAAAATATGATCACATCTGCAGCAAATATAGGCAGCTTTTTCACAAATCTTATATTTGCGATCATCTTCTGCATTTATTTTCTGATAGACGGCGATTCGCTTAAGAAATATTGGGGACGTGTTCTTCGTGCTCTTACCGGGAAAAAGGTTTATCGGGGATTTTGCAGCCTGGCTGATAGTGCGGATCATGTTTTTTCGGGTTATATCAGGGGACAGCTTGCAGATGCACTGATAGTCGCACTTATGGCGAGTGTTGCGCTGACTTTTGTAGGAGTTAAATATGCGATTCTTATCGGTATTCTTAGCGGTATAGGAAATCTGATACCTTATGTAGGTCCGATCGTTGGTTATGGCTCAACTATACTTGTGTGTCTTCTTAACGGTGACATTAAAAGAATGGTGATTGGTATCATCGTGTTTTTTGTGATCCAGACTATAGATGGAAATATTATCAATCCTAAGCTTCTGAGTGCAAGTATAGAAATTCATCCCATGCTTGTTATCATAGCTTTAATCTCAGGAAGTGCCATTGGTGGTTTTATGGGAATGCTGCTCGCGGTTCCGGTGGCGGCTCTGTTGAAGATCCTTTTTGATGATGCGATAAGTGAGATCGCTAAGAGAAGACATATCGAAGAGAATGACGTACAGGAAAGCAATATACAAGGTAATTGAGAAATGATCCATTTGATAATAGGCGGCAGTGGAAGTGGAAAATCGGCTTTTGCGGAGAAGTGTGCCGTTGAAGGAAAAGAATCTTTTCAAGACCTGTTTTATCTTGCGACAATGGCTCCTTTTGGACGAGAAGCAGAAAATCGGATAAGACGTCATAGAGAAGCAAGACAGGGATGTGGTTTTACGACAATTGAAAGACAGACGGATATCGGGAAGATTACTGAAGAATTTAATATAAACAATAATATTTTGCTGCTGGAAAGCCTTTCGGATCTGGCAGCAAATGAATTATTTAAAGAAAATGGCGAAATGAATGATCCGATAAGTACCGCAGACAATATATATAGGGATGTTTTGCATCTCGGCGAAAAAGCAGATAAACTCATCGTTGTTTCGGATGATATTTTTAGAGATGGGATTATTTATGCAGCTGAGACAGATACATATATGAAGATGCTTGGACATTTGCATATACGTATAGCAGCTATCGCAGATGTGGTGACTGAGGTGGTGTCAGGTATCCCATGTGTTAAAAAGGTGGTGTAGAATGATCCTCATTATCGGAGGAAAATATCAGGGAAAACGTGAATTTGCGGCAAAAACTTATCCTGATAGAGAAGTTTTGAATATAGCGGAAAACCTCGGAAAACAGGAAATTTCCGGAAAGATATGTGTCGGTTTTAATGAATGGTTTCGTAATGATCCGGAAACTGCTGTAAAAAAGGCATCGGAGATATTTACAGAGAATACAGATGCTATTCTTTTGGTGGAGGAAGTTGGCTCGGGTGTCGTACCTCTTTCTATAGAGGACAGGAAATATAGGGAAGGACTCGGAAGAACCGTGATACGACTTGCTTCACGATCGGAAGCAGTATATAGAGTGTTTGCAGGTATTCCGGAAAAGATAAAATGATACTTAGATTTGCAGCGTGTCTTACAGGCTTTTTGATGGATCTTATTATAGGTGATCCACATGGATTTCCGCATCCGGTTGTAGCGATCGGTAAGCTTATCAGTTTTTTGGAAAAAATCCTCTATCCACGTAGGGGCAACAAAATAAGTGAAGAGAAGCAGCATAAAAAGGAATTTTTTCGTGGATTACTTTTATGTGTATTGGTGACAAGCATAACCAGCGCTGTAGCGATAGGAATACTTATGGCTTGCAGGATGATCTCACCTGTGCTTTTGTACCTTGCAGAATCAGTAATGACCTGGCAGATACTTGCGGTTAAGAGCCTTAGAGTAGAAAGTATGAAGGTTTATAAGGCACTTACAGGTGCCGGAAGTCCGGAAGAAAGGCTTGAGGCAGGGCGTTTTGCAGTATCAATGATCGTTGGCAGAGATACTGCGTCTCTTTCGGAAGAGGGAGTTACAAAGGCGGCAGTGGAAACGGTAGCAGAAAATGCATCGGACGGTGTAATTGCACCAATGATCTTTCTATTCATAGGTGGCCCGGTACTTGGATTTTTCTATAAAGCTGTAAATACCATGGATTCCATGATAGGCTATAAAAATGACAGATATCTCTACTTTGGACGTGCGGCTGCGAAGCTTGATGATATCCTGAATTATCTGCCGTCAAGGATATCAGCTTTATTGATGATCGGGTGTTCTTATTTTGCAGATGAGGAACTATCCGGAAAAAAAGCATATGTAATTTGGAAAAGAGACCGCAGAAAACATAGCAGTCCGAATTCTGCACAAACAGAATCTGTGACAGCAGGAGCACTGGGAGTTCAGCTTGCCGGTAACGCGAGTTATTTTGGAAAGATTGTTGAAAAACCTACGATCGGAGACCCTGACAGAAAGATAAAAACAGATGATATCATAATAGTTAATCGTCTGATGACAACAGCGGCATATGTTGGAGAAGGAATAGGACTGACTGTTATTGCAATCCTCTATGCAGTATTAAGGTAGGAACTTTATAATGGAAAATTCGTCTAGCTATTTTGAAAACAGAGAATGTCGGTATTATCCTTGTCATGATATGAAAGAAATAAACTGTCTGTTTTGTTATTGTCCGTTATATTTTCTTGATTCATGTCCCGGAAATTATTCTATACTTCATAAAGACGGAAAGAAAATAAAGACCTGTATGGAGTGCAGGTTTCCTCATGAGCCGGAGAATTACGGAAAGATCATCAAATTGCTTAAGGAAGCAATTGATAAAGGTAATCCCACTTAACATGATGTCAGGGTCAAAAGGTCAAAATCCGATTGTGCTTGCACAAAGAGGATTGAGACCTTGGGACCCGCAAAACACGAGCAAGTAGCGTTATTACGCGGAATGCGAGTGTTTTAGGATTGCGGGAATTGCGTAGCAATGAAGCAATCCGTGACATCAGTAAGGGGCAAAATTTACTTTTGACCCTTACATCTTAACATATAAAACAGGCATATGTTATAATGAACGCGTTATGGTACTTTGTTTGTGAAAGGGGAAGCGGACATAATGAAGTTTACAAGGCTTAATGATAACGAGATCAGATGCGTCCTTTCTGAAGATGAGCTTGGAGATTACGGGATCGATCTTGACGATATCGTTACGAAAAATGCCCGCACCGGTAAGTTCTTTGCGGAAATATTGAGTGAAGCAGTGCGTACTTTAGGGATTGAGAATGTGGATGTTATCCGGATGGCTAGTGCTCAGATCACGGTGCTTAAGGATAATACTATTTCAATAGTTTTTAACAAAAGTCGAAAAAAACTTTCGGCAGAAGTCAGAAGGGAAATTCTCGAAATGATGGAGGAGCAGCTTCGGCTCGGTGGAAATGATTCGCCGGAAGCAATGGCGGAACTTGATCTGTTGAAGGAAACGATTGATAGAGAAGAGGAAGAAGAAAAAGAGGCTTCCGGAGTTCCGATCATTACATCTTTTATAGCAAAATTTGATGATCTGGAAGATGCTGTTATGTATGCGAGATCCTGCAGATCTGCAGGCAGAGCTGAGAGCAGACTGTATGTGACAGAAAAAAGAGATGCGTACTATCTGTTGGTCATCAAGGGGCATCTCACTGAACAGACATTTCGGAGGATCTGTCTGATCGCTATGGAATTCGGTGAGTTAGTACGACTTGATGCAGCAGGAAAAGCGTATTTAGAAGAAAGATATGAAAAACTGATTGCCGAGAAGGCTATTGAGAAACTTGCGCTGATCGGTGAAAACTAAATTGATATCATCAAGGGCAGTTTTGCCGGAGAAATACCCGGTAACTGCCCTTTTAACTTGTGGAAAATCTTCCGGATTTGCCGGACGCACTCTACGCGGCAAGCAGGAGAGAGCCTCTCTCATGCTCGATTAGAGAAGGATATGTTTATGAGCGAAAAGATTGATGTTACGTTAGAAGAAATGCAGGCGGATGCCAGAGATTATATTTTGATCGATGTCCGTACCGAGCAGGAGTTTAAGACTGAGTCCCTTCCGAATGCAGTGAATATCGAATGGGAAAAGTTCGATGAACATATTGCTGATATAACAAAGGACAAGCCGGTCTATCTGCTTTGTTATACAGGAAAACGCAGTGCGGATATTGCAGAGAGACTCAGAGCAGAGGGAATCGAAGCATATAATATAGAACGCGGTTGGCAGGCAGTGCTTCAGAGAAGAATGGAAGAACTGTTATCAGATGACAGCGCATCGGAAGAATCTGCAAAAAAAGCGGAACGCAGCATCATAAAGACTTTCAGACGCGAACTTTGGACGAAATTTGTTCGTGCGATCCAGCAGTATGAAATGATACAGGATGGTGATCGTATTGCTGTATGTATTTCCGGTGGTAAAGATTCCATGCTCATGGCTAAGCTTTTTCAGGAATTGGCTCGTCATGGAAAGAAAAATTTTGATGTAGTCTATCTTGTTATGAATCCCGGATATAATGAACTTAACTATCAGACAATACTTGATAATGCGAAGCTTCTTGGGGTTCCGATCACAGTTTTTAATTCAGAGATTTATGATATTGTTGCAGGAGAGGGCGAATCACCATGCTATCTTTGTGCCCGGATGAGAAGAGGTGCATTGTATAGTCATGCAAGGGAGCTTGGATGTAATAAGATCGCATTGGGACATCATTATGATGATGTTATAGAGACTATCCTTATGAGTATGCTGTATGGAGGACAGGTTCAGACTATGATGCCGAAACTCCATAGCCAGAATTTCCCGGGGATGGAACTCATCCGCCCTTTATATCTCATTCGTGAGGACGATATTAAGAGATGGAGAGATTATAATAATCTTAACTTTATAGCATGTGCGTGCAGATTTACCGAGAGCTGTGCTACATGCGGAGGCACTGGAAAAGGTTCAAAAAGAGCAGATGTTAAGGAACTCATAAAGATGCTCCACGAGCAGAATCAGTACGTGGAAGCCAATATTTTCAAGAGTGTAGAGAACGTTCATCTGGATACGGTCATTGCCTATAAAAAAGACGGGGAGAAGCACAACTTCCTCGATACTTACTATGAAGAAAAAGAAACAGGAAAGAATATTTAAAAATATATTTGAACTGAATGAAAAAGAAGTAGTTTCGCTTTCTGTATATAATACGGGATATCAGAGGTGCGGCCCCGGGCATAGTTGGGGTCCCGGAGTCAGAGATCATTTTCTGATACATCATATTGTAAAAGGCTGTGGTACCCTTGAATGGAAAGGCAGGACATTTTCTATACATGCGGGGGATTCGTTTCTGATATATCCTTATCAGGAGGTCCATTATTATGCAGATCATGGGGATCCCTGGGAGTATTACTGGGTAGGTTTTTCAGGGACAGAAGTTCCGTCACTCATGCTTGCTACAGATTTTTCCGAAGAACAGCCGATAATCCATCATGGTCCTAAAGAAAGTCAGGAGATGAGACGCAGGCTTCTTAGTATCTATGATGCTCGAGGAAATGATCTCGCAAATCAGGTTGAGATGACAGGGAGAGTTTATACGCTGCTCTCGTTTCTTATAAGTGTTTCGAAAGGTACCGGCAGGAGAAATGATTCATCCGGGGAATATGTAAAAAAGGCAGTTGACTTCATAGCGTCAAATTACTCATATGAGATTACCGTTGAAGAGATCGCGGATTATGTTGGGATAAGCAGAAGTCATCTTTTCAGGGCTTTTAGGGAACACATGGGGGAATCGCCAAAGGAATACCTTACGGCTTATCGTATAAATGCTGCGACAGCACTGATGCGTGATTCGTCGCTTAATATCATGGCGATCTCGAGATCTGTGGGATTTACCGACAATCTGTATTTTTCAAAAGTTTTTCATAAGATCAAGGGCGTGGCTCCTACGGTGTACATGAAAAAAATGCAACAAAATTCCATATAGTCGTAACGAAACTTCATTGCATCCGGTATGCGTTCTTTGTTAAAATTTACCTAACTTAAGAACGGTTCGGATGCATTTTCTGTTATCAAGGACAAAATGTACGGTGAATTGTATTGCTGTTATTGTCATGTCGTCCGAATGGAAAGGAATATGTAATGATAGAGAAATTACTTGAAGAATTTAAGAACAGATTTGGTTCAGAGGGTGATATCCGCTGCTATTTTGCACCGGGTCGTGTAAACCTCATTGGTGAGCATACAGACTATAATGGCGGACATGTTTTTCCCTGTGCACTTACTATGGGAAATTACGCAGTTGCGCGCAAGAGAGATGACAACAAAGTTCGCTGGTTCAATATGACCTATCCGAATGACGGAGTGCAGGAAGCAGATATCACAAAGCTTGCTCCGAATGATAACGGTATCTGGTATGACTACCAGCAGGGAGTTATCTGGGCGTTTGAGAAGAACGGCTATCATGTGCCTAATGGTTACGATATGGTCATGGCTGCTGATATCCCGGCAGGAAGCGGTCTTTCTGCATCAGCGTCTATCGAAGAAGTTGCAGCGGTCATCTGCAAAGATCTTTTCAACATCGATATGACAATGGTTGATTGTGCTCTTATGGGTCAGTATTCAGAAAATCAGTACAACGGAATGAACTGCGGTATCATGGACCAGTTTGCATCTGCAATGGGTAAAAAGGATAACGCTATTTTCCTTGATACAGCTACACTTAAGTACGACTATGTTCCGCTTAATCTTAAGGATGAAAAGATCGTTATCACAAATTCAAAAGTAAAGCATAAGCTTGCCGGCAGCGCATACAATGATAGACGCCGTGAAAGTGAGACAGCACTTGCAGATCTGCAGAAGGTTGTTGATATCAAGTCTCTCGGTGATCTGGATGAGGCTGGTTTTGAAAAGTATAAGGATGCGATCAAGGATCCTGTATGCTTAAAGAGAGCACGCCATGCAGTATATGAAAATCAGCGTACTATCAAAGCGGTTGAAGCTCTTAAGAGTGGCGATATAGAGGCATTTGGAAAGCTCATGAATGAATCTCATGTATCACTTCGCGATGATTATGAGGTTTCCTGTAAGGAACTTGATATCCTTGCAGAAGAAGCATGGAAGCTGCCCGGAGTCATCGGATCACGTATGACAGGCGGCGGATTTGGCGGATGTACCGTATCTATCGTAAAGAATGATGCTGTCGAGGAATTCAAGGAAAAAGTCGGAAAGGCTTACACAGAGAGATCCGGACTTGTAGCTGAGTTTTATATTGCTGATGCAGCAGATGGCGCAAGACGTATAGATGATTGAGAGTAGTATTATGAATATTGATCAGACTGTAAAAAACCTGGTGGCATATGGACTGGAAACAGGACTCATAACATCAGACGACGAAGTATATGCAACGAACCTCATACTTGATTGTTTGAAGCTTGATAGTTTTGAGGATCCGGGAAAAGCAACTACAACAGAACTTCCGGAAATATTATCGGAAATATTGGAGTATGCGGCTGAGAAGGGACTTAGCGGAGATAACGGACCTGTGGCACGTGATCTTTTTGATACACGTATCATGAACTGTCTGATGCCCAGACCCTCTGAGGTCAGAAAGAAATTTAAGAAGCTCTATGAAGAGAGTCCGAAGAAAGCAACGGACTGGTACTATAAATTCAGTCAGGACAGCAATTATATCCGTCGTGACCGTATAAAGAAGGACGTAAAGTGGAAAGCGGATACAGAATATGGTGTACTGGATATTACAATAAACCTCAGTAAGCCGGAAAAAGATCCGAAGGCGATTGCGGCTGCGAAAAATGCTCCTCAGTCTTCATATCCGAAGTGTCAGCTTTGCAGGGAGAATGAAGGCTATGCGGGACGTGTTAATCATCCTGCAAGAGAAAATCACAGGATAATTCCGATAACTATTGCAGATCAGCCGTTCTTTATGCAGTATTCACCGTATGTTTACTATAATGAGCACTGCATAGTATTCAATACCGAGCATACTCAGATGAAGATAGATCGCTCGGCATTTGAAAAACTTTTTGGATTTATCTCGCTTTTTCCGCATTATACGATCGGATCAAATGCAGATCTGCCGATAGTCGGAGGATCTATCCTGAGTCATGATCATTTCCAGGGCGGATGCTATGAATTTCCTATGGCGAGAGCTGAATATGTGAGAAAGTTTACAGTTCCGGGATTTGAGGATGTGGAATGTGGAGTCATCAGATGGCCGCTTACAGTGATAAGGATAAGACATAAGGAAACGTCTCGTCTTGTCGAGCTTTCTGATCATATTTTGAAAGCATGGAGATCCTATACGGATAAAGATGCGTTTATTTTCGCAGAGACTGATGGAGAACCGCATAATACGATAACTCCAATAGCTAGAAAACGCGGGGATGTTTATGAGATGGATCTGGCGCTCAGAAATAATATTACTACGCCGGAGTGCCCTTTGGGTGTATACCATCCTCACAATGAACTGCATCATATCAAAAAGGAGAATATCGGTCTTATAGAAGTTATGGGACTGGCAATTCTCCCTGCCAGACTTAAGGAAGAAATGGAGATCCTTAAAAATGCCATTTTAACCGGAAAAGATCTTCGTGCAGATGATGAGATAAGTAAGCACGCAGATTGGGCATATGACTTTATGGAAAGACACAAGGATATCAATAACGATAATATTGATGATATACTTAAAGAAGAAATCGGAATAGTATTCAAACGAGTGCTTGAAGATGCCGGTGTTTATAAACAGACAGAAGAAGGAATGGAAGCGCTGAAACGCTTTACGGATTCTCTGTAAAAAGGATTGATTGACACCCCTCTGTGGAATGACATACAATCAGATGAGCGTATTAAACGCATATTTGATATTTGTCATTCTTATGGGGGTGTTTTTTTGTCTGAGTACATAAAATGGGCGGCTTTGATAGTCCTTCTTTTATTATCTACTTTCTTTTCCGGCGCGGAAACGGCACTTACAACTGTAAATAAGATACGTATCCGGACTTTGGCAGAGGAAGGAAATAAAAAAGCAGCGAGAATCCTGTATCTTCACGAAAGATATGCGAAAATGCTGTCGGCTATCCTTGTTGGAAATAACATTGTAAATATAGCAGCGTCTTCACTGGCGACGATCCTTGCAATGAGCATAAATTTTCCGGTAGGTGTTATGACCATGATACTTACTCTGTTGGTGCTGATATTTGGAGAGATAACACCTAAAAACGTCGCATCTGCATATTCGGAAAAGATATCTCTTATTGTGGTAGACATCATATTGGCACTTACATGGGTGCTCACTCCGGTGATCTTTATCATAAATAAGCTGTCGGACGGACTGTTATTTATACTGAGGATAGATCTTGATAATGTTGATCATTCAATGACAGAGAATGAACTTCGTACTGTGGTAGATGTTAGTCACGAAGATGGTGTAATAGAGCGGTCAGAGAGAAAGATCATAAATAATGTGGTGGACTTCGGCGATAGCCGCGCAAAGGATATCATGATCCCCAGGATAGATGTTACGGAAGTTGAAATAGGTGCATCATTCGATGAAGTAAAAGAGATATTTGCCGAAGATAAGTATTCCAGAGTGCCTGTGTATGCGGAGGATACGGATAATGTTGTTGGTATCCTTCACATGAAAGATGTCTTTTTGTCAATGGAAAAGGCTTTCCGTGTGCGTGATGTTATGAGAACAGCCTATTATACCTACGAAGGAAAACGTACATCGGAGCTTCTTCTTGATATGAAGAAAAATTCGGTAACGATGGCGATCGTTCTGAATGAATACGGAGCTTCAGTGGGAATAGTTACCATGGAGGACCTGCTTGAGGAAATCGTCGGAGAAATCCGTGATGAATATGATGAAGATGAAGCAAATCTCATCAGAAAAGTCAGTGAGAGAGAATTTGATGTAGATGCCAGCATGAAACTGGATGATCTGAACGATGATCTTGGAACAGAATTTGATTCTGAGGATTATGATTCACTGGGCGGATTTATGATAGAGCATCTGGATCACCTTCCGGAAGCAGGAGAATTTGTCATTACAGAGAACGGAACGAGGCTTGAGGTTCTCAGCGCGTCAAGAAATCGTATAACAAGGGTTATGATCCTGTTACCTAAGCCGGCGGAACCGGACATTGTTTCTAATGAAGAAACACCACTTGCGTGAAAAATGGATTGTGATATAATAAGCTGTAATTATGTCGTTTAAAAACTGACATCCGACAAATTTAGTCAGATTTATTCTGGCGTTATTAGAGGAGGAATCGACTATGAAACATGTAAAGACTCTTAATACCAGAGATTACAAGAAGAGCATGATCACAGGCGGCTGCGGCGAGTGCCAGACTTCCTGCCAGTCTGCTTGCAAGACAAGCTGTACTGTAGGAAACCAGAGCTGCGAGAATAAGAATCGCTGAGTTCCGGCTTTTCAGAAAAAATTTTGGGAGGAGGGCAATATGCCCTCCTTTCTTTCTGTATATTGGATAGTTTTGTTTTGACGCTGTTATATACATTTAATTGGCTGATATTTAAGGGCGTCTTTTGAGGAGAAATTTAATTTTATGATTCACGAGTATAAGAGTAACGGATACAACATAGTTATGGATGTTAATTCCGGTGCTGTACACATTGTTGACGATATTGTTTATGATCTTATCCCGCTTATGGAAGGTCATCTGGATCTTTCTGTTGATGAAATGATGCAGCAGACAGGTGGAAAATACAAAGAAGATGAGATCAAAGAGGCTGCTGAGGAAATCCGCAGTCTTGCTGAGAACGGAGCACTTTACACTGAGGATATCTATGAACCGTATGTAGAGAAGTTTTCACAGTATAAGTCAGAGGAACATATCGTGAAGGCTATGTGTCTCCACATTGCTCATGACTGTAACCTGCGCTGCAAATACTGCTTTGCAGAGGAAGGTGAGTATCATGGACGCAGAGCTCTTATGAGCTATGAGGTAGGTAAGCAGGCTCTTGATTACCTTATGGATCATTCCGGAAAGCGCGTAAATCTGGAAGTTGATTTCTTTGGCGGTGAGCCGACAATGAACTTTGATGTAGTTAAGAAGCTCGTTGAATACGGAAGATCCCAGGAAAAAATCAGAAATAAGAAGTTCCGTTTTACTCTTACAACTAACGGAATCCTTCTTAACGATGAGATCCTTGAGTTTGCAAATAAGGAAATGAGCAATCTCGTTCTTTCTATCGATGGACGTAAGGAAGTTAATGACCGTATGCGTCCGACTGCTGTACAGTCAGGTTCATACGACATCATCATGCCGAAGTTCCAGAAGGCAGCAGAGAGCCGTAATCAGACAAATTACTATGTTCGCGGAACATATACTCATTACAATACTGATTTTGCAAAGGATGTACTCCATTTACATGATCTTGGCTTTGAACAGATCTCTGTTGAGCCTGTTGTTTGTGATCCGAAGGAGCCGTACGCACTTAAGGAAGAGGATCTTCCGGTTCTCCTCGAGCAGTATGATATCCTTGCTAAGGAGATCATCAAGAGACGTAAGGAAGGAAAATACATTAATTTCTTCCACTTTATGATCGATCTTCAGGGAGGTCCCTGCATTGCAAAGCGTCTTTCAGGTTGTGGTGCCGGAGGAGAGTACCTCGCTGTAACACCGTGGGGAGATCTGTATCCGTGTCATCAGTTTGTTGGTGAGGAGCAGTTCAAGCTTGGAACAGTATTTGATGGGATCACAAATCAGAATATTTGCGAAAAGTTCAGTAAGTGCAATGTTTATTCAAAGCCTGAGTGTAAAGAGTGTTTCGCAAGATTCTACTGTTCAGGCGGATGTGCTGCAAACTCTTATCATTGCAGCGGAGATATAAACGGTAACTATAAGTTTGGATGTGATCTGCAGAGAAAGAGAATAGAGTGTGCGATCATGGTAAAAGCCGCTCTTGCAGAAGCAGAAGACTTTAGAGACGATAATAATACAGCTATCGCAGCTGATTGATCATTATGGAAAAATGGTTTGTTATCAGAAAGGGTGGAGACTATGAAGCCCTTGGAAAAAAGTATGGGATATCTCCTGTAGCAGCGAGGATCATGAAAAATCGCGGCATCACGACAGAAGAAGAGGCAAGGTCATTCCTTGCAAGCGGTGAACCGGTACTTTTTGAAGGTGAGCTCATGAAGGACTGCCCGGAGGCAGTCCGGATCCTTTCGGATAAGATTAAAGAAAAGAAAAAAATCCGCGTGATCGGAGACTATGATATCGACGGAGTAACTTCAACGTTTATCCTGGTCAAGGGACTCAGAAAAACCGGCGCAGATGTAGATTATCGTATTCCGCACCGGGTAAAGGATGGTTATGGTTTAAATGAAAACCTGATCCGTGAGGCGGCTGATGACGGGATAGACACGATACTTACCTGTGATAACGGTATCTCCGCAGCAGATCAGATCTCTCTTGCAAATGAACTGGGGATGACGGTGGTCGTAACAGATCACCATGAGATCCCATTTCATTATGATGAGGATAAAAAAATAGAGGATCTGCCGCCGGCAGCGGCCGTTGTGGATCCTCACAGAGGAGACTGTCCTTATCCGTATAAGATGCTTTGCGGAGCAGCTGTCGCTTGGAAAGTGCTGCAGACGCTTTATAAAAAAATGGACATCTCTGATGACGAGGCAGATGAATTTTTGGAATTTGCTGCGTTTGCAACTATCGGAGATGTAATGCCGCTTACCGGAGAAAACAGGGTTCTTGTTCGTGAAGGACTTAAGAGACTTAAGACCACTAAGAACAGAGGAATGCGTGCGCTCATTGATCTTTCGGGGCTTTCTGGAAAAGATCTGGAGCCGTATCATGTAGGGTTTGTTTTAGGACCATGCCTCAACGCAGCTGGGCGTCTTGATACTGCGGAAGATGCATTAACGCTTCTTCTTTCTGATGATGACGATGTGGCGCATGATAAAGCTGTTATTCTTAAAGAGATGAATGACAGCCGAAAGGCTCTTACAGAAAAAGGAGTAAGAGAAGCTGCAGATCAGGCATCTGCGCCGGAACGCGAAAATGACAGGATTCTCGTTATATATCTTCCGGATTGTCATGAAAGTATAGCAGGCATTATTGCGGGAAAGGTCAGAGAACGTTTTTCGAAACCTGCATTTGTGTTGACGCCGGGACATCTTTCTGATGGAACACCGTGCCTCAAAGGCTCGGGACGATCTGTCGAAGCATACAATATGTATGAAGAGATGATAAGGATCAGAGATGTATTTCTGCAGTTTGGCGGACATGCCATGGCAGCGGGGCTTTCTATCGCACAGGACAGACTGGAAGAATTCAGACAAAGGCTGAATGAAAACTCGACTCTTACGGACGATGACCTTATGCCGAAAGTCCATATAGACATGGTGCTTCCGTTCAGCTATGCATCGCTGGATCTGGTTGACGACCTGAAGGTACTGGAACCTTATGGTACCGGTAATGAAAAACCGCTCTTTGCGGCAAGAAATGTGCATATGGAAAATATGCGTGTTTTTGGAAAAAACAGAAATGTACTAAAGGGAACTGCCGTTGATGAATCCGGAGTACGTCAGGATGTGGTCTACTTCGGAAATGCGGATATGATGGAACAGTATATACAGCAGAAAGAAAAAGTTGCAGTGACCTACAATCCTGATCGAAATGAATTTCGAGGAAATGAATCACTGCAGCTGGTCCTTAAGAATATTCAGTAGTATTACTTTTTATCATCCTTTTTCTCACGATAGGAATATGTTTCATCCAAAACATCTTTTCCTTTTCGTGCGTTATTCATCATGAGAAGCAGGTGGATCATAACAGGTATCATCACGGTGCATACGATAGCTGCCATAAACATGCGTCCTGTATCGGGGCTGTTCAGGATTGCGAGTATAAAGGCTGCGACGTAGAGACCGACTAAAATAATGATGCCGATAAGGGCAAGTATTCGTTTCATTGTAGTCCTTTCGATTGGATAAACCAAAGCTTTTCAAATTTCGCAAATTATTATATAATACACTTTATGTTTTGTGCAATGTGAGAGTCTTTCATAGTGCATTACATCGCAAAAAATCTAATTTAGTCATATAAGTGTTGACATTCGAAAAATCAGTCAGTTTTGAATTGACATTATTAGAGGAGGAATATTTTAATGGCAACAATTCTTGAACAGTGGAGAGATATGGCATATTCTCCGACAGCTAATAAGGGTGATCTTCAGCGTCTCTGGAAGGCTTACTTCCTTAAGGAAAAGGAAATCTATGAGCAGCTTCTGAGCGATCCTGATACAGAAGTTAAGGGAACAGTTAAAGAGCTCGCCGAGAAGTACAATATCGAGCTTATGACTATGGTAGGATTCCTCGATGGTATCGATGAGTCTCTTGCTATTCCGAATGATATCGAGAATATGACAGAGGATACAGTAGTATCCCTTAAGTTCGATAAGGAAAGACTTTACAAGAACATGGTAGCTGCTAAGGCTGACTGGCTCTATGGTCTTCCTCAGTGGGATGAGATCTTCACACCTGAGAAGAAGGATGAGCTTTACAAGGAGCAGAAGAGAGCTGCTACATTTGTACGTAAGGAAAAGAAAATCGGCAGAAACGATCCCTGCCCTTGCGGATCAGGTAAGAAGTATAAGTTCTGCCACGGCCGCAACGCATAAGTTTGAAGTATATCAAAAATATTATTGACAGAGTAAAATCAATGTGATATTCTATCAAAGCACGACAGAAAGCAGAGCAAGGCTCTCACCCTGTGACCGGGATCTCTAAGAGATTCGACAGAGTTTAACAGGCGTTCATAAGTCAAAGACTTTTATTGGACGGATGCTTTCTGCATGCCGTCCTTTTTTGATTCACACAGTTGGTGTCCCGCGAGGATAACTATTGAAACAAAGCGGGATGAAATGGTATTCCAGGGAGGTAAAAAGCCATTAGCGATTTATATATCAATGAACAGATCAGAGACCGAGAAGTTCGACTGATCGGAGAAGACGGGGAGCAGCTTGGAGTAATGTCTTCAAGAGATGCTTTGAAACTTGCGCAGGAAGCCGGACTTGATCTCGTTAAGATTGCACCGGGTGCTAAGCCGCCGGTTTGCAAGATTGTCGATTACGGCAAATTTAGATATGAGCAGGCTCGTAAGAATAAGGAAGCGAAGAAGAAGCAGAGAACAATCGAAGTTAAGGAAATTCGCTTTTCCCCTAATATTGATACGAACGACCTGAATACCAAGATGAATGCTGCCAGAAAGTTCCTGGCAAAGGGAGACCGGGTCAAGGTTACCATGCGTTTCCGGGGCCGAGAAATGGCTCATATGAATGCAAGCCGTCACATTTTGGATGAATTTGCAAGCAGCCTTGGTGATGTAGCTGTAGTTGAGAAAGCTCCGAAAGTTGAGGGGCGTACCATGACATTACAGCTGGCCCAGAAAAAATAAAGCACAGGAGGATTTACACAATGCCAAAGATGAAAACAAGCAGAGCCGCAGCTAAACGGTTCAAGGTTACAGGAACAGGAAAGCTGAAGAGATTTAAGGCTTATAAGCGTCATATCCTTACGAAGAAGTCCGCAAAGACCAAGAGAAATCTTCGTCATGCAGCCATGACTGATTCCACTAACGTAAAGAGCATGAAGAAGATCCTGCCTTATCTTTGATAAGCGCGGTAAATTGGAATTGCATGTGTGCTAACACTTAATCGTATGGAGGTTTAAAAATGGCAAGAATTAAAGGCGGATTAAACGCAAAGAAGAAACATAACAGAGTTCTTAAACTCGCTAAAGGTTACAGAGGAGCTAGATCCAAGCAGTACAGAGTTGCAAAGCAGTCTGTAATGCGTGCTCTTACTTCTTCCTTCGCTGGAAGAAAGCAGAAGAAGAGAGATTTCAGATCTCTTTGGATCGCTCGTATCAACGCAGCAGCTCGTATCAATGGTCTTTCTTACAGCCAGATGATGCACGGTCTTAAGGTTGCAGGTATCGACATCAACCGTAAGATGCTCGCTGAGATGGCAGTTAACGATGCTGAGGGATTCAGCACACTTGCTGCACTTGCAAAGTCTAAGAACTAATTTTAGATAGATGCGGAAATGAGAACACGGGACCGGAGAGATTTGGTCCTGTGTTTTTATAAGAAGTTATCCGGGTAAAAACGGATAAGATAAAATAATGGTTGACATAACCGTTTTGAAATGATAATATAATTTTCGTTGCGGCGCATTTTAAGTCGCATGGTTTTGCAGGAATGGCGGAATTGGCAGACGCGCAGGCTTCAGGTGCCTGTGGGAGCAATCTCATGAGGGTTCAAGTCCCTTTTCCTGCACTAAAATAACCGTGGAAGTTTAGGCTTCTGCGGTTTTTTTGCTGTGCGCCTAGCGGCGCACGTTTCTAATGGGTTAAAGTCCCAAATCCGCCCGGTAGTGGGAAGGATATAGCCGAAGGCAAGGGTGTCTGTCGTGAGGCAGAATCTGAAGGAAGCTGGATGTGAGGAACATACTAACTCATGGGCAAATCTCTGGTCTGACGAACAGAAATCTCATATGAGGTTATGCATGAGGGTAAGGCTGCAGCACAAGTCGAAGCCCAATAGCTACACGGAATCATGCATGATAGATGAGGCAGATGGATGGAGAGGAAGAAACGTGTGGTACCTAGGGAGGTCTGTGCGAAATGCTCCGAAAGGAGCAACCACCGTACAAGGAAACAAGGCGGTGCTGAACGCACAGAAGTCAGCAGAGGTCATAGTAGGAATGTATCAGAAGAAATGATGGTACGCTAACCGAAGGACCGAATCAGTAGGAGTCTTGAGTATGACCGAGAAAGGAGGGATGACCACTTATGGCAGAAAACATTGAGACCAATGGCTATTCGCAAAGAGGTAGTGCGGAACACGAAGGGTATGCGAAAGCGCCTAGGTCATTCAATCGGATATGGAAAGAAAGAGGCAGTGCACAGCCAAAGCTCTTGGAAGCGATACTGTACAAAGACAACTTTAACAGAGCGTATAAAAGGGTTAAGGCAAACAAGGGAGCGCCAGGTGTCGATGGCATGACTATCGAAGAGGCACTTCCTTATCTAAAGGAACATCAGCGCGAGTTAACTAACCGTATATATTGCGGAAAGTACACTCCTTTGCCAGTAAGGCGGGTTGAGATTCCTAAACCAGATGGAGGTGTGCGTAAGCTTGGCATACCTACCGTGATAGACCGTACACTCCAACAGGCAATAACACAGCAGTTAGTGCCTATCTATGAACCACTGTTCGCAGACGGAAGCTATGGCTACCGCCCGAACAGAGATGCAAAGGGTGCGATACTGAAGGTCAAAGAGTATGCGGAGCAAGGCTACACATTTGCTGTGGTGCTTGATTTATCTAAATACTTCGATACCTTGAACCACGAAATCCTTATAAATCTTTTGAGAAAGAATGTAAAGGACGAACGTGTGGTACAGCTCATAAAGCGTTACCTAAAAAGTGGAGTAATGGAAAATGGAGTGGTCATTGCCACAGAGGAAGGATCGCCGCAAGGTGGTAATCTATCGCCATTACTTGCAAATATCTACCTCAATGAGTTTGACCAAGAGTTTCTGAAGAGGGGTGTTCCTTGCATCAGATATGCGGACGACATCGTATTACTTGCTAAAAGCAGAAGGGCATCAGAAAGACTCTTGGAGAGTAGTACGAGATTCCTCGAAGAGAAACTTAAACTCACAGTCAATCGGGAG
>AUJT01000036.1 GCA_000424365.1 Lachnospiraceae bacterium NK4A144 | reverse complement strand
AGAGTTTTATTTTTTGCATTTCTGAAATTTCTCATTTGAATTTTCAGGGTTGCATTGCTGTTTGTTTGTCAAGGTTCAGTTCTGTCGAACCGCTTATCATCTAGACCGTTGAGCTTTTCGGCTCGCTGTCTCTCGCGGCGACAAGTGATATATTACCACCCTACTGCACACACGTCAACATCATTTTTCATTTTTTCTACACTTTTTTCTCGGATTATTTTTATTCACTTTTTGCATTGCGTATATACATAATATACATGTAATATTATGTAATTATAAATTGTGCAGTATTCTAACAATTCTTTTGAATTCACCAATCTATAAACCAATGCAATGTCCATTGGCATACATATAGTTTTGCTGATTATTACATGTTTATACACTTGTACTCATAATCGTTAATTGTTCGAACCGCATCATTCATTTTTGGTCGCGCGAAACTATACATCAGACCATTGATTCGAATAAATGTAATTGTATCTACTTTTATGCTTGTTTATACGTTTTGTTTGTGCTATTATAAATTCACCAAGAAAAAGAAAAGATAGATTAAAGGTAAGACGGCGAGAGCTTCATCGGACTTGATTTATCTGATCGAGTAGAAAGATGGTATGAGATGACGTGGCGAGAGCTTCACTGATTTGATTCCATCTTTTTTCTTTTTATATATTGTAACGCCAAAAGCTATTATGCTTATTGCTAATGATATAAATGATGTAAGGGTCAAAAGTAAATTTTGCCCCTTACTGATGTCACGGATTGCTTCATTGCTACGCAATTCCCGCAATCCTAAAACACTCGCATTCCGCGTAATAACGCTACTTGCTCGTGTTTTGCGGGTCCCAAGGTCTCAATCCTCTTTGTGCAAGCACAATCGGATTTTGACCTTTTGACCCTGACATCATATAAATTAATCCTAAAACAAAAAGCGAAGCCTCCCTCTTTCGGGATCGCCTCGCTTTTATAACTCTTATCTATCCATAATGTTATTCAGATCTGCCCATATACGGTATTCACTTACTTTTTATAGCTAAATGTTTCTCCCATTATCACATTTGATACTTCAGCAAACTCAGCCAAAACTAATTCTGCCTTACGCGCTTCTGACACACTAGGATATTTTATCCTTGCGAATATGACACCATTGCGCTCTGACTTTGTTTTTGTCATTGTAAATCGATACTCGTTATCTCCAAGCCATTTTTCGCTAAACATCCTGGCATCAAGAAAACCATCCTGGGAAAAGAATCTAAAACATCTAATGCATGGAGTGGAAAGATCATCTGAAATAATACGTTTTATTGCTTCCTTAAATTTTGCCTCAAGTTCATTTGCTTCAGATCTCACATGATCTAAAACGTTGACAGCCTTTAAGGATATATCGTCCATCTCAGAAAGCAGATCATTTCCCGCTGCCGTCACAGCTTCGC
The DNA here is from genome assembly GCA_000424365.1 of Lachnospiraceae bacterium NK4A144. Classification (GTDB taxonomy): domain Bacteria; phylum Bacillota; class Clostridia; order Lachnospirales; family Lachnospiraceae; genus NK4A144. Next base: position 28,832 of record AUJT01000036.1, on the reverse strand, counting down.
TAAGGGATACGATTATTCTTTTCTCATTTATATTCCTAACCATAAAATTTACATTGGACGCACGATCAACACTGAATACCTTTGCACAAAAACGACAGATTTCATGTCCAAAGTTCTTAGCAGTTCTAAGTCTCTCATTACTGATGGAATCCTCTTTACTATTGTATACCTTAAAGAGTTCATCATATGAGAATGAACAAACTTCATTAATTTCTTCTGCTGTAAGCGAACACAGTGCAACGCCGTTCCTTAATGCGATATTCATGATTTCCTTTCTGCCCTTCTTTTTTTATTTTAATGATGTAAGAATCCGGTCCCGAAAGAATTGTGATCCTTATTCAGCATCATATCTGTATATTGTATTCATCAAAAAAATCCTTAGATATTTTACAGATAAGTGATGCATATGTCAAAGCTCAAAAATATGTACAGTGAGCGTTTTATTTTTCCCCTTTTAAGAGTTCCATCAGAATCTCCTATAAGAGAAAAAGGAACTCTGCCATTTTCGAATGACCAAGTTCCCTTGTATTCTTCTATATATCAATCAAAATTTTATTCCAATATCAAAAAAATCCCACGATCACTGTTCATTCGGAACTTCTGTAAATGCTACATCTGCCGTATCTTCTGCTGCATCAGCCTCCAGGATCTGCTGAGCTTTACTTAAATACTCAACCACCTTTTCGCCTGAGATCATAATACCCTTGTAACCGGTATAAGAAGTATCCATCACGTATCCTGTGGAATCATCTATCTTTGAATAACCGAAAGAATATTCATCCTCTGTATACGCATCAACTACATCATATACCTTGTACTCGATACCATCCTCATCTGTCTCAGGATCAGCTTCTGTATAAGTACCACATGTAACATCAGCCGAATCATCATAGAAATCTATAAGACATGCATAATCGTTTCCGTCAGGTCCTGCAAACATCGCATAAACATACTCGTCTTCCATATCTTCATCTTTTGCATAAACACCGACTGAGACTTTATCTGCCGTAACATCACTAAGCGTAAACTCATCTACAGCACTTGATGATCCATTAGATGAACCACACGCTGATAAAGACATTGCCATGACAGCAGTAAGAATAACAGCAAAAACTCTTTTTTTCATAAATATCTCCTTAAACGTACACTTAAGACTCTTATACATCAAAACGACCTGTCTATTATGTACCGTTTTTTTGTTTTCGAAAAGAGGAAATTTCAAAATTTCATTGCATTTTCACAGTTATCTCATCTACCGATATTGACAACTTCCACGAGTTTCGGCGGATCGAAATCAAATCCGATCCCGATACTTCCTTCCTTTACCACTACCGTAGCGGCATGTTCAGCAGCCTTCGCAAGTGCATGCTGAATACGTTCTTCCTTCGTACGATGATTTCCATCGTCCCTCAAATAGTCTGCAAGAAATGCACCTATAAACGAATCTCCTGCTCCAAGTGCATCTGTTGATTCTACAGGTATTACTTCATATCGGTAATACTTTTCTCCGTCATAGGCAATGACCGGATCGCAACCGCGTGTACCGATGGCAATCTCACAGCCAAGATCTGTTGCTTTTTTCAGTACTTCGCGTATTTTTTCCTCTTTAAGATGACTGCATGAGAAAAAGCCATAGCATATATGAGGTGCGATCTGCTCGATATCGTCGTGCGTAAATGCCGCATGAAAATCATAGCAGATCCTTATTCCATCTCTTTCATGAAGTCTTTTAACCATTTCCGGCGGAACGCAGGCCAGACGCCCAAGACTTAATACATCAAATTTTCTGATATATTCCAGTTCATCCTCCGTGAACTGTATAGGATGAAGATCAGTAACACCACGTTGATTCCAATCAAGGAAAACCCTGTCTCCGTCCTCCTTCAGACGTACCAGACTATATCCGCTGGAGCCGCTTTCGTGATGACTCATGGATGTATCTACACCGATCTTATTTAACGTTTCTTCTAAAAGCTTTCCCGCAAGGTCGTCCGCAAACACACCGAGAAAACCTGCCTCTGCATCGCGAAACGCTGCATTGCAGGAAACATTATATTCATTTCCTCCGGGATACATCCGTCCCTGATCGGGATAAATATCCATTGTTGCTACGCCGGTTCCGAGAATTTTTACTTTTGACATAAATCTTTACTTTGATTTCCAGAAATCCACAGGTTCATAATCCTGGAGCTTTGCAAGAAACCCCTTTTCACTAAGTTTATTCTGGATAAAATCCAACAGTGTCTCCGTCTTTGCAGTCACTGTATGATAATGATATCCCGATGTTACGTTTTTTAACAGACTTGACTTTCCTGTACGTATATCAGCCATAAAGCGGTCAACATCCATTCTGCTCTGTATATTGAGTTCTGCTCGTATAATACCGTATACCTTGTGATATACAAAGACATCCTTTACGACACCTCCGCAATCTACAATAAGTTTCAGTTCTTCCTCAACTTCATCATCTGTATGCTGTGTTTTAAATACACGACTACATTCGCTCTCAGTCTGCTCTGTAAGAACATATCCGACATTTGTGGATGTGATTATATGTTTCTCAGCACGAAGTAAGGCAATATCCTGTACTATGATCTGTCTGCTGACACCAAATGTCTCAGCAAGGCTTCGTCCTGAAACAGGTTCACTGCTTTCGGACAGAAACTTCAATATCTTTTCTCTCCGTTCATTCCCACTCATCAAAACCTCCGTGTTGCTATTAAATAAGGCACTGTCTCAGCTCTGTAAGATACGGTTTCTGCAGCCTCGCTTCTTTCAAAACATCATCTTTCTCAAATACTTCAGATGCTGCACCATCGGCGAGGATCCTTCCATGTGCCATAACTATTACTCTTTCAAAATGTTTCTCAACAAAATCCATATCGTGAAGGATTGCTATCACAAGTTTCCCTTCTGATGATAACTTCCTTATCATTCCTCCTATAAGTTCCCGACCGGGATAGTCCTGCGCGATCGTTGGCTCATCAAGGATCAATACATCCGTGTCCATAGCGACTACTGATGCAATAGCTGTCATTTTTCTCTCATTCAGCTCCAGATCATATGGATTCATCTGTTCTTTGCCCTTAAGTCCCATTAGTTCCAATGCTTTCATGGATCTGTCGCGGGCTTCTTTCTCCGACATACCGATATTAAGCGGTCCGTACATTACTTCATCTATAACCTTATACTTAAATATCTGATCATCTGGATTTTGAAATACATATCCGACCTTGTCCGCAAGCATTGCTACGGTTTTTCCGGAAATATCATCTTCCCTAAACCATATACTGCCGTTCTGCGGCTTTAAAAGTCCCTTGAGAAGACGTACCAATGTGGTCTTTCCCGCGCCATTCTGTCCAATGATCGCTGTAGAACGACCATCTAAAAGGAGATTCAGCTTTTCAAAAATATGCACTTCTGAATTATAGGAAAAATCCAGTTCCTCCACCTTAAATACCGCTTTTAAAGCATTTTCCTGCGTCTCGGTCTTTTTTTCTTCCAAAAAATACTTCTTACCTAAAGCCTTTGCTATACGAAGTGTGTCTTCTATATTTACAGGATATGTTCCATCGGATCTTTTTAGACCATTTTCCCTGCAAAATACAGTATAGGCAGGCGGTTCAACTCCAAATTCAGCAAGATCATTCCGTGAAAAGATTTTTTCCGGTGTATCGAAGTCTACCATTTTGCCATCATTCATTAGAATGATCCGATCACAGTATTTCGCGATCTTCTCAAGTTTCTGCTCTATCATGATGATAGTAAAACCAGCCTCTGTAAGCTGATCTACCACTCGAAATACTTCCTCTGTTCCCTCCGGATCAAGCTGTGATGTAGGTTCATCAAGAATAATAATATCCGGCTGCATAACGAGCACACTTGCGATCGCTACTCTCTGCATCTGTCCGCCCGACAGATTGAAAGGATTTCTGTCCCTGTACTGCCAGATATCCAATTGTTTTAAGACTTTTTCAACACGTTTATGCATTTCATCCGCAGGAATTCCCAAATTTTGAAGTCCAAACGCAACTTCTCCATAAACAGTCTCCGTAGCTCCTGACAACTGGTTGAACGGATTCTGAAAGATCAGACCTACCTTTTCGCACATTTCTTCTACCGGGCAAGTGTCGGTTAATACTCCGTCCACAAGTACTTTCCCGCCATAAGCACCTTTATAAAATTGCGGCACAAGCCCTATCATTGCCTGACTCAATGTGCTTTTACCTGCACCATTTCGACCTACTATACCAATAAATTCGCCTTTTTCGATAGTTAACGAAATGTCATCAAGCGCCAGCCTTTTTGTATTTGGATATTTGTATTTTAAGTGTTCAATTTCTATTACAGGCATGACACTATCCTCCATACCGTTACTGCTATGATCATCAGCCCGAGGAAAACACCGATCAACCAGTCTCCCTTATGCTTCGGTCTTTCATATAAAAAGGTCTTTTTATTCTTTCGTCCAAATCCACGGACTTCAAGGGCTATGGCACGTTCCCTGGTATTTACCAGAGAACTCATAACAACCGGAGATATCATAGGGAATAACGCCTTAACCCTGACCCAAAGCTTACCCTCAGTTTCCATACCTCTGCTTCGCTGTGCATCCATGATCGTATCCTTGGATTTCATCATCTGAGGGATGATCTGAAATACAGAATTTATGATATATCCAAACTTCGGTGAAAATCCGCTTTTTTCCAATTCATCTACAAGCTCCATAGGTGATGTGGTGAGTACAAATACTGCAAATGAAAGAAGCATATTAAGAATATTCAATCCGATACGGGCGGCATAAAGCACACCTTCTTTATAGAAGGTCAAAATTCCTATACGGATCAGCACAGTTTCATTTGCGTGATTGAAGAGTCCCTGTATAAGGAATATCACTATGATCAACGTGAACGAAAACGCAACGAGCGGCAGAGCGCGTCTAAGCGTTCTACCGCATGCAAGTAAGCATATACTGCAAAGGATCATCAAAGGGAAAAACCAAATTTCCCCCCCGATGACCGGTATGCAGATCGCTGCCAGAATATACAGCAATTTTGTATAGGGATGCATCTTATTAAGCCATGTTCCCTTATCTACATACAAACTAAAATCGCTCATTAATCCAGTCTTTCTACCTCTGCATTTACATCATAAAGTGAGGTGAGTTTCTGCGGTGCGCCCTTAAGTAAAAGGAACACGATAACAACAGTAAGAAGCTTATCCGGTACATCAACTACAAGCTCATCAAGGAAAGATCCTACAGCTACGGACATACCCTGTGCCTGTGTAAGTGTGAAAAGAGCATCTCCCCAAACATTACCTGTTGTGCCTCCCCAGAAAAGGATATTGAGAGGAGTTGAGATCACAACTGCTGCAAGACCACCTCCTACAGCGCACACAAGTGATTTCGGGAAAGTCTCCATAAATCCAAGTCTTGCGAGAATACCGACAACAAGACCGATTCCAAGACTCGTTAATGCATAGATAAGAGTGATATTATCGCCTGTTGTGAGTCCATAGATAAGATTATTTAATGCTCCGCAGATCGCACCGATTATCGGTCCGCCAAGGCATCCTCCGATGCATGTTCCGATGGAATCCAGCCATAACGGCAGCTTAAGTACGGATGCAATAAGCTTACCGAGATAATTGATACCTATGCATGCAGGAATCAGAACGATCGTAGCTGCTGAAAGCTTTGTCTTAAACACGTTTAACATTAGTTTCTCTCCTCTTTTGCTGTTGTTGGATGTATGTTTTTATCCATGTATTCAGCTGTTGTCATTATTTCTACATGGAGCGGTTCCAGTCCTGACAGTACCGAAATGACAGATTTCTCTGTTTCCTCATTGATACCCGCAACTGCATCACTTAGATAAATGATATGAACGCCGGCATCTATAAGTGCAAATGCTGTAGAAAGAACACAGCATTCGGCAACAACGCCGGAAAGGATCACTCTGTCATGCTCTTTAACAGATTCTCTGACTTCCGGAATCGAAAGTGAAGAATATACAGATTTTGTATATAACGGATATTTATCCAAATGATCACTAAAAGCATCCATCATTTCATTTGCATGAGGATCTTCGTTAACCAAAGCGTTTTCTTCATTGTATTTGATCCAGTCTCCAACAGGATCTTTTGATGAAAGAAATCGAGTAAATATCACATCTGTATTTATTTTCTCAGATTCAAGCAGTGATCTGATATTATCTGCTGCACTTTCCGATCTTGGACAAAACCATGTCCCACCGGGTGCATATACATTTTGCATATCGATCACTAGTAAGAGATCTCTGCACATGCTGCAATTACTCCTGAATATTGATGTGACAAGACAACTGTAAACATGTTTGTAATTCTAACCAATTTTCGGCGTCAAGTCAATCTTTATAATCTGAAAATAAAAAAGAGAGGCAAATTTGTGCCTCCCATTAATACAATCATTAAATTCACGAAATTATTACGAAGAATAAATAGTGACATACAAGGCGGAAGAAGGAATCGATGGTCAAAATCCAATGGCTATTCAACTTTTTTAGCCGTAAACTCCGCAGTAAATGCTCCGTTTACGTGTGAACTGTAACAAGTATATCACTATTTATTCTCGTAATAACTATGCAGGATTTACGTGTATCATAACATGCTTTATACTCGGGAAATTCTGCTCAACTCCATCATGGACCCTTTCTGCGATCGCATGCGCATCCACCAACGGTATCTCACCTTTTACAGCAATTTCCAGATCCACATATATTTTGTTACTGAACTGTCTCGTGCGTAACAGATCAATTCTTTCGACACCGGGCTGTCTCTCGATAAAATGTCTGATCTCCGCTTCGACTACGCTGTCACAAGAGGTATCGAGCATTTTGTTAAGCGCATCCATTGAAATATCATATGCCACTTTTAATATGAAAATACATATAACAATACTGGCGATCGGATCCATTATAGGAAAACCAAGTCTGGCAAGACCAATACCGATAAAGGATCCAACAGAAGATATCGCATCCGACCTGTGGTGCCATGCATCAGCCTTAAAAGCAGCTGAATCAAGTTTTTTTGCATAATACATGGTATACCAGAACATTGCTTCCTTCGCAGCAATAGATACTACTGCTGCGATCAAGGGCAACATCGTTGGTATTTCAATCTCTCCTCTTTCAAAGAAAAGCTTCCTGACTCCGGCGCATCCTATTCCAAATCCTGTTGCCGCAAGAATTATACCGAGAATGAGTGACGCTACACATTCGAGTCTTTCATGACCATATGGATGCTCTGCATCTTTGTCCTGCTTTGCAAGCCTCACACCTACGTAAGCGATAAGTGTCGCAAATACATCCGAAAGAGAATGGATACTATCCGATATCATTGCCCCGGACTTTCCCCAGATACCCGACAAAAGCTTAAAAACTGCCAATAGAACATTCCCAAGTATTCCCACTCGTGACAGCTTTTTTATTATTTTTTTCTCCTCCATAAAATCACTTCCTGGCTTGATGACATGAAATGCTTTATACTGCTGCTGATATTTTACCTGTAAGAGCTGACATAGCAGCTGATTTAGGAGATGCCAGATAGATATTGACTTTGTTCGTACCCATACGACCCAGGAAATTTCTGTTATTTGTGGCAACTACCACTTCTCCGTCCGTAAGGATACCTCCTGTTCGTCCACAGCATAGTCCGCAGGATGGGTGAGTGATATCAGCACCTGCATCTAACAATATATCAAGTGTACCATTCTTTAATGCCTCTGTGTAAACCTTTCGGCTGGCAGGAGTCACGATAAATCTAACAAAAGGTGCAATTTTTTTACCCTTAAGTATGTCTGCCGCTGCCATAAGGTCTTCAAGTCTGCCATTAGTGCAAGATCCAAGAAATACCTGATCAACCTTTACATCACCTATCTCTGAAATCGGAACACAGTGATCAACATTTGACGGAACTGCCATCACAGGGACAAAATCTTCTGCTCTGTAATTTATCACTTTTTCATAAACTGCGTCATCATCGCCTTTAAGATTTTTCTGAAAATCATCAAGCTCAATGTCACAATATTCAGCAGTCTTTTCATCAGGCGCAAAGAGCCCACATTTTGCCCCTGCTTCTATTGCCATATTGGTCATTGTCATACGCGATGACACACTCATATTTTCAACCGTATCACCTGTAAACTCTAACGCTTTATAAGTAGCACCTGCCGCTGTCAGATCTCCGATCACCTTCAGGATAACATCCTTACTCATTACATTTGACGGAAGCTTTCCTGTAATGTTTACCTTGATAGTCGAAGGAACACGGATCCAAAGCTGACCTGTTCCAAGTATAGATGCCATCTCCGTATAACCGATACCTGATGAAAAAGCTCCTACACATCCATATGTTGTAGTATGGCTGTCTGTTCCAAAAACTACATGCCCCGGTTTTACATAGCCTGCTTCTGTCATGAGCTGATGACAGATTCCATCACTCCTGTGCAGATTTTTGATTCCCTGCTCTGCAGCAAAGTCGCAGCTTATATGATAAGCACGTGTATCATCTACCTGACTTGCAGGTACCAGATGATCACAGATTATTACAACTTTTTCCGTATCCCAGACCTTGCTGAACCCCATTTCCTTAAACTTTGAAACGATAAACGGCATCATTATATCGTCAAGCATTACATAATCTACATCAACCGTAACAATGTCTCCCGGATTCACTTCCCGACCGACATTGTGTGCGATGATCTTTTCTATCATTGTGTGTCCCATTTTGTCCGTCACTCCTTTAATCCGTGATTCCATTACGTCTGCGCATAGCTTTTACCAATCCGCCCGCATCGAGTATTTCTACAAGATTATCCGGAAGAGAAACGATAGGATACTCCTTACCCTTGTATTCTATCTTTTCATTTATAGTCACAGTTATCTCATCGCCCTCTTTTATATCATCTGCCAGTTTTTCATTTTCGATCAAAAGAAGTCCGTTATTTATGGCATTTCTGAAAAAAATACGTGCAAAGCTCTTTGCAATAACGCACTTTACTCCAAGAGCCTTTACAACTTCAGGAGCCTGTTCACGTGACGAACCGCATCCAAAATTGTTACCTGCCACGATGATATCCCCGGGCTTTATATCCTTTGCTATATCCTGCCTTAAGGGTGAAAACGCATATGGCTTCATTTCATCTATTGTCTTAAAAACCAGATATTCTGTAGGGAGTATGATATCTGTATCAATATCATCACCCATAACCCATACCTTACCGGTAAATTTTTCCATGTGTCTGCACTCCTTTTATAACCGATCCGCTGTTACGATCTCTCCCTTAATTGCAGAAGCTGTGACGGTAGCTGCACTAGCAAGATATACAAAAGACTCTCTGTGCCCGCATCTTCCCTTAAAGTTACGGGTACCTGTACTGATAAGCGTCTCCCCTTCACCGATCACACCCTGACAGGCTCCCCAGCATACCGAGCAATTAGGGTTCATAACTATCGCGCCGGCTTCCATAAAGATTTCAAGCAAACCTTCACGCATCGCCTGTTTATATACATCACGACTTGAAGGCACCACCAGGAAGCGAACGTTAGGATCTACCTTGCGACCCTTAAGTATCTCAGCGCCGATCCTAAGATCTTCAATACGACCGTTATTACAGGAGCCAAGAAATGCCTCATCTATATGCGTTCCAAACGCTTCTTCCGCAGGAACTACGTTGTCTACAAAATGCGGCTTTGCAACGATCGGCTTAATGGTACTGAGATCGATATCGTAAACCTTCGCATAAACCGCGTCATCATCAGGAGCAAAACACTCAACCGGTTCTCTTCCATGCTCTCTAAGATAATCCATTGCAGTTTCATCGACTTCCATCAGCGCAGTTTTAGCCCCCGCTTCCACACAGAGATTACAAATGGAGATGCGACCTGCCATATCGATCGATGCAAGTCCCTCGCCGCCAAATTCCATAGCCTTATAATTAGCTCCATTTGCGCTGATCATACCAATGATAGTGAGGATCAGGTCACGGGCATATACGCCTTCCGGCAATTTACCTGTTAAGTTAAAACGTAATGTCTCAGGTACAAGTACCCAGGATGTTCCGGTGACCATTGCATATAGATAATCTGTATTTCCAACGCCTGTTCCAAATGCTCCGAGAGCTCCATACGCGCAGGTATGACTGTCTGCACCAAATATGAGCTGACCGGGGCGCACATGCTTTTCCATCATAACCTGATGACAAACACCTTCACCCTCGTAATAAGTGATGCCATGCTCTTTTGCAAAATCACGCATTTTTTTGTGAGATGCAGCGGTTTTTACACTGTCACTCGGAAGATTATGATCAACTATCCATACGAGCTTTGAAGTATCAGCAATCCTCGGATGCTTCAGTGCATTGTATTTATCAACAGTAATATGAGTGGTTCCGTCGTTACTCATCAGGAGATCCAGTTCCACTGTACAAATATCATTCGCTTTTACGACCTTATTTCCGGAGGCACGCGCAATGATCTTTTCTGCGATAGTCATTCCCATTTCTCAGTCCTCCTTATCAAGAGACGCCAACAGGCCGCCCTCATCCAGTATTTTCTGCAAATTTTCCGGAAGCTTTGTACAGGAAAATGTCTTTCCTCCTGTAGTGATCGTTCCTTCTTCCATATTAAGTTCCATCTCATCACCGGCTTTGACTTCATCATATAGTTCTTTGCAGATGATAACGGGCAGACCGATATTAATGGAATTACGATAAAATATCCGCGCAAAAGATTTTGCGATCACAGCCTTTACTCCAAGAGCTTTAAGCACAGAAGGCGCCTGTTCTCGTGATGAACCACAGCCAAAGTTTTCGTCAGCCACCACGAAATCTCCAGGTTTTACTTTACTTGCAAATTCCGGATCAAGAGACTCAAATGTATGCACTTTCATCTCATCAAATGTCGGAAACAACAGATACTGTGACGCTATGATCTGATCCGTATCGACGTCTTTATAAAAACGGAAAATCTTTCCCACTTTTAGATTCCTCCTAATAATTTTGTATTTTTTTGATCATTTTATTTTATGATGTAAGGGTCAAAAATTCTTTTGCCCCTTACTAATGACACGAATTTTACTTTTGACCCTGTCATCATTTTATTATACCGTCACGTTATGCAAGTATCAATTTTAATATTTTAATGTTTTAATGTGAGAAAGCGAAGAATTGATCTTTTTTATTATTTTAGAGCAATTTTGAAGAAGCATTTTTTATGTATCAAAATAATATGTTATTATGATTCCACAGTCGTTACAGTTCAGACGTAAACGGAGCATTTACTGCGGAGTTTACGACCAATAAAGTTAAAAAGTCATTGGATTTTACCCATCGCCGAAGGCGATTTAATTGGTAAAATCCGTTACGTGAGCGAGCTGAAAGCGAGTGAACAGTAACTCACAGTCATACAAACTCATATAAAAGGTATTTCCTGCCGAAATATATATGTGAGACGATTCAATTCATATCATTTTTTTGTCCATAAAGAAGGGAGACTCATCATGCATACTTTTCAGCCTTTCAAGCTTACTGATATCGATCTAAATCCTTTTACAAAATTCAATAACGAATGGGCACTTATATCTACCGGAAATAAAAGCAAATACAATACCATGACTGTAAGTTGGGGAGGATTAGGCGTTTTCTGGCATAAACAGGTCGCTATGATCTTTATCCGTGAATCACGCTATACAAAAGAATTCTTAGATTCCGGAGATCTCTTTTCAATCTCATTTCTTGATGAAGAATACCGCGATGCTCTTAAACTCTGCGGTGCGAAATCCGGACGTGACGTGGACAAATTTGCAGAAGCCGGACTTACTCCATGTTTCCGTCACAATATCCCATATCCTGACGAAGCAAATCTGGTCCTGCTCTGCAACAAGCTTATAGCTGTACCTCTTACAGAAGACCTTATACCTAAAAAAGCCATGGATAAATTTTATGCAGACAAAGATATGCATACCATGTATCTTGCAGAAATTATTGAAAGTGCAGCCAGATAACAACAAAGACGGGTTAGTGGAATCCACCACTGACCCGTCTTTTTATTAAATCAATACATTTAGTTTTTATTTATCGGTCTTTTTTTCTTCTGTCTTTCCGTACAGTTTTTCAGCACTTACAAGCTTTACACAAACAGAGAAAAGCTTTGCTGCAGTTTTCAGCTCATCAAGTGTAGGATATGTAGGCGCGATACGGATATTGTTATCATGAGGATCTTTATGATACGGCCATGTAGAGCCTGCAGGAGTGAGCTTAACTCCGGCCTTCTTTGCCCTGTCGATGATTGCCTTTGCTGTTCCATCAAGACCATCAAAGCTTATAAAATAGCCTCCGTTCGGCTTTGTCCAGGACGCGATCTCGAGCCCTTCAAGATTCTGAGCAAAGATCTGCTCAACGGCTTCAAATTTCGGACGGATAACCGCTGCGTGCTTACGCATATGCTCTACCATTCCGTGAATGTCGCCAAAGAATCTCACATGACGGAGCTGATTAACTTTATCATGACCTATAGTCTGATGTTTCAGCTGATTCTTCACATCTTCCAGATTATTTGCGCTTGTCGCAAGAGCTGCTATACCGCTGCCCGGGAATGTGATCTTTGATGTTGATGAGAATTTATAAACAAGATCAGGATTTCCGGCCCTCTTACATTCTGCAAGGATTTCGATAAGATAATCCTGGTGCTTATCATAAAGATGGTGAACACCGTAGGCATTATCCCAATAAATTCTGAAGTCCTTGGCTGCAGGCTTCAATCTGGCAAATCTTCTGACTGTCTCATCATTATATGAATAGCCCTGAGGATTTGAATACTTCGGCACACACCAGATACCCTTTATAGCCTCATCTTCCGACACGAGCTTTTCTATCATTTCCATATCCGGACCGTTTGAGCTCATGGGAACAGGGATCATCTCGATACCAAAATACTCTGTAATACTGAAATGTCTGTCATAACCCGGAACCGGACAAAGCCATTTAACCTTATCAAGCTTACACCACGGGGTATTTCCCATAACACCATGTGTGAAAGAACGGGCGATCTGATCGTACATCACGTTCAGTGAAGAATTTCCATACAAAAGCACATTTTCCGGATTATTCTCCATCATATCAGCGATAAGAACACGAGCTTCCCAAATTCCTTCAAGCACACCGTAATTTCGGCAGTCTGTTCCATCTTCACATGAAAGATCAGCCTCAGAATTTAAGGCATCCATCATATCCATTGACAGATCCAGCTGTTCTCTGCACGGCTTACCACGGCTCATATCCAGGTTCAGATCCATTGCCTGATATTTCCTATACTCCGCACGAAGTGCTTCGATTTCTGCGGCTAACTCTTCTCTGGACATTTTTAAATATGATTTCATTACGAATCCTCCGGATCATATGCAGGTTTTTTCCAACAATTTGTCATTATACACCTAGCGAGAGCGCCTGTCATGCTCATGTGACTGATAAAATTTACGTTTTTCGTCATACATGATCCGATCGGCAACATTTATCAGCCTCTCGACCGTAAGTCCCGGATAGTCAGAGGCATAAGCATATCCGCAGGAAATAGTCATATTCTCCACAAATTCACCTCTCCAGCTGTAAACCAGTTTCAAAAAAGATTCATTTAACTTTATTAATTCGGATCGAGACATATTTGCTATGGTCACAAACTCGTCACCACCCACACGATAACACTTTCCAAACCTGCCAAAAGTCAACAGGATACACTCAGACGCCCCAACTATTAATTCATCTCCGGCTTCATATCCAAATTTATCATTTATAGCTTTCAGTTCATTTACGTCAAATTCGAAAACAACAAGATCTTCCGGCAATTCCTGGTTTTCCTTAAACTTCTTAAGATCTTCGTTATATGAGTATCTGCTGAAAAGACCTGTTAATACATCTGTTTCGATAATATGCTGCTGAACCGACAATACTTCTCTATTTCTCTGGAGTACGAAAGAAGTATAGTGGGTAAATATAAGAACACAGCCTACTGTTAGTGAAAAACATACCGTTCTTACCGATCCCCCATCCAGTTCCTGGCACAATACTCCGAAAATAACAAATCCACATATAGTAAAAAGTGAGATCCTATGATCTTTTGAATAATTTTTTCCGTATTCTATAAACGTCCAGATCACATAAAGAATCGTTAACATATAAACCGTGGGATATAGAAAGTATAGAAATCCGTGATGATAAAAATTTTGATCATCAACTGTAAATGTCAGACCTGTGAACATCGAAACGAAATGCAGAAGCATATTTGCTATCATCAGCCAGTGAATCCACAATTCACTTTTTTTCTCCTGCATGATAACACTGACGATATGAACTCCCGTAAGAGGAGTCACTGAATAATCGAGAAATCGCACAAACAAAAGAAGCCACTTTATATTTCCCGGTCTTCCATCAAAAATAACACTTATCCATTCTGACAGTACCCCGACAAAAATAGTTAAGTGGATCAGATAAAACTTATTCTTTACGTTTCTGTCAATTACATCATTCTCAAAAACAAGGATACTGTTAACGAACAGTACTATAACACAGAATATCACTACTGCAGTATAGTAACGGATCATAGAATTCCCCCTTGTGTCATCCCATAAACCCCATTCTATACTTTTATCGGCAAATATGATCAAAAAAAGAACCGGCCATTTCCGACCGGTTCTAAAAAACCATTAGTGATATGTAAAACGCTTAAATCCAAGTAATGAATTCCAGTGCTCATTAAACTCTTCCATACTGCCAAACTGCACGATCTGAGGGTACTGATACATGTATGTGATCTTAATGTCTCTGTTCTTTAGCTCAACTTCACAGTCACTCATCAGCATATTCAGTTCAAAATTCTTTTCTGCATAGTTATCGATCCATTGCGAAAGCGTCATTCCGCTATCTATTGACGACCATGCAGATGAATATCTCTCATGATAAAAATCTACATCAACCTCTCTAAAGCCGTCATTTTCGATACGAATGCTGCATTTCACCCTTGAATGATACTCAAACATGACTCGCTGCAAAAATCTTTCTCTCATTTCAAGATAATCCGCAACACTTTCTAAAGGCATTTGAAGTGTGTTTACATCCATGTAACTCATAGGCTTCACCTCGTTTTTTGCGATCAGCTCCCTCACCTTTAGTATCGTCATCATTGCGTAAAAAATAAGAGTTTGATGTAAAATTCATCAAGAATTATTGTACAAAAACTTGTAATTTTATTGATAATTTTGATCAGTATTTTTATTCTTGTTCGATTTCTGCCATAAGCTTGATATTGTTCTTTTCGTACTCATTCAGTTCTGTTTCAGGAACCTCATCCTCCGTTCCCTCATACCATGACTGCTGGTCAAAGTACATCTGAAGTTCCTGATCCTTGAAACGTCTGCCGTGTCTCGCGTAGATCTCATTTCTGGCATATCTCGCCATCTCAGGTGTGAAATCGACCTCATCTCTGGTGTAATTCTTATACTGAGCCTCCGGAAGAAGATAATGCTCATCATCAAGCTCCTCTATACTTTCAAGTGTGAGACCACTCCAGATACTCTCAGGGTTCTTTACAAATACTGCTTCGAGGAGATGATGATGTGATTCTGTAAAGGCACCTTCTTCATGATAACCTGTAACCTTAAGCTTTCCATCACTTGTGATCTCATGATCAATGACAACCGCCGTATTATCCCATGTGTCCCCTGTATCAGGTGTCATAGCATATAGTTTTCCACCTTTTATGTAGCAATAATCTCCTTCATATCTGTCTTCGATCTCAGAAAGATCATCTGAGCCAATTGAATTAAGAATAAAGTTTTCTGCATCTTCGACCCTAAACACAGTCATCCAGCTTTCAGACTCCGGTGCAAGATCATAATACTTTTCAATATAATCTTTATAACCCGCTGCATAGCAGAAGAAACTCCACTGATAATTATCTTTTTTACGAGTCATTCCCTCAGGATCATGAGCAGCAATATCAAACAGCATACTTAACGACTCTTCATCAATATCCGATTCCTTAAGAGGACCTGCATCCTCTGCTCCTGCTTCCGGATTCTCAGATGATCCTGTTATATAATCTGTCTCAGTGGATGCCGCTTCTTCACTTGAAGCATCCTCAGTTTCTTTTGTATCCTTTTTATCTTTCTTTTCATCATCGTCATCATCTATGATATGTTCATTTTTTTGCTGAAATCCAAATTTTTCCAGGATAGCTTCATAATTAAGTACAGCAAATATGCCTGTAATAACAACTGCTGCAAAAATAATTGCAATAATGATGATGACTGCTGTTAACGGTCCCTTTCCTTTTTTCTTTTGACCATTATTGCCATTCACACTTCCTGATGCAGCTTTTGCAGGTTCTGTTTTGACCGATCGGGCATTCCCCGTTTTCTGCTTTACTGCGGTTCCTCCAACTTTAGCTCCGCACTTAGCACAAAAAGCCGCCGATTCCTTTAATTTTGCTCCGCAGTTCGTGCAAAATCTCACCTGCGGTGATGTCTTGTTTTCCTCTCCCATGGCACTCTCCTAATTCTCTCCTAAATAACTACTCTCATAATGCATCGGTCAGATCGACTTCGTTGCCTATGACATCTTCTCCTCTTCCGGTTATCCTGTCAATAATATACCAGTCCCATGTTGCAGTATGATCATCAACTATTTCATAAAGACGGATCATCACCTTACCTTCTTCACTAGGATCATCCTCGATCTCCACGTATGGCGGTACCTCTCCATTCTTCATCTCGTAATAATTTTTTGCCATATCCGTCAGTTCAGAATCTGAATATCCGACAGTTGATGTTGTTGAACTCGAACTATTGTCATACACAAAACACATAGCTGTCATATCCGTGATATAAAAACCATTCGGAGCAGATTTATCTTTTTTACATACATAATCCACATACAGCGTATTATTATCATACATCTTGTCGTTATCAGGATCGCTCCACATATAATACTCTGTCTCAACGATATATGTTCCCTCGTCAGAACCCTCGGTAATTGACAGGATATCATATTTAGGATAAGTCTCGCCCCAATCTCCGGATGTCAATGTGAAGTAACCACCACTCTGTTTGTGTACCATGTAATCATCACTGTTTTCTACATAATCATCCGCATCATAGCTCTGACCAAAGATTTCCATCATTTTGTCTTCTATATCTTCCTCTGAAATCTTTAGTTCGTCACCATCCATATAATCGTTTCTTGCATCTCCGTGTGTCATATAGAACAGTGTTAACGGTAAAGCATTCTGTACGTCGATACCTGAATAATCCTCGCAGGTATACATCATTCTGATACCGCACCAGTCAACAAAACGATCAAGCATATTACTGACTTCTGCTTCAGACAAATCACCGGTGTCTGAGATATCTGATACAGAATCTGTTCCCTCTTCCGATGAATCTGTCGGGTTCTCTTTTTCTACTGTCTGAACATCGTCATCTTTTTTATTTGACTTTTTGTCCTCGTCATCATCATGGGAATTATGCTTTTCTGTACTTTCGATTTTTTCCTGCAGTGAACTGATTCCCTTCACTGCCATCACTCCTCCAAAAATAACCAGACCGAGAAAAGCCACTATTACTATCACGACCAAAATAACAAGAGGCGTTTTATTCCCGGACTTAATATCCGGAGATCCGTATTTACCGGGATACTTTTCATCAACAGTAGGTCTGCTGTTTGAAAAATTCCCATTATTAGCCGGAGTTGCATTATTTACCGGAGTTGAATTGCTTACAGGATTTACGTTGTTTTCTGTACTTTTATTATCCTGTTCGATCATAGAACCGCATTTAGGGCAAAATTTTGCATTATCCTGAAGCCTTTCTCCACATATTCTGCAAAATTTTGCCTGCTGACCACTATTATTATCCTCTCCCATTACTAAATCCTCCATAATTTCTGTTTACATCTGACTAATTGTTGCCGGATGTCCGTTTTTGTCACATCGTTTATTCAAATACACAGGATTTTTTTCAAAAGTGCGCAGATATTCTAATTCCTTTTTCATATCGCTTCTGGTACTCCAATGCCAGAAAAACTCACCTGTAAATAAAACCTTATGCACAAAATCTTCAAACAATAATGCCTTTATCAGTCTTCCGACCGAATAAATCCTCCTGCTTGCATCTATATTTTCAAGCTGCAATTCATACGGTGTCATATTTTTAGGATAATGAACCGTATTTCCATTATATTTATCCCAACTGGTATGCAGCAGTCGGTCCTTATTCTGCTCATAGACAGGTGTTCCCGGCACAAAATACATGCATTGGATAAGAACACCCTGAATATTATTCTTTATCACAAAATCGGCCAGTTCCTTTCCACAGCCTTTTTTCTGGTTATCCGAACCAAGTATAAAAAGGCCTCTGACGCTCATTCCATGTCTCTGAATGTTCTTTATCGCCTCTTCAATTTCCGTCTTTGTGGATTTTTTATGATAGGTCTTAAAAGAATCATCATCTATGAATTCTATACCCATATCAAGTTCAAAAAATCCCGCCTTTTTAAGCAGCGTCAACATTTCATCGTCAAAACCGACTTCATATCTTGCCTGGATATTAAATCGATATTTTATTCCACTGTCGATGATCTTATTTAATACCGCTATCGCCCAATCCCTGTCTGCAAAAAAATTATCATCCGTGATCCACAGGTCCTTCAATAGTCTGAAATGTCCCTTGTGGAAAAAATCAATGGAATACTTTATATCTTCTACAACATTCTCCGGAGATCTGGTTCTCACACAGTGACCAAAGTGGCGTACAAGCGCACAATAATCGCAGTTATGCGGGCAGCCTCTGGACGCATGAACCTGCGGCCATATCGTCATATGTCCCGTCATTTTTTTATAATTATGAACGAGATATCTGTCAGGTATCAAATCCAGATCCGTCGGTGGTTCCGGCATACCGGTGTTTACTATCTCATCTCCGTCCATCCATGCATAGCCCTTTCCTGCAGGCTTTTCACCCTTCTCGATAGACCGGATAAGCGTCATTATTGTTTCATCGCCTTCTCCAAGCATCACATAGTCACAATGCTGCACTGCTTCCGTATAATTCATTGATGCATGCAGTCCACCCATAACTACTTTTGCATGACTATGTTTTCTAAAATGATCAGCGAGCTCGTAACCTCTGACTGCGGCAAATGTAAAAATGCCGATAAAGATTATATCTGCATCCAGCACATCATCAAAAACAATCTTAGAAATCGATTCACTGTACATGTAAGTGTCATCAATTTCTTTTTTTACGATAGTCGCAAGAGTATTCAGTCCGACAGACGGCGTCCTTATGTACCTGTCATAAACAAAATAGTTTAATAACGTTTTTTTATACGGTCTGTTACCCGGCTCGATAAACCTGATCTTCATTAAAAATACTCCTCTGTAAACCCTTACTTCATATCTTGACTTTTGACACTAATATCATTCTATCAGATTTTGTTCTGATAAATATACTTGACACAAAATCTAAAGAATTTATTAAGAATTTCCGTCCGTTTACGTCTGAACCGTTACGAATTACCCACAAGATTCTCCGCACACTCAATGAACTTCAACACTGCCGGCGAAACTGTTTTTAGTGACCGGACAGCCATCCCCATATGAAGAGTGTATGAGGGTTCGAGAGGAATGATCCGTATCTTCCCCTTTTTCTCATTTGCACTTATACCAATACTGTTCGCTATACTGACACCCATACCTCTCTCTATCATAGAAAGAAGCGCATAACTGTCAAAAGTTGAGATAGTGATATTTGGTGATACTCCGGCCTGCCTCAGAATATGCATGATATCATAATCATATCCGTGATCAGACATTATGAACCGCTCGCCGTCAAAGCATTTCACAGGGAATGCTTTTTCATGGGCTAACGGATGATCTTCCGGAACTATCGCCACCATTGGATCATCCATAAGCGGTATCCAGTCGTGTTTTTCCTT
Organism: Lachnospiraceae bacterium NK4A144; assembly: GCA_000424365.1. Taxonomy (GTDB): domain Bacteria; phylum Bacillota; class Clostridia; order Lachnospirales; family Lachnospiraceae; genus NK4A144. The sequence goes on along the minus strand of AUJT01000036.1, from coordinate 8,809 downwards.
CATATTTGAATCATTAAAAAAGGCTATATCCGCTTTTCCTGACATAAGTCGTTCAACAATGCTGTCCTGTGTACCTACGTACAGATTTATCTGAACATCGGGATACTTCTTTTGGAAAGATTCGATTATTTCCGGCATCCATGTATATGATAAACTGTGATACGAGGCCACATTTATCGTACCCAGTATGACTCCGTTTAATCCTGCCGCTGTTTCCCGGAGCATTTCCTCATCACTTAGTATTCTTCGTATTATAGGCAAAAGCTTTTCTCCCGAAGTAGTAAGTGAAACCCCACTCTTTCCCCTGACAAGTAAGGTTGTATCGAGTTCTTTTTCCAGCGACTGAATCAGCTGACTCACCGCCGATGAAGTATATCCAAGGACTTCAGATGCGTTCCTGATGCTGCCCGATTCCACAGCGAGCACAAATGCTCTGTATCTTGCGTTATCCATAGTCACCACCGTTAAGTTGTTACTGTTCAGCGTTCTAATTCATAAACTACGCAGTAAATGCTCCGTTTATGCCTTAACAGCAACATTAAGTTTTACTTAATTCAAAAGTTAGAATCATTAGCTTTTCATTAATTCAAATCCAATATATAGTAACTATAGCGAATATTCAAGCGTATTGCGCATATATCTACCGTTAACAGAGGGGTATCGTTATGAAAATGGAAAAAGCAATTTCTCAGAGACAGCAGACTTATGATTCTAATGTGAATGCCGATATGCGTCTGTCATCTTTCCAGACTTTTAAGAATGAAGCGCGTAATGATTGTCATATATCAGATCTGTTCCATGCACTGACCGCTACGTTATTTGGTCTTTCCCATGGCAGACATACTCATTGAACTTTATAAAAATCTGTACATGAAGCGCACCCGGAAGCATTATGTTTCCGGGTGCTTTTTGTTACTGTTCACTCGCTTACAGCTCGCTCACGTAACGGATTTTGCCAATTAAATCGCCTACGGCGATGAGCAAAATCCAATGGCTATCCAATGTTATTGGTCGTAAACTCCGCAGTAAATGCTCCGTTTACGTGTGAACTGTAACTGCTTTTTTAGCTTATAGAAATCCCGTTGGCATTGCTGTATTCGTTTGTTCTTTTTTTGTGGTAGCATATGGAATGGTAACTGTGCTGATGTTGGGGTCAAAAGTCATTTTGCCCCAGCTTATGACATGAATTGAGGGTTAATATGTTCAAAAAATTTTACAATAAGAAATGTTTTGCGTTTACTGTCTTACTTTCTGCCTGTGCCGCAGGTATCACCGGATGCGGAGCAGTAGCAGGTTCCTCTGTTTCAACTGAAACTGCTTCAACTGCCGCAACCGAAATATCATCTGATGTATCAGAAGTCACTGATGCTGCAGAAGTCGCTGATATGACAGAAGCCTCAGGCGCTGCAGAAGTCGCTGATCTGACAGATTCTTCTGTTGCTACAGAAACCACTGATATGACAGAAGCCTCTGATGCTACAGAAACCGTTGATATGACAGAAGCCTCTGATACTGCAGAAGCTTCCTCTGATCCAACAGCAGCTTTGGCCTCTGAAGCTGTAGAAGAAATGACCGACAATAGTTCTTCCGATTTCTATTACACCTCGATTCCCGACTCTGTGAAGTCCAGAATGATCGGTGTGTCTTACCCTGCAGATACAGCAAACGCTCTTATTTCTTTGGATTCACTTTCATATGTCCATGTTCTGCATGTAGACTTTAACGGAAACACGCAAACCGGAGAACTGATCTGTAATACTGCCATAGCACAGGATCTCGTGGATATATTTAAATCCCTGTACGAAGCAAAATATCCCATAGATAAGATACGCCTGATAGACGAATATGGAGCAGATGACGACATGTCCATGGCCGCTGATAACACATCCTGCTTTAATTACCGACTGGTAAAAGGAAGCAGCAAATTATCCAATCATGGACTCGGTCGTGCTATAGACTTAAATCCACTCTATAATCCTTGCGTATACTTAAAAAGCGGAGAAATAGCTCCTCCATCCGGTGCGGCATATGCAGATCGTTCTGCGGATTTTCCTTATAAGATCGATACAAACGATCTTGCCTATAAACTTTTCACACAGCACGGTTTCACCTGGGGCGGCTCATGGAATAGTCTCAAGGATTATCAACACTTTGAGAAAAAGTGATCATCTTTCAACAATCTCTATTTCTACACCGTTAGGATCCTTAAACAACATATTGTGAAACTTCAGATTTTCGCACCATGAAGGCTTCATAGTTACTTCTACGTCATATTCCTTAAGGCGCTCATACAGACCATTCAGATCATCTGTAAGAAGCGCCATATGACGGTATATCCCTCTACTGTCGACTGCACAGTCAATTTCTTTTGTATCATATTTATAATGGATCAACTCGAGCCTCGTATCTCCAAGCTCAAAATATCTTATCTCATGATCTCCCATATCAACGAGTTCCTGCTTTTTTAATCCCAAAACTTCTTCATAAAATCTTTCGCTGTCCCCTAAGTCCTTCCGTACATTAACAGTAAAATGATCCAGCTTAACTACTCCCATAATATCCTCCAATATTCTCTTAAGAATGAATTACTTTTTCCAATAACAACATCTTAACACATCATTCGTATTTCGTTTTTCTTAATTATTTCGACACATTTTAGGCATATGTGCTCGCGCACATTGCATTAAATTCAGAACTTGTAGACATTCAGGCTCATTTTGTCTAATTTATCCAAAAAATCTTTTGATTATTGTTCATTTTTCAAGTACAATATGTCTCGTTTGATGCATACAGTGATACAACTTTTACTTAACGCATCAAAAAGGTGTATTTTATTACAGAGTCCACAAAGATAGTGGTTCTAAAAAGGGAGTAATTAAATATTATGAACGACATTTCAGTTTCACTTCGCAGCAAAGAACAGATTAAAGATTTCATCCGTATCAACACAAAGTCCGGTTGTCAGGTAGATGTCAGCGATGGACGCTGCTACATCGACGGAAAATCTCTTCTGGGTCTCCTTTCACTTGCACTTCTTAAGCCGTTATCAGTTTCGATCATCGGTGAAGACGCAAATATTACAAAGGTATTTGAGGCTTACAGAGATCACAATCTTCTTGCATGCTAAGTTAACACTGTAACTATACCCGTGTATTAATAAAGCAATGAATAAGATAAAAGAGCGGCAGGTTGTGTTCATACTTCCTGCCGCTTTTTTTATTTACTCTCTAAGACTTTTCTCGCCTCATCGAATTTTCCTGATCTTATAAGATTAGAAACCTTTATCTCTGTTTCTATTCTCTTTCGTTCTGTCTCAAATATATCACTTGAAAAATAATTCTTATATACAGATTTACGATATGCTCTTCCGCTCATTTCACGTATAGAGCCATTCTCTATCATGATTATCCTGTCCGCACATGCCGTTATAGCAAACAGATCATGCGAAACAAGTACTACCGTTCCCTTATATTCATGAATTGCTTTCTCAAGCTCAATCTGAGCGTATATATCCAGATGGCTTGTAGGCTCATCGAGAAGCAGTCCTGTGTGTGGTGTTTCACAAAGCTCATTGATCTGCTTGAGATTACGTTCTCCACCGGATAGTTTCAGAGTATCGTCGGACTCAACGATCTGTCTGAAATAGCCAACTTTTCCCGGTTCTTTTTCATTTAATTCACTAAAAAGATCCCTGAGCATACTGGACTTTCCGGTTCCATTTGTGCCTACGATAGCAATTTTTTCGCCGGCTCCAACCTTGAATGAAATATTATCAAGGATCTTACGATCTCCATAGGAAAGCGAGTAATCTTTAACCTCTATCTCCATCGCTTCAGGCTCATATTCTGCAGTTTCATCTAACTCAACGTTATCATCTGCAGTCAAACCAAAAGCAAGATGGAATTCATGGTCATGCGACTCGATAAAAGGATCCTCTCCTCTCATCTTACGGAGCCTTTCCATATAAGTAGCCCTTGCTCTAAGCTGACGTCCGAAACGCGGCTCTGCAATTGATTCTGCAAGCTTACGGATATTTTTTACAAGCTGTTCCTGTTTTTCTATGAATTCATCAAAGTTTTTAGCATGCTCAAAAATCTCTATTTTATTTTCAAGCATCCAACTATTATACTCTGCAAAATTACCCGGAAACTCTCTTACAGACTTATTTTCTATATCCAGTACTTTATCAAAACACTGTGTAAGCAGCAGACGATTATGTGTTATTGTAAGGATCGTTCCATCATAGCTATTTATGATCTTTATAAGAGAGATAAGATTCTCAAAATCCAAAAACACATCCGGCTCATCCATTATGAGCAGTTCAGGCTTCAGAAGCATATTTCTCATAATGAATAAAAGCTTATACTCGCCTCCGCTCAGATTGCTTACAGGAATATCCGAAAGTTTTGAAAGATCCGCGACAGCAAGTTCTTTCGCTATATTAGACTCATAATTATATGCATCTACAGCCTCTATCTCATCAACGATCTTTTGATATTCTGCATAAAGAGCATCCAGGTCTTCTGCATCAGCCATCTTTTCACACAGATCATCCGATTTCTTGATCATCGCGCGAAAAGGAGCTGCCAAAAAGTCAAACGCTGTGAGATCAGATGTTTCATGCTCTACAAACTGACTCACATATCCGATCCTAATACTCCTGTCCATACGGATAAGCCCATCGTACGTATACTTTTCCTCATCCATAATGAGGTTCACAAGAGTACTCTTACCGGAGCCATTGCTTCCGATCAGAACCGCATGATCGCCGGTATTTATTTCGAAATTAATATTTTCATATAAATCCTTTTGCGGGTGACCGAAAGAAAAATTCTCAAATTTTACCATATTTGCTATATTAAACCTCTTAAAAATCCAATATCTACACGCTTTTTAATAAAGCCACCATTATTTGTTTTACACTGGCTTAAAGAAATATATTCTATCAAAGCGGAAACATACGATGCTGATTATAACATTTTCACTCTTTATATTGCAAAAATTCATTTCTTAAAAATAAATGGTTACTGTTCACTCGCTTCCAGCTCGCTCACGTAACGGATTTTGCCAATTAAATCGCCTCCGGCGATGGGCAAAATCCAATGGCTTTTCATCTTTCTTGGTCGTAAACTCCGCAGCGTAGTGCTCCGTTTACGTGTGAACTGTTACAATAAATGAAACAAATAACCGCTTGAACAAATCATTCTAAGATTCGTTCAAGCGGCTATTTGTGTTAAGTATAGTTTGTTATTAGTACATTACCATTGCTACGAGGCAGGCAACGAATGCTCCGATCATAGGAGCAACTACGGATGTTACGAATACATATGGATAACCATCTTTAAGTGAGATCTTCATCCAGTTAAGCTGAGCAACCATACCACCAGCATTCGGAAGAGTATTCATACCTGTAACTACGGCAGGTGCAATACGGTGGAGAGCTGCAGGAGATGCGCCCTTCTGAACCAGAGTTGTTGTAAAGAACTGGAAGAAAGTCTGAACTGCTGCTGTTCCGCTTCCCATGATACCTGCAAGGATATTGAGACCAAGAAATTCTGTGATGTATGGATTCATGCTGAAATTCAGAACCCAGTTTTTGATGGCTTCAAAGCCGATACATGACTGCAGAACAGTGGAAAAACCTATAATTGCAGCTGCCATTACAGTAGCGCCGACTCCGTTCTGTACTCCCTTTCCGATCGTCTCCCGAAGTTTATCGCCTATCTGCTTATGACAGAGAAGTACAAGAAGTACGCTTCCAACGAACATAGCAAGTACAACTACAGCATTTGCATTATCCATTTTAATAGAAGGCACATTTGAAAGTGCAAGTACGAGAGCGATTACCACGATAAAAGGAATTACGGAGATTCCGACTGACGGAAGGTCATCGCGTGTAGGAACGATTTTTACGGGTGTTGTAGTGTCAACGACGGTACCTTCTTTAATGGCAGCTTTCTTTGCTGCATAAACCATATATCCGTAACCTACAGCTGTAGAAACAACGAATGCTACGATACCGAGAACAGGTGCACTTCCGAGAGAAACGGCCTCACCGGGAAGCTGTTCGGCGATGATCGATGCCGGAATAGTATTTGTTACATTAATAGCGTACGGAAGCATTGCGGAGCATGTAGCACCGATGAAGATGATTCCCGGAATCATGCGGTAAGGGTAACCTGCACGTTTCATCATAACAGTAGCGATCGGTGCGATTACGAACAGAACAACGAAACCGGAAATACCAACGTATACAAATACAGTTGTGATAACTGTGATCGAAAGAATAACGTTCTTTACGCCCAGCTTTTCTGTAATGATGTTTGCCAGGGCTTCTGCAGCGCCGGATGCAGCCATAAGCTCACCAAATACAGCACCGATCACAAGTACAAAGATCTGACTTCCTATAAATCCGGTATATCCTCCGGCATAACTCGTAAAGGCTTCCCACCAGTTCATCCAGCTGGTAGCGATAATGATAAAAGATACAAGAATTGTTGAAGTAAATACATCGAGTCCTTTCCAAACAACAACGATAAATAGGATCGCTGCTATCAGAAGACCGATAACTGAAATAGTTGCGTTCATTTTGAACCCCCTTGCTAAATTAAAATAATGAAACCGTTATGACAGATAGGTTTATTCATTAACGATCGTGATTTCTTTTAACGGTCCGCGGTACGGATTTTTACCTTCATAAAAGATCTTATCAAGCCAGTCGATACATCTTATGATATTTTCATCACCCTTGATCACCTGACTTCCGTGAGGCTCTCCTTCAAAAAGATCAAGTTCAGCACGTCCTTCGCCACAGATCTCATCAATCTTATCCTTCATGTAGATAGACTGACGAGGGTCAATGACCATGTCGTTTGTACCATGCTGAAGGAGCATTGGAGGACAATCTTTTGTAACATAAGCGATAGGGCTTGCTTTCATTGTTTTCTCAGGATAGAGAAGTGGATTGAAGCCAAGACGAGAGATGCACCCGGAACAGCCGGATTTACACAAATAAAGATGCTAACACTTGATGATCCCGATATAAATCGAGTTATCAATCTATATCAAAACGGTTCAAAGGATGAAACAGATGCGGCTGTTGCATTTCGTGACTTTATTCTTTCTGAATTGGAATTAAGAGACATGGTTAAATAAAAAAGAAAACGTTTTAATTGTTTTTAAAATGTATTTAAACTAGAGCAAATAGTCATCTCGTTGTAAAATAGCATATATGTATTAGAAATTGCACATTGTATGCGTGAGGAGGGAATGACTTGAGTAATCTGGTAAACAAGGTCATGTCATTTATATTTAATAAGGATGATGAGTTTGAAGAGGTAGAGAAAGAACCTGATCTTTTATCTGCCGAAGATGCATATTTGTTCTATCATTGGAGAATGTCTAAGGATAACTGGAGGGATCTTTCGAGAAGAAAGGTCGACTATTCTTCAGAAGAACAGTTTTACGGCAGCTGCACGATAGGACATCTGTGCGCAGAGATATGCGGCGATCCGGAAACAAGAAATCTTCATACAAATCTGTATGTTCTCGGAGAGGACGAGGGATTTGGCTATACAAGGTCAGGAGTTCCGTACACATTGTCGGATTGTGAAGAATTGGATAAATTTTCAGTCGGTAATAATTTTGAGGAATTCAAAGAAAACTTTGAGAAGCTTTTTACCAAGGTGATACTGGAGGATCCTCAGTATATAGATAAGGCACTTTCAGTTGCCGGTGATTGGAATTAAATAGAGGGATCAAAACAATAAAAAAACGTTGGCATTAGCTCATACATCCGGGCTTTTGCCAACGTTTTTATTGAATTAACTTGCTTAAATTGATAATATAGCAATGTTACACTCTTATTAAGAGAAAACTATTTGTCACTGGTAATACGCGTTTATAGATTAGGAGAAAAACGGAATAATGAGTATTGAAGGAATAAATGTTGGAAAAAAGGTTAGAGTACACTATCAGGGAACACTTGATGACGGTACTCAGTTTGATTCCTCTTATGATAGAGGCGAGCCGTTAGAATTTGAATGTGGAGCAGGCCAGATGATCGCCGGATTTGATAAAGCTGTAGCAGATATGAAGCTTGGTGAGATCGTAAATGTTCATCTTCTTCCTGAAGAGGCATACGGCGAGAGAAACGAGGAAGCTATTCTGAAGATTGAGCTTGGACAGCTTCCTGGTGCAGAGGAACTTGAGATTGGTCAGAAACTCTATCTGCAGAATATGTATGGACAGCCCTTCCCTGTTACTGTACTTGAAAAAGACGATGAGAATATCACATTTGATGCTAATCATGAGTTGGCAGGAAAAGCCCTTAATTTCAAGATTGAACTAGTAGAAATCCTGTAATTAGTATTTAATCTTATAGGAATTACCAAACGGAATTCCTATAAGATTAAAAATGCACTTCGTGCATTGAATAATGCTACGCGTGCGGATAGAAAAGAATATCAAAATATCAAATGACACCGAAATACTATTATCTTCAAAAGTATCTCGGTGTCATTTATTATCGAAGCCGATGAACGGACTCGAACCGTTAACCTGCTGATTACAAATCAGCTGCTCTGCCAATTGAGCCACATCGGCATATTTAATTGTAAACGACCCACGACGGACTTGAACCGTCGACCTCCGCCGTGACAGGGCGGCGCTCTAACCAACTGAGCCAGTGGGCCATATTCTTTTCACTATACTCTGTACAGTGAAAACCGAACATCGAATCATTTTTCCATCCTGGAATAACTCCCGATTTATCTTGGACAAGCACTCGACCTATTAGTAATGGTCAGCT
>AUJT01000035.1 GCA_000424365.1 Lachnospiraceae bacterium NK4A144 | reverse complement strand
ATATTCATCACTTTTTATTACAACATACATAAACTTATTATTAATCGTATTGTCCGTATCTGATTTAGTATAAACATACTCTATACCAGCATTTTCCTTCACTAGCTCAGATACATCATAATCAGGCTCGAACTTTCCATGTCTACTCTTTAACTCATTTTTCGAGATATTACTGTCTAAAGAATCTTCATTCTGTTCATAAATAGTTCTAAATGTCTCTGTAGCATCAATATAATTTGAATTATTTCTTTTAAAAATATTTCCGACAACTACAAATACACTAATTACAGCCAATACACCAACCATGATAACTATCATTTTTTTCCCTTTCACGTCATTCCTCGTTTCTCCATCGACTATTTTATGAACATAATTCTCTCAAAGTCATCAAAAACGGACATCCAAATCATCAGCCGCAAGTGAGCCTTTTTTTGTAAGCATTCCAATAACGATTTTTCTCCACATAAAAGTATAGTGAGGCCGAAAATGAGAAAAAAGGAGTTATGTCCATTTTTTTGCTCTCAATTCTTAAGATTTCCGAAAGATAGCGTGAATAACGCGTGTTTTTAGGCACAATATACAGAATAATGTATGCAGTCGTTTTCCGCATAATCAAAAGGACGTTTTTTCCGATCACGAAAAAACGTCCTTTTGCACCCTTAATGCTGTATGTAGTTCACACTATTCTAACTGATCACTGAATCCGGTCTGCAGAATAGGAATAGTTATCACTGATCTACTCTATCACATGACGTACAAGAGTCTGTGTGAGATCATTCTGTGTAAGTCCTTTCTTCCTGCATTCACTGTCCAGCTGCTCTGCGATCAGTTTTGCATCACGTCCATCAGGGTATGGGATTCCAAGCTCCGCACAAGTATCCTTTAGCGCCTTCACATTCTTAAGGAGACGGACTAAAGTTATCATGTACATGACCTTTATCTCCCCTGCTGAAGGCTGCCTTGTTTCATCATAAACAAGTATATTGCGGATCTGTGCTGTGTCCTTGCCTCCTTTTATCGCAATGGCTGTACCTTCAGAAATCAATCTTTCCGTTCCTGTACTACCACCTGCCGGACAAAAAACAGATTTTCCCTGCCGTCCTGCGATCAGCGCAGACTGCATCAGATCATCTTCTGCCTCACATTCCATAATGGTAACGACCTTTGAGAGCCCCACCGCAAGCCTGTTTCTGCCATTCACTGAATACCGGTCTCTGTTTACTCCAATGGCATTTTCACTAACGATTATCCCACCGGATTCAAGTATCCTCTCTGCAAAACGGTCTAATGGCTTTTCTATCCTGTCCAGACCGCATGCAGCAACGGCTATAACCTTTCCTCCCGCAGTCATTGCAGACTGCAGAGCGATCTGATCTACGCCTTTTTCCAGCCCTGATATGATGGTGCAGCCGCCTCTTGCCCATTGCGGCATCAGATAATTAACCGCGTTATATGCTGTCACCTTTGGCTTTTCTGTTCCTAGGCATGCTATTGTTTTTTCCGACAGATCGTAAAACTCCGCTCCGCGGTAATAAATGATCGCCGGAGGATTATCTATCTGCATTAATTGTTCAGGATAATTTTCTTCACCGTAGCAGGTTGTTTTTATGCCAAATTCATCATTTTGGATCAAAAGTTCTTCTGCAGAATCAAGTGCTCTTTCCCGTTCTTCTGCGCCGCCTAATAAGGCATTGTAACGCATATTTCCAAATTCATTTGTTTGTATTTGGATCGTATCATCAAAGATACTGCTTATTTTATCTTTATGATTTCTTAACAGATCCAAAAGTTCTGCATTCTTTAGTCCAAGTAGACTACACGCTATAATATATCTTATCAATTATTCTCCTGATGCCTTTTCATGCAGGTTCTCATCTGCCTTATCGATGATCTCCTGCTTCCTGTCTGCAAATATATTTTTTCTGTGATAGTCCAGATACTTTCTGTTGCCATCTCGTATCTCTATCCTCATATTCGGACGGACATTGACATATACACGATCTACTTCATCCAGGTCTTTTGAGATCATGATAGTCCCATCATCTGTAAAAGATATGAGTCCCACATCAAACAGCCGTCCATGATTCGGACAGAACATAAATCCATTATCAACATCAAACCTCTCTTCCGGCGCACAATCCTTCCAGGGTTTCAGATTATGTACAGAGAGAAGGCTTTTATCGTGTATCCTGCATAAGCAGCATTTGCCATATCGGCGATACACCTTTTTTTCAAAGGGATCATTATTTATCCTAATTCCCAGCACTGCCTTACGTTCTTCTTCACTGAGCTCAGTATTTGCAAGCTCATCATTTATTCTTTGACTGCGTTCGGCATTCTCCTTACCGTAATCCTTTGTGAAAATGAGCTCCGACAGCAGATCATACAATTCGTCTTTTCCGCCTGCATATTCTTCCAGCTCACTTTGCCATTCAAAAGAAAAATCCTCAGGTGCGTCACGAAGAGTTAGGATAAAGCTATGCGCATCCAAAAGTGTAATGTGAGTATTAAAGCTTTCCTCAAGCTTTTTCCGTACCTCCTCATGCACTTTAAGGAACTGCTTGTAGCCTCTCCAGGTGCAGTTTATAATACCGTCTGTTTCCGCTCCGATCTTTACGAAGCAGTCATAATGTTCATTTTTTTTCGCTTCGACCGGAAGATATTTTGTGCAGTCTCTTGTAAAAAGCATATAGGAAAAAATATGATAATTTCTCCCCAGCAGAAAACAGGCATCATCAAATACCGTTTCAGGATCTTTCTTATACAGCCTGAACAATATGTCCTCCGCAAGATTAAGATCCATTTCGGCCTGTTTCTTAAATTCCTTTATTTCCTGTATATCCATCATAGCGTTGGCACTACGACGTTCTCTTGAGATCATCGCAGCCAGAACCCTGTCCAGGATCTTATGACTTCCGATCATATCCTTGGTCCAGGCTTCGATATTCAGTATCGAATGTGCAGACGCATAGATTTCCTGCTTGAATCCATACGCTTCTTTTAAATATCCCTTATAAAAATCTACATAATTTTGTTTTTGCTTATAAATAACAAGTTTTACAAACCACTCGATCGCAGCATTCAGCTTTTTTTGATCGATGCACTCCAAAGACTGCTCTCCCGTAAATTCTTCATCAAGTTCCAGTAAATCTACTGCCCTTATTTTCATTTGTCTCTCCCCTTTTACCTCTGTTACTGTGACCCTTTTCATCATTATAGCTCGTTCTTATTATAAAATATACGAAAAACCACGCTTTCCGAGCATTAAAATTCCCTCTTCGTCAAAATATAACGAAGAGGGAATTGCTCTTTTCTTATTTTTATTTTTTATATTTTTTACTCATCTCGGCAACTGTCGATGCTATTTTCTTTCTGAGATCTACAGGCTGCAGTACTTCTACATCATCTCCATACTGTAATGCCCATTTATAGAAAGCTTCTTCGTTACAGACAACCTTAACCTTCAGCTTTCCTGCCTTATCTTCAATGATAGTAAATTCTTTTCCAAGCCAGTCAACCAATGCATCAACATTACCGCTGCCCATCGTAAACTGGATAGGAACACAGTCACCACTATGCAGATTTACATGCTCAACCATCATCTTCGGAAGATTCAGTCCCTTTTCAAGACCTTTAATATTCTTCATCGGAACAATTTTTTCATCAAGCACTTCCAGCTTAGTGATCTTGTCTAACCTGTAATATGACACACCATCCTGATCCTCGGTGTTGGCAATGAGATAATACCAGCCATTAACTGCCGCTATCTGGTAAGGATTTGCCACATATGGCTTTTCCCTTGTAGGATGCAGCTTTAGATCAGACCCATATGAATTATATATAAATCTGATTTTCTTTTTATCGTCGATCGCGTCATCTATCTGGTCAAGGACTGCTGCAAGTTTTTTATTCTGCCCAAGATCCGGAAGACTCGACACGTGCGCCATCTTTGCCTCAAAATAAATACTTGCTTCCGCTTTTAATTTTTCAATAATTGCCTGTGCTCTTGATTTCGGTATACTTCTTGAGAAAAATACACTGTCTATAAGCATCCTGAGTTCGGTTTCATCAAAACTCCTGCCCTTCAGACAATATCCATCTTTTTCCATTGAAATCTCAAAACCATAATCCTGCAACGCCTGAACATTCGCTCTTACCGATCTCCTGTCACATTCTGTTCCTTCTTCTTTCAGATATCTGATGATCTCCTGCTGTGTAAGCGGATGATCTGCATCAGAGTATTTTTTCATAATGTCAAGAATCTGCAGGATCAATACTTTCTTACTTCCAGTTCCGATTACTTTCATTCCCCTGTCTCCTTCCATGAAGCTATGCAAGTATTTTGCCTACCCCTTCAGCTTCCTAATTGGCGACTCATATTATAATTAGCTTATCGGCACATTCTTTTAATGTATTAAGTAGAAACGTGTACATTTTTTTGATATTTCCTGCAAATATTTGATTTTATTAAAAACCACGGTCAGTTTTTTGTATACATATGACACGAATGCCGTGCTGCTTTCCATCACAGCACGGCATCTAACCTATATCTTTTATTTCAGTTTAACTTTTATGGTTCCGTTATAATTATTTGTTCCGCGTATCTTTGCTACTCCGTTTTCAAGAGAGATCAATACATAATCTTTCTTTCCTGACTTATCTTCTTTAAGGTTCTTCTTTGTTGATGATCCAACAAGCTTCTTTATCTTTTCTCCACCACTTGCAACTGTAGCTGTCTTAAACTTTTCTTTTTCAAGTTGGAGCGGTACTATTTCAAACTCTGTCGGATTATTCCTAAAATATCTGTTTAGATATTTTACTGCTCTTTTCGTAGACTTACCTGAACCCTCAAATGCTCTAAGCTGAATATAATATGTTGGCTTCTTCTTTATCGGAACCTTTCCATATGCCTCCATATTCTCAGCACTGATCCTCGGAGCAAATACTGAGTTCTGACTCACCCAAGCCTTCTGACCGTTTTTAACAACTAACCGCTTTATCTCAACTTTCTTTCCATCGATATAAACCTTACTATTACCTACATCAAGGACAGGTTTTTCATTGTTTTTCTTTGAATATCTGTGTCCGGTCCCATTATAAGTCGCAGCCCTTGCAAGTCTGAGATTCATACTTACTGTACATATTTTTCCGGATGAATCCTTAAATCTTATGCGACGCAAAATACGGTTATAACTCAGAGATTTATTCATATCATTGGTATAACCATTTGCAGCAACAATATCACCCGGTTTGATCACTTTTTTATTCCATATAGCATATAAAGTGGTCGTTTCTGAATTGAGATATATTCCTGCTGATCCAACTTTGAAGAAATGTTCTGAATCCGCCTTTGGTGACATATTTGCACTCACACCCCAGCCCAGGAACTCATATCCTTCACGAGTAAACTCATTTTCAGGATAAACAATACTTCCACCTGCAGATGTGACAGCGCTCATCGTTCCGCTTCCGCCATTTGCATCGAATCTTACCTTGAAACTGCTTACCTTACTTCGCTCTTTCCACTGAGCATACAGCGATCTTTCACCAGCAACCAGTCGCAATATATCACCATACGGCATGATCTCAGTTCCGGCCATGTCTGTACTCCAGCCACTGAATACGTATCCGTCTCTTGAATACTCACAATACGGAAGTACATAATTCGCCTCATTTTCAGAAGCTGACGGCATGATCTTTTTATCTATATCAGAGTTTGTCGCAACCTCTGATCCGTAGTTATAATAGAATGAAACAAAATAGATCCTCTTCTTCTCCGGCTTCTTTTCACGGATTATAACATCCGGTTTATCTTTTCCGGATTTATTCTCCACATTGTTAGGAATGTTAGGAGAATCTCCCTCCGAAGACGCAGAAGTATTATTTGCGATATTAGGCGCGTCATATTCTGATGTCTCACCTGAGTTATTTGCAATATTAGGCGCATCATATTCTGATGTTTCACCTGATGTATTCGGAATATTAGGAGCATCCATAGACTCCGCGATTACATTTACAGGCAGTGCCGCTGTGATAAACAATATAAACGCGATCAGCCTGGCTACCCCTGCCATGATCATTCTTTTTCTCATATCTCTTCTCCGAAAAATGATATGAGGTTCCAAATAAAAATCCTTTTTGTGCAAGCACGATCGGATTTTTTACTTGCCCTCTGTTATCATTATATACCCGTTTATATCCACTTACATCTTAAGATTTAGGTATATTTTACCTTTTCATAATTAATATATCGGAGTATTTCAAAAAAAGCTGCAGATTTTGATCATACAAAACCTACAGCTTGTTACAGTTCACTCGCTTACAGCTCGCTCACGTAACGGATTTTGCCAATTAAATCGCCTTCGGCGATGGGCAAAATAATTATTTAGAGATCAATATGTAACTCTCTTAAATGCTTTCTTTCCTCTTCTGACCATTACACCATCACCAGAGAAGAAATCCTTGTCGTATGCAGCTGCGATGTCTGTAACCTTCTCATCAGCTACAGTAACGCCTCCCTGCTGAACATTACGACGGGCTTCACTTCTTGACTGAGCAAGTCCTGCTGAAACAAGAACCTGAAGGATATCGATCTTTCCATCCTTAAAATCCTCGTCCTTAAGCGGTGTAGCAGGTACTGTTGTGATATCATCTCCACCGCCTGCAAACAGAGCCTTTGCGCCTGCCTCTGCCTTCTTGGCTTCTTCCTCGCCATGTACAAGCTTTGTAAGGTCAAATGCAAGCACTTCTTTCATTTCGTTGATCCTTGAATCATCCCACTTTTCCATCTCTTCGATCTGCTCAAGAGGAAGGAATGTAAGCATTCTCATGCACTTACTTACATCTGCATCCGGGATATTTCTCCAGTACTGGTAGAAGTCATACGGTGCTGTCTTATTAGGATCAAGCCATACAGCGCCCTTTGCAGTCTTACCCATCTTCTTACCCTCTGAATTTGTAAGAAGAGTAATAGTCATGGCATATGCATCATCATTTCCGGTTTTCTTACGGATAAGATCTGTACCTGCAAGCATGTTGGACCACTGATCATCTCCGCCAAACTGCATATTGCAGCCGTACTTCTCGTAAAGCATGTAGAAATCATATGCCTGGAGCAGCATGTAGCTCATCTCAAAGAATGTAAGACCGCCCTCTCTTGCCATACGATTTTCATAGGCTCTGGCACGAAGCATGTTGTTTACATTAAAGTGAACACCAACTTCTCTCATGAAGTTCATGAAGTTCAGATCTCTGAGCCAGTCAGCATTATTAACCATCTGAGCCTTACCCTCACCAAATTCGATGAATCGGCTCATCTGCTTTTTGAAGCACTCACAGTTATGATCAATGATGTCATTTGTCATCATTCCACGCATATCGGTTCTTCCCGAAGGATCTCCGATCATACCTGTTCCACCGCCTACAAGGGCGATAGGTCTGTTTCCTGCCATCTGAAGTCTCTTCATCAGGCAAAGTGCCATGAAATGTCCTACATGAAGTGAATCAGCAGTGGGATCAAAGCCAATATAAAATACTGCCTTTCCGTTATTGATCACTTCCTTGACCTTTTCCTCGTTTGTGAACTGTGCAAGCAGACCTCTCTGCTTAAGCTCGTCATAGATTGTCATTTTTTAATACTCCTTTTTCTTCGATGACGGATATGGGCTTTTGGAAAAATTTTCCTATAAACTAAAAAACGCCCTCCGCATCTAATTTAATTAGTTGCAAAGGACGGAATAATTCCGTGTTACCACCTTTTTTCACATAACGCTCACACGCCATGCCTCGCGGGCTGCTGTCACAGTCCCATGCACGATAACGGGCATCCCCGTCTTTCCCTACTAAGGTCATTCCCTTTCCGAAAAGCTGCTCACGGAGGTATTCATTGAAAGCTGTATGTTGCGCCTCTCACCGTCCGGCAGCTCTCTGTAACTCATTTCTTCCAACTACTTATTCCGATCATCGCATTTATCGATATTTTATTAATCACAGCAAAATATGTCAAGTTAAAAGAGATTTCTTTAAAACAAAAAAGAGGGATATTCCTTTACGGAATATCACCTCTCTATTAACAGTATTTGCTTGTCTTAATTATGCGTTAACAGCATCCTTAAGAGCCTTACCAGCCTTGAACTTCGGGTTCTTGCTAGCCGGGATTGCGATCTCAGCACCAGTCTGAGGATTTCTACCTGTTCTTGCTGCTCTCTCACCAACCTCGAATGTACCGAAGCCTACGAGCTGAACCTTGTCACCCTTTGCAAGAGTCTCAGAAACAACATCAACGAAAGCCTTTACTGCTGCCTCAGAGTCCTTCTTGGAGATCTCTGCCTTTGCTGCTACTGCATCGATTAATTCTGTCTTATTCATTTCATTTACCGGAGTTTATAAAAACTCCTCTCCTTTCAACCATAATAGTGTCAGAACCGTATATTAACAGAAATATAAGGATTGAGCAACTTTTTTGATTTAATCATCAAATCATCATTATTTTGTTGATAATCGTTACCAGATCAACACCACTTTCCCATTGTTGTGCTTCATACGAAATGATACAATGGATAACTGTATATAGATTTTTTGTCTTTTTTACAGAACAAATTTTGTAAGTGCCAAAATACTTTTGTTTCTTACTCTGATCATAAGGAAAAAACATGTTAAACAGACTCTATTCTATTTTCACATATTTTTATCATAAAAGCCTGAAACCGGAACAGTACCCCGCTGCTCTGAAAAAATGGTTCAAACACGAGACCGGTCGTGAACTCAACCTTGAGGATCCTCAAACCTTTGATGAAAAAATACAGTGGATGAAACTATACGACAGCACCGAAGAAAAGGCTGCTCTTTCCGACAAATATGCCGTTCGTGAATGGGTTAAAGATCGTATCGGAGAAGAATATCTCATACCGCTTTTAGGAGCATGGGACCGCTTTGATGACATTGACTTTAACGCTCTTCCGGATAAATTTGTGCTAAAGACCAACCATGGCTCCACCTGGAATATCATTGTTAACGATAAATCAAAGCTCAATATTTCTTCCGCCCGCCGAAAGATGAACCGCTGGATGAACACTGATTTTGCGTTTGTTGAGGGGTTACAGCTTCATTATTCACTGATCAAAAGAAAGATCATCGCAGAAAAATTTATAGATAACAACGGAAACAATCTGTTTGATTACAAGGTCCACTGTTTCCACGGTAAACCAACATGTATTGAATATATAGGTGACCGTTCTTCTTCTGCCCGTGAAGTATATATGGATACCGAATGGAAACCTTTTCCTTATAACGACGGTGTTTTCCCTTTATATGAGGAATTACCGCCTGCCCCGCCTTGTCTTGATAGACTTATCGAGCTTTCAAAAAAACTCAGCAAAGATTTTTACTACGTTCGATGCGATTTTTATGTCCTGGATAACGGGGATATTAAGTTTGGAGAAATGACTTTTACTCCCGGAAGCGGCAAATATACCTGGCATCCGGATCCGATAAAGGGCGATGAATATATGGGAAGTCTTTTTGAATTGCCCCCAAAATAACTAGTCTATATAAGTGAAGGAGGAGCTCGATCAAGCTCCTCCTTCTTTTAACTCCTGACTCCAACGGCAAAGTGCTGTTTGTCACGACTTTTTCAATATATATTCCATCTGTCGTTCCTTTGTTGTCATTCCCATTTTTTCATAGAATTTTTCTGCGCCGGTGTTTCCTGCCCAGACATTTAGTGTTACTTCGTAACAACCTAGCTTAACTGCCTCATTTTTTACAAATTCAAACAATTGCTCTCCAACATGCCTGCCTCTCGCAGATTCATCCACGCACAGATCGTCAATAAATATTGACTTAAACGGAACCATGTTATTAGAAAACGGCTGCTCTTTTAACTGACAGAAAACATATCCGATAACTGCATCATTTTCATCAACAGCCACATATATCGGTTTTGAATCGTCCTTTATCAGTACCTCAAGCTCATCTACTGTATACTTTGTCGTCCCTGAGATAAATATATCCGGTCTTATTGCTGCATGCAGCTCCAAAACCTGCCGAAGTAAAAAAATGATCTTTTCTATATCTCTGTCTGCCGCTCTTCTAATAAGCATGATCCACCATCCTGATTCTTTGTTTTTTACCGGTCTTAACCTGAAGCTTCTTTACCTTGCCGTTTGCATATGTGAAGCTTACCATATTTCAAGTATACCAAATCTATGTACAAGAATTAATACAAAAATCAAAGAAATGGACAAAGTAATTTGTCGGAATACAACAAAAGACCCACAGCTTTTTCACCGCTGTGAGCCTTTTGCCTATAATTGTATTCAGTTATTTATCGATATTTACCTATCGAAAATTACTTTACATAGATATTTCCGCAGAAGTTACCATCAGCAACATAGTACTTTTCAGCACCCTTTGTGTTGGTCTTTGCATCACACTTCACTGCTGTTGCGTCAAAGCCCTTGTACTTGCCTTCTGTCTTTGTTGCCTTAAGTGTAACCTTCTTACCATCTACACGTCCTGTAAAGCTCTTAAGGTCACCCTTCTTATTTGTTACAGCTTCAACAGCAACTGTCTCAAGACCGATCTTCTTAGCCATTGCAACTGCATTGTCGTCGTTTCCAACATATGCAGGATATACAGCGATCATAAGATCGATATACTCATCTTTGCCTGTGCCATAGAATCCGTTAGAAGAAACTGCCTTTGCATTCTTGATCTTCTTAGCGTTTTCCTTCATTACCTTGTTGAGCTCTTTATTAAGGCTCTTATCCTCAAGAACGATGCTCTTGATATAAGTCTGGTTCTTTGCAGCGTAAAGACCATGACCATCTTCGTAAGCAACTGTAGCACCCTTAGCAGCCTTGATGTTAACCTTCTTTACGGTAACTTCATTGAAGGATGCTGAGTACTTTACGTTACCATCCTTATCATAAGAAATAAGGTCTGCTCCAGAAACAGTTTTGCCGTCAGCAGCCTTAAATACCTTTATATCAGAAATCGGTGCAGCCTTGCTGCCAGGCTTATTCTTTCCGTCAAATGCGATAGCCTGAGGGTAAACAACATAAAGGTTAGTTGATCCAGCCTTAAGAGTAGATACCTCTAATGTTTCAAGTTCATCGATGATGTTTTCTGAAGCAGTGCTAAGAGCCTTATCAGCAGATAATCCAACCGGCTTCTCTTCCTTTACTGCTGCGGCCTTTACAGAAACTTCGCTCTTCTCAGCTACTTCTGCTGTCTCAACAGCCTCTTCAGCTGCTGTCTCTGTTGCAGCCTCAGTTGCAGCTTCTGTTGATTCCTCTGTTGCAGCTTCTGTTGATTCCTCTGTTGCAGCTTCTGTTGATTCCTCTGTAGCTGTCTCTGTTGCTTCCTCAGTTGCTGTCTCTGTTGCAACTTCTGTAGCTGTCTCTGTTGCAACCTCAGTTGCTGTCTCTGTTGCTTCCTCAGCGAATACTACTGTGTTCATTGTGAACATCATTGATGTAGCCAGAAGAAGTGCAAACACCTTTCTCATCCTGTTTCTCATTTTTTAATTCCTCCTAAAAAACACAACTCAATCTGATGGGTTCCTCTCATCGCCTTAACTGTACCTTAATTGTATACAGAATACAAGCCCTCTCTTGCTCTAAATTGTATACAAGTCGACACTTTTTACGTTCTTCTTTGTATACAATCGTGTCATTGCGTTATTTCAGGGGTCTCTGAGCACTTACCACTTCTTTGATTCCCAGTCATAGTTTTCGTCATGAACACTATTTTCACCGTTAAAATCAGACCAGTTATCCATCATATTCTGATTATCCATGCTCGCCTTCATGGATTCTTTCCGTGATTCTTCAAGATTTTTCTTCAATTGCTCCTCTTGATAGTTGTCCTGGCCTCCCTGCTGGGGATCAGTATTTTCAGGATCATCTTTGGTGTCATCACCACTGCCGTTCTGAGGCTCATTTTTAAGCTCATCGATCATCTTATCGATATCTTCCTTAAGTTTTTGGGCATCCGAATTGTGTCCATCTCCACTTTCTGAAGCACATTCGTTTTCCAAAAGAACTGTTTTAGCGCCCTCCAGTATTTTTATGGCAGCATCAGTCTGTTCCTGGTCAGAGATATTTTCGAAATCGATAGAATAACACATTGCGAGCGCAAGGTTGATCCTTACAAGACAGTCATTTTTTCCTGACGGATTTCTTTTGAGAGCTTTGGTGTAGTATGCAACAGCCTGATCATAGTCATTTTGTTTGAATGCAGCATTTCCCAAGTTGTAATAAGGCAGAAATCCTTCCGGGAAATTCAAGACTAACAATCCCTCTTCTTTATCCGTATCATACTCTCCGTTTTCATATTCCTTTACAAATTTATGATTCGCAAAAACTCTCCTTGTAAGTATGGAACCTGAAATAAGCAAAATACACGCTGCCGCCAGCATAAGCCACAAGCTCAAAGGTACCTTTTTCATCATAACCTCCCTCTTCTGACAGCGATCATCATTTCCAAAAAGAGCATAAATGCCATAAAGTACGCAAAATAGAAGTAGATATCTCTATATTTTTCTACTCCTTTACCGCTATTCATAACGTCTCCGGAGCCCTGCCTTATCATCTCAACTTTTCCCTGAAGAGATTCTCCATGTTCATACATATTGAAATATGACACATTCATGTCATCGGCAATTTTTTGAAGATTGCCCTCATCTATTTTAGATACAGCATCATCGTATGTACTGTAATCATGGACATAGTACGAAGCGTCTTCTCCATCACGCATTTTTCCGCCTTCTTCTGTACCGTACCCGAGCACTGCTCCATCATCTATTAATTCTGAAAAAGCCGAGTAGTCCGTAAGCGGCTTTTCATTTGTGATCTCTCCATCACTTAAATAAAAAATAATCGTTTTTCTTCCCTCTTTTTTATTAGATGATCTAAGCAGCGATTCAACATCTTTATAAGGTACTTCCAGATCAGATCCTTTTGCATAATAGCTGTCAGGGCAAATAAAGGTATCAAAAGAATCCTTTACAAACTGCTCATCTTGTGTAAAGGGCGCCAGCACATGGGATGTATTGTCAAAGGTCACCAGAGCGAAATTACTTCCCTCAAGCGTTTCCATGATCTTGGATGCGTCCTTTTTTACACATTCCATCCTTGTGTGTTTTCCCTTATAGTCCTCTGCCCACATACTTATCGTAGTGTCCACCACAAAAAGCACATCCAGATTTTTCGTACTGTACTCATAATTCTCTTCTACAATTACAGGCCTTATGCCAATGATAAAGGCACACGCATATATTAAGAAAAATCTGAACAGAGTAAATATTTTATCTGAAGTTTTGAATTTATTCCTGATAACAGCTAATGCGGTAACTCCAAATAGAATTACCAAAAGCACCAGCAATATCACAGGATGTATTATCGGTCTGATACTCATCTTTGCAAAACCATTCCTGCCACGCACGAAACTGCGAGGCATATGATCATCATTATAAACGGCAGCTCAGGAAGATCCTCTGTCTGTTTCGTATGGACCGTATTAACAAGCAGAGCTTCCTGTTTTTGTATATTCTGAACGATATCCGAAACAGGCATTTCATCGGTTCTTATATAACATTTTCCACCGGTGATCCCGGAAGCATCCTGGAATTCACTTAGGCAGGTATTGTAATCATGTCCATCATCTATATAGAATTTTTCCTCAGATGGAAAGATTCCATACATAGGCACCTTATTTTTTTTACATAAGTTTGCTGCTTCCCCAATACTCACACGCTGCGATGTGGAACTCAGCTCATTATCCGTACTCATGATGATGACTCTGGTCCTCTCAGAATCCGTGAGATATGGAAACGAATAAAGCGCTGTCGCAAGCCCTTCACCAATAAGGGATGATCCTCTTTCAGATTCACAACGTGTTCCTGAATCAAAATACAACAGCTTATGTTCGAGATCTGACCTCTGTTCTACCATTTCATCAGTCATATCATAAACACTGTCATCAGAGTTCTCGTAAGTTTCCATATATTCTTTCTGAAGCTTAAAGTACTCATGAAGCTCATCCAGTCTCTGTATCACATAGTCATAATCATCGGTGAGCGGAACATAGGTTATCGATGATGAGTTAAAGATGTTTATACCAAATCTGTCTCCCTCAAGTCCGGAAACCAGCGTCTTTAAATTATCCGTAACTTCCATGTTGAGATCATAAAGTGAAAAGGACACATCCATACAGAGAATGATATCTCTCTTTTTTACTCCGCTCGTCACATTTTTTTGTACATACGGTCTTGCAGCAAGGAAAAGCGACGATACTACGCTTCCTATAAGAGCTGCGATCATCACTACAGTTAGTATCCTGTATTTGATATGAAGGCTTTTATATAGACTTGTTTGTCTGATCCTTGATGTATTTGCAGCCCTTGTGCCATTTAAATATTTGCCTGTTTTTTTGCTTCTGATCCATAAAAGCAATGGTGTTACGCAGGCGATCAGGATAATACCTATTATGACGATCATCCCATGCATTAATTCCATGATCTGATCACTTCCTCTGCCGTATCACAGGATCTTGGCAGGTCCTTTCCTCTTATTTTTTCATTTTCCGCAAACTCAGGCACATAGTATTCTTCCATGAGTCTGCTAAGATTTCCTATGCCTCGCTCTTTGATCTCTGCAGCAGTGAGGCTCTCTACATTTATCCCTGTTTCTTCATGAACAAATTCTCTTATAACAGCACTAAGTTCCTGATATCCCTCACGGATACCGATGGCTTTTCTCTTATATTGATCCTTGATATCCCGAACCCGTCTTATATATCTGTCTTTTACGAGATATGATGCGATCGGTTTTGGGGTTACAGGCACAGCAGGCTTCTTTTCTGCTTTTTTATTTTTTTGAAGGATCAGTCTTATGATGAAATATAAAAAAAATGCTGCTGCGAGAATAATTAACAATCCTGCTATTATACTCACCCACAGGCTGTATTCCATTGGATTTTGAAGTTCAACCGTAGTAACCATTTTTGTACCTTTCAAGCAGGGCTATTGTACTTTCGATGATTTCTTCCTCTGATGAGATCGTCATCAACGCAGCTTTGTTTCGCTTACATATCAATGAAGCTTTTGCAAGTATCTCCTGTCTTATCTTCACTTCTTCATTATGCAGAGCTCTGCTGTGTGACAAAAATATTTTTTCATACAATCCCTTTTCGTTATCAAAGACCATGTCTCCCGTGAGATATGCGTCATCAATATTTATGATCAGCAGATCGTTATTCTTGGTAATGCTTCTTACGAGACCCTCGTCTAATTCCGAAACTCCCTCGATATCAGTCAGCAGAAATATGATCATTCGCTTATTTACTGTATTTAAGATCTCATCTACTGTTTTGGTAAGGCTGAATTTCGTGTCTATTGAGAGATTTTTTTCATATTCATAGAGCAATCTCTCAAGATGATCATTTCCTGACTTAAAAAAGCTCTTTTCTGCGCTGTGATCTCCCGGATATGACAGAGCGTAATCTGCACCGTTCCTTCCGGCTATAAATGCCAGTATCCCAAAAGTCATCAGCATTATTTCTCTCTTTGGTACACCTTTTGATGTGTCTCCAAGCATTTTTTCGCCTCTGTCACAGATAAACATGACATTGTGTCTCCTGTCTGCCATATATCTGCGGACAAGTACCTGTGACATACGGGATGATGCCTTCCAGTCTATATCATGGACATCATCACCATAGGTATATTCCTTTAGATCATCAAATTCCATGCTCCGTCCTCTATAGACTGAGTGGAAATCGCCATCCAGGATATTTGAGGTTTTTCGATTTGTATATAATGCTACTGCCCTTCGTATCTTGGACAAATATTCGTAATCTATATTCATCACGGCGCCTTTACTGAATTTACAATGGCATCGATAACTGCTTCTACCGGCACTTTGTCCGCTACTGCAGAATAATTGAGTCCGATCCTGTGTCTCAGTACCTGATGGCTTACGTTCTTTACATCTTCAGGAGTTACATAGGTTCTGCCGTTTATGATCGCTGATGCCTTTGCCATTTTCAGGAATGAGATCGATGCACGCGGGCTGGCTCCTATCCTGATATATTTTGTAAGATCTGTTCCATGTACCAGCTCTGCTCTTCTGCTGGCTACGACTATGCCGGAGATATACCATTTTATGGCTTCATCTACATAGACCTTTTCTGCGATATCCTGCAGTTTGTCCAGATTTTGTATCGTGAGTACCGGCGGGTCTACTTTGGAGATGATTCCTGTTTCTATTCTTTTTAGGATCTCGACTTCTTCTCCTGCCGTGGGATATGTTATTACTTCTTTGATCAAAAATCTGTCCGTCTGTGCTTCTGACAGGGGATATGTTCCTTCCTGCTCTATCGGGTTCTGTGTCGCGATCACTATGAATACGTCTTCAGGCATGTGATAGCTTGTTCCGCCGATCGTTACCTGTTTTTCCTGCATGGCTTCGAGCATGGCTGACTGGGTTTTTGCGCTTGATCTGTTTACCTCATCAAGAAGTACGAAGTTTGCGAATACAGGTCCAAGGATGTTTTCGAATTTTCCTGTTGCCTGATTATAGATCTGTGTTCCGATTATGTCTCCCGGCAGAAGATCCGGTGTACACTGTATCCTTGCGAATTTTCCGTCTACTGCATCGGACATTGCTTTTGCTGCTGTTGTTTTTGCGAGTCCGGGCACTGATTCTATCAGTATATGTCCGTCTGCTATTACTGCTCCCATTAGCGAGAATTTTAGCTGCTTCTGTCCTACGACTTTGGCGTCAAGGTAACCGGACAGCTTTTTTATGACGTCCATTGCGTATTGATATTCTTCTTGTGTGATCGTGATGTTTTTTTGTGAAATCTGCATTTTCTTCCCTCAATATAAAATTCATTTTGTACTTTTTCAGGTACATGTCTTTTTTATTTTCTCATGTGCGTTTATTTTCTTCAATCCCCCAGATAGGCTGATTAGTTGGGGTTATTTTTCTCGCAGTGGGGTGACGATTTCGCTGCGATGAAAATACCCCGAACCGCATAATACGTGTCCGGGGTATTTTTATGAAATCTCTATTGATAATGCAATTTTTTTACACACTTTTCAAATAACTGTTAGAAATATACTCTACTTTATTACGATCCTGCCCTGGCCGTAGGGGTCTGCGTATTCTTCGCCGACTGTTCCGCCGAGGGTATTTTTGATGTAATCGATGAGACCCTGATTGTCGAGTTTGAAGCAATCCTGTGTGAACTTTACGCCGTCAAACATTGTGAATCCGTCTCCCTGTTGCTGGAGCATGTAGTTATGTCCTGCAAGGGTGTAGGTTTTCTTCGGATCGATCGGTTCATCGCCAACTTTTACATTCTTTACTCTGCGCTCGCCTTTTATGCCTGCGAACATGGAATTTTCATCTTCGATGCATCCGCTGTCTATGCTTGTGTCGATCTCGTAAGTGAGGCCTGATACATTGAGGAATCCTCCGTTCTCGTCCGGAACGCTGCGTGATCCCCACTCAAGTGCATCCAGTATCTGCTGCCCTGTTACTTCTGCGACACATAGCTCATTGCCGTATGGATGTACGGCTATCAGATCTCCGTTTGTTATATCTCCCTTTTCGATGGATGCTCTGATACATCCACCATTTATGAATCCAATGTCTGCCTTTCCCTGATCTCTATATGCGTCTGCTACGAAATCTCCGAGATTTGTTTCTGCGCGGCGTATCATTCTGATCGGTGCGCCGGATTCATCCTTTTCTGTTGGATCGTTTATAGTTAGTTCTACATCTGAATGAGCTACTACTGTTCCGAGTTCTTCATCGAGCGCGCTCATCGCCTCATCTACCTTTTTACTTACTTCATTATCAATAGGGATCAGCTCCTGCAGCGCATAATCATTTGACCAGCTCCAGATACCTGTGTCCAGTACTTCACCTTCGGCAGAGATATGACTGTAACCTATGGAACCGAGCTTTGTTCCTACTGCTGAACGGGTTACTTCTTTGCCTTCTTTATCCTTCATGACAACCTGATCTGTATCATGGCTGTGACCATCAAGGAATACATCTATTCCGGTCGTATGAGATATTACATCTGCATAGTTCCACGGTTCATAGCTCTTGTCATTTCCGAGATGACCAAGTACATATACCAGATCTGCTCCGTCTGCCCTTGCACTATCTACTGCTTCCTGAACCGCATTATAAACAGAGCTTCCGTCATCATCCTGCAAAAAACCGTATATAAACTCCCCATTATCATTCTGAAAATATGTCGGAACCGAAGTTGCCAGTGTATGCGGTGTTGTTACACCTACAAAACCTATTTTCAGACCTGCCGCTTCTTTGATCACATAGGGATCAAAAACAAGCTCTCCTTCTTTATTAAAATTGCAGCTGATGTATGGAAACTCTGCTTCTTTAGCAAGCGACAAAAAGTTGTCCATTCCGTAATCAAACTCATGATTTCCCGGGATCGCCACATCATAATGAACATCGTTCATGAGCTTCAGCACAGCTTCTCCATTACTGAGCGTACCGATTGGCTCACCCTGTATAGCGTCGCCGTCATCAACGAGTATTGTTTCATATCCTTTCTTTTCAAGTGATTCACGGATCTGTGCGAGTCCTGCAAATCCAAAACCCTTGTCTACACCACAATGCACATCACTGGTGCAGAGAACGTATACCTCTCCGTTTTTGTCTGCCTCTGCTGTTTCACTGTTTTCCTCTGTTCCGGCTGCCTCACTTGCACCTGTTTCCTGTGATGCTTCCTCTGATGAAGCTGTTTCCGATGCCGCTGCAGTAGATGCTTCAGTCGCAGATACATCTGTCGCCTTTTGGTCAGAGCTACCGTTATTAGCCGCGCCGCACGCACACAGTGATACGCTTAACGCCGCTGCCAATGCGATTCTCAGCGCCTTTCCTGCCATTTTTGTAGATATCATATTCTCCTCCGCCTTACAAAAAATTGTTTTGCAATACCTATTAAAAATACTTGTCTTTGACGCAGCTGTCAAGACACCTGTTTTTACACCAAACAATACATATATATACAAACAAAACGCCTGGCTGAAATCCTGTGATCTCCTCCACTTGATCTCTCGGGATCATGTGCGGTTTTGTGTGAAAAAGAGCCTTGAATTTTGAAATATTAACTCTGCCGTCTCCTGACATTGCTACTACAACAGTTACTGTTCACTCGCTTTCAGCTCGCTCATGTAACAGATTTTGCAAATTAAATCGCCTGCGGCGATGTGCAAAATCCAATGGCTATTCATCTTTTTTGGTCGTAAACTGTAACCTACAACAGGCTTTTCATCTACAATAAATGAATTTGACAGATAATAAATGAAGCATTAAAATGATAACAAATGATAAATATATTCCGGGTTTAATAACAGATGATAAATAATTTCATATATTATAAACGGAGAATTGACTATGAATACCAGAATTGATCCTTTTACCAGAACGCCGGGAATTGCCGGTAAAGCTTATATAGATAACGGAATTGCAGATGAGATCATCACTAATTTTTGCAGTGATGAGTCATCTAAATATGTTTACAAAATTACCGGATTACGTGGTTCCGGAAAATCTGTAGAATACGGAAAAGTGATACGTACTCTGAAAGAAAAGAAGAATTGGCTTGTTTATCCTTTATCTGCATCGGGTGATGCAGTTTCAACACTCATATCCAAGCTCAGTATGGAAAAATTTATTGATTCTAAAAAAACAACATCTTCAATAAGTTCTACAACCTCAGTTAATGGTAATGCTATAGTTGTATCAGGAAACGAATCTGTAAATGTTTCAAAATCCTTCACAGAGAATGAACATTTTTACTCAGATGAAGCTGCTCTGACTCATATGATCAAGTTGGCAAATACAAAGAAATACAAAGTTCTTATCGGAATTGATGATATTTCAAAAACCCCCGAAATGGTGAAACTTCTGTCAATGATCGGTTCAATGCTCCTAGAAGGACTAAAGTTGTACCTTATCGTTACCGGACTTTCTGAAAACATTGAAGATTTTTCTACCGAAAAGAACCTCACATTTTTTAAGAGAGCAGATGAGAGAGAGATAACCGCCTTAAACAAGTATGATATCGCTTTCATGTACGAAAAATTGTTGAAAATCGAGTCTACGGAGGCTATTAAAATACAGAAGGTTTCTATGGGATACGCTTACGCCTATCAGGTTTTAGGTTCTCTTTACTTTAGTAAAAAGAAAAACGAAACTTTGGAAGATCTTATACCCGCTTTTGAACGGATTTTGTTTAAAGACTCCTATGACCTTATATGGAATTCTCTTACCCCGGGAGAAAAAGAAATAATACGTTGTATTTACAAGACAGACAGTGGGAAAGCTGATGACATAAAAAATCTCATGAAAAATCCCAATAGCTACCCTGTATTCAGAAACCGACTAATCAATAAGCACATTGTCAACGGAGATACTCGTGGCTACTTAAAAATAAACCTTCCTAGATTTGATCATTTTATCGAACTGTGGGGAGATGAATAAGTAATATGTTTATTTTACTTTTATCCGGCTACTTCTTTTCTAGTATAACTGCGGTCAAATATCTGAACAAACAAGCCTCCTGCCGGAAGCCTTAATTTCAAGGCTTTCTCCGGCAGGAGGTCGGCTTTGACTCTAAGGTTCCTGAGCTTATCGTTTTTCACCTTGAAGCTCACCATGTCATCTGTTACTATTCTCTCGACTATTTCAAATTTCATGGTGCTCTTCTTTGTTCCGGCTTTGTATGGATCACTCTTTTTCTTCCACCTTTTGATAACTCTTATTTGTAAAGAACAAAGAATCCGACTAAGAATTCCATCGGAATTTCCTATAAGCTAAAAAAGACCCACAGCTTTTCTTCGCTGTGAGCCTTGTGATCAGATCGCCATCTCCTCCAGTTTTTCTACTATTGCATCTGCTAACCGCCGGTGTCCTTCTTTATCCATGTGTTCTTCATCGATATGGCTGGGTTCTGCATAATCCGACGCCGCGAGAAATCTCGTTTTATGCCGCGCGGAAATATTTCGGTAAACATCCTTTAAGCCTTTACTAGTCTCTACTGAACGAACGTCAAATTCCGGATCTTTATCAGCTTCCCACACATTATCGCCAAGATGTATCGGTGACACCACTAATACTTTTTCTGACGGAATGACCTTTTCGATCTCATCAAGGCAGCGCTCCATTCCTTTTCCTATCGTATACGGACTGGAATGAAACAATGTCTTGCAGTCATTCGTTCCCAGCATGATTATCACCGCATCAAGTTCACCTTTACTTTCAAGTACCATGGGAAGCACATCTATTGCACGTCTTAAAGGTCGTAGTTCGTCTTCAAAGACCGTGGTCCTTCCGCACAATCCCTCTTCGATCACTCTTGTGTCAGAAAGACTTTCCTCAACAAGACTTGTCCATCTGTCACCCCAAAGATATCTTTCTTTTGTTCCCGGTATCAGTCCCCATGTATTTGAATCCCCAAACGCAAGTATATTTTTCATAGGCCCCCCTGTAAGACATTTCCCATCTTTCATACAGGAATAATATCACTTATGTTTTGGGGTGAAAAATTCAAAACTCTTATCGTCTGCGATAATTAAACCTTATCATAAACTTTTCATCGGATACTCACGGCCGAGCATCTCATACTTAATGAGACCGTTGGTGTGATACGGTACTCTCTCCCATTTCACATTTGGAAGTGATGCGACAAATTTCTTTATATCCTTCAGATCTGACTTATTTTCATTAAATCCCGGCACGATCGGTGTCCTTACCGTGATGTGTTTCTTTGGAAAAGCCTCACATAATGCCTGCAGATTTTCTATGATCACTTTATTGGACACGCCTGTAAAGATCTTGTGCTTGGTATCATCAAGCGATTTTATATCATAAAAAATACGATCCAGATAACCGGCGGCTTCCAACAGCTTTTTCCTATTTGCGTATCCGCAGGTTTCTATTGCCGTATTAATACGACGAGCCCGGGCGCGTTTCAAGAAAAGGACTAAATTTTCCTGCATCAGCGGCTCTCCTCCGCTGAGAGTCACTCCTCCCTTTCCACTTTTATGAAGAACTGTATCCTGCTCTACTATATCCAACAGTTCATCGATCTTCATCCGCTTTCCCTCTATGGATATAGCTCCTGTCGGGCATATATTTGTCCATTGGAGATCATCAGGGATTCTGGTGAAATCCACCCTGGCTCTTCCGTCCCTGTCAAAGTAAATGCACTTTCCTTCTTCTCCCTTTCGACAGAGTCCACATTCTTCCCTTCCTATACATTTTTGCCTGCGGTAAATGATCTCCGGTGTCTCCTTCTGCGACTCCGGATTGCAGCACCATTTACACCTAAGCGGACACCCTTTCAGAAATATTACGGTTCTGATACCGCTGCCGTCATGAAATGCCTGCTTCTGCACATCGTTCACCAACAGACTATCTAATTCACGCATCTTTATTTTTCCCCTTATATACACTCGCACAACGTTGCCGAAAACGATACCGTATTTCGTAAGCAACTACCCCTATTACAAGTGTAGCATTAACCTGAGAAATATCAAATAACAATACGCAATGTCCATAAAACCGTACATCATCATATAGATTCTAGAAAATATCTATGTATGCTGTCATCTTTATCGAGTTCAGGGTGAAATGAGAGTCCTATCTGATTTTTATACTCTACTCCGACAATTTTTTGATCAACAACCGATAGTATCTTTACGCCATCGGCGACTTTTTCTATATACGGTGCTCTTATAAATGTCATGTCAACATCGCCAATACCTTTGAAATCACTTCTGGTCCTGAAGCTCCCAAGTTGTCTGCCATAAGCATTTCGCTTTACAGTTACCGGAAGCGTTGCAAAAGCACTCCTTTTATCGTTACTTATCCTTTCTGCGAGTAGGATCAATCCTGCGCAGGTAGCAAGCGTCCTGACGCCACCCTTTATCATACCTTTTAACGAATCAAACA
Source organism: Lachnospiraceae bacterium NK4A144 (assembly GCA_000424365.1). Classification (GTDB taxonomy): domain Bacteria; phylum Bacillota; class Clostridia; order Lachnospirales; family Lachnospiraceae; genus NK4A144. Next base: position 10,003 of record AUJT01000035.1, on the reverse strand, counting down.
TATCCAGTTCATGGAGAAGTTTATTTTGAACCGTGCTCTCTCCTCCGGGAAGAATCAGTCCGTCAAGTGATACGATATCCGATTTCTGCCTTAATTCCACGCAGTCGCATCCAAGCGACTGCATTACTTTTTCATGCTCGATAAATGCTCCCTGAACTGCCAGTACACCAATCCTCATCTCACTGTCCCCGTTCTTCCATTATAAGTTTTATCTCGTTTTCATTTATACCGACCATCGCTTCTCCCAGATCTTCGGAAAGTTCTGCGATAAGCTTTGCATCAGTATAGTTAGTCACCGCCTTTACTATTGCATTGGCTCTCTTTTCCGGATCACCTGATTTGAAGATACCAGAGCCTACGAATACTCCCTCTGCGCCAAGCTGCATCATCAGTGCTGCATCAGCCGGAGTCGCCACACCGCCTGCCGCGAAATTAACGACCGGAAGCTTTTTATTTTCATGTACATACTTTACAAGCTCATACGGCACCTGAAGTCTCTTTGCTTCTTCAAAAAGTTCATCCTCTCGGAGAGCACTTACCTTTGCTATCTCTGCATTCATTTTTCTCATGTGACGAACTGCCTGCACGATGTCTCCCGTGCCCGGCTCACCCTTTGTACGGATCATGGATGCGCCCTCGTTTATTCGGCGGAGAGCTTCACCAAGATCGCGGGCACCGCATACGAACGGCACTTTGAAGTCGCGTTTATTTATGTGATATACATCATCCGCAGGTGAAAGCACTTCTGATTCATCTATATAATCTATCTCGATCGCTTCGAGTATCTGCGCTTCTGCAAAATGGCCTATGCGACACTTTGCCATTACAGGAATGGAAACTGCATTCTGAATAGACTTTATCATCTTTGGGTCGCTCATTCTGGACACGCCGCCGGCTGCTCTGATATCTGCCGGGATACGTTCCAGTGCCATTACAGCACAGGCTCCGGCTTTCTCTGCTATCCGCGCCTGCTCCGGTGTGGTGACATCCATTATCACGCCACCCTTTAACATCTGTGCAAGACCTTTATTTAAGCTATACTGTTCATTGGACATTTTTTTGTCTCCTCCATATTTTCTTGACTGCCTGAAAGTTAGTTGATACTATAATCCAAAACTGGCATTCACAAAATATCCAATAATAATCTTTTTTATATGCCAGAGAAAAGAGAATACTATGCTGACCTACGACATGAGTGACACCACTAAACCTTTATATCAGCACCTCTATGAATGTGTGAAAAACGACATTTTATCAGGAAAACTCAGGATCAATGAAAAGATGCCGTCTAAGCGTACTCTCGCTGATAACCTGGGCATTAGTACCATTACGGTTGAAAATGCTTATGACCAGTTGATGAGCGAGGGATATATGTATTCCGTTCCGAAAAAAGGATATTTTATCTCGGATATTTCAGAGATGCAGAGAGTTCCGCAGCAGGTTAGCCGCGTGCTGAACATTGATAAGGGAAGGAAAAACACCGATGTGGTTTTTGATTTTTCTTCTAACAGAACAGGCAGAGATGATTTTCCTTTTTCGATATGGGCGAAGCTCGTACGTGAAACACTGAGCCAAAAAGAAAAGGAGCTCCTGACTGTATCGCCCTGTGAAGGGATCTTTGAGCTCCGACAGGGTATTGCATCTCATCTGGCTTCTTTTCGCGGCATGAATGTGGATCCGAACCAGATAATCATCGGTGCAGGAACAGAGTACCTGTACTCGATCCTTATAAAGCTTCTCGGAACTGACAAGACTTATGCGATTGAAAACCCCGGATACAAAAAATTGGACTCCATATATAAAAGCAACGGTATTTCCTGTAAGCACATTTCAATGGATGAAAAGGGTATGAAAGTGGACGCTCTGGCAGCTTCCGGAGCAAACATCGCCCATATAAGCCCGACTCACCACTTTCCAACAGGCGTAACCATGCCCGTCAGCCGTCGATACGAACTCCTGTCATGGGCGAATGAGACCGATGGCAGATATATTATCGAAGACGATTACGATAGTGAGTTTCGCTTAAAAGGTAAACCGATTCCCTCTATCCAAAGTATTGATGCTGCCGAAAAAGTAATCTACATGAATACTTTTTCTAAATCACTGACTTCTACTATCCGTATCAGCTACATGGTTCTTCCGGAGCATCTGGCAAATCTGTTTTTTAAGAAACTGAGTTTTTACTCTAACACCGTCTCGACTTTTGATCAGTATGTACTGGCTGCTTTTATCAGTGACGGATATTTTGAGAAACATATTAACAGGATGAGACTTCGCTACGGACGGAAACGTGCAAAAATACTTGAAATGATCCGGGATATTTTTTCAGATAATGAGTGCAATGTGATCGAGAATGATTCCGGTCTGCATTTTCTAATGGAATTTAATACTTCTATACCGGATGATGTTTTTCAGAAGAAACTGCTCAAAAAGAAGATAAGGATAACCAGCGTCACAAGCTGTTACATGGAAAATAAGGTTCCTGACAAGCATCAGTTTCTGCTTAATTATTCGGGGATAGATATGGACGGACTTGGGGATGCGCTGAGGGAGATTAAGGGACTTATTTGATACTAAATTCATCATCGAATCAGTTGATTGATTTCGTTTAGTGACGGTCAGTCACTGGGAGTATCATACACGCTCACACATCGTCTCGGTTGAAGCGCTGCGCCGCCTATTCTCAGATGCTTCGGCAACTCGGGTACTTTGCTCCTATGCGCTCCGCGCGGAGCACAAAGTACCCTCAGACAGTGCCTCTCGCACCTGAGCTATGCTCGCGCTTCTGCCCTCGACTTCGAATTGTTCGCTTAGTATGATACTCCCAGAGCCAGCCCTGACTTCTGGCAAATCACACGATCTCTATAAATCTGTCTTTTATTGATGCGAAGACTTCATCAACGAGGCCGAAGTCTTTCTGCTTATAGTTCCAGAGTGCGTGACCGATTCCGAATTTCAGGAATGCTGCGTGGATGTCCTTCATCCAACGGAGTCTGTCCTCGGAATCTGCCTGATCGATAACACCGTATTCTCCGCAGTAGAGGCACACATTGTCCTTTTCTGCTTTTTCGATCGCCGGTGCAAATATATCCTCGAAAAATCCCTTCCCGATCTCACGGATACCTTCCTGATAAACAGCGCCAGCGAGGTTTGCTGCCAGTGCATCTCCGGCTTTTCTGTACTCTTCAAGTGTCTTCGGATAGCTGATGCGGAAATCTCGCGGCATCTTGTCCACCCAGTATGCACCCTGATGTGTGAATACCATAGGCTCGTAGCAGTGGAAATTGTAGACAACCTTGTCATCAACCGGCAGTTCTAAGAGCGGCACGCTCATTACGTTATTATAGGCAACTCCGCCGATAACAAGTATATGATCTGGACAGATCTCTCGAACGATCTTTATAAACTTTGATGCGACTTTATTCCATGCGTCAGCTACTTCCTGGAGCACAACTTCATTAAGCGGTTCAAATGCTACCTGCTCAGGATAGTCCTTAAATACCGTTGCTATTCTCTTCCACAGCTTAAAGAAGCGCTCCTGAAACTCCTCATCATAGAAAAACTTTTCACGGTCCATGTCTTTTTTCAGAGGATCAAATGAATAGCCGTAGCACTCATGCAGATCTATGAGCATGTTCAGATGATTTTTCTCACACCACTCACGGCAGTTTGTGAGGTACTTTATTCCCTCTTCCTTCGGAGTTCCGTTATCATCTTCCAGTACGATATAGTCGACTGGTACTCGTACATGATCGAAGCCCAGTGATGCAATATACTCTATATCTTTCTCTGTGATAAAAGTATCGAAATGCTCTTTATCGTACTTATCAAACTGAGAGATCCATCCTCCCAGATTTACACCTCTCAAAAACCCTGCAAGCTGCTTCATGCTGTCCTCCTCATCCATTGCATGATCTTGTACCTTTTCAGATACATTTTGTCCTTTAATGATGGTAACACAGGACAGCTTTTCTCATCATTATGGAATATCATGAAAATATAGCCGGATTTTCGCATTTCTTAACAGAATCATACACTTTAGCCTGCTCTATTTCGCCAAAGCCGCAGCTGGACATTGGCAATGAATCTGATATAACATAAGTGTTATTGTTTTAATATCAAAACAATATGATGATGTCAGGGTCAAAAGGTCAAAATCCGATTGTGCTTGCACAAAGAGGATTGAGACCTTGGGACCCGCAAAACACGAGCAAGTAGCGTTATTACGCGGAATGCGAGTGTTTTAGGATTGCGGGAATTGCGTAGCAATGAAGCAATCCCTGACATCATCACAATATAGCTTTATTCTTGAAAGGAGAACTGATTTTGAAAATTGAGAAAAACGCTTACATATCTTTTTCACGCGGAAATAATATACACATGAAAAACAATCTTTCAATCCCCGCTAACCGAACCACTGATCAAACCACTGATCAAACCACGACCCGCACCGAAGCAACCTGTGCTTTCTGCGGTGCACCTGTGAGAACTGAGCTTTGTCCCTATTGCGGAAATCCTACAGGGCTCAACACTGCTGACGCGGTTCTTGATTATCCTGAGTTATCCTGCACGGAAGCTTCCCTTACTTTCTGGAACACCCTGTTCCCTATGATATTTGCTGCAGCTTTTGCCATTTTCGGATTTATAATCCCGTTTGCTCTTTCAAATGAGGGGTTTAACATCCAGCCTTTAGGCTTTATTTTCGCACTGCCAAGTATCATGTGCTTTGTGATCATCCTGCTCTTTGTATGGAGATATTTCACTGTATCTACATTCGGAAAAGAGATAGAGGGTACCGTATATGGATATATGGATGACACGGTTTACTACAACAATATTCCGGGGCAGGTCTGCAAAATACTCGTTAACTCTAAGCACGGTCCCAGATTTATCATGTACAAACTAAAAAATGTACATAAGCCCTACAAGGTCAATACCAAACTCCCCCTGAAGGTCTACAAAGACCGCTTTTTGATCGTCAATAAACATCGCTACGAAGCGTGGAATTAAAAAGCACTAGAAAAGTCCGCGGCAACACCGCGGACTTTCCTGATACTATTTAGAATTCTGTTACAGTTTGATGCTTCCCTTGTAGTTTCTCTTAAATGTGTAAGTTCCATCCGAATAACTTACGTCTTTTTTGCCAAGAGTCTTCACTATTGTCTTTCCATCAACTCTTACGCCATTTTTGTATTTTGGCATCGTTATACTGATCTTCCCCTTTGACTTTTCGCTGATACTAAACTCTCTGCCGTAGCTTCCGTTCATAACAGCATTCACATCCACAGGATATATCTCATAACTAAGATCTGAAAATGTTTTCAAAGCCTTATTCGCTTTCTTTACTTCTGCCTTAAGAGCTTTGTCGGAAGTCTTAAATTTCAATATTATCTGCGGTGCCTTACCTTTTTTGTACTGGTACACTGTGTCACCGTTCACATATACTCCTCCGGCATTCTTGAACTGAACCGAAGCTATAGTGATACCGTCAGCAACTTCTACATTTTTTACGATCTTGCCGTCCTTATAGACAACCTTGCCATTTACTGCAACAACAGAAGGCACTGTATTTCCGTTATGATAAACCATCTCACTGTAGTAATTCACCGTAAGTTCGAGCGAACCTGCCTTTACTGAGTTTTTGCTTACCATACCGCCGTTTATCGCGTTGTTTGAAACTACGATTCCGTCTATCACTATTCCATCAGGTACATCAGCTCCGAATGCGCCATTACCGGTGTTTTCTGAACCATCATCATTGCCATTACCGATTTCCGGATCTTTCTCCGGTTCATCCTCTATCTCAGGATAAACAACAGGATTAACAGAAGGATCATCACTCTCACCTGCATCAAGCAGCTCTGTAAAGGCTTTCATATCAATAACGCCGTAACCGTAAGATGTGTCAAAGCCCTCATCACCCTTATCCAATACACTTTCACGAAGAAGTTTCTTGAAATCATTAATATCCTTTTCCGGATCACTTTCTTTCAACACAGCTGCAAGAGACGCAACCATAGGTGATGCAAATGATGTTCCTGATTTGATCACGGCCCTGTGTCCTGTCATAGCGTCAGTTGTAACAATATTCTCACCCGGAGCTGTCACATATACCTGATCATTTCTCTGAGAATTATCCCTCACCTCGTTTTCTGCATTTACGGATCCTACCGCAACCACATTGACATAGGATGCAGGATAAATATAGGCATCAGATCCGCTGTTTCCTACAGCGCCGGTAATAAGCACACCCTTTAACGTTGCATAGTCAACCGCTGCCTTAAGTTCCTCCGTATCACTAACATCGATACTTGTCGTGATAACACTCGTTCCATAAATATCAGCGGCATCTATTATTGCCTTTGTGAGCATTGAGCTTGATGTTTCGAGTCTCAACGGCACGATTTCTGCTTCTGAAAGAAGTCCCGTGATCCCAAGCGAATTATTTGTCTTTGCTATAAGGATTCCGGTTACTTCTGTTCCGTGACCGTTATTATCTATAAGCGCTTCTGAATCATCTCCTGCAGAACTTCCTGTCATTTTGATGTCATTGATATAATCATAACCTTCCAGAACCCGGCTGTAATCTATATCTTCCTGTGCTTTTGTGAGACCGGAATCTATAACTGCGATCTTTACGCCTTTTCCTGTATAATTTCCTGAGATCACTGCTTTAGCATTTATATTATTCATATACTTGCTCTGCAGTTTCCAATAGGTATCGTTATAGGTCTGATCTTCTCCCTTGGCAGGAACTGTCTCTGTCAGAGTCTTTGATATTGCCTTGCTATCTATACTTATACCATTTGCTGATGCAGCACTTTCAAGCTTTGAAAAACCCGAAACAAATCCAACAGCGTAACTTCCGAGTTCTTCAAAACTGTCAACAACTTCCTGAACAGATTCCTTTGAATCCGTATCCATTGTCTCTATTAATTTAGAAACATGTGCTGCTGCAGCCTGTGACAGGCACTTAGAAACAGCTTCTTTTATACCATTACTTGAATACGTTGCTCCGCTTGTGGAATCTACATCCGTTGACTGAGCTTTGATGATAAAGTTATAAAGCGCTGTTGCAAGATTAAACTTACTTTCAGTATCAGAATATTTTACTGTCTTGATTTCTGTTATTTTATGGTCTTTTATTACAACACTGACTGTGACCGAATCCGATCCCTTAAATCCATCTCCACTGTCTTCGTATGTACCATCTGCCCATATTACGTTTCCGTCCTCTGTTTCTTCCTCTGTGCCGCTGGACGCTTTCTCGTAATACGTATTAGTCATTACTATGGCATCGATACTTCCATGGTTTTCCCATGCCGGATTTCCATCAGTACCGTTACTCTCTCCGACAGCGAGATACTCAAGCTCATCACCATCGTTCTTCACGAGCAGAGCATTGATCCAGTCTCCCTGTGACGTTCCATAGTTTTCACACCACTGAAGCTCATTATTCTTGTTATATTTCAGGAGAACAATATCCGTTCCTCCGTAATTTCCGTAGTCGTAACCCGAAGCCACGGTATCATCTTCCTTTATGATACCGCCTGCATCTCCGTAAATAATATATCCACCGTCTTTTTCTGCGAGAACTCCATTAAACCGGCTTTCCGAGTCATTATTTACTGAATCACCTTCTCCTATTGTGCCCAGAGATAAAGTATTCATGAACTCACCGTCTGAACTGTATCTCACAGCAATTCTCTGCCTGTTTGATACTACTTCCCATCCTTCTTCCGTCTGGGCATTTGTATCCGCATGGCCCGTAACCACATAGGAACCATCTTTTAATGCTGTTACACCGGAGTACTCAATGTCATTTGTGTAATCAGCCATATCCGTAAGTGTTTCGAGTGAATTTTCCGAATCAAGATTTTTTCCCGCTGCCCGGTGCCAGATCAGAGATCCGTCTTTTCCGCTGAGCTTTGCAACTGTAGCTACACGTCCATTCTTTATAACAGGCTCATATCCAACGAGTATGATGTCATCATTTCCATCAACAGTCATACCTACCAGATACTGATTAGGTGCAGACATATTGTAGTTATTTTCTATTGCAGCATAGTTCTCGAGTGATGCAAAATCAGTCTCACCCTCAGAATTAAACTTAACTGCAAAGGCATCTCTTCCGCTCTTATACAAACGGTTCGGTATCGCACTGTCTGTTCCCGATACACCTTCCCAGATCTTTACGGCATCGTAGGTTTTTACTGCTTTGTTATCAGAAATAACGACCTTCTGATAATATCCTGTCTGACTCGCAGTCCATCCGACTACTGTAAATCCTCCATCTGATGTGGCTGTCACACCAGCTGGGATCTGATCTCCGGCTGTTCCACCTATATGGTACTCTGTTCGATTATCAGGATTTTTCGGATCGATCACTGCTGCATAGCCTGATACACCCTTTATCTCGCCGCCGGGAGAAACATAGCTGGAATTTCCTGCAACAACTATTTTTCCGTTGTTAAGTACATCCACTCCAAACAATACATCGTAAGAGTTTGAAGTCGGTGTGCAATCAATGGTACGTGTCCATTCCACTTCATGATCTGCATTAAATTTTACAATGAGTCCATCCTGATAATTATGGCTCGTCTCGGACAGAGTCCACGGTTCATAATTGTAATTTCCTGAGACAGAATCACTGTAGGTGTAACCTACCGCAACGAAGCCGCCATCATCTGTATACGCTGCATCCTTAAAAGAATCCGTATACTTTCCTCCAAGAGATACTCCGGATCTGAAGTCGATCTTTACTGAGGCGCTCGTTACCGAATCCACTTCAAAGCCTGCTGACTCCTCCAGATAGGAATCAACTGCTGCTTCCTCGTCGGATGATACGGTTTCAGTGTTTTCGCGTTCTGCCCCGGTGTTTTCTGAGATCGTTTCTGATGCAGGATATGTATGATCATAGTTGATCACGATATCTTCACTCTCAAGTGCACATTTATGTTCTGCTCTTCCGGGATAGCTCTCTTCATGTTTTTTTATAAGCGCTGCCCATTCATCTTCCGATCCGGAATAATTTATGACCGAAAGCTTATCACAGCCGTCAAAAGCTCCATAGCTTATATTTTGGCATCCTTCGGGTATTGTGATTTCCGATAGTTCACTGTCATACATAAATGCCGAAACATTTATAGAATTAACTGTCTGCGGAATAGTCAGCTTTTTAATACCGGTCTTTGCAAATGCTCCATTGTCTATTTCTTCGAGTCCGGAAGCCAGCTCTATCTCTTTGAGTGCACCGTCTCCTGCAAATGCAAACTCACCTATTGATCTTACATTTCCGACATTCTCCACCTTTGAAAGCTTTGAGCATTCCGCAAAGGCTCTGTCTCCTACAGAACTGCATGCATCAGACAGATATACTTCTTCAAGGCTTTCAAAACCGTAAAAGGAAAAATCTCCAACAGATTTCACGTTTTCAGACAGATAGACCTTTTTTATCTTGTCACTGTATTCCGACCATGGTGCTGCATTATTTTCACCATAATCAGTCATCTCTCCGTTTCCTTCAAAAGTGATCTTGAAATCACCATCACTTTCCTTGGTAACAGTCCAAGACAGATTACCGACTGTTCCTGTTTCAATTTTTTCCTCCGAGACTCCGTTTACCGGACTACTCTCGGACGCATACATTATCCCGGGGCCTCCTGCTGTCAACGCAAGAGACAGAATAATCGACAAAATAATTGGCTCTTCAGGGGTAATGGTGGGTAAAAAATACCATCATCCCCAGTGTGTATGCTGATTATGCGTCCCTTGGCTTTCTGTTAGGAAGTGGAACTTGCAAATCCGAGCATACCAGATAGACCATATCGAGCATGTTTTGGATGTTTCGAAAACCATATGCCTTGCGAATGATCAGCTTGATTTTGTTATTTGTAGCCTCAATTCGTGCGTTGCTCATACCGAGCCGTATTGCATTCAGTATGTGCTCTCTGTGACGCTTGATCTTGAGGTATAGCTCCTTGAAAGCATCAATCCTGCTGTG
>AUJT01000034.1 GCA_000424365.1 Lachnospiraceae bacterium NK4A144 | reverse complement strand
CCTCCTCTTTCCGGCTGTACATCTACTTCTGATTATTTATATCGTCAGTATTTTTGAGGCGTTCATATTTGGGGACATTATGTAAGGATTTATCGTGCTTTTCTACATTTTGCCTATTATCGATCATTTAAATACATAACAGCAAATTATGTTTTTGTATATATTTCTTTTTTGCTATACCGGATAGCAAAATGTAACAGTTCACACGTAAACGGAGCACTACGCTGCGGAGTTTACGACCAAGAAAGATGAAAAGCCATTGGATTTTGCCCATCGCCTGAGGCGATTTAATTGGCAAAATCCGTTACGTGAGCGAGCTGGAAGCGAGTGAACAGTAACAGCAAAATCCCGGTGCCACAGGATAATGCAGTGACACCGGGATCATCTTACTCTTGATTTACTTCTATTCTTTCGACACGTCTGATCACATCGAGTTCTTCCAGCTGCCGGATCATACGATATACCGTTGCCATACCGATGGTCTTATCTCTGGAAATGACCTGATAATAGATATCCTTACATGACGAAAACTCGTTTCCCATTATTACATCTACTATCAATCTGCGTTGCTTGGTGATTCTGCAACCGCTTTCTTTCAGTTTATCGATCACCTTATCGCTCGTCATACTTACTCCGTTCTGATCACGCTACTGAACGACGCGCTTCGAGATTCGCATGTCTATACGGATCCGGACGGAATATAAGGAAGAGAAGCACTGCAAGTCCAATAAACGCGATCACTGTTGCCACTGTAAAGATACCATATACAATGAATGAACCGATCTGATAGATCAGGAATGCAACAAAGTATGCGAAAACATTCTGGAAAATGATAGCAAAAGCTGTCCACTTCTTGTCATTAAGTTCCTTTGCCATAGTACTGATAGCTGCAAGGCAAGGGCTGTTGATCAGGTTAAAGATCAGGAAGGAGAATGCACTTACTGCCATTGTAGCCTGCGGGAAGAAGGTCTGTACTCCTGCCCAAAGTGACGGATCATCCTCTGCAGCCTCAGCTCCGAGAGAAAGGATAGACATTGTAGTAACAATGGACTCCTTTGCAACAAATCCGGAAATGGATGAAGCAACAGCCTGCCATGAACCAAATCCAACAGGAATGAAGATCCATGCAAGAGCCTTACCAACAGAAGCCATAAGACTGAACTCCTGAGAAGAAACGAGGCAGAACGCACCATTCTCAAATCCATAGGATGACAGGAACCACATTACGAGGCAGGCAAGGAAAAGAATTGTTCCTGCCTTCTTAAGGAATGCCCAGGTTCTCTCCCAAACATGGAGAAGTACTGTCTTAGGTGAAGGAATGTGGTATGCAGGAAGCTCCATTACAAAAGGTGCTGCCTGACCGTGGAACGGCTTTGTCTTCTTAAGTACGATCGCTACAACAAGTACAGCTGCGATTCCGATAAAGTACATAAGCGGTGCCAGATACCAGGGACCTCCGAAAATAACACCTGCAAGAAGTGCGATTACCGGAAGCTTCGCTCCGCAAGGGATGTAAGTAGCTGTCATGATAGTAAGACGTCTGTCATTGTCATTCTCGATAGTCTTACTAGCCATGATACCGGGAACACCGCAGCCTGCTCCGATAAGAAGCGGGATGAAAGATTTTCCTGAAAGTCCAAAGTGACGGAAAACACGGTCCATAACGAATGCGATACGAACCATATAACCGATATCCTCAAGGATAGACAGGCAGAAGAACAATACGATCATCTGCGGCAGGAATCCAAGTACAGAACCAACACCGCCAATGATACCGTTTACGATAACATCTATAAGTACATCGTTAACACCTGCATTTGTAAGGAATCCTTCAACAGCCGGAGGAATGATATCTCCAAAGAGAACATCATTTACCCAGTCACAGAGATTTGTTCCAAATCCGCCGCTGCACACTGAAAGCCAGTAAACAAATACCATAACAAGCGCAAAGATCGGTAGACCGAGGATACGGTTTGTAACGATCTGGTCGATCTTATCAGATGTTGTCATCTTTTCCTTCGGCTTCTTAACAGCGTCTGATACTACTCCCACAATAAACTCATAACGCTCATTTGTGATCACTGACTCAGCGGTATCATCGTTCTCTGTCTCCGCTTTTTTTACAACAGCCTTGATCTCAGAGTCAATTTTCTGAGAAAGTTTCAGCTCTTCAAGAACCTTCTCATCCTGCTCAAATACCTTTACAACATACCATCTGCGCTGCTCAGCAGAAGAGATGTTTTCCGGAAGGATATTATCTATCTCGGAAAGATACTTTTCAACTTCAGCGGAGAATTTCTTTGAAAGATCAACAGAAGCTCTGCTCTTTGCAAGAGCTGCTGCCTTCTCTACAGCTTCATGAATTCCCTTTTCCTGAAGAGCACTTGTTTCAACTATTTCACATCCAAGCTCCTTAGCAAGCTTCTTTGTATCGATCACATCGCCTCTCTTACGGATGATATCCATCATATTGAGTGCGATAACTACCGGAATACCTGCTTCAAGAACCTGCGTTGTAAGATAAAGATTTCGCTCTATATTTGTTGCATCTACAAGATTTATAACAGCTTCCGGCTTTTCCTTCAGAAGATAGTCACGGCTAACCACTTCCTCTAAAGTGTAAGGTGACAGGGAATAAATACCCGGAAGGTCAGTGATAACTACTTCCTTATCTTTCTTCCAGTGTCCTTCTTTCTTTTCAACTGTTACACCCGGCCAGTTTCCAACATACTGATTGGATCCTGTAAGAGCATTGAACATTGTGGTCTTACCACAGTTCGGATTACCGATTAATGCTATTCTGACAGACATTTTCTTCTTCTCCTCTTTTTGACTCTCTTTTTCACAGAAACAATTTTGCTTATTCAGCGATCTCGATTATCTCTGCGTCGTCCTTTCTGATAGAAAGCTCATATCCACGTACAGTTACCTCTACCGGATCACCAAGAGGTGCAACTTTTCTGATGTAAAGCTGAGCCTTCTTCGTGATGCCCATGTCCATGATCCTTCTTTTCAGTGCACCATCACCCTTGATGGAAGCAACAGTGACTGTCTCTCCAACCTTTACCTGTCTGAGTGTTCGCAATGTATTCTCCTCCATTTTTATCTTGATCATATCCGCCATAATTCTTCACAGATATGTCTTGAACATTAATCAGAATGTGATTACTTAATGGATCATGATCTTTTTCGCCATGACTTCATCAAGCGCCACTCTTGAATCACGAATATTAACGATAAGATTTCCGGCAATTCGTGAAATCACCGTTACTTCTGCTCCCTCAGTAAATCCGAGGTTAGTCAAAAAACGCTTAGTGTCATCTAATCCATTTACTCTAAACACCTTGTTCTGTTCTCCAACAGCAGCCATAGTAAGGGGCATCAATCAGCACCTCCCGATAATTCTCTTTGATAATGAGTATCATTTTCTTGCGTCATAAATAATACTCTCACAATTTCGGTGTGTCAACACCTTTTCGTAGTTTTATGCATATAACTTTTGTTTCTGCTGTAATACGCATTTTTACTGGATTTTTTAAATGTGTGCAATCATTTTATTTACAATTTTAAATTAGTGGCAGTTAAACTTTAGTTTGCTGTGTATAATTCTAATATTGATAATCGAAAACACGGATTTACTTCAGATTTCGTATGAAAGCTTTCATGGCTTTTAGAATACTCGCATTTCAAAAGTCATATAAAAGCACCACCGTACGGGTATTACCCCATACTGTGGCGCTTTTTACTGATGTCACGGATTGCTTCATTGCTACGCAATTCCCGCAATCCTAAAACACTCGCATTCCGCGTAATAACGCTACTTGCTCGTGTTTTGCGGGTTCTAAAGGTCAGACACGTACACTATCCCATGCGTCTTTACTCTAATGTAGTATATCCCATAAGATACTCATCAACTTCTTTCGCACAGTGGCGTCCTTCGGCGATAGCCCAGACTACGAGAGATTGCCCTCTGTGCATATCTCCTGCTGTGAATACCTTTGCCTTGTCTGTGGCGTATGTATCGGGCGTCTCAGTATGTACTGTGCCTCTCTGATCGCGTTCTACCTGAAATGCTTCTGCGACATAGTCCTGACATCCGATAAATCCGGCTGCGATCAGGAGAAGATCGCACTTTATCGTCTTTTCTGTGCCTGGAACTTCCTTCATCTGACGGTCTTCAAATTTCACCTGCACAGTCTTTACCGCTGTGAGCTTTCCTGACTTATTTGTCACAAGTTCTTTAACGGTCGTTTCATAGATCCGTGGATCATCCCCAAATTCTTCGATAGCTTCCATCTGGCCGTAATCAATCTTTAAGACCTTTGGCCACTCCGGCCACGGATTGCTCTCCGCTCTCTCCACCGGAGGCTTTGGCATCATCTCAATCTGTGTTACAGACTTACAGCCTTCACGGATACATGTACCTACACAGTCATTTCCTGTATCACCGCCGCCGACGATGACAACATTGAGGTTCTTTGCACTAATAAGATCCTCTTCTTTCTTCTTTCTGCCGCGCTTTGACGCACCGGAGCCGTTTGCTGCAGAGAGTCTGCCCGCAAGCAGATTTTTGGTGGTATTTGTGAGGAAATCTACGGCATAGTGTACGCCTTCTACCTCTTCAAAGCCCGGTACCGCAAGCGGACGCGGTTTCTTTGCACCGCAGCAAAGAACAACAGCATCATATTCTGCACGAAGCTCGTCTGCCGAAACGGCATTTTCACTTACTCCGCCTACATCTACACCTGTACGGAATACTACCCCCTCTGCTTCCATGAGCTTGCGTCTGCGGTCGATCACGGACTTATCGAGCTTCATATTCGGGATTCCGTACATAAGGAGACCACCGATACGGTCATCACGCTCATATACCGTCACGCTATGTCCTCTCTGATTTAAGCGATCGGCAACGGCAAGACCTGCCGGGCCGCTTCCTACTACTGCGACACGTTTTCCGCTTCTTACCGCAGGAACTCTGGGCTTCATCCAGCCCTCTTTGAAGCCTTTTTCGATCAGGAACAATTCATTATTGTGGATCGTCACAGGACTGTCATTCATACCGCAGATACAGGCTTTCTCGCAAAGCGCAGGGCATACTCTTCCCGTAAACTCCGGGAAACTGGATGTCTTCACCAGCCTGCTGAGCGCATGTTCATAATGTCCGTGATATATCTCGTCATTCCACTCAGGGATCAGGTTGTGCAAAGGACAACCTGTCACCATGCCGGAGAGCTTTATCGCAGACTGGCAGAGCGGCACGCCGCAATTCATGCAGCGTGAAGCCTGGTCTCTGCGGGCTTCCGAATCTAATGCAGTGTGAAATTCCTTAAAACTTTTTATCCTGTCTTTTACCGGTATGATCGTATCTTCAACTCTGTCATATTCCAAAAATCCGGTTGGTTTTCCCATTTCTATCCTCTCTTTCAGTAACAATTCACTCAGATCGCAGCGCCTGACTCTCTAAATGCTTCGAGCACTGCGTTTTCATGCGAAATCCCCTGTTCTTCATACTTACCGATGATCGTCAGGATCTTCTGATAATCATTCGGAATGATCTTTTTGAAGTGTGGCAGATACTCGCTAAATTCATCAAGAACCTTACGTCCGAGAGGCGAACCGGTTTCTTTTACATAATCTGTGAGAATATCTTTTAATTCCTGTATATCATACTTCTCAGTGACTTCAGTCATTGAGACCATATCTTTATTCATCCTGCGATACAGAGAATGATCTTCATCGAGTACGTATGCGATACCGCCGCTCATTCCTGCCGCAAAATTCTTTCCTGTAGGTCCGAGGATGACCGCACGGCCGCCTGTCATATATTCAAGACCATGGTCGCCGCATCCTTCCGCTACTGCTGTTGCGCCGGAATTTCTGACGCAGAAACGCTCGCCTGCGATACCCTCGATATACGCCTTTCCGCTGGTTGCTCCATAAAGAGCCACATTACCGATGATGATATTATCAGACGGAACGAATTTTGCATTCTTTGGCGGAGTAACTATCAGATGACCGCCTGAAAGTCCCTTTCCGAGACCGTCATTTGCATCACCTGCGAGTCTCAGAGTGAGCCCTTTAGGTATAAATGCGCCAAATGATTGACCAACACCGCCTTCGCAGTTTACGACATAAGTATCATCCTTAAGCGTATTTCCGAATTTTTCCGTGATAACAGAACCAAGGATCGTTCCGACCGTACGGTTTGTGCTGGAAACCTTTACAGACACTTCATGAGGTCTGCCTGAACCAAATGCTTCCTCAAAGGACGGCAGCAGAGTCTTCTCATCAACTGTCTTCTCCAGATGGAAGTCATAGACCTTTTTAGGATCATAATGACGCTCTTTCTGCCCTGCATAGGTTTTATCAATAATAGCTGCGAGATCTACAGTCTCTGCCCTGTGAGTGATCTGATGGTCCTTAAGTCTCAGGCAGTCTGTACGTCCTACCATCTCTTCGATCGTATGGAAACCAAGGGTTGCCATGATCTCACGCATTTCTTCTGCGATAAAGTTCATGAAATTCATTACATATTCCGGCTTTCCGCAGAATCTCTTTCTAAGCTTTTCATTCTGTGTAGCTATACCTACAGGACAGGTATCCTGATTGCAGACACGCATCATCATGCAGCCCATTGTTACAAGGGGAGCTGTAGCAAAACCAAACTCTTCTGCTCCAAGAAGACATGCGATAGCAACGTCACGTCCGCTCATGAGCTTTCCGTCTGTCTCTATACGTACACGGCTTCTGAGTCCATTCTGTATAAGGGTCTGGTGTGCTTCCGCAAGACCAAGTTCCCAAGGAAGACCTGCGTTGTGGATAGATGTGGACGGTGCCGCACCTGTTCCTCCGTCATATCCGGAAATAAGGATTACCTGCGCTCCTGCCTTTGCAACACCGGACGCAATCGTTCCTACTCCGTCTTCTGATACGAGCTTTACGGAAATAGCTGCATTTCTATTTGCATTTTTAAGGTCATAAATAAGCTGCGCCAGATCCTCGATAGAGTATATGTCGTGATGAGGCGGAGGTGAGATCAGAGATACACCCGGTGTTGAATAACGGATACGGGCAACCCATGGGTACACCTTCTTACCGGGAAGATGTCCACCCTCTCCAGGCTTTGCTCCCTGCGCCATTTTTATCTGGATCTCTTTTGCGCTGTAAAGATATTCTTCTGTAACACCAAATCTTCCGCTCGCTACCTGCTTTATGGCACTGTTTTTCTCTGTACCGAATCTCTCCGGTGCTTCGCCGCCTTCTCCCGTGTTGGACTTTCCACCGAGACGGTTCATGGCGATAGCCATTGTCTCGTGAGCTTCCTTAGAGATAGAACCAAAGGACATCGCACCAGTCTTAAATCTCTTTACGATCTCGCTTGCAGGCTCGACTTCCTCAATAGGGATCGGCTTTTTCTGAGCCTGAAACTCTAAAAGTCCTCGGAGAGTATGAGGCTTCTCGTTGTCGATAAGCGCAGTATACTCCTTAAACTTCTCATAGCTTCCGGTCTTTGTCGCTCTCTGAAGAGCAATGATCGTCTGCGGATTGTAAAGATGATCTTCCTTACTGTCTCCGCTTCTCAGCTTGTGGAATCCGATACTATCAAGAGATGTATCTACTCCGAGTCCTAACGGGTCAAAAGCACGATCATGTCTCCATGTAACACCCTCAGCTATCTCCTTTAAGCCGATACCTTCAACACGACTGACAACTCCTGTAAAGTATTTGTCTATAACTTCCTGAGAAATACCGATCGCCTCAAAGATCCTCGCAGACTGGTATGACTGAAGTGTAGATATACCCATTTTTGCTGCGATCTTTACGATCCCACCAAGTATTGCCTGATTGTAGTCATCGATAGCAGTATGGTAATCCTTATCGAGAATTCCCATATCAATGAGCTCTGAAATGCTTTCATGCGCAAGATAAGGATTTATCGCACGTGCGCCAAAGCCCAGAAGTGTCGCCATATGATGAACATCTCTCGGCTCTCCGGATTCAAGGATAAGAGACACAGCTGTTCTCTTCTTTGTACGGACAAGGTGCTGCTCAACTGCCGAAACAGCCAGAAGCGACGGGATCGGCACGTGGTTTTCATCTACTCCGCGATCGGACAGTATCACGATATTGTATCCCTTTGCATAAGCACGATCCACCTGGATCATCAGCTGTTCAAGAGCTTTCTCAAGAGACGTATTTTTGTAATAAAGTATAGAAATAGTGGTCGTCATGAAGCCCGGTCGGTGAAGCGCACGGATCTTCATGACATCTGTTCCCGTAAGGATCGGATTATTTACCTCGAGTACACGGCAGTTCTCGCCCTTTTCCTGCAGGATATTTCCGTCGGAACCAATGTATACTGTTGTGTCGGTAACGATCTTCTCTCTTAATGAGTCAATAGGCGGATTTGTTACCTGTGCAAAAAGCTGCTTAAAGTATGAGAAAAGTGGCTGATGCGCTTCTGACAAAACTGCAAGCGGTACGTCATGCCCCATTGACGAAGTAGCTTCCACACGGTTTGCCGCCATCGGCATGATAACGTCTTTTAAGTCTTCATAAGTGTATCCAAATACTTTGTAAAGACGATTTCTTGTCTCCTGATCATGCACAGGGATCTTTTGATTCGGTATATTTAACCTTGAGAGGTGCAGCAGATTCTGATCAAGCCACTCACCATAAGGCTGTGACTCTGCATAGTGAGCCTTACACTCCTCGTCTGTGATAATCCGCTTTTTCTTTGTATCTACGATAAGTATACGGCCGGGCATGAGACGTGATTTTTTCACGATGTGGTCTGCACCGATATCAAGCACTCCCACCTCACTGGAAAGTATGAGTCTACCGTCATCTGTGATGTAATAACGGCTGGGACGCAGACCGTTTCTATCAAGAGTCGCTCCAAACATATCTCCATCTGTGAAAAGGATCGCTGCCGGTCCGTCCCACGGCTCCATCATTGTCGCATAGTAGTGATAGAAATCCTTCTTTCTCTCATCTATATACTGATCATGCTTCCAAGGTTCCGGGATCATCATCATTACAGAAAGCGGCAGTTCCATACCGTTCATGTAGAAAAATTCCAGAGTATTGTCGAGCATGGCAGAATCGGAACCATTCCTGTCTACTACCGGAAGGATCTTTTCCATATCGTTTTCCATGACAAGACTGGAAAGAGTCTCCTCACGGGCGAGCATACGGTCGATATTTCCTCGGATAGTATTGATCTCACCGTTATGCGCGATAAAGCGGTACGGATGTGCTCTCTGCCAGCTGGGCGTAGTATTAGTTGAGAATCTGGAATGCACAAGTGCGATAGCAGTCTCGTAATCCTTATCCTGCATATCTTCAAAGAAACATCTAAGCTGCTTTACAAGGAACATTCCCTTATACACGATGGTTCTTGAAGAAAGCGAACAGATATAAGTGTCCTCGGAACTCTGCTCAAATTCACGCCGTGCCACATAGAGGCGACGGTCAAATGCCAGACCTTTTTCTGTGTTTTCCGGACGTCCGACAAAACACTGCACGATCTTCGGCATGCAGTCTCGTGCCGCTGCTCCAAGGATTTCAGGATGAACCGGAACTTCTCTCCAGCCAAAGAACGGGATGCCGTTTTTCTCACAGATCACTTCGAACATTTTCATCGCGAATGTCTTTTTTAACTCATCCTGCGGGAAAAAGAACATGCCGACACCGTAATCTCCTGCGCTTCCAAGAGAGATTCCGCATTTCTTTGCAGCCTTCTTGAAAAATTTATGGGAAATCTGTGTCAGGATACCAACACCGTCACCGACCTTTCCTGATGCATCCTTTCCGGCTCTGTGCTCAAGCTTCTCTACGATACTCAGCGCATCATCAAGTACTCTGTGATCAGTATGACCGTCAATATTTACGACAGCTCCGATACCACATGCGTCATGCTCGCATCCATCCGCAAGCACCGGGGTATGCAGCGGCTTTACAGGTGCTAATTCATTACCTGCTCTACACTGATTTTCCATTTGTGCCTCCTCTTTCTCTTACCTTAAAAATAGGGAAATTATCTAAACAGGAATTCCAATAGGATTTCCTATTAATTAAAAAAGAGCAGCAAAGAAGTACATCAAGGCAGACCCATTTCTGCCACGACTTCTTTGCCGCTCTTAATTATCATAACTTTGTAACTGCTCAGAACCCTTTAGGTTCTGACCGTTACGTTGTTCTAAATAGTATCCACCAATAAGCCACTATTGTCAACGCTTTTTTACACTAAAGCGATAAACACTTGTAAGAACTGAGCTTCCCATTCATAATATGATGTTGGGATCAAAAGTAATTTTGTCACCAACTTTCATCATAATGACTCATAAAGAGGTTTACATAAATGGATAACATAAAGAAAAACATGGTGCTGGGTATCCTTGCACATGTAGATGCAGGAAAGACTACTCTTTCAGAAGCACTTCTATTTGAAACAGGCGCGATAAGAAAAGCCGGACGTGTGGATCACGGCGACGCACATCTCGACACCTTTGATCTGGAAAAAGAGCGTGGGATAACTATCTTTTCAAAGGAAGCGCGTTTTGAAACAACTCACCGCTCCATATCTTTACTTGATACTCCCGGTCACGCGGATTTTTCTCCTGAAATGGAGCGAACACTCCGTGTCCTTGACTGCGCAGTTCTGGTGATCAGTGCTCCGGATCGTGTTACAGGTCAGGTGCGGACTCTTTGGAGACTTTTACGTCACTACAATGTTCCTACATATATATTTGTTAACAAAATGGACCAGCCCGGCATGGAGGCGGACTCGATCCTCGAAACGCTCAAAACCGAACTGTCCGGAGGCTGTATCGAATTTACCGGTGACGATGTACCCATTCCTGCAGATTTCTCAAACGAGAATGTTCAGGAAGAAATCGCGGTACTTGATGAAAATCTGATGACTGATTATCTCGAAGGTAATCCCATTAAATCCGATGTGCTGCCATCTCTCATCCATGATCAAAAACTCTTCCCCGTGTTTTTTGGATCCGCACTCCGCATGGAAGGGATCAGACCTCTGCTGAACGCACTTGATTCATTAACTACGATCCCTGACTATCCATCAGATTTCGGCGCACGCGTATATAAGATTTCCCGCGACGGAAATACACGTCTGTCCTGGATGAAGATCACCGGCGGTTCGTTAAAGATCCGCGATATGATAAATGACGAAAAAGTTAATCAGATACGTCTCAACTCAGGCGCAAGATCAGAGCTTATTCAGGAGGCCTCTGCAGGAATGATCTGTGCGGTCGCAGGCCTCACAACTACACATATCGGTTCAGGTCTTGGAACAGAAACTGACGATACGACTGAACTCCTGCAGCCAATTGAGAGCTGCCGCATAATCCTGCCCGAGGGTGCCGATCCGGTTAAGTCTTTTGCAGATCTAAGACAGCTCGAAGAAGAGGAGCCTATGCTCCACCTGTCCTATAATGAAGAAACACGTGAAATCACCGCAGAGATCATGGGTGAAGTACAGACAGAGATCCTTCGGCGCCTGACCCTTGACCGTTTTGGATATCCGATCGATTTTGGTACACCGGAAATTGTTTATAAGGAAACAATCCTAAACGAAGTAGAAGGTGTAGGTCACTTTGAGCCACTCCGTCATTATGCAGAAGTACACATCATGCTGACACCTTCTGAGCCCGGAAGCGGTGTTACATTTGAGAATAAGTGCCCTCGTGAT
The DNA here is from genome assembly GCA_000424365.1 of Lachnospiraceae bacterium NK4A144. GTDB lineage: Bacteria > Bacillota > Clostridia > Lachnospirales > Lachnospiraceae > NK4A144. Next base: position 23,909 of record AUJT01000034.1, on the reverse strand, counting down.
TATCTGACCGTAAATTTCCAGCGTCTCATCATGACAAATCTGGAAGAAAAAGCTCACCGAGGAGTTCTCACAGGGTCAGAGATCACTGACATAAAGATCACTCTGATAGCCGGTAAATCCCATGAAAAACATACCGAAGGCGGCGATTTCCGCCAGGCCTCTTACAGAGCTGTTCGCCAGGGACTCATGATGGCAGAAAGCGTACTTCTTGAGCCGGTACTTTCTTTTACTCTGGAAGTTCCTTCCGGCAATGTGGGCCGCGCCATGACAGATATTTCAGAAATGCACGGTTCGACCGGTGCTCCCGAAATGTCTGCTGACGGAAATCGTGCCGTACTTACCGGCACAATTCCCGCGTCTGAATTAAAAGACTATTCACGTACCGTCGCTGCGTATACTGCAGGAGAAGGACATCTCTCTGTACAGCTTAAAGGTTACGAGCCTTGCCACAACACAGAGGAAGTTCTTGAAAAACGTGGTTATATGGCAGATCTCGATACCAGAAACACAGGCTCTTCCGTTTTCTGCATTCACGGTGTTGGAACGATCATCCCGTGGGATCAGGTAAGAAGCTATATGCATATAGATACCGGATGGCGTCCATCTGATGGGTCTGACGCAGATGCTGCTCCCTCTGAATTTGGCGAAAACAGTTTTGCCGCAGGAGATGATACTTTCTACGACAGGACTGAGGCTCATCGGGCAAAACAATCCGGCGACCGTCCGGACACACGTACTTTTAAGGAAAAAGAACGTGACCGTGCAGCTTTCGATAAAGAACTCATGGACATTTTTGAACGCACCTACGGACCGATCAAAAAACGTGTCACCAATAATGATGACGACTATCCGTTAGTTAATTCTGCAGAAGACACTACCACAAAGGGACCTCAAGGCGGAGATTCCAAATATGCCGCTGCAGTTAAGAAAAAGAACGAACCCAAGAAAGAATATCTGCTGGTCGATGGCTACAATATGATCTTTGCATGGCCGGAGCTCAAGAGTCTCGCTTCCCGGGATATAAAAGCTGCCCGAGACAGACTCATGGATATTTTGTCCAATTATGCCGGTTTTGAAAAAGAAAATGTTATCCTTGTTTATGACGCATATAAAGTAAACGGCGGGCAGGAACGCATCATGCGGTATCATAATATCGACGTGGTATTTACTCGTGAGGCCGAGACCGCGGATCTTTATATCGAAAAAGCCGCACACGAACTCAGCAAAAAATATACCGTCACAGTCGCAACCAGCGATAATGTAGAACAGGTTATAATATTTGGTGCAGGTGCCTATCGCCTAAGCGCACTAAATTTCCTTGAAAAAATAAGGAATACCGAAAATGCCATCTCTGACCTGATCGGGCAATAAATAGAATACATAATGATGTAAATTTAAGAGAGAGGAGTTATCTTGAAATCAAAAAACGGAACAAATACTTCCGGCGGCAGCAATACAACCACCGTCTGGAAAAGCTATAGCGGAAAAACCCGCTACCGAAAGCTTGATGGCTTGCGCGGTCTGACTCTTATCAGTATGATCCTGTACCATGCCATGTGGGATCTGATCTTTATATTTGGTCAGTCTCACCCATGGTACAACGGTATTAAAGGATACGTCTGGCAGCAGAGCATCTGCTGGTGCTTTATCCTGCTTTCCGGCTTTGTATGGTCTCTCGGAAAACATCCTTTCAGCCGGGGGGCAACGGTTTTCATCGCCGGTCTCATCGTTACCATCGTTACCGCCGTTTTTATGCCGGATGACGTGGTCTACTTCGGGGTCCTGACCCTGATCGGAAGCAGCATGATACTTATGACTCTGCTTGATCCATTATTTAAGCATCTGCCCTCGCTTGAATGTGCCGTGGCCACTTTTCTCCTGTTTCTCGTAACGAGACATGCACCATACGGTTACATCGGTTTTACAGGACTGCGGGTAGAACCTCAGGTTGGACCATTTACACGTGCGCTTCCTGCCCATTTATTTAAAAACTGGCTGACCGCATGGGTAGGTTTTCCCTTTAAGGATTTTTTCTCAACGGACTACTTTCCGCTGCTTCCGTGGTTTTTCTTATTTTTAACAGGATATTTTCTTTATCGTACTTTGCAGAAAAAACACGGCAGGGTTCTTGGACGCCTGACCCGCGGATGGCTGCCGCCCCTTGAGTGGCTCGGACGTCACTCTCTTGGCATTTACCTTCTGCACCAGCCTCTTATCTATCTGGGGCTGACTTGCTGGTTTAAATACAAGCATTAATTATACTGAGTTATAAAGAGGTTAAGAATGAAACAGAATTTTAAGCTGATCGTGAGCTATGACGGCACACGGTACTTTGGTTGGGAACATCAACCAAATACAGATATGACTATACAGGGAAAGCTCGAAACTGTCCTGACACGCATGGTGGGATTACCTGAGAATAAGCCTGTTACCGTGATCGGGGCCGGGCGTACAGATGCCGGCGTACATGCCCGTGCCATGACCTGCAATGTGCTCCTCGACACAGAAATGACTCCGGAAGAGATTCAAGCGTATATGAATCACTACCTCCCGGAAGATATCAGTGTAAACGAGGTTCGACACGCTGCAGACCGTTTTCACAGCCGATTTAATGCAGCAGGAAAAACCTACCGCTATACATTGTGGTACGGCGCCACAAAACCTGTTTTTGACCGTAAATACGTAACCATTTTAGAAAAAGCTCCTGATATCGATCTTATGCGAGAAGCAGCAACGCTTATGACAGGTACCCATGACTATAAATGTTTCTGTGGTAATCCCAAAATGAAAAAATCAACTGTTCGCACAGTTGACTCCATCAGGATCGAAACCCAGGGAAACTATATACGACTTTATTTCCACGGAAACGGATTCCTGCAAAATATGGTCCGTATCATGACAGGAACGCTGATATCCGTAGGCTATGGCGAGATCCGTCCGGAAGAGATTCCCGGGATGATCGGATCAAAAGACAGAAAAAATGCAGGACCCACGGCTCCGCCGCAAGGACTCTGCATGATGAAAGTCGACTATTAATCTAATATTTTTACCGGCTTAAATTTCAGGTAATCACTCGATACCAAGCGGTATTCGATGCCATTCACATTTCCCTGAAAACTGTCATAAAAATGTTCAATTCCATGGCAGTGAGAATACACGACCTGCTCGGCGCCGTATTCCTCTGCCATCTTTGTAAACAGACTGCTGTTCTCTCCTATAGAGGTCGGCGGATAATGCATAAACATGATGAATTTCTCATATCCGGCTTCTCTGGCCGCCTCAAAAGACACCCTAAGTCTCTCGATCTCCCGATCTCTTATCTTAATAAAGTGCTCAAGTGTATCTCTGCCTTCAAAGCAGTATCCCTTTGTCCCCACCAGAGCATAATCTTTATAAGAAGCAAAATTATTCTGCAAAAAGAAAAATCTATCACCCAGAATACCCTTATTCAGCCTGTCCGTCCTTTTCGCATCCCAAAAAAGATCATGATTGCCCCGGATCATTATCTTTCTCCCGGGGAGAGATGCGATAAACTCAAAATCAGGCATACATTCAGCGGTATTTCTGCCCCATGAGTGGTCGCCGGTAATTACTACGGTATCTGTTGGTTTTACACGCTTCTTAAACGCTTTTCTTATTTTTTCAGGATGGTTCTTCCACAGATCACCGAACTTATCCATTGTTTTTCCGATTCCCAGTGACAAATGGAAATCGCCTATCGCCCAGAGAGCCATATCACCAATTATATCCTTCTCCGTCCAAAATACGCTCCAATGCGTGTTCTACGGTGTCTGTCGTATATTTTCCGAAAGCGCGAATATCCGGTCTCGCGGATTCCATGGTTATAGGACATCCAACATATGACAGCATCTCACGATCGTTTTCATTATCACCAAACGCAATGACATCATCCGGATCGATATCAAGGCGTTCCAATATCTTCTTTATCGCAAGACCCTTATGCACGCCTTTAGGCATACAGTCGAGCCATTCATTACCACCTGTAACGACAGTACATTTATCACCGAATTTTTCTTTCCAGTAATCTACCCTCTGCAGACCACCTTTTTCATACATAGAGATCTTCATATAGGGTTCTTTTGTATTAAAAATATCCCTTACCTGACGCACATTATTATGTACGTGATTTCTTAAATGATCACAAAATTCGGAATTTGTATCTTCTATATAAGATGTATCCACGCCCGATATCATTACTTCAGCACCGGGCTCATTTTTTATCTCTCGTATCAGTTCCTGTCCCAACTCATAGGGCATAAATTCCTGAGAAAGCATTTCTCCGTCTAAAAAACTTAAGCAGCCGTTTTCACAGAGATAACATATCTCATTTTTTACCGGCGCAAATAATCTCTGCAGATTTGCATACTGTCTGCCGCTCGCTGCCAGAAAAATAATTCCCTGTGTTGTGAGCCTGTGTATCAGATCAGGAGTACCTGCCCGAAGCGACTGTGCCCCGTTAAGTAAAAGTGTTCCATCGAGATCGCTGGCGATCAGTCTGACTCTATGTGCCATTTCCTAAATCCTTTCAAAAATCAGTGCAGCGTATAAACAAAATAACCTGCATAGCAAAGGAGCATGATGATGCCTGCTGCCCTGTTCAGCTCTTTTTTTCTGAAAGAAAGAATAAATAAAAGCACCACTGTAGCTATTGCAATGATCATATCTATAATAAATGCCGAAGCAAACGGAATCGGTGTGATAACTCCTGTAACGCCAAGAACAAACAGGATATTAAAAATATCGCTTCCTATAATATTTCCGATCGCGATATCCGCATTTCCTTTAACCGCAGCCGTAGCACTTGTAACCAGTTCCGGAAGGGATGTTCCGAGAGCAACGATCGTGAGACCGATAAGTCTCTCGCTCATGCCAAAGATCCTTGCAAGCTCAGTTGCTGCATTTACGCTGACATTACTTCCTGCAACGATAAATCCCATACCTACAAGTGTAAGAATAATTGCCTTAGGGAATGATATCTGCTTTATTTCTTCCTGCTCACTCTTACCTGCCTTTGCTAATTTATATAGGTAGAAAAGATATACCGCAAAAAGAGCTACCAGTATCAATGCATCCAAAAAGCTTACAGTTCCGTCGAGTCCCTCTATCAGTAAAACGATCGAAACCACAATAACGAACGGAATCTCATATTTAATAGTAGATTCTCCGACATGAAGTGCTCTGATGACCGAGGTAATACCAAGTATAACAAGTATATTCATGATATTACTGCCCACAACATTTCCTATGGACATATCCGCGCTTCCCTTAAGTGCCGCTGTCAGGCTCACCGCCGTCTCCGGTGCACTTGTTCCCATCGCTACTATAGTGAGTCCGATGACCAGCTGCGGGATACCAAATTTTGATGCAATGCCGCACGCACCATCTACAAACCAGTCCGCGCCTTTTACGAGCATGGCAAACCCGACTACCAACAATACAACCTGCAATAGTATATTAAGCATTTTTACCTCTCTCTCTGACAACCATTTACGTACTATAATCATCAATTCTTATCTTAAGGAAGCATATCTTTTTTTTTGATAGCACGTCAAGTGCCAATAAGGATTAATAATACTCCCTATACCGCACAATTGTATGTACACGGATATCACCGAAAAAACAGTACAACAATAACGTTTAACAGCGCAAAAATTGATCTCTAAAAGTACAATTTTTTACCAAATGATCAATTTTTTGTCTCTAAGTTGTATTTAAAACAACAGATTTAAAGGCATTTTCTTAATTTTTTTGGAAAAAAGTTTAAATGAAGTGTTGACGAAATGTATAAAAAAAAGCACAATCATCAGTGTTGAGAGATCGAACCCTTCAGACATCTCTCAACGTAACTTAACCCCTTTATAAATATTTATACTCCCCTCACGGCGCTGATCATTCCCTGGTCAGCGCCAATCTTTTTCTCCTATATTATTTCCACAAACTTGTACGGTTGCATTAAAGACACATGTTGACTATTTTGCTTTTTTATTCTTTTTTGAAAACATCGCCTAATTCCGCTATTTTCCACCTTTTTTCTTGATGATACTATTTTCTGTATTGATCTTTTTTAATCTTGTAGTACATTTGCTACAATTAATTCCTCATTTTAGTGAAGTTTTATAGTTGAATATGCACAAATACAAAGTTTATAATTATTTTATAAATCGGTTCTTTGCGGTGACTTTGCCAATCACGCAAAGACAAAACATACTAATCCAAAGGAGGGTGGAATATATGTTAAGTTTCTTTATTTGTCTATTGATACTTATCGGCGGATATTTCACGTACGGCAAATTTGTTGAAAGCACATTTGGCCCTGACGACCGGGAGACCCCTGCAGTCGCAATCAATGACGGTGTTGACTACGTCGTGATGCCGCAGTGGAAGCTGTTTCTCGTACAGTTATTGAACATCGCAGGTCTCGGACCTATCTTTGGAGCACTTACAGGTGCTGAGTGGGGTCCTGTAGTTTATCTCTGGATCACTTTCGGTACTATTTTTGCCGGTGCAGTACACGATTACTTCTCCGGAATGCTTTCCGAGCGTAACCGCGGCGCATCCATCGCAGAAGTAACAGGTACATACCTCGGACACACAATGCAGAACATCATGCGAGTATTCTCTGTTGTTCTCCTCGTAATGGTCGGAACAGTATTTGCTGTAGGACCTGCCGGACTTATCGTAGTTCTGTTCAAGAATAGCGGTGTCAGCGGAATACTTACATCTGCTCCGTTCTGGCTTGCAATTATCCTTGTTTATTACTTCACCGCTACATTTATTTCTATAGACAAGATCATCGGACGTATTTATCCGATCTTCGGTATCTGCCTTATCATCATGGCTATAGGTGTTGCCGGCGGTACAATGATCGGCGGTTATCAGATGCCTGAGCTCTGGTCACATTTCTATAATATGCACCCGAGCGGAACTCCTATCTGGTCATTCATGTTCATCACAGTTGCATGTGGTGCCATTTCCGGATTCCACTCCACACAGTCACCTATCATGGCTCGCTGCCTTAAGAGTGAGAAGCAGGGTCACTTCGTATTCTACGGAGCAATGGTTGCTGAAGGTATCATAGCACTCGTATGGGCTGCAGCAGGATGCTCAGTTTACGGAGTACAGGCTCTTGTAGATGCTGGCGGCGGAAATTCAACAACCGTTTATGAGATCTGCAAGACCACAATGGGACCTATCGGTGTTATCCTTGCAATGCTCGGTGTAGTTGCCTGCCCTATCACATCAGGCGATACCGCATTCCGTTCCGCCCGACTTACCGTTGCAGACTGGTTCAATATCGATCAGGAAAACGTAACAAACCGTCTGAAGCTCTGCATTCCGATTCTTGGAGCAGGTGCTATCCTCGGATTTGGTAACACATTTGGATTTATCAACTACAATATCATCTGGAGATACTTCAGCTGGACAAACCAGACTCTTGCTATGATCGTTCTCTGGTCCGCATCCATGTATCTATTTAAGGAAAAGAAAAACTACTGGATCACAGTTGTACCGGCAACCTTTATGAGTGCCGTTTCCGCAACATACTTCCTGATGGCACCAGAGTGTCTGGGACTTATCCCGTTCTTTAAGAGCAACACTATGGTTGCATATCCGGGTGGTATCATCGTAGCTATCCTGTTCCTTGGACTTTTTATCACAACAACAAAAAAGCTCAATAACACAGCTCACACAGCATAATGGATATTAGGCAAAAATCTGATGTCTTTAAAGGGGGTTTTCATCATGATCATTGCACCTCGTCCTCTCGGGGCATCTTCTCTTTCTCGCGAAGAGCTTGCTCTTGATAAGAAAAACGCGAGAAAAATCGGTCCCTGCGGACTCGGAGAAAAAGCGATCTATCTAAACAGCTTCTTCTTTCACCGGGTATTTTACGCAGAATACAAAAAGATCGATCGAATCTTTAAGCGCGTAGCCATAAGTAAGGGCGGCTTTACGGGAAAAGGCATTTTTGCTTCAATACCCTATCTGGTGGTTCTATTTAAGGATGGAACTGAGAAACAATGTAATTTCAAATACGAAGAGCAGGTAGATCAGCTGTTGAATCTTTTTTCGGAAAAGTGTCCCGGTATAAAGACCATCAGCCGCGATGCGGAAAGACGACTTGCCGCTGCCGCAGAACGGGAAAGACTGCGCTACCTTAAAGAACTTTCTCCTGAAGCAGAAGCTTCGGTCGAAACTCTGAGAGATGCGCAGCACCTGTTAAACGCAAGAAAAGATCTGTCCGACAACCTGGCTTATTCAGCAAAGCTCAAGCGTACACTGGACTCCATCAATCCAACCTATCGCATCACGGCGATCCTTATACTGCTGATTGCGATCGGTTCCGCTGTTTTCGGTGTTCATACGATCATGACAAAAGGGCTTCAGGACGGTGTCATATTTGTTTTATTTGGCATAGCCTTCATCTTTTTTGTTATGTCAACCAAAGTGCTTCCTTCAGGACGAAACAACAAACAATACGGTGACAACCGCTATTCCGGCGCTGTTTCCGATATGGAGATGTACTTAAATGAATGTGAGTGCTTCCCGCTTCCTACAGCCTATGCTCATCCGATCGTGATCGACCGTCTGATAAGAGTCATCCGCGAGGGACGCGCAAAGAGCATAAAAAAAGCCCTTGAGGTAGAAAAGAATAACCTAAAGGCACTGAATCCCAGTGTTCGCGTTACACAGGAAGAACATGACGAGGTCGTCATCGTAAAGCCGCTCTTCACTGTTGTTGATTATAAGTTCTGAATTAATAAAACCATTAAGAAAACCTTCGCAGCGTTCACACCTGCGAAGGTTTTCTCTTTCTTTATCAGTCTTTATTTGCCCGTCTCCTGATCTTTTGCTGCTGCGCTGTATTTCTTTCCCAAAATACTCCATCAGTGTAACCCTGGATAGAGCTGTCGGTATCTGCCATTTCGAGTCGTTTCTCTGCCCATGCGCAGTACAGTGGATTTTGCTCGATCCCTATAAAATGCCGTCCCAGTTTCTTTGCGGTGACCGCAGTAGAACCTGAACCCGCAAAAGGATCAAGTACCAGATCTCCCTCAGAGGAACTTGCAAGTATAAGCTTCGCAAGGAGTTTCTCCGGTTTCTGTGTCGGATGAGCGGTATTTTCCGGCATGGACCAGTAGGGGATCGAAATATCATCCCAAAAATTTGAGGGATAGGTGTTTCTGAAATTTCCCTCTCCGGTTTCCTCCCAGTCCTTCGGCTTGCCATCCTGACGGTAAGGCGCCATAACCTTTCTCCTGACCTTTACATCCTCTACATGGAACTGGTAATCTCTGGAAACCGTTGCATACCAGATGTCCTCCATACCATTTTTCCAGTTTGTCATAGCTCCGCGGCCTTTTTCTCTCTGCCAGGTAATACGGTTTCTTATCTGAAAGTATTTAGCAATAAGCGGTCCGATTATCATTCCCGATTCCCAGTCACAACAGACATAGATCGATGCATTCTTTTTCAGAAGAGGTCTCACTGCAAGAAGCCAGCTTTCCGTATATTCTGCGTAGAGTTCATCTCTCTTCTTACGGAATTTCTTTCCGTTAAAGTCTTTATCCAAATTGTAGGGCGGATCTACAATTAATAGATCCACTGATTCATTTGGTATCGCCTCCAGGACTTTTCGGGAATCTCCCAGGATCGTATGATCGGTCAGGTCATCCAGCATTACTTTTTCTACAGTTTTACGCCCGGTTCCGTCTCCATATTTTTTTTCAAAATCCAGAACTCTATCCAGATATTCCTGTCCTTCTTCCAGCGTAAAATCTATAGTCTTATTCTTATCAGCCTTCTTTTTTCCGGTGTCAGCCATTTCGCCGGTCCCCCATCTCATCATTAATATTCCCCTATTGTAACAAAAAAGGTAACCAGTCAAAAGGCTAACACGGCCAGTGTGATGATATATATCACGATCAATGAGGGGATCAGCCCTTTTACAAAGTTTTTCAGGTCCTGCGTACTCATGGTCATATGAAAAAGTATGCTTACAAAAAAGTATATAAACAGGGGATAGTGCCACCATTCCGTGAGCTTCTGCCACAAAAACATGTACATAAGGCTCAGACTTATCCCTCCGCATATCACCGGAGCAACTGCTGAAATGGAAAGCTGAAGGGATCTCAGAAAAATATTTCCCCTTGGTATAAATTCCACCTGTCCTAATGTCTGTCCTCTCGGAACAAGCGTGATACTTGTGACTTTTGCTCCAGTCACCGTTGCAAGCAGTGCATGTGCAAACTCATGATGGATAGTTCCGGGATAAGTCACGTAGTTTCTTATCACAAATGCCGGTCCGGCGCCCATCACTTTGCTTAGTCCCGCTGTTATCATGCTGTTAAATGCCCGTATTATATTTCCGGCTGCGATCACCAAAAGCGGGATCAATATAGTCCAGACAAGTGCTTCCGTAAAAATATTATCCGGTACATGGATCAATTGTAAAAAATCACTCATAAGAATCCTTTCAAAAAAATTCATTGCTGCAAAAAGCAGCTAACGCGATTCTTATTATCCCATGAACCTGTGAAAAAATCGAGTTTAGAGAGACTCATATAACAAAAACTCCGGAGAGTTTTCATTTCTCCGGAGTTTTACTTTATTCTTCTTTATGCTCAATTTATAGAGATAAATTTCTTCTCTTCCACCTTTTTCCTTGCTTCTTCTTTTGGAAGGCTCAGAGTAAGGATTCCATCCTCAAACTTTGCATGGATGTCATCCTCTGTGAGGTTGTCACCTACATAGAAAGTTCTGCTGCAGCGTCCACTGTAACGCTCACGTCTAAGGTACTTTACGCTGTCCTTTTCCTCTTCCTTTGCTTTATGCTCTGCACTTACTGTGAGATATCCGTCTTTAAGCTCAGCCTGAAGTTCTTCCTTTTTATAACCCGGAAGCTCTATCAGGAGCTCATACTGATCGCCGTTTTCTCTTATATCTGTATGCATAAGGCCTGAACCCCTGCTGACCTTTGACGAAGGTGCATCAAATACGCTATTGAAAAAGTCATCTGTGAAATTATCATAAAAAAGATTAGGTACTAACATGGTTTCTACCTCCTGTTTTTAATCTGATCCGGATTTATCGTATGCTCCGGTATTCTTTGTTTTTATTGTCGCCCTGTGTTTCAGCTTTTTTCTTGCTGTGATTATGTTATACCACCATTGTTAGCACTCGTCAATATCGAGTGCTAACAATTTATGTTTCTTTTTAAATACATATGATGTAAGGGTCAAAAGTAAATTTTGCCCCTTACTGATGTCACGGATTTTACTAATTAAATCACCTTCGGCGATGGGTAAGATCCAATGGCTTCTAAACGTTCTTTGCGATAGTTTTTTTCCCTTAAATACTCACATCATGATATACTTATAAAATTGTTGGAGGAAAAAATATGTCAGAAATAAAAGAAAACAAGATGGGGACTATGCCGATCAACAAACTGATCCTGTACATGTCCGTTCCGATGATGATCTCGATGCTGGTTCAGGCATTGTACAACATCGTTGACTCCATCTACGTGTCAAAGATAAATGAGCACGCCCTTACCGCTGTTTCACTTATCTTTCCGATCCAGACACTTATGATCGCATTTGCCACAGGTCTCGGAGTCGGCTTCTCATCACTTTTGTCACGTTCTCTCGGTGAAAAAAAGCATGAACTTGTAAACAAAAGCGCACTTAACGGTCTTTTTCTTGAAATCTGTTCAGGCATTATATTTTTCATTGTAGGTCTGACACTTCCGGAATTTTTTATGCGTTCACAGACAAACGATGCAGAGATCGTTGAGTACGGAATCCAATATATGTCCATCGTTTGCCGGTGCTCTATCTTTGTCTTTTTCCAGATAAGCCTCGAACGTATGCTGCAGGCAACCGGAAAGACCTTTTATTCCATGATCACCCAGACTGTGGGCGCTGTTATTAATATCATCATGGATCCGATCCTGATCTTCGGTCTTTACGGTTCTCCGGCTCTGGGCGTCCGCGGAGCTGCTATAGCTACCATCTTCGGACAGACTGTTGCCGGCATCCTCGCACTTGTATTTAACCTCACGAAAAATAAAGAAATTCATTTTAATGCAAAGGGATTCCGTCCGGATATCGCCGTTATTAAAGAAATATTTGCAGTGGGTATCCCGTCAATATTCATGCAGGCGATCGGTTCTGTGATGACCTACGGAATGAACCGCATACTTATTTCATTTACGACCACTGCAACAGCTGTTTTCGGTGTTTATTTCAAGATAAACAGTTTTATCTTTATGCCGGTCTTTGGTCTGAATAACGGAATGGTGCCGATCATCGCGTACAACTTCGGTGCAGGAAAACGGACACGTATGGACAAGGCTTTCCGTCAGGGTCTTATCTATGCGATAGTGATACTGACTTTCGGTTCTGCGCTGTTCCTTACACTTCCGGGATTTTTCCTGTCGCTCTTTAATGCGTCAGATGACATGCTATCTATCGGTATCCCGGCACTGAGGATCATATGCCTGAGCTTCCCATTTGCGGCAGTCAGCATTATCTGCGGTTCACTTTTCCAGGCGCTCGGAAACGGTATTTACTCTCTGATAATATCCTTTATCCGTCAGCTCGTAGTCCTGCTCCCCGCTGCATATCTGCTCTCTCTGTCGGGTGTACTGCAGAATGTATGGTGGTCATATGATATTGCAGAGATCTTAGCTCTATCTTTCTCGCTTTTCTTTATAAAGCGGATCTACAACACAAAAATTTCAAAGATGGAGATACGGGAATAAAATCTTTTTGCGTAAATATTCAAAACAGCCCGAAGCACTTGCTGCTGAGGGCGTATATTTACCTCTCTTCACGGCTCGGAATACACTAAGCTCATATGCTGTCCTCATAAATGCAGAAACCACTTACTTTTTCAACAACTCTATTAACTTATCAGTCTTTTCATCTGTGGTTGCCCATGAAGTTGCTATTCGCATTACTGTGTGGGTGTCATCGTATTTTTCCCAAAAGCTTAATTCCACATCTTTTTTAAGCGCTTCCAACTTACTGTTTTCCAATATGATAAGTATCTGATTTGTCGGATTTTCAAGGTAAAATTTGTATCCGTATTCTACAAGCGCTGCCCGGATCTTATCGGCTGCCTTTATTGCCGGTTCTCCGATTTTTTCATACAAACCGTCCTTAAACAAAGTCTCAAACTGTATGCCTGAGAGTCTTCCCTTAGCAAGGAGTGCTCCATGCTGTTTTATGAGAGTAAAGAAGTGTGGGATCAACGTCGGATCCGGTACTACTACTGCTTCTCCAAAGAGGCAGCCGCACTTTGTTCCACCGATATAAAATACGTCAGCGAGGCGAGCCAGATCTTTCAGTGTCACATCGTTTGACGGGCAGGCAAGTGCATATGCGAGTCTTGCTCCGTCTACATAGAGCGGTATATGGAAGCTCCTGCACACTTCTGATAATGCGGTGAGTTCTTCCAGCGAGTACATCGTGCCGTACTCCGTGGGCTGTGAGATATAGACCATTCCGGGCTTTACCATATGCTCAAAGTTGTCATCAGCATAGTAATCATCGACATATTTTTTTACATCTGCTGCACTGATCTTTCCAGCTGTACCCTGAATGGTGAGTACTTTATGTCCGGTAAATTCGATCGCGCCGGCTTCATGCACTGCTACATGACCGGTATCTGCTGCGAGAACTCCCTCGTATCTATGGAGAACACTGTCTATTACTGTGGCATTTGTCTGTGTTCCACCAATCAGGAAATATACCAGTGCATCCGGACAGCCGCACGCTTTACGGATAAGCTCACGTGCATTTTCAGAATATTCGTCTGTGCCGTATCCCGGTGTACTCTGCATATTTGTTTCCATGAGGCGCTCCATTATCGCAGGGTGTGCGCCCTCCATATAATCTGATGCAAACATTAATCTTTCTTCCATGTCTCTCTCCTTTTCGAGTATTGTTTTTATATACTACTAAAGTCACGTACAGTTCGTATAGTTAATTCTTGTCACGGCTCGGACAGTTCTAAGCTCATGCACTGTCCTCATAAACACGGTAATTCAGTATAAACTCGACGCTTTGCGTCTCAAACAGTTATCCTGAATTACCTATTCGGACAGCACATTTGCTAAGAACTGCCGGCTAATTGTTCCAAGAATTAACTATACGACCTGCACTCACGTTACTGACTCATCCAAACAGAATAATATATGCTTTCCAAATATTACGAACCGTGACCGTAAATCACTCCTTTGTCCACACGTAACTATGTCAATCACCAAAATACGCATCAATACCATTTGCCATGCCCTGAACCATTTTTGCCTGATAGGTGGCGTCCTGCATATTGGTATCATCACCAGCATTTGTCATGAAGCCCATCTCAATGATCGTGACGGGCATTGTACACCAGTTGATTCCTGTCATGGTATCATTTGCCTGCACGCCGAGATTTTTCATCCCTGTTGCGTCACAATATGCGTTAAGTACAGCTTTGCTGAGGCGCTGACTTTCGCTTGCAAGGTTTGCTACATATGGATTTGATGATGAAGGAGCAAGAGCCAGCGCTCCGTTAGTTGATGATGATTCTGACCCGTTTGCATGGATGCGTACAACTATATCCGCATTCTTTTCTGTAGCAAATTCTGCACGCTCTTTATTGCTGATATTTACGTCATGGGTTTCACGGGTCATATAAACTGTATATCCCCGGCTTTCCAATTCATCACGAAGCTGCAGTCCAATGTCCAGTGTCAGTTCATACTCATGCACTCCGGTTGTTCGTCCTGTTGTACCTCCGGTCACTCTGGCTTTCATCGTGGATGAGCCGGGGCCATTTGGTTCCTTAGCGCTGTCACCCTGTCTCTGATGTCCGGGGTCGAGCACTACGATATGTCCGCCGGTCACGATAGTGTCCTCTGCTGAAACCTCCGTAGATGCCTCTTCTGTCGAACTTTCTTCTGTAGAAGCGGTCTCAGTGGACGTTTCCTCTGTAGAGCTTTCTTCCGTAGAAGCTGCCTCTGTTGAAGACGTGTCCACACTCTCTGATGCTTCGCTTTCTGCCTCTGACGCTATTATCACATCTTCAGATGACTCTGTTCCCGCAGTACTCTCCGTTACCTGCTCTGTCTTCGTAGAATAATTACCACAGGCAGTGAGCATCATCACTGCAGTCAGCGTAATTGCTATTATAGATAAACCTTTTTTCTTCATCGATTAACCTCATTTTTCTTTGTTTTTTCACATCCATCCAAGCATACCACATTCCCCATAAAAACTCCTCAAAATCCAATCCATACATTTTCAGATAATCAACATATCCGACAGGATATGAAGACGCTCTTCTGCAAATCTCTCAATAGCAAAAGTTTTGCCCGTCTGCTCTCCGAGTGTATTTTATACCTGCTTTATGGTATGATTTCTTAGGAAATGCTGACTTACGTATTTACTTCAATATAGGGATAAAAACGCATATCTCTGTCATCCATTTCAATATTTATAAAGGAATATTACCTATGTTTACAAAAATCCACCGGCTTTCGCCGGAAATCTTGATCTTACTGAGTTTTGCACTTGTAATCTTAACCGGAGCGCTGCTCCTCATGCTTCCCTTTGCGACCTATGCTCCGGGATGCGCCGATTTCAGAGACACGCTTTTCACTGCTGTCAGCGCTACCTGCGTGGTTGGTCTTGTTGTGAAAGACACCGCTACCACCTGGACCTGGTTCGGTCAGGCAGTGATCCTCACCATGATACAGATCGGTGGTATGGGCTTTATCACTGTAACCATCCTATTTGCCATCATCTCCGGCAGAAAGATCGGGCTTTTTCACCGTATCCTTATGAAAAACTCCATATCTGCGCCGCAGATCGGAGGTATCATACGTCTAACAGGCTTTATCCTTAAGGCTGTTCTTGTCATTGAGGCAATCGCTGCTGTCCTGATGATGCCTTTCTTTATCTCAAATTTCGGTCTTAAGGGCATCTGGTACGCGATTTTTCACTCGATCTCGGCTTTCTGTAATGCAGGCTTTGACCTCTTCGGTACGAGAGAAAACTATAGCTCCTTAACAACCTGTGCTTTTGACCCGATGATAAATATAGTGATCATGCTGCTTATCATCATCGGTGGTATCGGATTTATGACCTGGGATGATGTGATGAAGTACAAACTGAAATTCCGTAAGTATCACCTTCAGAGCAAACTTGCGATCCTGACATCCGCGCTTCTCATCATCCTGCCCGCTATTTTTTATTTCTGCTATGAATTTACACGGACAACATGGGGAGATCTGACTCTCTCTGAGCGTATCTATGCTTCGATCTTTCAGGCTGTAACGCCCAGAACCGCAGGATTTAATACCGTGGATCTCTCCGCCATGACACCGGTATCTCGCGCTATCATGATGGTACTCATGCTGATAGGCGGAAGTCCCGGATCCACAGCCGGCGGTCTGAAGACCACGACCATAGCCGTCCTCTTACTCGGCATGATCGCTTCATTTGCTAAAAAGGAAAACATCGAGATCCTTGGACGGCGCATAACTGACAGCACTGTCCGCTATGCATCCACTATCTTTCTTATGTATGTGACCCTCTTTTCTGTTGGAGGCTGCATCATAAGCGTAGCAGATCACGTTTCCTTAAGCCGGAGCCTCTTTGAATCCGCATCGGCTATCGGAACCGTCGGTCTCACCCTCGGTCTCACACCGGGTCTCGGAATGGTCTCACGTACTGTTCTCGTGATACTCATGTATCTTGGACGTGTCGGCCCGCTGACACTGGTTTACGCATCACACGCGAGCCGTGTACAAAATATTTCAAAAATGCCGGTTGAAAATATAAATGTTGGTTAAACAGAAGGGATAATAAATATGAAATCCGTACTTATCGCAGGTCTTGGAACCTTTGGAAAATACGCAGCACGAAAAATGATGGAACTGGACAACGAGGTCATGGTAGTAGATATCGACGAAAATGATATTAATGAGATCATGCCTTTTGTAACCAGCGCGATCATCGGTGATTCAACAAATGAAGAGTTTATCCGCTCTCTCGGACCGGAAAATTATGATATATGCGTCGTAGCCATCGGAGAGAACTTTGAAGCATCCCTTGAGACAACTGCTCTTCTGAAAGATCTCGGTGCTTCCACAGTCATCTCTCTCGCAAACAGCGATGCTCAGGCAAAACTTCTTAAAAAAATAGGAGCTGACGAAGTCGTTTATCCCGACCGCCAGCTCGCTGAATGGACTGCTATTACCTACAGTTCCACAAATGTATTTGATTATATCCGCCTGAGCGACGATTATGCTATCTACGAACTTACTGTTCCTGAAAAGTGGATCGGTAAAAACCTTATCGAACTGAATGTACGGCAGAAATACCACGTAAGCATCCTCGCTCTGAAAACCGGCGACTCACTGGATATGACCATCGATCCCACTCGTCCCTTTAAGCCCGGCAACCGCGTGCTGGTACTTGGTAAAGAAAAAGAGATCCGCACAACATTTAAGAGCGTCATGAAATAATGCTGTCAGAGCCAAAAGCAATATCATAGAACTGAAGAAAATAACTTCGGCAGGCGAGTTTGTATAATTCGCCTGCCGTTTTATGTAAACATCTTATGTAACTTTTTACATCTGGATCCTCTTTGAGATCTCAATTCCTTCCGGTGTTGCCGCCAGGCCGCCTCGGCCTGTTTCTCTTACTTCCGCAGGCATATTTCTGCCGATAGACTTCATTGCATCTATAACCTGATCCGGCGGGATCTTGCTGAGTATTCCGGACATAGCCATATCAGCGCTCGTCACGGCATTTACAGCACCGATGACATTTCTCTTTACGCAGGGAACTTCCACGAGACCTGCCACCGGATCACAAGCGAGTCCCAGTAATCCCTTAAGCGCCAGTACTGCTGCATGTGAGATAACCTCGGCATCCGCTCCCTGCAGATATGCGAGGCCACCTGCTGCCATTGCCGATGCGGAACCGATCTCTGCCTGACATCCGCCCTCTGCTCCTGCAAGAGAGGCTCTCTCGGCTATCACTCCACCTATACCTGCGACTACATACAGTGCTTCCACCATCTTTTCTTCTGAATAGCCCTTTTCCTCCTGTACCGCAGTCAGAACCGCAGGAACCACACCGCAGGAGCCGGCTGTCGGCGCAGCTACGATACGCTTCATACAAGCATTAGACTCTGCGACCATGAGCGCTCTTTCCATGATCACACCGATGAGATCCCCGGCTAAGAGCTCTCCATCACATCTTCTCTTATGGACCTTTGCGCCTTCTGTTCCCACGAGTCCGCTGGCAGAGCGGAGTTTCGCATCATAGGACTTTACGGATTCTACCATCGCCTGATACATACGGCGCATTTTTTCAAAAGATTCCTCAGGTGTAATATTGCTCTCGCGGCAGTCATCTTCCTGTACTATCTTCCAAAAAGGAACGCCTCTCTCTGCTGATTCTTTTATAATAATTTCCAACGACTGAAACATAATTTACTCCTTAAATGCCGGCAGATTCCAGCGATAGATGGCTGCCAGTGTCCGTATAAGCACGACAACGACGATACCGATAAGTGAAGCTGCGACTTTATATCCGCTCTGTATGATAAGGCAGTAAACAACCGCGCCAAGGATTGCTGCCAGTGCATATACGTGCTTCCTCATGACCATCGGCATCTGACACGCAAGAACGTCACGAAGGATTCCTCCACCGACTCCGGTAAGAGTACCGACAAACACACACAGGAAAAACTTATCACCGAAGCCCTGATCAATGGCTGCCTGTGCTCCTACTACTACAAACACTCCGAGTCCGATACTATCCGCTATATTCAGTATCCAGGAGTCCTCCGCAGGCATTTTCTTTTTTTTGTATTCCAAGATAAAAACCAGGGTCGATGTGATAAATGCAACCAATACATAGATCGGATCTTCAAACATTGCAGGGGGTGTGACACCGAGGATCAGATCACGAATGACACCTCCGCCGCAGGCTGTGGCACATCCGAGCACAACTGCGCCAAAATAATCCATGTACCGTGACTTTGCAACGAAAACACCGGAGATTGCAAAGGCAATGACGCCTATCATCTCCATCACAAACAAGAGAACTGATACGTTCATTTCTGTCCTCCGTTTGTTCCGCTGTAATAGGTAACTTTCACGATACCCTCCAGATTTTTAAGCCACTGGATGCCTTCTTCCGGAACTGGCTGATCACACTCAAGCACCATTACGGCACTTCCACCTCTGTGTGAACGATAAAGCTGCATGGTAGCTACATTTACGGACTTATGCTGGAGCATGGATGTCACCTCTGCGATGTGCCCCGGCTGATCAAGATTATGTACGATAAGTGTAGGATAATCACCACTGAAATTAGTCGTGAGACCGTCCAGCTGATTTATCATGATACGTCCGCCGCCTACGCTCGATGCAGTGATCTCCAGCTTTCTCTCAGATTCTCCTGTAAGGATCAGTCGTACAGAATTCGGATGCGCATCTTCTCCAAGGTCGATGCTACCGAAAGTCACCTTCATGCCTGCATCCTCTGCATACTTGAAGCTTTCCGGGATCCTTGCGTCATCTACGCTCATATTTAATAAGCCGGCCACGATAGCGCGGTCAGTTCCATGTCCCTTTCCTGTTGCCAGAAATGATCCATGGAAAAGTATCTGCGCTTCCTTTATTTCTTCTCCGAGCAGCTTTCGGCTGACCAGACCGATCCTTACCGCGCCTGCCGTATGTGAACTCGACGGTCCTACCATCACCGGACCAACTATGTCAAATAGGTTCATTTATTATAATCCTCTCGAAAACAGCAAAGACCGCCACAACTGTGACGGCCTTTGTGAACAGTTTATTTCGATATTATAACGCAAGTTTTTACAGGCGAAAAGAAATTTTTAATAGTGTATCTCTACCGATCCCATCGAAGCACTTATTGTTATATCTCCGGCACTTCCGGTCTTTGTATAATCACTGCCTACAGTATTTCCGTTTATCATGACTGATCCCATATCTGCACTACAGTCAAAGCTATAATCCTCCAGACTTTTCGCTGATAACAGCTCTACACGTCCCATGTCAGCGCTCGCATCAAATTCTTTGAAAGAGACATTTTTAAGCTCGGCATTTCCCATGTCTGTATCAACAGTAAGCTCATTTGCTTCCGCTCCGTCGCAGGTGATGCTTCCCATATCGAGCTTCATCGTAATAGCTTCAGCCTTGATCCCTGTTGCATCAACGCTTCCCATATCCGCGTCTATGTCAATTCCTGTCATTTTTTTGTCCTTCGGAAGAGATATGGTGAGTATGGATTCCACGTTTGACGGCTTTGCTCCTCTTAAGGGCTTCTGCTTCACGCTGAATTCTCCGTTTGTCACATTGATCTCAGGCTTAAGTCGCTCACTTCCGTCGTAGGATACCAGAATATCTTCTCCATCGTATGTCTTTAATATGACACTCAAGCAATCTACTTCGATAGTTGCAAATTCGGCAGGTGGATATTTCTGCTCAAAAGTGATGATCTTATCCTTTCCGTAACTGAAAAACGGAAAATTGAACTTCGTGTATCTATTTACATAAGGTCCTACATGGTAAATGGTTCCGAAGATGATGCACAGAACAGTAATTATAGTCAGGACGGTAAGGTATATTTTCTTCATACTATTTAAGCCACCTCCGTGAAATTCTTTTTTACAAGTGAATGGATCACTGCTGCGACAGGCCATATTATCCATGTAATGAGCCAGTCGAAAGTCAAAAAGCTCCATATGAGATATACACATCTGACTGTCGGCCAGTAGACTGACATGATGTTGGCTATTGTTTCATTAGAATAAACAACTTCCCTTGATTTCGTACTTTCGTAATTACCTGCTACAGTTTTTTGATCATTAAGTCCTAAGAGTGTTGTGTATGCCTTATCTTTTCCCAGCGAAAAAATGATAAGCATTACTCCGATTCCAACCATTAGAAACATAATGCAAGGCATCACGTTGTCTGCGAGATACGATGATTCCACTAAAGCATCCGATATAGACACCGGTATCAGCCACAGGATGCACAGAAGGACGCCAATTATGAAGTGCAAGGTCTTTGTCGAATTATTAAGTTTCTGTGCCTTATATAGTTCATCTGCTGTCTGATAATCTATGCTGCAGGGATATCTTTTTAGAAAACTCCAGTTTTTCATTTTTGACGCAGAGTAGATAAATAACGCAACTGCGATCGCTATAGAGCCAAAGAAAGCCGCTCCGCCGAGTGCATCTTCAAGCTGCTCCGGCAACGCATCTTCAAACAGTGACGGCAACGCAGGACTTATGATACAAAAAAATACACCAAGACCTGTAAGAAATGAGCAGTGGCTTTTCTCTATCACATAATGATGTGCTTCCTCTTTTGATACATGACGTCTTTCGATTCCCTGCGGATGCTCAACCACATTTGAGATGCCAAGAGAATCTGCGATCTCATTCAGATTTCCAAATTCGGATATTACGATGCCGATTGCCTCATTTTCTTTCTTCCCCTCTTCAATGAGAGATGTATACTTGTCCTCCATCATCTGAAACAGCTCAGATTTAGCACGCTGTACTTCAGGTGTATTTGGAAGATTTGCAAACATATTTTCAAGATAGTTTCTCAGTGCTTCCATAATAATCTCTCGCTCCTTCTCCGCTTCCTTACTTCCTGATAAATCGCTCTATAACGTCCTTTGTGAGCTTCCACTCTTCACACTTTTCCATGTAATACCGCATCCCCACTTCGGTTATCCTGTAATAAGTCCGTTTTTTCCCATTCTCTGCGACCTGCGCATAGGACTCAATATAACCGTTTTTCTCCATTCGGTTAAACGCAGAATATAACGTTGTTTCCTTTATCATGTACTTGTCTTCACTCAGCGCCTTTATCTTTTTGGAAATCTCGTATCCATAGGATGGCGCTTCTGACAAAAGAAACAGGATGATCGTGTCATTATATCCGCGGATGATATCACTGCTTATCTCAACCATTCATATTGACCCGCCTTTCATCTAGTTTCAGATGATACCTTATTTATCGTTGTAACGACTGTCGTACTACGTCTGTCGAAGTAAATATACTACGACAGACAAAGTATGTCAACAGCACGCGTGCATCTTTTTGCACAAACAAAAAAACAGCATACCGGAACTATCCCGATACGCTGTTTTCCCTGTAGTTTCAAGTGATCAAACCATCGCTGTATTTAGTTCATTTAGCAAACATAACCGCTGCTTCTTTTCTTCAAAGTCCCATGTATGACAGGAGCCGCCCATGCAGAATTCCCGACTCTTGCAATCTTTACAGGTCGTGTCATCCTCCGCTTTATCATACCGGAACGCCTTAAATTCATTATTCCAGATATCAGCAAAACTTCTCTCACGGATATTCCCCTGAATAACCGAAGGTGTCCGTGCTATATCCAGGCATGCTGTCACATCTCCTGTAGATGTGATGCTTGCGATACTTACTCCTGCCATGCAGAAAAAGTACCAGTCACGTACTTCCATCTCATAATCAAGCCCCAGATAATGACTGCATCCATATGTCACCGGCATATCCTCTGCTCTTTTACTGCGAATAAAGTCCATAAGCGTCTTTTGATCATCAGGCGTCATGAGCTTTTCCGGATATTGAAGTGCACGTCCCAGAGGCTCTACTCCTATAACACGCCAGCTGTCTATATCTATATCACACATGATCTTATACAGCGGTTCCAATTCCTGTATTGTCTCATGATTTACAACTGTCGTGATCATGATGTGACGAGCAAACTTTAGATCAATAAGGTTTTGAATTCCTGCCATCGCGCGATCATATGCTCCGGTAAGTCCTCGCAGCCTGTCATGGGTGTCTCTCAGTCCATCAATGCTTACAGAGATAGTCCCCATTCCGCATCGTTTCAGCATCTCTGCGACATCCTTTGTTATAAGTATGGCATTTGACGTCATTCCCCATTTAAATCCGAGGGCATGTGCGTAGCTCATTACTTCCTCGAAATGCGGGTACAGCAGAGGTTCGCCGCCTGTCACATTTATCTGCGGCAGCTTCTCTCCGAAGTTTTCCTTTACATGATCAAGGACAGCCTTCCATTCGTCCGCAGTCATTTCATTTACAGGGTGTACGTCTCCGCATCGTGATCCGCAGTGCCAGCAGTGTTCGTTACAGTTCAGCGTAAACTCAAAGAAAAGCTGCCTGAGTTTTTGCTTCTTGAAAGCTTTGCGCCTATAGGCTGCCTGCTTTTCCATATAGTCTTTTTTTACTTCATATACATTCATGCGCAATTACCTTAGTTATCTATCGGTGGTCCGTAAACATCCGGCTGCATCAGCAGATCATCCATTTCTGTGCTTTCTAAAGATGAATCCTCCGTCTCCTCTGAAACTTCTTCACTTGATACTTCTTCACTCGATCCTGTCTCTGTCGAAAATTCATCCGTCATCACTTCCTCAGAAACATCCTCCACCGGCGGTCCGTAGACTTCCGGTATCTCCTCCTCCGGAGAACATCCGGAAAGTAACATTCCCGTCATAGCGATAGTTGCACTGATCACCGATAAACGATTTATTTTTTTCACGTTAAATCTCTCCTTGCTTCTTGCTGATAATAAGAATTGCTATTCAAAATTTTATCCCAGCATAAAGAAAAGTCCTTTAATTTTCTCTTTTTATTATTGAGTCATCGACTCCTTCTATAACAGTATCTTGGTTACACGAAACGTAATATATATCATCACACGCCGATAAATCCATCTTAGGAATTCCTGTTCCTTCTATCCTCACTTCCTGAAGCTTTTCATTATTTGTAATATCAATATCATTTATCCCAGAGCAATTAATACAGTATAGTCCCATCA
>AUJT01000033.1 GCA_000424365.1 Lachnospiraceae bacterium NK4A144 | reverse complement strand
TAGGAAACTTGAAGAAAAACGCAGTGAATGCCTAGAACGGATAACTAGCGAATTCGGTACACAACTCAGAATGAACCGCAGCATTCAGGCTGAAGGTTCATTTGCGAATGTAAAAGAAGACATGAACTTCCGAAGATATTTGTATAGAGGGACGAAGAATGTTCTGGCACAAAGTGTTATGCTTGCAATCGGATTCGATATCAATAAGTTGCATCACAAAATCATGTCTGGCCGAACAGGAACCCATCTTTTTGAGCTGAAGAAAACAGCATAATTTTTGATCCTCCAAAATCGAAGTTTTGAATCTGATCCGAAGTTATCTTCGGTCTATTAAGTTACTCTAAAAATATGATGTATAAGCAAAAAGGAAATGCAAGTACTCGTTTTTGGGTGCCAAAAAGGGCTATCGCCCAGATGACTTAATCATCTAATGCGACAGCCCCTTTCAATACCCAATGCTTAACTTCATTTTAACAATTGTTCATACTTATCCCTCGATCATCATATCATACGGCTCTCTCCGGAACAGCAAACAGCACATATTCACTGCATAAGAAGGACGATGGTTCTCCATTATACCTCATGTAAAAACGGTAATCAGAACGAAAAGATCTTATCAATTCCGGAATTCTCCATATATGATCATAGCGATGATACGAGCATATTGCGAGTGTAGGATGATCGCTGCAAATATGCTGCCTTGATCCATTTAATGCATCTATTTCAGCGCCTTCAATATCCATTTTGATAAATGATATAGGCTCTTTTATGTCATGATCCATCGTTACGAGAGAAACTCTGTTATTCTCGGTGTGCTCCTGTATTTCGCCATCTTTATCCAGTAATGAAAAAGAAGGCATGCTTTCATCAAAAATATTAACACCGTCTCCCTCATTCTCAGGACTTGACACACCAAAATTCCGATAATCAATATCCACATCATAATCCTGCAGTCTCTGTCGCGCCTTTTCTAAATTTGACGGAATCATATCATATAAGTACATTTTTCTGCATGAACCGAAATTCTCTAAATAGTCTGCCGCAGAGTCTCCTGTGAAAGCACCGCAATCAACCACTGTTTCGTCCTGTGTCAGATGATTTAAAATATCATGATCATAATAATCATCAAATGTAGTTTCTTTCGCTTTATCCAAAGCACCAACATCAAGATAAAGCCAAAAATATATCACTGAATAAAACACAGTTTTAGAACGATAATCCGAAAGCATCTCATAAAGCGCAATGATCTTCTCTCTGTTTAACTTTAATTCATGTATAGCATTACTCAGATGATCAAATATGCCATTAACAGGATCGAATGCTCCCCATAAATGACTGTATATATTCCAATTGTGTAATACAATCCGTCTTGCTTTCTCATCCAAATTTGAAAATATTTCTACCAGTCTTTGAAAAGCAATATCCAACATCTGCTTTTCAGATGCAGCATTAACATACTCCATCAGCTTATAGAAATCGTAATCTGTTTTTCTGCTGTATCTACTCAATTTCTCTATGAGCACTTCAGCTTCAGCTGCAAATTTCTTAACTTCCTTCAGAAATAATGAAACATCCATAGCCGCTGCATTGTCTGAATATTCTTTAAAGCGGCTGCTTTCAATTCCATAAAGAAATAAATGAAGGCTCTGTACCGAATCTATCAAGTCAATAATGTGCTCCTGATTTTTATTCTTATCAAGATATTCCAATACTGCATTTATCTTAAGCAATACTTTTCTTGTCAGCGACAATTCTTTATTCATGTTTTCCCATTCAAAAACTCCCAATGTAAGCCGTCTTATCTTACATTGAGAGTTCCAAATTTCATATTTATTCTATTATTTCATCTCTGCCATACACTGATCTATGTATCGCTTTGCGTCATCTGCGGAAAGATTGTAGTTCTTTTTGAGTTTATCAATAATCTTTTCTGTTGAGATTTCATCCTCAATCTTATCCCGGACAAAAATCTTTATGCTTTCTACGCGTTCTTCGGCTTTACCTTCAGCTTTACCCTTAGCCTCACCTTCGGCTATTCCTTCAGCCTTTCCTTCTGCATATATTTTTATCTCCGGCAATTCTATTACTTTTCCACCCATGACATCACCTACTTTCTTCTGAACATTTTTATATTTCATTGAAAACTTATATGCCACGCTATGTACTAATCTTATGATAGCATGGAAGGAAAGGTTCGACAAGTTGCCCGCTTCAAGCTCATGTTCAAGTCTACTATAGATTTTCTTATACTTTTCAAAAAGTGCTTCCAAACGTTCCTTACTGGCATTAATGTCTTTGAGATCATCCTCATAGTTGAATATCAAAAACGGGATAAGCATATATGCTTTCTTATCAAAAATATCATCCTCATTAAAATCAGACATTTTCACTACCGGTACGTCGTATGAAAGTGATGAACCATCCGGCATCTCCAGCTCGATAACAGCTTTATCACATGCGTCACCAGATTTCTTTAAAAGCAAAAGCCCGGAATTAGGAAAATTGAACTTCATTTTATAGGCACTGCCTTCACCATTTTCCTTGGCAATCTGCGTTGCATACTCAAAAATTCTTATGAGTATCTCATCACTGTACTTTTGGCTCTCACATTCCAGATGATATCTTTTCGTTATCCCATTAAAGATTATCTCAAAAAATGAATCAGTAATTCTTTTATCCGTAGATTCATCTTCATGTTCTACAAAATGTTCGTTGCGAAGTCTTCTTAAAACCGCTGTAGAATCATACTTTTCTCCAAACATAAGATTAACAAACGGTATTATAAGATCATCACACAATGTTTCCATTGTTCTGAATGCATCATCATACGCAGTGTCCGAATATAACGGATTGTCTCTTTGTTCTTCTGTCAAATCCTTTTCTCCTTATTTAATTTTGCGTAACTGTTCAGAACCTTCCAGATTCTTACAGTTACGGTTCCCTGCATAATTAAATATGTCCGGATAAAGAATTTAGAAGTAAAATGTCTATGGGTCTTTAGATTCAATATCACTATATGTTCTTCTTCACATGGGAATTTATCGGCGAACGCCAGATTCCAGACATAATTCAAAATGCTCGGTTATAGTACCATGTGTGGACTCCGATGTAAAGTATGACTTTTGAAATGCAAGCATTCCAAAGGCCATGAACTCATTTTTAACAATTGTTCGTACACAGTCCTGGAAACGCAATAATGCACTCCTGAATTTTTCTTATCAAGATATTCCAATACTGCATTTATCCTAAGTAATGCTTTTCTTGCCAACAACAATTCTTTATTCATATTTTCCCATGAAAAAAACGATGTGAAGCTACCGTAATTGCTTCGCATCGCGACATATTAATTTATAGACAATTGCTAATATTCCTGCTTGTTCCTATGACAGCATCTCATCAAAATAATCAATCGTCCTTTTTAGGCCTTCACGTAGAGAAATCGCCGGCTCACAATTCAGTTCTTTCTTAGCAAGTTCGATTACAGGCTGTCTCTGTGTAGGATCATCCTGTGGCAAAGGTTTGTATACAATTTTCGATTTACTACCAGTAAGATCAATTACCATCTCTGCCAATTCAAGCATTGTAAACTCTCTTTGTTTTCTTGTTTTTAAATATTGAGTGTTACTTTTCACAGGAAGTTGACGATATAGGCAGCCTCTGCCTCTATCGTCTGTCCATCGACTAAAAGGAATTCCTTCCCCAAATGATTATCAGTGAAGTTTACTAGAAATTGCTCCAAGTCGCTCTTGGTAGCCATGTTCTCCTTCATCCGCTTTATATCACGCGTATTTTCAGCAGTCTGTAAAGAAAGTCGAAGCAGTTCCTTCTGTCCGATTGCCACGGGAGACTCAATAAGGTAATCCTTCATGCCCTTAAATAGTCTTATGAGTGCCTTACTCTGTCTTACCGCAAGATCTCCACGCAAGACTGTCATTAGCATATATATTCCTTGTTCGGTGAAAACGTAAGGGTTATATGTTCGGCCGCCTTTGGATCCTTTTATTTGCATCGAGGTCAAACTTTTTGACCTCGATAAGTATAACGTATTTAAGCCCAAAACTCCATATGGTTTTCTGATATCCCTTGCAATCCCTTGCAAAGAATCCTTGCTGATTATTCCGCGTGATCAGAGCATGCGCCGAAGTGCGTTCGGCGCATGGAGATCTTTGTTTAGATACTACTGACCGCGGTTCAGATCATGCCGTTATGCACGTGAAAATATCTGTCGCATGTTTACGTCACCAGTTTCGACCCATGTACTGTTATGAGCAAACCGCTCTACGATTGATTCTGCATAAGGTCCTCCACCGAGGCGTTTTACCCAATCTTCTTGTCGATACAGAGTGCAGAATACGGTGGAAGCAGAGTCAAAACGACGTTCTGAGAGCTCAAATATAAACTCTATGTCATCTTTTGATAGATCCTGTATGAGCCATTCATCCAGGATAAGTACCTTAAAAGATGCATATTTATTCAGCACCTTGGTTTTACCACCGGGAAGTACCGATTTATCTGCATACTCCGTCAGAAGTTCAGGGAGACGTATGTAACGTACTCGATACTGCTGTCTACATGCCTCCTTTCCTACAGCGCAGCCAAGGAATGTCTTTACTGAACTAGTATATCCTTGAAAGACGATACTTCCGCAGTCTTCTACGAACTTACAGCTGGCTATTTCATCCATAATTCCACGCTTTAACGGGCGATTATCCGTGTAAAGGATGTCATGTACATCTGCCTTAGGAAGACGAAGCTTTGCTCCTTTTATTAGACGCTTGACTTTGTCGTTGTATTTCTTCTGATATACCGTGTCCGTAATCATCTGGAATCGCTCATCAAAAGGCAGCGCTAACGTCTCCGGATCATATGTCTGTAATTCAATAGCATCAATGTACTCGCCGATATTCATCAACCTGCGTTTACGCTTGGTTTCTTCGTTAATCATCTGCTGAACCTCCCTTCTTGTAATAATCGCTACCTCGAAGATAGCCCATCGAAGGGTCAGCAGCATTGCAAGGTGCGTTCTGACGCTCCTTGTAAATGATGTCTTGATTTGCGGAAAGTATTGCCTTAAGGTGATGATAATGGGGCACCTTAATCCCTCTACTGATTGCAAGCTCACAGGCAGTTTCCAGACGGGCATCTGTATACGTCCTGCTGAGACGAAGTACAGCTAGACAGGGATTATAGCCCTGTTCTTTTATACTCACGCTCTCGAATATCCGGTCAACGACCATTCTGGTTGACTTGCCAATGGACGCTGCCCAGTTACGGATTCTGTCATCATCCCATTCCGTGATGTTACGAAATGCCGGTGGCATATCCTCAGGATGTGTTGAATACTTGTTTTGCATATAGTCTGGAAAGCGTTTATGTGTGGTGATACGATCGTTGATGCTAAAAGCTGCATTCATCCCCCCTCTACATCTATATCGTCCTGCATGATATATATGTTTAATCACCATAAACAAAATGAGGCGGCTGAAAACTGCAAGGATCCAAGATCCTCTGCATTTTTTCAGCCGCCCCTTTTTCAACAATTATGTCACACAACACTTCTAAAATACTCGATGGTTCTCTCTAAACCTTTATCAAGCGGAATTGTCGGTTCCCACTCGAGCTCCTTCTTTGCAAGATCGATAACAGGTTTTCGCTGTGTCGGATCATCCGCCGGAAGCTCCTTATATACGATCTTCGACTTACTACCCGTCAACTTAATAACCTTCTCTGCCAGCTCCAGCATCGTAAACTCTCCGGGATTACCAAGATTCACAGGTCCTGTGAATCCATCACGACTGTTCATCATCCGTATCATACCTTCCACCAGATCATCCACATAGCAGAAGCTTCTGGTCTGAGTACCATCCCCGTAAATCGTGATATCATCACCTTTTAACGCCTGCACAATAAAGTTCGATACCACCCGTCCATCATTGGCATTCATATTCGGTCCGTAAGTATTAAATATACGTATCACTTTGATATCCACGCCATTCTGTCTGTGGTAATCAAAAAACAATGTCTCAGCAACTCGCTTTCCCTCATCATAGCAGGAACGGATACCGATGGGATTAACATTCCCCCAGTACTCTTCAGGCTGCGGATGAACTGCAGGATTACCGTAGACCTCAGATGTAGAAGCCTGCAATATCCTCGCTTTTACCCTCTTCGCCATTCCAAGCATATTTATCGCACCCATAACAGAAGTCTTTATTGTCTTCACAGGGTTATATTGATAATGCACAGGAGACGCCGGGCAAGCAAGATTATAAATCTGGTCAACTTCTAACAGAATCGGTTCCGTCACATCATGACGGATCAATTCAAAATTGTGGTAATCAAGCAGATTCTCGATATTTCGCTTCGAACCGGTAAAAAAATTGTCAAGGCAGATAACATCATTACCCTCTTCAACAAGCCTTTTACATAGATGCGAACCGATGAATCCTGCGCCGCCGGTGACTAAAATGCGTTTCATTCCGGTCAGATTGTTCATATAGTCACCTCCGACGAAATACTCCTCACCCCTATCTGGTGATACTCGATCCCATATTCAGCAACCCGCTTCATATCATACTGATTGCGGCCGTCAAATAATACCGGGTTCTTTAAGAGCCTTGCAATCTCATAAAAATCAGGACTTCTAAACTCCTTCCATTCTGTGATCAATATAAGCGCATCAGCATCTTTCAAGGCCTCATACTTTGAATCGCAGTACTCCACCTTGTCATTACCTTTTAGATAGCACTCCCTTGCTTCCTTCACAGCCTTCGGGTCATAGGCCTTCACCCTGGCTCCTGCACAGGTCAGCTCAGAAATGATGGTGATTGCCGGTGACTCACGCATATCATCTGTATCCGGCTTGAAAGCCAGTCCCCAGACCGCAAATGTTCTTCCACTCAGATCATCACCAAATTTCTCCTTTACCTTCCGGACAAGAACTTCCTTCTGTGCCTTATTCACATCCTCCACTGATTGCAGGAGCTTTGATTCGTATCCAAAACTCTCTGCAGTTCTTATCAGTGCCTGTACGTCCTTTGGGAAACAGCTTCCCCCATAACCGCAGCCCGGATATATAAAGGAAAACCCGATACGCTTATCCGATCCGATACCGCGTCTTACCTTATTAACGTCTGCACCGACTCTCTCGCAGATATTAGAAATCTCATTCATAAAGGATATCTTTGTTGCCAACATGGAATTAGCAGCATACTTTGTCATCTCTGCCGATGGGATATCCATAAATATAAGATTGTCATTATTCATGAAATACGGCTTATATAATTCTCTCATTGCCGCTTCAGCACGCTCACTGTCCACTCCGATAACAACCCTGTCAGGCTTCATGCAGTCAGCAATAGCTGAACCCTCTTTCAGAAATTCAGGATTTGAAATGACATCAAAAGAGAGAGTAGAGTTACGCTTGTTCAATTCTTTCTGGATAGCAACTCTGACCTTCTCGCTTGTACCTACAGGAACAGTAGACTTATCAACCACATACATATGACGTTTCATGTGGATACCGATAGACTTTGCTACTGATAATACGTACTGAAGATCTGCACTGCCATCCTCACCCATAGGGGTCCCAACGGCTATGAAAGCAATCTCAGAAGTCTCAAGTGCTTCTGCTATATCTGTAGTAAAGTTCAGAGAATGTGACGCATAGTTCCTTTCCACCATTTCCGATAATCCCGGTTCATAGATTGGTATAATACCCTTTTTCAAAGCATTAATCTTCGCTTCATTTACATCCACACACCAAACTGTATTACCCATCTCTGCAAAACAGGTGCCGGTTACTAAGCCTACATACCCCGTTCCAACTACTGCTACCCTCATATACTTTCCCTCTTTCTGCTGTTTTTAAGTTGTGTGTTATCCATAACAGAAATCGTTCGATTTTTCACATTATTACCCGATAATCGTTCGATTTATATTGAGTTTCCAATCAGAATCGATTACAATAACATCAAAAGGAGGTGTTCCTATGATTGAAGTTACCGCCACCGAGTTCAAACTGAATTTTGGACATTATCTTGATTTTGTAAACACAGATGACATTTTGATCACCCGCAATGGCAAAACTGTCGCTAAACTGGTGAATCCCAATGTTTCTGCTGTCGATTCCATATCCGGTATCCTAAAGGGAAAAGTCCCTGCAGATATCGACCGCCATTCCCTGCGTGATGAAAGGATGGAGCGTTATGCAGCCAAAACGATTAATGATTGACACAAATATCATTCTCGATGTCCTTTTAGAGCGCGAACCATTCTTTGAGCAATCTAAAGGAGTGCTTAATCTGTGCGAAAAAGGCAAGCTACATGGATTCATTTCCGCGTCAACTGCCACCGACATCTTCTATATAACCCGAAAAGCGTTGAGCAGTACGGATGAGGCATATAAAGCTTTGGGACACATTCTCAATATTGTAAAGGTTCTTACCGTCACAAACGATGATGTTAACCAGGCCTTTCTTAAAAGAGCAAAGGATTTTGAGGACTGTCTCCTCGCCACATGCGCAAAATCCAACAAATGCGATGGCATCGTCACGAGAAATTCAAAAGATTTCGCCGAATTCGAGATTACTCTTTATACACCTGACGAGATTCTGACGATGATTGGCTAAAAGCTGCCAGTCATCTTTTTGGCGTCTAATTTCCCTGGTTAAGCTCCCGCATCCATCAGTGCTTCATTTATCACCTGATCCATATCCATGTATCGATACGTCCCAAGTCTTCCTCCAAAACGAACCTTGCTCTCCTTATCCGAAAGTTCTTTATATTTCTCATAAAGAGCTGCATTCTCCGCATCGTTCACCGGATAATAAGCATCCATTCCCTTGCTCCAGGTTTGTGAATACTCTCTGGTAATCACCGTCTTATCCGGATTTCTATTGCCAAATTCAAAATGTTTGTGCTCTACTATTCTCGTAAAAGGTGTATCTGAATCCGTATAGTTCATCCCTGCAACACCCTGATAGTTCCCGACATCAAGTACTTCAGTTTCAAACCGAAGACTTCTGTACTGCAGCTCTCCAAATTGATAACCATAGTATTCATCGATCTGACCGGTGTATATAACCTTATCTGCTAAAGCATCATAACTCTCTCGATTCGACAGATAATCCTCATCAAGCCTGACTTCGGTGCCTATCAGCATCTTCTCAACCATTGCAGTATATCCGCCAATCGGTATTCCCTGATGTGGATGATTGAAATAGTTATTATCAAAAGTCATCCTGACCGGCAGCCGCTTTATGATAAACGATGGCAGCTCATTACACGGTCTTCCCCACTGCTTCTCTGTATAGCCCTTTATCAGCTTCTCATAGATATCCCTGCCAACAAGCTTTAATGCCTGCTCTTCCAGATTCTTCGGTTCTATCTCTGCGAACTCCGCTCTCTGCTCTGCCAGCTTCTTCTCAGCATCTGCAGGCGTCTTCACATCCGGCCACATCTTTGTAAAGGTATTCATATTAAAGGGCAGATTGTATAACTCACCCCTGTAATCAGCAACAGGGCAGTATGTGAAGTGATTAAACTTTGCAAACCGGTTCACATATTCCCAAACATTCTCTTTATCTGTATGAAAAATATGGGGTCCATATTTATGGACCTCTATACCCTCAATTTGCTCACTGTATATGTTCCCTGCAATATGGTCACGTCGGTCAATGACCAGACATTTCTTCCCCTGTTCAGTTTTCTGTTGAGCAAAAACCGCTCCGTAAAGTCCTGCACCAACTATTAAGTAATCATACATTTTAATACTCCGCATTTTCATGCCACTTCCAT
Organism: Lachnospiraceae bacterium NK4A144; assembly: GCA_000424365.1. Classification (GTDB taxonomy): domain Bacteria; phylum Bacillota; class Clostridia; order Lachnospirales; family Lachnospiraceae; genus NK4A144. The sequence goes on along the minus strand of AUJT01000033.1, from coordinate 28,147 downwards.
GCATGTGAAACAATGGTATGAATGTCTCCAAACTCCGGCTTCCATCCAAGTATCCTCTGAGCCTTTTCACTGCTTCCAACAAGCTTTGCAGGATCTCCGGGACGACGGGGAGCTAAAACAACCTTGAACTCTTTACCCGTCACACGCTTCACAGCATCCACTACTTCAAGTACCGACGTACCGATTGCATTCCCAAGATTGAAAAAATCAGGCTCACCGCCCTTCTCAAGATAATGAAGCGCTTTCAGATGTGCATCCGCAAGATCAGTTACATGGATATAATCACGAATACAGCTTCCATCCGGAGTATCATAGTCCGTACCAAAAACTTTGATATCCGGTCTCTTTCCACTTGCTGCATCAAGAACAAGAGGAATGATATGTGTCTCAGGATCATGACTCTCGCCAATCTCACCGTCCGGATCAGCACCGGCAGCATTGAAGTAACGAAGAACAGCAAATTTTAAGCCGTAAGCCTTCGCATAATCCTTAAATATCCTCTCTACCATGAGTTTCGTCATGCCGTATGGATTGATAGGATTCTGAGGCATATCCTCAGTTATCGGTACTCTCTCCGGCTCGCCATAGGTGGCGCAGGTTGATGAAAAAATGATCTTGCTGCAGCCATGCTCCCGCATAACACGTAACAAATTCAATGTGTTAACAACATTGTTATAGTAATATTTCTCCGGTTTATCCACCGATTCACCGACATAAGCAAATGCTGCGAAATGAAACACAGCATCAATATCATACTTCTCAAACGCATCTTCAATGTCAGAGATATTACTCAGATCACCCTGGACAAACCTGCCCCACTTCACTGCTTCTCTGTGACCGTAGACCAGATTATCGAAAACTATAGTGTCATAACCTTCAAGATTCAGTTGTTTATTTATATGGGAACCGATGTATCCGGCTCCGCCGCAGACCAGAATTGCCACAATGTCTCCTTTTTCCTGAGTATCCTTCCGCACTCCCATTTGTTTAAGGAACAGGCACGGCTCAGCTATAAACTGTCTATGTATATAGCAGCCTTCCAGTATGATAAATTTTCAGATTATTCAGATTAGCCATAAAATACAACGTTTCCAGGCTCTCGCTCATGTACGCTGTATAACGATCATGCCTGTCCTTTCCTTTCGGTTCTGATAATTCCTCAATCCTGTCAAGAATCGGATACAACCAGGCGCAATAATCTGAAAACACCTTTTTCTTGGCAACCAGCATATTGTAGTTGTAGAACTCAGGTGCATTAAACACCTCATCAAACTTCAATCCATACTCAGGACTAATCTCTTCAACCACCCGTCTCATCAGATTCCAATCTTTTTCAGGAACATACCAGGTATGCTGAATAGCTGCATTGGGATAATGGATCATTGGATAAGGCAGAACAACATCCACATCATTAGCAGCCATCTTCCTAAGATCATCATCAGACAGATCCAAAATCCTGCGATAATGATAAATCCCCACGTATTCATCATCCGTCATTAATCTGTTCTTCCATACCCAGTAATGGGCTGTCATCTCACAGCGATTCGGGTTCTTCGATGAAATGTTATCTCCCGTATTATCATAGAAATCCGCCAGATTTCTGATGTCTATTCCAGCCTTTTCTGCTCCATCACACCCTAAATATAAACTTTTTACGTAAGTCGGCATGACCGGAGGATTCTTCAAAGGCTTATCTTTATAGAACGATGCCGCATATACAGCCACCTTAGGACCATTCTCCATTTCATCATCAACACTCAGAGAATGAACTGATCGGAACCTGCCAACAATATCAAAATATCGTCCCATCATATCCGCTTCAATCCGAGAGTCCAGCATCACCAGGTTCTGAAATCCATATCCAACAAGCAGATCTTTAACCTCTTCATGGACAAGCTCTGGGACTGCAGCGTAAATTAAAACATCATTCTTATCTCTATCAGATAAACAGCCTGCTTCCTCTGACAAAACTTTTACAGGAATACCAAATATCTCTGATACATTCCCATCTGAGTTTGAAACAAGAAACGCCTTTACCTTCTTATCCGGCTCCAAAACCGATAATGCCTTATACAGTCCGGCTGCTGTAGCTTTTGCTCCAAATATATAAACTTCGTTATTCAATATTCACCTCGCCCTTACCACCGAATCAAACTCCAGATTCTGAGGTATATGATCTTCGCTGTCTGTCCAATAGATCACATCACAATGCCCGGATAATAGAAGCTGAGAATACCAGTATCTTCCTGCAAGACCTTTTCCTACCAGCACGATCCGGCTATTTTTCCGGATGCTCTCATAAGGCACCTGAAACCGTAATGGTGCCGTGGTCATGGTCCCGCCGGATGCCCTTGCGGCCTCAAAAATAATCTCAGGAAGCGGCTTACTCATAATTAACTGATACCAGCTCCAGATACGTTCATCATGAAAATATCCTTCCGGCAAATCCTCTGCTTCCAAAAAAGGAAAAATGTCTTCTCTATACTTTCTATACAGAAACTCTGTCTTTTCATATTCCGTCATGCGATCGAAATACTCACGCATGAGGCGAATGGCAACATTCAAATAGCTTTGTTTTACAACATCCCATACACCAAGTTCTTTGAGCCTTTTCACAACCGTATAGCAGCCTTCATAAGCTGCTTCCGGATGCCTTGTCTGAGAATCGCACTGGCTCGTACCTGTACCGACTCTGTAATTTATAAATGCCCTGTCTACTACTGCAACCTTCTCAGCTACAATTGGCGCGATCATTGATATATCCTGATCATCCGAAATAGGAATTGGTGTAAAATGCAGATCATGCTCAATCAACAGCGCTCTCTTGAACAGCTTATTCCAGGCATAGTTATCATCTATTTCACAGATATATTCCGGAACTTCTTTCCAACAAAATGCCGGCTTAGCCGGGGCAAACTGCAGATCAGGATGAGGAAGTATTCCGGTTACCTTCTGCAATGAATCTTCATAAGTCTGACCTCTGCAAATTACGACTTCAGCCTCTGTTGTTACCGCCTTATTCATCAGAGCTTCAATCATATCAGGCTCAAAAAAATCATCACTGTCAAGAAATTGAACATACTCACCTTCAGCGTTTTCAAGCCCCATATTACGGGCGGATGCTGCGCCTTTCCCTTCGTTCTCTTTCGTAAATACATGAATACGTGAATCATGGTCTGCATATTCATTGAGAATATGGAGTGACTCATCTTTTGATCCATCATTCACGCAAACGATGTCCAGATTCTTCCAAGTCTGATCGAGCACTGAATTCAGACACTGCCTCAGATACTTTTCAGCGTTATACACGGGGATAACAATGGAAACCAGCGGTTCACCCGATATTATGTTTTTTACGTTCTTCTCATCCATCGCATTGCCCCAATTCACTTAAACCTCATACGGCATAATGATCTTTTCTTCCGGAATACCCATTTCTACAGCATCACGTTTTATATCTTCAAACTTAAGGTGATGCGCAATCAACAGATAATCATATGTATCAGACTGTTCAGCCAATTTCTCCGGCACTGAAATCTCTACCCCTGCAAAAAGCTTCCCTGTCTTATCCTCTGCCTTGTCAATTACGAGAACGACTTTGCCTCCTGACAGCTCCACCATCTCAGCAAAATTCTCTCCTAACATCCCAGCCCCCCAGATAGCATACCTTGCATCTGTTTTCAAAGATTCACGCTTAAGATCTGTTTTACGATCGATCTCTGAAATATTAATGATCTTTCCCTGATTCCAGGATTTCTTAAACTCCAGCACACTCATCAAATGAGACAGCCTGTCATAGCCTAACTCTCGAAGTGATATCGCGCCCTTGCAGAAAAATAAATAATCCCGTCCTTCATGAAGTACACCGGGATTAAATACCCGACGACCAATCATAGACTCCAAGTCACTTATATCTGTATCTCTATCATGTTTCAGCAATACCCAATCTGCGCTGCTTTCATGATCACCATGCATTACTTTCACGAGCTCGCTTCCAAATTCCTCACCATCAGCTATAACTAGCTCATCATAGTCAATCTGAAATAGTACAGAATTTTTCTCCTGAAAACGGTCCTCATATTTAGCTATATACCGATTACCAACTACAAAACGCTTATCCTCAGGCTTACTCGAATCACTAATAACACCGTTTTCAATCTTGACTGCATTAATATGTCCGGATTTTAGCTTAGGACTCCCAGTCTTTTTCAGCATTTCAAATACTGTTGGAGATACATCATCTGTCTCTTCCTGAGAATCACGCGTAAAAGTTCTTCCCTCTAACGCAAAACCGCATATCTCACACCAGTGCATCTGATCCGCAAAATCTTCCGGCTTTCTCTTCCACCATCCCGGCTCAATCTTCCATCCGCCAGGACCGTCAAAAAGCATGTCAAGCGCAGCTGCAATTTCACAGAAAAAAGCCCCTTTCGGGGTAATAGTTGCTGACCATGTATTCTGGATCCAACACTTATCACGAAGCCTGAACCACTCATCATCAGGGATATTTAAATCTTTTCTGGAAAAAAGCCCCGGCTGATGGTATGAAGGATTCAGATGGTCATTCAGGTATTGCACAGAAAAAGTGTCCTGGATCACTTCATAGTATTTCCGATAAGTAGCGCTCATATTTGACCATAGACCGGCACCGTGCTTTTTCATATACCGGCTGCCATCGGATCGTTCCCGTACCTTCTCACTATCGAATTCACAAAGATGGACAGAATGTATGAAATCACTCTGCGGATATAACAATCTATCACCACCGGAAGGCTCACCATACTTCTCACGCATATACCTTGCGAACCGTTCAAACTCCGGATGCAATGTAGGCTCACCACCTATAATACCTGTCACACCCTCAAAACCATCCAGTGAATCTACCGCACGTTTAAAGGTATCAAAATCCATAAAAAAAGGCTTTGCGTGGTTACCGCAAAACCTTGTACAGTTTGAACACCTCATATTGCAGGCATTCGTTATATCTATTTGAATAAATTCCATGTCTGCGGGTGAACGCATATTTTTTGTACCTCACATTTCATAAGGAAGACGAATTCTATCCTTACTTATTCCCATATTTAGAACTTCTTTTTCAATTTCTTCAAATTTTGTAAAGTGCGCAATAATCAATATATCCCAATCATCATCCTTTTTTAAAAGATTATCAGGTGAAAAAACATGCGAACCATATAGATCTGTTCCTTGCTTCTCGCAAGAATTATCCACAATAAACGGTACTGACCCTCCGGAACATTTCACAGCATCTGAAATATATTCACCATATAAACCAGCCCCCCAAATTACATATCTTACATTAGGACTAATTGACGGCAATTTAAGTTTTGTCTTTTCTACGATATCAGTCAAAGATATGATTTTATCCGGTTGCCATGCTTCTATAAATTCACATCTATGCTTCATGTTTGCAATTTTCTGATATCCCATTTCCTTTATTGAATTTGCATTTTTATTAAAGAAAATATACCCCTTACCAATATGCAAACATCCCGGATTCCAGATTACTTTTCCAATCTTCTCTTTTATTTCTGAATCATCTGAGTATGAATCGTTCTTAAGAAGAATCCAATTCTCATTTAAATTTAGTAGTTCATTTAGCTGTACACCAAAAGTACCGGATTCTATGTCTATGTTCTTTTCAATGTAATCACATTTATACAGAATAGAATTGTTTCTGCTGAATCGATCCTCATAATGTTCCATGTATCGGTCGTACGAGTTAAATGTTTTTATCTCTGCCTTTGATTCCTCAGCAATGACTCCATCTTTTATCTGTACTATATTTATTCGTCCGCTCTTTAACTTTGGGCTGTTTAAAGCTTTCAATTTTTCATACACATATGGGGATACATCATCAGTTTCTTCTTCAGCATTTCGGACAAATGTACTTAATGCAAATCCACATATTTCACACCAATGAAGCTGATCCTTAAAGTCTTCAGGAGTTCTTCTCCACCAGCCTTTCTCAACCTTCCATCCGCCGGGGCCATTAAATAACATGTCTAATGCTCCTGCAATTTCGCAGAAAAAAGCCCCTTTAGGAGTTATGGTTGCACTCCATTCATTCTGAATCCAACATTTATCCCTAATTGGAATCCATTCCTCGTCAGTAATTCCTAAGTCCCTTCGGCTAAATAAACCGGGCTGATGATATGACGGATTCATATGGTCGTTTAGATACTGTACCTCAAAAGTATCCTGTATTAACTCATAATATTTCAAATACGAGGCGCTCATGTTAGACCATAGACCAGGACCATGTGTTTTAATAAAACGACTCCCATCAGGTCTTTCTCTTAAAACACTACTCTCTATTTCCCTTCTTCTTATTTCCCATATGAAATCATTTTGTGGATACAACAGCCTGTTTACACGTTTTCTTTTTCCAAACTTTTTTTGAAGATACAAAACAAAACGCTCAAATTCAGGATGAAGTGTAGGTTCTCCCCCCATTACACCAGTTACACCATTAAATCCATCAAGAGAATCCACAGCATTTTTAAAATCTTCATAGTTCATAAAAAATGGCTTACTGTGATTGCCACAAAAACGCGTGCAATTCGAACACTGTAATGTACAAGCATTAGTGATGTCTATTTGAATTGTTCCCATTTCAGAAGGGGATCGCATAACATACCTCCAAAGAATCTGAATTATGCCTTATTCACTTGGCATATAAAACTTTATCTACACCGGAAACTTTTGATAAATCCTCTTCTTTTCCGATCCAAAAAACCTCATTGTAGTATCCCGATAAAACAGCCTGCGAATACCAGTACCTTCCGGCAATTCCCTTTCCAACGATTGCAATATTGCTTCCTTTATCAGCATCAGAAAACGGAAATCTAAATCTTAGACCTGCGGTTGTCATATCAGAGCCGTAGCTCCTTGCCGCTTGAAATAAAACCTCTCCTAGACTATTATTTGTGATCAGCTCGTACCATTCACCAACTCTATGATCATAAAAATATTCAATCGGAAGATTCTCAGCACCCAAAAACGGAAAAATTTCTTTATTGAATTTTTCATATAAAAATTTTAAATCATCATACCTTCTCATTCTGTCAAAGTACTGTCGCATGAGAAGTATAGCTATATTGCAATAACTCCGTTTGACTTCCTCATAGATACCTAATTTCCTCATGCGTTCTACTACTGAAAATATTGCCTGATATGCAGCTTCCGGATGTTTAGCTTGAGAATCAACCTGACTTTTTCCTGTATTTATTCTGTAATTAATAAATGGCTTGTTGATTACTACTATCCGGTTGGCAAGGACAGATCCCATTACGGATGGATACTGATCATCTGAAATTGGTATTCCTTCAAAACGAAGCTTATTTTTTTCTAAAAAATCACGTTTGAACAACTTATTCCATGCAACAAAATCTGCAATCTGAAAAATATAATCAGGACAATCGCGATAGGAGAATGGATTCTTGTCAGGTACATATTGAAACTCGGGACGCTTAAATATTGATCCACGACAATGATTCAAATGGTCATAATGTCTTGCTGTACAAAAAACCATATCAGCATCAGTTTCAATAGCTTTTTCTACCATGGATTCAACCATATCCGGCTCAAAAAAGTCATCACTGTCTAATACAATCACATAGTCTCCGGATACATGATCAAGCCCCATATTTCTTGCCGGAGCAGCACCTTTACCTTCATTTTCTTTTGAGTAGACCTGTATACGGATATCTTTGGAAGCATAATCATTCAAGATACTTAGAGAATCATCTGTTGATCCGTCATTTACGCAAATGATTTCAATGTTCTTATAGGATTGACATGTTAAAGACTCAATACACTCTTGCAAATATGGTGCTGCATTGTAAACCGCAACGACAATAGATACCTTTTTCAAATTTCTACCCCTTTAATAATATTTGAAATCCGGATTTGCTATATATTTTGTGTCATTAATACGTTGATGAAATATATACTCCTCAGCTTTTCTGTAATCCTCACCTAATAAGGATAGATCAGCTAATCCCAGACCATTTTTCCACATAACGTACATAAACGAAAGCTGATCTCTTAGTGCTGTTTGATTAAATTCATTCCACCATTCCTCCATGATTTTGATGCACAAAGGATTATTATGGAATCTGGCAATCACCGGCATTTCTGCCATACCATAATGTAGTGGAAATCCCTCATCAAGATACCTATTTATTTGCCTTAGAAGTTCGTCTTTTATAACTCTTTTGTAATTTGCCATCTGTAATGCTTCATAATATAGGCAATCTCTGTTATAGTATCTAAAAACCGATATTCCTGTTTTATTACTGTGAAGATATGCAGAAACATCTTTTGTTATTTCAGCCCATCCATCAAAATATATAGAAGCTTCATATTCTGGGAAAACAATATGAGGATGCATCTTGAACCATCTGTTTCTCTTTATCGGTCCGACTATATTTTCAGAAATATACTCGCTTGCATCAATCCAATTATAGGAATATAAATCTTTCGGTCTTACGTCAGAAATGTAGTAATAATCTATATTTTCAGAAATATATTTTGGTTCATATACTGGGTCATATTCTCCGAATACTGCCGTGTATACGGCTATCTTTCCTTTGTATGAAGTACAAGTATGACTTTTCTTTTCTAAAGCATTTATATCACGAGTTATAATAAGATTACTTACATCTTCAGTTTCAAGAACCTCTAAAACATCTGATATCAAATGCCTCTTCATAGTTAGTATTTCATCTATTATTCCGGAAATATGACAAAAATTTTCAAATCCATCTTCACAGGCTTTTTTATATAAAATATCTTTCTTTTCCCACTGAATGCATACGAATACTAAACACCGGTCTTTATTTTCAATATCCTGTGGCTTGAAACATAACACACCATTGCAAATCTCTTTACCAATTTTTTCAATAGAATTATCTGCAAATAAGTCAGGAATTACCCCGCAAGTCTTCAGTAATTTGCATACGATTCTACCGGAAATACCTGCACCATAGAGAACAATCCTGTAGCCAGTCTTTTGTTTCTTTTTCAAGTCATCAGAACCGAAATAATTTATTATCATTGTAGTATCAGCCAATCTCCTAATTTCTTATCCCATTCCGGTGGATTAAACTTCTCAAAACCGGCATCAGAATAAAAAGTAAACTCAGAAAAGAGTGGTTCACTATTGACTTCATAAAAGTCAACCCTTACCAACATTTCATCCTTTGATAAAGTCCTTGCAAGTTCCTTCATTTTTTCAAACGAAACAGGTTTTTCTAAATGTTTACGACTATTAGGAAAATTTTGTGTGAGTTCTAGAAGGTTCCAGTCCATATCAAAATAATCAATGCTTTCGTTCTCGTGTTTATCGTCCTGTATCAGTTGTAGAATTTTAGGTTCTCCATTGAAGCAAAGAAACTTATATACAAGTAAAGCTTCTTGATCTCCGCTGTCTATGTATTGTTCTGCCATGATCTTTGGCGGTACATCTTTATACGGCCATTCCCTGTAATCGTAAAAATAATTTCTTTTTAAGGCTGATTCAAATTTGTCTTTATACTTCTTGGAATCAAATTTGTTCTTATCTGTACAAACAACTACACTGCCGGAGTCATGGTTGCACTTTAGAACAAATCGTTCGGGTAGTCTTTCAAAATCTATCTCATCATAAGAATCCCATACTCCTAAAATAGGAACTACATACTCGTTACCTATTTTTTTCGTCACATAATCCTTAACCTTATACTTATCAACCATCGTCGTATGTATGGGGTTTCTATCATATAGCTTAAGCCACTGAATCTTTTCATTAAACGTCCTAGGATTATCAATCTGTAGTGAATATCCCATCTTTAACAACCACATGCATTCAATATAAATTCTATCTTCAGCAGATCTTACCAATTCATTTTGTTCTTCTAATGAAAGTTTTCTAATCGATTCTATTCCTAATTTTTTTAATTGCTCACATATATCAGCCTGATTTTGGGGACTTTTCACAGCAATAATGTATAATCCGTTATTCTTTTTATGCATCGAATAGCATCTGATCCCATCTATGATTTCTATACCTTCTTTTTGGGGATCATTATCAAGAAAAACCAATTCACATCCCCTTTTCTTTAATTGACTAGCTAACAGCAACCCTGCTACAGTGACCCCACAGATATTAACTATTTTTTCTTCTATAGCTATCATATTGTGTTCCTCATGTTTATCGAGATTATCGTAGTTTTAAAACCATGGTAGTGCTATTTTACTGAACCCAAGCCTATTTAAATTATCAACAACTTCATTAGCATATATCCAATTTGTTCCGACAATAATAGCAATGTCATTTTTATCATCCAGGAAATCGTCAATCACCTTAACTGGCAAATTATATAGATATCCTCCTGAATCTTCCTTATTACTCACAGCAAAAGCTAAAATATTGTAACAATTATGTAATTTCTCATAATATTGTTTTGCCGCCTTGCCTGCACCATAGATAATTATTTCTTTAGCATTATCCAAAATTGCCTTGTCTTCATCATGATAATTACATTTAATTTCATCATTTTGCTCATCAATTACAGCTTTCCATTTACTGTTTATATAAGCTAAATCATATTTATCAATATACCTCTTACCATTTCCTGCCATCTTTTTGTACAAATCATTGTTTTTAAGTTCAATAATTGCTTTGCTTAAGCACTCGGCATCTTCATTTAAATCAAAAGGAAGTAATATGCCTCTTTTACAAATCTTTATCTTCTTAAATGGTTCAGCATAATCCAAATTATCATCAATCAACTCTCTTGGTCCTGCCATACAATCCGAGGCAATTACCGGTACACCCAAAGCCAGTGACTCAAGTATCACATTGGGCAACCCTTCACATCTACTGGTGCAAATCAATGCACGAGCTTTTTTTATATATTTAAAAGGATTGCTATCGTATGGAAAAATCATTATATAATTATCCATAGCTTTACTTGATATATATTCATTAAGCTCTTCTCTCAGATTCCCACTTCCTAAAATCAACAATTTCTCATTGACCATATTTCTTTTTACATAACTAGAAAACTGATCTATCAGTTCCTTCTGTCTTTTTTGTATATGCAATCTCCCAATATTAATATAAAAAGAAGCATCACTTATAAAGCCTTTCACTCTGTCGTCAAACAATTCATCTGCACTTTGAACAATCTTGCCCTTATTTATGTAGTTATATATAGTATGTATGGGGCGTTTTATCCCAAAATGATTTACTAATTCATACTCAACACCATATGAACAGGCAACAATCGCGTCCGCATATTTATACCACCTGTTAATCAATAATTCATCGCAGGCATATGGAGGAATCATAGACTTATGTGCACACCTCACAGAGATAATAATTTTTTCATTAATACGAGTTCTAATATTCCATACATTCATCTCTTCCATAAAACTAATACTTACATCAATGGAATATTTTTTTTTTGCTCTTATTATTTCATCTCCGTAAAATGGCCACCCTTTACCTATATCAACTATTGTTCCATCATAATCATAAGCAATATTTTCCACATCAACTAAAAATAAAAAGATGTTGTAGAAGTGGGATAAATTTTTTGATAATAAACCTGCTGCTCTTTCTGCACCTCCGCTGTGAAGCGATGGAACCATTATAGCTATATTCAATATCATCACTCCTCGGTATTAAAATTTATGATTCTAAAATATCAATATTACCTAAAAGATAATCTTCCAGATTTATAATATATTTACTAAACCCCCGTTCTATTACATAATCGCGAATTTCCTTGTTCGAAGCGATAATACAATCTGCATACTTTATTGCTTCGTCAGGTTGAATAATCATGATATCTGTTATGGTTTCGACTTTTTGTAAATCTAATCTTATATCCGTTATTGCACGAATTCTAATATTCTTCCGTTTTAAAATTCCCAAAAAGATTTTTCCTCTGTTACCAGCTCCCCACAGGACAACATTATTGAATTTTTCCATCTTTGAAACAATAATAGGTAACCATGATTCTAGTTTGCAATTTTCGCTCAACGCCTCTTCTAACCAACCAGACTCATAACTATTTTTAATAATATTTCTCAACAAATAGGAATGATAATAGTTACTAAAAATGATATTTTTCTCATTTGAAATAATAAAACTCTTTACTAATTCATAGCATTCCTCTTTCTGTTTATCATTTCGACACCACTTGTATTCTCTAGCGATACCTATTATCAAAAATAACGCTATATCAGAAATAGTCACCAAGCCTTTTTCATGGTATTCATTACAAATTTTTTCTCCAACATAATAAATATTTCTTGCATCATGATTTGACGATATTTGCGTTGTTTTGCCCAAAAAATGTGTTACCATAGGGTATTCATCAAAAACAGTGACATTCCGAGCAACACTTAATATAGAAAAAGAGTAATAAATATCATTAGATGACGATATCTCCTGAAATTTTATATTATTATCAACAATAGTTTTTCTTAGTACTAACTTAGTCCATGGTTCATAAGAAAATCTCATAATCCAATCTTCATATTTTTTATCAATAGCAGATGAGTTTTGCAAAAACACATTTCCATCCCCATCAACCCATTTACTATTGCACAGGCAAACATCAGCATTTTCATTTTTTATTTTGATTAACATATTGGAAAGCATATTTGCATCATATACATCGTCAGAATCAAGAAAAATAACGTACTCTCCACTAGCACTATCTAATCCTATGTTTCGGGCATACCCAGCCCCATGATTAATAGCTAAGTCCAACACTTGAATCCCAGTTTTATTTCTTAACTCGTCTAAAATCTTAATGGTAGTATCATCATCGCTTCCGTCATTCACGCATATTACTTCATAAGAAACAGATCTTTGTAACAAAATAGAACTAATTGCCCTTTCTAAATCTTGCCCTGTATTAAATACAGGTACAATTATTGATACATCACACATGCGCATATCCTTAACAATAATCTTCTAAATTCACAATTTCTGTGCAACCTTTGTCATTTATAAAATTTGCAATCGTATAATTTGACGCTATTATCACGTCAGGTGAATTTATCGCGACTTCTTGATCTGAAATTATACTAAAATTAGTACTTTGATTTATCATATTGGGATTTTTATCAAATATGCCCCAAAGTGAAAAACCATGCTCTTTGCACAAGTCTGCAAAAGCTTTTCCTCTTGCTCCAAATCCCCACAGCAGAGGCCGTTTGTAATACTTGATATAATCTATTATTTGAGGATAATAAAACCTCAGTCTGTCTTCAAGATTTAATGCCGTATCGAACCATCTTGACTCATATTTCTCGGACAATGTTTGTTTAACTAAATGAAACATGTATTTATCCGTTATATTCAACTCATCATTTGAATTCTTACTAACAATGCTCTTAACAGTCTCATAACATTCTTTCTTCAGATTATCAGAATTACATCTTCGAAATTCAAATATCATATTGACTACTAAAAAAAGAATTAATATTCCATTATTTAGCTGTTCATTTTTCGGAAAATTATTCTGAATTTCTTCCGCAACCCTTACTATATTTTGCGGGTTCCTTTTTGATGATATTTGTCCTTCTACATCAGCATTGTAAGTAACCAGATATTGTTCCTTCAGGTATGTAATATTTTTACAAACCATAAAAAGTGCACAGGAATAATATATATCGTTTGATGACGAAAGATTCTGAAAATAAATGTTTTCATTCCTTAACACGCTTCTTTTCACAAGTTTATCCCAAGGATTATATGAGATGCTAATTATCCAGTTGTCCTTCTTATGCACTGTGTCATCAACATCAAAAGATTTACAAATCCCGTTTGCATATTTCCACTTACTACCACATATGCACATATCTGCATTATTCGACTTGGCATTAGCATACATACGTTCAAGCATGTTTACATCAAACGAATCATCTGCATCAAGAAAAATAACATATTCACCTGATGCATAAGAAAATCCTATATTTCTACTCTTTCCAGCTCCAACATTTTCTTTATTTTTTACAACAGTTACATTTGGAAGATTAGCAAGTTCTTCCAATACAGATAAGGTTTTTTTATCTGATGAACAGTCATCCACGCAGATCAATTCGATTGAATCGATGGTTTGATTTAATACATTCTTAGCAGCCTCCTCAAACAACACTCCTTTGTTATATACCGGCATAACTACAGAAACCTTATATTTGTTTTGTTCTATGAAAGTATCCATATCCACCAACTCATGCAAATTTCCACTTGTAGTTTTCACTGTCTATTTCTGATTCAAGCCACATCTCAAGCATCATGAATCTAAAAAATAAATCCTGTTCATCCAACAATCCATCTAATTGTTTTTGGTATAATTCTCTAAGATAAGACCTATTTAGTAATCCTCTATCGGCAAGATCAAATACCAGCTTTCTTATCTCATCTTTGTATTCTGAATCTCTCATCCAAAATTCAAACGGTGCAGGAAAGCCTAATTTTTGCCTCCTTGACCATATTTTTTTTGGCATATACTTTTTAAGGCTTTTGCGTATAATATATTTCGTCCAGCCATTTCTGAATTTCCAATCATCATCTATACTGTAGGAAAACTCAACAATGCGATAATCAAGGAAGGGCAATCTTACCTCTAAAGATTGTGACATACTGTTTCTGTCAACATCATGCAATATTCTTTGTAAAGTACTGTGAAACTGTTCATGATAAAGAGCTCTCTTGAATTTTCCCTCTATACCATTTTCATCTTCGTAAACATTTTCAATATCGATACTTAACAGTTTGGTATCAAATAGTTCTTTGGGCGATATCTGAAATTTTTCTTTTTTCTTCCTTTTTTTTGTGAGATATTTTTTAAAAGATATAATTCCTAATGTCCTTAACTTAATTTCATCAGGTATAAATTCCGCATTAGACCAAATTTTATTACAATATGATGTAGTCGTAATTGCTTTTAACTTATTAGTCAGACCACCCTCCAGCAAGTCTTTTATCCTAGATGTTATAAGACCACAGTAACCCGCAAACAACTCATCAGCTCCCTGTCCATCAAGCAATACTGTCACAGTATCCCCTACTCCCCTATACACACAATATCCACTGTATGGTGACGCAAAACAAGGAGGATTATCGTGATAATAAAGCATATCTCGAAAGTCCTGCATCTTATTCGGCTGTTTATCAGGATAAATATAGTGACTAATCGAATCTGTGTCCTTGTTTACGCAATCAATAAACTGTTCTTCTCCATATTTATCTGAATTATATATAGAAGAAAATGTATGAAATCTTTTATTGAATTTTTTTCTTCCGACTTCAACTATTGCTGATGAGTCCAATCCCCCTGATAAACTTGCACCTACAGGAACATCAGCTCTAAGCCTGATTCTTATTGAGTCCTCAAATAACTTTCTAAATAAAATATCCGGTCTTTTGCTCTTCCACTTTTCCTTAAACCTCGCCTGATCTACTTTCCAGTACTTATATTGCTTTTGTTTACCAGAATTGAGATTATAAATCACATTTGTGGCTGGAGTAAAGTTTTTTATATTTTTATAAAATGTCCTATCATCTGAATCTTCCTGTATTCCTCTTAAATATCTAGCTAACTGTATTTCATCTACAATCTTTTCGTCCGGAAATACCGCTACTAAGCTCTTTATTTCCGATGCAAACGCAAAGCAATCTTGTCTATCTAAGATATAAAGCGGTTTAACTCCCATCCGATCTCTAGACATAAACAATACTTCTTTTTGTTTATCGTACAGTGCAAAACTCCACATTCCATTAAATCTATTTACACATTTTTCACCCCAAATGCGATAAGACTCTATAATAACTTCAGTATCTGTATTAGTTTTGAAACTCGTCCCTTTCGACTCAAGTGACTTTTTTATTTCCGGATAATTATATATTTCTCCATTAAAAACTATAACTATGTTTCCATCACTTGATTCCATCGGTTGATTACCTAAATCACTCAAATCAACTATCGAAAGTCTTCTGTGTCCAAGGCTGACATTATCATTTATAAAAACACCTCCTGCGTCAGGCCCCCGGTGGTACATAACATTGGTCATTTTTTCAATTGTTTGTCTGGAAACTTTATCTCCGTTCTTATTTATAATTCCAGCTATACCGCACATATCTACCACCTGTATCCCATGATAAAATCAGTTATCGCACATCGAATTTCCGCAATCTTATATACAAAGCTTACAATCAGATATTGCGCACATCTTTCTGTTTTTTCCAATAAACCATTATCTTGAATAATTCTTTCTCCGTTCGAACCTACCCAAATCATTTTTGAATAACTCATCTCAGAGATAACACAATAACAATCGCAAAACTGATAAAAATTGTCTTTTTGTGAAGAAAGGACATACACCTCATCATAATGCTTATCACTTAGCTGCTTATTTCCCTTTAGACACATATAATCTATAAAATCACCTTTATTAATTATGATTCGCAACTTATTTAAATCTCTGTAATCTTTAACATTCTTTTGTGGTATCACTAACGTAATGTCACAATTCTGTTTATGACTATCCTTAATAAGTCCCATTATGTATTGTTTCGATGCAGTGCCAAAAATACATATTTTTTTCATATCATTTCCTATGTCCATTCTTCGATATGTTTTTTTGAAACTTCCCACTTATGTCCGTAGCTCCACTTATCAACCATACAATACTTGCAAGCAGGTATCGGATTACAGAGAAAATATCTTACATCATCTGCTGTTATTTCAGAATGAATATCCAAATAATCTTTATCGCACACAGTAATGTTCTTTCCATAATACTTGTTGAAAATGTGAATATTAGCCGCAAATGTACAAGGATATAATCTGCCATTTTTTAAATCAACACATTCTGCATTTGCCATATAGCATGAATGAAAGTTGCTATAACAATCCTGTTTTCCTGTAAGATCTATAGGTTTGTGTATCGAAGATTTAATCTCTTCTTTATTGTTAAAATACCTTAATTCAACACTTTTTAATTTTGCGATCGATTCAACCTTAGAATAATCAAACCCCATCGGATATTTTGTAATCATCAGGACTACAGATGAATCTCGACACACTCGCCAAAACTCTTCTGTCATACTTAAGAGTTTGATTCCATTTGTAAAAATCTGAATCTCTGTATTGGGAAGATATTTATCTACTATCGAAATAATTCTGCATATTTCTGGATGCAGCAGTGGCTCCCCCCCTTCCAAACATACGAACGGTACATCATTCCCAAACAGTTCGGCTATCCTTTTGATGTCCTTCTCAACAGACTGTATTTCAACAAAATACTTATCAGATAGAGGTGAAAAATGATCGCACATCTGGCAGTTTAAATTGCAATGTTCAGTAATATCCATAACAAAATATAATTTTGACTTTGGCGTTCGTTTATTTAGAAGGCTTATATATCTATCAAAATATTCTTCTTGTACAGCTATCTCTTCATCAAAAGAGCTTTTCCATAACAAAACATTTTTGAATCCTAATTCAGACACTTGATTTTTTATTTCATATTGATATTTCTTTGATACCGCAATAATACATACCGCTGACACATCTGCATTATGAGGCTTTTCACAATACCAGTTATAAACAACACGTTTGCCCCATAAGGTCCAATCATTATCATAGAAAGCTGAAACTTTTATATTTGCTTTATTTAAGTGATAAGCTGCTTCTTTTCCCCTTAGTCCACATCCAAATATATATATACTCTCATAAGTATTAAGAACTTGACCTATACCGTCCTTTTCAAGATATATATCTTGCATCTCGTAATACCTCTATAAACGCTCTTACTTCACTTATCATCAATTGACTCTTTTAGCTGTTCAAAGACATAATTTGCAACATCTTTATTTGCTTCTTCAAACAAATGGCATAAATCGTAAAATGTTCTGGCTTTTCTATTTGAAATATATCCTGAAACATCGTACATCCACGCGATATCATTTGCTTGTATTTGCAACAAGTTATAGTTTTTTGATATATCAGCAAATCGATTACGATTATTAGGCAATACATGCTCCAATGCCTCAATATCAGCTTCACTTTTATTAGTTTTTACAGGAAGTGCCGGCTGTATAAAAGAATAGAATTTAATTCCTTGTGCTTTACATATTGAATGCATTGCATCTTCAATAGAAATCCAGTGACCAATAATATCCTTTTGTTCCTCACCCAAATTTAGCTTATTTTTTATTTCTGTATCAGCATATGAAGTTCTTCTGTTTGCCTTTTCAAAAATTGTAAATATCTTTTTTTGATAATCATGCACAAAAGGATGATTATCAGCATATACTCCACTGAGTTCGTTATAAAAAGAATAGCTAATAACAATATCCGGTTTGAATTGGATATATATATCCCTTAAAAATTTAATAATTTCCTGACTTACCGTATATCCAGCAACTGCACCACATAATATATCTGCCGCTATATTATGTTCATCCATTACTTCCACCAAATATTCAGGCCATGATTTTTCAGTAAAAGCATGAATATCAGATGCACTACCACCGATAATGGCTATTCTACTATGTTTAATTCTATTTCTTGTTTGTAAGACAGTATCATGGTTTCCAAGACAATAGCCCAAATTGACATCCAAATAAAACATATGGTATAAACGATTAGGCCCTTGCCTTTGCCTTATCACTATCCTTTCATCTATTCCTGAGACCCTGATAAATGTGTTAATCTTATCTATGTCTTCATCCTCATATGCTATCGTTACGAAAATGCTATCGTCTATTTTTTCGTCAATTAAATCGAATGCATCTATGAATTTATTTCCATGATTGTCATTTATATCTTCCTTATCAAAACAAGCAATCCTATATATTTCCAAACCAGCCAAACTGAATTTATCAGCTGCATCCAATAAAATATCTGAGTGTATTCCTAACAATACTATTTTTCTGGTTTTGCTCTTTTCATACAGATAATAAAGAAATTCAGTATCTCCTCCCGGGTATTTATCATCGAATATAATTGACGTTGAAAAGTTTTCTTCTCTCTCAGAATAACTGTAACTATCTATACCTTCCGATTTGAATTTAGAACATATCTTTTGATTTTCATCATTTTGATAAATTGCAACAATAGGCGTAATTTCACAATCTTTTTGCTCAAGCACATCTTCAATGCAATAAACTTTATAACCCAGATAGCCATCTTGCTGTTTCTTTATATCTCTGTCGCAGAATCCTATGACATTACCACCAAATTCATTAATTAATTCAAGAGCCTTCTTGCCCATCATTCCGGCTCCATATATTACAAAAGTCTTATCAGATGATAGAAACGGAACTAATTTTAATGTTTGCTGATTTTTGATTTCTTCTATCGTTTTTTCATTCCATGCAAGCAATGTTGCCTTCGATCGATCAGTCTCTCTTTCGAATTCTTCCCTTGTATATAATCTCTTTCCTATATAATGAAATTCCCCTGAAAATAATCTCTCTTCTACAACAAATCCGCTTACGTAGATATTACAATTTATCAGTATCATCAATAGTTTCTTTGATTGCACATCAAATCCATAAATATAAACTTCGCCAGAAAGACTCTGGGCGAACAAATTATATATAGATACCATTATTCCCCTCTGTAATACATTTTTATATTAGAACTTCTTCATCATTAATAAGCGATAAGAAATCACTGATTGTGAAATAAGCGTCTTCATTTTTCAAAAAACCTTGACCATATATCTTTGAATAACTCCTAGCATCTGTAGTATATACAATCTCCTTTTTATCACCATTATCCATGTCATATTCATAAACAGAATAATTTTCTCTACTTAATACTCCCAACTTATTACCATGGTGATACAAAAAAAGATAATAAGCATTCCTTCCATCATATTTCGCATATCTGTTATTCATGTCTACAACACTTTTATTCAGCTCTCCGCTTATAAAATCATAAACAAAGATGTAATTTAAGGCTGAACTGATAATCCACAGCTTATTATTTCTATAAATCATTTTTTCAATGCAGGTTTCTCCGATATTTTCGTCAGGTAATATCTCTATAGGTATCGTCTTCTCTATACTGAAATTAGGATAATTTGTCGAACATAAATATACAGAATGATTATTCCTTAATGAAATGAATAATCTATTCTCAGAAAAATACGTAAGAGTAACAATATCGGTAAGACCTTCAATCTTTACACGTATAAAACTATGATCATGCATATCGAATGTTACTATGCTTCCTTTTTCTCCCATTGGCAGATAAAGTAAACCTTTATTTATATCTGCAGATGAGTACATGACACCTTCATAATCTGAATCCGCTTCATAACTATATTCATTTAAGTTAAACGGAGGTGTATTGTTTATCGAAATAACTGACTTTCTTTTAACAGAATGAACATATATCTTCCCCTCAAATTCATATGCGTCAGAAAAGACTCCGGTCTCGCCACCTTCTATTAAAATATTGTATGATTTGTCTCCAACCAATGACCAAACATATATACTATTCCCCCAATCAGGAAAACAAAAAACATAATCTCCACTTCTCTTGCATATATGGTAAAGTCCTCTATTAAACCCATCACTTAAGCCGATATGCGTAACAGGAGTATGCCTTTTGCTATCCATATCTATATGGCAAAGAACAGGAATTTCATTGCATATAAAATATCCTTCATCATTTTTTATATCTACACGATTTGCGTCTGGAAATTTTTTAACCATATTTTTATCCTTACATTCCTAAAAAGTATATATGTAATCCGGAATAGATAAATCATCGTTCTTTTGTTCACTATTTTGGGAGCTATTGCTGTCATAAAAAAGTAATTTATAGTACAGCTTTGCTAATTCATGTACAATTTTTTCATCGCAATTTTGAGAATGAGAGCCTATCTTACTTTTAAGATCCAATATGGTATCAAATCTAATTTCAGTAAAGTCTTCATCTGTTGATGAAATATTCCTGAAATATAATTCTGTATCCGAATTTATCCTTTCAAATCGATTTATGTTTTCATATTCCGAAAGGATACTTTTCAGTTTTTCGACATCTTTACCGTTAATCCAATTCATATTGTTTTCTCCAATCACTGGCTTCTTCCAGAGGCTTCTGCTCTCCTTTTAACAATATGTAATTACCCATTATCAAGACATCCATTTCAGTTCGCATAAAACATAAAAATGCATCTTCAGGTGTGCAGACTATTGGCTCTCCTCTAACATTAAATGAAGTATTTACAATCACTGCGCATCCTGTTTTCTTTTCAAATGCCTTTATAAGCTCATAATAAAATGGATTTGTCTCCTTGCTTACAGTCTGTATTCTTGCTGAATAATCTACGTGAGTGACTGCCGGAATAGATGATCTTGGACAATTAACCACCTGCAAAAGGTCTCCTTTACTGTTATCAAGTTCAGAATTCAGATCAAAACTTTTCCTAATTTCCTCTTTTACATCAGCACACAATAGCATATATGGGCTCTCGCCTTCGAGTTTAAAATAATCTGACGCTTTCTCTTCCAAAACCGATGGTGCAAATGGTCTAAATGACTCTCTATACTTTATTTTCAGATTCAATTTTGATTGCATCTTTTCAGACCTTGGATCACCTATAATACTTCTATTTCCTAGTGCCCTTGGTCCATACTCCATACGACCTTCGAATAGTCCTATAACTTTTTCATCTGCTAACAGTTCAGCCACATCTTCATGGATATTTTCTGATTTTATATATTTACATCCCTTAGCTTGTAAGAAGCTTTCTATTTCATCATCGCTAAAACTGCATCCAAGATAACTTCCTTTTTGAATATCATGTTTATCATCTCTGAAACGTTCAATCCCTCTAACGTTATGCGCATAGTAAAGTGCTGCTCCCAGCGCCCCCCCAGAATCTCCTGATGCAGGCTGTATCCAAAGATTTTTGAATATACCATGCCTTAGCAGTTTTCCGTTAGCCACACAATTGAGTGCAACCCCTCCTGCTAATGATAGATTATCTGTTTTATCTCCATACATTTCTTTTGCTGTTCCAGCAAGTTTCAAAACAACATCTTCAACAACTGCCTGAACTGAAGAAGCCATATCTACTTCTCGTTTTGTTATAAGAGATTCAGGAAGTCTTCTTTCGCCTCCAAAAAGTTTGGCAAAAGCATCATTCGTCATTGCTCGTCCATTTTGAAAATCAAAATAGTCAAGGTTTAGTCTAAATGAGCCATCTTTTTTTACATCAATTAATTCATCCAAAATAAGAGATTTATAAACAGGTTCACCATACGGTGCCAATCCCATCAATTTGTAATCTCCGAAATTAACCTTAAATCCGCAAAAATAGGTAAATGCACTATATAAAAGTCCCAGAGAATGCGGATATTCTATTTCTTTTTCCAATATTATTGATTTTCCGTCCCCGTAACCTATAGATGTTGTGGTCCACTCACCCACTCCATCAACAGTTATTATTGCTGACCTATTAAACGGAGAGGGATAAAACGCTGAAGCTGCATGAGCGATGTGATGCTTAGTGGCCTAAAGAATATCATCCTTTCCAATACGACCAAGTATCTTCCTCAAGTTCTCCGCGACCTTTAATCTCTCTAATAAAATAGGCTCTAATGACATTTCTAACAAATCTTCGCTATTCTTCCCTGTATATGCCAAATTTGCCGCAAATCTGTTAGCTGTAAGAAATGGATTATCATAAAAAACAACAGCATCCAAATCTGCCACTTCTACTTTTCCTTCTCTAAGGCAATACTTAATTGCATTTTGGGGCAAAGATGGATCATGTTTTTTCCTTGTAAATCTTTCCTCCTGTGCAGCTGCAACTATTTCACCATCTTTAACCAGTGCCGCAGCTGAATCATGATAAAGTGCGGATATACCTAAAACTGTCATAACTCTCCTTTTGTTAATGTAATGCATTCAGAATAGGGATACATTTATCCTTAAAGTTCGTTACGATATGTTATCATTCGCTTCAATATGTCAAATATTCCTTATACCATTCAGAAAATTTTCTAACACCCTCTTTAATAGAAACGCAGGGTGTAAACCTATAAGACCTTTGTATCAACTCTACATCTGCATAAGTAACATCTACATCACCTGGCTGTTTCTCTCGGGCGATTATATGCTCATTTAGCAGGGTTTCCTTTTTAATTAATCCGACATCTTTCAGTGCTTTAAATAAAATGGATACAAATGCTTTAGTATCTATTGGATTTGTATTTCCAATGTTGAATATCCTATAATTGACTTCATCTTTGATTGCTGATAGATCACTCTTTGATATTTCAACTATTGCATCAACAACGTCATCAATGTATGTAAAATCTCTCTTATTTTCACCATTATTGTAGAGTTCGATTTTATTACCATTCACAAGTTTTTCTGTGAAACCATAACATGCCATGTCCGGACGTCCTGCCGGACCATATACAGTAAAAAAGCGCATTCCTGTCATTGGTATTCCATAAAGTTTTGAATATGAATACGCAATCACTTCATCTGCTTTTTTTGTTGCTGCATATAAAGACACCGGATGGTCTGTATTGTCATTTTCAGAATAAGGGATTTTTTCATTGTTTCCATAAACCGATGATGAACTTGCAAACATAAAGTGCTTAACTGTAAAACCTAATTTTTCTTTCGCATATCTACATGCTTCTAACATGTTGTAGAATCCAATAATGTTAGACATGATATATGTATCAGGGTTTTCTATGCTATATCTAACTCCAGCTTGTGCAGCTAGATGAATAACTATATCCGGTTTGAATTTTTCGAATATTTCAAACACTTCTTGTTTGTTCGTTATATCGGTCTTTACGAATTCAAACTTCGTTTCATTATCTTTTTCAATTATTCTTTTGAGCCTATACTCTTTCAGTCTCACATCATAATAATCATTCATATTATCTATGCCGATTATCTGTGCTGAAGTTGTTTCAACAAGCCTTAACGCTAATGCTCCTCCTATAAATCCAGCACAACCGGTTATTAAGATTTTGCATTTGTTCAACTTCATTATGCCTTCCTTATATAGACTCAAAATTAATAAGGTTCTTCATCGGATTCTCCCGAACATGGGGTCAGCCCCCATGAACTGTTACGTTTTCCAAATATTTTGTGTATATAAAAACTCCCAATGCAGGCCATCTTATCGACTGCATTGAGAGTTCCCATTTTCATATTTATTCTATTAATTCATCTCAGCCATACACTGATCTATGTATCGCTTCGCCTCTTCAGGCGAAAGATTGTAGTTCTTCTTGAGTTTATCAATAATCTTTTCTGTTACTATTTCATCCTCTATTTTATCCCGGACAAAAATCTTAATGCTTTCTACACGTTCTTCTACTTTACCCTTAGCCTCACCTTCAGCTTTTCCTTCAGCATATATTTTTATCTCTGGCAATTCTATAACTTTTCCACCCATGACATCACCCACTTTCTTCTGAACATTTTTATATTTCATTGAAAACTTATATGCCACGCTATGTACTAATCTTATGATAGCATGGAAGGAAAATGTCATTAATGTCTTTAAGCTCATCCTTATAGTTAAATATCAAAAACGTGATAAACATATGTACTTTCTTATCAAAAATATCATCCTCATTAAAATAAGACATTTTCCAACGATGAACCATCTGGCATCTCCAGCTCGATAACAGCTTTATCACATGCGCCACCAAATTTCTTTAAAAGCAAAAGCCCGGAATTAGGAAAATTGAACTTCATTTTATAGGTACTGCCTTCACCATTTTCCTTGGCAATCTGCGTTGCGTACTCAAAAATTCTTATGAGTATATCATCACTGTACTTTTGGCTCTCACATTCCAGATGATATCTTTTCGTTATCCCATTAAAGATAATCTCAAAAAATGAATCCGTAATTCTTCTATCCGTAGATTCGTCTTCGTGTTCTACAAAATGTTCGTTGCGAAGTCTTCTTAAAACCGCTGTAGAATCATACTTTTCTCCAAGCATAAGATTAACAAACGGTATTATAAGATCATCACACAATGTTTCCATTGTTCTGAATGCATCATCATACGCCGTATCCGAATACAACGGATTGTCTCTTTGTTCTTCTGTCAAATTCTTTTCTCCTTATTTAATATTGCAACAAGTTACACCAGGCTCGATAAAACCTCAGCAAGTGCTCCGCATAATTAAATATGTCCGGATAAAGAATTAAGAAGTAAAATGTTTATGGGTCTTTAGATTCAATATCACTATATATTTTCTTCACATGGGAATTTATCGGCGAACGCCAGAATCCAGACATGATTTAAAATGCTTAATCATAGTACCATGCGTGGACTCCGATGTAAAGTACTCTTGCTTTTTGACCGCGCTTCGCCATCCTGCATCTTAAATCAAATGCAGTTCATGACATCATATGACAACATCTCTGCAAAATCGTTACTCAACGCTTAATGCATTCAATGCTTTTTTATGATTTGGAACTTTTGAATAAGAAATAACTCTAAGAATTCTGTACGAAAATATTATCCCGTGCAGGATCTTCATAACCCCACAATCCGAACAGGATCCTGTGCTTATGTCCAAATATCTCCGTTTCGACAATCGCACGGCGCTTACGATATTCCATTTTTACTATCTTGTCCCAATATTGCTCTAACGGGCCAACGATGCTTTCGATCTTATGTTTTTCATTGAGCTTTACGAGGCTCACATGCATCAGATAATCATCATCAATAAGTGATTTGATAAATTTTTTCTCTTCATTACTAACCGGCGTTATCACAATACCTTCTTCATTATTTTCAACGCCAAGCAGCTTTATGAATTCTGTCATCTTACTTTGTGCATCAAGTATTTTTTCCGGATGCTTCGTATCGACAAAAATGTATCCCGGAAATAGTGTAGCTAAATAGATCCGATTCTTCCCGCCGCTGCGCTTTACTCCCTCATAAGTCGGAGTAAAGCATACCGCATCTTTATCAAGGCTCTTTAGTTTCCCGATAATCTGCTTTATCTTTTCTTCTTCGCCCGTTCTTGTCTGAACCACATACCACATAAGTCTACTCTCCCCCTAAGTATGACTTTTGAAACGGACAATGCTTCGCATTTAAAATTGCCCATTTCTGTTCAGTGAAAACTTTCGTACGAAACTCGCAGTTAATGCGTGTTTCTAATTGTCAGTTTTCAAACATATTCTCTGTTGATTAATTCTCTGTTATATTGGTTTCAGCTCTTCCAAAAAGTTTCGTAGATTGCTTAAATGAATGAAAAAAGCTATGAAACCGCAAATAGTCAGGATTTCAATATGCGTTGAACAAAAAACTGACAAGAACGTGATTTTTTATAGACAGGCTAAAATGTCCCGGTTTATCCGGCATCGACAATATTTATAGGATAACAATGGGTTAGTTTTGACAAATGAGATGTTTTAAGATCCATGCTTGGATGAACATAGCGATTAAGGGTTATGGAAACACTGGCATGCCCCAGCATCTCCGAAAGACATTTAACATCTACTCCCTGTTCTATACAACGTGTTGCATACGAGTGACGTGTTGTATGATAATTTGCCTTTGCAATTCCTGCTTTCTCCAGGATCCTTTTGAAACGATTCTGAAGCGTACGAGGTTCGATATACTTATCCCTATTTCCGGTCAAAATAAAAGCTCCTTTCTCTTGTTCAGAAAGAAGCAGTAATTTCAGATTATCTGGTATTGGAATGGTTCTTACAGAACATCTGCTTTTGGGCTCAAGTATCTTTACTTCGCTTTTTTTATCAGAGTCTCCTTTTATTCTTACGCGCTGCATCGTCTTTGTTACTGAAAATGTACCCGAATTAAAATCAAAATCATCCCATGTAAGGGCACATATTTCGCCTACACGAAGGCCTGAAAAAAGACAAAGCAGGATTCCAAGTGAGGTAAGATTGTAATTTTTGCAGAGATATTCGATAAGCTTTTGTTCTTCTGCCTCAGAGAAAACACGAATTTCATCAGGAGCTTTCTTTATTGTTACGCACTCCGTGCTGTAATTCACTGTATAATTATGGCGCAGAGCATGTATACGGAGACAATTCATTACTGACAATATTTGTTTTACCGTGGATGGCGAAAGCCCTTTCCCTTTAACTCCGCCTGTGTTTAACAACTTACCACTGAAATCTATCAGGTTTTCATTAGTTATGTCAGATAGGTCAGAATTCTGAAATTGGGGAATGATATAGTTTTGAAGAATATCCTCATATTTATTAATTGAAGACTCCTTTAGCAACGGCGAAATCTCGGCCAGCCAATTTTTACTTATCTTTTCAATATTTCCGGCAGGACTATTCAGCTTCCGTTTTGAAATTCTTTCTTTTAGCTTGGCAAGCTTGTCCTTCACCTCCTGACATGTATGACCATATACAGATCCGTATTTTGCTCTTCCGTTTTCGTAATACTTGATGTAACGGCCTTCCCATCTTTTGTCTTTTCTTTTATATATGTATTTTCCAGCTCTGGACATAGTGATTCTCCTTTTTGAATTCAAATAAATTATATATGCTGCGGATTAACCAGACTGTATGACCAAATTTTTGACCATAATGAAAATGCTTTTACAGTGTATGGATATAGATAATTGCGCCGAATAAATATTCAAATGCTTTTTACCGATAGAAAATATAGTATTTTTAAAATTTTCAGCAATACACCCAAAATATTACGTATATATTTCAGTACATTTGTTAACATTTATTGTAATTGATTAGGGTAAGTGATATCATAAATTCAGATTTTATTTTTAAGGACTTACAGATATTTAAGCATTCTACGAAAGTTTTGAGCATATAGTGTCCGTGCAACAAGTTACGCTAAGCTCGAAAACCTCGCTAAGTGCTCCGCATAAAAAGCAGAGCAGGAACCCGTGATAAATGGTTCCTGCTCTGCTTTTTAGATGGTGATCTTACACTCTTACAGTGCCTTACGCACCTTGGCTCTGATACGCTGGAGGGCATTATCGGTGGATTTTTCATCGCGTCCGAGGACCCGCGCGATCTCACCGTTTTTAAGTCCAGTCATATGAAGGTCCAGCACTTCTTTCTCAAGGGGGCTCAGTGTATCAAGGATTTCTTCGAT
>AUJT01000032.1 GCA_000424365.1 Lachnospiraceae bacterium NK4A144 | reverse complement strand
CTCTTCTGATCATAACGATGGCACCGCTTATGGCAGAAAGGGCAATCATCCTGATGCCATTTATCAGTCCTAGCTTGAATTCTGAGATGGCATACACCATCTTGATCATCATAGAAATTTGCATCTTCTATGACGGTATGCTTGACATTGAGCAGCTTTTTACATAGTGTATTAGCAGAAACCATCTGTGGGTACTCCTTTGAGTTTTTGGTTTGGTCGCTAATACTCTACAGGAGCACAGGTGGTTTTTCAATTGTAAAAATACGTCAGAGGTCAGGCAGTGTACCCACCTTTATGCCAGAAGCCTCTAAAAGGAGCTCGTTTTTCATCATATCCAACTGTGATTACAACTTTTGAGCCATCCATCTTTGTATAAGAGTAGGTTCCTGTGTATTGAGATAAATCTGAATATTCATACTTGCAGTTCGTATATTCTTCATCTATTTCTGTACCGGATTCATCAACAATAGAAACTGCTGCACTATCATAATCTACAGTTATAGTACCTGAAATCTCATCATCAGCAATCGCTAAAGTATTATCTGACTTATATTCAGCTTTTGTCTCAAAATGAAAGGCCCTGGCTTCGAATATATCACAATAATAAGAACCATCTTTTTGCTTAATTAGATTACAATAACCATATGTGGTGGAGTAATTGCCTATACAGTAGATGCCGCTATAATCTGGTTTTCCATCATCGGTGATAAGATAATCTTTGTGTTCAAATGATACTTCTACAAAATCATTAAAAGTCTCGGAATCATTAATGTCATCTATTTCTTGACGTTTATCGTCCTCATTGTTCTCAATTTGTTCTTCTGTCGTAGATGCAATGTCATCCTTTTTAGAGTCAGCAGTCTGCTCAATTTTTCCACAGCCGGTTATTATTAACATTGTTATAAGTAATGCAAATCCTATCTTTTTCATAAATTCGTTCCATTCTGAGAAAATTCTAGAATAGTATTATATCACCGCGTTAACAGGTTATTACGGCATGCTTTTTTAATTATTTCTTATGATTTCTTAAATCAGACAGGATGACTTTGGGTATAACAGACGGAATAAGTGCTTGGGTGAAAGTGTAAAGTGATGTGCAAAAATTTGTAAAATATTAAGAAAGGCTTAAATATCTTCCTGTGTTAATGGTTGTACAATTTTGTGGGTGGATAAACGATAAAAGGTTTGAGCGGAGCAATTCGTGTCATAAGTTGGGAGCGAGTATGAAAACATATTTGTTACAGGGAGAAAAGGGGCTTTCAGATGAGGAGATACGGGAAATAGAAGAAAGATACGAAATTGTATTTCCGGAAGCGTTGAAAATATTTTATAAGAAGTTATTGCCTGTGTCAGAGGGATTCATAAACTGGAGAGATGCATCTTCAGAAAACGTAGCATATATAAAAAGTTCAATAGCTTATCCGATTGAAGAATTTAAGGAAAATGCACAGGATGTATATTGGAATGATAAGTGGGGCGAAGAGCCGGCGACAGCGGATATGATAAAAGATTTTGTGCTGAGAAAGATGGTTGATGCTCCTAAATTGATCCCAATCTATTCTCATAGATATATGCCAATGGGGGTATCAGATAATCCGCCGGTCATATCTGTATACGGAGTAGATGTGATCTACTATGGAAAAGATTTGGATGAATACATACAGATAGAATTTGGAGAAAAAAATCCGTCAGAAATCGATTATTCCAACATACAGAAAATTCCTTTTTGGTCGGAAATGATGTGATGGCTAAATGGATAAAGTCATTAATTAACTAAATGACGTATTTTCGAGGAGCAGATATTCGATCTTCGTGGTCATTGAGATCAGAGAGGGAGAGTGTGGAGACAACGGTACTTACGCAATAGGGAGACAGTACATTGAAAAAATCTATAACAATATTGAATAGTCCTCGAGGAAAACATGTTTACACATTGCGGCTTTATGTTATATGCATTTTAATGTTTATAACTCTTTCCGGATGTCAGAAAAAAATCATTGCTGATTCGACTTCAACTGTAAATGAATTTGTTCCTAATACAAATAATGATCAAATCGACAATAAGATAAAAGAAACCTTGTCCAAAGAGGAAATGAGTAATGTCGATTTTTGCGGATGGATAGATGACTCCGAAGAATGCTACCAAATAGGAATCTGTCGAAGCCAGGATGTTGAAGGTGAGTATCGCCATCTCAAAGATTATTTCTTTGTAAAGAAAGATGATACGGTAAAGACCCTGGAAGTTACCTATCCATCCAAATCCGATGATCCATTTTCTGACAGATATCCGCTGGATGTTTGTGAGTTCGATGCTGTTTATCAAGATGTTAGTTTTGACGGCAATAAAGATATCGTCATTTCTTTAGGCAATTCAAAATATAGTTCTATACACTGTGCTTATGTATATGAAAGCGGAGAATTTCAATACAAAAAGTCATTCGAAAATATACCGGATTACGTTGTTGATGAAAAATCCAACAGTATTCTCGGAAGAGAACGTTCTAGCTTTTACCAATACAAATATATGAACGGTCAATTCCAGCCCGTAATAAACGATGATTCCTTGGAACCCATCATTGAAAAGTATATCGTGTTAAATGATGACTGCAGCATTTATTCCAAAGAGTGGGTCGATCCTGCAAAAGAGTGTTATCGCCTGCAAATACAGCGTTTTAATAAAGAAAAGGGCACTGAAATTCACGATGGGGATATATTCTTCATAAAAAATAAAGATCGGTATGAGGGGTTTGATATTTCCTATCCATACGATGAGTCTGATACAACTACTACTGACCGCGCTAAGGAAGAATATACATGGGATGACACCGATATAAGCTGCGCGTATGTAGATGAAAATAACGATGGCATAAAAGAAATTGTAATAACGATCACTACAAAAAATGAAAATAATCCAGAAAAATATGCCTTTCAATATAACGAATTTGGAAACTGGGATAGGATAAATTAGGAGTAATGAAATGAGTCAGAACGAACATAAAATTGTACACAGCACTTATAAGAAAAATGTATCTGATATACGTGAAGCAGGAAAGAATCTTCCGGTAGGTAGTACGGAAGTGGAAGCTCCTAAGGACATTCTTTCTAATCGGACGGTTCCGGGATATGCAGCGGCGGATTTTTGCATTTCAACAAGTTGTCAAATTATAAGCATGTGCAAAAATTTGTAAAATCTTAAGGAAGGCTTAAATATATTTCGGTGTTAATGGTTGTAGAATTTTATAGGCGCGAGTTAATTGTTGCGTTGGTTGTAATAAATCAAGATGAGGAAGTGATGTAATGGAAAAATACTTTGACGCTAAAGACATGCGAAATGTCATAGATGACATAGAGTGGCTTTTTTCCGGATACCGTGAGCACTCGGACGGACTAATAAGCTGCTATGAGAAATACAGAGACAATGAACTTTTTCAGGGAGAACTAGCTGAGGCATCAAAACAATTCATAGATAAGCGCCAGATAACGCAGGCGAAAGCGCAGGTAGCCATGCAGCAAAAGCTGCTTGGAATGTATAAACATGCGCTTAGCTCCTTCCATGAGAAGGTAGATAAGGCGCCGGATGCAAGAGTGGATCTGGAAACACTGGATATGGTAAACAGGGATCTGCAGGATATTTATGCTGACCTTGATGAGTATGTAAGGTATATTGAAAAGGTAGTAAAGCTCCTGCAGGCAAGATACGGATTTCTCGGAATCTTTACAATGCCGAATTTTCAGCCGGCGCTGGACACATTTACAGCACTTTGCGGCGGAGACAATCCGCGATCTGGATTTATCTATGACCTGATGCAGAAATTTATTAACTACGATGAAGAAGAATGTGCATACGCTGACAGCCTGAACTTCGAGCAGGAAATCGACGACGAAAACGACAAGATCCAGGCAGCAACGAATCTGTTGGATAGTTATAGTACAGAAGGTTATAAACGTGATGTGTCAATTGTTAAGCACAGTGAAAAAAAGAATGAGAAGATAAATAATGTTAGTATAAAGAATGCGAAATCAAAATTTAGTGGTATAAGTCATGATATGGTTGAAAAATATAGTTCAAATTGGAATATTGAATTAGGAGATGATGAATGGACAACGGCTGATATATTATATTGGAAAACCAAAGGAGGAGACGATTTTCTATTTAAAAAGAAATCAAATTATGTAAAAAAATATAACGATGTGATAAAAGATGCTGCAAAAAAATATGATATTCCGGAAATCTTATTGGCGGGTATTGTGTTTAATGAATTTGGTGGTGATCCACTGTGGATAGACGACGTTGCTTATAATATAAGAGCTTTTGATTGGAGTGGTAATGACACGATTGATAAAATGACAATTACGAAAAGACCCGAGTTAACATCGTTCGGAAATCTTAGTATACAGGTACGAAGAGTGGCTGAAATGTATGGTTATGATCCTAAAAATTTAACTTTTGATCAGGCTAAAGAAATAATTGCAGACTTAAAGGATCCGGTAAAAAGTATATATATTGCAGCAGCACATCTAAGTGATTTAAGGAATATTGATTATGCAGGTGTGCCACTGGGAAATCTTGATGATGCCATGATTCGTGATATAGCGACTAGATATAATAGAGGACCGGATATTTCGCTGGATGAAGTTCATAAAGATACATCATATGGAGACTGTATTTTTCTACATAAAGAGGAGATAGTTACTGCGCTGGAGGATTAAGATGATAAGAATATTTAGAATAACTATCGTAGTTATAGCGCTTTTGTTGATTGCTATCGGGATTTTTATGTTGATAAATGGATCATTAGAAATGAATCCTACAATTGAGCAGCAGGAAAAAGTACATATAACGGGAATAGCGTTCACTTTTGTTGGGATGATACTGGGCGTCAGCACATGTATTAAGAGGAAAAGTTGAAAGGCTGCAATTTACAGGTAAATGAGGATAATAATGCAAGACAAAATGTAATGGGGGATATAAGCCATTTGATGAAAAGAACAATAATAGTATGTGCATTATTACTGATAATATTTGGTACGTCTTGTATTCTATTATATGTAGGTGCAATTCATATAAATAATCCTTCTAAGGCTAAGTATCCTATAAGAGGGGTAGATGTTTCACATTATCAGGGTGAAATAGATTGGAAGCAATTGTCCTCAGAAGATATCAGTTTTGCATATATAAAAGCAACAGAAGGATCAAGTAATAAAGATGAACAATTTGACAATAATTGGTCCGGCGCACAAGCTACGAGTTTAAGAATCGGAGCTTATCATTTTTTTAGTTTGGATTCTCCCGGAACAACACAGGCAAACAATTTTTGTAATACTGTTAAAGCTGTTGATGATATGCTTCCACCAGTGGTTGATGTTGAGCCTTATGGAAAATATAAGGACAATGATTTGATTGATAAAGAAGCATTACTTATAGAGTTGAGAAATTATATAGAAACAATCGAAGCTTATTATGATATGAAGCCGATCATATATACTACGGAAGAGTGGTATACAGTAATCAAAGACGAATTTAGTGATTATGATCTATGGATTAGAGATGTGTATGGGAAGCCTGATAAAGCAATTAATTGGACGTTTTGGCAGTTTTCCAATAGACATGTTTTGCCAGGGTATTCAGGTGTTGAACGGTACATTGATATGAATGTGTTTATTGGTAACGAAGAGGATTTTTTGTTATACAAGGATAGAATGGCAGAGAGTAAGGAAGATCTAAGACAGGAAATCAGACATTTTCAATAAATCAGTGCAGACACAACGAAGTACAATGTTCGCTTCGTTTTCTATAGTTTGTTGGTATACTTTAACAGTTAAAGAAAGGTAAGATAGATATGAGGTTTCGTAAAAGAATAGCGGCTTTACTATGTGCAGCACTGGTATTAAATACCGTAGCGCCGGTATCGGCAGCGGGAGTGAGCGTAGAGGATGACAAAAATATCCAGGGTACCGTTCAGGATATTAATGAAATTAAAGAACAAATAGAAAATCAGATTAGAGAAACAGATCCTAATAGTGCGACATGGGAGGATCTTATAGAATTTATAAGTCTTGCGGATAGCACATTATCAAATAACTCGTATATGTTACGGTCTCAGTGCGGTTCAGTATCTAAAAATGATTATGGGTATATTGTTCAGAATGGAAAGATCAAATATACACTGACTGACTTAAATGGAAAAAAAATAAAGGGAATGAAGAAAGACGACGTGTGGTGGAGGACATACGTATATCGTCCGGAAAAGCAGGAACTGATAAAAAGTCCGGGCTCGGTTACTGTTAAAGATGGAGTAATTCAGTGTGGTGATCAATATGATTGCTACAATACTGTGTTTGTATTTGCCAGATACAAGGGAAATACAATGATGACAACATTATTGATTACGCCTCCTACAAAATTTTTTGGGAGAATTAGTGGAAGAAGACTTGTAACAAAAGCAGAAGCGATGGAAAAATATCACGTAGGGGATCTGATCGACATTGAAAACATACAAAAACTTGTAGGGGCGACCAGTGAAAATGCGGTTCAATATTTTGATGACAAAAAGAAGGTTTCAGGAAACGGTTACGAATACAGTAGTTGGGCAATCCCTGAAACAGCTGCAGGATACAAATCGGATAACAGACCAAGTGATCTCATTAGTAGTATCAGAAAAGGTTCTTATGTAATTAAAATAAATAAAGCAAAGAGTATTGATGCGATACACAATGAGTTTGGCAGCGTTACGGCATTTAGACCAAAAAAGAAGGGAATATACAAAGTTACCTATATTGTTCCCGATGGATACAATAAGAAATTTACGGTAAAAGTTCGGGTGACGGATTGACTACCCTGAGAAAAATCCGGGAGAAATCCCGGATTTTTGCATTTCAACAAGTTGTCAAATTATAGGAATGTGCAAAAATTTGTAAAATCTTAAGGAAGGCTTAAATATATTTCGGTGTTAATGGTTGTAGAATTTTATAGGTGTGAGTTAAGTTTTACGTTAGTTGAAATAAGCCAAGCAGAGGGACGTAATGGAAAAATACTTTGACGCTAAAGACATGCGAAATGTTATAGATGACATAGAGTGGGTTTTTTCAAGATACCGGGAGCACTCGGACGGACTCATAGGCTGCTATGAGAAATACAGAGACAATGAACTTTTTCAGGGAGAAGTTGCTGAGGCTTCAAAACTATTCATAGATAAGAATCAGATACCACAGGCAAGGGCACAGGATGCAAGGAAGTATCACGCGTTTTCGCCGGATCATATTGATGGTTCGGTTGTAGAGTTTTGTGGACATGATATTGATTTTGACATGAATAAGTACGAGTTAGAGGGGATAAAAATCATAAATGAAAAATAAGATAATAGGTTTAATAATTGTTGGAATAGTTTTGCTCATAACATGTAGTTTTGCGATAAGATCAGCTTCTAATAGTGTTCAAGCTGTTAGTACGAAGATTTCACGTAGTGAAAAAAATAAGGAGAACCCAAATAGAGTTGAAAGTGCCGGAGAATACAAAGAAAAGAGCGTATTACAAGACGTATTCAGCAACGTAAGATATTTTTCTTTGACAGATACATATGATTATGAGGATGATTCAACATTAAAAAATGGAATGTGTATGGAGCTTGAAGATTCAGTATCTGAAAATCAGTTTCTTTCATATTTTTTCAAAGAGTCTCCTGAGAACGTGATGGTTGAGGATAATAAATCTAAGGTTTATAGAGGAAAAGAAAATGATAAAGATGTATTTGTGGCAATAATAAATGGAGAAGAAAATCAAGAATATCCTAAATTTGCTTATGGATTTAAGTATTCTACGAGTGATTCAGTCATAGAGGCAAAGTATGACGTATCAAAAAAGGGAGAGGAAATTTTTGATGCAATATATTCTCTGGATGGAACAAAATATCCGAAAGCAGATTTTATTAAGCCATTATCGGATAACCAGGAAAAAACATATTTCAAGAATGATAAAAATGAAAATGTGAAAGTAGATTATCGCGCAGATCCATATGGAGAAGGCTGTTATCGTGACAGTGGCGAAGTATTCTTTGATAAAAAAGGAAGACCTTGGTATCGGGATTACTATATGACAAGTGGCAGAGGATTTTCATATTATCTATACAATGAAGATGATGAGCTGACGCAATATATTAACTTTGGAGGTATGGCATACAAGGGGTTAGAAGAAAATCAGGATATAGCTATAGGAGTTGACTTTGAGACATATATTTTTAAATGATAAGTTGGAAGAAAGCTGAATATAGGGGACAGGTGTTCAAAGAAAGAACCGGGAAAATACTGGTTCTTTCAAGTTTAAATGGGATGATGAATTATTTTACATTCGATGATCGTACAAAGAGGTATGAACATTATTACACAACAATTGCGGAATTAGAAAAGATGTTGCAGAAATTTGTACGTGATGAAAAGAAATTACTTAATGAAATTGAGAAAGAATGTCTTAACTATAATTATTCAGGTTAAAAAATGAAAAAAGAAAAAATAATAATGGTAATTTTATTTTGTATCATGGCATTACTACTTGCGTTTATTATGTTGTTTTATTTGAATGCAGTTAAGAAATATTTATATTTTGGCAAGGATAATATTCATTCACAGAGAGCAATTGAAAAGGATTTAAGTGAAATTTATGGTGAAGAATTTTATTTGATCAATAAAGAGTGTACCGTTACATGGCTTGATGATAAGAAAGTTTATAAATTCACGGTTCATTATGTAATGACAGATGATGCCGGATTACAATTTGATGCCTATAACAATATGTATGGTATAGATAGACATTCTGGTGATTCTTGCGAAGAAGATTATTATAATAATTCAACCAATCTCGGGGCAAAAAGAATTGAGAAGTATCTTACGGGGACGATTGATTTAAGTAAATATCGCACATGGGACAAGAAAGCCGAAACTCCGCTCGTTAGTGATTATACAATAATTTATGATGGTAACAATGTCGATGAAGTTTCGAAAGTTGTCGCAAATATTTTTTTGGCCAATCAGCAACTCTTAAAAAAGAACATAGTCTCATGTGAAATTAAGGATATTTCGGGAAAGGAACTTTTTGAATATAGCTATAACAGTTTTAAGGAAATGCTTGATGGTGAAGGAATAAAAAAACCTGATCGTTATGCTGTACAAGATTTTGTAAAAAAGATAATTGGTTGAATTCTTGATGAGAACAAGTCTTTCGTAAAATGCTTATCGGGAAATTTAGATGAATATATAGCGTAGGACAGGAGTATTAAGAAAATCGGGGAGAAATCTTGAATTTTTTAAATTTAAATAAAATGAATGATGTACAAAAATTTGATAAATCTTAAGAATGGCTTAAATATTTTTCTATGGAAATGGATGTACAATTTTAAGAGAATAAACGAGATTTGAATTTGAAGCTTTGTTTGCTTAAGGAGATCAGATGGAAAAATATTTTGCTGCACTTCTGATAAAAAGCGATTTAACGCAGGAGGAGTTAAATACCTATTACACTCGCTTTGGCGAAAAATATCAAACCTCAAAGTGATAATAAAATAAAACAAATAGAAACGCAGTCTGTAAATTTTGATTCAAATATTGAGGGAGATGATTATTACATTGTATATACATGGGGGAATTACCACGGAATTTTCAGTGCATTCGATTTGCGTGGTTATTGAGAGAAGGGAAGTATAGACGATGAAGAGGGCAAAAATGATGGGAAGTCTTGAGCAAGATGGAAGATAAAGCAAAACGAAAACTTCTATGGGGATTGGCATTAACCATAATTGTTGCAGAAATTACGTTGATAATAGTTGGCTGGGTTCAATGGCATAAAAGATATTACTTTTTTGGAAAGGATAACGATTATTCAAAAGAATGCATAGAAGATAATTTGAGAACAAGTTATGGCGAAGAAAACTTTAAAATCCTGAAAAAAGAGTGTGTTGTAAAAAAAGAAGATGATCACTATAAATTTACAGTTCATTTTCTGATGTCAGATGACAACGGTATGCAATTTGATGCTTATCAATATGAGTATGGAGAAAAGAGAAATTCTGGTCGACTCTGGAACGATTATTATTTTTCGGCGAGAGATGATCTTGCAGATCGAAGAATAGAAAATGCTGTAAAAAATCAGGTGGATCTAAGTCAATATCGAACATGGGATCAGATTAAAGAGAATGAGGATGCGGCTGATTTTACGATAACTTATGATGGAACAAATGCGTTTGAGCCTGCAGAGGCTGCGGCACGTATCTTTGAAGCGAACAGGGAAGTGGCAAATTCAGCTAATGTCATCAGTGTAATACAAGATACAGAGGGAAATGAGATATATCGTTTTAATTACAGCTCGTTAAAAGAAGATCTTGAGAAGGTCGGAATCGACATAAACAATATTTTTGATGTGCATAAATATGTAGAGGAAAAACTCGTATCTTGTGATTCTGCTCTGAAATCAATGTAAGGAAAAGCGGTGACTACGTTGGATGGTTCTGTCCAGTAGTCACCACTTTTAACGATGTGTAAAAATTGACAGAATGTCTTTTTCCGGAATGATTATCAGGGCGTAAGCCCGGAAAGATGAAAAATGAAGAAGGAATTAAATGAGGTTATTACCCCTGAACTTAAAAAGATCGGTTTTGGAGAGATTAAGTATAAGGGCGGAAATTGGATCTATGAGCGTACAGTAGGCGAGTGTTTACAGCAGATCATCATTTACAAAGAACGGTTCAATAAAAACACGTTTCGTTATCAGTTGTTGGTGGATGCAGGGAAATATGGCAAGAGGAGCAATTTATTAAGTGTTCTTTTTAGTGAAGATGAGGGAACAGAGGATGGCTTTTGGAAATATGATGGTACTTCGGAAGATTTGAAACGATCCCTGAATGATATGTTGACGGTAATCCTTACAAAGGGATTATCAGAACTAGAGCAACTTAGTGTGATAAAAACTGATAACTCAAGATCAAAGAGATATCACAGGCTCTATGAAGAACATGAAAGGCTTAATGCGCAGTTTATCCAGAGGAAAGCTCCGATAGTAGATAAATTTGATGAAGAAAGTATCGAAAATTGGATAGGGCTGATGCAAGAGGATGTTGATGCAAAAAAGGATGAGGATGAAATAGATCAATGTGCTTTTGA
This sequence comes from Lachnospiraceae bacterium NK4A144, assembly GCA_000424365.1. GTDB lineage: Bacteria > Bacillota > Clostridia > Lachnospirales > Lachnospiraceae > NK4A144. The sequence continues at coordinate 29,626 of AUJT01000032.1, read as the reverse complement.
AGCCGCATCGTTTTTAAGTCATCAGATAATTAAGTTTATTGGTGTAAAGTGGCATCATGAAAAAGAGGGAGAAGATGAGGATTTATATCTTGAGGATTTCCCTGCAACTTTTGTACGGTATGATTTTTTAGGCCGTATTAGAGGGGCATTTAGAGAAAATAAACTTTTTCGGATACAGGGTGATCTTGAAGATATGTTAGAGATATATAGAACAAAGATGTGATGAATGTTGATTTGTTGGAGATATTAGTGCCGAAAAGGCGTATTGTCATAAGTGGTGATACACATTTAAAGGCAAATAGTAGATTGAAAATGGCGGGAATAAATGAGTAGTAATGAGCATAAAATTGTACACAGCACTTATAAGAAAAATGTATCTGATATACGTGAAGCAGGAAAGAATCTTCCGGTAAGTAGTACGGAAGTGGAAGCACCTAAGGATATTCTTTCTAATCGGACGATTCCGGGATATGCAGCGGCGGATATTCAGGTACAGCAGATGATAAAGGAATGTAGTCAGTTGATCGGAGCGGTAGCTTCAGTGATGGAGAAAATCGGAAAGAATGATAATGAAGTAGATGAAAGTGCAGTAGTAACCCTAAAAAACGGGAATGTTTCTGTGGGTTAAATAGCCTGGTACCGTCCAGAAATGCGAAGCATGATTGGTAGCGGTATTGGAAACAGACCGGAAATGATATCAGGGGTTTTGCCCGGAAAGAGGTTAGAATGGCAGAGAGTAAGGAAGAGCATAATGCACCGATCTTAAGAAAAATCCATCATCTTGAGGAGATTCTGGAAAAATATCTGAAGCTGCTTGAAAAGATAAGGGGATTTCAAAAGAAGGTAACATCGCTTGAGCTATCTTTCAAAGATGAGATTGTAAGTCCTGTCGGGGCATATGCTCTAGCCGGGAATAATGAGTGGAGAGGAACTCACTACAACACAGCGAATGACCAGATATGGGCAGATATAAAGAATATGCTGTCCGATTATGGAAATCAGGTTGGTGATCTGAATGGCGATATCGCCAATGCAATAAAACGTCTCGTAAAGATGATAGAAGATATAAGGCAGGAAATCAGACATTTGAGATCCAGCCTGTGGTAAAAAGAGCTGTAGTAGTTCAATAAATCAGTGAGAACACAATGAAGTACAAAAAAATGTAAAAACTCGGGAGAAAATCCCGAGTTTTTAATATTTTTAAGGAAATCTTAAAGAAATATTGTCGAAAAAAGATTACAATGCTGTATTGGAAATGTTTTTTTAGAAGTACAATATTCATTTCATTTTCTATAGTTTGTTGGTATACTTTTATCACTACGTTCCAAAAGTCATGCAAACAGGTCATTTAAATACGACGTTGTCGTGGACCGGTTTGCCGTTTGATTGAAGTATTCATACGAAACCCGCAGTAAATGCGTGTTTCTGACTATAGGATACAAAGTATATCCAATAGCAGTTAAAGAAAGGGAAGATAGATATGCGGTTTCGTAAAAGAATAGCGGCTTTACTATGTGCAGCATTGGTATTAAATACTGTAGCGCCGGTAGCGGCAGCGGAAGTAAGAGGAGATATCATTGACTGCGTGGGTGACGATTATCTGGATAATGCAGGTACGAGCATCGATAGTGAGAATGTAAGCTTTAAGGAAATTGATGATGTTCAAGAAATAATGGAAATTCGAAATAAGGTTTCTGAAAATCTGAAATCCATGGATCATACCTGTATCAGCTGGGAAGAAGGAGTTGAATTTATATTATTAGTAGATAGTACATTATCTAACAATAAATATAGATTAAGATCTAATTTTGGAGCAGTTTCCGAAGATGATTATGCATATCTTGTGGACAGCGGAAAGTTTAAGTATTCTTTGGTTGATGTTAATGGCAAAAAAATAAAGGGCTTACATAAGGATGATATATGGTGGAGAACTTATCTATACCGTCCCGATAAAGAAGAACTGATAAAGAATCCTGAACAGATACCGGTCAATAATGGAGAAATAGAGTGTAAAGACGAGAACGAAAGATATAACAGAGTGATCACTTTTGCCAGATACGATGGAAAGACATCGATGTCACAAATGTTGATAACGCGTCCTACAAAGTATTTTGGAAGATTCGTTAATCATAAATATGTGACAAAAGCAACAGCTTCTTGCAATTATCATGTTGGGGAATGGATTGATGTTGATAATATACAGTCATTTATAGGTGCAACAAGTGAAAATGCTGTTTTCTATATGTTTAAGAAGAAACGAATATCCGGTAATAATATTTACAGCAGATGGGCTGCACCTGAAACAGCTGCAATCTGGAGGTCAGATAATCGACCAAGTGATATATATAGTAAATTGCGTAAGGGTGCTTATGCTATAAGAGTAAATAAACCAAAGAATTATGAGGCAATTTTAAATGATTTTGGAAGTGTCACTGCATTTAGACCAAAAAAGAAAGGAATATACAAAGTTACCTATATTGTTCCCGATGGATACAATAAGAAATTTACGGTAAAAGTCCGAGTGACGGACTGATAGAACTTTACGAGGGATGCTAGAAATAGGGAGAGAGTTAGAAAAATGCTCAAACAAAGAATAAGGTTAATTACGTTTATTTTGTCATCTGTTTTAATACTTCAGACTGCAATTCCGTATAGCATGAATATTACATATGCTGAAGAGTCAACGGAGAGTGAAGATGGTTCGGAAGATAGTGGTGAAGATGAACCAACTGATGAAATAGAGCCAAGTGAATCAAATCCATCAGAAGCGGAACCTACGGAAGCAGAACCAACGGAAGCAGAACCTTCGGAAGTTGTTCCGACTGAGGATGTGCCAACAGAAACGGAACCAACGGAGGAAGAACCTACTGTCGCAGACCCAGTAATTGGTGGTGGATTAAATGTTGTAGACGGCGAAGGAGTGATATTTGATTTAGATGATGGTGGAGATGATGATGATACTCCGAGTGGGAATGAATCACCTAGCAGAAATGAAGCACCTAAAGATAAGTTTAGAGCAAAATTTAAATTAAATATTTCGGATAAATATTTTGGGAGTGATTCTCTTTCTGAGAATGGATCATTAGAATTTGGCGAAAAGAAATATCAGATATATGTTAATAATAGTGAGATAGAAATTGAATGTAGTATGAATATGATAGGAGATATTAATACTACAGATGGATTTTATTATTTTATTGATTATTCTTGTAAAGAAGGTAAGGGAACGATTTCTTCTAATAATAGTGGAAATAGATTTACGTTGAATTTTCAGAAATTCAGAGAAATTTATCCTAATAGTAAATTTGAATCATTAGATGTAAAACTTACAAATATATATGGGTATAGTAAAGTTTTAAATAAAGATAAAACAGGTCCGTTATATAAAATAGAGTGGGATGGCGACCCTAACGAAGGAGATCCTTCTATTTGGCATTTCGATAATAGTGAAGTTAAAATCGCAACAGAGGGAAGTCATAGCATAGAAAACCATTTTTACGTAAAAAATGGATCAAAATTAGTTATTACTGCAAAAAATGACTACCTTGCATCGTTATCGGCAACAGTCAGCGCAGATGAAACGGTATCCGGTTTTCCTGGGTGGAGTCACCCATTTACAGGGAAAGTAAGTAAGCCTGATGAAGAGACCGGAAAAGTAAACGAACCTGGAACGCTGGAGCTGTCGAATATCAATCCCGGCGAGTATCACCTCTCCATAAAAACCTCCAAGCTGATGCCGGGACAGGAGACAAGCGCGGATGATTATACTCTCCGTGTGACTTCAAATGATATTACAGTAGAGAGTAAATTTTACGGCGAGGACAATGGAGAGAAAAACGACGGAAAAACCTATGGTGATGTGACTTACTACCGCGGAGATGTAAAGGCTGACATATCCGCAGGTGGTGGAGCCATAGATGGGTATTCCAAAGATGGAACGAAGCTCACCAGGAAAGATGGAGGCGGTGAAAAGGATGTTTCAGCTTCCGGAGAGTGGGATTTTGGAAGCAGGAAACTGTATTATAAGGGAATAGATGCGGCAAGTGATGAAGGTGCAGTGCATGATATCAGCTATAGTGTGAGAGATGTCATGAATGATACCGGTAAGTCCGAGTCTAAAAAGGTAGCTGCTGACCATAGCGAACCGGAAGTCTCAATGATATTTGAGAAAGAGAATGGAGAAGAAGCAGCACAGGACGGTATTTATAACGAGACCATCAGAGGAGAGGCGATTGTAAGTGATGCTGACGGTCACATGAATGCAGAGCTCACGGAACTGAAGGCAGAGGGCGCTTCTGCCGGCGGTTGGAATACTGCAGAAGACGGAAAGAGCATCTACAATAAACTTACTTTCAGTAATGACGGAAAGTACAAGGTCTCTCTGGCAGCGGAAGATATGGCAGGGAGAAAAGCCGAAAAGGCAGAGTTTGGTACTCTGATCATTGATAAAACAGCTCCGACAGTATCCATAAAGTTTTCAGGAGTGGAGCCGAAAAACGGATATTATTACGCGTCACACAGACAGGCGATCATAACTGTAAAGGATGCGAACTTTGATCCTGAGGGCGTGATTATAGATGCCATGGAAGGAAATGACGAATGGTATCCGGATGAGTTACCTGAATTAGGCAGCTGGACTGTCGATGAGGAAAACGGCACCGCCACAGCTGTAATGAACTTTGATAAAGATGGTGATTACGGATTCAAGGTGCAGGCAACTGATAAAGCAGGAAATGAATCTGAGGAAGTTACATCGGGACGTTTCGTGATCGATACGGTTGCGCCTGTATTAAAGATCACCGGAGTGGAAGATCATTCTGCAAATAAGGGCAGAGTCGCACCGATAATCAGTTTTTCCGATCTGAATATGAAGCTTGAGGATCAGAAAATAACGATCAGGGGCACAAAAAACGGTGAGGTGCATCCGGTTTATCAGAGAGAAAAGATTCCGAATGGATTTCTGATAAGATACGATAACTTTGCGCAGACCAAAGAAATGGATGATGTATATACCATGAAGGTGGAGATATGCGACCTGGCAGGAAATACATCAGAGGAAAAATTAAGGTTTTCCGTAAACCGTTTTGGATCGACTTTTATGCTGTCCGATGATACAGAGGCGCTGGTTGATAAATACTATACGAGAAAGCCGCCGGTCATCACCATCACTGAGGTAAATGTAGACCCAATCGAGTGGAGAGATGTTTCCAGAAGTAAAGACGGAAAGATCGCTGTACTTAAGAAAGACAGGGACTATAAAGTAGAAGCTTCAAATGAGGGATCATGGCACTCCTATGTGTACACCATCGCTAAGTCAAACTTTGAAGAAGACGGTAACTATGCGGTTGAGATCTATACAGAAGATCTGGCAGAGAACCGAATGGATAACGGATCCTGTGGAAATCAGGTGAAGTTTGCCGTAGATGGCACAGTTCCGAGCATAGCCGTGAGCGGTCTCAGAAAAAACGGAACCTACGAGGGCAGAACCCACAATGTAGCCTTTGATGCAAAGGATAATCTGTCACTTAAGAATGCGTCGGTATATGTGGATGGCGAAGAACTGGTTTCATATGATATGGATGAGCTCAAGGAAGCTGATGGAAGAGAGAAATTTGTACTGACAGAAGACAAAGCGCCGAGGACAGTGGAGCTCAGAGCGACTGACCAGGCAGGAAATGTACTGATTAAGAAGTATGTAAATGTCGTTGTTACTACAGATAAGGGCATCATCGATGAGAGGCGTTCCGCTACGAGTCCTGTTAATAACCTGATAGATGTGATCAGTCAGGATAAAGAGGAGAATGGCGGTGCTGTCGTAAACATGGTTTATATCGCACTTGGTGCAGTACTGCTCCTCATGGGAGTGTTTGCATTTATGCTTTACAGAAGAACATACAGTACAGGACAGGAGTCCTGAGAAAGATCCGGGAGAAATCCCGGATTTTTCAATTTTAAACAGACAATGAAATCATGTGCAAAAATTTGCCGAATCTTAAGAAAGGCTTAAATATATTTCAGCGATAATGGCTGTAGAATTGCATATGTGTGAGTTAAGTTTTACGTTAGTTGAAATAAGCCAAGAAGAGGGATGAATGAGTGTACAAAGGAAGTTATTATTGCAATTGGTGAACAAGACGATGCAAGAGAAAAAGCAATTCGTAAATAAAATACTTAATGGGTGACTGAAATTGGGAAAAAAAATATTAACTAAAATTATCTTTACTGTAATAATGGCTATGTTGCTTGCTGGATGTAATGATAAATGTGAGGGTGGGATAAAGGAGGCACATTCCCATGTTGGACAGACTGAAAAAGCTGATAAAGAGCCATCTGTGGGAGAGGAGAATGAGAGTGTTTCTGATGATAATGACGACAAAAAATTACCTTCGGATAAAATAGAGGCAGAATTTATAAATAAATACCTTTCAGAAATAAATGTAGAAGATAGAAATTATTCACTATTCTACCTTAATGACGATGACGTACCGGAATTTGCGGTATACGGAGATGGTACAATCCATAATGGATTGGTGGATTTGTATACGTTAGAGGAGGGTGAAATCATAGAATTGGGAAGATATGGAAGTTATGATTCTGTTTATTATAAGGAGAGAGAAGGGATTTTGGTAGAGGAGTATGATGGTTCAAGTGGTAGTTACTACACAAACATTTATAAAATGGTGAAAGGTCAAATCATTGTTGTAGAGAAGTTTGAGGTAAAAGGATGGGATGAAGATATAGCATACTTTGTGAATGGAGAAGAAACAGATGAAGATACATACGTTTCTCGTATAAAAAGGTATAGAGATAATCTAAGCATGGTAGGGGCATCATAAGCGGAACGACCCCGTGCAGTGGCAGGAAATCAAAAAATGTCGAAACTCGGGAGAAAAACCCGAGTTTTTCGCGTTTTTAAGGAAATCTTAAAGAATTATTGTCGAAAAAAGATTACAATGTTGTATTAGAAATGTTTTTTTAGAAGTACAATATTCGTTTCATTTTCTATAGTTTGTTGGTCTACTTTTATCACTACGTTCCAAAAGTCATGCAAACAGGTCATTTAAATACGACTTTGTCGTGGACCTGTTTGCCGCTTGAAAGTTTAAGTATTCTTTGGTTGATGTTAATGGCAAAAAAATAAGGGGATTACATAAGGATGATATATGGTGGAGAACTTATCTATACCGTCCCGATAAAGAAGAACTGATAAAGAATCCTGAACAGATAAGTTTAACTGTGTCTGGGTTATAATCAGACTAACAGTATAAGGAGAGACAGCTATGAAAATAAGAAGTTTAGCGCTAATACTTGCAGTGACAATAGGTGCAGGAACCGGAATGAATGGAATGACGGTGTGTGCAGAAAGTAAAGGTAGTCTTCCAACATATACAGGCAGTATATATAGTCTTCCGATAGTTTCAGAGGACAAGATCCCTGATATTTTGGATGTACATGATATTCCTAAACGCGGGAGTGCAGAGGCATCTGTTCCACGTATCAAATATATTGATCCATCGCTGCCTTCAAAACATGGAGATATAAACGGGAGTACTGTAAATAATAAGAAATCTTCGGTTAGTGAGGATGAGTGTGTTGCTTCAGAGAATGCCTTCACAGAATCAGCGGATGATCCTGAATATGTTTTTGCAGAGATCGTCCCCGATCCGGTATTGAGACAGAAAATTGCAGAATCTTCGGAGTCGGCAATTGCACCTGATGCTGTTAAGGTTACCCAGAGCCAGCTGGATCAGGTTGAGGAGCTGTATGCTGAGTGGCCGGGAGGTTGGACGCCGGGACATTATGATGCCTCCGGCAAGGTCAGGGATGTTACGGGTATCCATTATCTGAGGAATGTTGACACAATATACCTCTGTGACAATGACCTGGATCAGACAGATACAACAGAGTTTAGGGATCTGAAGAAATTGAACTATCTGGATGTCACGGGTAACAGACTGACAGATATTCCGGACGTTCGTGGTTGTGTTTCTTTTGTGGGTGGGGGACTTGTTGTATATGACAACAATATACCGCAGGAAAAGTTCTCGAAGGAGCATATCAGAAGCAGGATATCTGAAAAAATCAACGTTGAGAGCATTCAGGAACAGATGTATGAACAGGTATATCCGAATGAAAGCAAGACCTTACGGATTCCTAAGGTGAGCTACATATTTGGAACTGTAAATAAAGATGTTACTGTGTCACCGATATGCTTTGAGATATCTAATGTATATGACGGAATGTGCAAGGTGGCTTCTGTTCAGGTAAGTAGTGATGGTGGTGCAAACTGGAGTGATCTTATTGTTAGACCAATGCTTACTATTACGAAGGGATATGAATTTAGACAGTGGCAATGTGAGGAGTGCGATTATAAGCCCGGACAGAAGGTTAAGGTCAAAATTACATTTTATGAAAAAGATATAAAGCATGTGTTATATGGTGAAACTACTTTTGCGAAGCATCCCGGGTCGGCATATATTAATCAATATGCAGAATATAATACAGAAGAGGTATATGTGCATGTATTTTCAACATATGGATTAAAAAAGCCTTCAGAGATTTCTCTTGTAGACAAGAAAGGTAAAAAAGTAGGCGCCGGAAAAGTAAATTCCACAAAAGAACATGGACTTGCAATTCATAAATATGATGAACTGAAATTTGATAATGTCTTTGATAATGGGAACATTAGATCGATTACTTCAGAATGCGTACTGACTCCTGAATACAGTAAAATGCAAAAAGGTCTATATGATGTATATGTGAAATTTGATGATGGATCATCACATACATATGCGGATGTTTTCAAATGCTACGGTAACAAAGTCGGAGATAAGGGAACGGTTATTCCTGAATTAAATTTGAAATCTTTGAAGATTTCTGCATATAAATTCGATGCCGCTAAAAATAAAGTATGCAAAAAAACAGTAGATAAATCTATGTCAGTTGGTGAAACTCAGGAAATTGCAGTGACAAAGAAGCCTGTTGACGGAAAAGGCGATGTAAAAATCTACAGCAGCAATACAGATGTGATAAGAGTTGTCGGAACGGCAGACAAAGAAAATTCGGTTCCTGGTGGATGTAAACTGCAGGAAGGTGACGCAGCTGCATATATGCTGAAAGCAGTGGGCGCAGGAAAAGCTGAAATTGCAGTCTATACCGATGAAAAAATAAAAAAAGTAACAATAAATGTCAGTGATAAAAACGCAGAGCCTGAAAATGTTGAAAATGTTAATGAACTGACATTAAAACCAGGAAGTGTCAGAAAACTGGGACTGGGTGATGCAGCAGGATCCTCTGTTGTCTGGAAGTCATCATCACCTTTGGTCCTGTCTGTCAGAAAAAATGAGGTGACAGCAAGGAAAGCCGGAGAAGCAGATCTGACGGCATATACAGGAAAAGGAATCGGAAGTAAAGAACTGAAGAAAATTCATGTGAAGGTCACAGCTGACCTTTTGTATGTATCGCTGAACACCTATAAACAGGATTTGACGCCCGGAAAGAGTATGACTCTGAAAGCTGCTTTTTATCCAACATGTAGCGTGAATGATGATGTAGAACTGAACTGGAACGAGTGTGATGAAACGGGAAATCCCATTCCGTTGGGGAGTGATAACGCAAAACTGTCTGTAGCAGGAAGACAGAATACACCGGTATCGGAGAATGGTATCAGAATACTTAAAGTGCAGCCGTCTGTAAATGCAGCTACCGGTGATATAGCTTATGTTAAATTCACTGTCAAAGCAAAGTCAGGCAGTCTGTATGATGCAGCCCAAAATGAAGATCCCGGATATGAAGGAATCAGCAGAGTATGCAGAATAAGTATAGTTACAAGGCCTGATGATATCCAGATCACTAATGCTGAAGATACCTTCCTGAAAAAGGATTCAAAGGGAATATATACACTGACGCTTAACAGCATTCCTTCGAAAGACAATCCCGAACAGAAAGCGGTATATCAGCTGACAGCAGAGGCGGTATACAGATCAGGGCAGAGCGGAAAAACTGAACTGACCTGGAACAGTGCCAATAATAAAATTGCAAGGGTGGAGGAAGATGGAACAGTTACAGCACTGAAACCCGGCAATACCTGGATAAAGATAAGCTGTGCAGGAGTGACCAAAAAAGTCAGAGTAGTGGTAAAAAAATAGAAAAGAGAAGAGTCATGGGATTTATCTGATATGTAATTGGTTTAGTTATCTAACATAAAAAGCAGTGTGAAAGGATTCCTCCAAACACACTGCTTTATTTCTTGTCATTGATGAATTGCTTTTAAGACATTAAGACCGCTTTAGCTGGCGGTCTTTTGTTTTGCAAGAATGCTGAATGGATTATCGCAACGTCATTTACAGGCAGTGTGATAAGTATACAAAATACTGTATATTGCATTTAAAAATGACGTTTTTTAACGTATTTTTATGAAAAAAGTTTTATTTTGAGTAAAAAAATCCCGATGTGATATTTCAAGTAAAAGCTGAGTATATATAATTAAATGTGGAGAAGTATAGTCGGAGGTTTTTTGTGAAAAAGAGATTAGTTATGTGTCTCCTGTCCGGCGTGCTGGTGATTTCGTCACTTACGATTGTATCCGGCGCGGAGAAGAGCGCAGAGAAAATAGAAACAGAGGATGCCACAGAAGCTACGGTGGTAGAGACTACAGAGGATTATGTAGATGTATCATCAGCAGAGACACTTAGCATAGATGAAGCCGGGAATGCCTATGATGCATCGAGTGAGAAAAGCGGAGCGGTGAGAGATGCCGGTTCTGCTCCGGTACAGGAAGCAAAGAGCGGCGTGATGCAGATAAACGCCATCATCACGGAGGATGGTGGAAAGCAGGATTTTGTATGCGGTGGAGCCTGCTTCCTGATCGGAACACCTGGTGGGAGCGAAAACGCGTCGCAGTATGTTATCACAAACTATCATCTCATAAATCCGGGTACAGAGCTTATCGACCGTGCAAAGACCTTTTATGGTATAAAAGATAAAGAAGGCGAAGAAGCGTCAACACCGGAGATCAGCTATGAAGTAACTATAGAGAAAGATGTGACAATAAACGCGGCACTCGTAGCTAAGAGCGAAGAAATGGATCTCGCAGTGCTCCAGCTTTCACAAAATGTCTATAACCGGACACCACTTCAGATCAGTGCAGAGGCGGAGGATATCAAGTCTATAAAAAGTGTATATACACTGGGATTTCCGTCAGCACTCGATATGGAAAAAAATCAGGTAAACTATTCAGTCGGAGATGTGGCGATCGCCACAGGAACCGTTTCAAATATCGTTACAAACAAGATGAAGTTTATCCAGCATACGGCTAAAGTCACAGAGGCAAACTGCGGAGGTCCGCTCCTCAATGCTGATGGTGCAGTGATCGGTATGAATGTGCTTACTGATTCTGACGGAAATTACTTCTATTCATTGGAGTCCGCAGAGTTTACAAAGCTCCTCGACGCACTGGGAATAGTTTATGAGAAGTATGTGCCGAGCGTGGAGGACGATTCTGATCAGGTCAGTAGAAATCAGATCAGTAATAGTGAAAAAGACGGTATTTTCGGAGTTCCTACTTTTGTTTTTGCAATTTTTTGCGGAATAGCATTGCTTTTAATAGTAGTGATCATAATTTTGATCATAATGCTGCTTCGCGGCGGAAATAGTCAGGAAAGAGCAGAGAAACGCAGGAAGAAAGCGGAAGAGAGAAAAAAGAAGAAAAAGAATAAAGATGAGCAGTTAAAAAATATGCAGAACCTCGTGACCGAAGAACCCGGAGAGGGAGAGACAAACGTACTCATGCCTGAGCCCGGAGATGAAACTTCTATCCTGGGTGGCGGTTCCGTACAGGTGGCAGTAGCGACAGGTACACTTATCCGTAAGAGAAGCGGGGAAAACATAGTGATCAGCAGAAAGATCTTTCGCATAGGAAAGGACAGTCTGCATGTTGATTACTGCATCAGTGACAATAGTTCGGTGAGCCGTACCCATGCGGCACTTAAGAGCAAGGGGGACGGAGTCTATATCGAGGATATGCACTCCACTAACGGAACATTCCTTAATGGAAGTCGGGTTAATCCCGGAGAGGAACGCAGGGTCAGAGACGGAGACGTAATCCGTATCGCAAACGAGGAGTTTGAATTTAGAAATGCTTGAGATCGGATCGATAGTCGGAGGAAAATATAAGATCCTGAATAAGATCGGCGAAGGTGGTATGAGTACGGTTTATCTCGGAATGAATGAGAGAGCCAACCGCCAGTGGGCGATCAAGGAGATCCGCCGTGAAAATGTCAGAAATTATGATGTTCTGAGGGAAAGTCTCCGGTCGGAGATAGAAATACTGAGACTTCTCAGACATCCGTGTCTCCCGGGTATCGCGGATGTAATAGACGAAGATGGGCGATTCCTCATAGTCATGGACTATATCGAGGGAAATACTCTGAAAAGAGCCATTGATGACTATGGCGCCCAGCCTGAGGAATATGTTATTTCATGGGCGAAGCAGCTCTGTGATGTGCTGAGCTATATGCACGCGCAGAAGCCTCCTGTGATCTACAGAGATATGAAGCCCGGAAATATCATGCTTCAGCCAAATGGTCAGATAAGACTCATCGACTTTGGTACTGCGAGAGAATATAAGGAAGAAAACGAGGGCGATACTACCTGGCTCGGTACTAGAGGCTATGCTGCACCGGAGCAGTTTGGAGGGCAGGGACAGACAGATGCGAGGACAGATATTTATTGTCTGGGTGCAACTCTGTATCATCTGGTCACCGGTAAAAATCCTGCAGATCCGCCCTATGAGATGAGACCCATAAGAGAGATAGATCCGACGCTTTCCGAGGGACTTGAAAATATCATCTGGAAGTGCACGAGACCTGATCCGGCAGAAAGATACCAGTCCTGTGCAGAGGTATGGTACGCTCTGGAGCATTATGAAGAACTGAATCAGGAATATAAAAAGAGACAGAAATTAAAACTCACTATTTTTTCTATTTCTCTGGCAGCGACAATGGGATTTCTTGCATTTGGCGGAATCTTGAGGCTGCAGGTCGCGTCTCTCAGAGAAGATTATTATAAAAAATATATTGATGATGCACGTATAGCGGAAAATCCTGAGGATCGTCTGACGGGATATAAGGAAGCAATCCATATGCACCCTGAGTCAGCAGAACCGTGGATAAAGCTTATGGATCAGGTCTATCTTTCGGATGATACATTTTCATCAGTGGAAGACGAGGAATTAAGAACGCTTCTGATCTCTGAAAATGAGGACGGGGATTGCTACGAAGATTTATTGATGAATGATACAAAGTCAGCTGCGGAAGTTGCATATAAATACGGACTAGCGTATTTTTATGATTATGAGGGAGTGGGTAATCCGGGAAAAGCCCTTAAATGGCTGGATATAGCGCAAAAGAGCAATTCACTTGATAAGAACAAAGCAGAGCGTGCAAGACGTCTTATGAATATTTCTGAGTATTATACGGAGATAGGTATAAAGGACAGAGCCGGAGATGTAAAGACGGGCTACAGGGATTATTTCAATGATCTGAAAGCTGTGGCAGGCGGAAATATCACAGCGGAAGATAATCCGACTACAGCGGTTATGGTATATAGACAAACTGTAGGAAGGATATACGACTGTGCATCGGATTTTAGAGATGACGGTGTAACCCGGAATGAAATGACAGAACTCCTGCAGGAAATAAAGGATCATGTACATAACGACTTGTCGGAAATTAATGACGAGAAGGTAAAGGATGAAGTAGCAGAGCTTGAGGACAGCATAATACTTGCGGAGAAGTCTGTAAGCAATGTTTATAAGTAGTTGGGGGAAAGCATGAGTAAGGTTTATCTCGATAAAACAGAATATGGACAGCTGATACAGAGGATCAGCGATTCAATCCCTGTCGTAAAGGAACCTACGATGGAGCCAAAGGCCGGAAATGACATAATGAAAAAACTCGCGAGGATAAATCGGAGGATCGCAGTACTTACATCAGAGTATCGTGACGATATTGATAATGAACTGATACCGGCACTCAGGGCATCTGCACAGAGATATGAGGAGGCAGAGGCTGTGCCCAACAGATTTTAAAGAGGTGGGAAATGGCAGCATCAGACATACTTGCATCATACATAGGGGAAGATACAATGGACATTTCCACAAATACGGGGCGCGCAAAGCATATAGAATACTTAAATTCATTGCTTTTGATGATAAAGAAAGCACAGGATATCCTTACTGAAGAAAAGGAGAGAATGGAGCGGATCCGGACAGATAATACCAATAAGGATCTGACGAAGGACGGGCAGTGGACCGGAAATTATGAGGAGCAGGCGGAAGACGGCAGAGATAATCTCATCACACAGATGAAATCAGTAGACGGTGATGTGGAAACACTTTTGCTGGAGACAGAAGCCGCAGCAAATAAGATCCGTCGTGAGATCGAAAGCTGTCAGAAGGCTATGATGGGGGTAGAGAGCAGTGAGGGCTGATAATTCAGAATACCGGGATATGTCATTCTGGAATAATAAAGAGAATGAGCAGTATCTGCATGAGAGTGTGGAGGCTCTCCGCAGATACAGCGATAACGAGGATGGAAACAGTGCGTTTGCAGCATTTCTGTCTTCTGATGCTTTTCAGGGTGAAGAAGCGGAAGCTGCAAAGGAAGCGGTGGAAGGGAAACTCCGCGAACTTAGAAAATTGCAGGAAGCAGCACGCTCAGCAGCGGACTGTATGGCAGAGATAGAGACAGCATTTTTGGATAGGATGCCGGAAAAGCGAAATGCCGTGATCTCTGAAGAAGTGCTGAATGAGCTTTGCAAAGAGTTTACAAAAGACGCAGAGGAGTATAGAGAGAGCGCTGATGCTGTGTCAGACACTGCAGAATTTTTAAATAGCGTACTTTCTTCCTATGGCTCATTTACGGTGCCCCATGCGGAAAGAGTTTATGATGCATTTGACGAGCTGTGCGGCTGGAGAGACGCCGGAAACAGGTGCATCATTAAAAAGACTCAGAAGCGACTGCAGGATTTTCTGGAATTTGCGGAAAATATTTACAAGAAGTATGATCCTGATTCACTGCTGGATATGGCGGAAAATACGAAACAGGAAAGTCAGGAAATATCGGTGGCAGTATCAAACGTATATACAGATCAGGGTGAAAAGGAATATACAGATTGGCTTCGCGTGATCTTTGACATAGAAATACCTGATGATACTGTAGCACTGGGAGCGATTTCGCTTGAATAGCTGCGCGAGGCTAACTTGAGGATAACTGTTCAGAACCCTTAAGGTTCTGAACAGTTACGGTAACCCGCAATTAAAGATTTGCTGCGCAAATGGCGGGTTACCATCGTATTTTTTACATTTTCATACGCCCTCAGCAGTAAATGCTTCGGGCTGTTCTGAATAGTTACACTTGAGGATACTATAGAAATATGATAAATAGATTCTGGCAGGATTATGAACGAAGTCGGAGTCCGGAATTATCTGAATTAAAACAGCTTCTGCAGGGAAATGGTGATTATCTGCCGGATGACCGTACGGCGATGTCAGAACGGTTTATGCAGCTGCAGTTTTTTTATGGATATCTTTTTTTCGGATATATTTCAGCGGGAACAGGGCTGAATTTTCTGAATCATCGCATGAATGCCAAGGGCTGGCTGTCGCTGCCTTATGATCATCGGAGTTTTTATCAGAAATTTTCCTATGATGGAACAGACCATTTTTATATAGGTAACTTTATTCATATCGAGAGACTGTCTGAGATGGAGAAACGTACACTTTCTATGTGTCTCGTTGATAGGGAAAATGCTGCGCTGATCCGCAGAGCCGGTATGATCGTAAAAAATTCGTATAAGAAGGTTTTGGCATCGGCACCTGAGAACTCAAGGGCAAGGATAGAGATTCAGACTAAAAATGATGGAACGGTAGTAATCGATGGAAAGACATTGATACTTGGCGTTTTTAGCATGCCCGCATATAATGAAGAAGGACAGTACAGAGATGTGGACGATGAAGTCCAGCGCAGAAGAGTCATGAAGCGCATAAAAGACGAGGTTCAGGAGAAACTTACGAAGTTTCTGAACGTGGACGTGTGTGTGCTGCGTGATGAGATGTGATGGTTATATAGATAATGACAGGAACTGAGTACCTAACACAATTAAATAAGGCGTCGATGCTTTGCCTGATAATAGGCTTGTGTTTTCTGGTGCTAACGGTCATACTCTGTTTTGCCCTGAGAATTCCGCATATTATAAGGACTATTACAGGTCGGGCAATGAAAAGGGAGATACGCAGGCACATGCGAGGTATGAGCGGTGTAGGTGATGTCCCGTACTTTTTCGGTAGTTTATCCGGTGGAAAGGAAGAGGGCTACTGGAATACGACTTCAGGAGGTCCTAAGCCCAACGACGATTCCGGTGAGACGCTGGCTCTTATCGACGGATGTGATGATGAAACAGATATTCTTCCGGAAAATATGATGAGTAGTGACGGATCTGTAAAGGATTCCGAGGAAACGAGTGTGTTGGAGGACGGAGAGCGAAGCATCATGCTGTTGTCATCGGATAAGTCTCTGATTTAAGAAACTTAGAAAGGTTTACATTGTGAAAATAAATATATCTGAATCACATATTACAGCTGTCCCGGAAGATCAGGACAGCTTTTCTCTTCTCGGCTACAGGATCATGAAAAAAATGGACATACCGAATGTAATGCCATGCAGGCGTATTCTTTTTAATAAAGAAGAACGCCTGCTTTTTGAGGTTCCGTCAGAAAAAGAAAGTCTCAGGACTGCTATGGAGAATGATCCGGGGAGAACAGTTCTCATGGTGCTTGATTCACTTGCGGATATCCTGCGTGAAACCGAGCAGAATGAGTTTTTGAAGCGAGAATATATTAGTTTTTCTATGGACACTATCTATACGGTTCCGTCCAGAGGAAAGGCGATGTTTTTGTATTGCCCCATACAGGCGCCGGAGCAGTCTTCTCCGGGGCAGCGTCTCTATATCCTTTTGGAAGAACTGCTCGGAGATCTGCCAAATTATGAAGAAGACCGTATCCGTTTCCTCTTGTCCCGTATAAGTGCCTGGCCGGAAACAGATATGGAGGAAGTATTTAGATTTATACGTGAGAAATTCGGTCATAAGGTCAGAAGCGCAAAAAATCTGGAATTTCGTTACAGCGGCATGCTTGGTTCCTTTGCTTTTTATGTAAAAAAACCGGAATTTGTGATCGGGAAAAATCCACAGTGTGATGGAGTGCTCAATGTATCCAGTGCCATAAGCCGTAGGCATTGCAGGCTTTTTCGTCAGGGAACCCAGTATTATCTCACGGATCTCGGCAGCAAAAATCATACCTATATAAATGACAGGATGCTTGTCGGGCAGGAGGCAGTGCCGGTGCATGACGGAGACCGTGTACGACTTGCAGATGTGGAATTTACCATAAGGGAGGAACTTGAATAATGGCAAAGGAAACCGTACTCGTTATTTCTCTTAATGAGGAATATGTGACAGGAATAGAGTCCCGGCTTGCCTTTGCTTTTCGGGAAGATGTGACGCTCCGGATAATCACTGACAAGGGGTATCTTGCGGAATTTTTAAGTACACCTCACAGCGTTTCTTTTTGCATAGTAGATGAGATGCTGCTGCCGGAGGTCGCGGAGTATTTCCCGGAATCAAAGAGACTCATAATCGCTGAGGAATCCGGCGGAGACAGAGTGAGCCGGTATGACGGCGCCAGAGCGATATTACAGAGGATAGAGCCGCATCTCTTGCGTGAAGAAATGGCAGTCAGAAAGAAATCTACCCATGTGATCTACACGTCTTCTGTAGGGGGTGGATGTGGAAAGACTCTGCTGAGTCTGGGTCTGGCATCTGCGCTGGCGGGCTCAGGACAGAGGACACTCTATATTAATACAGAGTCTATGCAGGATTTCGGGTATTATCTGAAGGATCCTGTATATATGCAGGGTAAGATGGCAGTATTACTGTCAGCGGATCCCGGGGCAGCGGCAGAGGAGATACTGGTGAGTGCCGGAAAGCAGGGATTTGACTATCTTCCTCCCTCCGAGCACCTACTGACTTCAAGCGAGATCACACTGGAAAAGATCATGGATTTTGTCACGGCACTTGTCCGCAGAAATGACTATGATGACATTGTGGTAGAGCTGCCCGGAGATGCTGGAGAGGACGAGATCGCGTGCATGAATGCAGCGGAGTATCTGGTGCTGATAGCGGATCAGACAGAGTACTCATCAAGGAGACTCAGGCTCTTAAATGAAAACTTAAGAGATTTTCATGGTGATGGATATATAGTCTGCTCCAGATATGACGCAAGAAAAAGCAGTTATCTCGAAGAACAGGAATATTCCATCCGTTTCCCTGTCTGTGAATACGTGAAAGAGGCAGAGGAACAGATGACACTGGAAAAGATCAGAGTAGAAAACTTAATGAAGAAGACGGCGCAGGCAGTGGTGTGATTGTCACAGTTCATACGTGAACGAGTTGAAATCAAGTGAACGTAATACAGTATATTGTATAATGCACACATAATACTGTACATTGTACGTGATTTATACATTATAACGTGCGTTATTGAAGAAAAAGTGGCTCTCGGCACAAAAAAGTGGTGCTGAGGGCATTTTTTGTGAGAAGGCAGTTGCTATAATTTATACAGAGAGAGGAAGTACTTTTCAGATTTATCTGAAAGGAACTGAGAGAGACATTCATTCAGCAGCTGTCAGTCCGAGGCTGCCGGCTGCTGGTGGATATGTACAGGGATTATCGTAAGGAGAGAATTTTTTTATGAATACAGCTGCTTTTCTGATTTATTATTCACTGGTATGGTGCATGGTTTTTGGGTTAGGCGTAGTGCTCCAGAGGGTTGTTGCAGGAGCTGCGGTTAAAATACTGAGACTCCCGTTTACAAAGCTTCAGATCTGGGGAGCAATGGTAGCATTTACAGCACTTGAAGTAGTCGTACTCGCCATGAGAGCGGCAGGTCAGTATTGATAAAGAAATACGAGGGTTTACATAATGAGGTGGCGTATTGTTTCGCAATAAGAACAATACGCCTTTTTCGTTACCGTTCTCTCGCTTACAGCTCGTTCACGTAACGAATTCGCGCATTTATGAGAATTCGCCTACGGCGAAAAATGCGCGCACCCCCACATCACTTTCTTACGCAGTCAGCGGCGTAGCGCTTCCTGCTACCTGTGAACTGTAAACTTTTTTCTGATATACTGACTAAAGGCATGTTTAACAATATAAGTGAGGGAAAAATGAAAAAGAGCAGAGCTACAGTGATATTCAGTACAGGGGACAGGGCGTGTGACCTGGATCTGCCGCTGGACATCACTGCAAATGAGATGATATATGCATTAAATCAGGGGTTTGGACTCAGGATCGACATGAATGACCCGGTGGAGTGCTATATGAGGAGTGAGAATCCTATCGGACTTTTAAGAGGGGACAGTCTCCTTGAGGACTTTGGGATACATGACGGCACAAGAGTGATCTTTGACCACGGAAAGAGGGACGCTGCGAAATGATGAATTATAAGATAACGATCTACGGCAGCAACATGTATCAGGAAGTCAGTCTAAAACCTGATTTTAATGAGATCACCATCGGAACCCGTAAGGATGACAGGATACAGTTTGTACGTGAGAAGTTTTATGCGGATTTTGAGATAAAGATCTCCAGAACCAAGGAGATATTCACTGCGTCTGCGGAGGGCGGGATCTGCTTTCGCACAGACAAGGGGATAGATGAGTATGTACGTCGCATGACGCCCGGGGATCATCTGGCGATCCTTTACAGCGGTATGGACAGCGCATTTTTATTTATCGATTTCTCCTATGATTTCAGTATGGTTCAGGACAATTATGATCTGATGATCACACCAACCAGTACTGTATTTACTATAGGCGGAATGGAAAATGATACCGTTTATATCCCTGATGAAACGTTAAAGGGCTGCTCGGTAAAGGTAACCACTGATGAAAGGGGACTCATCATCGGGACTGCCGGCATCCGTTTTGGTGTTGGCGTGAATGGTTTCATGACCAGAAAGCCGGAAGTCAGGATCAGTAAGCACGACTTCTTTTCTCTTGGAAATGTGATCTTTTACTATAACGATGGAAAGATCTATACATCAAAAAATAAAAATCTCCGCACTGAAATGATCACAGAGGAAGTGCGTCACTCCGGCAACAGTCTGGAGTACCCAAAGTTTGTTTTGAGTGCCAGACAAAAATATGTAATGCCGGAAAAGAAACCGGAGATACTGCCGCCGGAAAAAAGACAGGAACTTCCGGAAAATAATCTCCTGCTCACTATACTGCCCATGGTGGCGATGCTTGTACTGATGGTATTTTTCAGATCCGGGATGGGAGGAGGTGCCGGTGGCGGCGGTTATATCATCTACTTTGCAGGTATGATGCTCGTAGGTGCAGTGGTATCTGTGCTGACATATTTCCATACAAAGAAAAAGACAAAGGAAAAAAATGAAAAGCACGAAGAACTGTACGCGGAATACCTTACCAATAAAGAAAATGAGATCATAGAGCTCAGAGATGAGGAGCAGGTGACATCAGAGCTTATAAATACGTCACTTGAGGAAGAGCTCCAGATGATCGACCGCTTTGATATGAGGCTTTTTGAAAAGCGTATTTCAGATGAGGACTTCCTGAATATCCGTATAGGAAAAGGACGTATGACGAGCTTATGCCAGCCGGATGTGAAAAAACAGGAATTTTTTGTGACCGAAGACATCTTAATGAATGCACCGGTTGAACTCGCGGAAAAATATCGTGAGATCGACAACATGCCGGTCGTCATAAAACTCCGTAGTCAGAATGCGGTAGGTTTTATCGGAAACCGTACAAAGCTCTATCAGATGGCGAAAAACATAATGATCCAGATAGCTGCCCAGCATTTTTACCATGAAGTGAAGATGGTAATGGTGATGGGAGAGAGCGACACAAAACTCTTTTCCTGGGCACGCTGGTTTCAGAATATGACAGAGGATAAGAGTGGAGTGCGGCTCTTTATGTATGATGCTCAGTCTACAAAGGCGGAGCTTGAGTTTCTGTACTCTATCCTGTCTGACAGGGAAAGTGCAAAAAAGGAAAATAACAGTTCCGATACAGTGTACGGAACAACTTTCGTAGTGCTGGTATTCAGACCGGAGGGGATAGCGTCACATCCGCTCATGAACTATGTGGAGAAAGCATCAGCACTGGGCTTTAATTTTATCTTTTTTGAGGAATATGAAGAACGTCTGCATCCTGCCTGCACGGAGAGGATATTCCTGTCACCTGACAGAAACGAAGGCTATGTGCAGGAGATAAATGACGGAAATAATAAGCAGTACTTTACATATCCGCATATCAGTCAGGAAGCTGCGGCAAATGCAGCATTGAAACTGGCGCCGGTATATGTAGATGAAGTAAGTCTCGCAAGTACGCTTACAAAAAATATCACTCTTTTTGAACTGCTTGGCATAATGAGTGCCTATGATCTGGACCTCGGCAGGATATGGGCTGAGTCAAAGATATATGAAAGCATGGCAGCGCCTTTGGGTGTAGATGCAGCAGGGGATATCGTTGCGCTGGATATCCATGAAAAATTTCATGGGCCTCATGGACTCGTGGCAGGTACTACAGGTTCCGGTAAGAGTGAGACACTCCAGTCCTACCTCCTGTCACTGTCTACCAGATTTCATCCCTATGAAGTCGGTATCATAATCATTGACTTTAAGGGTGGTGGTATGGCGAACCAGTTTAGAAATCTGCCGCACCTTAATGGAGCGATCACAAATATCGACGGTAAAGAGATAAATCGTTCACTTATGTCTATACGTGCGGAGCTCATGAAGAGGCAGAGACTCTTTGCGAAGTATGACGTAAACCATATTGATGATTACATCCGTTTATTTAAGGCAGGAACAGCAGAAGTACCGCTCCCGCACCTGATCCTTGTAGTAGATGAGTTTGCGGAGCTTAAGAGTGAGCAGCCTGACTTCATGAAAGAGCTTATCAGTACCGCCCGTATCGGACGAAGCCTCGGTGTGCACCTGATACTCGCGACTCAGAAGCCTTCCGGTGTGGTAAATGACCAGATCTGGAGTAACTCAAAGTTTAAGCTCTGCCTGAAAGTACAGGACAAGAGCGATAGTAATGAAGTGCTTCATTCACCTCTCGCAGCCGAGATCAAAGAACCCGGTCGTGCGTATCTGCAGGTTGGTAATAACGAGATATTTAAGCTATTCCAGACGGCGTACTCGGGAGCACCGGCGCGTTTTGACAGTACAGACAGCCGGAAAAAGTTTGAGATCGATGCAGTGGATCTGGCAGGCCGCCGTCAGGTTGTCTATAAGCAAAAAAACAGCGGAAAAGCAGGCGGCGAGACTCAGCTGGATGCGCTTGTAGACTATATCCATGAGTACTGCGAAAAAAATAATATCGCTAAACTCCCGGATATATGTCTGCCGCCGCTTTCTGCAGTCATTCCCTGTCCGAAAGGAGAAAGGGACGAGTCTGTTACGGATATCATCGTGCCTATCGGTATCTATGATGATCCGTCCAGACAGGAGCAGAATGAATACAGCCTGAACTTTACAAAGAGCCATGTGCTCCTGATGGGTTCAGCGCTTAGCGGAAAGACAAACTTTGTACAGACGGTTATCCGTGGTATAGCGGAGAGATATACGCCAAAGGATGTAAATATCTATATCTGCGACTTTGCATCCATGATCCTTAAAAACTTAAGCAGGCTGAGCTTTGTGGGTGGTGTCGTGACACTGTCAGAAGATGACACATTCCATCACCTGATACAGATGCTGCAAAAGATACTGGATGAGAGAAAAGACAAGCTTTCCGAAATGGGACTCAGTTCCTTTAGCTCGTATCGCGAGGCAGGATTTGATGACATGCCGCAGATAATAGTAGTCATAGAGAACTATGCGGCTTTGAGATCAACCTACGCAGATGACGAGGAACAGGTAATAAACATCGTAAGAGAGGGGGTTTCTAACGGTATATCTTTCCTCGTTACAAATCAGCAGAATAATGGTTTTGGATATAAGCTCATCAGTAACTTTGGCCAGCTGATAGCCCTGCACTGTAATGATGACGCCGAGTACGGCTCGCTCCTCGGCAGATGTCCGATAAAGCCTGACAACACGCCGGGACGCGGAGTTGTAAAGATAGATAAGGAAATCATGGAGTTCCAGACCTATCTGGCATTTAGTGCAGAGAAGGAGATCGAGAGGATCGAGGAAATGAGAGCCTTTGTACAGGAATGTAATGACAAGTATGCCGGTATGCGTGCAGTCAGGGTTCCTGTCGTTCCGGAAAAGGTAACAGATCAGTATATCGAAGAATCCTTTGGAACTACAAAGATTGAAAACAACAGGATCCTTGCAGGTATCAATTATCGTGACGCTGAGCCCGTATGGATCGATATCAGAAAGAATAATGTACTCACAGTATCCGGTTCTGAAGAACTCGGCCGTAAAGGCTTTGTCACATCGCTTGTTCGTCATATGGGTGAAAGTACGGATACATTTAATGCAAAGCTCTATATTTATGATGATGTCACGAGAGAACTTTCCTTTGCAGAGGAGATGGGCTGTATGGCGCGCTATGCTGTCGATGCAGAGTCATTTGCAGATATGCTTGGTGAGATAAATGACATACTGGTTGAAAGGTACAGCCGGATGGCAGCGGATCCGACGACAGATCTGAGTCAGGAACCGCTCCTCGTACTCATTGTAAACGCATCCTTTGGTATAAAGGTGCTTATGGATGAGGATGAGATAGCTGAGACACTCGACAGTGTGATGTCGCAGTACAGAGATTATGGAGTAAGTGTGCTCTTTACAAATGTACCTGAGGAAGAGCCTTCGTTTAGGGCACCAAAGGCTGTTCGTACACTCGTTGATACAAAGAGGCATATCGCCTTTAGAAATGCAGAAGATATGCAGTTTATCGAGCTGTCAACGAGCCTGATCCGCTCAATAAAGAAAGAAAATACACCGGGTGATGCGTTCTTTGTAGATGGAAGCGCGGTGAGAAGGATCAAATCACAGATAGACTAGTTTTTGAATTATTAAGGGGGAATCAATATGAAGATCAGAATAGCGGCTCTGAGTGATGTCGGCACCGTAAGGGAGATCAACCAGGACAGCGTTCTGATAAAGACGGATACATCTCATTCCTACGGAAAAGCAGTGTTTGCCATGCTTTGCGACGGGATGGGAGGATTGTCGGGCGGCGAGATAGCATCTGCGACTGCCATACGCCGTTTTGAAAAGTGGTTTAGAGAAGAAATGCCGGGAGAATTACTGGGTAGTGACGTGACGGAAAAACTTGGGGATACCGGAAATTATAACGGAAAACTTGGGACTGTCAGAAATAAATGGCTCAGTATGGCAGAGGAAGTGAATCATCTGCTATTACGATATGGAACAGAAAAGCATATCAAGATCGGGACAACTGCGGTAGCTCTGCTGATCCTGGATAAAGAATATCTCCTTATGAATATCGGTGACTCAAGGATATACGGGATACAGGGCGGCAGGACAAAGCAGCTCACGACCGATCAGAGCTATGTTCAGAAGCTGGTCGAAATGGGACGTCTCACCCGGCATGAAGCGGAGCAGAGTCATAAGGACAATCTGCTCCTGCAGTGCATAGGAGTAAATGATGAGATCTCTCCGGAATTTGAGCACGGATATGTGGACAAAGATATGGCATTTGTACTCTGCTCGGACGGATTTTGGAAAAAACTTAAGCCCGAGGAGATCGGTGAAGCCATATGGTGTGGAATGGATAGTGAGGCGCTCCTAAAAGAAGAGATCCGGAGTCTCATTGAAAAAGTTAAGGAAAGAAAAGAGAGAGATAACATCTCTGCGGCAGCGGTTACGTGCTGCGGTTAATATTTAAGATAAGCGAAAAAAGCATTTAAGGACTGTTTAAGATACGGAAACTGAATACAATATCCTGTATATTGTACCTAAAAACACCTGTTATTTAGGCTCTCTTTCGGAAATCTTAAGGATTTTAAGTAAAAAAATGAGCATAACGCCTTTTTTCTGGCTGGCAGCTTTACTATACTTTTATGTGGAGGCAGGATAAGCTGATCCGAAATCGTTGAAAGTGCTGGATATATATGATCAAAAAAATGCACATATATGTTTAAGCTATCTAATTGGATGAAATTTCGGATATGTAACAGGCTGACCTGTACAGTAACTTGAAAACAACGGTTAAGACCGGAAATATTATTAGGGTGTAAGCCCGGAAAGAGGAAAATATGTCAGAAAAGACAGGTATTAATTACGGCGTTATCGAAACAGAGTGCAACAACCTTAATAAGCATGCGAAGCACTATTCAGAAATTGCACAGGATGTAAAGAAGATCCATGATATCCTTCAGGACTGGGATGGAGATGAGGCAAGGGCAGCACTTCCGGTCATTCTTAAGGTAACTAAGGATCTTGGTGAGATCGATCAGTCTATCGGAAACATAGCTAAGTGGGGACATCAGGTATCAGATAACTTCCGTGAGGCAGAGAATGCAGGTAAGAAAGCATACAACAGCTTTGCCTGAGTAGATATAACCTATTCAAAAAGATGTAACCAAAAAAGAACCGTAACTGTCAGAATATAGAATGTTCTGAACAGTAACTTTTATCGAGAAAAAGGAGCAAAAAATGGCAGGTTTTAGTGTACAGGGTAATCACGCAGAGATTAAGAAGTGCGGCAAGGATATGCAGAATCTCGCAACAGAGCTTAGCACTCTGCTGAAGAGCACAGATACATCTGTTGAAAACATGGAGAAGAGTGGATTTGCAGGCGGCCCGGCTGAGCAGCTGACAACTATTTACACAGAGCTCAGTGCTGACCTGAAGAAGTACCTCAAGAGATTTACTGTCCTGGGAGAGAACCTCGAGAAGAGTGGTATGAACCTCGAACAGGTTGAGCTTAACGCTAAGTCTACGCTCGTTAGAAAGTAAGGAATACTGAGGAGTTATCGTAAAAAAATCATTGAAGGATAGATATAAAGAGCGTGGGGAAAAGGCGTATTGTCGGAAGTGGCGATACGCCTTTTGCTTAAGGAAGTCATGGACATTGGTGCATAAGCAACAGAACGAGGGAAAAAATGAGTGAAAAAAATATGCTGATAGATTTTGGAAAATTCCAGACTATCACAAAAGAAATGTTGACAGCGGCAACTCTCTGCCTGCTGGATAAGTCCATCGTGGATCATCTGAGGAAGACCACAAAGACAGATATAGGAAAAAAATTGAGCATTTACCTGAAGGAAGTTTGTGACAGCTCGGAAAAGCATAAAGATCACATTTGCGGACCACTGCCGAATGCATTTGAGAAAGTCCGTACGTCACTTTTAAAGGTGGAAGAACTGGCAGTGAAGGATTTGATCCTCAAGTGAGAAAGGGAAAACAGTGAGTAGAAAGAGTGCGATACTATCAGAGATAGCATCTCTGAAGAAAAAGATAGAAGAGTATCAGAAATGGATAGCTGATCTCCTCAGCATAGCTTCGGGTGTAAAGGGTAAGCTTGGCGGATTTGAAACGGCAGTATATTCAAAGACAAAAGACTATGACCTTTTCTGCAATGGCATCTGGAAAGGAAACGAGGCAAAAGACGCTGATGGACAAAAGAGCACCTGTGTGAGAAACGTGCTGTCCATAGCAAATGACACGAAGATTCTGATGGATGATATAGAGAATGTGATAAAGAAATTAAAAAGGATGATAGCTGACTGCAAGGACAGGATCAGCAGTCTGAGGAGTGAGCTTAGCTCACTGGAGGATTGATGTAATGGAAAAATACTTTGACGCTAAAGACATGCGAAATGTCATAGATGACATAGAGTGGATTTTTTCCGGATACCGTGAGCATTCGGACGGACTAATAAGCTGCTATGAGAAATATAGAGATAATGACTTGTTTCAGGGGGCAGTCGCTGAGGCTTCCAAACTTTTCATAGGTAAGCACCAGATAACACAGGCGAAAGCGCAGGTAGCCATGCAGCAGAAGCTGCTTGATATGTACAAGCACGCGCTTACGTCATTCCATGAGAAAGTGGACAAGGCACCGGATGCAAGGGTAGACCTGGAAACACTGGATATAGTTAATAAGGATTTTCAGGACATATATGCTGACCTTGATGAGTATGTAAAGTATATCGAGAAGGTCGTAAAGCTCTTGCAGGCAAGATACGGATTCCTCGGGATCTTTACAATGCCGAAGTGTCAGCCGGCGCTGGACACATTTACAGCGCTTTGCGGCGGAGACAATCCGAGATCGGGATTTATTTATGACCTGATGCAGAAATTTATCAACTTCGATGCAGATGAATGTGCATACGCTGACAGCCTGAACTTCGAGCAGGAAATCGACGATGCAAATAATCTGATCCAGACGGCAATGAATATGCTGGAGGGATTTATCACATCGACGTTTTCAAATATTGTATCCAGTGTCACTCATACTGAAAATAGCAGTGGAACAGTCGAAACAACAAGCGGAAAACGTGATGAATTTGCTGTTGTTCAGGAAAGGTACGGTTTCACTGAGGAAGAGATGGAGTATCTGAAGAAAAACTATCCGAGTCTGGTAATATCACTATATGGTGCAAGCAATTATAGCACATCCGATGCGGATAAGATACTTCAGCAGATTAAGGAGAAGCTGGAGAAAATGAATATAAATACGGAGGAAGAAAAGGAAGTTAGGGAGCTTTTAGAAAATTTGGGATGGAATAATCTGGATGATGAATCTATTCAAGAACTAATTCAGGTTTTACATAAATATAACATTGACACAAAGGAGGAAATCAGCGCTTTTCTTGCTCAGTGTGCGTGGGAGACTGGTTGGGGAAAGAACCTAACAGAACTTGGATCAGATGAGTATTTTGCAGGCAAGGCTTATGGAAAAAAATACAGAGGTGCGGGATATATACAGATTACGTGGGAGTATGGGTATGAAGCGTTTGCAACATATCTAATGCTTCAAAAATATCCTGATCTAAATGGTAAATATAAAAATCCGGCTAATAATAGTGCAGATGAAATAAAAAAAATGTACCTTCAAGTCGTTCAGGATGCACAGGATAAAGGATATGATGTTTCGGAATTTACAAAAATTGTAGATGAGGGAGCAGATTATGTAGCGGATCATTTTGCGTGGGAGAGTGCCGGATATTTCTGGAGTACAGGAGGATGTGGCGAAGCGCTTGAAAATGGAGGAACAATAGATGATGTAAGTAAAATTGTTAACCGTTGGGATACGGGTTCATTTCAGGGAAGAAGAGACAATTATTATAAAATTCTTGAGGAAATTGGAAAGACATCTATTGGTCAGTAAGGAAAGAGTATATGAAAATGTGTAATAAAAAAAATATTCTAATGAGTTTATTGATATGTGGAAGCATTTTTCTTTGTGTGGGGTGTGGGAAAACGCTAGCAAAAGCGGAGACAGATGAGTTTGAAAGCACGGAGAGTGCCATGTGCGAGGAAGATGATCTTTCTGAAAAAGATGAAGATATCAGTGAAGAATTATCAACAAGTGAGGAAATGAGTGACATAGCAATTTCTGATACAGATTCCTTTGTTCTAAACACTGGTGATGAAGAAATTGATAAGGAGATAGATGAAACCTTAGAGGAAGAAGAAAGGCAAAATGTTGATTTTGCTGATTGGATCGATGATTCAGAAGAATGTTATAGAATTGGGATTAAACGTACAGAAGAGAATGAAGATGAGTATACGCATTTAAAAGATTACTATTTTGTAAAAAAGGATGGGACTGTAAAAATAGTGAAGGTAGACTATCCATCTAAGAAGGATGGTTATGATGCGGACAGATATGTTTATGATGCGTGTGATTTCGAATCAAAATATGAGGATATAACATTTGATGGAAATAGGGATATAGTCATTTCGTTAGGTCATCAGGGAGCAGCTGGAATCATGAGCTATTGCGCATTTATATACGATGGGGATGACTTTAGATATGAAAAATCATTTGAATCTATTCCAAATCCGGAAATAGATAGCGATGCTGAAATGATTTTAGGAAATGATGGAAGAAATACCTATACATTTAAATATCAGGACAATAGCTTTGTAAGTATTGATCAATAATCACACATAAAATGTGGATGAGGACGTTTTTCTCAAATGGCGAAAAGCGTCCTTTTTCATATGAAGTTACCTTTTTATGATGGATTAAATGATTTTTATGTACATATTTTTGAAAAATTAAGAGAAAATTAAAGGACTTTTCTTTATGCTGGGATAAAATTTTGAATAGCAATTCTTATTATCAGCAAGAAGCAAGGAGAGATTTAACGTGAAAAAAATAAATCGTTTATCGGTGATCAGTGCAACTATCGGGTTAACAGGACTTTTGCTTTCAGGATGTTCTCCGGATCATGGGATGGCAGCGGTTTACGGACCGGAAGTTGAGCCATCAACAGAGGAAGAAGTGGAATACAGTGAAGCTGTATCTTCAAGCAAAACAGAGGTTGAATCCGAGCAGAGTACCGAAAACGAAGAGACTGAAACTGTTGAAATCGGAAGTGAAGA
>AUJT01000031.1:5812-42284 GCA_000424365.1 Lachnospiraceae bacterium NK4A144 | reverse complement strand
TAAAGGAAATCTTCCTATGTCTGGTAAAATCCTTTCCGGGATTTAAAGCATAGGCTTCTGGTATAGAAGCCATAGCGTCAATATCAGACATCAAAATATTTTTTACAGTAACAGAGTAGTTCATGGTGACCTCCTTGAAATCAACGATTATGTTTTGTTAATTTCAAGGGCCGCTCTCGCTACTTCTAAATGCAATCAGTAGCGAGAGCGGCCGCATTTTTGAGCTTTCTTGTCAACTGTTTTTTTACAAAAAAATGAGTTAGACCCCTAAAAGAATCTAACTCAAAGTATCTTAACTAAATGACATTGGTTCACTCGCTTACAGCTCGCTCACGTAACGGATTTTGCCAATTAAATCGCCTCCGGCGATGGGCAAAATCCAATGGCTTTTCATCTTTCTTGGTCGTAAACTCCGCAGCGTAGTGCTCCGTTTACGTGTGAACTGTTACTTTAAAAGACGCAAAAATGATAAAAAAAGTTCTTGCATTTTAAATCAAATAGGTGTAACATATTAAATCGTCGATGGGCTATCGCCAAGCGGTAAGGCAACGGACTCTGACTCCGTCACTTCGAAGGT
Organism: Lachnospiraceae bacterium NK4A144; assembly: GCA_000424365.1. Lineage (GTDB taxonomy): Bacteria > Bacillota > Clostridia > Lachnospirales > Lachnospiraceae > NK4A144. The sequence goes on along the minus strand of AUJT01000031.1, from coordinate 41,707 downwards.
TCGAATCCTTCTAGCCCAGTTTCTATAAAGCCTCGGAGAAGATCATTCTCCGGGGCTTTTCCGTTATATCTTTTTACATTTCTTATTTCTTTACCAGTGTAAGTACCACTTCACCTGTCTCCTGCCTTTTATATCACGAAGCTTCACTATCTTCCTGCCATATGATGCTGTCTTTTTTTACGAAAGGCCGGATCTCTCCGCCCGTCTTTCGCTTCTTAATATGATTCAGCTCATAATCTTTCAGCGATTCAATAGCCTCCTTTGAAAGCGGTATAAGCGCCATCATATTAAAAATAGTCATAAGTCCGATTCCCACATCTCCGAGATCCCATACAAAGGTATATGCTGCCATGCATCCGATAAACAGATTTATGATAGCGATCACTTTATAGATCGTCTGCGATGTCCAGTTATCACCGAAAACATAAGCAACATTTCCGCGGGCATAGAACAATACTCCGATAAATGTTGAGAAACAGAAAAACCAAAGTGTCAAAGCGATAAATATCACGCCTATATTTCCGAAATGATATCTCATTGCTTCCTGCAGGAGATCCATTCCTCCGAGTCCTGCCGTAACACTGTCCGGAACCAGCAGCATCATAAATGCTGTACAGCTGCATATCACGATCGTATCTATAAATACGCCGAGTGCCTGCAGCAGACCGGATTTTACAGGATGGGTCACATCAGCCGCTGCCGCAGCACACGGAGCGGAACCTGAGCCTGCCTCGTTTGAAAAAAGCCCTCTCTTTACACCATTCATAAGGATAGCGCCAAAAGCTCCCGAAGCTGCCTGTCTGAATCCAAACGCTTCCTGGAATATCCTTCCGAAAACCGAAGGCAGTGCGCTGATATTTGTAATGATCACAAACACTGTAAGCACGAAATAGAATGTTGCCATGACAGGAACGATCACATCCAGAACCTTAACTGATATATTCTTTCTAAGCACGATAAATGCGCTTATCGTACAAAGAATAACAGCTGTAACAATAGGCGGTACATGAAAAGCATTATCAAATGCCGATGATACAGAATTTCCTATAACCTGGCTGATACCGCACCAGCAGAGCAGCCCTGAAAGCGCAAAGAGGATCGCCAGGATACTCTTTTTCTTTTTTCCCTTAAATAGCGAATGAAGATAAAACGCAGGACCTCCGCGGTAACCACCATAGAGAGGATCCTTTTCTTTATAGATCTGTGCCAGAGTCGATTCTATAAAAGCTGTGCTTGAACCAATGATCGCAGTGATCCACATCCAGAAAACCGCACCTGCACCACCTGCAGAAACTGCTGCTACCACTCCGACCAGATTTCCCATGCCGACACGTGTAGCTGTAGAAACGATCAAGGCCTCCAGACCGGACACAGCATTTTGCTTACCGTTTGTATTTTCATTTTTCTTTTCAACTGCAACGGTCAGCATTTCTGGTAAAAGTCTTATAGGTAAAAAACGTGTAATGATTGTACAGAATATACCTGCCGGAATAAGCAGAATGATTAACAGAGAAAGTCCCAGTGATCCGCCTCCCGGCAACGATATCGTAACAAGATCTCCCCACAAAAGATTATAAATAGCTGTAACTAAACCCATAATTTTGATCAACCTTCATTTGATTATTTTTAATGTGACGTTGATACATTTTACTATCTAATCAAGTAAATTTAAAGCGTTACGCTTTAACTTCTTAAAGTGATAAAGAATGATCATGAAAGTTTAGATTTTATAAGGATTCACCGACAACTGTCTTTTGTACGCGTACATTTGTGACGTTATTGTATTTGTGCATTCGTGTATTATCGTGATAAATTCAAAATTGAATTCTTGCACAATTATTATAATAAAATGTATGCAATATGTTTAAAAATATCAAAAGAATATATTTGACATCAACTTTTCAGTTGACATACAGATTATTTTTGTTATTCTGTATGTCGATAGATACAATATTTCTGGCGGTCGTTGCCGAAGTGGCGTGAAGTCACATATTGATCGAGTTAAAAGCTCAATTTTATAAGATGGTTACTCTATAACCGGTGTTAAAAGATTACGTTCACTCATTTACATGTGAACTGTAATGACAAAAGCACACTTGTGAAACGTTCAATAGGCAATCTGACAGAGACAGATCTGAAATGATTAAGAGAATGATAACAGGCAGTGCTGTAATACGCGGCACTGCCTGTTTTTTAAGTTAGGGATGAGAAAAAATGAATCTTGAAAAACAAAAAAAGGCGCCGATCTATGATGCCTTAGAGCGCTTTCGTAAATTACATGTCGTTCCGTTTGATGTGCCGGGACATAAAAGAGGCCGCGGAAATCCGGAGCTGGTTAATTTCCTTGGACAACAATGCGTAGGGATTGATGTTAATTCCATGAAACCGCTGGATAACCTGTGTCATCCGGTTTCCATCATCAAGGAAGCTGAAGAACTTGCTGCAGACGCATTTGGAGCTGCACATTCTTTCCTTATGGTCGGAGGAACCACTTCCGCCGTGCAGGCCATGGTACTGTCTGCATGTAAGGCGGGTGACAAGATCATCCTTCCTCGAAATGTGCATAAAAGCGCCATAAACGCACTTGTTCTCTGCGGTGCGACTCCGGTTTACATCGATCCAAAAGTAGATACTGAGCTTGGCATACCTCTTGGAATGGAAGTTACCGATGTAAAAAAAGCAATGGAAGAAAATCCCGATGCCAAGGCAGTACTAATAAATAATCCTACTTATTACGGAATCTGCTCGGATCTCAGAACTATCGTAAAAATGGCTCATGAGCACCACATGCTTGCACTGGTTGATGAAGCTCACGGAACACACTTTTACTTTAGCGATGAACTCCCCTGCTCTGCCATGGAGGCAGGGGCAGATATGGCTTCCATTTCCATGCATAAGTCAGGTGGAAGTCTCACACAGAGTTCCTTATTACTCCTCGGACCTCAGATGAATCCCGGATATGTAGGACAGATAATCAACCTCACACAGACTACGAGCGCTTCCTATCTGCTGATGGCGAGTCTCGATCTCTCTCGCAGAAATCTTGCTTTACGCGGAAAAGAATCATTTGAAAAAGTTGCCCGTATGGCCGAGTATGCACGTGAAGAGATAAATGCGATCGGCGGTTACTATGCTTACGGAAAAGAACTGATAAACGGTGGAAGTGTTTATGACTTTGATGTAACGAAGCTTGCTGTTCTGACTCACAGGATCGGACTTGCCGGTATCGAAGTTTACGATCTTCTCCGTGATGAATACGACATTCAGATGGAATTTGGAGATATAAGCAATATCCTTGCATATATTTCGATCGGTGATTCTATTCAGGATATAGAACGTCTGGTAGGTGCATTATCTGATATCTACAGGTTATATTCAAAGCCGGAGAAAAAACTTTTTTCCGCAGAGTATATCTCACCCACTGTCGTGACTACTCCACAGACGGCATTTTATGCGGATAAAGAATCTCTTCCGATAATGGAATGTGCAGGACGTGTCTGCGCGGAATCAGTTATGTGCTACCCTCCGGGAATACCGATCCTCGCCCCCGGAGAAGTGATAACCCGTGACATCATAGAATACATCCGCTTTGCCCAGGAAAAAGGCTGCTCTATGCAGGGACCTGAGAGCGATGATATCTCACGCCTCAATGTACTGAAGAAAGGAACCTACTAAAATGGAATTCTGGTTTGAAGAATTACACACGAACAATGTAAAGATGTCTATTCGTGTCAATAAACAGCTTTTCTCAGGCGAAAGTGAATATCAGAGAATAGATGTTTTTCAATCACCGGAATTTGGACGCTTTCTCTGTTCCAACGGGAGCGTTATCTTTTCTGAAGCAGATGAGTTCGTTTATGACGAAATGATCGTTCACGTACCCATGGCAGTTCACCCCGGTGTAAAAAAAGTGCTGGTGATCGGCGGCGGAGACGGCGGTGTTGCGCGTGAGCTATCATATTACGATGAAATAGAAGAAATTGACGTCGTTGAAGAAGACCAGCTTTTTATCGACGTTTGTAAAGAATGGTTTCCGGATAACGCCTGCGGATTAGATGACCCAAGAGTTAAGATCTACAACGAAAATGGTCTTCGTTTCCTAAGGTCACGACATGACCAGTATGATCTGATCATAAATGACTGTACCGACCCGCTCGGACATACAGCAGGCATGTTTACTAAGGAATTTTACGGAAACTGTTTCCGTGCCCTTCGCGAAGACGGGATCATGGTTTACCAGCATGGCAGCCCCTTCTTTGATGAAGACGAAGATTCCTGCAGAGCAATGCACCGAAAGGCATATCGAAGCTTCCCGATAAATCGTGTTTATCAGGCACATATCCCGACATGTCCTGCAGGATACTGGTTATTCGGCTTTGCCAGCAAGAAATATCATCCGTTAAAGGATTTTGATCGTCAGCGCTGGAATGACAGAAATATAAAAACATGGTATTACACAACAAATCTTCACTGCGGCTCATTCATGCTGCCGCGTTATGTTGAGGATCTTTTACGTGAGGAGGAAAACAAATCATGAGCAGAGTTTTAGTTATAGGATGCGGCGGCGTAGCACAGGTTGCTATCCAGAAGTGCTGTCAGAACAGTGCCGTTTTTAAGGAATTATGCATAGCGAGCCGCACAAAATCAAAGTGTGACGATCTCAAGAATAAGCTTGAGGGCAAGACATCTACCATCGTAACAACTGCACAGGTTGACGCTGATAATGTAGAAGAAGTTAAGGCTCTCATTAATTCATATAAGCCGGATGTTGTACTTAATGTAGCTCTTCCTTATCAGGATCTGACCATCATGGATGCTTGTCTCGCCTGCGGTGTTCATTACGTTGATACAGCTAATTATGAGCCTGAAGATACCGATGATCCAGAGTGGAGAAAGATCTACGAAAAGAGATGTAAAGATTTAGGATTTTCCGCATACTTCGATTATTCATGGCAGTGGGCATATGATCAGAAATTTAAGGACGCAGGACTCACAGCACTCCTCGGAACAGGCTTTGATCCCGGCGTAACAAGCGTATTTTCTGCATATGCATTAAAGCACTATTTTGATGAGATCCATACGATCGATATTCTTGACTGTAATGGCGGTGATCATGGATATCCTTTCGCAACTAACTTTAATCCGGAAGTAAACTTAAGAGAAGTAAGCGCTCCGGGAAGCTATTGGGAAGATGGACACTGGATAGAAGTACCGGCAATGTCCATTAAGCGTGAATATGATTTCCCACAGGTCGGCAAGAAAGATATGTATCTCCTGCACCACGAGGAGATCGAGGCTCTTGCAAAGAATATCCCAGGTGTAAAGAGGATCCGTTTCTTCATGACATTTGGCCAGAGCTATCTTACACACATGAAGTGCCTTGAAAATGTAGGCATGCTCTCCACAACACCGATCAATTTCAACGGTCATGAGATCGTACCTATCCAGTTCTTAAAGGCGCTCCTTCCGGATCCTGCATCACTCGGACCGAGAACTGTCGGAAAGACAAATATCGGATGTATCTTTACCGGAATTAAAGACGGAAAAGAAAAGACCATCTGCATTTACAATGTTTGTGATCATCAGGAATGCTACAAAGAACTCGGAAGCCAGGCGATCAGCTATACAACAGGCGTTCCGGCAATGATCGGTACTGCACTTGTCGCAAATGGCATCTGGAATAAGAGAGGTACTCTCACAACTGATGAGTTCGATCCCGATCCGTACATGGAAATGCTGACAGAATTTGGTCTGCCATGGATCGTTGATGAAAATCCCGCAACCGTGGAATAAAGGAAAAACGAATTGAAAGATACTGAACTTAAAACACCTGTGTATCTTGTTGATGAAAAAAGGATCAGGGACAACCTTGAAATACTGCATGCCGTAGAAGAAAGGACCGGATGCCATATTCTTCTGGCGCAAAAAGCCTTCTCGATGTTTAGTATTTATCCTTTAATCTCTAAATATATTTCCGGTGCGACCGCCAGCGGACTTTACGAAGCCCGTCTGTCTCACGAAGAAATGCAGGGCGAAAATCATGTTTTCTGCCCTGCCTATACAGAAAGTGAGATGCGCGAGGTATGTGAGATATGTGACCATATCAGCTTTAATTCACTGCGTCAGCTGGAGCTTCATCGATCAATTTGGGAACTGTCCGGAGTAAGTGTCGGGATCCGTATAAATCCCGAGTATTCAACACAGGAAGGACATGAAATATATGATCCCTGTGCACCGGGCTCACGCCTGGGAATACGAAGAAAAGATCTTCCGGAGCATCTTCCTAAGGGTGTTGAGGGTATCCACTTTCACACACTTTGTGAACAGGATGCTGAACCCTTGGCACGGACTGTCGCCTCAGTTGAAGAGAATTTCGGTACATACTTAAAAGAAGCCAAATGGGTAAATCTGGGCGGCGGACATCATATAACCAAGCCCGGATATGACATTTCTCTTCTTGAAAAGACGATACTCCATTTAAGAGAAACATATGACGTCGAAGTATATCTGGAACCCGGAGAGGCAATAGCGCTAAACGCGGGTTATCTCTATACAAAGGTAATGGATATAGTTGAGAGCGATATGCCGATACTGATCCTGGATGCATCAGCAGCATGCCATATGCCGGATGTTCTGGAAATGCCATATCGCCCGCCACTCCGCAGCAGTGGGCTTCCAAATGAAAAAGCAGTTACCTGCCGGCTCGCATCCAGAACCTGTCTTGCAGGAGATGTTATAGGTGAATATAGCTTTGACAGGCTGCCTGAAATTGGCGAGACACTCATATTTGAGGATATGGCGATCTATTCCATGGTAAAGAACAATACATTTAACGGTATGCCTTTACCTGATATTGCATTGATGCATGACAATGGCGAATGTGAAGTAATAAGAAGCTTTGGATATGATGACTTCAAAAATCGTCTGTCATGACAAAGCTTATGAATTGTAAAAAACGAAAGCAAAAAAATGATCATACAAAATCAGAATCCGTCATCTGACGGCTACTATATGCCGGCAGAGTATGCCCCTCACACAGGCACTCTCTTAATCTGGCCTACACGCCCCGGAAGTTGGGGAAAGGATCCGTCAAAAGCGCAGGAAGCCTTTGTAAAGATCGCAGAAGCGTTGGCACCGCACGAAAAGGTATATTTTCTTGCGGATAATGAGCACGCAGAGGAGGCTAAGTCTTCTCTCGGAAAAAATGCCGAAGTACTGAAAATCCCTACTAATGACGCCTGGGCGAGAGATGTGGGACCGACGTTTGTGACAAACGGACATGATGTGCGGGGAATAAATTGGAAATTTAATGCCTGGGGCGGAGATGTTGATGGTCTCTACGCAGACTGGGAAAAAGATGACACTGCGGCAGCCGCATTTTGCGACGCGTTAAAAAAAGATTTTTACGACTTTAATGACTTCGTATTAGAGGGCGGCTCCATTCATTCAGATGGCGAAGGAACCCTCCTCGTTACCGAAGCCTGTCTCTTGAGCGCAGGACGTAATCCTAAACTCACCCGGGAACAGATCGAAAAGAAGCTTTGCGATGCGCTCGGCGCCGAAAAAGTATTGTGGCTTCCATACGGCATATATAATGACGAAACCAATGAACACGTTGATAACGTATGTGCTTTTGTCAAGCCTGCAGAGGTCGTACTTGCCTGGACTGATAATGAATCTGACCCTCAGTATGCAATGTCAAAAGCAGATCATGACTATTTGTCGGGCGTTACTGATGCAAAGGGCAGAAAGATCACGATACATAAGCTGCCTATCCCGGATAAACCGATTCTTATCACCGAAGAAGATCTTTCCAAATATGAGTTTGAAGAAGGCGAAGATGTCAGGGACACCGGCGAACGTCTGGCAGCCAGCTACGTTAATTTTTACTTCGGTAATGAAATCGCTCTAATTCCTCAATTTGGCGGAGAAAATCTTTCAAGTGATAAGAGAGCTCTCGATATCATGAGAAAACTCTGCCCTGACAGAGAAATAATAGGGATCGATTCAAGGGAGATCCTTCTTGGCGGCGGAAATATCCATTGCATCACCCAACAGATCCCAATACAGAAAGGAAATACGCGATGAGTTCAGTTAAGATCGCTGCAATACAGATGAGCTGTGAGGCGCATCCTGACGCAAATATAGCTCATGCAGAAAAACTGGTCCGCAAAGCTGCTAATGAGGGCGCCGGGATAATACTCCTGCCTGAGTTGTTTGAAAGACCATATTTCTGTCAGGAACGAAGATACGAATATTATGAATATGCAACGCCTACGGATGAAAATCCGGCAGTGCAGCGATTCAGCAAAGTCGCACGTGAGTTGGAAATAACACTTCCTGTCAGTTTCTACGAGAAAGATGGTACACGGCTTTTTAATTCTATCGCAATGATAGATGCTGATGGTTCTGTTATGGGCGTATACCGTAAAACGCATATCCCTGATGATCACTATTATCAGGAAAAGTTTTACTTTACACCGGGGAATACCGGTTTTAAGGTATGGAACACACGATACGGCAATGTAGGTGTAGGAATATGCTGGGATCAGTGGTTTCCTGAAACTGCGAGATGCATGGCACTTAAAGGAGCTGACATACTGCTCTATCCCACAGCTATCGGCAGTGAACCTATACTGGATGTAGACAGCGCACCTCACTGGCAGCGTACGATGCAGGGACATTCTGCAGCAAATATCATCCCTGTAGCCGCTGCCAATCGCTTCGGTCTGGAAAAAGTAACTCCCTGCAAGGAGAACGGAAACCAGTCATCTGAGTTGATGTTTTACGGCAAAAGCTTTATAACAGATGAAACCGGCGCGATACTTACAGAAGCAGAGCGTAGTGGTGATATGATCCTTACCGCAGAATTTGATTTCGATAAGATCCGTGAAGAACGTCTTTCATGGGGATTATTCAGAGATCGCAGACCTGAATGTTATAGTGAAATAACTGAATAAAAAGAACAGAAGAAGAGCCTTTCCGGATACGGAAAAATGCTCTTCTTCTATTCTTTTGCCTTACTATATGGAAATATACGTTTTATAGTTCAATATTCCACGCAAAAATCGATCAGATCACACTGAAAACAACGTTCCTGCGGAAGGCTCACTCCTCAATATGATATCTGCTATCTGCACCTGAGCTTTTCTACCCTCAGGATTAGTAAGTATCGGAAAAACATGATTCAGCCCTTTGCCGACAACGAGCTTTGCATCAACGCCTGCTTTTGTAAGTTTCTCATACAATTCTTCCTCTAACGGATAAAATGCCTCTCTTGTGCCGGTAAATATAGTCGTTTTACCTATTCCAACCATGTCTCCACGTATCGGAGAAACATGGTAATCTCCTCTTTCTTCCTCACTTCCTGCCCATCTTTTTACAAGAGGGATACATCCGGAAGTATTGATAAACGGACATACCTTTTCGTATTTTTCGATAGCCTTTGCGTTTTCCTCTGAATATAAGGATTCGACAAAGGGTGAGATCAATATCAGTTCATCAGGCTGAGAGAAATCCAGCTTTAACAGATCTTCTGCAATTGCAAGCGCCATCCCGCCTCCGGCACTGTCTCCTGCCAGTATGACCCTGCAGCCCGCATTATTTCTGACGACAGCCATATATAGATCTGTTATCGCAGGAAAGGTATCGTGGTAATTATGAAACGGCAGCAACGGGTAAAGCGGCGCAATAACCTTTACTCCCGTTTTCTTTATAATGCTATTGATAAATTTCCAATGATGTTCCGATGGCTGTTCACAATTTCCTCCACCGTGAATGTAAAAAAGGATACGATCTGACGTACTTTCCTGATTTAAGTAAAAAACCTGCATTCCATATTCGTGCTTTTCTGTCACAGAACACTCAAATCTGACCTTTTCAGGAATACTATATAACTGCTCTCCCATCCTTTCATACTTCTGCATCCGAGCCTCAAAATCCTCGGCAGAGCCCTTGAATTTCATACGTGTGGGAACAAGCCTGATCACCCTTTCCGTTATAGTAGCCCTTAAGGAACGGTGGTAATAGAGATGCGATACCATAAAATCAATAAAGATCAACAAAACGATCAGCAAAAGAATATATGTAAAAAACATATGTAATCTTCCCCTCCAAAAAAACGAAAAGCCCTATCCGGCTCTGTATCAAAAGTAATCTAATATATGTATCGTTTGATCATCTTCGTTTTTCAAGGGTATTCAAAAAAGTCGCATCCAATGCATGCAGCGCATTTTTAATTATAAGAATCCCAGCAGAATTTCCTGTAACTTAAAAAGAGCCTTAAAAAGCAGTTTATACTTTTCAAAGCTCTCGTCACTTGTTCTGCAATCTTTTTCATGATTTATGCAGCAAAAAACTTCTCGGCAAGTGCAGCAGCCTGTTCCATGGCACCTGACTTTTCGATATCTTCAGCAGTCTTTATTCCCGGGATCATGATCTCATCTACGATATTGGCATTCATATACTCCATTGACTTACGGAAAGAATACTCAAATCCACGCATAGCATTTTCATCATCATCTGAGCAGCATGTCATAAGGGCGCACTTTTTACCTGTAAAGTTCTTTCCTGCAACCTTAAATGCACGGAAGTGATCCATAACAGCCTTTATCTGAGAAGGTGCGGAATACCAATATACAGGTGCCGCAAATACGAGACCATCAGCATCCATGATATCATTTGCAAGGGCATTAAACTGATCTTCAACAGCACAAGCCTTGCCATTTTTAAAGCAATCATCACAGGCATAGCAGCCGGACATATCAAGTCTAACCGCGTCATATCTCTTAACTTCGATCTCACGAGCTCTTGCTGCACGATCAAAGCTATCTGCCATTATTTTAGAATTTCCGTCTTTTCTGGGACTACCTGTGATTAAAACGATCTTTTTCAATTTAGAACCTCCCGATCTAAAACAATTTCAAATACTGTATACACAATTAGGTAGTCTATCACATCGATTGTATACAAAAAGTTCTAAATGAGATACATTAGCAAAAAAAATTGGAAAACATTGATTTATCCAACGTTTTCCAATTTATTAATTATTTTTAAAATGTCAGGGTCAAAAGGTCAAAATCCGATTGTGCTTGCACAAAGAGGATTGAGACCTTGGGACCCGCAAAACACGAGCAAGTAGCGTTATTACGCGGAATGCGAGTGTTTTAGGATTGCGGGAATTGCGTAGCAATGAAGCAATCCGTGACATCAGTAAGGGGCAAAATTTACTTTTGACCCTTACATCATTTTTAATTATTTTTCTGCGTTTATTGTCTGTACTACCTGACGGGCAATAGACATTTCTTCATCCGTAGGTACTACAAACACCTTGATAGATGAATCCGGTCCGGAGATCATCGCTGTTCCATGAGCTTCATTATTTGTCTTTTCATCAAAAGTAACGCCCATGCCGCTGATCCTCTCACAGATAAGCTTACGAACGAGCCAGCTGTTCTCGCCTACTCCTGCTGTAAATGCAATGGCATCGATACCACCCATAACAGCATAATATGAACCAATATACTTTGTAATAGCATAGGCAAGTCTCTTAAGGGCACGGATAGCATTTTCATTTCCCTTAACATACTCATCCGTAAGGTCACGTACATCAGATGAAAGATTATCTGAAAGACCATACAGACCGGATTTATTGTTAAGAATGTCCATAACTTCCTGAAGAGACTTATTCTCTACTTGAGCAATGTACTTAACGATCTCGGGATCGATACCGCCTGAACGTGTTCCCATGAGAACTCCTGCAAGGGGAGTAAATCCCATAGAAGTATCGATAGATTTTCCGCCCTTTACTGCAGCTATTGATGTTCCGTTTCCGATGTGGCAGGTAACGATCTTAGTTTCTTCAATAGGTTTATTTAAGAGCTTTGCAGTCTCATTAGCAACGTATTCATGGCTCATGCCGTGGAAACCATATCTACGAACTCTGTCTCTCTTGTAATATTCATAAGGAATACCATAGAGATATGCTTCTTCCGGCATTGTCTGGTGGAAAGATGTATCAAAAGCTCCGACCATGACTGTATTTGGCATATATTTCATGCATGCGCGGATTCCGAGAAGATTTACCGGATTGTGAATAGGTGCCAGTTCCGCACATTTTTCAATTTCCTTAATAGCATCGGGAGTAAGAATTACAGCATGGCTGAATTTATCTCCACCATGTACGATACGGTGGCCGACTGCATCTATCTCATCAAGGCTCTTTACTACACCGGTTTCCGGATCAGTCAGTGCGCCTACAAGAATATTGACTGCTTCATAATGATCAGGGATAGGGATATCCTTTTCATACTTTGAACCTTCTGTCGGGGTATAAACAAAATGTCCCTTATCACTGCCAATTCGTTCGAAAAGTCCCTTTACTTTTACAGTTTCATCTGATGTTTCGATCAAACGAAATTTTAACGAAGAACTGCCACAGTTAATGACCAATACCTTCATGTAATTCCTCCTCTAAAAAAACGGTGGTTTTATGATGTGCCGTTCTTTTTGTTACTGTTCACTCGCTCGTAAACTCCGCAGTAAATACTCCGTTTACGTATGAACTGTAACATCTTTTGTGCATATAGTATAAATTGAGCACATCCCATCACATGGTAACATGTATATTCAGTATTGTCATCGTAAATTTTTATTTTGTTTTAATGCTCAAAATGTACTAATTTGATCACTATTTCGTCTTAAAATTTTTTCACTAAGAGGAATAACAGAAACATCATACTGCATTTTCCGGAACCATATATTTCTGCAGTCATTTTCAGAAAGATGTTCAAACAAAGTGTCACTGCATTTATTATGGAATTCCTCAATAAAGTCCTCAATAAATGCTTCTTTTTGACGTTCGGTCATATCCTCTTTTGACATGATCGACTGTATTTTGCCGTCCTGCATCATCATCTGTGTTTTTACGATTCCGAATGAGAGCAGTATCTCATCATAACTTTGCCTGGTCTTTCCCGAGAGCTCAGCAAGAAACATCTCATTCTCTTTATCAGTCAGCCCGTCTATGTAAAAACCTTCAATGCTCTCTTCTATAAAATCCTTTTCAATAGCATCAAAAACCTGCTTTTTCAGTCCTTTTTCGATCATGAGATCATACATCGAATCCAGAAAGATCTTACCGGCTTCTTCACGCGAATCTGCTTCGATAAGAAAATGCTCGATGCCGCCGTTTTCATGGTATCCAAATTCATAAGTCAATTGTTCATCGTTTGCCCAGCTGACCATGTATTTATTCATAAGATCGCCTCCATGCTGATTCCTTTTGAGGGACTGTTTGTGTCCATTCACTATATTTTTCGCAAAAACAGACTCATTTGAAAAGGTACTATTATGGTTTTGATTAAAGACAATTTTGTAGTTCACAGCTGCTTCTGTTTTCCATCATTTTCCTCGAAAAGAACTTTTTTTAGTGCAACGCAGCGAAAAGAATCCTTAATTATTAAGACAAAAAACTCGATATACATACAAAGGATTTTATCTATTGACACGGAAAGTTATGTAAATGGCGAGGGGAAAATGAGGTTACTAAGCAAAGATAGTGCAAAAAAATGGGGAATATTTTTTACTTTTCTTATAGCCTGCATTATGATTAATTTTTTAATTAAAGGGCTATCTGAATTGGCGATGGGTGGATTAGTATACCTCGACTGCACCGGCACTATCATCGCTGCTATTATCGGAGGATATTTCCCCGGAGCGACTGTCGCCCTCGCAACAAATATGCTGTTTTTCATAAGAGATGAAAACTCTATTTATTTTTTCATCCCCTATACGATCCTGGCGCTGGCTGCATCAGACTTCTACAAAGTCTACAACAATAAAAAGAATACATCTGCATTTCTGTTTGCTAAATTTGTAATACTGCTTTCTCTATGCAACAGTATTTTTGGTCTTGCCGTTGTTTATTTTCAGCGCGTTGAAAACTACAACGGACACTGGCTGATCAATTCTCTTGTATCATTTTTTCAAAACAGGCTTAATATCAATATATACTCTGCATCATTTTTTGCTTTTTTGCTCATTAATATCTGCAATATATGTATATGCTCCATCGGCGCTTATCTGATCATCAGACTGCTTCCGGAAAAACTGAAAATGACCATACAAAATATAGGATGGCTCCAGAAACCTCTGACCGATGATCAGGTAAAAAAACTAAATGCAAAATCTACTCGCAATATGTCGATCAAAGGGAAAATGATAATCGCTCTGACACTTTCATGCCTGACGACAACTGTTGCTATAACTTACATGAGCCGGATGCTTTTCTTATCTTATATGAAAGCGGAATATAAAGATCAGGCACTTGGCATTTCACGACTCGTAGCCAATGCTATAGAAGCAGATGACATTGATGATTATCTGAAATACGGAAAATCCACCTATGGCTATGGCAAGGCAGAAACTCTGTTAAGCGATATAAGCCAGTCAACTCCCGCTATTTTTCACATTTATGTGCATCAGGTAGTTGATGACGGCTATTTGGTGATTTTTGACTTCGATACAAATGAGGATACATACATTTCTCCCGGAACGCAGATTCCTTTTAAAGAGAAAGACAGACCTTATCTGGAAAATCTGAAATCCGGAAAAGAATTTTCTCCGGTTATTTTTAAGGATTCAACAAATGGCATGTATATATCATCTATTACGCCGGTTTTCAACTCACGCGGCGAATATGTCTGCTATGCCGGTGTTGACCTTTCCATGGCAGATCTGTATCAGGTTGAAACGCAATTTATGGTCCGTCTGATCTCTCTCTGCATCGGCTTTATGTTTATGATCATCTGCGCCGGTATGTGGTTTGCAAAGTACCACATCATATATCCGGTAAATGCACTTGAAAAAGCAGCAAAAGGCTTTGACTATTCTGATGCAGACAGCAGAAAGAAAAATGTTGACGATATCCGGGAGCTCAGTATCCATACAGGTGATGAAATAGAAAATCTGTATTTTACGCTGCTCCAGACACTTGAAGAAACCATGGTAAACTACAGTACCATGCGTCAAAATGCCAGAGATCTTGATATGGTTCAGTCAGGTCTTATCATGGTATTGGCAGACATGGTAGAAAACCGTGATGCTTCAACAGGTGAACATATCAGAAAGACCGCTACCTATACAGGAATCGTAATGCATAAGATGCGTGAAATGGGATTTTATACAGAAGAACTGACGGACGAATTTATTTCAAACGTCGTAAAATCCGCTCCGCTCCATGATATAGGAAAGATAAATATTTCCGATTCGATACTGAATAAACCCGGAAAGCTTACGGATGAAGAATTTGAGATCATGAAATTACATACGATCTACGGCGCTAAGGTGATCGATCAGTGCCTGACTACTCTTCCACGTACCCACTATCTGATAGAGGCAAAAAATATCGCCAAATATCATCATGAAAAGTGGAACGGAAAAGGCTATCCAAAGGGTCTGTCCGGAGAAGAGATCCCGCTTTCAGCCCGGATAATGGCTGTTGCAGATGTTTTTGATGCTCTTGTATCCAGCAGAGTTTATAAAGATGCTTTTCCATTTGAAAAAGCTATGGATATCATTAAGAAGGACTCCGGTTCACACTTTGACCCAAAGGTCGCCGAAGCCTTTATAGCTGCCTCGGATGAAGTCAAAGCTGCTTCAGAACACTTTGATAAGAATAAGTTAAATAACTATATAGAAATGTCTGAGTAAGAAATTAAACAAACGAAAAATGACGTTGTGCAGTTTATTAATTCGGCACAACGTCATTTTTTAATATTTTTCAAAATCGATCTCAGAAATGATCTGATCAACAGACCTGATCGGCGGGATACTGGAACCATCGTGAGCTCCTATCATCTTTTCCATCCAGATCATATCGTACCATCGTCCAAATTTATTTCCGCATTTGGTAAAGGTACCTACCAGATGATATCCCATATGCTCATGAAACTCTGCACTGTTTCGTGTCAGATATTCATCATCCTCACCGTTAGGATAACCGATACAGGCGTAGAGATTAAGTATTCCCTGCTTTTTCGCTATGTCCTCTATCGCTTCATAGAGTCGTCTGCCTGCACCATTTCTCCTGATCTCAGGTTTCAGATAGATTGTGGTCTCAGCAGAGCAGTCATAAGCCATTCTTCCGCCAAAACTTCTTATGTAAGAGTATCCCAGTATTTCTCCATTTCTCTCAGCAAGAATATAAGGATATTTTTTTGAGATCGATGATATCCTGCCGGAAAACTCCTCAAGAGAAGGTGTATCGTATTCAAATGTTATGGCAGTGTTTTTTACATAATGATCATAGATCTTCAGTAATTCTGCCGTGTCAGCAACAGTTGCCTGTCTTATTCTGATCTCATTTGCCATTTTTTTACTGTAACTCCGATCAGATCTCTGCGATCAGATCGTTATTTGCGTATTCATCAACAAGCTGATCGATCTCGTCATCTTCACCATGGATAAAAATCTTAAGAGGCATTGAAAGATTCATGGACATAACACCTAAAAGGGATTTTCCATCTATGAAGCTGTGATCTTTCTCAACATCAATATCACATTCTGTTTTAGAATTCAGATTAAAAAAGTCCTTAATATGTTTCTCGTCTTTAAGATGCACTTTTACCTGCTTCTTCATGTCCGTAAAACTCCTATAAATCCTAATAAATGTTCCGTTTACGTGCAATCTGTAACGCACATACCCCAATACTTTATCACAAACCTTCTTATATGCAAGTACAAAAATAAAAAATCCTTTTTGAGCAAGCTCAATCGGATTTTTTACTTTTGACCCTGTCATCATATATTAATTTGGGGTAAAATACGGTCAGCATAACAAGCAACTCTAACTAATGGAGGTAAACCAGACAATGTGTGGAATTATCGGATTTACAGGTTCTCACCACGTGCAGGACATTCTGTTAAACGGACTTCAGCGCTTGGAATATCGAGGATATGACAGTGCAGGAATCGCTTATTTCAGAGATGACAGCAATCATATTTCTATCAGAAAAACCGCCGGAAAGGTAAGCGACCTTCGTGCAGTATGCGATGATGACAACGAAAGCCATTGCGGAATAGGACACACCCGTTGGGCTACACACGGTGGAGTTTCTACTACAAATGCTCATCCTCACAGGGTTGGTCGTGTTGCACTGATCCATAACGGCATCATTGAAAACTATAAAGAACTTATCGCTAAGTATAATCTGGCGCCGCAGCTTAAGTCTCAGACAGATACAGAGGTTGCAGCAGCTCTCATTAATAAAAAATACGATGAATTTAACGATCCAAAGAAAGCTCTCAAGGCAGCTGTAAATGAGATGGAGGGCGCTTTCGCATTTTGTATCCTTTTCAGAGAAGATCCGGGAAAGATATACGCAATTAGAAACGTCAGTCCTATGGTGGCAACCTTTGCAGAGAATGCAGGATCCTTTATTGCATCTGACCTCACAGCTTTCCTTGATTTTACGAAAAACTATTTCGTAGTTCCCGAGTATCATCTGCTTACTCTCAGTAATGATGGAATCGAAATGGAGGATCTTGAGGGAAATACGGTTGAGCCCGAGTACCTCACTGTAGACTGGGATGTGGATGCAGCCGAAAAAGAAGGCTACGCTCACTATATGCTGAAAGAGATCCATGAACAGCCTTCAGCGATCGAGAAGACAATAGCACCTCGTATAAAAGATTCTCTTCCGGACTTTTCCGTAGACGGAATAGATGATTCTCTCTTTGAGAACGTATCAGACATAACTGTAATTGCCTGCGGTACAGCGCTTTATGCAGGAATGGTCGGAGCACAGATGATAAAAAACCGCTTCGGTATACCGGTTACCTGCGCTGTAGCTTCCGAATTCCGTTATGAAAGACCTGTTCTCAACGAAAATTCTCTTGTCATCGTTTGCTCTCAGTCCGGCGAGACCATAGATACTCTGGCAGCTCTCCGCCTTGCAAGCGAATATACAAAAAAGACTCTTTCTATCGTAAATGTTAAGGGTTCTTCTATAGCAAGAGAAAGTAACTATGTGCTCTATACACATGCAGGTCCGGAAATAGCCGTTGCATCTACCAAGGCTTATACTTCTCAGGTTGCAGCATTTTATCTCATTGCCATCAAGCTCGGTCTGGTTTCCGGAAAGGCTTCAGAACCCCGTGCCAAGGAGTTTATCGAAACATTGAAGACTGTTCCGAACATGATAAAGACAATGCTTGGCTACGAAGACAGAGTTGCAGGTCTTACAAAGCGTATGGTCAATGCAACAGATGCTTTCTTTATCGGTCGTGGTCTTGACTATCAGATCGCAATGGAAGGCTCCTTAAAGCTTAAGGAAATCTCCTATATTCATGCTGAGGCGTATGCAGCAGGCGAGCTTAAGCACGGAACCATTTCTCTTGTTGAAGAAGGTGTCCCTGTTATCGCCATCGCATCACAGAGCAATGTTTACAGTAAAGTAATTTCAAATATCCGCGAAACAGAAGCCCGTGGAGCTTACGTTATCCTTATCAGTAAGGACCCTGAGGTTACCGATCCTTCTATTTGCGATGTTCATTTCCATATCCCGGATGTACCGGATGAATTTACTGTATTTGAAGTTATAGTTATCTGTCAGATGCTCGCTTACTACACTTCTACAGGTAAGGGAATCGATCCGGATAAGCCGAGAAATCTGGCAAAATCCGTTACAGTTGAGTAAAAAGTCTTTTTTTTGTACACATGTTCAAAAATTAGAACAATACTGTTCGCAAAAACGCTCTCTTAAGGTATAATTATCTTAAGGGAGCGTGCAAAACATGAAAAATATCAAAAAAATAACTTGTTTTATACTGACACTCGTAATGGTATTCCTTATGGTCTGCCCAACAATGGCTAAAGAAGGGTCTGACGCCAAAAGCAATATCTCCACTATCGTAAAATATGTTAAGAAAAAGGGAAAATCTACTTCCGGCGGAAATAAGTATGTGACCTGTAACTGGGATAAGCACAATAATCACGGATACACAACTCAGCTTATTTATATTTCTAAGTCTAATATACTTAATTACCGGCTGACGATCGTTGACTCTGACGGAAAATCCATAATCAGTACTTCCGGTATGCGATTTAACACAGAAAAAGGGAGTCTGATCGATACCTACTATAATCCCAGGATTTATGGAAGAGTCGCATCCATAAGCGGAAAGATCAAAAATCCCGGAACATATCACAAGGGTGATGCCATCAGCTATACCGTTGATGTAAATGAAACAAACGAGACCAAAAAGGATCTTGCCTATTATGCAAAGACCAATGAGGAAAATCGTTTTAATTACTTCGAAGACACTCTCCAACAGCTCTTCAACATGGATATCTCATCGGTAGGATTTCCTGAGTACTATCAGAGCAGCCAGTGCAAAAGCAAAACTTATGTAGCCGGAGACAATGGGATCGCAGTTTCATCTATCATAAAGATCCCTAAGAATACCGAAGTAAGCTATAAATCCTCTGATCCTGATATCGTAAAAGTCAATAAGGGAAAACTTAACTGCAAAAATCCCGGTGATGCGACTATCACTGTCAAAAAGAAGAAAGCAGTCATCGGTACATGCGAGATAAAAGTGGAAAAGCCTGAAATTGAGGAAGATATCGAAATTGAAAAGGGCGAAACTCTTGCCTTTAATGAGATCGTTATAAACGCTGATGAGATGAAAAACAAGCCTGATTCCGTAACATCATCAGACGAAAGCAGGCTTGTTGTTGATTCAAAGGGTAACATTACCGCCAAAAAGAAAAAGGGAAATGTTACCCTTACCATAAAATACGGCAAAGCCGAATATACCACTAAAATAAAGCTTATAAAGGCTTGATCATTTCTCAAATTCCTGTGCAACTTTTTCCAGCAGATCACGGATCTCCAGGTGCTGAGGGCATACTCTCTCACAGCCGCCGCACTTAATGCAGTCGCTTGCTTTTCCGTTTGATGCTGTAAGCACTTCTTTATAATAAAAATCCTGATTCCAGGTCTTAAAGATCATTTTTTTGTTCATGCAGTCAAACATATTCGGGATCAGGATATTTACCGGACAGTGGTTTTCCTCTATGCAATAGTGACAGGATGTACATGGGATCATTCCCAAAGAATTAAATACATCGCTGACTTTCTTTACCGCATCCATTTCTGTCTGATCCAGCGGCTTAAAATCCTTCATATAGCTGATATTGTCCTGCATTTGCTCGAGATTACTCATGCCTGACAGTACCATTTCCATTCCGTCAAAGGACGCTGCATAGCGTACAGCATAACTCGCATAGGAGCCGCCATTCAGCTCATCGAGTATTTTCTTTGCGTCATCCGGCAGATTAACTAGGCTTCCGCCCTTAACAGGTTCCATGACAAGGAGCGGCTTGCCATGTTTTCTGGCAACCTCGTATACTTTACGTGACTGAACCGATTCATCCTCATAGTCCACATAGTTAAACTGTATCTGAACTATCTCGATCTCAGGATATTCTGTAAGGATCTGATCCAATACAGATGCCTGATCATGGAAAGAGATTCCTACGTGTTTTACTTTCCCCTCTTTCTTTAGATCAAACGCTGTTTCATACGCCCTGCACTCCTTAAATTTCTTAAATAGATGTGCATTCTGAGCGTGCATCAGATAAAAATCAAAGTAATCTACTCCACAGGCTTTCAGCTGTGTCTCAAAGAAAGGACGTATATCCTCTTCTTTTTTGAAATATTCTCCGGTGAGCTTATTGGTAAGAAGGTATTCGCTCCGGTCATGTCTTGATGACAGGCACTCGCGAACTGCAAGCTCTGATAAACCGTTTATGTATCCATGGGCTGTATCAAAATAGTTAAATCCATTCTCAATAAAAAGATCCACCATCTTTGATACCTGTTCTGTATCAACTGCTTCTCCATTCATCGGCAGACGCATCATGCCAAAACCAAAATTTTTTTTCATCTCGGGAAATACTCTGTCAGCCATAGTTTCATTCTCCTACCATTTAGTAATCGTTTAGAAATAGTGTGATATAACGAGCCATGTTTTGATTATATGTGTAGTTTCTCACAAAAACCATTGACAAAATCGTATTCATTTTGGAGATTTTTTAGTGACTTTTTATGAGTTGAGCATGTCATTTATCTCGTTCATCCGCGAATCAAAATCGCCTGTATCACAGGACAGATCGATCTCGGCTATCGCCTGATCTGTTGGATTGTATAGCAATATGACTGCAGACTTCTGATCTTTTCCGTTTTCATTTCCGTGGGAAACAAACTTCCATCCGGAGAGTCCATTATAAACAGCGCTTTCATCCTGATCAATCTCCCACCCCTCATCGAGTTGGGATTTCAGCATCTCGATCCTTTTCTGCATGATCTCCTGCGCTGTACTGTCATTTATCTCTTTATCTCCGCTTGAAACTGAATGAAAAGCAAGTATAGGACTGTAGGTATTTTCATCCGGTCTGAAATAATATCCGTTTCCGCCCAGATTAAATCTCCAGGTATATGTATCCGGAAGCTTAAATTTAAGCCCATAAACAGACACAACACTTCCAGCAGCAACTGATTCCCCCTGCGCTCCGTCAGATGAGCCTGTGTCTGAGATCACAGCAGCTTCTTCGCCCTGTGTTACGTCAGACTGCTGCACATTTTCTTGCTGCTGATCCTGCGTATTTTGCGCATTCTCCACTATGGCTGCCGCCTGAAGTGCTGCAGAGTAATCGGTGTTATCTTCGTTTTGAACACTTTGCACAGCATTAGATATATCTTCGCCGAGTTCCCCTGATTCCGCCTTTGCTTTACTTCGTAATTCCTGCACTTCCTCCGGTGATTTAACCAGCGGATCACTTATAAGTTTATAACCCGTAAGACAGATCACTCCGCCTGCCGCCAAAATTATCGCTACACCAACAGCAATCAGTAATTCTTCAAATATTTTTTTCAACATACGCGTTACCCCACTTAAGGACATATAATCCCTCTTTTGATTTATCGGATAGGCAGGGTGATTTTCTTATAAAACAATAGAAATAATAACGCTAAAGGTATATCATATTCATTTGTCTTTATTCGATATATATGATGATATTACTATCTTTTTAAGGGGCGTTTTAGATGAATGACAGAATACGTAAAACAACTACAAAGGATATGACTGACGGAAACATTGTCCGTCAGCTTATAATGTTTGCTCTTCCGCTTATGTTTGGAAATATTTTCCAAATGCTGTACAACACGGTTGATTCTATAGTCGTTGGAAATTTTGTAGGTACAGAAGCGCTCGCAGCCGTAGGTTCCACAACCATGATCACAAATATGGCTGTATTTTTCTTTAATGGATTTTCAGTAGGCGCAGGTGTGATAATCGGTCGCTATTTTGGCGCCAAAGACTTAAAAAGGCTGCATACCGCTGTAGAAACAACGATGGCTGCAACCTTTGTTTTCTGTGTTCTTTTTACGATCGCTTTTATACTAGGTGTTGGTCCCATGCTCAGATTTATGGATACTCCGGAAGACGTATTCGGTGAAGCAACCACCTATCTTACCATCTACTTTGCAGGTATTTCCGGGCTTCTGATCTACAACATGGGAAGCGGCATACTTCGGGCTGTGGGCGACACCAGACGTCCGCTTTTCTTTCTTATACTCACAAGTTTTCTAAATATCATCCTCGATCTGCTATTTGTACCGGGTTTCCATATGGGTATCGAGGGTGTTGCTTATGCTACGATCATTTCCCAGTTTATATCTGCGATACTTACACTCCTGCTCTTAACGCGAAGCGATGATGTTTATCGCCTGACCCTGCATGATCTGAAAATTGATTTCCCTACACTTTCAAAAATATTTGCTGTAGGACTCCCGGCTGCTATCCAGTCTGTGATCACTGCTTTTTCAAATATATTTGTGCAGTCTTATGTCAATTATTTCGGCTCTGTCTGCATGGCTGGCTGGAGCTGCTACAATAAGCTCGATCAGTTCATACTGCTGCCGATGAACAGCATGGCGATGGCATCTACAACTTTTGTAAGTCAGAATATCGGTGCCGGAAAGATTAAGAGATCTAATGACGGTACTAAGATTTCTGTCCTTCTGTCTATTGGGATAACATTTGTGATCGCATCACTTATCTGGATCTTTTCATCAGCTGTAACCAGACTTTTTACAGCCGATGAAAATGTTATCGCCTTTGGCTCTCTGTTTATCCGCTTGAATGTGTACTTCCTGATGTTTAACTGCGTAAATCATGTACTTGCAGGGGCACTTAGAGGCCGCGGTGACTCCACCGTTCCCATGATCATCATGCTGGCGAGTTTTGTAGCGATCAGACAGGTCTACCTGTTCTTCGTCACACATTATGTCTCAAACACTCCTACACTTGTAGGTTTTGGCTATCCTGTAGGCTGGATGAGCTGCTGCGTACTTGAGGTAGCATATTTCTTAATCCGTTGGAATCATAAGAAAACTGTTTAAGCAAAAATCCATCCAAATACCGGAGACATCACGATCATAACGACAGAAAACGTGAATGAATTTATGGACATGAGTGTTGCTCTCTGGTCAGAAGGGATCATGTTATTTAATGCTACATCCGTTCTGATCTCCAGAAAATTATCGGTAACCGCACCGACAAATCCACCAACAATTACAAACAGGTAATTTCCGGAGAATACTGTCGCCAATGCAACAGCTATTCCCAGCAGGCTTAACATAGCGATCTTTCGATATCTGACGTTATTAAAAAGTTCAATGACTTTGGCACCGACTACTGATCCAAGCCCCATCACAAAAAGAGCCGGACCGAGTAAAGCTTTATTTAAGCCCATCTCAGGAAGCTTCGCCTGTAAAAAGAAAAGGATAAGTATAGAAACTGCACCTATTAATGCGTTAAAAATGATCATCAATCTGGCTTTTTGGTTTTCTTTAATAAAAAGCAGGCTTTCAAAAATAACTTCTCTAAATCTTTCTTTAACGTCTGATTTTTGATTTAGCTCTGTTTTTACTTCTGTTAGCGATAATGCCATGATAACCGCTATGATACCTATAAATGCATCAATAAAGTATGCTCTTTTATAACCAAGCAGAAGTGCGGCACCTGCAAGCATCGTAGCAGCAGAATGTGCAATGCTGTATATGATCATATCATTTGATGCAAATTTATCGTACTCGTCCTCTGCACCTGCTTCTTTCAGACTGTCATACGCCAGTGCCTCCCTTGTTCCTGATGCGAGATTATAACTCAAAGCACAAAACATCATCGTAACCGCTATCATTGCAAAGGAATCTGTAAA
Source organism: Lachnospiraceae bacterium NK4A144 (assembly GCA_000424365.1). Lineage (GTDB taxonomy): Bacteria > Bacillota > Clostridia > Lachnospirales > Lachnospiraceae > NK4A144. The sequence goes on along the minus strand of AUJT01000031.1, from coordinate 17,418 downwards.
GATCATCATAAACGATGTGATAACGGACATCACGGTGCTGCCGACCATGGTCTTCTTTCTGCCAAATACATCTGCAACAACACCTGATGGTACTTCACAGATCATACTTGTCAGGTGAAAAATGCTCTCTAAAAGTCCTATTTCAACGGTTGAAAAACCACGTGCCGCAAGTAACGCGACCCATGAAGCACTGGCAAACATCAGCGCTCCTGCACCATCCGTAAAATATAATTTCAGTATCTGTTTCTTTGCTGTATTTCTATCCATAAAAAATCTCCTTAATTCTTAATTGTTAAAAAGAAATAAGGAGATAGTCACGTCTGTTATGAAAATTTTTATGCCGGATCAAATCGTTTTATAACCTGTGACCGACTTCAAATTTCCTAAAAAAGAGCGCACTATCCCCGTAAACAGCCAAAATCGCACCTTTCATCAGATGAAGATTAACTGTTTTCCAGTTCATATTGCACTCCTTTCTACAAAAATTTGAACATTAATCTTTATCAGATTAGCATTACCCGAGCATTAAGTCAAACAGAATATTTTACAGCTCTGCACCATTGCTCTTTATCACTCGCTTGTACCAGTCGAATGACTTCTTTTTATAGCGCTTTAATGTTCCCTGATCGTTGTCATCTTTATCTACGTAGATCATGCCGTAGCGCTTTGCCATTTCTCCTGTGGATGCGCTTACGAGGTCGATAATGCCCCACATGGTGTAACCGAGTAGATCCACACCATCCTCATTAACTGCGTCGATCATACACTTGATGTGCTCTCTCATATACTCTATGCGATAGTCATCTATAACGGTTTTCGAACCATCCGCTGCCTCTACGAGCTCATCCTTTGCTCCTAAACCATTCTCCACGATAAAGAGCGGCTTCTGATAGCGATCATAGAGACTATTCAAAGTGATCCGAAGTCCGAGCGGATCGATCTGCCATCCCCATTCACTTGCCTTGAGATAGGGATTCTTCAGAGTAGCAAACACGTTTCCGGCAGTCTTTTTATTCTGCTCAGGATCAGCGCTGGTGAGACGAGATGAATAATACGAAAATGATATAAAATCAACCGTATTCTCACGCAGAATCTCTTTATCATCCTCCGTGATGTCTAAACGGATATTTTCTTTTTCAAAAAACTTCACCGCATAGGATGGATAGTATCCTCTCGCCTGTACATCTATAAAGAAATAATTTTCTCGGTCCTTACCCATAGATTTCCAGATATCTTCCGGATTGCAGGTCATAGGATAGGTATTTCCTGCGGCGAGCATACATCCGATCTTTACCTCAGGATCGATCTCATGAGCGGCCTTTGTTGCCAGCGCAGATGCCACGAGCTCATAATGAGCCGCTCTGTACTTTACGTCAGTCTCATTTTCGCCCTCATCAAAAACAATACCTGAAGCCATAAACGGCAGATGCAAAAGCATGTTTATCTCATTGAATGTGAGATAATACTTAACCTTTCCCTTAAAGCGGCGCACAACCGTCTCTACATACTTTACATAGAAATCGATCATTTTTCGATTCTTCCATGAGCCGTATTTCTCTGTAAGAGATAACGGAACATCAAAATGCACCAGTGAGATCAACGGCTCAATCCCGTATTCCACGCATCTGTTTATTACTCTTTCATAAAAAGCAAGACCTGCCTCATTGGGTTCTGCCTCTTCTCCGGTTGGATAGATCCTCGACCATGAAATACTGAAACGGAAGCATTTAAGTCCCATCTCATGCAGAAGCTCCAGATCTTCTTCCCAGTGATGATAAAAATCAACAGCCTCATGGCTCGGATATCTGTGTTCATTGTCACACTTCAAATGTCGCATCTTTCCCAAAGCAACAAGAAACCTGTCTTTTCCTGCCGGTACTACATCTACATTTGAAATACCGCGTCCATCCTCTTTATATCCGCCTTCAAACTGGTTTGCAGCTGTTGCACCGCCCCATAAAAAATCTTTTCTCACGCTTTTTACCTCTATATATGCCGGTTTATTTCTGACAAAAAATTGTCGGATGTCCGATTATACCAAAAGTTTCTATTGGAAGATAATGACTGATGACATCTCTCTGCTCTGTTCCGAGTGAATTAGTAACATCTATTTCGATCTGATTTTTTCCGTATGCAAGCAGTCCTGAAAGATCAAAAGTATACGGTTCACAGATTCTAACTCCTGCTGATTTACCATTCACAAATACTTCTGCGATCTCGGATACCAGCCCAAGGTCAAGCACGTATTTTTCACTATCAGTCTTTTCTATTTCGATCTCATTGCTAAAACGCACTGTTCCGGTCTTATCCTCAAATCCTATAAGATCCGATATGCAGGTAAGTCTGTCAGTACCGACATTTACTGTAAATTCAGGGTAACTCATGCTGTCTGCAAAGGAAACTTTCCATCCCGATTCAGGAAGTTCAATCTCTGACACAGAGCCATCGCAAACAATATTTCCGGCCTCGATATTTTCAGGTATTTCACTGCTTTCGCACCATATCACTGCTTCATATGGCTTGAGACACAACCTGTAACTGCCATCTTTTTCTGAAATGGAATAATACTTATCTTTCCACGCATCAAACCCATATACCGTGCCGCATCTCTTTTTAAGTCGGACTGTCGTATCTACCGCATCTACTATATTTTCATTAAAGAACATCCGGTAGATCTTTCCATCTTTCTTATACTCGTAGAAAACGAGCTCCGGTAAGCTTTTGCCTAATTCAATAGACGAATATCCCTGTGACTCCATCGCAGCCCCCAGGTCATAAAGAGAGATGCCCTCTTTTCCGGAGATGCTGCCAGTCACGATCAAATTCACGCCTGCTTTCTCCAGATCAGACATAACCTGATTCAAATCTTCCGGAATAAATTCACTTCCGCCGATCACAAGAGTATCAAAAACCAACTCATTTATTGTATAACATCCATTACAAATTTTTGCTTCTTTAAGATGATCAAGCGTCACTATCTCAAATGAGATCTGATGCTCGGTTAATTCACGTGTAAGCTTCTCAACAGGTGTATATTTTCCGCCCCACTCCTGCTCTGCAGGATAGAGAACACCAACTCTTGCAGGCATTTTTCCGTCTCTGAAAATATCAGCTATGCGATTCACATAGTCAGAAAAAACCTTAAAATACCTGAACTGCGGATTGTGTCCATGTGCATAAAAATGCGGAGGGCAGTCAAAATCGGGATATTTTTTTGGATTAAATGCGTGAGGCACGAGATAATTTATACCGCGTACCAGCAGGTGATTTGCGATCCAGCTCATCATGCGCAGACCTTCATTCCAGCCGTATGCTCCAAAAGCCTCGCAAAGTGCTCTTCCCTTCTTTGCAGGATCAAGGTGTGCTGCAGAGCTTGCAAGTTTCGCCAGTGCATAGTGGTAAAATTCACCGTTACTACCGCCTGTATTAAAAGCGTCATGATGATAATTCATACCGGGAACTATCTGACCTCCGATAGTGTCTATGCCCGCAAAATCCATGCCGGTCTGTCCTCGGAAATAGTGGCCTGCACCGTATCCAAGACGAGCATGAGCTCCATTATCCTCTATGTTATGTCCCATATAACATACGCCATGAGCTCTGCACCAGCTTCCGAGAACTTCCGTGAAATTCTCCTGATACAGACGGGTCACCAGATCCATGTACTTATAACGAATCTCCGATTCCACTCCCGATGCCGGTACCCAGAGAAGCGGCAGCATTTTTTTGTCAAAAGTCAGCTCGTTTTCAAGATCCGGTCTCCACGGAAGAGGCATCTCTTTTCCGATAGACCATTCCGTTCCCTTCATGTTTCCGAAACGAGGTTCATCAGAAAAGAAGCCTTCGATAGTCTTTCCGAACTCGTCCTTATAGTGTGCGTAATGCGGCTCATAAACTTCATCTATGAGTACTTCCGTTGCCTCTTTCACAAGAGGGTTCAGATAATCCGCAGTTGCCTCTTCGCCGCCTTTATGCGTCTCGTATACCACAAAAATACTGTAAGCACCTATTGGCGTGGTCTCAAGCGTAAGGAGTCTTCCGTCTATATTTTCAGAGATATCCATAAGCGTTTCCGCATCAATAAGATCCCTGTCATCGCCTTTCTTAAACACTCTTTTTGCCATGTATACGCCCAGGATCTTCTCTGACGGATCAGGACGATCCCATGGACGCCCTTTGATCAAAGAAAAATCAATCCGTATCTTTCTTCCTGTTCCCTGAATATCATACCGGCGCATGTTCAAATATATTTTCAGATACTCGGGATAAGACTCTTTGACCTTTCCGTTAGCAAAACCTGTTGGAAAATGCGCATCATCGAGGATCCACATCTTCATATTTCGCTTCTTTAACTCAGCTAAGATATGGTCTACATCTCTCCACCATCCTTCACCAACAAAATCCGGATGAGGACGGGACTCGATGCATAGTCCCTGCATACCACTCTCTGATATTTTCTCGATATATTCAGTCAAAACTTCCGGTTCTTCTCCATGAAGCCAGAAAAAAGGATACAGATAGTTTTTCATTTTATTTTCCTCTTTTAATCAGATCTGAAGGATGCAGCTTTCGCCTGCTTTTACATTTTCTCCTGTCGCAAATTTCTTAAGGATATGATCCTTTGCATCTGTCACGACAAGTACCACCGTTTTTTTATGTCCTGCCTTTGCAACTTTATCAAGATCAAACTTCAGAAGTGGTGTACCTTTCTTTACTGCGTCACCCTCGGATACCAGCATTTCAAAGCCTTCACCCTTCATGTCAACAGTATCCAGACCTGCGTGAATAAGGATCTCTGTTCCATTTGCAAGTTCAATTCCGAGAGCATGCTTTGAATCTTCCATTACTGTTACTATTTTTCCCGATGCCGGAGCAGACACAAGTCCGTCAACTGGCTCTATTGCTACACCATCTCCGAGAAGTTTCTGCGAGAAAGTCTCGTCCTCAACCTTTTCAATAGGGAGAAGTGTTCCGTCTACAAATGCAGCGATATCAACACTTCCATCAGAATTTACTTCATTGATCTCAGCGCCTTCAGATATTGAAACCACCTTTTCTCCACTAAAAATAAAAGAGAGCACTGCCGCAGTTCCCATAGCTGCAAGGGCACAAATGATGAAACCATAAAAACTAACATCAAGTCCTAACGGATTTATCATGCCTGGAATACGGAAAAGTCCGTCACCAGCCATACCATAAAGTCTGCCGCCAAGTGCACCGAGTACGCCTCCGGCGATACCGCCGCCAACCCATGCAGCTGCAAAAGTCTTTATATTGGGAAGAGCTATCGAATAAATTGTAGGCTCTGTAACACCGCAAAGCGCTGATGCCATACATCCAAAACCTGTTGTTCTTTTCTCAACATCTTTCTGACGAAGAGCATATCCAAGAGCTGTTCCTGCAAGTGCCCATACAGTAAGACCCATGACTGCATTGATCGGATCGGAACCTGTGGTTACGAGATTATTAATGAGAATAGGAATAAAAGCAGCATGGAGACCGAGAAGCACGATCACCTGCCAAAATGCACCGATGAGCACGCCACCCACAACAGGGCTTATTCCAAAAACTCCGTTCACCGCTGATGAAAGTATTCCTGATACAGTGTTCATTACCGGTCCGATAACGAGCCACGCAAGAGGCACTGTCAGAGCCAATACAAAACTAGGCACCAGCATCAGCTGCAGCATCCTCGGGATAAATTTCTTTCCGAGCTTTTCTAGAAGAGATGCTACGAATGAAGCCATAAGGATCGGGAACAAAGTACTTGCGTATGAAGCATTTGCAACCGGTATTCCAAGGAAGGTGATGCCGCCCTCTGCCGAAACAGCATTAACCAGATCCGGATAAAGGAACGCAGCACCTATAACTGCTGTCACATAAGGATTGCAGTTAAATACTTTTCCTGCTGAAAATCCTACTATGATCGGCATGAAATATAGAACTGCATCGCTCGCTGCGTAAAGCATCAGATACGTTCCATCTGTCTTTGTGAGTAGTCCCACGGTTACAAGGATCGTCAGGATACCTTTTATAATACCACCTGCTATCATAGGACCAATCATCGGCATGATACATCCGGAGATCGTCTTAAAGAAGCGATTCCAGAGATTATCCTTTTTCTTATTCTCCGCTTCTCCGCTTTCCTGATCGTCAGTAGAAATACCACAGATCTGTCTCACGAATGGCGTCACATCCGATACATGTGTGCCAATGATGACCTGATACTGACCGCCTTGATTCATTACTCCTGCTACACCCTTTATAGCTTTGACTTTTTCCGCTTTGGGCAAAGTATCGTCTTTCAGTACAAAACGAAGTCTTGTCATACAGTTTGTAACACTGATTATGTTTTCTTTTCCACCTACAGCCTCTACAACTGCTTTCGCAAGAGCTGTATATTCTGCATCCCGCTTACCCATGAGATTCCTCCTAGATCCGGCCTTTCTCCAGCCGGACTGTTCAATAAAAATCATCCACGTTATACTCTCTGCGCATTAAGAGTTTATGATGATATTTTACCCTTTTTTCTGATTATAAAAATGACAGTATCCATCCATTTTATTGACCATTTCCACACTAAAAAATATAATGATGTCAGGATCAAAAGGTCAAAATCCGATTGTGCTTGCACAAAGAGGAGTGAAACCTTGGGACCCGCAAAACACCAGATTTACCAGTTTTCTGAATAATCATCGGAGTTTCACATGAATATTAAAAGCCTTGACTATAAACTTAAAGAATTGTCTGAAAGTGAAAAAAAATATAAAGATGGCTATTCCTTTACAGGATGGGCACATATGCCTAAAAAAGAACTTAACGGAAAACTGTACAGCGTGATAGGAAACGAACATGAGATGGGCACCACTTCCGGTCTTGACGGCCATGCCGGAAATAACCGCTATATCATGAACCTCGGAAACTCCATAATCATCAAGAAAACCTCACGTTTTAATCCTGTTCCCGAGCATATCCATAATTACATAGAAATGAATTTTGTTTATTCCGGAACCTGCAGCCAGAGCGTAGACGGAAATGATATATTGCTTCAAAAAGGACAGGTTCTTTTGATCGATACGGAATGTCCGCACTCCATAGGGTATCTCGATCATGACGATATCCTGATGTCGATCATAATCCCCAAAACCTATTTAAGGGAAAGCTTCCTGTCACAGATCTCACAGGACAATTTCCTTACACGTTTCTTTATACAGGCGTTAAATACCCAGACTGAACACGACCACTATATCCTTTTCCATTCAGAAGGAAATGAACGCATAGCTCTGTTTTTCTCTGAACTATGTTGTGAATACTTTGATCCGTCTATAAATGCAAATGACATTACTCTGCATCTTTTCTACCTGATCCTTGCAGAATTGATAAATGTATACGAAAGCGATCTGGTAACGACTGCCAAAAGCCCTCAGTCCTCACTGGCTTTTTCCATACTTCACTATTTGCAGCACAATTTCCGGACCTGCAGCCAATCAGATGTGGCAAAACTATTTCACATCTCTCCAAATTATGTCACTACTCTTTTAAAAAAAGAAATCGGTATGTCCTATATACAACTGGTTCAGACATACCGATTAGATTACAGCGCACAACTCTTAAACTCGAGCAATCTGCCCGTTACAGAAATCGCCGCAAAGGCAGGCTATGAAAATGTAACTTTCTTCTATAAGAAATTCAAAGAAAAATACGGCTGCTCGCCTAAGGATTACAGAAAAACTCAATGATGTTTTACTCTTTTCCCCATACTTCTTCTGCAATTTCCTTCACAAGTTTCAGCTTTGCCCACTGCTCTTCTTCCGTGAGCTTATTTCCGATCTCGCAGGAAGCAAAGCCGCACTGAGGGCTGAGATACAGGCGCTCGATCGGTACATATTTTGCTGCCTCGTGTATTCTGTCAATGATCTTCTGCTTGTCCTCCAATACCGGTGACTTTGTGGTTATGAGTCCGAGCACTACCTTTTTGTCATCAGACACTTTGGCAAGCGGCGCAAATCCACCTGATCTCGCATCATCATACTCAAGAAACAGCGCATCTACGTTTTCTCTTGCAAATACATAGTCTGCTACTGAGTCATACGGTCCGCTTGTGAAGAAAGTTGAATGATAGTTTCCTCTGCAAATATGGGAATTTATCACCATATCATCCGGCTTGCCCTCAAGCGCAAGGTTATTAACCCTGAGGAGCTGGTCTTTTACGTCATCAAGATCAATCCCCAGCGCCTTATATCTCTGTTTTGCTGCATCTCCGACTATTGCGCCCCAAGTGCAGTCATCAAACTGCAGATTTCTGCATCCTGCATCATAAAACTGCTTTATGATATCCTGATATGCTTTAGCTATATCTTCGATCAGCTCATCATTTGAAGCATAAAACTTTCTGGTGGATTCAATATTCGCAGGAACGATCATCTGCTGAAAAGTCTGTGCCGGTGCGGGTATAGTGTATTTCGCGACCGTATTTTCATCCTCAAACTGCTTTAAGAACTTGAAATACTCTACAAAAGGATGTGCCTTTGCCCTGATCTTTCCCACGAGATAAGTATCGTCAAGTACTGCCAGCTCACCATTAAACTCTACTCCATTACCTGTCGCTTCATGTTCAACTCCTTCAAGCCCCCACATAAAATCAAGATGCCAGAAAGTTCTCCGGAATTCACCGTCCGTAATAACATGAAATCCTAATTCTTTCTGCTTTTTCACAACATCTGTGACTGCTTCATCAATCACTCTGTCAAGTTCTTCACGGCTGATCTTTCCTTCACTATACTCAAGCTTCGCTTTTTTAAGAGCTTCCGGTCTTAAAAAGCTTCCAACAAAATCGTATCTGTAAGGTGACTGTAAGTTTGCCATATATAAAACACTCCTCTGCAAAATTTTGTACTCAGTTTACTGCTGTCGGATGTCATAATATGCCAATCTGCACTTTTGGAAAAATATATAATATATTGCTTTCACCATAGATTTTATCTATAGACGGGTGTTAAGATTGCATTATCACTATGGTAAAGCCTTGGGTAATGACAAGAGGGTCAAAAGTACATTTGCTACGGAGGGACTATGACACTTAAACAACTGCAATATGCTGTGACAGTCGCAGATACAGGAAATATCACAGAAGCCGCAAAAAAACTTTTTATCGCCCAGCCAAGCCTGACTTCTGCTATCCACGAACTCGAAAAAGAATATGGTATAACTTTGTTTTCACGATCAAATAAGGGAATCGAACTCACTCCGGACGGAGATGAATTTATCGGATATGCGAGACAGGTTCTCGAACAAACTGCGCTGATAGAAGAAAGATACACAGGAAAACCTGCATCCAAACAGCGTTTTTGCGTATCTTCCCAGCACTACTCATTTGCTGTCGAAGCCTTCGTAAACCTGCTAAAACTGTATGGTAAAGAAAAGTATGAATTTCATATGCGAGAGACACAAACCTATGAGATCATTGACGATGTGGCACATATGAGAAGCGAAATAGGCGTCCTGTACTTAAACCGTTTTAATGAATCCATAATCAGGAAGACCCTGCGCGACAACGGACTGGTATTTGAACCATTATTTACAACGAAGCCTCATGTCTTTATCGGAAAAAACAACCCTCTTGCTTCCAAAAAGCTCATAACTCCCAATGATCTGAAGCCTTACCCTCGCCTGTCCTACGAACAGGGCAGCCATAATTCTTTTTATTTTTCAGAGGAAATACTGAGCACTTTGGACAGCGATAAAGAGCTGGTGGTCTGTGACCGGGCTACTCTTTTCAACATGCTCATAGGATTAAACGGTTATACCATTTGCAGTGGTGTCATAAGTGAAGAACTAAATGGACCGAATATCATCGCAAAACCATTAAAAGTCGACGATTACATGGAGATCGGCTATATCCTGCCCGCATCCATCCGTCCCTCAGGACTCACCGTTAAATATATCGAGATCCTGAAAGAGCTGACATGAATAAGTTACACTAAGCTCGAAAATACCTCACTAAGTGCTCCGCATAATAAAAACGGGGTTACAGGTCCATGAACCTGTAACCCCATCCCCTTGATCCATCAATACACCGACATCAACAAATTCTGACCATTCCAGACGCATCCCATCATTAAAATGGCCAACACAAATAAAACCATCATGATAGTAACCACCACAGATCTGCTTTCCATATTTTCCTCCCGCAAGAGCACTCATATAGACAGTACATGAGCCGTCATTCTTGCATATTGTATATCGGCAGTTTACACCCGGAAATGTATACTGAATCCCAAAGAATAAAGTTCAAAATTATGTACATAACTTCTTTTTTGTCAAATTTTAAACACTTTTTCTCACTAAAGCGGTGATGTATGTGTTATACTTTTTGTGGACCATGGGGACGGGGGTACAGGCTCATGGACCTGTAACCCCGTCCCCATGGACCAAGATAACTTTTTTCAGTTTATACAGGAGTTTTTATCATGGAAATGCAGATGGAATTTAAGCGCAAGCTTCCGGTTCCGAAAGAGCTTAAAGAAAAGTTCCCTCTTCCGGAAAATGTTAAAAAGATCAAGGAAGAACGCGATGAGATCATTCAGAATATCTTCACCGGAAAAGATGACCACTTCCTCCTTATCATCGGTCCCTGCAGTGCTGACCGCGAAGATTCTGTTTTGGAATATATGACACGTCTTGTAGACGTACAGGAGAAGGTCAAGGACAAGATCTTTATCATTCCACGCTGCTATACCAATAAGCCACGCACAAAGGGAACCGGCTACAAGGGTATGCTCCATCAGCCTGATCCTGAAGCCGATGAAGATATGCTTGCAGGTATAATCGCTATCCGTCAGATGCACACAGATATCGTAAAAGAAACCGGATTCACCTGTGCTGAGGAAATGCTGTATCCCGAAAATCACAGATATCTCTCAGATCTCCTCGCATATGTGGCTGTAGGCGCGCGTTCTGTTGAAGATCAGCAGCACCGCATGGTTGCATCAGGTGTAGGTATTCCTGTCGGGATGAAAAACCCCACTTCCGGCGATATCTCAGTCATGATGAACTCCATAATCGCTGCGCAGAGCCGCCAGACATTCCTTTACAGAGGATGGGAAGTCACAACTACCGGAAATCCCATGACTCACTCGATCCTGCGCGGATATGTGGACAAATATGGCAGAAGCCATGCCAACTACCATTATGAAGATCTCCAGAATCTTATGAAACTGTATGAGAGTAATCCCGGTATAAAAAATCCTTCAGTGATCATCGACTGTAACCACAATAATTCCCGTAAACAGTATCTTGAGCAGATAAGGATTTCCAAAGACGTTCTTCACAGCATGCGCGTTTCATCTGATATCCGCAGTTTTGTCAGAGGACTCATGATCGAGAGCTATCTGGAAGACGGCTGCCAGGCGATCGGAGACGGTGTATACGGAAAGTCCATAACCGATCCGTGTCTTGGCTGGAAAAAAACCGAGCGACTGATCTACGAACTTGCTGAAATGCTTTAATATGATGTCAGGGTCAAAAGGTCAAAATCCGATTGTGCTTGCACAAAGAGGATTGAGACCTTGGGACCCGCAAAACACGAGCAAGTAGCGTTATTACGC
>AUJT01000031.1:0-5802 GCA_000424365.1 Lachnospiraceae bacterium NK4A144 | reverse complement strand
ATGTCAGGGTCAAAAGGTCAAAATCCGATTGTGCTTGCACAAAGAGGATTGAGACCTTGGGACCCGCAAAACACGAGCAAGTAGCGTTATTACGCGGAATGCGAGTGTTTTAGGATTGCGGGAATTGCGTAGCAATGAAGCAATCCGTGACATCAGTAAGGGGCAAAATTTACTTTTGACCCTTACATCTTAATATACATAATGAAATAGTTTTTCTGAGGTGTTGCTGCAGAATCATCTGCGCGGCACCTCTTTTTTCGTACGGACTTTTCCGATCCCGACAGTTGCACTTGACTTATCTTTACTTTTTATGGAAAATAAACTTTGGCGCTTTAAAAAGAAAAAGTAGAAGTAAAAGGGGATATTTTTATGCTTAACACTATCTCTGACATTAATAACTCTATAAACAGCTTTATATGGGGTGTTCCTGCCATGATCTGCATCATCGGCGTAGGTCTGCTCCTCAGCATAAAAACGAGATTTATACAGATCCGAAAGTTTCCGTACGCAATAGCAGTCACTATCGGGCGTATGTTCCGCAAAAATGAATCCCGGGACGGTGCCATAACTCCGTTTCAGGCTGTGTGTACCGCACTTGCTGCCACTATCGGTACCGGTAATATCGCCGGAGTCGCCGGAGCTCTGGCGCTCGGCGGGCCGGGCGCGATCTTTTGGATGTGGTGCTCCGCTCTCCTCGGCATGTGTACAAAGTTTGCCGAAGTAACACTCGCTGTTAAATATAGAGAGGTTAATAAAACAGGCGAACTTGTCGGCGGCCCTATGTACTATATAAAGAACGGTCTCTCTAAAAAATGGCACTGGCTCGCAGGTCTTTATTCCGTACTTGGTATACTGACAGTATTTGGTACAGGTAATGCAACTCAGGTAAATACTATTACAGTCGCTATAAACGAAGCACTTATCAATTTTAACGTTCTGACAGAGGCTCAGCTTCCTATTGCAAAGCTTGTTATCGGTATCACGATCGCAGTACTCGTTGCCCTGATCCTTCTCGGCGGCATTAAAAGAATAGGAAATGTCACTGCAAAACTCGTGCCTTTCATGGCTCTTTTCTATGTAGTGCTTGCACTCGGTGTGATCATACTGCATATTCAGCAGATCCCTGCTGTGTTTATCTCTATTTTTGAGGGCGCATTTAATCCTCATGCAGTTACAGGCGGAATCGTCGGCAGTTTCTTCGTAAGTATGAAAAAAGGTGTGTCCCGTGGAATCTTCTCTAATGAAGCAGGTCTCGGTACAGGTTCTATCGCTCACGCCTGTGCAGACACACAGAAACCTGTTAAGCAAGGATTTTTCGGAATATTTGAGGTATTCTCAGACACTATTATCGTTTGTACACTGACAGCTCTTGTAATCCTTTGCAGCGGTGTCTCCATTAATTACGGCGAGGCAGCCGGCGCAGAGCTCACCATCAGCGGCTTTACATCTACTTACGGAAACTGGGTATCAATTTTTACTGCTATCGCCATGTGCTGCTTTGCTTTTTCAACAGTCCTGGGCTGGGGTCTGTACGGTCAGAGATGTATCGAATTCCTCTTTTCATCCGCATGGACAAAACCGTTTCTGGTAGTTTATTCACTTGTTGCTATCATAGGTGCGACCATGGATCTCGGACTTATCTGGGCTATATCCGATACCTGCAACGGACTAATGGTCATTCCTAACCTTATCGTCCTGTTCATCCTTTCAGGAACGGTTGTTAAGTTAGTTGAAGAATACTTTGAAAGTGAACCGGACAAAGATCTCAAAAAAAAACTTATGAATAAACTTCATTTCGTAGAAGACGCAGAATAATAGCTATCTGAAACAAACAGATTTAAAAGACCTCTCAACACAAACTCAAAAACTGTGCTGAGAGGCTTTTTGTTTGTAACTGTTCAGAACCTTCTAGGTTCTGACAGGTACTTTTGTTTTTCAAAAAGAACAGCGTTTTAGCGATAATAACAGAATTATTCTATATAATGTTACGATATATACTGTATACAGGATGCCTTTACTTTGACTATTTATAGTTTTTCACGAACCTGTTTGCAGCATCATCTAAGTTTTATACAGAATACGCAGTAAACGCGTATTTCTGATTATCTCCGAGGTTTGATCATGAGGAAAAAGAAGAAGGATCTGGTTTATACAACCCTCAACGGAATGAAATTTGTGATCAATGAAGAGTCCAGGCTTATGAAATCACTGGATATTATCCTTGATGAACTCGGACGGATGCGTTCACTCGTTTCTGAGATGCGTGTCCTTGCTTCTACGCGCCTTAAATACACTGTATCTGATGAAGAACGTAATGCGCTTCGTATCTGCAGCAACAGTCTCGCAGACTTTGATCATCGCTTTACATCACTTTTACCGGAACTTCATACCGCATTGGTCGATTCCGTAGCACTCCTGGTATGCGCCCGCTCCGGTTCGATCGAAAAGATCTCTACAGGTATCGTCTCCAGCTGTCCTACAGTACAGTATGATAGAGATGCTATCATTTCCATGCGAAATCAGCTCTCAGACGTATCTGAGCTTCGTGGAGCGAATTATCTCAGGCTTAAAGAACGTCTTCAGATCATTTGCTCATTTATAGACTGGCTTATGCAGATGACCGACAGACATAATTTTGTCTTACGATCTGAAGGTTTCCGCCTAATTGTGAATCGATAATTTTTCATACTCTGTCCATTTTCGCAAAGAATCCGGCTCTGTGAAGCCGGATTCTTTCTCATTCACTTCTGGTATATCCCTCTATATCATCATTTGCTCCGCTTTGATCTACCGGTTTCGTACATTCCTCATTTTCATATATGACAGGATCATATCCATTTAGAAATCTATTATAGAAAAAAGTTGAGCCCTTTCCAGTTGATGCACTTAAAGTTTTTTCATGCTCTGTTCCGGAATCCACTTTGAGGATGAGCGTTCTCTTATCCTCGTTATTTACTGCTTCGACATATTTCGTTGGTACTTGAAGCTCCTCTCCGTCAAGTGTCGACTCAGCCGTGTAATATAAAACCGGTTCATTTTTTCCTTCTTGTTTATATATCTTATAGCCGCTCATAAATCCGTTTTCTTTGTCAAATTGGTAATCTGTGACATAAACGTTTTTATCGAGCTCGTCTGCCGGATTCACTTTTCTAACGGTCTCAAAGGTCTGTCCGCTTTCATCATCACTAAACTTTGTGAGATATTCACCGCTCATCAACGAATAAGACAAGTACATGTCCATAACCTGATCATATGCCTCTGTCTGTGAATAAACACACAGTGCCGGAAAACTTGAATAATAGGGATCATAATTCCAGATGAGCTTTTCATCACGGTTGCCCCATAGCCAGGTTTCCTCACCATCAAAAACAGAACGCACAGCAAATGCCGACGCACTATACCAGTGTGTCATCGTATCTTCTGTTTTTACGCCATTTTCATAAAAACTATCATTTACTCTCAAGGTATGACCATTGGCTGTTATGGCTCTTGGTTCATTTATCTGTAAAAGTGCTACCAGCCTGTCTCTATTCTCTATTTTTTCTGTTGTCCGTGCATGCTGTACGATATCTTCTGCATTTTCCGTCGCCTCTGTCGATGCTTCCTCGCTTTGATCCTGCTCCGAAGAAGCAGTCTCTGCTTCCTCAGAAGAATCCTCTGTTTCCTCAGAAGTTGACGCTCCCTCTGCCAATACTTCTGTCGAAGATACCGACGGATAATTCTCAGCTAATGAACCGCCTCTTTTTCCGCAGGCTGTTAAAAACACAAGTGATGTACCGCATAGCAGCAGTAACTTGCACATTCTCCTTATCATTCCCACACTTCCCCTTTATCAAACAGAAATACTCGTCCCATATGTACAAATATATGTCATTTCTTACCGTATGTCATATTTGTACATAAAAAAATACATATGTCAGCAGATATGCTTATGACACAAGCGGAAGAATGTATGTCACCCACAGACTGCTTAAGGGCATTACAAGAACCATTGCGGGGATCATATCGGCAATAGGAAATTCTTTTAACTTCATCATTCTGAAGCCTGTCGCCAGCAGCAATATTCCTCCGCACGCTTTAAAGTCACCAATCATCGCCGGCGTACAGAACGGATATATTACAGTAGCAAGTAAAAACAGCAGTATAAAGATTATAAACTGCGGTACTGCGATAAAAGCAGTGACAGTTCCGAGTACACAGGCAAAGATTATAGCCGTCGGAAAATCCAGTACCGATTTTGCAAGCAGGATACTGTGATCTCCCGTCATTCCGGATACGATACTTCCGTATATACCGGTACCGCTGGAACAGAAAAGTACGATTGCCGTTACGAGAAGACTTTTATAATCGTCTGATGTCGAATTATCGCTTTTCATCATCTTTGCAATACCTTTGCCCATAAGCAATCCGCCTGCCTGAATAGCATTTCCCAGATGAATAACAAGTCCTACACAAGTGCCGAGGATAACCGATAATATAACAGCCGGCATATTCTGCATCTGCATTATGGATGCGATTCCCATGGTCATTGCGCAAACACCAAAAATAGAATTCAGTCCTGTTTTGAAATCCTCGCTAAGCTTTGGTCCGATCACAGTTCCAACTATTCCACCAATAATAATTGCTAATGAATTAATTATTACTCCAATAGGCATTTCTCTCACTCCTAAAAATACGAATATGTTTTAAAGATACAAATATTTATTCTATCAAATTGATCGATCTTACGTAAGCAAATCCAGAAGCAAAGATTGTCTTTCTTTTATCAAAGAATTTTATAGCTTTTTATCTTAAATGCCTTTATAATTCTGAACTTGATGGCAACAGGATCTATAGTAAAAAGTCAAGCATTTTCAGAGGAGCAAGAATGAATACCACACAGCTTTTTGTTGGCAATATCGTTATCTTTATCGGCGCACTTTTCATGGTTGCGATCGGTCTCATAAAAAGTAAGAAAAATATCCTTATAGCCCAAAACTTTCAGTTCCTTATCATGGGTATCGGAAACCTCATACTTGGCGGTACTTCCGGTTTTATTTCAAACATGGTCAGTATCGCAAGGAATCTTTTCTGCCTGAAATTTGAGCTGACAACTGCCTGGAAAGTATTTTTTATGGCACTTCAGGTGATAGTTTCCGGATTTTTCATGTACTTCACAGGATTTTCTGCCTGGGAACTTCTCCCTATCATGGCTGCTATCCTGTTTACCTGGATACTCGACACAGATAAAGCAAGCGTGATAAAGATCGTCATTATAATCGCGCAGTTCATGTGGATCGGATACGATTTCCATATTCACAGTGTCACAGGACTTTTCTTTGATTCTATGACTATCCTGTCCAATCTCATCGGTATGGTACGCGCCCGCAGGACAGAAGCCGTGGCAGAATAAATCGTAAAAAACTTCAATTTTTTTGCGGAATATCAGATTAAAAGATGCCGATTTTCATCCGATATCTTATTAAAATGATGTAAGGGTCAAAAGTAAATTTTGCCCCTTACTGATGTCACGGATTGCTTCATTGCTATGCAATTCCCGCAATCCTAAAACACTCGCATTCCGCGTAATAACGCTACTTGCTCGTGTTTTGCGGGTCCCAAGGTCTCAATCCTCTTTGTGCAAGCACAATCGGATTTTGACCTTTTGACCCTGACATCATTAAAATAGAGAATTTAAAACAGTAAATCCGCAAAGAGAAATAGACTAAGAACTAACATTTATAGGAGAGAGTGTTATGATAAAATTTGATTTTACGATCACAAGTAAGATAGGAATGCATGCACGTCCGGCAGCTATGGTTG
>AUJT01000030.1:1138-45827 GCA_000424365.1 Lachnospiraceae bacterium NK4A144 | reverse complement strand
CCGCTAACCAGTCATGAGTTCATAGCAAGCTAATCACTCAATCAGGTCCGCTCGACTTGCATGTGTTAGGCACGCCGCCAGCGTTCATCCTGAGCCAGGATCGAACTCTCGAAAAAAGTTTGATCCGGTTTTCAAGACAAGCTAGCTTTCGCTTCGCGTTTCTTAATTACCGTTATTTACTGTGAATCAGATCTCTCTGATCCAGAGTTTTATTTTTTGCATTTCTGAAATTTCTCATTTGAATTTTCAGGGTTGCATTGCTGTTTGTTTGTCAAAGTTCAGTTCTGTCGAACCGCTTGGTTACTGGGCTTGCGAGCTGTTTCGCTCGGTGTCTCTCGCGGCGACAGGTGTTATAATAGCACTTGAAAAAATACACGTCAACAACATTTTCAAAAAAATCTACAATTTATTTTAAATGTATTAACATTCATCGAATTTATCGCAAAAGTGCATGTTATTCGCGTTATATTCTTTCAAAACAAATTGTTTATCAGTTATACAATTTGTTTCAATATACATCTGTCTTTTTTGCATCTAGATCCAGAGTATTTCATCTATTTTCCAAAGACAGCTGTATATTGCGAGATCTCTATTATCGTATCCCTATCCAGTCAGACATACATTTTATCGGAATCTAACGATTCTTTCTTAACCATAAAAGTCAAAATTATAATTATTCTTCGTATCCGCGCCTTTCTTCTATTATATTTAATTCATCCGGTTCAACATGAGTTAACATATAGACGATCTCAACTCCTGACTGTCGTGCCCTAACCATTGCCTCGCCAAATTCCTGATGCATTGCTGTATTGGGACGGACCTCTTTTACTCCATCCATCTGTATAACAAAGCACAGCACAGCCCTGTATCCTGCCTCTTTCGCTTTAATAAGTTCGTTTATATGCTTTACACCTCGCTCGGTCGGTGCATCCGGGAAATAACCAACTCCATCTATTTCAAGTGTGCATCCTTTTACTTCCATAAGAAATCGTTCAGGCTGACCGTTCTCTTTTTGTTTCTCCATATAGAAGTCTATACGTGAGTCACCATATTTATATTCAGGAATAACTTTGCTGTAGTCTTTTTTATCCAGCCACTCTTTCACAACCTTATTTGGTGCCTGACTATCTATATTAAATATGATTCCGGTCTCCTTGCGAACAGCTATCAGATCGTATTTGGTTTTTCTACCGGGAGTGCCGGGCGCGGTCAACCATACTTCTGTGCCTTTAATCAATAATTCTTTGCATCTCCCAGTGTTTTTGACGTGCACAACTTTCTTTTGTCCGTTTATTTCTACTTCAGCTACAAATCTATTGGGGCGGCTTAAAAAAACCGCTGGCGTGATATTTTCATATTTCATATTTCGTACCTCATAAAGTTTTTATCGTTTTACGATAATTTTTTATTGCATTTTGTTTTTTATCGTGTTACGATAATTTCACAAAAAATCGTACATCACATCTTATATGATGGCAGGAGCAAAAGGACTTTTGACCCTTGCATCATTATACGATAACAGGAGGTTATTCATGGATACAAACGATTTTGATTTTAAGAAAGAGCTATTAAAAATGTCCGGTATCTTAAAAGGTTTTATCATTTGCACCGGTGCATTGGGACTTATGATGTTTTTTGTAGGAATACCGGAAATCGGGAAGTCTATTCTGAGTATGGCTCCGGAATTCGATTATTGCTACTATCCATGGCTTATTTTTTTATGGTCGTGTTCAATTCCTTACTATATTATTTTGTTTTTTGCCTGGAAGATTTCCGACAACATCGGAAAAGAAAAAGCCTTTTCTCATGAAAATGAACTGTGGTTCAGAAGGATATTTGTGACTACAGCAGCAGGCGTGATTTTCTTTCTGATAATTAATCTGATCTTCTTTCTAATGAATATGTCGCATCCGGGCATAATGATATTGTCAATGATCATCATTTTTGCAGGTTCTGCCTTTTCTTTCTGTGCACGTGTGCTTGAAAAGATGTGTTCAGTCGCCGCGTCCCTTAAAGAACAGAATGATCTGACCATATAAAGGAGTGACACGATGGAAAATGAAGAATTAAAAGGCGAGATCATATTTAATATCGATGTAATGCTGGCAAAACGAAAGATGTCACTCACCGAGCTCGCCGAAAAAGTGGGGATAACAATAGCCAATATGTCCATATTGAAAACAGGAAAGGCTAAAGCTATCAAGGTCGCTACTTTAGTAAAAATATGCGATGCTTTGGACTGCCAGCCGGGAGACATTTTAGAATTTAGGAGAAAGTAAACGGAGATAATAAACGGAGGAAATATCATGGACGTTAATATGAACGATCAAAATTTCAGAGTTAATCAGACCACACCTATTCCACCTGTAAACCAGATCCCCCCTAAGGGCCAGCCTATTAATAACGGTTATATGCCAGGCCAGCTTAATCAAGGTACGCAGCCTGCGCCAAATCCCTACGCAGAAAATGCAGAAAAAGCTAGACAGCGTTATGCCATGCAGAATGCCAAGAGACTTTCAGATTTCGGCAATTACGGTCTTTGGTCTTTGATCTATGGAATCATCTTTTGCCTTTTCATGTACAAAAGCGCAATAGGTGGTATCTCCCATACACTCTTTATCATTATAAGTCTATTTTATATAGCACTTATAGATGCAAGATCCGGAAAAACTGTATGCTATGCGCCCAAATGCTTTATATTAGAAAGAAACGGTAAACCGGGGGTTCGTTTATTTTATCTGATCTCGATAATTCTGCTGGCCGTCTCTCAGTTTCTAACTGCATCCTTCACTCTCCATATTTTAACAGGCTTTGGAATGCAGCTTTTGATCGGATGCCTTTTTTACAGAAGTTATGTCGATGCTACCGGAAATAATCCTGCGCGTATAGCCGGAGCACTTATCAGGCTGATCTTTCTCCCTCTCATAAATATTTTTGAGCCGTTTTTGGGATTACTGGCATATCATTCATCAAAGAAAACTCTTACAGCAGAGGCTATAGAAAAGAAGAAAAACCGCCAGCTGGTACTTGCCGGCATAGTGATCGCTTTACCGGTAGTGCTTATCATCGTCTGCCTCCTTGCCAGTGCTGATCTGATCTTTGCATCTGTGCTTAAAAATCTTGAATTCAACTTTGATATTACAGAGCAGTTTTTTGATGTGATAGGTATCATTTTCTGGTTCTTTGTATCTGCAATCACTATTTACAGCATTTTTGCAGAACTCCATCCTAATAATAATTACTTCAAAAGCGCATCAAACGCAGCATCAAATAAATGGAATCCTCTGTTGATGATCCCAATGGAGCTGATCCTTACTGTTATATACATCATATTCTGTGCGATCCAGCTCATTTTCCTGATCGGTCACGCTTCTCTTCCGAATGGATACACTTATGCAGAATATGCGCACGAAGGTTTTTATCAGTTATTATTTGTCTGCATGATAAACATACTCATCGCAGCTATCGTAAGAAGCAAATTTGATAAAACTCTATTCCTGAACATTCTTACTATTATTATTTGCTTATGCACATTTTTGATGATCTTTTCAAGTGCATATAGGATGATCCTGTATGTAACTGCTTACGATCTGTCATTTTTAAGATTTTTTGTACTGTGGTTTCTTATAGTACTTACTGTTTGTCTCACGATCTTGACAATTGGATTACTGGCGAAAAATGTTAATGTAGCCAAAAATTGTCTAATCGCAGGAACGTGCTTATATATCGTCTTTGCATTCATCAAGCCTGATTATTGGATTGCACGATATAACGTAAACAGCGATAATTATGAGTCATCTGTTACAACTGAGAGCGGACGCACCAGCAATTATGATTCTGCATATATCAGCGATCATCTGTCTGTGGATGCTATTCCTGCATTGATCGCGGCCAGAGATTATGATACTGCTGCAAAACTTATCTCTTATCGTCACAACTTTGCATATAAGTACAAGCAGGAATCTCTCCTAAACAAGATCAGAGATTTTAACTTGAGCGATCATATAGCTGATAATATTATTTTCAGAGAATAAATATGCTTAAAAAAGAAGGACTGTGTTAATTACAGTTCTTCTTTTATGTACGAAATCTAATGGCTATTCAACTTTTTTGGTCGTGAACTGTTACCCACTTTTTATACAATGTGTCAGAAAATTGCACTTAGTTTCCCTTTTATTTCAGAAATATGTTATAATATATTAAAATTTTACCATACATTTTCTCACAGTGCCGTGTACGAGAAAATGAAGCACGTCTTTTATCATTTTTATCATTCTATTTTGTTGGGAGGTATCGAATATGAAGGGAAATGTAATCGTAGGACAATCAGGCGGCCCTACAGCCGCTATCAATTCATCCTTAGCCGGTGTATACCGCACAGCTAAAGACCGTGGCGCAAAAAAGGTCTATGGTATGCTGCATGGAATACAGGGCTTGATGGAAGAAAAGTACATCGATCTGTCCGAACACATCAAAAATGACCTCGATGTTGAGCTCTTAAAGAGAACACCTGCAGCTTACCTTGGTTCCTGCCGTTTTAAGCTCCCTGATATTCATCAGGACATGGCTACTTATGAAAAGATTTTTGCCATTCTGAATAAGCTTGAAATAGAAGCGCTTATCTATATTGGTGGAAATGATTCCATGGACACCATCAAAAAGCTTTCCGACTACTCTATCCTCACTGGTTCCGAAATCAAGTTTATCGGCTGCCCTAAGACCATTGATAATGATCTGGCTCTTACCGATCATACTCCGGGATATGGCAGCGCAGCTAAATATATCGGTACTTCTGTTAAGGAAATAATCCGTGACAGCTACTGCCTCGAGTACGAAAAGGGCGTTGTTACTATCGTTGAGATAATGGGAAGAAATGCCGGATGGCTTACTGGTGCATCCATCCTCGCAAAGGGTGAAGACTGTGCCGGTCCGGATCTCATCTATCTTCCGGAAGTAACTTTTGATCTGCATAAATTCCGTGATAAGGTTGCGAAACTCCTTGAAAAACAGCCTTCTGTTGTAGTCGCTGTTTCTGAAGGAATCCATACTTCAGATGGAAAGTATGTGTGCGAGCTCGGACAGGCCGTTGACTTCGTAGATGCTTTCGGTCACAGACAGCTCTCCGGAACTGCGAGCTACCTCACAAGCTTTATTGCAGGTGAGCTTGGATGTAAGACCAGAGCGATCGAGCTTTCAACACTTCAGAGAGCGGGTTCTCATCTGGCTTCCCGTGTCGATATCCTCGAGGCTTATCAGGTTGGTGGTGCTGCTGTTCTGGCTGCTGATGAAGGCGATACAGGAAAGATGGTTACTCTCGTACGTCACTCCGACGATCCGTATCAGTGCGGAACTGAGGTTAAAGATGTTCATAAAATTGCTAACGATGAGAAACTCGTTCCGAAGGATTGGATCTCAAAAGACGGCTCTTATGTATCAGATGATTTCATTACTTATGTTCGTCCTCTTATCCAGGGTGATGTTTCTCCTATTATGGTTGATGGTATTCCGAGACATCTGTACAGACCGATCACTAAGTGATTCGTAAAAATCTAATATGAACATTGCAAAATCCCTGACTTTTTTAAGGTCAGGGATTTTTTGGAATAGATCTTATATGCAGTGCATTTTTTAACTTATAGAAATTCCAACGGAATTTCTATAAGTTAAAAACAAAAGGCAAAATCCTGCATTTAGGATTCTGCCTTTTGTCCCTTCAAAACTCCACCTCATGTGATGGATAAAACCTTTATCCATCTCCCCTTCATTTGGTGATTTTATTTTAATAAAAATGTTCTAGTTTGTCGAGTGAAAAGGCGGTTTTTATTGTTCAAAATTGCATACACTGTACTGTGTTCATTTCCAAATATGAACAATACAAACAAATCATCCGTTTACAGCGAACAGACTTATCTATAACGATCAGAAATAAGCATCACTTCAACAATTCCCATGGATAGACTATAAACGTCTTGGACTTTGGCTCTTCAATGAGTTCTTCTATATTGTCATCATAGACCGGCAGTTCCAAGTTTTCTTCTCTGAACTGTTCAATTTCTTCATCAGTCAGTTTGTGTCCGGTCTCGTTCTCGACAATATCGGTATAAAGAGCCAAAAGTGCCGCTTTTACCCGATCCGCATAACTTTCGATAAGATCAAGACATGCTGCAGCTGCTGCATTGAAGAGATTTTCTGCTTTTCCCTCTATCAACTCTTCAACATGTTCAGATATTATGTCGCACGCTTCGTCGATATCGTAGCAATATCTCTTATCATCTTCATCATAGTCGAAATCACAGGATGAATTCATTTCATCAAGCAACGCTTTATCATCCGGTATGACCGGCTTAAAAGCAGAAAGAGCCCAATTAACCCTGCGTTCAAGCTCTGCTCTCATTTCGCACTGTACTTTTTCCCAATCCAATAATTCAGAAAAATACACATCGCGCTTTTTGAGCATAAGTTCTTTTAACTCATCTTCCAACGCAAAGTCTTCTACTACGCAGCTCTCCAGATAATCTGAAAAAACTTCGATAAAATCCTGAACATTTTCCAGATAATCGGGCATTTCATCAGCGAAATACTCTTTCATTTCAGAAAGAGCAGCTTTCATCGTTTTCTCATATTCCCGGGAAACGTATGAAAAAATCCGCTTCACTGCTCTTCTGCAAGCTGACTGAGCTCCGGTTTTTGTAAGATATCTGTAATTATCTCCGCCGAATTCATCCGAATCAGGTTCCTCTATAGAATCCGAATCATATGAAGAATATGCGTCGTCTTCGTAATAATCTCTGCAATAAACGCAGAGATCATTTACTTCGACGTTAAGCTCTTTAATAAAGCCCTCTAGTATCTTTATTTTGTCTTTATTCATATCTTTAAGCAAAAAGAGGTTTAACTGCTCCTGCAAGCTTATCCTTTTCAGCCTGTGCACCTGCAAGATCAGCGCCCTTTGTTGTGTAATAAGCCTTGATTTTTGGCTCTGTTCCGGATGGACGGATAACTACTGTGGAGCCGCTCTCAAGACCGTAAATCAGTACATTTGCCTTAGGAAGTCCTGTTTCCTCCGGCTTTGTGTAGTCAGTCACTGTAACTACCTTGTCACCTGCAAAATCAGCCGGTGCATTTTCTCTTAAGGAAGCCATGATGGAATTCATCTTGTCCATACCTGTGAGTCCCGGGAATTCATAGCTGTCTACCTTATTCAGATATCTGCCGTATTCCTTATAGATCTCCTCAAGACGCTGCTTTATGGATGAGCCGATGCTTCTATAGTATGCAGCCATCTCGCAGATAAGCATGGAGCCGATAACAGCATCCTTATCTCTTACATACGGTCCAGCAAGATAACCGTAGCTCTCCTCAAATCCAAAGATAAATCTGTCTACTTCACCTGCAGCCTCAAGCTGTGCGATCTGATCACCGATCCACTTAAAGCCTGTAAGAGTCTGACGAAGCTCTACGCCGTAGTGCTCAGCAACCTTTACTGCAAGCGGTGTGGATACGATGGACATAACTGCAACAGGATTCTTTGGCATAGTGCCCTTTTCGATACGTCCTGCGCAGATGTAGTCAAGGAGAAGAACTCCCATCTCATTTCCGCTAACGAGTTCATAAGAGCCATCCGGGCACTTCATAGCGATACCAACACGGTCTGCATCAGGATCTGTTGCGAGCATAAGATCTGCGCCGACCTTTTTTGCAAGCTCAAGTCCCTTCTCAAGTGCCTCAAAAATCTCAGGATTAGGGTATGAACATGTTGTGAAATAACCGTTAGGATATTCCTGCTCAGGAACGATGGTGATATCCTCGATGCCCATATCTCTGAGTACTCTTGTAACGGGAACAAGTCCTGTTCCGTTAAGAGGTGAGTAAACGAGTTTCAGACCTGCTGTCTTGCAGAGACCCGGACGAACCTGTCTCTCTTCTATAGCTGCATAGAGAGCATTTTTGCAATCCTCTCCTACAAATTTGATAAGTCCATTTTCTACGCCTTCTGCAAAATCAATATGCTTTGCGCCTGTGAGAACATCTGTCTTCTGAATAGAATCATAGACAACTGCTGCTGCGTCATCTGTCATCTGGCAGCCATCAGGGCCATAAGCCTTATAACCATTGTACTTTGCAGGATTATGTGATGCTGTGATCATGATACCTGCATTGCACTTATAATATCTGGTTGCGAAGCTGAGTGCCGGAACAGGCATGAGCTCATCATAGATACGTACATTTATACCGTTTGCTGCAAGGACGCCTGCTGCTTCTCTTGCAAAGTTCCAACCCTTTAAGCGGCTGTCATAGCTGATAGCTACTGTCTGTGTTCCGCCCTGTGTCTTTACCCAGTCAGCTACACCCTGTGTTGCCTGACGAACAACCCAGATATTCATTCTGTTTGTTCCTGCTCCGAGCGTACCTCTGAGTCCGGCTGTTCCAAACTGGAGAGCTACCGCAAAACGCTCTTTGATAGCTTCCTCATCATCAGCAATATCAAGCAGCTCTTTCTTAAGGTCTACATCAATAAGATCTGCGTTTAACCATTTTTCATACTCTTCTCTGTACATTCATAATCCCTTTCTTATCCAAATACAATACTATGATGTAAGGGTCATCATCTAATTATCGTGTTACTGCCGCATGTTTCGGACAAGTGCACAATAACTTTTTAACCCTTACGCTATATATTAGCTCAGACTCACTAAAAATTTAACTATTGACATCTATTGTTTTTTGGAAATTTTATTTGTTTTTATTGTACCACTTTATGCTCAACGGTATAATATATATGTATAAATTTTTGCACAAGCAAAGGGGTTTTGTCAGGTTTAAGCTATCGATTTCCGTATGAAATTACGTATATTTAGGAGGGAAAATACGTATGATGACAAAAACTAGCCAAGACACTTCTGTAAGCATGGAAAACATTTACCGTCTGGAGGGACGGGTTCCTGTTGCAAAGGCGATTCCATTCGGTCTGCAGCATGTACTTGCCATGTTTGTATCAAATCTGGCTCCCATTACGATCGTTGCCGCCGCAGCGCAGCCTGCGCTCTCACAAGCTGAAATCGGTATGCTGCTGCAAAATGCCATGTTTATCGCAGGAATCGCGACGATGCTCCAGCTGTATCCTTTATGGAAAGTTGGCTCCGGACTTCCTATCGTTATGGGTGTGAGCTTCACTTTTGTAACGATTCTTTGTTCAATCGCTGCAAACTTCGGATATCCGACCATGCTCGGAGCTGTTCTGATCGGCGGTATAATGGAGGGTTCTCTCGGACTGTTCGGACGCCGGCTCCTTAAATTTATTAAGCCCATCGTGTCTGCATCTGTTGTAACCGGTATCGGTCTTTCTCTGTTTACTGTAGGTATCAGATCCTTTGGCGGCGGTTATACTGATGACTTTGGTTCTGTAACAAATCTCACGATTGGATCCGTAACGCTGGCTGTATGCCTTATTTGGTCTGCAGTTGCAAAGGGATATCTGAAACAGCTGTCTGTACTTGCAGGTCTGATAGCAGGTTATGTTCTTTCTATCTTTTTAGGCAAAGTTGATCTGAGTACGATCTTGTCAGGAGGCTTTATTTCTCTGCCACATTTCCTGATGTTTATACCGAAATTCAATATCGGCGCGATTCTTTCAGTATGTGTGATCTTCCTTGTTTCCGCTGCTGAAACTATCGGCGATACTTCAGCCATGGTTTCCGGTGGTCTGAACCGCACTATCACAGAAGATGAAGTATCCGGTTCATTGGCAGTTGACGGATATGCTTCTGCATTATCATCACTTTTTGGATGCCCTCCTGTGACATCTTTCTCGCAAAATGTAGGACTCATCGCAATGACAAAGGTCGTTAACCGCTTTACTATCATGACAGGCGCAGCAGCGATGATACTCGCAGGGCTGATACCTCCTATTGGTAATTTCTTTGCATCACTTCCGCAGGCAGTTCTCGGTGGATGTACTATCATGATGTTTGGTCAGATCCTTCTCTCCGGTATGCAGATGATCGCTGCATGTGGATTTAATCAGAGAAATATCACCATTACTTCTCTGTCACTTGCTCTCGGTGTTGGTCTGACCGCTGCCTCCGAACAGGATATCTGGCGCGCATTTCCGCCAATAGTTCAGGATGTTTTTAGCGGAAATGTGGTTGCCATCATTTTTGTGGTCGCAATGATACTTAGTTATGCGCTTCCCGAAAATATGGAGATCAAGAAATAATCATTTCCTAGAGATGAAAATAGAGCAAGAACTGGCTAAAATACAGTTCTTGCTCTATTTTTTGTTTGCTTGAAGAATCTATTATAAATCAATTGTTTACAACCATTTTTACATTTGCTATAATTGTCGAAATATATTCAGATGAAGTGCTTTGGAGATATTATGAAGAAATTTTTGTTTTCTACGATCTGTTATAGATATGAGAAGAACGGAGAGACTCATTCTGTGATCATTCCGCCTCTCATGATGATAATACAATTTTTTGTCGGTATCCTGTTTTTATTTCTGATAATGAAGTTTTACTGGGCTTTCTTTATTGGTAACGCTCG
Organism: Lachnospiraceae bacterium NK4A144; assembly: GCA_000424365.1. Classification (GTDB taxonomy): domain Bacteria; phylum Bacillota; class Clostridia; order Lachnospirales; family Lachnospiraceae; genus NK4A144. The sequence continues at coordinate 35,282 of AUJT01000030.1, read as the reverse complement.
AATTATTAAAAATGCAGGGTTGCAGTTCGGTGTTTTCTCAGCTTTTCCCTCCTGTGCGCTAAGCCTTATCGCACTGAAAGCGAGAAAAAACTATAAGGGAAATCCTCTCAAAATAAAGCAGTTACGTCTAGTCCGAAAACTGTACAACGAACTCGGAGATAAAGAATCTGCTAAAAGAGTCGACAGTGAGATAAATTACCGTCTCACATGGGGAAATACGAAATTTCAATTTGCGTATTATATTTCTATTTTCTCCGCTCTCATCTGCATAACCAATACTCCGATAATTCAATTTACATATATCATGCATAATTACGCAGGACCATCACGGATCGTTTTTGCCTTTGGTTTTATATGCGGCGTGATACTTGATATCTGCGCATTTATCTTTTCCGGTCTTACCGTAATAAATCACTCAATATTTAGTTCCTTAAAAGCACAGATCAGACTCGAAGCCTCAAATTGAGAGGCTGAGTCTGATCTGTTTTATCTTATAGGACTTTCCTACCGCTTATAACGCTTCCTTCTCTATCGCTGTGATCCTTTGTGACAGGGTTGGATGTGAGTAGTCAATAAATACCTTTGCAGGGTGGGGATTTATGTCTGATTCTGCTTCTTTGTGGAGTTTTTTCAATGCTGTGATCAGGTCTGTGCCGTAGCCTTCTCGCGCCGCAAATGCATCTGCTTCGTACTCATGCTTACGTGAGAAATAGTTGGATACTATGCTTATAAAAGTGCTTACAGGCCAGAGACATACATCCAGGATTTCCTGTGCAAACATATAGTTTATGCCATCGAAACCAAAACTTAGGTAAAATTGCGGTACATTTAATACAAATGCCATGGACGCAAAGACTAACAAAATGGAAACTATTGAAAGAGGCAATGATTTCAGCGTGTGTTTATACTTTGCGTGAGCGAATTCATGAGCAAATACTGAGACGATCTCGTCTTCCGAAAAGTTATTTACGAGATTGTCATCAAGAGAGATGGTCTTCCTCTTTCCAAAGCCTGTGCAAAATGCGTTTGATTTTGTGGTTCTGCGGCTTGCATCTTTTACGACGATCTTTCTTACTGTAACATCGTACTTTCTACATAATTCCAGAAGTTTATCCTTTAATTCTCCATCTTCCAACGGAGTGAATTTATTGTAGATCCGCATTAGAGGAACTATTATCAGCATCAGGAACAATACTAATACCAGCGCTAATACTGTTCCGATCAGTATAGCCATGTTGCCGAACTTTATAAACAGGATCCTTATTCCCATCACTATGAAATATGTGAGTGCTACAGCGATCACTAAAGATTTCAGTGTGTCTAACCAAAATGTCTTTTTTGTCGTGGTATTTAAGCCGTATTTTTCTTCGATCACGAAAGTGTCATAGTACCCAAACGGAATTGCTATTACTGTTGAGATTAGCGTAAACACTGCGATCACTGCCAGGTACTGCAGATATACATTCATGCCGGAAAAGAAATGGAAGCACTTCGCATGTATGTTGAAACCGAAAAACAGAAGCGTATATACTATCCCTACTATTTCCTGTATTATATCGAGCCTGCCGCTCTCGTCCTGATACTTCCTATGCACTGCGTATTCTTCTGCATTGTAGACGTCTCTGACATTTTCCGGGAGTTCTTTATCTGAGTAGGAATCGTCAAGATACTGGATGTACCCGTCAAATGCTTTCTTCAATGCATAAAATACCATTATAAAAATTTTGTAACCGATCATTACTTAGTGCTGCCTTTCAATTCTTTATTTCTTCTTTTTTGTGCGGTCTCTTAAGTGCACACAAAAATGATGACAGGGACAAAAATACTTTTGACCCAGTCATCATTCTAACTCAATGTACTCTTTTTTGACAGTTTATTTAATTCCGTATCTTTCCTGCACTTCCTCTGATGGTTTGTAATCAGATAAGAGATCGTCGGCATCTTTTATCAGCTCGTCATAGGATACTGCTTTTACGCTGTAAAGATCATAGTTTTTTGCTTCTGATACATAATTGTATTGGAGAAATGCTTTTTTGCCGGCGTCGTAATCATAATAGTACGGCACTTCTGCTATGATATTCAAATCCTGATCCAGCTGATAGGAGTATTTGCCGTCAGATACAAGCATGTATCCGCCTATACCGGGCAATTCTTTTAAAGCCGTGTATCCACCTCTCATGTCATACAGAGTTTTTGTGATTTCTTTTGTTTCTGCGTCTTTGAGCACAAGCGTATGATTTGAGCCGGTAGTCATGATATATTTCCCGTCATCGGAGACCACTTCTTCTCCGTCGTCTATGCGAGTCCCGATCTTTTCCCTACGTTCTTCATAGCTGATGGATCCTGCTTTTTCATAATCCTCGATTCCGATCCATTCATAAACTGCCATATAATCCGCATCCGAGAACCATATATACAGCTTGTCATCCTGCAATGATGCGCCCAAAACATACTCTGTTGGCGGATCAGAAAACCATGTGTAGGTATAATCAAGCAATAAGTTTTCTGCAGGATCATAGAGATACAGACGGCAGCTGCTGGTCAAAATGATAACTTTGGAATCGTCTCTTTCCTCGGCCATTATCACATATTGATCCGCAAGGCTACTCTCAAGTGATCTGTATTCTCCCGGATCATTCCAGAAATCGTCGTTTTCCGGCAATTTCTCTTTTCCTACAGGTACGTAATTGTACATGGTGTATTTGCCAAGTGCCTTGCAAAGAGCATGCTGAGTCGATGGTACATAGGGAACATTTTCATCACTCATACTGTCCGGCATAGCGTCACGCGCAGCATACACCGCATCCTGCCTAAGGCCTTCCTTGAGCAAAGTGTCCGTGACAACTGCCATTGACTCCGCATATTTTATCTGTTCTTCTCTATACTGTTTCTCAAGTTTCACATGCTGCTCGGCTATGAGATTTTTCTGAGAATTGATCTTTAGCCCGAGTATCATGCAGACGAGACCGAATACAAAGAACACTCCCGCTGCCAGAGCGCTTGCAGCTGCTATCCGCTTTATCCTCTGCTCACGATGTCTCTGCTTCAGGTCATCATACCCGAGTCCGTACATGGGTGCAGCCATACGTAAAACAGCATCATCCAGCATCTTGCTTCTTTTTCGCGGATCATCAGAGCGGGCATCCGCTGCCAATGGCTCTATGCTTACTCTTTCAACGGTCCGATTCCCGTTTTCATCAACTTTCTCAACTTCTTTATAGCATATCGCCTCGGGAAATGAGTCCTCCGGTTCACCTTCTGCAAGTACCGCCAGGATATGATCCTGACCGTGGAGCTTTTTAAAGATTTCTATCTCCTTTGCGCACCACTTGGATTCCGGAAGTCTTGGTGTACAAATGACAATGAGAAAGTCGCTGTTTTTCAGTGCTTCCTCTATTGGATCAGAAAGATTATCTGCTAACGGAAGCTCATCCTCATCTCTGAAAACTCTCTCGATCTTCCACTTGTCCTTCGGATAGTCTTTTCGTAGATTCGTAGGCAGCCTGAACCGCTCCAGCTTTCGATGGAGTGATATAGCCACTGAACTGTCTAATTGTGAATGTCTATAGCTAATAAACGCATTGTAATGCTTTGACTTATTCATGGTCCTGCACCTCGCGTATACTTACGTCAATCATTCTCAACTTTTCGATAAAGCTTTGGGAACAGATCTTTACGGATCACATAGATATCATGAGCGTCATCCTCTCTGACTGCAATATAATCTCCCGGCTCTCCTGAGTAGTATTTTTCCGTATCCCATGCTGTGAAGAGTTTAACGCTTTTTGTGAGCGGTCGCGCATAGATCGCAGTGGTTGCGGTACTGAGCACGGTTTTTGCAAAAGGCAGTACTGTCTTGCTCTCTTCCGTCTGAAGATTTTTGATCTTTGGCGGATACTCAAGTTCCCGTTCGTAAGGCTCCCCCTTTAAGATGTAGCTCTTTTCCAGTTTTTCTTTCTTTATTGGATAGATCTCGCCCTCTACGCCTATCATCAGATATATGTTTTCATCGATCTTTACGCTTATATCACCTTCCAGTGTACGTATCTCAACTGTAGTTCCTGCCGGAAAAATGTCTGTAAGCTTAACTACCCCCAGTTCCTGCGGCAGTTTTTCGTACTTTTCCATATCAGATGTATCAAGCTCTGTTTTCTCAGCGTAAAGAACCTCGTATTTTTCAAAATAGCTTTTCAACCGTTCTTTTATCAGCTCGTCGATAGTGTCCTCGATCGACTGACCTTCTCGCTCCGGGATTGCATCCGGACGTATCATTCCTCCGGCTTTGTAGATATGTCCGCCGCCTCCACCGATCCCGTCTGCCAAGAATGCCGCGAGTTCATTTGCATGGACTTCCTTTATGCAGCTCCGTACAGAAAATTTCACTTCCTCGGGTCGAATGTAATAAGCCACGCACACATCAACCGTATCAGTTTCCATAGAGAAATCACTGACCACGCCAAGGATATTGGGATCACAGGCCTCAGTTTTTAATATTAGAAGTTTATTGTCTTTGACATACTCATTTTTAAGTATCGCTCTTCCTACTATCAGCAATTCATCCATGGATATGTTTGAATTGTTCATCTTTGTGATGACGCTCTTTTGTACCGAAAGCTCATCTATCATGTCGCGATCCAGAGGATGTGACACTTCTGACAGATGATTTGTATCGGTATAGAGGCCATAATAAAGTGCAGTAGACAATAACGGCTCATCGTCTACCGTAATGCCTTCATTTTTCATCATATCCCAGACCAATGTCGCGCAGCTTCCGAGTTTATTTCGTATCTCAAAAGGACAGTCCGGCTCCGTTACATAATTGTGGTGATCTATGACTGCTACATTTGATGCTTCCGTAGTAGTGACATTTTTTTGCCCATACTGACAGTCAACAGTTATCAGAAGTGTTGGTTTTTCCGAGAAATCCGGCTCATAGCTCACCGGTACATTCAGCTCATCTATCATGATCCGGAGATTGCTCTTATTTACGGGATTTCTTCCGCGATATATGAAACGCACGTTTTTTCCAAAATGCTTGAAATACCAATATAATGCATAGCCTGAGGACAGGGCATCTGCATCAGGATTGTCATGACACTGGATCACGATATCATCATATTTAAGCAGTTCTTTTAGCTCCATGTTTTACCTCCGACACGATATTATCAAAAAGGACAGTTTCCTGAGCCAAACCAAGAAACTGTCCTTTTGATCTACACGCTTGTCTTTCTAATGCGGGATAGCTTTATTTGTTGTCAGCTGTTACAGCCTTTGCAGCTGTTCTACCGGAAACGATGATTTCTGTAATAGCGTTTCCGCCGAGACGGTTACCACCGTGGATACCACCGGTAACTTCTCCTGCTGCGTAAAGACCTTCGATGACATTTCCATCTGTATCAAGTACATGACGCTCTGTATCAACCTTGATACCACCCATTGTATGGTGTGTTGAAGGTGCCATCATTCTTACACGAAGCTTTACACCGTCAAGCTTGTAGGTTGATGCATCGTATGAACCGTCTTCCTTCTTCTCTGCTGAGCCGATAAGAGCTGAGAACTGCTTCTTATCAACGCCTTCAGGCTGCTCACCCTTCATGATAGCGTTGTCATAGTTCTCGATAGTAGCTCTAACTGTATCAGCATCTGTCGGAAGTCCAAGCTCCTTGAAGAGGTCGCCGAGCTGATCAACTGTTCTTACGTACTGTCTCCACTCAACATCCTCATCCTTATACGGATACGGGCCAGGAATCGGTACTTCTGCATTTGCGATTTCTATAAATACACCCTTTACACCATTGTGCTCGATACCGTTCTTGAACTCGCTGAGTGAGAGAACGTCACGCTCTGATGTCTCATCTACAAATCTCTTACCTGTCTCAGGATTGAGATAGATCGCATAGTCACCACCGCCGAATGCGAGGTTTCCATTATCTACCCAAGAGATAGGCATGAGCTGTGTCCAGCCTGTACCTGTGATGTCAGCGCCTGCTGCTTCAGCCATTTTGATACCATCACCCTGGAGAGATGAGCGGTTAGTCGTTGTTGTCTTATCGGACAGATAATCTGTTGACCAGTACTTATTTGTCTCAAGAACCATGCTGATATTTGCTGCGTAACCACCTGTTGCAAGGATAACGCCCTTATTCGCATGTGCAATAACTTCCGAACCATCAGAACGCTCAGCCTTTACACCTGTAACCTTGCCGCCGTCAACGATGAGTTCCTTGGCAGTTGTACGTGTAAAGATCTCGTTTTTCTCATTTGCATTTAGGAGAGCTGTTCTCGGAGCCATGAAGTATGTTCCCCAGCGTCCTTCGTATTCCTCAGGTGTTCCATCTCCGTCTGCATCTACATTTGCGCCGATGAACTGATTTTCACGATACCAGAGAGCACCGATAAGTGTCGGCTGAGTATCCTCTACAAATGTAGCACCGAGTTCCTCTAACCACGGCTTTACATCCTGTCCATCCTCGATGAACTGCTTAACGAGGTTTACATCTCCATAGATCCACTCTGACTTATCAGCACTCTGTCTGAGTCCGCCATAGTAGGTCTGGAAGATATGCAGGTTAAGTGTTGAGAAAAGCGTAAGCTGATTCTCAGGTGTTCCTTTCTTAATCTGAGGCTCTGCCCAATCAAGATAAGCCTTGATCTCTTTCTTCAGATCCTGAAGTACAGGGAGATAATCCTTATGTACGCCGTGCTTTGAAAGCTCTTTGATGTCACCTGCTACATATTCATTATCTTTGTAGTAATCTGCATCAAACTCATCCTCTGACCAGTTATAGATGGTCTTCAGCTCGTCGATACATCCCTGAACTGACTTTACCTTATCATAGGTATTTCCGTCGTATCCGGTACCTGTGGTAGCATCCGGGTCATTCTCATCCCATACGAGATACTTCATGACACTCTGATACTGTCCGCCGGATACAAGTGTATTACCACCGATCTCAGCATTCTTCTCAATAACGAGAACAGTGTTTCCGTCCATTGCTGCCTGAGCTGCTGCGGAGATTCCGGCACCGCCGGCACCTACTACTACAACATCCCATGTGTCTTCAACATTGTCCTGAACCGATGACTCAACGCTTGCCTTCTGGAAAGCGCTTGCGTCTGAAACTCCTGCTTCCTCTGCTGCTGCATTTACAGCTTCCTTAAGTGCCCGGCTGGTAAATGTAGCTCCGGAGATCGCATCGACACCTGTGCCGTTAGCTTCCACCATCTGCGGGATCATGATGTCAAATGCCGGGGTTCCAACATGCTCTGTTTCATGGCTTGATGTTACTTCGATATTTTCGATCTTGTCCTCACCAAATGTAACACTTACTTCTACAGGACCATTGTAACCGCTACCTGTTCCTGTATAAGTTCCTGCCGTATATGTTACGGCTGCGGGGCCTGAACCTGAGCCCGCATCACTTGAAGCTGCAGCGCCGCTCTTTGCCTGCTCGAGAGCTGCCGCTACAGCTTTCTTTACAGCATCGGAAGTAATTGTTGCTCCCGTTACCGAATCAACCTCTGCTGACTGAGCCTCAAGGATCTTTGGCTGCATTTCTTCGATAGCAGCGCCACCCTTATCAGGTGTCTCGTCCTTACCCTCGATCTGAACATCTTTGATCTGTCCACCCTCGATAACTACAGTAGCGCTAACTTCGCCTGCAAAGCCCTGCTCACTCGCTGTGTAGGTTCCGTCCTGATAATCACCGGAAGAAGCTGCTCCTCCTGCACTTTCAGATGATGCCTCACTCCCACCGGTAGCCGGCGCAGGTGCTGTCTGATTGCTCTGACATGCTGAAATTGTCATAGCAGCAACCATTACTACGCAGACAACAGCGCTAGCTGCTTTTCTTTTCCACATAAGGTCACCTCCATATTTAATTTTTGACTGAATGTTCACCATATGTTCACACAGTGTACACAATTATGTTTCAATTATACATCTTATCTGACAATTTAGCTATGTATACTTTACGTATCAATCACTATTATTGTGCAAAAAAATGGACAGAACTTATCTGGTTCTGTCCATTTTTATCCTGTCAGATCGGAGCTTAGCTACTCAATATGATCATTTTATCTTTCCCTCTTTTAATAATCGGAGGAAGATATCAGCGATCTTTGGATCAAACTGCTTTCCTTTATTTTTCTCAATTTCTTCTACGATTTTTTTCTGCAGGAAGCTTCTGTCTGTAAACCCTGTTTGAATTCATCGCATCAAAAGCATCCGCAACACATATCATCCTGGCTATCAGCGGTATGTCGTCACCTTTTCTACCCTCATAATAACAAATTTTTTTCTACATTTTACTCATCATTCTTTCTAAAAAAACAGTTTTTCCATCCTACTTTGCATGATTTTCAATCAAGTGAATTATTCTTTTCCGGCAAATTCGTTTTTGACATAATCAGGCTCTTTTTTTATAATTAATTGGACATTGCATTTATTTTTATACAAAATAATGATGTAAGTGGCAAAAAGTACTTTCTGTCCTTTCGCCGCACAATTTGAGGGGTTAACTCACGGCGGATCCATACTCCGACTGAGTTAAATGTTACACGGGTATAAACTATAAACCAATAAGGAGAGTTATCATGACACGAAAAAACCACAAGTTCCTAGCGCTTCTGCTAAGCTCTGCGCTTCTCGTTTCTGCTTCCGGAACAGTCAGTGCGCCTGTTTTCGCAAGTGAGGTATCATCATCTGTTATCTGCAATGAAAGCATCCCGGATAATGCTGAGACTTACACCCTCGGAACCGAAAAGAAACACACCTTTAAAACGGTCTCTTCAGGCAAAAGATATATATGGTATAAATTCACTTTAGATCAATCAGCCATATGCAATCTCACCGGATCTTTTGAAACCAGTACAGCTTATAATCCTGATCTAAAAATCTATGATAAGAACGGACTGGAGCTCTGCGACATTTATCCAAATCATTCTGATATGGACTCTGATTATGCAGGTCTTAGAAAAGGTACTTACTATCTCAGAATAAGTGCAAACTGGGATGTTGACGGTACACTTACATTCAAACTTTCTACTGTAGACACTGACAAAAATTATCAGACATTTGTCGAAGATTATGAGAATCCGGATACATTCAACGATTCCTATACAAATGCAAACGACATCGCTCAGGGAACTCCCTGTCACGGTATACTCGGTTCAAACAACACTGAAGACTGGTACAAGCTGATTGCGACCAAAGATACTACTTTTACATTTACACAGACATCTTTCAAGGGAAACGATGCGCATCTCTATGTCTATGACAGCTCACGTGAGAAGAAATTTATCGAAAAAAGTGTAACAACCGGCGAAACCGTCACAAAGGATCTCGAAGCTGGAACCTACTATGTTTATGTCACTAATATTTTAACGACCAATGACCCGACAATTTACAATGTTTTTTCCTACGTCATTAATACTTCTAATGATTCCTCAGGCTTAAACCAGCCTTCCGGTTCCTCAACAGACACAAGAGGCGAATTTGGTTTCACCTACTGCCATGAGATTCCTTTCTGGGGAAGATCAAAACTCGGTCTTTCAAACTTTGGAGGAATTGCTGTTACATATAATGGAGCACAGTACGAGGTTCAAAAGGCTGTGATCAATAAAAAGAAGCATACGATCCAGATCAAATCTCTGAAAGGTGCAGATAAGGCAATAAACAAGGCTGTTAAGAATGCAACCAAGGGATCAAATGCCTTAACCTTTACAGTTAAGCCCTACACGGTTTCAAACGCCGATACTGTTACTATTAAGAAAAAGAAAGACGGTAGCCTTCGTTCTGTAAAGGTTTCCATTAACAAAAAACCGTACACTGCAAAGAAAACAGAATACTACTATGATACTGCAAGTAAAAAGATCACTTTTACCGGCAGCAATTTAACAGGCAGCTATACGGTAAAAAATTGAACATGAAATCTGAACAGTAAAAAGGGTCGCCCCCGGATGTTTTTGTCATCCGTGGGGCGACCTTTTTTTGTTAATTCAAATCAACAGATCAGCATTTCATTAAATACGCCTTTCCATTCTTTTTTCATTTTGTTTTTCGGCACATAATAGGTCATTTTCTGCACTGTGACGAGAACTATATCTCTCACACCCTCTATATCGGGCTGTTTTCATAACACAGTATGCAGATGACCTGTTTTTGGTCTTTATGTCTATTGCCCTCTATGTCGGGCTGTTTTCATAACCCCGTGCATCTGACGCGGAAAAACTCCGCTCAAAAAGGTCTATTACCCTCTATGTCGGGCTGTTTTCATAACGATGCAAAGTTTACATCTGACAAACAGGTAGAACTTGTCTATTGCCCTCTATGTCGGGCTGTTTTCATAACCCTGTCTCTTGCAGGGTGCTCTGCATGCGGTTCCGTGGCGCATTTTGCGGCGCAAAACAAAAAAACACAGGTGTACACCATTTTTTTCACCAAATAATGGTCATAAATCCGCTATTTATGCGGTGCGGCGCAAAAGCTTGTACTTTTATAGTTTACCACAGAAACTCACATTAAAAAACCTCTAATAATACATATAGAACTATCCCGACAATAATCATACCCATACCCAGATCTTTACGTTCAGCATCACCAAAAATTAAAATCCATAAACCTATGAATGGCATGATTTTATAAAAAAGGACAAGCAGTACGAGAAGTACCAGCAGTCCGTCGCCTGATGACCCTCCACAGTTTCTCCCCCGCATTAAAGCACCTCCATTTTTTCCTCAATAGTTTAATCTAAATACAACTTCATCCGGCTATAGGCATTGGACACCTCCGTATCCGCATCGGAAAAATCAGATGAAAAAGAACTCAAACTTCCAGTTGGATTCACAACCATTTCTGTCAGCGTTAGATAGGACACATAAAAATTTTGAATATCCTCATAGGCATCTGCCATCTCATCCGGCGGATTTTTCAGATCTTTCATCATCGCCGCAACGGTTTCCTGACCGTTTTTGATTTCATTTATCTTCTTGCCAAAACTGCTGTCACTGTAAAGAGCCATTAATGCATCATTAAAATCATCATAAAACCATCCTGCACCCCTGCTATCACACGTATACTTGTCGGTTTCTTCATCCCTCTCCTTATAAATGCAGTTGCTCCACACTTTCCTAACCAAATTCCCACAAGTTTCTGCATCCGAAGCTCCTTGAAGCATCATTAGCGAAGCAAGCTCTAGCGTACTTTGATAGTCTTCCTTCTGCTTTACTGACTCTTCAATTGCTTTCTTTTCCTGCGAATACTTCACTCCATAGAAAAAACCTGCAATTGTAATCACTGCGATCAGTATGCTTACAACGACTTTTTTGCTGATTACGGAAGATACATTTACCCTAGTCACTTCAACTTTCTGAGGCGTCTCACTATCATTTACAGGACAGCCGCACTTCGGACATACAGCAGCGCCACTCTCTACCTCAGTTCCACATTCTGTGCACACTACTTTAGCTTCTTCGACTAACACATATCCACAATGAACACATTTCTTTGACCTTTCAGATATCTCTCCACCACAATTCGGACATGAAATCATTGACATTACTTTTCTCCTCTTCTTTTGCTCTCTTTTGTTGACACAATCATCATAAAACACCAACAGTTTCGTTTTTTAGGCAAAAAGTAGCTTATTTCATCAAAAAATGACAGGTAATACCAGATATACCGGCGATTACCTGTCACTCCTCGGTCAAATCTTATTAAACATCAATGATACATAAAAGTACAAACATTTTTTCTATCTATCCCTTTTTCATCAAAGTACGCTTTCTCTCTTGCCATCATCTCCTCGTCACCTGACAATTCTGCATATTCATACTTACCATTATGAATAATCGCATCTATAGTCAGTCCTTGTGTTTCCAAGCACTCTTCACTTTTATGAATATATTTTTCAGCAGCTTCACAATTTCCATCACGATAAAAAAGAAATGCCAGATATTTATAAATCAACTCCCACGGATGTCCAACCATATGTTCACTCATTTTCTTCTTTACAAGAGTCTCACGTATGTCCTCTAATCTTGTTCTGATAAAATCAGTAAGCGGTTCCTGTAATACCCAAAGTGCACGTAAATAGACATACATTGCAAATTTGAAAGTAACTATACTATCATCCTTTCCCGATAACTTCAGCAATTCTTTCAGCTGTTCCTTTGGTTTTTCACTTCCAAAATAGTCCTTTGTTTTTTCTCGATAAGAATCTGTCATTCCCATATCCAGATAAAAATGGAGTAAATATGAAAGAGTAATCTGATAATTGGCAGTCCCTTTCCTCATATGCCGCAACGACTCTAGGAAAACACTCTCTGCATCAGAATTTTTTTCACACGCAAGCGCCTGTCCAAATTGACTGAGCGATATGGCATAGTTCAAGTCTTCATCTTTCTTTTCCGGACAAATCTCACTCTTTATATCGTGCAAAGCTTTTTGGTATTCAACATTCTTCCTGGCACGTTCTGTCGCGTCACCATACCTAAAAGCATCGTCAAGAAAGACCACCATTTTATTTGATGCACGAAGTATCTTTACCAGATCCACATCCCCAGTGTGTTTCATGCACTCATCATAGTATTCCTTTGCAGTCCCAAAATCTCCGATATGATTGTACACAGCAATACCGGCATTACACATATCAAACATAACCTGATCTGTATGATATTTCTTTCCAAAATCTCCCTTATCGACGATAGCTTTGATTTCCTCAAAAATCCACAAAAGTTTCTGCTGATCAAGATTACTTCGATATGTAAAACTCTCCAGATCTGAGATCGATCTGCATAAATTATCCACAGTTGCTGTTATTCGTATCTTTTTTATAAGCTTTGGAAACCAATAATCTTTGTAGTGCTTCTCAAATTCACTTCCACTACATTCCGCATCATATATAATATCCAGCGCATGAAAATACTCTCCCTGTCCTACTGCATCTACAGCCTCCATGTATTTGTCATCTATATCATCATACCCAAATAAGATTATCTGATCATCACCAAAATATTTGTTTCCCCATTCGGCAAAAGAATCCATCCACTCTGCCGGACTCGAACCCTTTTTGTAATAATCCAGCATAGAACAAACTATGTCAGCCAAATATAAAAATGTATTATATTTTTCATTTTTCTCCCAGTACGAAATTGGGCTTGTGTTCATATAATGAACATTTAATTGCTTTTTATTAATTCTTGTACATTCGTTCTCCATTATCGTACGGTAAAAATCCGATGACACGATATCATAATGCACCAATCTCCCGCTTTCTGCTTCGCACTTGTCCTTATCACCATATATTTTGAAATCTTGTTTATCGTATTCTCTATCTCTATCTTTCAGAACAACTTTTCGCGTGGGAAAATAGAGATTTACATCTGTTACATCTTCATATATAGGATTATGGAAGAGCATTCTGACAACGGCATTTTCTGCCATATGAAGGTACAGATTGCTGACCTTTTCATCCTGAGTCAGATCATTGTCATTCCAACCACTAACACGCTTTTTAACTCCCTGACTACTCCTGAGTTCTGCAAACATTACATATTTTCCAGATCTCTTATTTAAATAACCGTTCTTTGTCGGCAATTCCTTTTTTTCATAGGTTCCTTCTCTCAAGAATTCCTTTAGTGTTTCACCAATTTTACATTTTACTTTCCCAACAGTCGCCTTATTTCCATTACTATTTGAATGTAGATCCTGAGGGTATTTCGCACCCAAACTGTCACATACTGCTCGCAGATAACTGGATATCCTGTAGCGTTCATTCTCAGCATCATACTCTTTCCCCTTGTCATCATAGATTATCCCCGCAATCATTATCGGTTTTTCATTTTTTTTAGAAAAAGCATCTTCAAATTTGCCATTTTCATCTAATGCAAGTGTTATCATTTAACATACCTCAAATCTCAAAAAATCAATTAACTTCCCATCCTTCTCCAAAGCACTATACATATCCGCCCAACCAAATCGTCGGCAAAGAATCATAAGCCGTTTTAAAAGCCTTTTATTCTTATCAGTTTCATCTTTTACATCGTTATACAGTGCATATATTCGATACCAAATGGCGGTCTGAATATTCATATTTCCTTTTTTGACTTCATTGTCATGTGTCAATGCCTGTTTAAACAACTTCTCGGCATTCTCCGTCAGACTCCCATTAACTTTTATCTCTATCAGAGCAAGATACAGTTCTATCAGACTCAATGGGTAAAACATTTTTTCCTTTTCAAATTCAAGATCGTACATTTTTTGGATTTCATCATAAAACGCAGACGAACACATGACTTCTGGATAGAAGCAATAAATACCCTTTAGCAGAATATATATCTCATAATAGTTTTTCCATATATCCTTGTTGCTTATATATGCTTTGAGTCTTTCTGTCCATTCTTTACCTATAAAATATTTGTCTGAAAGTGCTCCATATAATTCCTTTCTCCTTGTTTCACATGCATATTGCATGTAATGAAACAGCGTAATATGCGTATTGCTTCGTAAAGACTTTATAAGTCTATCGCTGTCCTCTAAATTTCTGCTCTCAAATATTTCTTTCCAAAAATTGTCCTTTTCGTTAAAGAAATATAAAGCCTGTTCAAATGACTCATCCGCACCAAGAATATGCTGAAACCCCATGCTGCACCCTTTTGAACTATATGACCTTCCAAGCAGTATTCTTTTTTTCTCCATACGAATATTACTATTATGAAGCCTGATAATGTTTTCTTCCGCCACTTTCTGCGCATCTGCATATCGGTAGCAATCCATATATGTCGAAGCAATGACAGGACTAAGCTCTGCCATCTCCTCCAACATAGTTTCTAAATCACGTACTGACTCATATATTTCCAATGCATCAAAACTTTTTCCCAGATTATTTTTCGCTCTGATTCCAAGTATTGCCAACCTTACCTTTTGTTCATCAGTAATTGTATTTTTATATTTATTAGACAACTCTCGGAGAAGCTTATAGAAGTACTCTGCTCTATACTTATCAATATCAACCCTAAGCAGCTGATCCTCAAGATTTGATAAAGCTGCCTCGAACATATTTTTATCCAAGTGATCCGGTGATATCAAACATTCCTGCCATTCAAAAAAATTGTCATACGCCTGATGAAACATAGATGTATAATCGTTTTTTTCAAAAAAACAATTTTCTTTGATCAAATTTTCAAATACTGAAAGCATATTTTCCGACGATTCAAACCGATACTCAGGTTCCGGACTTTTCCCTGTACTGATAAAAACTCTAAGCATTGCAAGTAGTATCAAATTTCCATTTGCAATAATACTGTTAAAATCTCCTATTATTGTTTCCGCAATTTTTGCAACAGAATACAAATCTGATTTTTCACTCACAGATTTCGACTCGTCATATCTTGAATGGATGAGCAGCTCCGGTGAAGTGTATTTATTTGAAACGTTAAAATTATGTCTTTCATTTACTGACTCGAACGGAACAGGATTTCTGAAATCATATATCAATACTTTTCCGACATTTCCCATCGGTATATCAAAATCTTCAACCATGAGCATTCCCGGTGAAATACTGAGACAATACCATTTTTTTTCGTGAAAAGCACACACGAGTTCCAGAATTCTCTTTATGAGAAGCAAACGTACTCTCATCGTACAATCAGAAAAGGATACATCATTAATGATTTCGGACAAAGGTTTAACATTTTTTGGAAGCTTATAGACCGCATATATTTTTCCGTCTGACTCTGAAATATTGTCTATCGGTATGCAGTAATTCCCAAGCAGTGCAGTTAGTTTATCCGAACATTTCTTTTCTTCTAAAAGCATCTTTTTCTGCTCAGAAATCGATCCTTTTTCCAAAAATTTTTTAAATATCCTTTCATCACTGCTCATCCAAGTGTTCCTTTCTCAAGATCAATGTACCATTCATAATCCGCAATCCAATCAGCACACAATGTATCCATTACCACTCTTCCACCATCTTTTTTAGTTCTCTGAAGATGAATCTGAAAAGGAATATAATTTCCCAATATATCTATCTTCTTTGCTGCATTTCGAGATGACTCATCGACTGTTTTTTCATGTGCTGAACATATAAGTATCTGGATATCTCTTGCAATTGCCATGAGTAACTTTATAAACGGAAACTGCACTTTTCTAGTCTTTTCATCCAAAGAATTCACATTACTGTTCTTTTTAATGATATTTTCCCTAAATCCCCATGCATATATCAGAATATAGTCTAAGAGATCCAATTCATCCATCTCATCAAGCGCTATATCATTGCCTTGTATAAATGACAGCATATGATTTTTTCTCCAAAATCCTGAACTCACCAGGTAATTTCCCAGATTTTGTTCCTGACCTGCAGCTATCATATACCGCACCAATTCCAATTTTGAAACTCCGACATTTTCTTTTCCGTTGTCGCGACCATAAAGAATTTTTCCTGCCTCAGATCGCTTTCCGCTCGATTGTTTTATATTTCCATCAAGGTAACATTCTTCCCAAAAAACACTATTAAATTTAAGAATAGTATTGAGTATACTCAGCTTTTCAGAAATTTTGACATTATTAGCATCGCGTTTCTTCAATTCATACCATTTCGAAGATGCGCCCTCAACAAGGATACGGTCTGATTTACCTCTTGTGTCCTTTTCATCTGCATATATAGCTATGTCAGTATCAAAAATATTTTTTTGATATGAAGAAAGCGAATTGCAAGCACACCTGTTTATAGATGCTAGCTGAGGAAATGCCATTTCAGAATAAAGGGCAGGTGTATCTCCCAAAATATCCCGAATTACATTTTGCAATGGTCCTTCCTTAGCCCTCTCATAAATATAATGAGCCTTCGCTATATGCTCGCTCAGTTCACAGATATGATCATTTACGCTGCCCCCTACATCAAAAGGATTTGTATCATAATTTCTATTTGTCAAATCGAAGTGATCCAACTGCTTTTTTACTTCCCATATCAACTCATTTTTTTGCAAATCCTGATGATCCAGATAATACATATAGATAAGATCTCGAAGTACAACAGGACTAAGCGCCGCGTATCCTGAACTGCGAAGGATATGATCTGCCTCTTCATGATCAGTCCCCCACAATAGACACATCTGAACTATCACAGAACGAGGCGGAATATCATCTTCGTAACCACACCATTTTTTAATCGCATTCTTGCTATAATATATTTGTTTATCCTTTGGAACTACAGGCGACTGCCAGTATCTCGGTTGTATCAATTTTTCAGAATCAGGTTTAGAATATGCACGTGTCACATTCAGAAAATGTTCTTTGTGATTGAGTCTCGTCAGATTTTCAGTGATAAATCTGGCAAATGCTGTATGTGTATTATTTATCATCGCATGATCCAACGCAGATCTTATCCTACTAAAATCCGACCTGGATATTTTTCCTGCTTTTTTACCGAAAATGCAACGTCTCGCTACATATTCGTCATTAAGTTCCGGTCTTTCTTCCTTAGTAATGTAATCATATGTATTCTCGCCTTCTACAGCTCTTCTGCCATATGCATACTCATCATATTCGATTTCGCTTTCCACAGAAAAAACTGACTTCCAACAAAAATCATTTTCAGTCATTAATATCCTCTTATATACAACTGTCCGGAGCCAAAGGCTCCGGTCAGCTTTTACCTATCAATTATCTACAACGAATCTTTTTTACAATTTAATGTTCTTAAATAAATAACCCATAGTTGAAGACAATACCTCGTTTGATGAATTATTCTTTTGTTTCCTGGTTATCTTCTTTTTTCTATTAAACTGAACTTTTTTATTTATCGTTTCTCCTTTCTTCATGAATCTGTTCATATCCTCAATTTCGTTAGGATAATAGAGCAACTTGGCTATTGTCTGGAGATAACGTTCATCCCTTGCCGGAAACTTCTTTGCTTCTTCTCCTGCTTTGTCGTCAAGCTTAAACATGAAGTCTTCCGATGTGAGGCTCTGCTCACTTATTTCAATCTGAGCTCTTTCTTTTTTACAATCCCTAATTCCAACATCTTTTTTTCCTGATCCAAACTTCGGATAGAAAATTACAAAATGCCTTAAAAGGATATTCTCCAACACATTCACTACATTCTTCTGATACTTCATATCATATGTAAAGAAACGATCGAAGAATTCACTATACAGATCAAGCAGGCTCATTTTATTACCATATGCATAATACTTAAAATGATCCACATACTTTCTAAGATCTGTAATATTATCATGTTCATCAATGTTTTCAAAAACTTCTAATCCTGCATTATAGATCTCAAGCTTATATGACGGATCATTGTATAAATACTGGGAATACTTTATAAATTGTCCTATCTTACTTCCTACGCCCTTTCCTGTTTCAATTGGTTTGAGCGTTTTCCCTTCTTTATCACAACTATAGAAATCCAGTCCATTAATATACATCGAAACAATCTGGTAAAGTATCGCATTATGTATAATCGTACCATTATTTCTACGAATATCCACATATTCTGCCGGTTTGAAAGATTTGTTTTTCAGACACATGTAATGGAATCCCAGCTGGAAATATAATAGATCCCTCTCCCTAAGATATGACCAACTTATCAACTGTCCTAAAAGCTCATTAATAACCTCAGCATATTCAGTAACATCCCGGAATTCTACTGCGTTTTTCAATCTTTGGAACTTTAGCAGATCTTCCTGTTCTTTCTCTGTACTACATTTTCCCCTTACCCGATATCCTGAAACTTTCTTCAGATAGTCATAGTATTCTCGTATGGCACTTTCTGTTACCTTTTCCATAACTTCAGACAAAATGTTATCTGGTCCAAAAAGCTTTGCCATCACGATATTTCTCTGTAAGATAGGCTTCTGTCCGGCATTTACATAGATATCAAATTTCAGATCATCCTTGTTGCAAAAATGATCCAACGCAGCATACGAAGATCCTGACAATTCCTTAATGGCATCATCCTGATACTTGAGATATTTTTCAAGATAATCTGCATAATCATCTTCACTATCAAAATAGTCAGTAAATTCCGCAGATATTCTAGTTGAAATTTTTATACACAAATCAAGCACTCTGACCGCTTTTTTACATGCTTCAATCTTTTCATCAGGCTTGGAGAAAAGCTTATTCCTATTTTCTGCAGCACGACGTTCTATATCTTCCGCATACTGTATGTATGACCGCAGGCTTCCTGCCAATTGATTGAGCATCCTCCCATTAAGGAATCGTCCGACGATATACCATTCTTGAAGATCAAGATTATTCTTTATCTCCTCTACAAACGATGCATACATTCCGGATTTCCATTCAGGCAAAAAATTCTTAACATCGGTTGTTTCGTATGGTATAGGTGTTGCCTTACCAATAAATGCAAATCTTTCCTGCTTCAAATAAAGAGAAAAAGCACC
Organism: Lachnospiraceae bacterium NK4A144; assembly: GCA_000424365.1. Classification (GTDB taxonomy): domain Bacteria; phylum Bacillota; class Clostridia; order Lachnospirales; family Lachnospiraceae; genus NK4A144. Next base: position 15,875 of record AUJT01000030.1, on the reverse strand, counting down.
TGCTAAAGTCTTTATCAAAAGCATTTTATAATGTCTGAAAATATCCTTATTTTTTTCAATAACACGCTGAGATTTAACTTTTCTATTACCAAAGTTCTGCGCATTGTATTCTGTCATTATTATCTGACAAATTTCCGGAAGACTTCTATCCTCTATTTCTTCACACCTGGATGCAAAATCATCTGAAGCTAACTTTTGTTTTTTGTCCGAAACTTCACTTCTTATATTTTTTAATGAAGTATAAAAAAGATTCTTTACCTCTTTATCTCTCAAAAATAGATTGTAATAAATCTCTTTATATAGGTAATACACCGCACTGTGCCACTGATTCTCTACTTCAGGATTGTTAAAATGAACCTTGTAGCCCATATCTTTCCTAAGAAATTCCGGAAAGTTCTTTCGAACCAAGACAGTGTTAAATGCCGGAACCTGAGATGCACGTCCTGCATAATCGCTATACAAGAGATCCAATATTTTCTTTAGATCAGCGTCTTTATAAAACATCGGCAGGTTATTGGAATGAAACTTTTCCCTCTCAACAGAAATGACTCTTTCAGCATCATGCTCAATCATCTTTCCTATCAGTTCTCTATTCCAATTCTTATCCCCATGATCATATGTCTTGAAATGAAAGCTCTTATTTCTGAGCGAGTAAATGATCTGAATAATGTCATATAGGTAGTTTTCTTCGTAATCACCTGGCTGATCATGATATGCAATCTCAAACATTTTCATATTCCAAGTTGAAGCACCACCAAAAAACTGAAGTATAGATTTCAGAATACCTTTCTTTGAATTCTTTTTGTATTTTTTTATGTCACTTTTATTCCAAAGAAGGATATCCTCTTTTTCTCCATTTTGCGGAATATCTACAGTTACTCTAGCAAGATTATTTGCTGCGAATGCTACATTAACAGCAACTTCTCTCTGCAGCATCTCATCTGCCTTTATTTGCTCATAATCAAACGAAGTCAATCCATTTACTGCATTTTCTGATATCTTGCCGGGTTCTATATCTCTATCCTTCTCCTGCAGATCATCCATTGCAAAATTGAATACTGCCTTGCCTACTGCAATGTATTTTATGCTGAGAAAATTGAGTATGTCCTTCCATACTTTTTCTCCTAGATATCCTAAACGTAATCTATACAGTTTTTTATCATTAATAGATCCTAATATACGTTCTACAGCATTTTCAATGCGATGAATCCAAAATACACTTATCTGCTTATTTGCAAAAAAGTATGTTCCATCATCCTTTTCAATCGTTTTTATGCTAAATCTATATCGTTTTATATTTTTTTCACGTATTGACTCCCTTAATTGCCTCTCTGCAATTTTTACCTGCTTACTGTTACTTTTCTTCACATCACGATCTGCCAAAAGTATGTCCGGACATCCAACAAAATCTCCATTCTCTTCCTTTCTTTGTTCGTGATCTCTCCAGATATCAAAATCTTTTTCCAGATTCACTTCTGCCGGAATTTCAGTTAAAGACATAACATCATCATTTTTGACATAGAAATATAGATTTATCAGTCTTCTAATTTTACGTAAATACTCAAACCTGACATTCTTATCAAGATCAGCATAATCTAACAGAAATGCAGATAGTGCCTCTTTCTCCTGCGCTTTTTTGCTGCTTTTTCCCTTTTGTGCGCCACTGACATCAAAAATCCGTTCCTCTCCCCTTGATACAGGCGAGACCACCAACCCCTGATTCTCAATAGACAATTTTATGTTCTTAGCCTGATTCGTCTTATTGAAATCTTCATCTAAAATCTCCAGAAAATCAGCTATTTCCTGCTTCTTATCGGTTCTAACTATTACACCAGCACCAATTAGTAATACCTCTCTTAATCCAGCTTTTCCTTTCCTTAACCCCTTCCTCAATTGTATTTCTAACAAATCGTCAATTATTTGTTCTCTTTCCTCTGTTGAAATTCGATCAAATGCATTAATTTTCTCAACATTTCTAAGAACAGTATCTATGTCTATGATAGATTTTCGATCATAGCTCTTACCTGTAAATAAGACCCTATCTAAATTGTTATTTACTTTATCAACAATATTTTTGTATTTATTGCTTCCCTCAGCAATTCCATTGAATACATGATAAAGTATCTTCGCCGAACAATTCAGTTTTTTGAATCGTTCATCAAAATCTATACTTCCTGTCTTTGTCGGATCCTTATAGAGAATCCCACTAATCTCATCTCTCCTGTGTTGATTACCTTTAGCAACCGCCATTCTGGTATGATCGACTTTTGATATTTTCATTTTTCCCCCTAAATTTTTTATCTATTGAATTATTTTCCTTATCCAATATTGTTTTTCTTTAAGAACACTTTTAATTCTACCATCATCTTCATCACAGGTCACTATTCCTGCCATGCTCTTTAACCTTTCTTTTACCTTTTTATCAAGTCTATCTTATATCCTCATAAAGTTCCAAAATTAGGCAAAAAGTATCATTCTAACAACTCCTATATTTACACAAAAAACCGATAAACACTGACTTCAACAAATTAGTCAATGTTTATCGGTTATATTTATACATCTCTATAACTATGTCGGGCTATTCTCAAAACTGAGATTTTAGAGGTAGAAGAATGACAAGAGAAGAAGTCTATTGCCCTCTATGTCGGGCTATTCTCAAAACAACTAGGCAAGGTGTCAACATGGAAAAACCAGCTTAGGTCTATTGCCCTCTATGTCGGGCTATTCTCAAAACGAGTATACGGCTTCCTTATCATCCCTTTAAAAGTCTATTGCCCTCTATGTCGGGCTATTCTCAAAACCGTAATCATGCATCCGTATCTTGGATTTATGAAGGTCTATTGCCCTCTATGTCGGGCTATTCTCAAAACGTTGTTGCCATTGTGAAGTCCATCCGTGACGAAGCAAAAGTCTATTGCCCTCTATGTCGGGCTATTCTCAAAACACGACAGCAGGCGAGTTTGACAATGGTAAAACCGTTGTCTATTGCCCTCTATGTCGGGCTATTCTCAAAACCCTGTCTTCTACAGGGTGCTCTAGATGCGGCTTTCAGTTGCATTTTGCGGCGCAAAAAACAAAATAAATATGTAGAACATTTATTTATACACAAAACCAAGCTAACCCCTGAATTCATGCCGTGCGGCGCAAAAAACACTTTATTCCATCATTGTTTATAATACTACCACAGACTCACGTTTTCATAAACCATTTTATCAACATAACTTCCTTACAATATCTGTACCGATGCCTTATCTATTACTACATTTTTTCCATATAATGATATACCGCAATCTATTGGCAAACGATATATTCGAACACTATCCTTTTGTTCATCAATAAGACCATTAATTCCTTTCTGCATCTGCTTATAATTCCTTTTTGAAATCCATACTTCAAATGCTGATTTCTGTACTCGAACACCATATTTACATATATGTTTTGCTAGTTTCTTACGTAACTTATCATCAGTTACGTCATACGTCACCAATGCGTATATTTTAGAATCATTCATATGATCACCTGATTTTTACCGGACTATATTTCCTTAAATTCTGACTTTCCAACATGATTCTAAAATCATGTATCTGATGTGATAATGCTTGTTGGAAAGTTTGCATGTTATCCGTTCCTTTAAGATATTGACAAGAAGCATTCATTTTATTCTGTATTTTTCGCAACAACTTACTCAATCCCGTTTTTCCAAGCAATACAGCATCTTTTGTCACAACAAAATCTTCTTCCTTTAGTTCTTTTCCTAAAACCATTCCTATTACTGTAGAATCCACTATCACCGGGCGCCATTCCTCCATAAGATCACATGCCAATGATGGTCTTCCACTACTCATGCTGTGCATTACTCCTATTTCTGCCATCAATCCATGTCCTTCCAACTTACCACAAATTTCACTCATCAAAATAGAATACCCTGTACTTAATGCGGCATTAACCGGATCTAATGGTGGTCTTCTTGTCCTATGCTCAAAAGAAAAGCCTTCTTCAGGAATTGATCCAAGTAATTTAAAATAATGTCTTGCCGCGTTACCCTCAATTCCCATTAATTGCGGAATCGTTAATGCTTTTTCTACTTGTTTCTTCATATACTTAATCTGATTCATGTTACTTTTTATCTTTTCAGTACATGTATCCTTTAGATATCTTCTTAATACTACTAATTGATTGTGTATTTTTGCTTCAATAATTTTCCTTGCAAACTGTATGCGAAGATCATTGTTTTCATAAAATTTATACTGTCTCATAATATTTTCTGGTTTCATCATTCCCGGAGATACTATTCGTCCTCTATATTTTCCAGCATAAGTATAGTATATGATAGGTATTCTTTCATACATACACGCAGAAACTGCCTGAGTTGTAATCTGAACATTACCAAAAATCTCTACACTTTCTGTCATCCCCAACGGGACACTCTTTTCCACCTCACCAGGACACGAAACCATAAATTGATTGTCGTGAATAGAAATACGTGCTCCTTGAGTACAAACATATAACATCATTACTATCACCCTCCCTTCAAGTTACACCTCATTTACAATAACTCTAAACCCATATCAGCTTTTCCTTTTGCCGTTACCCTTTAACGAGGTTATCATATCTCTTTTTGGAGATAATTTTTAGGCAAAAAGTACCTATATACGATTAACACCAATATTTTTAAAAATCTGAACATTAAAAAGAGTCGCGTCCGGATGATCTTATCATCCTGGGGCGACCCTTTTTTTCTTATCAGAGCTTATCTATCAAAATTTACTTTTCAATTTCTACAGTGTATTCATTTTGTCCGTAGTATCCGATATTGATCGAGAGCTTTAATACAGCCGGCTTATAGCCTTCCGCTTCTATGGTGATCGTATATTCCTTCTTACCGTAGCTTGAGAAATCAAAACATGACTTACTCAAATTAAAGCCTTTTGACTCACTATTAACGTAAAATCCATTCCTATCCGGCGAATATTTATCGGACTTTTCGCAAACAAACTGCCCCTTCTCGCCATCGACTGTGATCTTATTCACGGCTGCAAGCCATTCTTTACTCTCGCCATAGTCAAAGGTTAGTATACCGTAATAGTACTCTTCACTGACTTCAGGAATATTTCCGTCCGGATCTGCCTCACTTTTTTTATTGAAATCGTCCTGTATATCTCCAAGAAGATTGTCCTCAAGAACAGCTTTTACTCCATGAGGAACTGTTTCCTTTTCATTGTCGGCATTTGTATCAGCATATTCAGCAAATGTCAGGTATTTACCATTCTTCCTTGCTCTTGCGACTGCGTCGATATAATCGCTCCATTCGAAGCCGCCTTTTTTTGTATCATTTGCACATACAGAGTCCCAGTCAGCCATTTTTTCCCATCTGTCTACGATAGCTGTTGCTGTGGCACATTTTATGCCTGCCCTCTCCAACAACATTGCGTTGATAAGGAGATCCGCGTCAAACTTAAGATCTGCAGATATCTGCTGACCACCCGAAGTGTTTCCTGATGATCCGCTTCCTCGTGTTGCACTCGATACTGAATCTACCTCTGTAACCGATCCGATCGCATCAGATGTGCCAACATAAAATACTGCACTCATATCCTTGTAGCCATCTGAATGAACTGTTAATACATATTCTCCATCCCGGGTCAGCTTGTTTCTGTCGTTTCCGTCCTTGTCCTTGCTATTGTAGAGATAAAGTCTGTCGGATATCTGGTACCAGTCGGTAAGCATTTCCAGCTCTTTTACAGTTCCGTCAGGGAGCTTTAATTCTGCCGCATAGGTCGGATTCTTAATACCGTTTATCATTTTTTTGATCTTGAAAGTAAGATCCTGACCGGCGATCACCGTACCCGAACCTGCAAGTGTAAGTTCAGGCGCCTCCTCATTTACGATGTGAATCGGCACGATAACTGTGCCCTTACCGGACTTAACTCTAACATAAAATCTTCCTGCACGATTGAGATTTTTCTGTCCGAGTTTGATGATGATCTCATTAATGTAAGAGTTTCCATGAGGTACATCTTCTTTTTTCTCATATTCAAGTGAGTCATTCAGAAGATCAAGTCGCTCGTCAAAGCTCACCAGCTGAAGCGATTTAGGTGAATCAGCATCTAGAGCCTCGAACCACGCTTTCTCATTTTCTGTGTTCGCATTGAACATGATAACTACTTCGCCATTTTCCTTTAGCTCTGTATCCGGCGAATAATATGCAGGGATACCACTGTTATCTTTGCTGTCACCTAAGGAAAATGTTGTTTTTGATGGCTCTGTTCGGAGATTTCCATCAGTGTCATAGTTAGTAAGATAATAATCCCATACTGATACAGGTCCATGAGCTATCATATAGCCCGGTTTTGTATCTGTTTTTCCCTCAGGAGTACTTACTCCATCGTACTTCGGGCTAAGTTCGATTTCCTGCTTTTCGCTCTCACTGTTGATAGTGATCTTTCCGGGATTCAGATATTCGAGTTCCCACTTGACAATGCTTCCGTCATCAGTAACTTTTGTTAATGAATCTGTGATATCTCTGCCGTCAACTTCGACTCTGCAGTTTTCTGTGGAATATCCATCCTCAAACTTTACGAGCACAAACTGGCTCCAATTTAAGTCATAGAGCTTTGCCTTTGCAAATTTTGACTGAACCGATTCCTCTGTCCACTTTGCATAAAGTGTCATATCACTTTCTACAGGTGCATTAAAATCGTACTTATTTGTCAGGTCTTTATCAGAGTACCAGCCATCAAAGTCGTATCCTTCCTTTGAAGTTGACACTTTACTGTCTGCCTGTCTGCCCTTGATGACGGATTGAGGCGCTACACTGCTTCCGCCATTAGCCTCAAAGCTTACTTTGCAATACTGATTGCTGTAAGTTCCCTTGTAATTTCCCTTAAATTCGAGCATATATCTGCCGTCATTAAGTTCTTTTACTGTGTAATCCTTTTCTGTAAGATTAAGGGTCTTACCAAGCTTTACTTTTACTGAGGATATTTTTTTCGCATCTTTACTCAGTTTTACATTTATATTGCTGCTGTCAACCTGAGTCATATCAACAGGCTCTACGATCACATGTAGTTTATTTGCTTTCTTGCTGAGCTGCTTATTAATCTTCTTAATAGCAGCTTTCTGATCGTCATCAGCATTTTTCTTTGCCTTAACTCTTACAGATACAGTGGCATCTTTTTTTGATACAGCCTTAGAAAGCTTATTATTCTGATATTTGTAGCTGACACTGACGTAATCTGCAAGATTTCCGGACAATGACACTTTGATATCATCTGTCTTACCGGATGATTTTTTTGCGCCATTAACGATATGTCGGTTTCCGTTGTAACTGACTGTATCCTCATAATTGATGCAAAGTGCCCCACCGGCTTCATTAAATGATGCTGCTTTTTCTGCTGCAAAAACCGGCACACTCCCATGTGCCGCAAGTAATGCAGTCAAAAAAAATGTACCTAACAGGTACTTCTCCTTTTTGAACATATTCTCTCCTTTTTGTTAGCGCATACTACTTTAGCTTAAGCTAACCGCAGGTCAAAGTTTATCATAGAGAATATGCAGCTTCAATATATCTTCTTGGGAATAATTATCATTATCCGTTCACGTGTAAACTGTAATCATTATTCCTCTTTATTTGACAGGGAAAGAACCCAGATAACGATATTCAAAGTTACTGTTTTTCTTTGTGATCTTATCGTACTTTTCACGACTGCCATCCATGCATTCGATCACATATCTGTACTGCCCGAGCTCTGTCTTCATCGGTCTGTCGTGTATTGAGACCAGTGTCATTTTCTCCTGCTCCAGAGCCGACATTAGCAACGGCAGGTCCGATGCATTTCCTGATGCAACAAATGCCAATCTGTCCGAAGCACTTTCCTCCGGCTCATCGCATGACAATACATAGAATCTGGTCTTATTCTTGTCATTATTCTGGATATTCGGTGCAAGTATTTCCAGTCCGTACACAGATGTACATCCGGCCGATGCAATAGCAGCAACAGATTTATCACCGCTCTCTGCTACCATCTTTGCCCCCTCGGCAGTGCTTGATGCTTCGATAACTTCTGCGTCCGGCAGGTTCTCCGCAAGCCATTCTTTTCCCTGTGCGATGCCCTGTTTATGAGAATATACCGTCTTGATGTCGTCAAGCTTTGTCCCCGGCAGTACCAGTAGATTCTGATTGATCGTTAGCTCTACTTCACCTACTACTGACACCCTGTCCTCATTTATCAGCACATCCACATAGTCAATGACTGCTCCGCCTATTGTGTTTTCCTGTGGAATTACAGCATACTTCGTTTCACCGTCAACAAGAGCCTGCACTGCATCGCTCACAGTCGCATACGGCGAAAAATCACCTGACTTTCCAAAGAATGTCTCACAGGCTTCCTGCGTATAGGTACCTTCCGGACCGAGAAAGCTCACACTTCCATCATAAACGACGTTTTTCACAGCCGGAGCGCTGTCTGCCGCGCTTCCCGAAGCACATCCATTCATGAGCGCCATAGACAGCGCAAGAGCCATTACTACTGCTTTCCCATTTATCCTCTTCATAGTGTTCCCCCTCTTTCGGACAATATACGGTTCACCGCGGCAAATTTTTACCCCTGACATCATCATTATATCAAATGAATACAAGAACTAATTGAGATTTACATATCCTGTTGCAAAATTTATCGATGGATCCTCAACACAGGTAAATGAAAAACTAGTCTGTACATTTTTTCTATGTACGTCATCGCATATCACTGTTAAACATGGCATCTTTTACACAGTCAACTCTATCTGGTTCCCCTCGATTCCGATTATGCAGGATTCATAATATCCGTCGCCGGTTATTCTAGGACCACTTACGACTTCATATCCATCGTTTTTTAGATTTTGCGTGAGCTCATTAACCTTTTCCTTGCTCCCAAGAGAAAACGCAATGTGAATATATCCTGTACGATTTAATTCCTTATCAGCATCAACTTGTCCAGGTTTATTCATTATTTCAAGCCTTGCTCCATCATCAAAACTTAAGAAATATGACCTGAAACCTGTTGTTTTATTATGATACCCATCATTTGATCTTCCTCCAAGATACCGGATAAAAAAGTCTCTTGCAGCTTCAAGGTCATTTACATACATAGCTATATGCTCTATTCTCATTTTTTGCTCCACTTCTATCTTTGCTTTTCTTTACGTTTATGCTTGATAGAGAAAAACGGTATTTTTACAACGCCCCTGTGATCTTCGGCAGCCAAAGGCTAACCGCAGGCACAAAAGAGATCAAGAGCAGCGCGATCAACATGCAGATATAAAATGGCAATGTTGCCCTGACCACTTTTTCCATAGGCCGCTTTGCAACTGCAGAGCCAATAAACAGCACAGCTCCAACCGGTGGCGTCAATAAACCGATACCGCAGTTCAGTACCATCATTATACCAAACTGGATCGGATGAATCCCAACGCTCTGTGCTACCGGCAGTAGTATGGGTGTTGCGATCAGAATTATCGGAGACATATCCATGATCATTCCCAATACCAGCAATATCACATTTAATAACAGGATCACGACGATAGGATTACTCGACGCCCCTGTGATCAGTGCTGCGGCTTTTGCCGGCACATGCAATACCGTAAGGCAGGTTCCAAATGCAGAACTCATGGCTATCAGGATCAGAACTACGGCAAGAGTATCGATACATTTCCCCAGGCTTTCCCATACGCCTTTCCAGGTCAATCCTTTATATACAAATACCGATACAAAAAGGGAATAAACTACTGCAATGGCTGCGGATTCGGTGGCGGTAAACCATCCACCCACTACTCCTACTACGACGATGAGGACAGTCAGCAATGCCCAAATGGAACGCCACAGCTGTTTTATAAATACTCTAATGGAAAATTTTTCTCCTTTGGGATAGCCTTTCTTCACAGAAATGATATATGAGCCGATCATCAGTGCCACAGCCAGTAATGCTCCCGGCAGATATCCAGCCATAAACAGAGCTCCTACCGATACACCTCCAGCCACGGTGGCATAGATGACCATATTGTGGCTGGGCGGTACCAGCAAGCCCTCACAGGAGGATGTGATGGTTACCGCTGTAGAGAAATCCGCATCATACCCTTCATCTACCATCATAGGAATCATGATAGAACCAAGCGATGCTGTATCTGCTGCGGCTGAACCGGAAATCCCGCCAAAGAAATAAGACGCAACGATATTAACCATCGCAAGACCCCCTCGCATCCAGCCAACGATGGATCCCGCCAATGCGATCAACCTTTCCGATATGCCTCCGGTTCCCATGATCACACCCATGGTAATGAAGAAAGGGACAGCCATCAGTGAATAGGACCACACCCCCTTCACCATTAATTGGGGCAGTGATACCAGACTCTGACCCATGGAAGCCATACAAAGTATCGTAGATATTCCTACTGCATACGCGATCGGAAAGCGTAGCATTATCATGATGAAAAAACTCCCAAGGAGTATGATCGTTGATATTGTTTCCGGACTCATATTATTTTTTCTCCCCCTTCAATTCCATCAGTTTTATGATCCTCTGAAATATCTGCTCCAGCTCAAAAATTACCATTCCGGCTCCTGCTATCGGAATGGAAAAATACTGCCAAAACTTACTTAAATTTGGGATCGAAGCATATTTTCCCAATGATGCTATAGGAGATGTGCATAGTTTTGTGCCATATACCAGCAAAAAAATGCCCAAAAGGAATACAGCTATATCCGCTATCAGATCAGAGATTTCCAATGTACATGGTGACAAATATTTGTCAAATCCCGTCATTCGTATATGAGCCCGATTACGTATCGCCAGAGTAGCTGAGAGCACCGCCAGATACACCATCATGGTCAGTACCATTTCTTCACTCCAATAGGGATCCCTGATAAATGGAAGATACCTTCCTGCGATTCCCCATGCAGTGATCATGATGTCACCGATCAAAACTAATTTACAAAGGAACATTATCACCTTGTATGTCGTATCATATACCGGCTTTATCCTTTCTGCTTTTTTTAATATCTCCAACATTCTTTTTCCCTTCTTTCCCCTTTTTTCGCGTATTTTACGATTTATTCACTCTCATACTGCATATCCACTATCCGCTGATATAATTCACGTTCGCTTTTTGTATATTTCTGTATCGTTGATTGACATGCATCAATCCAGGGTTTCTTATCCTCTACCTCAATGATATGCACATTTTTTTCCCGCAGACTTTCGAAGTTTTTCTCCTCGATTTCCTTAACTTTTTCTCTGCAGACATCACTTGCATATTCTGCAGCTTCCTTTATCCACTGCTGCTGCTCTGTGCTGAGATTATCCCACGTTACATCCGATATCAATATCTGCATAGCTCCTAACGTATGTCCATCCAGCAGCAGATATGGCGATACCTCGTAAAGGGCATTTGACTGGTAATTTGAGACAGGTTGCTCGGCTCCATCTACTACTCCCGTGCTCAATGCACTATATAATTCCGTAAAGGGAATCGTTGTAGCAGATGCTCCCAGATTTTCTACCATTTCGGTCATGACAGGATCTGCCGACACCCTCAGCTTTCTATTTTTCAGATCCGCGAGATCCTTTACCTCCTTTTTTAGGAAGAAATGACGGAATCCTTCCTCTCCGTAACAAAGCCCACGCATAGGTAATCCCTTTTCGTGAGGTTCTATCAAAATTTCTTCTGCAAGTTCACTGTCTGCAAACTTCCAGAAATGATCTTCATCTACAAACGTATAGGGGATGCTTAGAAGGCTTGCCTTTCCGCAGCCGTACTGTGTCAATGCCTGAGCTGACACTCGGCAAAAATCTGTCACATTTCCGCCTCCCAGCATATTGTCCAGTATCTGTTCCTCGCTCCCCAATACTCCGCCTGCCTGAATATCTATTATCAACTTTCCCCCGGATACTTCCTCAGTCTTCTCCTTAAAAGCCTTCGCCATTTCACCTACTATGGTTCCTTCTATAGGATTCACCTCTGCATAGGTCAATGTGACAACCTCGTCTTTGCCACTTTTTGAGAAACTGACCACCACACATCCTAAAAGTAAGGTCAAAAGTATGCCCCCTATGAACGATGCAATGTGTTTTTTCATATACAACCCTCTCTTTATTTTTAAGTACGTTAAAATCCCCGAAGTTACCGTACTTCAGGGATTTTTAACGCTACTGTATTATCAATAACCACCCATACTTTTCATGGTTTCTCTACACCGAACTCAATGACTTCTGCCTTTTCAACTAATGACGTCTGTTCTGTGGCTTCGACATTTCCAGGAATCTTTAATATCTGCCCGGAATATATCAGCGATGGATCTTTTATAACATCTTTATTCGATTCAAATATCTCGGACCATCTATCTCCTGATCCAAGCTGTGTCTTTGCAATTTTATAAAGACTATCATTTTTTTGTACCTGATACTCAGTCGCATAAACTTCATCAGCCAGGACCTGTAAAGGTTTTCCGACCAATGGCATTAATGCTATCAGTACAAAAGCAGCTGCCAGTAATTTTTTTGCTCTTTTTCCCATTACTTTATCCCGCCCTTTCGCATGCTCTTAAACATTGACCACAAAAGTCTCCGTCTTATTTATCGGCACGCTTCACGAGATTTTTTTAACGGCAAGCTCCTATCCTACGTTATTCTCTGATATTCCCCTTTTCGATATGTTTTCTGATCATCATATCCGTCAGTTCATAAAGCTTCTCCGAACCCTCTCTGGTTTTGGACTGTCTGCCATATACCTGTTCTTTGGTGACACTATGTTCCCGCCAGTCTCCGCCATCATTGCTGTTATTCAGCATTAACGGCTGAAGATTATCCATAGCATGTGCAAACTTTGCCTCGAGAGTACTATTCTCCTCAAACTCCTCAAAAAGATCTATCATTGTCTCCTTCTGGTCTTCCGGTAAAATAGAGAAAATCCTTTCCTTAGCAGCATCCTCTCTGGCTTTCTGAGTTGAAAGTCCTTCGCTGTCATATGCATATGTATCCCCGGCATCGATCTCTACTATGTCATGGATCAGGCACATGATCATTACCCTTGATATATCCACAGGTTCATTCGAATACTCTTTTAGCAGATAAGCCATGATAGCCATATGCCAGGCATGCTCAGCGTCATTTTCGTTCCTGCCGTTTCCGGACAAATGAGTCTGCCTGAACACATTCTTTTCCTTATCTATCTCTAGAGCAAACTCCATCTGTCGTTTTAATCTATCATCCATTATCGCGTCTCGTCCCTTTCCTCTAAAACCTTACTTTGTCATACATTTTTGACCGATATCCATCGCAAGATGATTTATCCTTCTGCCCAAGATAATATCAATCCATGTTGCATTTCGGTAGTAGCGTCTTGCCAATGAGAGAACAGATTTATATTCAATACTTAGTAGGGACACAGCCTTAGGAATAATAACTCTCTACAAGCTTTAATCCACATTATTTCCAAGATGTGATAAACAATCTACTATTTCTTCCGCACTGTGTCCGTGCTCTTTTAACCATTCAATAAGATTTGGTAACAATTCCGACGGAATTTCGTCCTTTACATTTTCGTTTTTTTCTTCTATTGCCTCTAGTATATACGCGTTGACAGACATATTGGCATTTTTAGCAGCATCGAATAACCGATCTTTGAAAAAAAGTGGCATTCTGATTTGATATTTTGCTTTGTTAGAAAGATATTTTTTTATAGCATCCGCTTGTGCAGGTGTATATTTCTTCTTTATTTCTTTCATACGCTTAACCTCCCAACATCAGTATACACGGTTATTATATATGCATGCATAGATGAATTAAACAAATATTCATATCAATATTTGGATAGATTGCACCTAATATCTAGCATCTCATTGATAAATCCTCTCAATTACAAAAAGAGTATCAAATAGAAACGGGAACGACATCATCTGCCATTCCCGCTAAAATTGTGCTTTTCTGTTTATTACATTTCTTTCGGTTCGCTGTTTTCCTGTTCTACGAGCTTGAGCGCTTCGTCATAAATTGACTTGGGATACTTGCTCAGTATCTTTTCCTCTGAAACACCAAATGAGATCATATTTTTAACAGCTTCAAGATCTCTGCTTTTCTCCGCTGCTCTTGCTATCCGTTTTGCTTCATAGTCTAAAACCTGTCCGCCCATGACTGTCTCAACTCCCTTCTGTACATTTCTGTATTTATGTGACAATGCTTCCGCAACTTTATCGCACATAGCTTTTATAGCTGCTTTTTCAAATTCTGTGATTAGTCCGTTATCAACAAAACCATCCATTTTATCCCACAGGTTGCGATAGGTCTTCTGCATTTCCAGTATCATTTCTTCTGATGAATCCATCTCTTCCAAATTGAAATTGAAGAAATAAAAAGGTATCAGGAACCACAGTCTCTTATCGATTAGTTTTTCCAGTGAATAATCATACATCCTTATTACCGGAACCGCGTATGATAATTTCTTTCCGTTTGGTGCGACAACTGTGATGGTATGTTCTTTCGTATTCTTTGTGGAATGAAGATACAATATTCCCGATTTCGGAAGGTTAAAGCTTGTATTATCTGTTTCAGACTCTGCTGTAGAGATGGCAATCTGAGTCGCATATTCGAATACTCGTACTATAACTGATCCATCTGGTTTGCACTGACATTCTATATGATAGCGTTGATGAATATTAGATCCCACACTGAAATTCGAATCAGTTATCCGCTTTTCATCATTTCCT
>AUJT01000030.1:0-1128 GCA_000424365.1 Lachnospiraceae bacterium NK4A144 | reverse complement strand
TCTTTCGTATTCTTTGTGGAATGAAGATACAATATTCCCGATTTCGGAAGGTTAAAGCTTGTATTATCTGTTTCAGACTCTGCTGTAGAGATGGCAATCTGAGTCGCATATTCGAATACTCGTACTATAACTGATCCATCTGGTTTGCACTGACATTCTATATGATAGCGTTGATGAATATTAGATCCCACACTGAAATTCGAATCAGTTATCCGCTTTTCATCATTTCCTGCTGTAATAAATGACTCATTTTGAAACAGATTCACTTCATCATCTAATCCATAGTTTCCGTCAAATAACACATTGACTACCGGTATTATCAGTCTGCTGCAATCTGTTAGCTATGACCGACATTCGTTACCGTTCAGACGTAAACGGAGCATTTACTGCGGAGTTTACGACCACAAACTTTGAATTGCCATTGGATTTTGCCCATCGACGAAGTCGATTTAATTGCAAAATCCGTTACGTGAGTGAGCTGTAAGCGAGTGAACGTAACCGGAATGCGTCATCATAAGGCGTATTGCTGTTGCTCATAACTCACACTCCGTTCTGTTATATTTTAATACTAATATATATTTTTTATAAATGCTCCTTAGTTTTCAAGGTTCGTAAGCGCTCACAGAGAACAATTGTTCTTTAATCATTTTATCGAACATGTTTTCTTTTGTCAATAACAAACACATACAGAAAACGGGAATGACATCATCTGTCATTCCCGCTGAAATATATGTATTCTGTTTATTACATTTCTTTCGGTTGGCTGTTTTCCTGTTCTACGAGCTTGAGTGCTTCATTATAAATTGACTTTGGATACTTGCTCAGTATCTTTTCCTCCGGTACTCCGAAGTAGATCATATTTTTGACAGCTTCAATTGAAGTTGCCTCTTCCGCCTTTATCGCCGCCTCTTTTGATGCCTTTTCTGCCTTTATTGCTGCCTCTTTTGTTGCTTTTTCTGCAGCTTCTCTCGCTATTCGTTTAGCTTCATAATCTAAAACCTGTCCGCCCATGACTGTCTCAACTCCCTTCTGCACATTTCTGTATTTATGTGACAATGCTTCCGCAACTTTATCGCACATAGCTTTTATAGCTGCTTTTTCAAATTCTGTGATTAGTCCGTTATCAAC
>AUJT01000029.1 GCA_000424365.1 Lachnospiraceae bacterium NK4A144 | reverse complement strand
GTGAGACAGTTCGGTCCCTATCCGGCGCAGGCGTAGGATATCTGAGGGGAGCTGTCCTTAGTACGAGAGGACCGGGATGGACGGATCACTGGTGCACCTGCTGGAAACCAATTCCACAACAGGGTAGCCAAATCCGGATCGGATAAACGCTGAAGGCATCTAAGCGTGAAGCCGACCTCAAGATGAGATATCCAAGGATCTTTGAGATCCGCGAGACCCCCTGAAGAGTACAGGGTAGATAGGATGGAGGTGGAAGCACCGTGAGGTGTGCAGCTGACCATTACTAATAGGTCGAGTGCTTGTCCAAGATAAATCGGGAGTTATTCCCGGATGGAAAAATGATTCGATGTTCGGTTCTTGATGTACATAGCATCAATATTCCTCGATAGCTCAATGGTAGAGCACTCGGCTGTTAACCGAGTTGTTGCAGGTTCGAGCCCTGCTCGGGGAGCTCCGGCCCGGTGGTCAAGCGGTCAAGACATCGCCCTTTCACGGCGGTAACACGGGTTCAATTCCCGTCCGGGTCATTCATTTAGCGCTTCGCGCAAGTAACGCGAGGTGCTTTTTACTAAAATTGTATATGGAGCTTTAGCTCAGTTGGTTAGAGCAGACGGCTCATAACCGTCCGGTCCCGGGTTCGAGTCCCTGAAGCTCCACTATTCAAGCCTGTAAATTGTTAGATACGATTTACAGGCTTTTTTGTGTGCAAATGTAACTGTTCGTAACTTTTGAGCTGGGCAAGAACAGGAATGGTATATTATAGGTACATATCAAAACGTACAAATTTCGCTGTACAAGCTGAAAACAATGTATATGTTGTATACACTCAACAAAAAACTGTGGTTAAGTCGATTAAATAACCATTTTGACGGCAAATTGATCTGACTGTATATAAAAATGTACAAAAACAACAATGAAAAACTAGTACAACCTACAAATTTGCAATACATTGTTGACTATTTATGTATTTTGGTCCATACTTGTACATAGAAATTGACAATACCATTTAGAGAAAAACAGATTATACATGTCATATATTTGTTCTATGAAGTTGTACATGTTGTGACAAGATGTACAAAATGACAGAAAGATTGGGAAGGAAGCATGACGGGACAGGAACCCAAGTATCAGAGAGTAATTACTTGGATCAAAGAGAATATCGAATCCGGAAATCTAAAATATGGCGAACGTATTCAGTCGGAAAATGAACTAAGTGAGATGTTCGGACTCAGCAGGCAGACGATTCGTCGTGCGACAGCAGAACTTGAGAGTCAGCATATATTGACGAGGGTACAGGGGAGTGGTACTTACATCGGCGATCGTATCTCTTCGATAAAGAGAGAGCGGCATATGAATGTAGCTGTTATGAGTACATATTTGGATGGGTACATTTTCCCAACTACATTAAAAGGGATTGAAACAACTCTTGCAAAGTCAGGTTATACGACTCAGTTGTCATTTACAGATGACAGGATAATGCACGAAGCTGATATACTGGAAAGCCTTTTAGAGAAGGGTGATATCGATGGTTTGATCGCAGAGCCTTCAAAGAGCGCACTTCCAAATCCAAATCTCCGGCTTTACAAAGAATTTGCCAGGAGAAATATACCGGTACTTTTCTTCAACGCTTCATATCCGTCATTACATATGCCTTGTGTACGAATTGATGATGAAGGCATTGCGAAAGCAGCAACAGATCTTTTGATCAGAAATGGTCATAAAAAGATCGGTGGAATATTCAAATGTGATGATGGTCAGGGCCAACTTAGATATTACGGTTATACGCAGGCACTTTTGAAGTCCAGGATTAAGACAAATTCAAATTACATTATATGGGTTGATAATGGTGCACTTGCAGATTTAACAGTACTTGATGGATATATCTTTGATCGTCTGAAGGAGTGCTCGGCAGTTGTTTGTTATAACGATGAAGCTGCTTTCCAGCTTATCGGAATGGCATTGAGAAAGGGATTAAGAGTTCCTGAGGATCTGTCGATCGTAAGCTTCGATGATTCAGAACTTGCACGGATCAGTCCGGTTCCATTCACTTCATTCGCACATCCGAAAGAATTGCTTGGCAGAAAGGTAGCTGAGAATCTCATAAGGATGATAGAAGAACCCGGATTTGATGGCAATTATCTCTTTAAGAGTGAGCCGGTCTTTAGAAATTCGATAAGAGATATGGATCTTCCCGATCCTGAAATATCTCTTAGAAAATATGACAAAGATTATCAATATATGTAAAAGAATCGGTCATCCGATTTGAAAAAATATAAGGAGTAGGAAATGGGAGCAAAGGAACTGATTGAAAGTGGAAAAACCGCTCTGGGTATCGAGTTCGGATCCACAAACATTAAAGCAGTACTGATTGACCTTAAAGGTAACGTACTTGCTAAGGGATCACATCGCTGGGAAAATTCCCTTGTTGACGGGATTTGGACATACGGTATTGATGAGATCACAGATGGCGTTCAGGACTGTTACGCAAAGATGGCTGCTAATGTTAAAGAGCAGTATGGTGTGACTATCACTACAGTTGGTGCTATGGGTATCAGCGCAATGATGCATGGTTACATGGCATTTGATAAGAGTGGAAAGCTTCTTGCACCGTTCCAGACATGGAGAAACAGTAATACACAGGCTGCAGCGGATAAGCTTACAGAACTTTTTGATTTCAATGTACCTTTAAGATGGACAATTTCTCATTTATATCAGCGAATTCTTGATCATGAAGATCATGTAAAGGATCTTGATTTTGTAACAACTCTTGATTCTTATGCTACATGGAAGCTTACCGGAGAGAAGACAACAGGTGTAGGTGATGCATCCGGAATCTTCCCGATAGATTCTAAAACGAATGACTATGATCAGGTTATGATGGATAAATTTGAAGCACTCATCGCTTCTGAAAATTATCCATGGAAGACAAAGGATATCCTTCCGAAAGTTCTGGTTGCCGGAGAAAAGGCAGGAACACTTACAGAGGAAGGTGCAAAATGGCTTGATCCTACAGGCAATCTGAAAGCCGGAATTCCTCTTGCACCGTCAGAAGGTGACGCAGGAACAGGAATGGTAGCAACAAATGCTGTAGCTCCCAGAACCGGTAATGTATCAGCAGGAACATCTACTTTTGCTATGCTGGTAGTAGAGAAGCCTCTTTCTAAGGTTTATAGAGAGATTGATATGGTTACCACCCCGACAGGACTTCCGGTAGCTATGTCACATGCAAATAACGGAACTACACATATTAATGCATGGGTAAGCATTTTCAAGGATTTTGCAGAGAAAGCCGGAGTTCCGCTAGACGATCAGAAGGTATTTGAAACACTTTTCTTTGAATCACTTAACGGTGATAAGGATTGTGGAGGACTTCTTTCATATGGTTATTACTCAGGAGAAGGTGTTACACACTTAAATGAGGGAAGACCGTTATTCACATATATGCCTGACAGCAAATTTACTCTGGCGAACTTTATGAGATCACATCTTTACACAGCATTCGGAGCAGTAAAGATTGGTATGGATATTCTTCTTAAAGAGGAAAATGCAAAGGTTGATCGCATTACCGGTCACGGTGGTCTCTTTACACAGAAGGGCGTTTGTCAGAAATATCTGGCAGCAGCAGTTAATGCTCCTGTAACAGTTATGGATACAGCAAGTGAGGGCGGTCCTTGGGGAATGGCATTACTTGCAGCTTATATGATCGAGGGCAATGGCGAAAAGCTTGAAAATTACCTTCAGAATGAAATTTTCGCAGAGCTTCAGGGTACAACAGTTCAGCCTGATCCTGAAGAAGTAAAGGGATATGAGAAATTTATCCAGAACTACAAAGATGCCATCGATGTAGAAGCAAAAGCAATTGAAAAAATGCATTGGTAATAGTTTTAGTTAACATTGTACAAACCGTGTGCAAACACGTTTGTAAATACAACAAACTTTATTATGTAAGGGAGGATTTATCAATGAAACGCAAAGTAGTTAGTGTACTCTTAAGCACAGCAATGGCAGTAACAATGCTCGCAGGTTGTGGTGGAAACTCAGGTTCCGCAGCAGCTCCGGCTTCCGAGGCAGCTCCGGCTTCCGAGGCAGCAGCAACAGAGACAGCTTCATCTGTAGAGGCAGCAGCTTCTGAGATCGCTTCTTCAGAGGCAGGTACAGAGGCAGCAGCATCTGGTGAGGCTATTTCCGTAGGTTTCGCACAGGTTGGTCATGAGTCTGACTGGCGTACAGCTGCTACAAAGTCTGTACAGGATGCTTTCTCAGCTGAGAATGGTTTCGACCTTCAGTTCGTTGACTGCGATAATGATTCTGCAGCACAGCTTGAGGCAGTACGTAACTTCATTCAGCAGGATGTTGATTACATCGTAATCGATCCTATCGTATCAACAGGTTGGGATACAGTTCTTCAGGAGTGCGAAGATGCAGGTATTCCGGTAATCGTAATCGACCGTACAATCGATGATTCCGATAAGTACACAGCATGGGTAGGATCTCAGTTCACAAACGAGGGTCTTGCAGCAGGTGCTTGGCTTAAGGATTATGCAGCAGCTAAGGGTATGGATGAGCTTAACATCCTTGTTATCTCCGGTACAACAGGTGCTTCTGCTCAGCTCGGCCGTTCCAACGGTTTCGATGAGTATGTAAAGGCTGAGGGCTGGAACAAGCTTGACGAGCAGACTGGTGACTTCACACAGGAAGGCGGCCAGGAGGTTATGGAGTCTTACTGCAAGTCTTACGCAGGTAAGTTCAACGTTGTAGTTTGCCAGAACGATAATGAGGCATTTGGTGCTCAGCAGGCTATGGATGCAGCTGGTGTTTCTTACGGTGTAGGCGGAGACGTAGTTCTTATCTCCTTCGATGCATGTACAGCAGGTCTTCAGCAGGTTCTTGATGGAAAGATCAACGCTGACTTCCAGTGTAACCCTCTTTCCGGTCCGGACTGCGCAGCTATCGTTCAGAAGCTTCAGGCAGGCGAGGAAGTAGAGAAGGAAACATTCATGGCTGAGCCTTGGTATGTTGCTGAGTCTGATCTCACATCCATCACATACAAGAATGCAAGCGGCGAGGAAGTTACTGAGGATCTTATCCCTGTAACTCAGGAAATCGTTGACGCTGCATACTAATTCTGAAAAGCACAAAAAGAAGCTTATTTCTGGATGTGCCGGATGAAAGCAGTTAAGAAGTATTAGTTTTTACAAAAGTGCTGGTACAGGCAGTTTTGAGGGGCGGCCTCCGGTAAGGGGACCGCTCCTTTTTTCAAAATACAGTAGCTTATGGTTTATTAAGGGAGAAAAACAATGGCGGAAGAAAATGTTCTGATTACTATGCGGGACATCGTTAAGACATTCCCGGGTGTCATTGCGCTTGATCATGCACAGCTGACACTTAGAAAGGGTGAAATCCACGCACTCATGGGAGAAAACGGTGCCGGTAAATCGACCATCATTAAATGCCTGACAGGTGTTTACCATCGGGACAGCGGTGAAGTTCACATGGAAGGTGTTGAAGGAAATATCTTCAACAGAAATACCATGGATGCACAGAATATTGGTATAGCTACAGTTTATCAGGAGGTAAATCTCTGTCCTAATCTTAGTGTTGCAGAGAATCTGTTCATCGGACGTGAACCGCGAACAGCAATCAGAACGATAGACTGGCGTAAGATGAATAAACAGGCACAGAAGCTTATGGATGACCTGGATATTCAGGTGGATGTTACCCAGACCCTGGAAAATTATTCCATCGCCATTCAGCAGATGATCGCTATTGCGAGAGCAGTAGATATGGAGTGTAAAGCACTCATTCTCGATGAGCCTACATCATCTCTTGATGATAAGGAAGTTGAGAAACTTTTCAAACTGATGCGTCAGCTGAAAGCTAAGGGCGTAGGTATCATATTTGTAACTCATTTCCTGGAGCAGGTATATGAGGTATGTGATCGAATCACAGTTATGAGAAACGGAACCTTTGTTGGTGAGTATAAGATCGAGGAACTTCCGAGAGTTAAGCTCGTAGCAGCAATGCTTGGTAAGGATGTTGATGACCTTGCAGCTATCGAGAAGTCAGAGATCGATCCTAAGAAGGCAGAGACTCTTCTTACAGCTAAGGGACTCAGCCACAAGGGAACAATTCATCCGTTTGATTTTGAAATCGAAAAAGGTGAGGTAGTTGGTCTTGCAGGACTCCTTGGAAGCGGACGTAGTGAACTGGTTCGCTGCCTCTACGGAGCAGATCTCGCTCAGACCGGTACCGAAACAATAGATGGAAAAGAACTGAAGATAAAGAATCCTCTGGATTCTATCAAAGCCGGCATGGCTTACCTTCCGGATGACCGTAAGGCAGACGGATGTATCGCAGGTCTTTCCGTAAGAGAGAATATAATCATTGCCCTTCAGGCAAGATACGGCCTTTTCAAGAAGATTCCTATGTCGAAGCAGATTGAAATCGCTGATAAATACATTAAGGAGCTGAATGTAAAGACAGCTTCAAGAGAAACACTTTTAGGACAGCTTTCCGGTGGTAACCAGCAGAAGGTAATTCTTGGCCGCTGGCTTGCAACTAACCCGAAGCTCCTGATCCTTGATGAGCCTACAAGAGGTATCGATATCGGTACTAAGACAGAAATCCAGAAAAAGGTCATTGAGCTTGCGAAGAAGGGAATGAGCGTAATCTTCATTTCTTCTGAGCTTGATGAGATGATCCGTACCTGTACCAGAATGCTGATCATGCGTGATGGTAAGAAGGTAGGAGAACTTACAAGTTCTGAAACAGAGCTTACACAGGGTGTCATCATGAATGCTATTGCCGGAGGTGAAAAGTAATGAAAGAAACATGGGAGAAGATCAGAAAAAGCCCATTATTCCTGCCGATCGTCAGCATGATTCTGGTGCTCCTGATCAACCTTTTCAAAGATGCCGGATTCTTTGCAATCGGTTTTAATAACGGAATTATATCCGGTCGTCTGATCGACGTTCTGAACCGTGGTTCAGAAATAGCAATCCTTGCGGTTGGAATGACTCTTGTAGTTGCAGTTTCAGCCGGAACTGATATTTCGGTAGGTTCCGTAATGGCTCTGGCTGCTTGCGGATGCTGCTCACTGCTTGCAGGATACGGCGTTACATCAGTAACAGAACTTAAGTATCCTATGCTCGTTGGTATGCTTTTTGGTGTACTTCTCGGTGCTATCTGCGGAGGTTTCAATGGCTTCCTGGTAGCAAAGATGAAGATCCAGCCAATGGTTGCAACCCTGATACTGTTTACAGCTGCCCGTGCTATCGGACTTCTCGTAAACGCAAACATGATCGTTTATATCAGATATAAGCCTTACTCATATCTTGGTAACTTTATTCCGGGTTGTCCTCTTCCGACACCGATTTTTGCAGCAATCGTAGTTATCGCAGTTGTTGCTCTGTTCCTTAGAAATACAGCAATGGGAACATTTATCCAGGCAGTTGGTATCAACAGCCGTGCAGCACGTATCGCAGGTATCAATTCAACAGTTATCTGCTGGAGCTGCTATCTTGTATGTGGTATCTGTGCAGGAATCGCAGGTATCATAGCTTCTTCAAGAATTTATTCTGCTGACTCTGCTAACATTGGTCTTAACTATGAAATGGATGCGATCCTTTCAGTTGCACTTGGCGGAAACAGCCTTGGCGGTGGTAAGTTCAACCTTGCAGGTTCTGTTATAGGTGCTTATACAATTCAGGCTATCACAACAACACTTCTTGCTATGGGTGTATCTACTGACCAGGCGCCGGTTGTTAAGGCTATCATCGTAGTCCTGATCGTTGTTATCCAGTCTCCTATCTTTAAGGAGTGGATGGCAGCACGTAAGGCAAAGAAAGTATCAGCAGGAAAGGAGATTACTGCGTAATGGCTAAGAAGATTAATGGTAATAATATCCTGCTGCTCATCACATTTGTGCTTTTCGTTCTTATGTATGGCATAGGATGCGTGATTTACGCAGATAAGGGATTTACTCACTTACAGACATTTTTGAACATTCTTATTACAAATGCAGGTCTGATCTGTGTTGCATGTGGTATGACCTGTGTAATGCTTACAGGCGGTATCGATATTTCAGTAGGTTCCCTGATCGCTATGGATTGTATGATCCTTGCTGATGGTATGTCAAATAAGCACATGAATGCCGTGACTCTCGTTATCATGGTTCTTGTTATAGGACTGGTTTTCGGTACAGTTCAAGGTGTTCTTGTTAGTTATTTTGATATCCAGCCCTTCATCGTTTCCATGGCAGGTATGTTCTTTGCTCGTGGTATGACAGCGGTTATCAACACAAATCAGCTCTCTATCACTCAGGATGTAAGCCCTCTTTTCTACGGATGGGCAAACGCAAAGATCAACCTTCCGGCATTTTTAGGATATATGAATAAGAAGGGAAAGATGATCCCTCCGTTCATCCGTCCTTCAGTTGTGATCGCACTTATTGTACTTGTTTTGGTATTTGTAATGCTTAAGTACACAAAGTTTGGTCGTATCCTTTACGCTGTAGGTGGTAATGAGACATCTGCAACAATGATGGGTCTTAACGTAAAGCAGACAAAGATGTTTGCATATATCCTGTCTTCATTCCTTTGCTCCATCGGTGGTGTTCTGTACTGCTTGAATACAATGTCAGGTTCCGTACAGCAGGCAAGAGGATTTGAAATGGATGCTATCGCTTCCTCCGTTATCGGTGGAACGCTTCTTACCGGTGGTGTAGGTAACGTAATCGGTTCATTTGTGGGAGTGCTTATAAACGGTACTATCACACAGCTCGTTACTACAAATGGTAAGCTCCTTTCCAGCTGGGCAAACATTGCAACAGCTGCACTCCTTTGCTTCTTCATCATTCTCCAGAGTATTTTTGCTCTGATTAAAGAGAGAAGCAAGTAATGCGGTATCTGTTTTAAGAAAGTTGATCAAATAGTTTTCACTTCATTGATAATACTGTGCTTTAAGAAGGCGGTCTGCGATAATAACTCCGGACCGTCTTTTTAATGTAAAATTTTGGCGTATAGTGTATAGTCTAATGGGATTAATTTTACACATACAAAGAGCTGAAAGGAAAGAAAATGGATTTTGATAAAATAGCCCGCGCACAGTTTAGATTGGATACGAACTGTTCTAAAGAAATGGAAGAGCAGTATCGGATAATGATAAATGAACGGAAAGAGATAACCGGCGCGAGGCGTTTTGATGGACTCAGTACGTTTTTTTTCGGGATCATTTATAAAGGTGATGCTTATATCATGGCTGACAGTGATATATTGCCATGGGTTAAAGAAAAATATGGTAAAGCGAAACCGGAGTGGTTTTGTAAGTTTTCTAATCTCAGAACGTTGGATCATGAATTAAAAAGCTACGGATATGAGATCGCGGATACGCATGTGTATTTTCTGCCGGATGAGAAATACTTTGAATGGAATGAAAGAGAGATTAAAGATATCCCACATAACAGGACAGAGGCGGCTGAAATCTTTGGGGATGGTGTACAAGTAATTGAAGGCACGGATATGGAACTTCTTTGGTTCTATGATGATGAGATACGGGAATTTGGCGAGTTACATCGTGGAGAGGGAAAAGATGGGCTGTTTCCTCATTCACTCGCTTATTCAAAAACACAGCCCGACAGGATTGCTGTGGCAGCGGTGGATAATGGAAAGATGGTTGCTATGTCCGGAGCGTCAGAAGATGGAAAATATCTCTGGCAGATAGGGATAGATGTGGATCCTGAATATGAGGGCATGGGACTTGCCAAGTACCTTACTTCGATCATCAGGGACAGGATCTTGTCCTTTGGAAAGCTTCCGTTTTACGGAACGAGTGAGAGCCATTCGCTGTCTATGGATGTTGCCATCAGATCAGGATTTTTCCCGGCGTGGACAGAAGTTGTGGTGAAAGAAACTAAACGGGATTGATTTATTTCAAAATGTCGGAAATGATGAGAATTGTTTTGCGCAAAGAATCCGACAAAGTCGGATTCTTTGTTCTATGTGCAGATATGTGAAATATCTGTAGAAAGCAATAAAAGAAGACCAGCAGAACTGATCTTCTTGAAATAACTATGCGTGCGACAGGATTCGAACCCACGACCTTCTGGTCCGTAGCCAGACGCTCTATCCAGCTGAGCTACGCACGCACGATATTTAATGTGTCGCTCGACACAACGATATAAGGTAAATTATGCGTGCGACAGGATTCGAACCCACGACCTTCTGGTCCGTAGCCAGACGCTCTATCCAGCTGAGCTACGCACGCATGATTTATAAGTGCCTCAAGTGAGACAACAAAAAGTATTATAGTTAAGAGGTACTTAATTGTCAATAGGATAAATGTAAAATTGCAAAAAAAATTGATATTTTATATAATCGTTGCAGTTTACTATATTTAATCTGTGTCATCCATTATATTGACACGGGCAATTGGAAAAGTGAAAGGTTTTTTAGTTTATGAGCGATTATATGGTAAGAGCTGCATCCAAGAATGGTGAAGTGCGTATTTTTGCAGCGACGACAAGAGATACGGTAGAAGAAGCGAGAAAGGATCACAATACAAGCCCTGTTATCACAGCAGCACTTGGAAGACTGCTTACAGGTGGTGCGATGATGGGCGCCATGCTTAAAGGTGATGACAAGCTTACCCTTCAGATCCGAGGAGACGGTCCGGTAAAGGGACTTACAGTTACGGCAGATGCAAATGGTAACGTAAAGGGATTTGCACTTGAACCTGAAGTTATCCTTCCTATAAGAGAAAAGGATCACAAGCTTGATGTTGGTGGTGCAGTTGGAAATGGTACTCTTCAGATCATAAAGGATCTTGGTCTTAAGGATCCTTATATCGGACAGACACAGCTTGTAAACGGAGAAATCGCAGAAGATCTGACATACTACTTTGCGTCCAGTGAGCAGGTTCCGTCAGCAGTAGGTCTGGGCGTACTCATGAATAAAAATAATACAGTACGTGAAGCAGGTGGATTTATTGTTCAGATGCTTCCGGGTGCTACAGAGGAATCAATCTCCGTTGTTGAAAAAAATGTTGCAAAGATTCATTCTGTAACAGATATTTTAAGAGAGGGAAAAACACCGGAAGATATTGTAAATATGGTGCTTGATGGGCTGGAACCCAACATCTATACATCCATGCCGGTTCAGTTTAAGTGCGACTGCAGTGAGGAAAAAGTATCAAGAGTCCTCATAAGCATCGGAGAAAAAGAACTCAATAGTCTGATCGACGAAGGAAAGCCTGTTGAGATCAAGTGTGAGTTTTGTGAAAAGGCCTATACATTCAGTGTAGAAGATGTTAAAGAACTTTTAACAGAAGCAAAGAAAAGCGGAAATCTCAGAGCATGAGATGAAACGGAGCTTTTGCTAATGGAGGAGCGTAAACAACATGAGAGACGGTTATATCAGAGTAGCGGCAGTGACACCTAAAGTAAAAGTAGCAGATCCTGCCTGGAATGAAGAACAGATCGAGCTGCATATATCTGAAGCATCAGCAAAAGGTGCAAAGATAATAGTATTTCCCGAACTTTCATTATCGGGATATACCTGTGGAGATCTTTTCCTGCAAAAAAGTCTGCTGGACGAGTGCAAAAAGCAGGTTACAGCACTTGCTCATTTTACGGAGGACTTTGATGCATTAGTATTTGTTGGTCTTCCGCTTGAATGCAGAGGAAAGATCTACAATGTAACGGCAGTGCTTCATCGAGGACTGATACTTGCTTTTGTTCCAAAGACAAATATTCCGAACTACAATGAGTTTTATGAAGTGCGTCACTTTGCGCCGGGACCGCCGCAGGTTGATATGATCCGTTTTGAAGGTCGTGATATTCCTTTCGGCTCATCAATACTTTTTGAAAATGAGACTGAACCGGAATTTTCTGTTGCAGCAGAAATATGCGAGGATGTTTGGGTTCCCTGCCCGCCGTCAATGTCTCATACTGCGGCTGGTGCATCCATCATTGTCAATCTGTCTGCAAGCGATGAATTGATCGGTAAGGCAGATTACAGACGGACCATGATCTCCGCTATCTCGGCTCGTTTGGTGTGCGGTTATGTATATGCCTGTGCAGGTGAGGGCGAGTCAAGCCAGGATCTGGTGTTTGCAGGTGACAGCATGATCACCGAAAACGGAAGGATAATAGAAGAGGCACCTCTTTTCAAAAATTCCGTAATTTATGGTGACATTGATATAGATAAGCTTCTGTCAGAACGCCGCAGGATGAACACTTTCCTTGCAGCAGAGCCTTTTGATTATACAGTGATACCGTTCCACCTTGATGAGACAGAAACGGAACTGCTTTCAGTACCGCCGAGATTTCCGTTTGTACCAGATGATAAAGCTAGCAGAAACAGACGTTGTGATGAGATCCTGTCAATCCAGGCACAGGGCTTAAAAAAGAGACTTGAGCATATTCATGCAAAAAATGCGGTTATAGGCATTTCCGGCGGATTGGATTCTACACTTGCACTGCTTGTAACTGTACGGGCTTTTGACAGTCTCGGACTTGATCGTAAGGGAATCACTGCCGTGACCATGCCGGCATTCGGAACCACAGACCGTACCT
Source organism: Lachnospiraceae bacterium NK4A144 (assembly GCA_000424365.1). GTDB lineage: Bacteria > Bacillota > Clostridia > Lachnospirales > Lachnospiraceae > NK4A144. The sequence goes on along the minus strand of AUJT01000029.1, from coordinate 33,915 downwards.
ACAATAATGCAGTGACGCTTATAAGATCTCTTGGTGCTGAGTTTAGAGAAATAAATATTCTTAAGGCTGTGAGACAGCATTTTGAGGACATTGGACATGATGAAAGTGTGCATGATGTTACATACGAAAACAGTCAGGCAAGAGAGCGTACACAGATCCTTATGGATATCGCAAATCAGAATGGTGGTATCGTGATAGGTACAGGAGATCTGTCAGAACTGGCTCTGGGATGGGCTACTTATAATGGCGATCATATGTCCATGTATGGAGTAAATAGCGGTGTTCCTAAGACTCTTGTGCGCCATCTGGTGAGATATTATGCGGATACATGCGGTGATGCGGAACTCGAAGCTGTTCTTACAGATGTACTCGATACACCGGTGAGTCCTGAGCTTTTACCTCCGGAAGATGGAAAGATATCCCAGCAGACAGAGGATCTTGTAGGACCTTACGAACTGCATGATTATTTCCTGTACTACATGCTTCGTTTTGGCTTCCGTCCGAGAAAAATTTATCGTCTGGCGAAGGCAACATTTGATGGCATTTATTCAAATGAAGTGATATTAAAGTGGATGAGGACTTTCTATCGCAGATTCTTCCAGCAGCAGTTTAAGAGATCATGTCTGCCGGATGGCCCGAAAGTCGGTACAGTTGCAGTATCTCCCAGAGGAGATTTAAGGATGCCTTCTGATGCGAGTGCAGAGCTGTGGCTTAGTGAAGTAGATAGTTTAAATTAAAAATTCTTTATGAAATGAACACATTTTTTTCACATACTTTTCGGTGTAAGTCGTGTATAATCCTTTGAAGCAGGAGATGGAGGGAAAGCATGGCAGAACTGATCTATGACGATATATATACTTCGCTTGCATTGTACGGAATGGGAGCGATAGCTGTTGGAGCGATGGCAGCGGCTGCATCGTGGATATACAGAACGGTTAAGAAAAATGCATATAGATGTTTATATGCAGCAGTGATGGCGAGTTACCTGTATATTTTGGTCAACCTCACATTCTTATCCAGACATATTGGTCAGTACGGAAACATTAATCTTACTTTTTTTAATGTATCAAGTCTGTTTCCGATGATCGATATAGTTCATTATTTTGAAAACTTTATCATGCTTTTGCCGTTGGGATTTTTACTGCCTGTCGGGATGAAGATCTTTAGATACGCGGCCACGGGATTGATGATAGGTTTTGTTGTGAGTTTCTTTATAGAAACAGCACAGCTTTTGACTACACTCGGAACTTTTGCCATAGACGATATAGTTATGAATGGCTTAGGATGCGCATTCGGATGGATGTTGTGGAAGACGTTTAATTTATTGCGTAAGTGACGAGTAAAATAATACTGCGGTATAATAGGGACATGTTGGAAAGGAGATCCGATATGTCCCTATTAAATTTGGTTTTAGGACCATCAGGAAGTGGAAAGACCACAAGCGTCTTTGAAGAAATAATAAAAAAATCTGAAGGTGATATGCACAGGAATGTTATCGTGATAGTTCCTGAGCAGTTTTCACATGCGGTTACTCAGAAGATCATATCCATGCATCCGAGACACGGGATCATGAATATAGATGTACTGTCCTTTGCCCGCTTGGCACACAGAATATTTGAGAGTGCCGGTGGAGATACAGCGGAGATCCTTGATGACACAGGCAAAAATCTGATACTTACAAGGATTGCGGCTGAGCATGAAAAGGAATTAAGCGTGCTCGGAGGAAGCATCCGCAGACAGGGATATATAAGTGAGATAAAATCTGTCATATCCGAATTTATCCAATACGAAATAACTCCGGAAGAAGTAGATGAGATGTGTAAGGGAGACACCGGACATCAATATCTCTCCGGAAAATTAAAGGATATAGGAATACTTTACAGAGCATTTCGGGAAAAAATGGGAGATGAGTTCATCACCAAAGAAGAACTTTTAGATCAGGCTGAAATAGTCATGGAAAAGGCTGGATTCCTAAAGGGAGCAACCGTTGTACTCGACAGCTTTACGGGTTTTACGCCGATACAGTATCGTTTCCTGCGAAGCCTCATCAATTATATTTCAGAATGCACGGTCTGCCTTCCGTATGATGGCAAAGATGGTGTCTTTTTTTCGTTGTCCGTAAAGACCATAGCAAATTTGCGGGCAATGGCAGAAAGCGCAGGCTGGGAAATAAATGGCGGTAGTCCGGAGAACAGGCTTTATGACAGTCATATAAGATGGGATAAAGAGAAAAAAGATCTGATCTTTTTGGAAAAAAATCTGTTTCGCCGCAGAGCTAAGGGATATACAGGTCTGACATTTAAAGAATGCCCGGGGGATATTTATATCAAAAAAGCGGAAACACCTGCAGTGGAGGCTGCTTTTGCTGCATCAGAAGCGCGGCGTCTTGTTCAGGAAGAGGGGTATCGATACCGTGAAATAGGTATAGTGATGAGCGATGTAAATCGTTACGGACGCTTTCTTTCGGAAGAGGCATCACGATATGGTGTTCCATGCTTTATAGATACGACCAGCGAGATCCTGTTAAATCCATTTACGGAATTTATCCGTTCTGCCATCGAAATAGAAATAGGTCAATACAGTTATGAATCGGTATTTCATTTCCTGCGTACCGGACTTTCTGATTTTACGCCTGACGAAGTGGATCTCTTTGAAAACTATGTAAGAGCCATGAATATAAGAGGTCGAAAGAAGTACCATGATCGATTTGTTATCCACACCAAAAGGATGAAAGAGGAAGAACTCGAGAAAATAAATGATATAAGAGAGCGTTTTATAACGATATTTGATCCTCTGGATGAAGTAATGACAAAACGGAATGTATCCGTAAGAGAGTATACTGATGCGATAAGGACTTTTATTGAATCGGAAAAAGTACCTGAAAAAATGGAAAACATGGCGCTTAAGTTTGAGAATGAGGGGCGTCAGGATGCAGCAGATCAGTACAGGCAGATCGGTGGGAAACTTAATGAACTATTTGACAGAATGGTTAATCTGATCCCTGACGAAAAAATGCCTTTATCTGATTATATGGATATTTTAAATGCAGGGTTTGATGAGATACGTATAGGCGTAATCCCCCCGGGAACTGATACGGTAACAGCGGGAGACATGACGAGAAGCCGTTTTTCAGGGATTAAGGTTCTCTTTTTCATGGGGCTCAATGATGATGTGATCCCGGCGCAGAATAGTGGTTCCGGCATTCTTTCCGATATGGACAGGGAATATCTTAAGGGACGCAACTTCGAGCTTTCTCCGACTGCAAGAGAAAAGGTTGGACTACAGAAACTGTATTTTTATCTCTGTGTGACAAAACCATCGGAAAAGCTGTATTTGACCATGGCTGACAGAAACATTGAGGGAAAAGCGATGCGTCAGTCATGGTTTCTGAATGTTGTGCAGAAAATGTTTCCTGAATTACAGGCAGGATCTGTTACTGAAGCAGATATAAGGGAGAAGTATCTATCAGAAGAAGACAGCCTTGAAGTTTTAAGTGAAAAGCTAAAAAGTGAAATAGACGCAAAAGCGATGGAATTGTATAGCAATGCGTCTATAAGAGATGATTCGGGGAAAAAACTTGAACTGATGTTAAGCGGTGCATATCGCACTCACAGCGAAGATAAGATATCAGAAACCGTTGCAAAGGCTTTGTATGGAGAGGGATTCGGCGCATCTCCCACGAGACTTGAACGTTTTGCAGAGTGTGCATATGAACACTTTATGCAGTATGGACTGAAATTAAAGGAAAGAGAAGATTTTGGATTTGAGGGACGTGATCTTGGTACTATCCTTCACGGAGTTCTTCAGATCTGTTCGGAAATCCTTTCTGAAGAAAATAAGACATTCTCTGATCTTACGGAGGAAGAGGCGAATGCCCTAATAGATGAAGCTTTACATCGTTTTTTAACAGAAAATGAAAATGTCGTTCTTATGAGTAGTGAGCGTAATAAATATTTTGTGACTCGTATGGAACGGATACTCAGAACGACAGTGAAGAACCTGGGGGCACAGGCAAGAGCCGGCGTTTTCAAAGCATCAGCTTTTGAAAAGGCTTTTAAGGTCGATGGCTTTTATGGAAGGATCGACAGGATAGACACTACAGAATCAGGTCATACGGTATATCTTTCAGTTATAGATTACAAATCCGGAAATAAAGAGTTTGATATGTCGAGGATTTATTATGGCCTTGATCTTCAGCTCATAATTTACATGAACGGAGCAATGGAGATAGAGCGGATAGAGCATCCGGATAAAGAGATCCGCCCGGCGGGGATATTTTATTATCATATAGATGATCCGGTTATTAATTCTTCTTCGGTAACAACCGGAGAAGAGGAAGAGATCAAAAATCTGATACGAAAGAAATTGCGCTTACGGGGAATAGTTAATTCTGATCCTGAAGTTGCACGTCTTTTTGACAATGATCTTTCAGGCGGAAGCTCATATGTAATACCGGTAAATGTAAAGAAAAATGGTGATTTTGACAGTCGTTCTTCGGTTATGAGTGAGGAAAATTTCGAGGTTGTGTCAAGCCATGTCCGTAGGATGAGTGAGCAGTTCAGGAAAGAGATAGCCGGAGGAAATGTGGATCCGAAACCGGTTGAGTACGAAAAGCAAAGAGAATGTGAATGGTGTGCCTTTAGGGACTGCTGCAGTTTTGACACGACTGTTCCCGGTTATAAAGTTCGTAAACTATCGAAGCTTGACAGCACGGATGAGATAATTGGGAGAATGAGATCAGAACAAAATGAAAATAACTAATCTGAAAAAGGATGCAGAATGAAATTTACAGAAGATCAGGAAAAGGTCATAGAGCATAGAGGGAAAAACATACTGGTTGCGGCAGCGGCAGGCTCAGGTAAGACAGCAGTTCTTGTCGAGAGGATCATACAGCGGCTTTTAGATAAGGAAAATCCTGTTGATATAGACAGATTGCTGGTCGTTACTTTTACAAATGCAGCTGCTGCAGAAATGCGGGAACGTATCGGAAAGAGACTGGAAAAAGCGCAGGAAGAGGAACCTGATAACGAGCGTATCGAGAAGCAGCTGAATCTGCTTCATGCATCGCATATCATGACGATAGATTCGTTTTGTCGTCAGGTGATCAGAGAAAATTTTGACAGGATAGATCTTGATCCATCATTTCGTATTGGTGATGAGACAGAAATGGCACTATTGCGGGAAGACTCTGCCAATGAAGTTCTTGATGAAGCTTATGAAGAAAAAAAACCGGAATTTTTTAGTTTTCTGGAACAATGCTCTGTAAAAAAAGACGATCAGGATATAAGAAAGGCTATGCTGGATCTTTTTAATGCAGCAGGCAGTCGTGTTGATCCTGAGGAATGGCTTGAAAAACTTGCGGAACCCTATGAAGAAGCATCGGCAAGATCTGTGGATGAACAGGCATGGTCTGTTGCGGCCTTGGAAATCGCAGGAATAGTGTGCGGTGAAGTATTGGAGATTATGAAGAGAGCAGAGGAAATCTGCAATGAACCTGATGGACCGTATATCTATCTTGATAATATTGAAAAGGACAGAGAAGCTGTAGAAGCTGTTAAAGATCAAAGTGGTTACACCGGTGTCAGAAATGCGCTGAGTATTATGAGCTTTGGCAGGTTATCAACCAAAAAAGACGAAAGCATAAATACAGATAAGCGCGAACTTGTTAAAAAGATGCGTAATACATGGAAAGACCGTATGAACGGGCTTATGGATGGATTATTCAGCCGTACGGAAGAAGAAGCTATAGCTGAGATGACGGCCTGCACTGAAAATGTCCGTGAACTTGCAAGGCTTACGCTTTCGTTTTCAAAGAAGTTTGCTGAAAAAAAGCAGAGCAGCAATATACTGGATTTTTCGGATCTGGAGCACTGTGCTCTAAAAATTCTTCAGACACCTGCAAGGGAAGCTTATCAGGAGTATTTTGAAGAAATAATGACTGATGAATATCAGGACAGCAATAACGTGCAGGAAGCTATCCTTACATCAATAGCGAGGAACAATAACTATTTCTGTGTAGGTGATGTTAAACAGAGTATATACAGTTTCAGACTTGCTGAACCGGGAATCTTTATCGATCGTTCAAACAGGTGCAAAACAGACGAATATAGTGAAGAAATAGTTTTGGCAAAAAATTTCAGATCAAGGGATAGTGTCTTAGGATCAGTCAATTCTGTTTTTCGTGAGATAATGCATAGCAATGTCGGAAATGTAGAATACGATAAGAATGCAGAATTGAATTATGGTGCTAATTTTGACAAAGATACGCAGGATAACAAAACTGAGCTGATGCTCATAGAGTATGATCCGGATGGAGAGATCAGTAAGCAGGAATTAGAAGCCATAGAAACTGCATCGTACATAAAAAAACTCGTCGGAAATTTTGACCTGCAAAACAGGGATACAAAAGAATACAGAAAAGCTGGTTATGGAGACATAGTGATACTTTTGAGGTCGATGAGCGGTGGTATTGATGAAATATACAGAAAAGCTCTGACTGATGCCGGAATCCCTGTATCTCTTGAGTCGAGAAGCGGATACTTTCAGACCGAAGAAGTACGAACGATGATAAATCTAATCACTATAGTGGATAATCCGCGTCAGGACATTCCACTCGCTGCGGTCATGGGAAGTGTAATAGCTGGCTTTACTTCTGACGAGCTTGCGGAGATACGACTTTGCAGTCCGGAAGGAACTTTTTATGAGTGCGTACTTGCGGCAGCGGGAGAAATGGAAGATGAGGCAGGACAGCAGGCAAACGCAGAACTGCAAAAAAAGACAGCGGCTTTTCTAAAGGAACTTAAGAAGTACAGGAATCTAGTGCCATATACACCGATACATGAGCTTCTTAGGATAATGATACGTGACACGGGATTCGGACTTTATGCTGCATCAAAGGGCGGTGCTGCATCGTCAAATCTTGAGTTACTCATATCAAGAGCTGCGGATTATGAAAAAACGAGTTACAGAGGATTATTCCGATTTGTACGCTATATCGAGAAAATCCGTAAAAACGAGCTTGAGATGGGTGAGGCATCGGAGCAGGACCAGGAAAATGCAGTCAGGATAATGACTATTCATAAGTCAAAGGGATTGGAATTTCCGATAGTATTCATTGGAAATATGACACACGAATTTAACTTCAGTGATTCAAGGAATGCTGTTATAACGGATAAAAATCTTGGCCTTGGAATGAATTTTACGGATCCCGAGCTGCGTCTGAAACACAGTACCGTGTTGAAGGATACTATAGCTGCCAGAAAAAAGATCAGTGCTATAGGCGAAGAACTTAGAGTCTTCTATGTTGCTATGACACGTGCAGAGGAAAAGCTGATAATGACGGCGGTAATTTCTGATGTGGATAAATGGATGGGAGATGTTGGAAAGGGAATGTCAGGAGCATCGTCATATCTTGACTTTATGCAACATGCAAAAGATGCCTTCCTTTCGGATGATACTATATGTATAGAGCGGATAGACCTTCAGGAAACTGTTAATGAAGAAATTGAAGAACAGACCGATCGTCTGGAAAAAATGGCTCTATATAAGTCTATTGACATAGGAAAGGTTTATGATAAGGAGACGAATGAAAAAATACAGAAATCTGCGGGGTGGCATTATCCTTATGAAGCAGTGTTTACTGTGCCGGTAAAAGTTTCCGTATCTGAACTCAAAAGACGCGCGATGGAGGAAGAATTTCCGGCGAAAGAAATGTTCACCTATGCAGATGATCAGGCGATATCAGAAGCTTCTATGAAAGAAGCGGATGAAAAAAACATCGATAAAGAAAAGGCAGCGTTTGCAGCTGAACTCGGAACAGCATATCACAAGGCCTTTGAGCTCTTCCCAATGGGGGATGGATTAAACAATGATGGTATAACAGAGTATCTTGATAATCTGGTAGAGGAAGAAAGAATATCGCAGGAATGTCGTAAGAAGATGAGACAGGAGGACTTTGAGGCATTTCAATCTTCTGAGCTTTTTAAGCGTATGCGATCAGCTTCAGATGATAATAAACTATATCGTGAGCAGCCGTTTCTGGTAGGGCGCCCGGCATCTGAACTTGATCCGGATTATCCTGAGGATGAAATGACCCAGATACAGGGTATAATCGATGTTTTTTTTGAAGAAAAAGATGGCATAGTCTTATTAGATTATAAAACCGATCATGTAAAAGAAGAAAATGCGCTTAAGGAAAGATATGATGTCCAGCTACGGCTGTATGCAGAAGCACTGGAGCAGCTTACCGGTAAAAAAGTCAAAGAAAAACTGATTTATTCAGTAGCGCTTAGAAGGGTGATATCGCTATGAGCAGATTAATGGAAAAAATCCGGTCTCAATCGCGGCTCCTATTATTAATGATACCTTTGGGGATCGCGGCTGCAGTGGCGTTGAATCAACTGGTTGCAGTTTTACCGCTTATGAAATGGTTTCCTCGTTATTCGGAAAGTGTAAAACCGGTGATGTACCGATATTCGCTGATACAGGGACTTGTTCTATATGGCATTGCTACACCTGTGATCGAGGAGGCGCTGTTTCGCTGGATATTATTTGGCCGGCTTAAGGTCTATGTATCGGCAGTAGCAGCGGGCGTTCTTTCGGCGATAATATTTGGAATTTATCACGGAAATTTCATACAGGGAATATATGCGTTTATATTTGGACTGCTGCTTGCGTTTGTATATTGGAGAACTGATCTGGTGCTTGCATCTGTGATAATGCATGGGGCTGCAAATTCATTTATATATGCATCAGCCTTTATTCCTGCATTGGGGATCCTGAATGACGATCCCTGGAGGGTTATTTCAATGGTGATATGTTTTATGATCACCGGGATAATGATATACAGACTTGCGGCAAAAGTCAGAGGAAAAAGCATAGAACCGAAGAGACCGATCTTTCCAAGGTGAATAACTATTCTTATTTTTTTCTAAATGATGACAGATTCGTGCTTTTATCTGCAAAAAGTGTGCTATGATAGCAAAGGCACTGTCAAAAGTGTCAGAAAGGAATGAAAAAAAGACATGAATGACGTTTATGTTGAATGGCTCGTGCCGGGAAGGAAAAATCCGACATCAGACATTTTGCGGGTATTGGCATATGCACTTACGGCAGCGTTTCTGATCTGCGGTCTTATGGGATTTTTGGTTCTGTTGGTTCCTGGAGTGATAATGCTTGGTGTAGATTATTTTTGTCTGCCGATGCTGTCGGTTGAATATGAATATCTTTTCTGTGCAGGAGAGCTTCAGATCGATCGCATTTATTCAAAAGAAAAGAGAAAGACTGCGAAAAACTACAAGCTTGAGCAGATGGAAGTATTAGCAGAAGAAGGCTCACCAAAGCTTGATCAGTACAATAATGCCAACCTTAAAACAGTTGATTTTACTTCGGGGCGTCCTGATGAAAAGAGATTTATTCTCATTATCCATAATGAAGATGCAAGAGAAAAAGTATATCTGGAGCTTAGTGATGAAATGCAGAAGGCTCTCAAAATGAATTATCCGTCAAAAGTCAATATTAATAATATATGAATTGACACCTAAAATCGTTTTTGTTAAACTCATGTGCAAAACCTGTGCGCCTGTGGTGAACAGTTTCGCCGTAGGCGCCGCTGTAATGTAAGAAAAGGAGACAGAATGAGTCAGATTATTGGTGATGGAATTACGTTTGATGATGTGCTGCTGGTACCTTCATATTCAGAGGTTACTCCGAATATGATCGATGTCTCGACACACCTGACTAAGAAGATCAAGCTTAACATCCCGATGATGAGTGCCGGAATGGACACCGTTACCGAGAGTGCGATGGCGATCGCAATGGCAAGACAGGGCGGAATCGGAATTATTCATAAGAATATGACGATCGAGCAGCAGGCTGATGAAGTTGATAAGGTAAAGCGTTCAGAGAATGGCGTAATCACAGATCCTTTTTATCTGTCTCCGGATAATACTCTTCAGGATGCTGATAACCTTATGGCAAAGTTCAGAATTTCCGGTGTGCCGATCACAGAGGGCAAGAAGCTCGTCGGCATTATTACAAACCGTGATCTGAAGTTTGAAACAGATTACAGCCGTCCGATCAGAGAGTGTATGACAAGCGAAGGACTTATCACTGCCCAGGAAGGTGTTACACTTGATGAGGCAAAGATGATCCTTGCACGCTCAAAGAAAGAGAAACTTCCTATTGTAGACAAGGACGGAAATCTTAAGGGACTTATCACTATCAAGGATATTGAGAAGCAGATCAAGTATCCTCTTTCTGCAAAGGATGATCAGGGACGTCTTCTCTGCGGTGCTGCTATCGGTATCACTGATAATTTCCTTGAGAGGACAGAAGCTCTCGTAAATGCTCATGTTGACTGTGTAGTTCTTGACTCTGCACATGGTCATTCTGCAAACGTTTTGAGGGTTTGCCGTGAAGTTAAGCAGAAGTTCCCTGAACTTCAGGTAATTGTTGGTAACGTTGCTACAGCAGATGCAGTTCGCGCACTTGTTGAGGCAGGCGCTGATGCAGTAAAGGTTGGTATCGGACCTGGTTCTATCTGTACAACACGTGTTGTTGCAGGTATCGGTGTTCCGCAGATCACAGCTATCATGGATTGCTATGCAGCAGCTAAGGAATCTGGTATTCCGATCATTGCTGATGGTGGTATCAAGTATTCAGGAGATATCACAAAGGCTATCGCTGCCGGTGGTTCTGTATGTATGATGGGATCACTCTTCGCAGGCTGTGACGAGGCTCCGGGTGAGTTTGAGCTGTTCCAGGGTAGAAAGTATAAGGTATACCGTGGAATGGGTTCTATCGCTGCAATGAACAACGGAAGTAAGGATCGTTATTTCCAGGTTGGCGCAAAGAAGCTTGTTCCGGAAGGTGTTGAAGGACGAGTAGCATATAAGGGTTCTGTAGAAGATACAGTATTCCAGCTTATCGGTGGACTTCGTTCCGGTATGGGTTACTGCGGAACAAAGACTATTGATGAACTTCATGAGAATGGCAGATTCGTAAAGATTTCATCTGCTTCTCTTAAGGAAAGTCATCCGCACGATATTCATATTACAAAGGAAGCTCCGAACTATTCTGTTGACGAGTAAATGTCAAAATAATAGAGATTATGTGGTGTCAGGGTCAAAAGTTTTTTTGACCCTTGCATCATTTAGGAAGATTACATGTTATATTACATAAACACAGAGCTTAAAAAAGCACTGAAGAAAAAATATACAAGATATTATCCGATAGGAATAATCCTCACAGCATTACTTGCGAATGCTGCGATGTCAGCTTTTCGTAATATTTATTACGGAACAAATGATGGTACCTTTGCTTACAACCTGATAATGTTTGCAAAGGGTTTTTTCTGGATTCCGTATTATGCCTGCTGGTTTGCGGCAGATAATGTATTCGGTGAAGAGTATCCAAATCCATTGATCCGGGATAAATCGACCATAGGATTATCTCGCACAAAGATGTATTTTGGTAAACTTATAGTTTCGGAAATTATCATGTGCCTGTGTGCAATTTTTGCGACGGTCGCATTTCTATTGATAACGTGGGTATTCCAGACTCACGACGGCACCATTGATATGACAGTGGTTTTGGATTTTGTGGAAGCGGTTCTGATCACTATGCCTTTGTTTATTACAGGCGTATCTATAAGCAATGCATTTCTTTTTTCGATAACACCAAAGAAAAAAGCCTTTATGTCATTTGTACTTGGAATAGTGATAATTCCCAGAATCATAATGTTTCTGGCAACAGAAGGGATACATTTTCTTCCTGCGGTTTGGATTTCTCAGATTTTGATCACACCACAGTTTCAGACTTTGCAGTTTTACGCGACCAGAGATGTACCAAAGATCATTATTTCTGCAATTTCTTACACAGCTATCAGCTGTTTAATCGGATGCAGGAGTTTTAATCGAAAAGAATCTTTCTGAGAAAAAAGATGAAAAAAACAATATTAAAAACCATGGCGGCCTTGCCGGCCGTCATTCTTATGTCCATAATTTTTATTTTTTCGGCAGCTGAAGCCCCTGAGTCCACAAAAAGCAGCATGACAGTTTCTTTTAGATTGATCAGGGCAGCGGAATCCATGGGATTTCTTCATTTAAGTCCGGTTCAGGAATATCTTTCTGCTGAGGCAATAGAGGGACCGATAAGAAAAATGGCGCATATAACGGAATATACAGTACTTGCGGCTGCGGTCTATCTCATGTTTGTTCTATGGACAAATCGCAGAATCCTGTTATACTTTGTGACGGTATTGTTTAGTCTGATATATGCTGCGAGCGATGAGTTTCACCAATTATTCGTTAAAGGACGTTCCGGAAGTTTTTCTGACGTGTGTGTTGATGCCATTGGTGTTACAATAGGAGCAATGATAATGTTAGCGATAGATAACATCTTTTGGCCGGACAGGAGCGAAAAAGATGAGTTTAACTGGTTTTGGAAGGAGACTACTAATGCAGATAGGAAGAAATGATCTCTGCTGGTGTGGAAGTGGAAAGAAGTATAAGAGCTGCCATTTGGCTTTTGATTCAAAGATCGAGGTTATTCGTGATCAGGGGCATATAGTTCCGCCTCATAAAATAATCAAGACAAAGGAGCAGATCGATGGTATCCGGGAGAGCGGTAAGAGAAATATCGCTATCCTGGATTATGTTGCGTCTAAGATCAAGGCAGGAGTTACTACTCAGGAAATTGATGACTGGGTAGCGGAGAAAACAAAAGAGCTTGGCGCTATTCCGGCTCCGCTGAATTATGAAGGCTTCCCGAAGAGCGTATGTACATCAGTAAATGATCAGGTGTGTCATGGAATTCCCTCAGATAAAGATGTTCTTAAAGAGGGCGATATCGTAAATGTTGACTGCTCAACTATCTATAATGGATTCATTTCTGATTCTTCAAGAATGTTTATGATAGGTGATGTTGATCCTGTCACAAAGAAGCTTGTAGAAGATGCGCATAAGGCAATCGATATAGGTCTTGAACAGGTTAAGCCATGGAAGTTCTTAGGTGATATGGGTTCAGCAATAAATGAGTTCTGCAAATCTCAGGGATACTCTGTTGTTGAAGAGATCGGTGGTCATGGATGTGGACTGGAGTTTCATGAAGAACCATGGGTTAGTTATGTTTCAAAGCCAAATACAGAAATGCTCATGGTTCCGGGAATGTGCTTTACTATCGAACCTATGATCAATCTTGGAAAACGTCACATATATGAGGATGCTGATAACGGCTGGACGATCTACACAGAGGACGGAAAACCGTCTGCACAGTGGGAAGTTCAGATAGTTGTTACAGATAACGGATATGAAATACTTGCGTACTGATTTTCACTGCGTTACACTAATACGGTGATGTCTTGGAAGCATTTTAAAAACCGAAAGGATAACAGCTATCATGAGTATAAAGATTCCGGAAAAATACAGTACCAACATGGGTATTATCGAGACAGAGATCGCTATAAAAGAGGTTAAAGATTTCTTTGAGAGAGCATTGGCAAAGGAACTTAATCTTACACGTGTTTCCGCACCTCTTTTTGTAACTCCCGAATCAGGTCTTAATGATAACCTGAATGGAGTTGAGAGACCTGTAAGCTTTGGCCTTGGAGAGCAGAATGATCGTGGTGTTGAGATCGTACAGTCTCTTGCAAAGTGGAAGAGATTAGCTCTCAGGCGTTATGGATTTAATGTTGGAGAGGGTCTTTACGCAGATATGTCCGCTATTCGCAGAGATGAAGAAACTGATAATCTGCATTCTATCTATGTTGACCAGTGGGATTGGGAACGTATCATTGAAAAGAGCGACAGAAATACTGATACATTATCTGAGATGGTAAATCATGTATTTGCCGCGCTGAAGGAGACAGAGAAATATCTTTCAGAAAAGTATGATTTTCTTGAGCCCATCCTTCCGGAAAAGATTACTTTTATAACAACACAGCAGCTTCTCGACGAATTTCCGGATCTCACACCGAAGGAAAGAGAGTACGAATATGCTAAGCGTTTCGGTGCTATATTCCTCTCTCAGATAGGTGATAAGCTCTCAAATGGTGAAAAACACGATGGCAGAGCACCGGACTATGATGACTGGAGCCTGAATGGAGATATAATCGTATATTATCCGGTTCTCGACTGTGCACTGGAGCTTTCTTCCATGGGAATCCGTGTATCAGAAGAGTCACTAGCAGAGCAGTTAAAGAAGGCTGGCTGTGAGGAACGTTCTGAGCTTATGTTCCAGAAAATGCTTCTTAATGGTGAACTTCCGTATACTATTGGTGGAGGAATCGGACAGTCCAGAATCTGTCTGTATTTCTTAAGAAAAGCTCATATCGGTGAAGTACAGTCATCCGTATGGAAAGATGAAGATGTTGAGGCTGCGGAAGAAGCAGGAATACATCTTCTTTGATTATGCGGAGCACTTAGCGAGGTATTTTCGAGCTTAGTGCGTGCTATGCAAGTTCGCTTGGCGAGGTCTTATCGAGCCTAGCGTAACTTGTTGTGCGTAGTACTTAGCGTTAAAAATCATAGAAATAACTTATAAAAGCAAAAGGAATGTTCGGAGTATCGGACATTCCTTTTGCTTTATCTTACCGTAAAATTCAATGGATTTCGTAAGTAAAAATGAATATAAGTCCTATGGGTTATTTTTGTTTAAACGTGTCTTATAATGCTGGTTTAGCTGCGAAAATATATGCATTTTGTATGTAAAAAAAGAATACGATTTTTGTAAATTTTCTAAAAATATACATTGAATTTTAATATCTACGTAGTATAATTTTTTAGAACTTCGAGATGAGGGTCGTGGTTTTAGCTTCAAGATGAAGCACAGTTAAGGGTATAAATCAAAAGGGTTCTAACTGAGAAAGCTTTAGAGAGGTGTTATATATGAGAGAGCGTAAGATCAGACTGAAACCCGAACAGGTCAGAGAATTTGTACGTACCAGCGGAAAGTGCGATTTTGATATTGACGTGTTCTATAACCACATTATAATTGATGCAAAGTCCATACTTGGTGTTCTTGGACTCGATCTCACAAGAGATCTGACAGTTCAGTACAACGGATATGATCAGAATTTTGAAGCAATGGTAGATAAATTAGCTATTGCCTGAGTGTTTCAGTTCACGATATTGTTCAGAGACAAAAACGGAACGCTCGCTGTGTTAGCGCATTGACTCCCTGTGAATGAAAGTTTAAACTGACATTCACAGGGAGTTTTTGGCTTATAGACAATTCTGTTGGAATTCAGCTCAACTGGATTCTTTTTTAATATTATGATGAAAGAAACTGTCACGATATCAGTGCGTTCGCTGGTCGAATTCCTGCTGCGGAGCGGCGATATCGATAATCGAAGGCGTACCGCACCGGAAGAAGCAATGCTTGCCGGCGGCAGGGTACACCGAATGCTTCAAAAAAAGGGTGGACCTGAATATAGAGCGGAAGTATCGCTGAAACATATTGCCGAAGGTGAAAAGTACGATCTGATAATAGAAGGCAGGGCAGACGGCATCATCGATGGAGATGATGGAACTGTGATCGATGAGATCAAGGGCGTTTATCGGGATCTGAAATATATTGATAAGCCGGTCGCAGTTCATCTTGCTCAGGCAAAATGCTATGCCTGGATATATGCATATCAAAACGAGATAGATAATATTCAGGTAAGGATGACGTACTGTAATCTTGATACATTAGAACTAAAATATTTCCACGAAACATATACTTTTAATGAGCTCACAGAGTGGTTTCAGGCTCTGATATCGGAATATAGGAAATGGGCAGATTTTTCTTTTGACTGGAAAGAAAAGCGAAACAGATCAGCCGAAAAACTGGAATTTCCCTATGAATTCAGAGAAGGACAGAAAGAGCTGGCATCCGGCGTATATAAAACGATATATCATGAAAAAAGACTTTTCTTAATGGCACCTACAGGTGTTGGAAAAACGCTTGCAGTGTTGTTTCCGTCAGTAAAAGCATTGGGAAAGCGGTTAGGAGACAGGATTTTTTATCTTACCGCTAAAAATATAACGGCAACTGTTGCAGTGGATACGTTTAGTTTGTTAAGAAAAGGCGGACTTAAAATAAAAACCGTATCCATACAGGCAAAAGAAAAGATGTGTCTTTTGGAAAAGCCGCAGTGTGATCCTGAAAACTGTCCATATGCAAAGGGGCATTTTGACAGGATAAATGATGCGCTTTACTCTCTTTTACAGACAGAAGACGAGTATGGACGGGAGTTTTTGCGCAAATATGGCGAAAAACATAAACTCTGTCCGTTTGAACTGGGACTTGATATTTCTCTTTTTTCCGATGCTGTCATTTGCGATTATAACTATGTATTTGATCCAAATGTGAAATTAAAAAGGTTCTTTGGAGAGGGTATACGCGGAGACTATATTTTTCTTATCGACGAAGCGCACAATCTTGTAGACAGAGCAAGGGAAATGTTCAGTGCAACGTTGTATAAAGAGGATTTTCTGACGATAAAAAGGATCATTTCAGATGAATTTCCATCCTGCGCCGAGGCGCTTTCAAGATGTAATAAGCGCCTTCTTTCGATGAAAAAAGAAGGAAATGGGTTTGCTGTAGGGCAGGATATGGATCTGTTTTTGGACGTACTTCAGCAGGCAGCTGCGAGATATGATGATATGCTTGAAACACTGAGCCGTAATGGTAAAAGTGCTGACGATACGGTCTTGGAATTTTACTTTGCAATACGTGATTTTTTGTCTGCAGCAGAACGAAAAAACGATAGTTATGCCAACTATACGGAACTGGATGAACTTGGCAGATTTATGATACGTATCTATTGCATAAATCCCTCGGCAGATATTAAAAGATGCCTTGAAAAAGGGCGAAGTACGGTATTTTTTTCGGCGACACTTCTGCCGGTTCACTATTATATGGATCTTCTGTCCGGTGATCGTTCGGATTATGCAATGTACGCACATTCGTCATTTGATCCTGCCAAAAGGGCGGTATTGATCGGAACGGATGTAAGTTCCCGATATACAAGGAGAAATGAAAAAGAATACAGACATATTGCAGAATACTTAAAGGTCCTTCCTAAAGCACGACAGGGAAATTACATGGCCTTTTTTCCCTCTTATGCTTTTATGGAATCTGTCTATGAACAGTATCGACTGCTGGTTCCGGACGACGATGAAGTTGAAATTATTATGCAGGAATCGCACATGACGGAAGAGATGAGAGAAGACTTCTTAAATCGTTTTATGCAAAGCGTGAATGGTACTGATATAGATTCCGGAAAAAGCGTCATGGGATTTTGTGTTCTCGGAGGAATTTTTTCTGAAGGGATAGATCTTAGAGCTGATTCACTCATAGGTGCAGTGATAGTGGGAACCGGTATCCCTAAAGTTGTTCATGAGAGGCAGATACTAAAGGACTATTTTGAAGAGAAAGGCTATGATGGATTCGATTACGCGTATAGATTTCCGGGAATGAATAAGGTGCTTCAGGCTGCCGGCAGAGTGATACGTACAGAAGAAGACAGGGGAATAGTTCTTCTGCTGGATGATCGATTTAGATTCGCAAATAATAAAAGTCTTTTTCCTAGAGAATGGAATGATGTGATAGAGGTGTCGTCTGATAATATTTTGGAACATGCAGAAAACTTTTGGAAATCAGAGTGAACAGAGATGAAAAAATGTGTTGTTGTTGGGGCGGGGGACTTTTTTGGTCTGTTGATACGACCGGAAGAGGGAGATCTGATCATTGCTGCGGATGGCGGATATGATCATCTTAAAAGAGAAAAAATCACCCCGGATATAGTTGTTGGGGATTTTGATTCAAGAGACGGTAATATACCGGATCATCCGAATGTCATAATGCTTGAAGTTCAAAAAGATGACACGGATATCGCACACGCTGTGGGAATAGGATTCGAACATGGGTATAGGGACTTCAGGATTTTTGGCGGGACAGGAGGCAGAGAAAGCCATACTATAGCTAATATACAAATGCTTACAGGTCTGGCGGAAAAAGGCGCCCGTGCATGGCTATATGGCAGAGATTCGGAAATGACGGTAATTCATAATGATACACTTGTGCTTCCGGAGACCGCAGAAGGAATGGTATCGGTATTTTCGTTATCGGATAGGTCAGAGGGGGTTGATATCCTTGGTATGAAATATTCTATGCAAGATGGTGTGATGACTAATAATACAGCGCTGGGGGTCAGCAATATGCTGGTAGGGAAAGAAGCGCATATTTCAGTGAAAAATGGAACGCTTCTTATCATTCATGAGAGTCATGAAAGAGAATGGAGCAGAGATAGTAGAAAGGAATAGTGATTATGGTCCGGATCGAGATCAGCCGGGAAATTTTTAGGAATGATTTATATGCTCTTGTTAAGGCATTTTTGCCTTCGGAGGAAATAAATATAGCAGTTGTCGAAGGATTAACAGATATTGTTGCAGCAGACCCGGGAGTTCATATGGACCCCGGACTTTCTGCGGAAAAAAGATACGCATATCGCATGTACCTTAACGAAGAAAAGATAGGTGCTTTTCTTCTCTCAGATATTTCTGAACACGATAGGATAGACATGAAAAATCACCTTAAGCGGGATCTCTATCGTGTACTCTCATCCAGATTTGATACTAAACTTCCATGGGGAACACTTAACGGCATACGTCCGACCAATATGGCCAAGAAACGCCTTGAGGCAGGATATTCCGTAGAAGAAACAATGAAATACATGAGTGACACATATCTGGTAAGTGATGAGAAACAGCGCCTTGCTGTTGACATTGCTGAAAGGGAGATCCGCATATTATCAAGGTTTCATCATGGAGGATACAGCCTTTATATCGGAATTCCTTTCTGCCCTACGACATGTCTGTATTGCTCATTTACGTCATATCCTATAGGCGCATGGGCATCGCGAGTGGATGAGTATCTTGATTGTGTAGAAAAAGAAATTCATTTTACAGCGGAAAAGTTTAAAGGGCGCACATTAGATACTATATATGTTGGTGGAGGAACACCGACAACTTTGACACCTGATCAGTTCGAGAAACTGTTTACATGCCTGGAAACGGAACTTGACCTTTCAAATCTTCAGGAATTTACCGTGGAATCAGGACGTCCGGATTCTATTACTCCTGAAAAACTAAGGGTGATGAAAAAACATGGTGTAACAAGGCTTTCAGTAAATCCTCAGACTATGAAAGATGAGACTCTCAGGCTTATCGGAAGACGCCATACGGTAGAGGATGTGGTGAGAGCGTTTCATGAAGCTCGTGACGCAGGATTTGACAATATCAATATGGATATGATCCTTGGTCTTCCAAATGAAACCGATGATGACGTAAGACATACCATAGAGGAAATACAGAAACTCGGACCAGATGACCTGACAGTTCATTCGCTTGCTATAAAAAGAGCATCCAGACTTGCAGAAGTAATAGATAAAATGGGATATGACTGTCTGCATAACACTGAAAAGACCATGAAGATCGCTGAAAAAGGTGCAGAAGACATGAGACTCGTGCCGTATTATCTGTATCGGCAAAAAAATATCAGTGGAAATTTTGAAAACACTGGATATGCGAGAAAAGGTATGGAAGGCCTTTATAACATTCTTATGATGGAAGAAGTGCAGTCGATAGTTGCTGTAGGGGCAGGAACGGTTACAAAGAGACTGCTTGAAAATGGACATACTGTCAGATGCGATACACATAAGGATGTTGAATTATATATGAGTGAGATTGACGAAATGATAGAGCGAAAACGAAAACTTTTCGGTGAATAATAGCATTGAAAGGCATGTTGGTGAGAATAAAAGTAACATTATCGTCATATTGCTTAAATAAAACTTAATAAAGTGCATAATATTCTGCTTGAAAAATTGTTAAAATTGTGACTATACTGTTACATTATAAAATCCATGTCTGCGCCTTGCGGATGGATAGAGAAATATTAATAGGCGGCCTGTGTTTCGGCACAGAAATTGAGTGCCATTAACCCCGGCCAAAATGAAAGGAACATCATGAAGGAATTTACATTTACAGTTACTGATCCCGTAGGTATTCACGCACGTCCGGCAGGACTTCTTGTAAAAGAAGCAAAGAACTATGCCAGTGCAGTTACTGTAAAGAAGGATGACAAGTCCTGTGATATGAAAAAGCTTCTTGCTCTTATGGGCATGGGTGTTAAGCAGGGTGAGACCATCACTGTATGCGTAGAGGGTGCAGATGAGGATGCAGCTGCAGAGGCACTTGAGAAGTACTTAAAGGAAAATTTCTGAGTCAGGAGGGTTCACAGGTATGCAGGTAGGAACCGGAACCAGTGTCCTGAATCGAATCGCGATCGGGAAGATTCGGATCTTTAGGCCGAAGGAATATAATATCAGTGAGGAAACAGTTGCTGATCCAATCCCTGAGCTTGACCGTTTTGAAAAGGCAAGAGTAAAGGTACAGGACGAGCAGAGAGAGCTTTATGATAAGGCTGTCATTGCAGCAGGAGAAGAGACCGCTGCAATTTTTGAATTTCATGCAGATATGCTTGATGATGATGATCTTCTTGATTCAGTAAAGTCTATCATTGTTGAGCAGAATCACACAGCAGAATATGCAGTTCGTCAGGGCTTTGCAAACATGGCTCAGATGTTCAGCGACATGGATGATCCATATTTCCAGGCCAGAAGTGCTGATGTGTTGGATGTTGGAAATTCAATGCTTGACGTTCTGTTTGGTTATGATACAAAGGCTGATGACAAGGATGAACCGTGTATTCTTGTAGCAGAAGATCTTGCACCGTCTGAGACAGTAAAGCTTGATAAGTCACTTCTGCTTGGAATGATCACACGTGAGGGAAGTACAAATTCTCACACAGCTATCCTTGCGCGCAGCATGAATGTGCCTGCACTTATTCAGTGTAAGCAGATCGATGAGAGCTGGGATGGAAAGACAGCTATCCTTGATGGATATAATGCGTGCGTATATGTTGATCCTACAGAGGATCTCTTAAAATCACTTAAGGAGAAGCAGGCTGAAGATATCCGTAAGGAATCTTTGCTTCTTGACCTTAAGGGTAAGAGCAATACTACTATCGATGGAAAGACCATTAAGGTATATGCCAATATTGGTGGGCCTGATGACATGGGAGCTGTTCAGGCAAACGATGCAGAGGGAATCGGTCTTTTCAGATCAGAGTTTGTATATCTCAACAGCCCGAGCGACCCTTCTGAGGAGACTCAGTTCCAGGCGTATAAGAGAGTAGTTGAGACTATGGCACCGAAGCTTGTAGTTATCCGTACTTGTGATATCGGTGCAGATAAGACTATCGACTACATGAAGCTTGCGCAGGAGGAGAATCCGGCACTTGGCTATAGAGCAGTAAGAATCTGTCTTACAAGAAAGGATTTCTTTAAGCGTCAGCTCCGTGCGATCCTTCGTGCGTCAGCATTTGGAAATCTTGCAGTTATGTTCCCTATGATCACAAGTGTCAGAGAGGTACGTGAGTGTAAGGAAATTCTTAACGAGTGCAGACGTGAGCTTGAGAATGAAGGCGTAAAGATCGGAAAGCTTCAGGTTGGTATCATGATCGAAACACCTGCAGCAGTAATGTGTGCAGATGAGCTTGCAGAAGAAGTAGAATTCTTCTCACTTGGTACTAACGATCTTACACAGTATACTTGTGCGATCGACCGTCAGAATGCAATGCTCGATCCGTTCATGGATACACACCATCCGGCAGTACTCAAGGAAATCCAGATGACTATTGAGGCTGGTCACCGTCATGGATGCTGGGTAGGAATCTGTGGAGAGCTGGGTGCAGATCTTACACTTACCGAAACATTCTTAAGAATGGGAGTTGATGAACTCTCTGTAAATGCCAGCAGTGTGCTTCCGCTTAGAAAGCAGATCCGCAGCATAGATCTCAGTAAATAATCATAATAAAGATTCAAAAGGCAGGAATTCGTTATACGAACTCCTGCCTTTTGTGGCAAACTTCGAGGTAAGACAGAATGGCAAAAGAATCAAAAACAAATGCAATGCGTATTCTTGACAGGAATAAAGTTAGTTATAAAGTTGAAACGTATGATTCTTCGGAATTTACGGATGGCGTCCATAGCGCAGAGATTTTAGGACATGATGTTGAGCGTTCGTTTAAGACACTGGTAGCTCTCGGAAAAAGCGGAGAGCATTATGTTTTTGTTATTCCTGTGGCAGCAGAAGTAGATTTTAAGGCAGCTGCAAAAGCAGTTGGTGAAAAGAATGTCGAACTAATTCATGTGAAGGAACTGACACCACTCACAGGTTATGTTAGAGGAGGATGCAGCCCGCTTGGAATGAAAAAACAGTTTAGAACAGTTATTGATTCTACCGCGAGAAAGTTCGATACAATATATATAAGTGGTGGGAGAATAGGTTGCACGATAGAGCTTTCACCGGATGAGCTTATTCGTGTGGTGAATGCAGAAGTTGCGGATTTAGAGGCGAGATGACACAGAAGACAAAAATGTCAGAGGGAAAGAAAAATCTGATCTATGCATGTGTTCTTATTCTTCTGATAGGAATTACATTTACACTGATATTTTCAAAGTTTGATTATAAAGAAACTCTGATAGTTCTACATCAGGCGGATATGAGGTGGATCGCGGCAGCAGTTATCCTGAATTTTGGGTTTGTTTCTTTTGAAGCGTGGAATATTGGCCAGATTTTGAGATCTATATCCGCTCCGGCTTCTTTTTTGCGCTGTGTTAAATATGTTTTGATAGAAATATATTTTAATGCGATCACACCTTCTGCGTCCGGTGGGCAGCCTATGCAGATAGTTGAAATGAAAAAAGACGGGGTTCCGTTTTCAACATCTGCTATCACGCTTATGGTAATTGCCATTGCCTATAAAGGGGCATTGCTGGTTCTTATGGGAATAATGGCTCTTACAGGAAAATGGGGGCTGATATCCAATTTTGGAAGCCTAAAATGGCTCTTCTGGTTAGGTCTTTTTCTGAATATTGCATCGGTTTTTCTGATGTTTATAATCCTTGTTTTTGGAGGGATAGTCCACCAGACACTTGTAGCATTTTTTGTTATCCTGGCACATTTTCATATAATAAAGGACCTTGATTACAGAAAGAAAAAACTGGAAGCGACCATGCGTCATTATCGTGAGGGTTCTGCATATATTTTGAGGCATCGTCAGATTTTTTATAAGGTAGTCGCGTTTAGCGTACTTCAGAGAATATGCAGATTCGGCGTAACATGGATCGTTTTTAGAGCGTTCGGCCTTCAGGGAGCGGACTTTATGACAATAACGCTTCTTGCGGCAGCGGTCTCTGTCGCAGCGGATATGATGCCTATCCCGGGAGCTGTTGGGATAAATGAAACATGTTATCTTCTGGCATTCAAAAATATTTTTGGAAATAAATTTCTTGCACCGTCCATGCTGCTTTCAAGGACGATAAGTTTTTACGGTATGGTGCTGTTTTGCGCAGTATTTCTTATCGTTATGCAGTTTCACAGGCTGAGAAGAGGGAACCTTGACAAAAACTGATGCAGATTTTATCATGATAAAGTATGCAAACTGTGCATTTCTGCGCTTTTTTCGGGTTTTCCGGGCCAGGATGACGGTATGAAAGGACATTACGAATCATGGCAAAAGAACTGGCAAAAACATATGATCCCAAGGGGATTGAAGACAGCATTTATACTAAGTGGCTTGGTAAGAAATATTTCCATGCCGAAGTTGATAAGAGAAAGAAACCATTTTCTATAGTTATGCCCCCGCCGAATATCACCGGTAAGCTTCATATGGGACATGCTCTTGATAATACAATGCAGGATATCCTTACTCGTTTTAAGAGAATGCAGGGATATAATGCTCTTTGGCAGCCCGGTACAGATCACGCTTCTATTGCGACTGAGGTAAAGATCATTCAGAAGCTTAAGGAAGATGGAATCACAAAAGATGATCTTGGAAGAGATAAATTCCTTGAGCGTGCATGGGAATGGAAAAAAGAGTATGGCGGTATCATCACATCCCAGCTAAAAAAGCTTGGAATCTCTTGTGATTGGGATCGTGAACGTTTTACCATGGACGAGGGATGTTCAAATGCTGTAAACGAAGTTTTCGTTGGCTTTTATAATAAAGGTCTGATCTACAAGGGTAATAAGATGGTTAACTGGTGCCCTGTATGTCAGACAACTATTTCAGATGCAGAGGTAGAATATGAATCACAGGATTCTCATCTCTGGCATATCAAGTATCCGGTAGTTGGTGAGGAAGGACGTTTTATCGAATTTGCAACCACACGTCCGGAAACAATGCTCGGTGATACAGCAGTTGCTGTAAATCCTGAGGATGATCGATATAAGGATCTTATCGGAAAAACATGTATGCTTCCGATAATGAACAGAGAGATACCTATCGTTGCAGATGAGTATGTTGATCTTGAATTCGGTACAGGTGTAGTTAAGATCACACCGGCTCATGACCCTAACGATTTTGAGGTTGGAAAGAGAAAGAATCTTCCGGTCATCAATATTATGAATGATGATGCGACCATCAATGAAAACGGTGGAAAGTATCAGGGAATGGACCGCATGGCAGCACGTGAGGCCATCGTTAAGGAACTTGACGAAATGGGACTCCTTGTTCGCATCGAGGATTATACTCATGATGTCGGAACACATGACCGTTGTCATACGACCATTGAGCCGCTTGTAAAGCAGCAGTGGTTTGTAAAGATGGATGAGCTTATCAAGCCTGCTGCAGAAGCTGTAAGAAATGGTGATATAAAGCTTATTCCGGACAGAATGAAGAAGACATACTTCAACTGGACAGATAATATCCGCGACTGGTGTATCTCCAGACAGCTTTGGTGGGGACACAGGATTCCTGCATATTACTGTGATGAGTGCGGAGAAGTTGTTGTAGCAAAAGAAATGCCGGATGTATGTCCGAAGTGTGGAGGAACACATTTCCATCAGGATCCCGATACACTTGATACATGGTTCTCTTCTGCTCTGTGGCCGTTCTCAACTCTTGGATGGCCGGAAAAGACACCTGAGCTGGATTATTTCTATCCTACAGATGTGCTTGTTACAGGCTATGACATTATCTTCTTCTGGGTTATCCGTATGATCTTCTCAGGATACGAGCAGATGAAGGATAAGCCGTTTAAGACAGTGCTTTTCCACGGTCTTGTTCGTGATGAGCAGGGTCGAAAGATGAGTAAGTCTCTTGGAAATGGTATCGATCCGCTTGAAGTTATCGATAAGTACGGTGCAGATGCTCTGAGATTTACACTCATTACAGGTAATGCTCCCGGAAATGACATGCGTTTCTCTTATGACAGAGTTGAAGCAAGCCGTAATTTTGCAAATAAGATCTGGAATGCATCACGCTTTATTCTTATGAATATGGACGGAAAGAGCATTACAGAGCCTTCAGAGCAGGAGCTTGAAAATGCAGATCGCTGGATCCTTTGTCGTATGAATGAGACAGTTCGTGATGTTACTGAGAACATGGAGAAGTATGAGCTCGGTATCGCGGCTCAGAAGATAAATGATTTTATCTGGGAGAGCCTTTGCGACTGGTATATCGAAATGGTAAAGCCCAGACTTTACAATACTGATGATGCAAAGAGTCAGAATGCAGCTCTTTGGACTTTAAGAGAGGTACTTATCAGCTCATTAAAGATGCTTCATCCGTACATGCCTTTTGTTACTGAAGAAATCTACTGTACTGTACGTGAAGAGACCAATATGGATAGTCCTGAGTCGATCATGATCGCGGACTGGCCTGTATATGAGGAAAAATACAACTATACACGTGAAGCAGAAGACGTAGATCGTATACGTGAAGCTGTAAAGGGAATCAGAAATGTTCGAAGCGAGATGAACGTTGCACCTTCCAAGAAGGTAGATATGACTGTTGTTTCAGAAACAGAGGACGTTCGCAGAGCATTTGAAGACGGTAAGCTTTTCTTTGCAGCGCTGGCAGGTGCAGAAGGAGTCACTGTTCAGGCGGATAAATCCGGTATCACAGATGATGATGTATCTGTTGTAACAAGTGTTGCAACTGTATTTATTCCGCTTAAGGAGCTTGTTGATATAGGGGAAGAGATCAAGCGCCTTCAGAAAGAACAGAGCAAGCTTGAGGGAGAACTTAAGCGTTCCCACAATATGCTTGCAAATGAAAAGTTCCTGTCAAAAGCTCCGGAAGCAAAGATACAGGAAGAAAAGGATAAGCTCGCAAAATATGAGAAGATGATGGAAGAAGTTCAGGAACGTCTGAAAGCTCTCCAGAAATAAAAGCGCAAACTGGGTATAAATTTTATATAGGGGGATACGGTTATGCTAGAAGAATTAGATGAGCAAAAGAAACCGCAAAATCGTGTAGTCATTAAAGACAGTGACATGAAGGTCTTTCTTACGCTGGTACCTCCGGAAGATGGAAAAGAGTATGACAAAGACTACCTGCTAGGCTTGCTGGAGGAAGCAGGTGTAACGGATTGCATAGATACGTCCCGTATCGCTGCAATGGCAAAGAAGCGTATTTATAATATGGAGCAGCTGGTTGCGGAAGGGGTTCCGGCTGTTCCTGGAAAAGATGGATATTATGAATATCTTTTCGATACAACGGATCCCAAAAAGCGTAGACCGCAGATAAGAGAAGACGGATCGGTAGACTATACCAGCGTTAATGTCATTGAATGTGTAAATAACGGTGACAAACTGGCTGTCTATCATCCTGCTGTTCCGGGTAAGACCGGTATGACGGTAAGGGGAAAGGTGATTCCGCCAAAACGTGTGAAAGATCTTCGACCCTATGTAACGTCAGGATGCAAGTATGATGAGGATACTCTGACATATACTGCAACGATGGATGGCAGGATCGAGGTTACAAATACAAAGTTAAGTGTCATTGGTCTAAAAGAATATTATCAGGATATCAACAATGTTCATGGGGATATCATGTTTAAGGGCGATGTTGTGATACATGGAACAGTTCGATCGGGCATCCATATCACAGCTACAAAGAGCGTGACTATAGATGGGATATTCCATGGAGCTGCTATCTCAGCAGGTGGAGATATAATTGTTAAGGGTGGTATACTTGGCAATGGTGAAGCTGTGATCAAATGCGGTGGAGATCTCCTTGCAGGCTTTATAGAGTATACAACGGTTGAGACAGGTGGATCTGTTTCGGCAAACTATATTCTGAATTCAAAGATTTCTGCAAACGGCAGGGTAACTGCTACAGGAAAGATTGGAGCGATTACCGGAGGAAGGATCCTGGCTATTCAGGGTGTTGATAGTGTTTATCTTGGAAATGACGTTGGTGTGCAGACTCTTATACGAGTAGGCTTTACGGATAATATGGAAAATCAGTACCAGAGTCTTTGTAAGGCAGAAAGTGAGAGCAGCGAACGTATGCGTGAAGTATCTGAAAAACTGAACGAATTAGATCATTATATCCGAATGGATATAGCGGATGATCTGATGGTTGCAGAGCGACAGAACCTTATGCGCGAAAAGATTGCACTTAAAACAAAGGTTGCCGATCTTAGGCAGAGAATTATGGACTTTGATGATCTTAGGGATCGTGCCGAGAATGTCAGAGTTATTGCTCGTGGAAAAGCGTACATGGGAGTAATGATTTATCTTGGCGATCAGCAGTACTATGTTGATATAGACAGGAGCGCAGTACAGTTTTTTATGGATGGAAACGGTAATCTGTATCCAAGGCCGTTTTCTGCTGTTTGATCAGAAAGGTTAATATGATAGATTTTGAAGAAGAATTGAAAAAGTTTCATCCGTCACTTGAAGTAGAGGATGCAGAAGAGGCAATTCATAATCGTGACGTTACGGATATGATGGATCTGCTGTTTTCCATGCTTAGCGTAAAGTCAAAAGACAAAGATGATTAAGGGTTATAGGTGACTACGGATGAAATGCTATAACTGCGGATGTACGTTGTCGGAGGATAATTTCTGTACAGCCTGTGGCGCAGATGTCGGAGTTTATAAGAAGATCATTCGACTTTCAAATACCTATTATAACGAAGGTCTTGAAAGGGCGAGAGTCCGGGATCTTAGCGGTGCTGCAGAATGCCTCAGACAGAGTTTGAAATGCAATAAGAATAATATTCCGGCAAGAAATCTTTTGGGATTGGTTTATTTTGAAATGGGCGAAGTTGTAGCTGCCCTTTCAGAATGGATATTGTCAAAAAGTATCCGTCCTAAGAAAAATATCGCGGATGACTTTATTAATGATGTTCAGAATAATCAAGCCCGCTTAAATTCAGTTAATCAGGCCGTAAAAAAATATAATCAGGCGCTTGCATATACAAGAAGAGGTGATCTCGATCTGGCAGTGATCCAGCTAAAGAAAGTAATTTCTCTTAACGGAAATCTTATGGTTGCGTATCAGCTGCTTGGCTTGATCTATATAAAAAATAAAGAGTACGGAAAAGCAAAAAAGCTGCTGGAACGTGCGATGCAGATCGACAATGGAAATACATCAATAAGGATGTATCTCCAGGAAGCAAAGCAGGAAATTGCCGAGCGTGAAGCAAGGATTGGAAAACCCCAGAAAAAACGTGAAGAGGCGATAACGTATCAAAGCGGAAATGAGACCATAATCCAACCACTAAACGGACCGGAACGTGCTGGAAGACACACGATTTTTAATATTTTGATCGGTCTTGTTCTTGGAATGGCGGTGATGTGGTTCCTTATCCTTCCGGCAAGGATCCAGTCAGCTAAATCTGACATAAATACACAGCTAAAGGATGTTTCGGAAGAACTTACAACTAAGTCTGCTGATATGGATGATCTAAATCGTCAGATAGCTTCTCTTCAGCAATCGAATGATGAGGCTCAGCTTTCACTTGAAGAATATACAGGTTCTACAGGTGTTATGCAGGATTACAATTATCTTTTACAGGCTGCGCAAAGTTATATAAATGATCCGGAAGATGCACTTACTGCAGCCGGATATTTGGAGCAGATAAAAACGACTAGTGGCAACCAGGTTTCAGAACAGTTTTTGAATCTTTATTCTTTCCTGGACAGCAACGTATCCGCAAAAGCTGCTGAGCAGTATCTGTCTAACGGAATAGATCAGTATAATGATGGCGATTATGATGGCGCTATCGAAAATCTGACCAGAGCGTATGACCTTGATAAAGATAATGATTCTGCATTGTATTATCTTGCTCAGAGTTATCTAAAAAATGATAATAAAGATAAAGCAACGGAATTATTCAACAGGTTGATATCTACGTTCCCGAATTCGTCATTTAAGACAAAAGCACAGCGCTTCCTTGATCATGGTGAAGAGGATGATAGTCAGGCGGATGTTGATACTGAGAATACATCCGGGGAACAAAATCAGACGGCTCCTGATACGACAGCAGAACAACAGGCTGCACTTCAGGCTGCACTTCAGGCACAGGCTATACAGCAGGCACAGGAGGCAGCAGCTGCGGCGGCAGCTCAGCAGCAACAACAACAGCAACAGCAACAGCAGGCTGCGGGGCAGTGATAACATTTGATGTGCTGCATTCAGTGGGTGTGACGTGTACGGAGAATCCGGCAACGCCGGATTCTCTATTTCTATGGAGGTTTTAATAAAATGAGAGTACTTGACGAGCTTGAACCAAAGAAAGTTTTTCATTTTTTTGAGGATCTGACAATGATCCCGCATGGTTCGTATAATGAAAAAGCAATAAGTGACTATTGCGTTAAATTCGCAAAAGACAGAGGTCTGGAAGTTGAACAGGATGATCTTTATGATGTGATCATTAAATGTCCTGCAACTCCCGGATATGAGAATGTTCCGGGAGTGATCCTTCAGGGACACCTCGATATGGTAAATGAGAAAGAAGATAGTTGTCCGATAGATATGGACAAAGAAGGTCTTCAGCTTGAAATTGTTGGAGATAATGTCACAGCTAAGGGAACAACACTTGGTGGAGATGATGGAATTGCGATAGCGTATGCGCTGGCTATAATGGATTCTGATGACATACCGCATCCATCTATTGAGGCAGTCTTCACTGTATCCGAGGAAACAGGCATGGAAGGAGCTAATCATATAGATCTTTCAGGTCTGAAGAATCGTCGTTTGCTGAACATGGACTCTGAGGATGAGGGAATTTTCCTTACAAGCTGTGCCGGTGGTGGACGTGTAGACAGTAAGCTTGCGATCAAGAGAGAAAGTCGTACCGGTGTTGAGATGCGAGTTGAACTCAAGGGATTCACAGGCGGACATTCAGGTACACAGATAATTCTCGGCGGAGCAAATGCCAATATCATGGCAGGACGTATAGCAGCTGCAGTTACAGAAAAGACAGGTGCTGCATTGGATTACATGAAGGGTGGATCCAAGGACAATGCTATTCCGCGTGCTTCGGAACTGAATTTTATAGTTCCCGAATCCGATACAGCTGCATTTAGGGAAGCAGCAGAGGCAGAAGCTCAGAAAATAAAGGAAGAATATAGTGTACAGGATCCTGCATTCAATATTGTTATTACAGAAAATGCAACAGTGACAAAGAATGTGCTTACAGCTGAGTCTCTTGATACTTCACTGTCTCTTCTCTTTGCGCTCCCTAACGGAGTTCAGGCAATGAGTGCGGATGTAGAGAATATGGTGGAAACAAGCCTTAATCTTGGAGTAATGAGCACAGAAGAGGGATTTGTTCATTATCGTTATGCGGTTAGATCCAGTGTAAATTCTGCTAAGGAATTTCTTATCGGAAAGATGAAGCGCATAATTGAGCATATGGGAGCTGAGTACTCTTTTGAAGGTGCATATCCTGCATGGGAGTACAGAAAAGATTCAAAGCTTCGAGATGATATGGTCCGTATCTGGAAAGAAATGTATGGACAGACTCCTGTAGTACAGGGTATACATGCAGGCGTTGAGTGTGGACTTTTCTCTGATAAACTTGATGGTATAGATGCCGTTTCATTTGGCCCACAGATGTCAGGCGTTCATACACCGGAAGAAACACTTAGCATTTCTTCTACAAAGAGAGTATGGGACTTCATTCTCAAAGTACTTGCTGTAAAAGATTGAATATAAGGATATAGTTTAAAGGCTGCTGCGGATTCTGTGAAAAGAATTCTGCAGCAGCCTTTTTATTAGATATACATAAGTCTTCCTTCTTCGATTCCCTTAATACCCATTCCGGGGGCGTCTGATACAGTGATGTCTTTTTCGTTAAAGACTGCACCACCCATAATAGGATCTTCAGAACAAAGTACAGGTCCGTCTAAGTCGATTCGTGTAATGATCTTTTTAGCGCAGGCAAGTTCAACAGCGGCATTTACAGATATTTTTGCTTCCAGCATACAACCGAGCATGCATTCAATGCCATAAATTTCAGCGGCGGCTATTATCTTAAGCGCATTATAGAGACCTCCGCATTTCATGAGTTTTATGTTTATCATATCAGCAGCGTGATACTGCATTATCTTTAAGGCATCTTCTGGCGAGAAAACCGATTCATCGGCTAGTACGGGAACATAACTTCTTTCGGTAACAAACTTAAGCCCCTCAATGTCAGCGGCTTTAACAGGTTGTTCGACAAGTTCAAGATTAAGTCCCTTTTCCTGCATGCTATTCAAAATTCTAACAGCTTCTTTTGGAGTCCATGCCTGATTTGCATCGATCCGGATCCGAACATTATTCCCTACAGCATTTCGAACGGCTGATAATCTTGAAACATCCAGTGATGGATCAACGCCAACTTTAACCTTCAAAGTATCATAACCGCGTTCTATAGCATTTATCGCATCATGAGCCATAGTTTCAGGGTCATTAACACTTATCGTGATGTCCGTGGTTATTGATTTTCTCGCACCACCGAAAAGTTTATATACCGGAATATTGAAGAGCTGACCGTAGAGGTCATAAAGAGCCATATCAACAGCAGCCTTAGCAGATGAATTGTGGACGATAGAGGACTGAACTTCTTGGATCACATCTTCAAAGTTATCAATATCGAGTCCGATGATCTTTTTGGAAATATGGTCACGTATTGCACCAATGATCGCATCAGTTGTGTCTCCGGTTATTACACCTGTAGGAGGAGCTTCACCATACCCTTTATGGCCTGTATCTGTAACGATCTCGACGATCACGTCTTCGACACTGTCAACTCTCCGTAATGCAGTTTTAAATGGAACACGCAGAGGAACAGAAATTTTTCCAAGTCTCACTTCGGTAATCTTCATGCACAATCCTCCCTGCAATTCAAAAATTTTTGTTGTTTTGTCAAAACAATTTTATCATAGTTCATTGTTCCAACGTCTATAGTATTGTATAATTTTAAAAACTATTTAAGACTTCAACGTATTGATGTGAAGGCTTAGATCAAACAAATTTCATAAAGGGGGCTCATATGATTACTGATGGTTTTGCCTATGTAGCAGTTCTGATCTTTTTAGCGGCAGTACTTGTAACGCTCGAAAAAAAGACAGGATGGAAGTTTTTTAGGTTTATACCGGCTGTTGTTTTGCTCTATTTGATCTCTATGCTTTTGTGTACATTAGGGGTTTGGGATATGGAAGCAACTAAGCCGGCATACAGTGCACTAAAGAATTCGCTGACCTATGCAATGGTATTCACCATGCTCTTAAGGTGCGACATCCGTAAGGTTATCAAGTTAGGACCTAAGATGCTTATAGGATTCTTTTCAGCATCGGTAACCATAGTGATAGGATTTGTTGTAGCCTTCATTCTTATGAAAGGGGTTATAGGTGCAAATGCCTGGATGGGACTGGGCGCTCTTTGCGGATCATGGCTTGGTGGATCGGGAAATATGGTCGCAGTACAGGCAGCACTAAATATATCCGAAGCTGACATGGGTTATGCGCTGGTTATAGACTCGATAGATTATTCGATCTGGGTAATGTTCCTTCTTTGGGCGATAAATCTGGCACCAAAGTTCAATAAGTGGACGAAGGCAGATACAACTATTCTTGATGAAGTATCGAACCGTTTGGAAGATGAAGCGAAACTCAACACCAGTCCGGTAACATTTCAAAGTCTGCTGCTTCTTATAGGTACAGCACTTGTAGTGTCAACAATAGGTCAGAATGTTGGTGTAGCTCTTAATGGTGCAGTACCGTTCCTTGATAAAGCGACATGGACGATCCTGTTCATTACAGTTTTGGGACTGGTAGGAGCGGTATCGCCTCTTGGAAAGACTGCAGGGTCAGCAGAAGTATCAAACCTCCTTCTGTACTGCGTGATCGCATTACTGGCGTCAAGAGCGTCCTTACTTGAGCTTGGAGATGCTCCGGCATGGATATTGACCGGATTTATCATTCTCGCTATTCATTGCGTATTAATGTTGGGCCTGTCAAAACTTCTAAAAATCGATATGTTTACAGGAGCAGTAGCGTCACTTGCAAATATTGGAGGAACGGCGTCGGCGCCGGTACTTGCAGGAACATATTCAGGTTCACTTGTCCCTGTTGGAATATTAATGGCGCTTCTTGGATATGTAATAGGTACTCCTCTTGGAATCTTAACAGCTCATATTATGCAGTTATTTGCATAAAATAATCATATATGATGGGGCTGTCGCATTAGATGATTAAGTCATCTGGGCGATAGCCCTTTTTGGCACTCAAAAACGAGTACTTACATCTCCTTTTTGCTAATACATCATATTTTTAGAGTAACTTAATAGACCGAAGATAACTTCGGATCAGATTCAAAACTTCGATTTTGGAGGATCAAAAATTATGCTGTTTTCTTCAGCTCAAAAAGATGGGTTCCTGTTCGGCCAGACATGATTTTGTGATGCAACTTATTGATATCGAATCCGATTGCAAGCATAACACTTTGTGCCAGAACATTCTTCGTCCCTCTATACAAATATCTTCGGAAGTTCATGTCTTCTTTTACATTCGCAAATGAA
>AUJT01000028.1 GCA_000424365.1 Lachnospiraceae bacterium NK4A144 | reverse complement strand
ATTTTTTTCTCTTCATTTCGTCCTATCATAGCTTCACCCTTTTCTTCCAAAACTTCAATATTTTTATAGTTGTGGAAATTTTATACCCTAATTATACTATCTATTCTCAAAAATAATTGCATTTTTTATCTTTAAGAGATCCCTGCAACACACTTCTATTTGTCTAACATTATACCCCCCGCAGTATTTTGTTTGGTTACTGTTCACTCGCTTCCAGCTCGCTCGCGTAACGGATTTTGCCAATTAAATCGCCTCCGGCGATGGGCAAAATCCAATGGCTTTTCATCTTTCTTGGTCGCAACCTCCGCAGCGTAGTGCTCCGGTTGCGTCTGAACAGTAACTTTGTTTGTTTTGTGTACAAAATACTTGCTTTATATTGACGAGTTCTTCTATTACTGATAAACTATATTTAACATCTCCCTCAGGCCTCTGCGGAAACGCATGCACACTTGGGGGCGTTTTGTTTCTATGGAGTTTTTCATGTCAGAAAAAGTATTCAAAACTATCAATGAGCAAATCGAACTTCTTAAATCTCGTGGACTTATAATCACCAACGAAACCTTGGCACGAGAATTTCTTTTACGAAATAATTACTACCGAATAAGTGGATATTCACTTACACTTCGAAAAAATGACCGTTTTTCCAGTTCTTCAACGTTTCAAAATATTGTAGATATCTATAATTTTGACCGTGAGCTAAGAAATCTCATCCTTCGCTATTTAGAAATAATCGAAGTGAACTTTAAATCAATATATGCCTATGAATTTTCCAAAGTTCATGGTGCAACGGGTCACTTCGATGAAAATCTTTTTACAAATAAGAAAAAACACAAGGAAATAATCGAAAAAGCTGAACTTCAAAAAACTCGCAGACTTCCTCACGAGGCTTATCTCAAACATTTTGTAAATGACCTTCACGAAGCTATTCCTATTTGGGCATATATTGATTTGTTCACAATTTCCGACATTTCTTTTTTGTACTCAATCTCCGAGCAGAGTATAAAAGATGCCGTTGCGAATAAATTTGGTCTTAATATGAATAAAGGGTCTGTAATACTCGGAAAATATATGCACAGTATGACAATCATAAGGAACTTATGTGCTCATGGTAGCCGAATATATAACCGTCTATTTGAGCAAAAACCATCCTTAAACAAAAAAGAAAAAACATTTCTCAGAAAAAATCCTGACGGCACAATAGACAATGCTCATTTTTATGGATTTATCCTTATTATGAAACGTCTTCTTTCCAATGATGATTTTATAGAGTTAAAGATCGCTATTATTGATTTAACTAAAAAATATCCATTCGTTCGTATGGATTATTATGGTTTCCGTAATGATTGGATAAAAGTACTTTAATAGTTCGCTATTTCTTATCTCTGCTTGGTCGTTTCGAAAAACTCTATTACTCTGTTCAAAAAAGGCGTACCCATGAACTTAAAGTCATGAGTACGCCCTAATTTTTACTATTTCGCTATCTTATCTCAGTCTTCGTAGCAGTCTGACTGCATTACTGTTCTGATGAATCTTGATACGCAGGCTTTCAGGTCTTCCATTTTGAGTACACCTGATGCCAACTCTTCTGTGAGATTTTTCTGGTCGTTTGCACATCCCGGCATGACGATATCGTTTCCGGCTCTCATGCACCCCGCTGCCGTACAGGACGGTCCGTAGTGAGTGGTCGTCCAGTCTGTCATGATGAGTCCCTTGAAGCCAAATTCATTTCTCGCAGCCTTTGTGCAGAGGTCATAGTTATTCGCTGCATGGATACCATTTACCACAGGATAACTCGTCATCATAGACATCGGCTGAGACTCCTCGATCGCGATTTCAAAGCCCTTGAGATATATCTCACGCATGGTTCTCTCAGACATGATACTGTCACAGTTCATGCGGTTATCTTCATTATTGTTGCACGCAAAATGCTTTATAGTAGTTCCGCAGCCCTTTATCTTCTGCACACCGTTTGTCATAGCAGCCGCGATCTTTCCAGACACTAACGGATCTTCGGAATAATATTCAAAGTTTCTGCCGCAGAGCGGATTTCTCTGGATATTCATACCCGGTGCGAGCCAGAGAGTCACGCCAAATTCCTGCATTTCTCCTGCGACCATTGTTCCAACCTCAGAAACAAGCTCCGTATCCCAGGTCTGTGCGAGCATTGTTCCTACCGGTACGGCAGTGCAATACTGATAGTAACGCTCTCCCTCGGTCTTATCTGCATCTTTACAGAAAATACCACCCTCAAGGCTAAACTGGAACGGCATATTAACGATGCTTCCATCTTTCACAAAGTAGTACTTCATGAGACGTAAGCCCGCCGGGCCGTCTGCAAGCACGATACTTGCGATTCCCTTGTCCTCTGCGCATCGGCTGGTCTGTGCCGCAGATCCTGGAACAGAATTTCCTGCAGCACCGAGAGCTGCATCCTGTCCCTTACCGGGATCTCCTGTCGCGAGCTGCTTTATCTGATCCTCAGAAAGAGTATCGACGATCTTCATGCCCTCTGCATCTGCAAGCTCCGCATTTGTCTTGTACTCTATAGTTTTTACAGGTATATCTGCCGCCGATACAGTGATGATCTGGAAACCGTCGATTTTTGCCGCTTCTCCTATTACCTCTGATAATTCTATCCTCTGATCGAGGTCCCTATGATACTCTTTAACCTCTTTTTTAGGAGTGCAGATGTGCTCAGTCCGGATAGTTACCACATCCTCTGTAAGCTCTATTGCAGCATCCAATGCTGAATCATCGAGAGAATTTCCTACAAATACGCCGTAAATTCCCTTTTCCAGAACCCATCCCGGTATTTCTTCACTATAGGAAGTGAGCGCCTTGAACGGAACACGAAGCACAATTTTTTGAACCTCTCTGGGATTAAGCAGCTTTGTCTTTGCAAATGCTGCGAGACGGCGGTCTTCCTTCTCAATTTTTCCGTCGGGGCAGGAAACATATACCTGTACAACTTCCTTTCCGCTAACTTCGCCTGTGTTTCTCACGCTTACAGTCACGTCAAAGCCTTCGCCCTTAACTTCAGCGATATCTTCTGTCTCGATCTCAAAATCCGTATATGACAGACCGTAGCCAAAGCAGTACCGTGCCGGTATATCGTAGCTATCAAAATAACGGTATCCTACATAAATACCTTCGTTATAGAACTCCTCTTCTGTGTTTCCATTATTATGGGAGAATTCTGCCGCATTCGGATAGTCGCTGTACTTATATGCCCATGTCGCAGTGAGTTTTCCGGAAGGGGTTACATCACCGGACACTACATCAGCCAGCGCATGTCCGCCCTCCATTCCAGCCTGTGAGTAAAGGACGAGTCCAAGGATATTTTCATGCTTATCCATAAATGACAGATTGATGACTCCGCCTACATTCAGAACTACTACGACTTTCTCATACAGTTCACAGATCGTATTGAGTTCCTTTTCTTCATCTTTTGTAAGGAGATAGTCACCTTCTTTATCAAAGCGGTCTGCGCCTTCTCCTGCTACACGGCTTATTACATAAAATGCCGTATCCGCATCAGTTTTCGTTATTTCCATTCCAACAGGTCGAACGAACGGAGTTGTTGTATAGACTGTGAAGAAATCCTTTCCCTCAGCGTTTTTATTGATCTCATCTCTCCAATTGTTTCGAGCCTCTGTGAAACGTCTGCTGTAATCCTCGATCCACTCTTCTGTCGTGATCGCATATCCTGCGTCTCTAAATCCTTCTGCGATCGTTACGCTATGTCTCTCATTTACATCACCTGAGCCTGTTCCGCCCTTTATAGTATTAGACACACCGGATCCATACAGCGCTACACGGCTTCCCTTACTTATCGGAAGCACATTTTCTTTATTTTCAAGGAGAACGATTCCATCAGCCGCTGCCTTCCGCGCAACCGCCATGCCTTTCCGCTCTCTGTCAGTTATTTCGTTACTCTTTGTTCCTGAATATGGTCTTACTTTGATCTTTCGCATTTTTCATTTTGCCTTTCTTATAAGTCCAAGTCACGTGCAATCTCGTACCTTCCTTAAACAGCAGCACCTACTCAGTGTATCAAAAATCGTCTCAAAGATTCATAGCATAACTGCCTATTTTTCTGTCAATTTTTCATCATTGTTTCCGAAAGTGTATATTTATCAGTAAGCATAAATTCTTTAGTCAATCGTAATACAAGTGCAGGTATGATAGTTATTTCTTGTAACAATCAGCCGGCAGTTCTTAGCAAATGCACTGTCCGAATAGGAAATTTTCGCATACTGTTTGAGATGCGAAGCATCGAGTTATGCGAAAATTTCCGTGTTCATGAGGACAGTGCATGAGCTTAGAACTGTCCGAGCGTGGAAAGAAATAACTATCATACCTGCACTGTCCGGAAAGCCAAAAATCAATTCAAATACACTTTTTACCGCCCGATCTTTCTTGAAAAGTCGCAGATCGTCCAGGCGGCGCTCATACCAAGAGCGATGCCGAGGGCTGTGAGAAATGTTGCCATTCCATAATTCGATGCCTGACTATACTGCTCCCTGACGATCGCCTGCATAAAGTAAAAAAGTGTACGTCCCGGGATAAGCGGTATGATAGAAGTCATAAAGAAGACAGTCGACGGGGCCTTGCACACACGTGCAAGGATCTCCGCAAAGATCGCAGTCACAAAACCCGATATCAATGTCGGAATAAATACTTCAGTACCGCCAAGAGCAGCTGTTGCCGCGAGATATGTTCCCCAACATAAAATACTTCCTGCCAGCACGTGCAAAAAATAGCTCTTTCTAACATGAAATACCAGCGCAAATCCCACCGATCCAACCGCTCCGGTGATGAGCTGTATTATCGCATCTCTCATAAAGCCCTCCCTACTATCCAGATTGCAGCTACAAATCCAAGCACCAGCGCAAATGTCAGGAGTATAGCTTCTATAAGTCTCATTGCTCCGGAAATCGTGTCTCCGAGCAAAACATCTCTAAGAGAATTTGTGAACATGATTCCGGGGATCAGGAGCATTATATCTCCTATCATGATGTGCTCCATGCTAAGTACCGGAAAGATCTTAGCTGCCGCACATATGAGCAGTCCAGATAACAGCGATGCTGAAAACTGATAGACCACGTTATTCATGCAGAAAGGCATGAGGTATATCGCGAGGATCCATATAAATACACCGACAACACCTGCCGCTGCAGCATCATAGAGAGAGCCTCCGAAAAATATCGTAAAAAACGCCGACGCAAGTACATATCCCGCAAGCAGTTCTCTTCTCCTGCATTTCCCGGATGCTATTTCTTTTATCCTTTCCTCGAGTTTTTCCGGAGGAATCGGCGACGAACTGATCTCTCTGCTTAATTCATTTAATTTTTCAAGCCTCGTAAAATCAGTGCCATTCGCATTTCTGATCCTGCGGGTATGAGTCATCAGCTGACCGTCAGGCATTTCCATCGTGATCACTATGCTCGATGTGATCACAAAAACATTCATATTTGAGGCGCCATAAGCATATCCAACACGATTAAGCGTGTCTTCAACTCTAAAGATCTCCGCGCCGCAGCTCACAAGCGCTTCGCCCATGCATAAAAGCGCATGGACCAGTTTAGTCATTTTTTTACGTTCGTTTTCCATGGTCTTAGTTTAACACAAAATATTTCCTATAAGTCAAAAGAGCAGGGCCTCACGGCCCCGCCCCTAACAAATATATTACCATTAATACAGAATATAAGTTACGTCTGTATCGATGTCCTTAAGCTTCTTTGATCCTGTATAAAGCTTGAGGTCGTTTGTATTGTGCTTTTCACTATGATCTGTGAGAAGTGCGATGTGATTTGAATCATAATATCTGAAGCTATATACGTCATCTGCGATCACAACAGACTTATTCTTGCTTACCTTGCAGAATGTACCTGCATAATCAGATTCATCATAATCTTTGAAGTAATAAATTTCTCCGTCATCACCTGCATCAATAACTCTGTACTGATATACATCGTGATCGATGGATTCTTTGTTCTTGTAAAGATCTCCGGAGTTATCCTTTTTATCTACATCCTTCAGATAATAAATATCTCCATCTACAACTGTTGCGATACTGGAAACAGATGTATCGTACTTATTGATCTTACCGAGGTTCTTTGCGTAATTTACGGTGTAAAGATCTCCCTCTGTAGGTGAATCCTCTTTCGGATCTACCGCAAGCAGGTAAACCTGTCCGTTCTTAGTATCAAGAGCACAGTTGCTAATACCTACATCTGAAAGATCGAGATCAACCTCAGCAGTATTTTTTCCGCTTGCAACATAAAGCTTTGATCCCTTACCGATCTTTTCCTCAATGCCGCTTATTGCTGAATAGTAATCACCCTTCATCAGATCAGAGAACTTGTTTCGCTTCAGACTGTCCTCATCAAGTTCTGTATAGAACTGACAGTCTGCACCAAATGTGTAAATATCGTCACTTGCTGCTATTACACTTTCTGCGATCTTATCACTTGAATCCTTGTCGGCATTGTAGTAGTAAAGGTCTGACATAGGAGTATCGAGTTCCTGCTTCTTGAGGCTCTCTCTGATGCTGTCGCGGCTCTCCTTCTCACGATATTCATCCAGCTTCTCATAGTACTCATCATCTATCTCTGTCTGAGTAGTTGTCCAGCCAAAGAATCCCCGAACCGTCTTTGTCTTCTTATAGTCATCCATATCAGGTTCTTCCATCTTGCTGTCAGCTTCAAGCATATCGTCATCGATGAAATCATAGAGAGTTGATTTTACTGAATCACCATCCTTGAAATAGTAAATACCGGTCTTTCCATCGATATCAACTACATTTACATTTCGAACAGAAGAAGACACCTTTGTATTGTTGTTCTTTGTAACAGTATGAAGGATCACTGTATCTGAAGTATCATCCTGTTCTCCATATACGATCCTGTCAAAGTTATCAGAATATGCATACATGGAATAAACGTCACCAGCTACCTTATCCTTCTCAAGTCCCTTGAAAGGTGTGATGTAGAGATCGTTCTCGTCATTTTTCCAGAGAACCTTTGTCTCATCCTTGGAAATGTAGTATTCAGATACGCTCTTTGCAAACTTCTCTTTATTTCCCTTGAGGTCTGTAATATAAAGATCTGTATCCTTCTTGTAAACAACCTTATTATTCTTGAGAACATCAAACTGTCTTACATCGCTGTCAAGCTTTTCTCCATCGCCCTTCTTATTAGAAGCCTTACGATAGTGAAGTTCAAAGCCTCCATCATACTCAATGTCCTCAGGATAGAAGATATACTTTCCGTCATCCGAGAACTGTACACCAACATAAGTTGTTTCAGTGTCT
Source organism: Lachnospiraceae bacterium NK4A144 (assembly GCA_000424365.1). GTDB lineage: Bacteria > Bacillota > Clostridia > Lachnospirales > Lachnospiraceae > NK4A144. Next base: position 42,999 of record AUJT01000028.1, on the reverse strand, counting down.
TCACCGTAATGATCACAGATAGTATACGGCTTGATCTTTGAGAAACCTGTTCCAAGGATATCATTATCCTTCATATATACAATGCCGTTACTTGCTTTGGACTTACCCTTGAAAAGGGCTCCTACTGCAAATACACCGATCACTACAAGTACGATAACTGCCAGGATCGGGATCACGATCTTAAGAACTGTTCCTGCAGATCCCTTCTTTTCCTTCTCTTTCTGCTTCTTTGCGCCTTCATTTGAATCAAAAAGGCTATTTCCGCAAGATACGCAGAACTGATTTCCTTCTTCATTCTGAGCTCCGCAGCGTGTGCAGAAAATAAATCCCTGAGTACCTGCTGCAGTCGGGATTTCATCCTGTGAGAACTGCTCTGTTCCCTCTGTATTTCCGAATTCCTGTGCCGGCTCAGTTACCTCTTCTGTCCATGTTGTAAAACTCTGTTCCTGAGCTGTCTCTTCCTGAGTCGGAAGTGTATACTCCGTGTAGCCCTGCTCAGGCTGTGCATTTTCTTCTACAGGCTCCTGTACAGGCTGTACATTTTCTTCAACCTGCTGTACAGGCTCCTCTATCGGCTGTGCCGGCTCCTGAACCGGTGCCACAGGTGTGCCTGCTTCTTCAAAAAACTCTACTTCTGTATGGCAAACCGGGCAGACTCTTACGCCGTCCTCAAGCTTAGCCCCACAATGTGTGCAGAACATAATTTTTCCTCCCTAATATTCTCCTTATGTTGTCAGTCTATATCTGACAAAAAACTGTCATGTTTCTTATATATGTATCTTATAATGGACAGTCTTGTTGATTATATCATAGTAAAGCCTGTAAATAATACGGTTTCAATTTATAAGATTTTCTTAAGGTCATCCATTTCTATTACAACTGCTGACCGCAGCGGAAACAAAATCTGCTTCCTGCATTATTCTGCGCACCACAATGACCACAAAAAACAGCATTTGGATCAACTGCCGGACCTGCTGTTCCAAGTACCTGATTTTCCTGCTCCTTTATCTCCTCGATCTTCTTCTGCTGCTCAGCGATAGTTGCTTTTTTCTTATCTATTTCCTGCATCATTCCTGTATAAACAGAAGTATCCATCCTTCCCTCTTTCCAGTTCTGATACATGAGACGTCCAAGCTTGGAGTACAGTTCTTCCTCCTGCTGTGTAAGTGTAGAAATATATGTCTTGAGCTTATTCTGTTCCATAAGCCCGTTTGTTTTCATGTTAATAGTAGTTATTCCCTTTGAAAAAGCGTCTTTGATCCCAGCCATAATCTCCTCCTGATCACATTTTGATACTTACAAATACCTTTTCCCTTTGATAGAAAATTTTACCACAGCATATCCATTACTTCAAAAAATGCTTTTAATACATGGCTTTTCCAACGTTTTTTGTCATATATCATCTGCAGATCCATTTGCAGATGATAGTCAGATATATTTAATTCCTTAACGCGACCTTTCTCCAAAGCATCGCATACGGTAAAACGCGGCAAAAGTGATAATCCGAGTCCCTTGGCAGCTGCGTCGATTATCACTCCGCAGTGTCCTATCTCCATCCTGCATTTAACAGTTTTTCCACGAGTCTGCATGTCCTGTTCAAAGGCTTCTCTGTAATTGCACTTTTCTTCTACCATAAGGAAATCTTCTGTAAGCAGTTCTTCAACTTTTATACTTTTCTTTTTTGCCAGAGGATGATCCGGCGAGCAGAAAAAGACTATATCCTCTTCTTTTTCATAAACTGTTTCCCAGTCTTCACGCTTTATCCTGTGATCGAGAGTCAGGATCACATCCAGTTCTCCCTTTTCCAAGCGTTCCAAAGCTTCAAAGGTCGTGCAGACTTCCAGCTTTACCGTGACTTTTGGATATTTCAGCATATAGTCTATGAGATACCTGTCATAACCCGAAGCACAGACCGATTCCATGATGCCGATCCGTAAAAGTCCCTCAGGTTCCTGCTCCCTCAAGAAATAGTCTGCCGCCTCTTCCTCTGCCTGTCTTATCCGATAGCTGTACTCCAGAAACTTCCGTCCTGCCGCAGACAGACTCACCCTTTTTCCATTTCTGTCAAAAAGTTTAGTATGCAGCTGTTCCTCCAGCATATGTATCTGAGTAGTAACTGTAGACTGAGAAAAGCCAAGTTCTTCCGCTGCTTCCGAAAAATTCTCCAGTTCCGCAACTCTTATAAATGTATCGAGATTCTTAAACTCCATTTTCGCTCTCCTTGAGACATTTAATGATGACACGAATTGCTACGCTTCTTACGAAGCTCACTCAATTCTAAAACACGAGCATTACGCGTTTTCATTATATCAAAATAATTAATAAGGCTTTTCATTTATTTCAATTTTTCAAATATAGAGTTCCATGATACATTATGAAAAAATAAAGTACCAAATCCGGGAGAACGCCTATGAAGATCACATTTGAAACAAAAGAAATCAGTACAGAAAATGCTAATCATGTTTATGGTGATCTCACCGAAACTGACTTTGCTGATATCCTGAAAAATGAACTTGATATGGCTCTCGGCTGCACAGAACCCATTGCAATCGCATACTGTGCCGCAGAAGCCCGCCGTATACTCGGAAAAACTCCGGATCAGTGCGAGATCGAGGTAAGCGGAAATATCATAAAGAATGCAAAGAGCGTAGTCGTACCCGGAACTGACGGAATGAAGGGAATTCCCGCAGCGGCTGCTGCAGGTATCGTAGCCGGTGACGCTTCACTGAGACTCGAAGTGATCGCAGGTATCACTGAACAGGATCGCGTAGATATCAAAGACTTTCTTTCTCATACTCCCATAACGGTATCTGCTTCCAAAAATTCAGAAAAACTGTATATCCGCATAATCCTTTCTGCCGGAAAAGACAGCTCCGAAGTAAGGATAGCACGTACCCACACAAACATAATCTTTGAAAAGAAAAATAACGATGTTCTTCTCGATACAGGTTTTGTTCCGGGACACGAAGAATCTTGCGAATCATCAAGCAGCATCGCTTCCAAAAAAGCTATGCTCACTGTTTCAAATATTCTTGATTTTGCCCAGAATACCGACCTTTCTCTTGTTCGCGATATACTTATCCGTCAGATAAAGTGCAACAGTGCTATAGCAAATGAGGGTATTAAAAATAACTGGGGCGCAAATATTGGAAGCACCATGCTGGCAACCGGCGGAAACACTGTCAGAAACAGGGCTCAGGCATATGCAGCCGCAGGATCCGATGCTCGTATGAGCGGCTGCGAACTCCCTGTAGTCATAAATTCCGGAAGCGGTAATCAGGGCATCACCGTTACAATGCCTGTTATAACTTATGCAAAAGAGCTTGGCGTTTCCGAAGATACCATGCTCCGCGCCTTGCTCATTTCAAACCTTATTTCCGTTCACATTAAATACGGTATCGGCGCACTTTCTGCTTTTTGCGGTGCGGTTAGCGCGGGATGTGCAGCAGGATGCGGCATAGCATTTCTGTACGGAGCTGACTACAAGACTATTTCACAGACCTTGTCAAACTCCCTTGCTATTGCATCCGGTATCATTTGTGACGGAGCGAAGCCATCCTGTGCAGCAAAGATCGCTCTTTCTGTAAATGCCGGTATCATGGGCTTTGAAATGTGCCAGTACGGTCAGAAATTCCACGGTGGTGACGGTATCCTTGATTCCGATATCGAAAATACCATAGGCAATGTTTCAGATATCGGTTCAGAGGGCATGAGAGCTACCGATCAGGAAATCTTAAAGATCATGACTCATACCGATTAATAATTTCCAGAACAAAGAATCCGACTTTGTCAGATTCTCCGCGCGCGGCGCATCAAAACAAATATCACTAGGCTCGATAAAACCTCGCCAAGTGAATTTGCATGGCACGCACTAAGCTCGAAAATACCTCGCTAAGTGCTCCGCACAATGCACAAAAAATTGCCCAGCAGGCTCACTTAACCTGCCGGGCAGTTTTTTAATAACCTTCTACTAAACGATCTGCCAGTATATTCATAAATTTCCGGATTCCTCCGGTATAATCTGCTTTATCCAAAGCATTCCACATCATCTGAGGATCATCAGTAAGTATCCCGTCCACGTTGCAGTCCACCAGATTTTGAACTGTTTCTTCTGAGTTGACAGTCCATGCAAAGCACTTTTTACCGGCTTTATGAATGTCTGCCACGAGTTCCGGTGTTACGTTGCTTTCTTCTATAGTAAAGTAATCCGACCAGGTGATGTCCTCTATATGATCCCATGCTATGTACATGCTATATGCCGTGATCATGGTAGGATCCAGTTCTTTTATCCGTTTTAGAGGCACAGCTTTCAGGCTCGTAATGATGCAGCGATCATGCATGCCGTTATCATTTATGATCTGCAGCACTTTTTCTTCTAATTCATGATCATACTTTGTAGGTTTGATCTCAACCTGCAGCCTTATATTACTGTTCTTAAATGTCTTCAGTACTTCATCAAATGTCGAAAACTTAAGCCCTGCATATTCATCCGAAAACCAGGAACCACAGTCAAGTTTTTCAAGTTCTTCATAAGTAAGTTCATGTACATATACCTTTTTTCCGGTGACTCGCTTTAGATTGTCATCATGACTTACGACCATCACTCCGTCTTTTGTCTCATGGACGTCAAATTCCACCCATTCCGGCTCTTCTGCAAGAGCCAGCTCAAATGCCGGCATAGTGTTTTCCGGTGCTACTACAGAATCTCCTCTATGCGCTACGATTCCCGGCTCATGGGGCTTTGCTGTCATGTAGCCAAGGTACGGACGCACTTCCATCAGACCGTATATTCCGGCACTAAGGATAATAACAGCTGCGATGAGTTTCTGCCTGACCGAAGGTGTTGACTCATTAAAAACCTTCGGTCTTTCTGTTTTTATGCGCGCTTCTTTCATATAGACGTAATAAAGTGTCGTGAGCGCAGCGATATTTGTCATGGGATACGCAACTGCAGCAAAGAACCTTTTCACCAGATATATCGTGTTTGCAAGCCTGTATGCTTCGGACAATGATCCATTGCTTCCAAGCACCAGCCTTATCAGATCCTGAAAGTTAGCGGACACTACCGATGAAATGGATACGATAACAATATGAACTACCACATATAAAATACCCAGGATCGAGACGGTTTTAATAAAATTCCCCCGTATCAGCCTGAGACTCTTTTTACAGGCGGAGACAAAGTCTATATCTTCCAACACGAAGCAGTTCAGAGCAAAGATACATTTGAATTCCACTACCACAAAAAAGATATATATTGCTGTATAGATCAGATTGTATATTTCGTTATCACTTATATATTGTTCTACAAATCCGGGAATCTCCAAAAGTGATGACGCATTCGAAAGCGACAACACCTTTGTGAAAGGAAGCAGCAGTACTACATAAAATATGATCAGCCAGTTTCTCGGATGTGCACTTTTTTTACAGGCATAGAGCGAAGCTGCCATCATACCTGTGATCGTTGGCTTTGCGCCCATACGAGCCATGCTGAAACCATATATGAGAGCTTCGATCTCCATTATGGATATGAAGGAGATTATTATCCCAAATACCGGCAGGAGCAGTATAGCTCTAAAGGACGTGATCGCTGATATGAGGTTTTCCGGTCCTATATATGTTGTGCCGATTATTTTTTCAAGGCACCACTTCATGGTATCTCCAACGAGATTTCTGACCAGTGCCCCTATAAAAGTATATAAAAGGATAAAAGGCAGAACCTGCTTCCAGCTTTTACCGATCAGATTTGTTTCTTCTCTGATAAAATCACCAAAACTTATCCAGTTCGCTTTTATCCGTTTTTTCAGTGTTTGTGTGATCCCCAATTTACTCACCCATTGTATATTTATAACCCAATTCTCTACTTGTGTATCATAGCCCCACAATCGTAAAAAAACAACCGTTTGTATATTTTAAAGTATAGAAAAGGAGACCGCCGAAGCGGTCTCCCTATAAATTCTTTATATTGCTGGTTTATCAGATATTAAGAAGCTTGCTGTACTCTGTGAGCGCTCCGTCTGTCTCGTGTGCAAGAACCTTCTTTGCAAGGACCTTACCAAGCTGAACACCTTCCTGATCGAAACTGTTTACGTTCCATACGAAGCCCTGGAACATAACCTTGTTCTCGAAGTGAGCAAGGAGTGCGCCGAGTGTCTTCGGATTCAGCTGATCACCAATGATGATGCTGGACGGACGTCCGCCCTCGAAGTTCTTATTCTTATTGTCATCAGCCTTACCACATGCAAATGCTACGATCTGAGCTGCTACATTTGCGCAGAGCTTCTGCTGGCTTGTGCTGCCCTGGATGTCTACATCGTTTGCGATCTGGCTGTTCTTGAAGCCGATGAACTGCATCGGAACGATGTCTGTTCCCTGGTGAAGGAGCTGATAGAAGGAGTGCTGGCCGTTTGTACCGGGTTCACCGAAGATTACCGGTCCTGTTACATAGTCGATAGGCTCACCAAAACGGTTAACAGACTTACCGTTAGACTCCATATCAAGCTGCTGCAGGTGTGCCGGGAAACGGCTAAGTCCCTGAGAGTACGGAAGGATTGCTGTGCTCGGATAACCAAGTACGTTTCTCTCATATACACCGATAAGTGCATCGAGCATAGCCGGGTTCTTCAGGAGATCCTTCTCTGTAGCGAGCTTATCCTCAGCTGCTGCTCCGTCAAGGAACTCTGCGAATACATCAGGGCCAAATGCGAGTGAAAGCACTGCTCCACCTACGCCTGATGTTGAGGAGTAACGTCCACCGATATAATCATCCATGTAGAATGCTTCGATAAAGTCATCGCTGTGTGCAAGCGGTGATGTCTCGGATGTTACAGCGATCATATGCTTAGCCGGCTCAAGACCAGCCTTCTTCAGTGCATCCATTACGAAGGACTGATTTGTAAGTGTCTCAAGTGTTGTACCGGACTTTGATACGAGGATAAAGATGGAGTGTGCTACATCGATAGAATTAAGTACTGCTGATGCATCATCAGGATCTACGTTACTGATGAACTTTGCTTCCATCTTGAACTTATTGTTCTTCTTTGCCCAGTTCTCAAGAGCGAGGTACATAGCGCGAGGACCGAGATCACTTCCGCCGATACCGATCTGTACTACTGTTGTAAACTTCTCGCCTGCTGCGTTTGCGATCGCACCGGAGTGTACCTTTTCTGCAAATTCTGCGATTCTCTTCTGCTCTTTCTTGTAGAACTCTCTCTTGTCTACGCCGTCAGCTTCTACTTTATTTCCAAGCTGTCCACGTGTGAGCTGGTGAAGAACCATTCTCTTTTCACCTGTATTGATAACTGCGCCGTTGTAGAGCTCTTCGTACTTTTCTGTGAGCTGTGCTTCATCAGCAAGCTTTGCAAGTGCTGCGAGTACGTCATCATCTACTTCTTTTGCAGCATAGTTATATGCCATTCCCTCAGCCATCGGTACGGAGTACTTCTTTACACGCTCTGCTCCGCTTTCGCCGCTCATAGCCTTTACGAGGTCTACACGGGCTACTTTGCTGAGTTCTTCAAAAGACTTCAGTGTATCAAGATTTTTCCAATTAATCATTTAAATAATCCTCCTTCTCTGATGCCGTCAGGAATCCATTGTACGGTTTCCTATTATATATGTAGGCATGCACGAAAATATGATAATGACAGGGTTAAAAGTAAAAAATCCGATTGTGCTTGCACAAAAAGGATTTTTTATTTGGAACCCGCAAAACATGAGCATGTAGCGTATTACGCGGAATGCGAGTGTTTTAGAATTGCGCGAGCTGCTTTAGCAGCGTAGCAATTCGTGTCATCGGTCAGGGTAAAAAAATTGTTTTTTACCCTGACTTCATATTATGACCGTTTCGCTTGTAATTAGCAAGGACATTGTGATTTTTTATTAACAATGTTCTTTTCATGCCCTATTTAAATTTATCGGTCTTTTTTAATAATCCTTTACTCACTGACATAAAAATAGCTTTTTATCATAGCAGAAACATTATACATATACATTTTCGCATCAAGGCACGTGCAAAACGTATAACTATATCCTTTCGCGCTCGGACTGCACTAAGCTCACGCACCGCCCTCATATACTCGGAAATTTCTGCCCAACTCGATGCTTCGCATCTCAAACAGTGCGCAGAAATTTCCTATTCGGGCAGCGTATTCGCCAAGTGCTGCCGGCTGATTGCTCCAGGATATAGTTATACGTTTTACACTTACGTTTTCACTACTGGAAACAACATGGTTAGAATCTAATATACCAACTTATTTTCTTGAATAAAAACTAAGCTGAGAATCCTTCGAATTTATCACAGGTTCTCAGCTTTTATAGGTCCTATTTTAGATAATCATGACTTTTGACATGGGCAATGCTTCGCATTCAAAAATTGCCCATTTCTGTTCAGTGAAAACTTTCGTACGAACCCCGCAGTAAATGCGTGTTTCTGATTATCAGTTTCAAAACATATCAATTATCAATTAAATCCGGGTTCTATTCCTTCTATATCAGAGATATCTCCGTCGTTTGCTTCTTCCTGAGCATTCTGGATGTCATCGTATGCGGAATACATAGGACTTAATTCAGTGTTGCCTTTGATCTTTCTCTCTACATAGTTCCTGGTGATGGCAAGCACTGTTCCGCTGCAGGAGATTACACCGATAAGGTTCGGGATAGCCATGAGTCCATTAAATGTATCTGAAAGATCCCATGCGAGCTGGAGGTTCATTGTTGCGCCTACGAGGATGAATGCTACAAATACTACTCTATAGATAATGGTAGATTTTTCACCGAAGAGATACTCAAATGCACGCAGTCCGTACTGGCTCCAGCCAAGAACTGTTGAATAAGCAAAAAGCAAGATCGCAAATGCGATGAAACCTGCACCGAATTTTCCGAATACTGTCGAGAATGCTTCAGATACAAGTGCGGTGGAAGCTGCGTCTGAGATCATTGTTCCATCTTCGAGGTTTACTACTCCTGAGCAGAGGATTGCAAATGCTGTAAGTGAGCAGACAACGATAGTGTCAGCAAATACTTCAAAGATTCCCCACATTCCCTGAGCTACAGGCTCTTTTACGTTTGATGCTGAATGAACCATTACAGATGATCCAAGACCTGCTTCGTTTGAGAATACGCCGCGCTTCATACCCCATGTAACCGCAAGCATTACGCCATAACCTACGATACCGCCGCCAACTGCCTTAAGTGCAAATGCTCCGCGGATGACTGCCACGAAAGCAGCAGGAAAACGTCCTGCATTTACTGCGATGATTATTACTGCACCGATCACATAAGCGATTGCCATGAAAGGCACGAGTTTTTCTGTTACAGTACCTATTCTCTTAATACCGCCAACGATTACGATTGCAGCGAGGATCATGAGGATTATTCCGATGATGAATGTCGGGATGTTAAATACTGCATTCATATTTGCTGCGATTGTATTTACCTGTGTCATATTTCCGATACCGAAAGATGCCAGTACACAGAAAGAAGCAAACAGTCCGGCAAGCCCTTTGCCGATAGCTTCGCAGCCCTTCTTTGAACCAAGACCTTCTCTGAGGTAATACATGGCACCGCCGCACCATTCTCCCTTACTGTTCTTTCTGCGGTAAAAGATGCCAAGTACATTTTCTGAATAGTTTGTCATCATTCCGAAAAACGATACGATCCACATCCAGAATATAGCGCCGGGACCACCGGATACGATAGCCGCTGCCACACCGGCGATGTTACCTGTTCCTATCGTAGCCGCGAGAGCCGTACAAAGACTCTGAAACTGACTTATTGATTTATCCTTTTTTTCTGTATGTGCCGTTACTTTTTTATCTGTAAAGATCGCGCCTATCGTATGATGTATCCAGTGTTTGAAGTGGGACACCTGAAAAAAACCACTTCTAATGGTCATCATTATTCCGGTACCGATAAGCAGGATCAGCATAGGGACTCCCCACACAAACCCGTTTACAGATGCGTTCATACTTGAGATTTTTTCAATCATAACTAATACCTCCTCTAAACCAGTCAACAGTTCCCATCACCCTAAGGCAGCCGCTAATATAGCGTTTTTATATAAAAAACGCAGGCGTTCCTGTTTCGGAACATACCTGCGTTGATACCCTTCCTTTATTTACTTTAGGACGCTAAATCATTAAATTTTCATAAATGATACCATTCTTTCGTGTGGAAATCAATTATTTTTTCAGACTTTTTCTTTTTTGAAATCATTTTGTCAAACTTGTATTTCATTATTCGACAAAGTGTGAAAAAGTTATGTTTACTTACAATAGCAAAAATATGTCCTAACGACGGCGGAATTCATGTAAACAGCGTTATTGTATACTTATCAGATTGCTTTATGGTTTACTTTAAATTGTTCACGTAATTATATTATGTAACTCATGTTTGTTTACGTAATATTTTTATGTAACCGCTGTTTTCTTTTGAGTACATTTAGATTCCTTGTGTTATTTTTGTATTAATCTTAGAACATCCAGTGTAATTTTATTTTTTGTTTTCAAATACTCAAAAGCAAATTGTCGTAATACACCCAAAATGATAGAATGTACATAAATACGTACGTATCTGATCTTTCAAAGCCAAGGGGCTTTTCGGATCGTACCAAACAATACGTTTATTCTCAAGTAAAGGAGGCGAAAAAATTGTCCGATAAGACAAAAGGTTTTGTAGGAGAGTTCCAGGAATTTATCATGCGCGGTAATGTTATGGATATGGCAGTCGGTGTTATCATCGGCGGAGCGTTCCAGAGCATCATCAATTCTCTTGTTAATGATATCATCATGCCTGTGATCAGTGTTCTGACCGGTGGTATCAATTTCGAGAACTGGTTCATCTCACTCGATGGTTCACACTATGCTACACTAGCCGCTGCGCAGGAGGCAGGTGCCGCTACATTGAATTACGGTGTATTTATCACTGTTGTGATCAATTTCCTGCTCATGGCACTTGTGATCTTTTTCCTTGTAAAGGGAATGAATTCTGTCCGCGACAAATTCTCAGCCAAAAAAGACGCTGAGGAAGAGGCTGCACCGACAGTCAAGACCTGTCCTTTCTGCAAGTCAGAGATCCACATCGAAGCTACCAGATGCCCTCACTGCACAGCAGAAATCCCTGCTATACCTGAGGTATGAGCAAATCTGAGTGAATTCCTGTTTCTCACGAAGAAATAGGTACTGATCAAAAGCTCTGCCAATTACAGTATCATTTTGATACCTTACTAATAATAAAAAGGTATCAAAATGATACGTTCAAAATCACTACATTCTGCTTTTTCAATGGACTTATTCATTCGCCCACTTATATCTGAGCTTATATTCACTGTAAAGTTTATACGACAGTTTTCTCTCTTTCTGAAGCCTTCCAATCACGATATATGGCATCACTCTTTGACCTACCGCAAATTTTTTAATTGATTCAATCGAGAAATCGTGACCGTTAACAAATAACTGATAGTCAGGCTCTTTTATTAATCTCTCCCTAGCAAATTGATTTGCAGCTTTTTCTTTATTTTCATCCATTCCATAATCTACAAATTTAGATTGTCTGGAAATATCTCCGTTAACGATATGCCCTAACTCGTGAAATACAGAAAACCAAAAAATGTCTGCATAAGAATTTCTGAGTGTAATAACCATTTGAAGATAACCATCCGTTTTAAGTGAAACATATCCTTGAACCGGAGCACCTCTAAAATTCTTAACAATAGAAAAATCTATGCCATACTGCGCAAATACCTCCATTAGTGCCTTTTGCACATCCGTATTTCTATCAAGCATTATATTCTTTAATTTATAAATCAATTCATCTGTTCTCTTTACATCAAACACAGAATCCAGGCTTTGTTTTTCTCCTCTAATCTGACATAGTCTTATCCATGCCCCTAACACATACGGGTTTATGCTGGCACTACTCGACATCCGGAATGCACCTGTAGGAATCAATTCCTTAAGATTAGCAATATTACTTATCTTTAATGCCTTCCGCAATGAAAGAATAGATTCGTCTTTCTTCTCATTCTTCGATATTATCCCTTTATTTCGCAAGTATTTTACAACATCTTTTACCTCGTCACGTGCTGTTCTTTCCTCTTCTGTAATAGTCTGATTCTCATTAAGTTCCAATAATTCTGCATCATAATTTGCCTGAAGATTTAACCAAAATGATTTAGGAACATCTAGCGCGTATTCCAATGCAAAAGCAAACTTCGCCGAAATATCTTTTTTTCCAGCGATCACATTGCTGACATAAGCCGCCGAGACACCTGTACTGGCAGCAAGATCAGCTTGTGAAATACCGCGTTCTTCCAATATATCAAAAATTGTTTCTCCCGGATGTATTATAAGATCACGGGATATACCAGTTTTCTTTACTGCCATGATAATCACTCACTCCTTCCACCTCAATTTCCTCACATATCATAATTGTATCCTGATCTGCGTCAGGTTCGATTATTAGCCTCACATGCGGAGCTACATGCAATGAGTATCTAATGTTTTTATAGCCTTTTAACTGCTCAGGCTTTCCTAAACCCAATTTAAGGAAGTCTCCAAAGCATTCCGCCGCAGACAATCTATCAATGTGTTTCTTTATTGTTCTTACCCAATCCGACGGTAACTCTTTTTTCATTTTATTGAAGTCGGTAAAATATTTTTCAACCCTGGAATTGGCATAGGTAATTTTCAAATATTGATCACCCTCTTATTTCAAATTAACCTTTTGGTTAATTTAAAATACCATATAGGTATGTCTACGTCAACAAGTTACGCTAGGCTCGACAAAACCTCGCCAAGCGAACTTGCATAACACGCACTAAGCTCGAAAATACCTCGCTAAGTGCTCCGAAAATTAAAAAGGCGCTGATGCACTTGCACCAACACCTTTTCCTACTTTTTCACCCACAGATCTCATCTATCTTCTTGAGTTCTTCCTCCGAGAAATCGCAGTGTCCGATTATCTTTAGATTTTGAAGTATCTGCTCCGGTCTGGATGCTCCGATGAGGACTGATGCTACTTTTCCGTCACGCAGTATCCACGCGAGAGCCATCTCCGCAAGAGACTGTCCACGCTTAGATGCTAGCTCGTTTAGAGCACGAATCTTTTCCAGCTTTTCTGATGTCAGGTCACTCTTGTGAAGATATCTGCCATCCCTTGCCATACGGCTGTCTGCCGGGATTCCATTCAAGTATTTATCAGTGAGAAGTCCCTGCGCCATAGGACTAAAAGCAATGATACCGAGTCCGTTTTCCGCGCAGAAATCCTTTACTCCATCACTTTCTATAGTTCTGTCCAGAAGTGAATAACGCCTCTGATTCACGATAAGAGGCAGATGTATCTCCTTTGCAATCTCCATTGCTCTCTTCGTAAATTCTTTATTGTAATTTGAAATGCCTGCATAAAGTGCTTTTCCGCTACGAACGATCTGAAGCAAAGCTTCCATGGTTTCTTCAAGCGGTGTCTCAGGATCCATCCTGTGATGATAAAAAATATCAACATATTCAAGTCCCAGCCGTTTCAAACTCTGATCACAGCTAGCGATGAGATACTTTCTTGATCCCCAGTTACCGTAAGGTCCGTCCCACATATCATAACCGGCTTTTGATGTGATGACCAGTTCATCACGATAGGGCTTAAAATCTTCCTTAAGAATCCGCCCTGCATTAGTCTCCGCACTTCCATATGCAGGCCCATAGTTATTAGCCAGATCAAACTGGGTGATCCCGTTATCAAACGCAGTCCTGCAAATGGCTTTCATATTATCATAACTTCCGTTATTGCCGAAATTATGCCAAAATCCCAGAGATATCGCCGGGAATTTCAACCCGCTTTTTCCCACGCGGTTATACTCCATTTTTTCGTACCGCTCTGCCCCAGCTTTATACACGTTCGCAATATCTGCCATTGTCCTTCTCCTTCTGTTGTCTTTTTTGACCCTGACATCACGATATTACATTTCACCATTTTTATCAATTGGATCAACCTCTTTATCATTGACACATTTTAACCAGGATTTATAATTTTATTATTATGAAACGATAAAACGAATTTTATAAATACCAAAGGACACCGCAATGGACAATAAAAATTCCTATCTTTTTATACGAACGGTCGCAGAGATAAAAAACATGTCCAAAGCTGCTGCAGCCCTAAATGTCTCCCAACCTGCCATAAGTGCACAGATAAAAAAGATCGAGACCTATTACAATATCGAGATCTTTGATCGCTCCGTCAAACCTCTTGCGCTTACTGAAGCTGGAAAGGCTTATCTTGATTATTGCGAGATGGACGCTAGGATTGAACAAAATTTTGTCCGTCATATTTCGGACATGACAAATCTGGAAACAGGTGAACTGACTGTGGGTGGTGCAACTCTTTTCAATTCCACTTATCTTCCAAAGACCGTCACTGATTTTTCCAGGAAATATCCCGGTATAAAACTTCATATCACAGACCGACCTGTTCCTGAGCTTACCCGACTTGTTCTTGCAGGCGACATCGATCTGTTCTTTACCCCTTCCGTCCCTGACAGCGAAGAACTGTCTTTCCGCAAAATAAAGGAAAACCGACTGCTTCTCGTTGTTCCGTCAGAATGGGATGTAAATGCCGGATTAAAAGAATATCAGCTAACGGAGAATGAAATTTTTTCTCAGGATTTTTCAAAACCGCATGTTGATCTCAAAACCTTCAATGGACTTCCTGTTGTATTCCTCGCCGAAACGCAAAACGTTGGCAAGATTTTCCGAAAGCTTATTCGCGATGCAGGAAGTACGCCCGGTCAGATCATCACGGCAGACCAGATACTTACGAGCTATTCTCTTAGCTCCGCCGGTGCCGGTATGTCGCTTGCTCCGTCTCCTATAGTAAAAACGCACGGCATGAAAAACCTGACTTATTACCTCGTCGGTAATGAAGAATGCAGACGACAGCTCTACGTCTGTTCTTCAAAGCAGGAATCTGTTTCAGCCGCCGGACGCGCATTTACCGATCTCCTCGCTAAAAATCTTGAAAATGAATGAGTTTTTTTAAGTAATGAAATGATAAAAAGTCATATGTTTTTTATTAAAAACTAAGAAAGGATCTTAATCTATGAAAAACAAAATACTCACACGACTGATCTTCGTCGCTGTACTGCTCGCCATATGGGAATATGTCAGTAAGACCAGCAGCGCACCTCTGATGTTTCCTACACTAGAAAAAATAGGAGAATCATTTATCACCGGATTTACCGACAACGATCTCCTGAGCTACACATTATACTCTTTAGGACTCATCACAAAAGGATTGGGGATCGGCATCATTCTTTCTTTTATCCTCTCCGGTCTGTCCGTTGTCAGCAAACATTTCTATTACATCTACAATTTCGTAGTATCCGTCATGGACCTCATCCCCGGAATAGCTCTTTTACCGTTGGCTATCCTCTGGTTCGGAATAGGGCAGACAACCGTTATCGTTATCGTCGTTCACGGTGTTCTGTGGCCCATGTCCAGAAATATCCTTGATGGTTTCCGCTCAGTTCCATCAATCTATGTAGAAAGCGGAAAAAACATCGGTCTTTCAGGGCTTGGTCTCGTAACCGGAATCTATCTTCCTGCCTCCTTTAACAGCGTTCTCTCCGGCATGAGAGTCGGCTGGGCTCGTGCCTGGCGTGGACTTATTTCAATCGAAATGGTATTTGGCACAACAGGAAGCGGCGCAGGTATCGGATGGTACATTTTTATGAAGAGGACAAACCTTGACACAGCAGGTGTTTTCGCTTCCCTCCTTGTTATCATCATTATAGGTCTTGTCGTTGAATACGGTGTATTCCGCACTATTGAAGTAAAAACCGTAAGAAAGTGGGGTATTGTAAAAAATGGCAACTGAGGCACTGCTTAAAGTATGTAATTTAACAAAAAACTATAACGACACTCCGGACTCTGAAAACATACTGGACAACATGAATTTCAGCATAAACGAGGGTGATTTCCTGTCCATCCTCGGTCCCTCCGGATGCGGAAAGACAACACTTATACGTTGCATCTGCGGTTTTGAATCCTATGAGGGTGAGATCCTCGTGGATGGAAAAAAAGTAACGAAGCCGGGCATGGATCGCATGATGGTTTTCCAGAGCTTTGACCAGCTCTATCCTTGGAAAACAGTTCGCGGAAATATCGAATATCCTCTTAAAAAGATGGGTATACGCGATAAAGCCGAGCTCACTAAGATCGTAAAAAAACATCTGGAACTCATCGGTCTTTCCGGATACGAAGACTTCTATCCTCACCAGCTAAGCGGAGGAATGAAACAGCGTGTAGCGATCGCCCGAGCACTTGCACTTCGCCCCCGCATCATGCTGATGGATGAGCCCTTTGCGGCTCTCGATGCCATGACACGAAATAAACTCCAGCGTGAGCTTCATGAAATAGCAGAAAAAGAAAAACTAACAGTTATCTTCATCACTCACAATATTCAGGAAGCCCTTGTTTTAGGAACACGCGTTATGCTAATGTCCAAACACGGAGAATTAAAGATAGATCTGGAAAATCCTATTCCCAAGCCCGTCACTCCTGCATCACCGGGATACGGCGAACTTTGGAAAAAATTTGAAGATGCTCTTGAGGGATAAGCTCTTCTTGACAGTGATCAATCAACACTTATAATACTATTGGTTATTGATTATGATTCACTGTTATAGATCAGTAACTTCACACGTAACTTTGAACTTTATGTAACTCTTCATAATAGTTACAACTTTACACAAAGCTTCATATGATGTCAGGGTCAAAAGGTCAAAATCCGATTGTGCTTGCACAAAGAGGATTGCGACCTTGGAACCCGCAAAACACAAGCAAGTAGCGTTATTACGCGGAATGCGAGTGTTTTAGGATTGCGGGAATTGCGTAGCAATGAAGCAATCCGTGACATCAGTAAGGGGCAAAATTTACTTTTGACCCTTACATCATTCATATCTAACTAAGAAAGGGAAAACATGATATCATTAAAGAAAATCACATCCGTTCTTTTATCTGCTGTACTTGCTGCATCTCTCACAGCCTGCGGCGGCGCATCCGGAGCTTCTTCCGGTTCTTCCGGCAGCACTTCCTCAAAAGGTGAAACCGCAACTCTCCGCCTCGCAGTTCAGTACGGTCTTGCCTATGCACCCTATGCTATCATGCAGGAAAAGGGCCTCATCGAAAAGAATTATGACGGCGACGTTAACGTTGAATGGACTACCCTTAATTCCGGATCTGCGATCAACGAAGCCTTTGCTTCCGGTCAGCTTGATGTCGGCGCAATGGGTATCGCACCGGCTATTACCGGAATCACAAGCGGTGTTCAGTACAAGATTTACAGCAATGTTTCATCTATTCCCAATAAGCTTTATACAAACAAAGCTGATATAAACTCTCTCTCCGATATTCAGAGCACAGATCAGATCGCTCTCGTAAATGTCGGAAGTATCCAGCATCTTTTTCTCGCTATGGCATGTGAAAAAGAACTTGGTGATGCACATGCGCTCGATAATAACATCGCAGCAATGGCACATCCGGATGGAATGTCTTCACTTCTTTCAGGAAGTGTAGCTCTTCACTTAACATCTGCACCATATACTTTCCAGGAAGATGATAATGCTGATCTCCACGAAGTATATGACTTCAGCACAGTATGGCCTCAGGGCAATTCCTTTATCGTAGGTCTTGCATCCACATCTCTCCACGACAACAACCCTGAGCTCTACCAGGCAGTTGTAAAGGCAACCGATGAGGCAATGAAGTTCATCGAGGAAAACCCTGATGAAACTGCCGAGATCCTTGCAAAGGTCAATGACAAGGATGCCGAGACCATGAAAGACTGGATGAGCCGTGACGGTGTCGAATATTCATCAAAGGTCGGCGGAGTGATCACTCTTGCCAAGTTCATGGATGACAATGATTTCATCACAAACGAGGCTCCCGGAGAACTCTCAGCTTATGTTTATGACGGAGTTGAGGGAGACTGAAACAGCCCCATATCATAAAATAATAGCGGTGCCAAATCTGCAGCTTCGTAGATTTGACACCGTTTTCTTTGTCTCACATCTTCCTTGATACTTCCAGGCACTTTTCCATACATTCAAATACAGCGCTTCTCAGACCTTTTTCTTCGAGAACTCTTACAGCCTGGATCGTGGTTCCTGCAGGGGAGCAGACCATATCCTTCAGTTCTCCGGGATGTTTTCCTGTCTCAAGTACCATCTTTGCGCTTCCAAGCACCGCCTGAGCTGCAAAAGTATATGCCTGCGCTCTCGGCATTCCCCCGGCAACCGCCGCATCAGCCATAGCTTCGATAAACATAAATACATATGCAGGAGAACTTCCACTAACAGCCGTTACTACATCCATAAGATTTTCCGGGATCACCTCTGTTTTAGAAAATCCATCACAGATATCGCGCACCATCTCTATTTCATCCGATGAAACACGTTCGTTCGCGCACATTCCCATCATTCCTTCTTTTACCATAGCTGGTGTATTTGGCATGGTACGGATGATCTTTAATTCTTTTCCAAATTTCTCTTTGAGCCACGCCAGAGTCTTTCCCGGTGCTATTGTCACTATTATCTTTTCTTCCGTAACAACATCCCTTATTTCTTCGATCACTTTTTCATAAAACTGCGGCTTTACGGACAAAAAAATGATATCCGCAAATTTTGCCGCTTCTCTATTATCTGTAGTCACATGTATTCCGAGCTTTTCTTTCTTATCATTAAGCTTTTCTTCCGATCTGTTTGATGCTATCACTTCATCATTTTTACATTTCCCGGAATCAAGGATACCCTGTATCATTGCACCTGCCATATTTCCGCAGCCGATAAATCCGATCTTCATATATGCCTCCATAAACGCCAGTTTATATATGACCAAATGTTGCCAGATGCCCGAAGCCTATCCAATTCGCTCACCAGGCATTTCATAATTCTTATTTTTTGCACGCTTCTTATAATTTACGCAGCCATCTCAGCTTTGTGGAATGCGCTCTCGGATTTCGGAAGTTTTCCTCCGGTGTAGGTCGGATCACATCCTTATTTGACTCATATTCACCTGTGGATGTTAACTGCTTAAATGCTTTCTTCACAAGTCTGTCTTCACCCGAATGGAAAGTCAGAATAGCAGCTCTTCCTCCCGATGCCAACACACCCGGAAGCTTCTCCAGAAATTCGTAAAGCACCTCAAATTCACTGTTTACGTCTATTCGCAGTGCCTGAAATACTCTTGCACAGGACTTTTTCACGGCATCCTTTTTCTCTTTATCTGATAGACCGCGAATGTCCTTCTGCATAACAATAACACCTTCTATTAATTCTCTGAGTGCGGTCGTAGTATCTAAACTCTTTCCGCATTTTTTATAGAAAGCGATCTTATCAGCTATCTCAACTGCATACGGTTCATCGGAATTTTCTATAAACATTCCTGCAAGCTCATCCGCATCCAGCTTAAGAATTCTTTCTGCGGCGCTTTCTCCATGCTCAGGATCCAGTCTCAGATCCAACGGTCCATCGGTCTTATAGGAAAAACCACGGCTAGGATCATCTATCTGCATCGACGATACACCGAGATCTGCCAGCAAAAAGTCAAACGGACCGTATTTCTCAGCTACTTCATCGATATTTCGGAAGTTTGTCTGTATCGCTGTAAAAATATCGTCGCCAAATCCACGGTCTGCAATACGAGCCTTTGTCTTTACTATCTCGATAGGATCCACATCTAATGCATACAGATGCCCCTGCCCTTCAAGCTTTTCAAGCATCTTTGTTGTATGTCCGCCGTATCCCAGAGTGCAGTCCAGACCTTTTTCGCCCGGCTTTATATCCAGAACCTCGAGGATTTCCTGCACCATGATCGGAATATGCATACCGGCAGGAGTGCTTCCCTTTGAGATTACTTTTTCAATAGTGTCTGCATATTTTTCCGGGTCATGTTCCTTATATTTCTCATTAAATTTCTTAGGATATTTCCCGCTGTAATGCGGACGCCTCTTATGCTTCTGCTGTTCTTCCATATTTACCTCGTACCGCAAATCTCATACGTATGACTATCATTCAGTGATCGTGATGCTCTCGATAACCGGCTGATCCTCTGATGCAACAGTACCATTATCATCCTGAACCGGTGTGTTTTCACATATCTTATCGACTACATCCATCCCCTCTGTCACATATCCAAAGCAGGCATACTCTCCGTCAAGGAATTCGCTGTCTTCATGAACGATAAAGAACTGTGAGCTTGCACTGTCAGGATCTGCTGAACGCGCCATTGAAATAGCACCTCTTGTGTGAGAAAGGTTATTCTCTACTCCATTTGATGCAAATTCGCCCTTAATACTCTCATCTGAGCCGCCTGTACCGTTTCCGAGCGGATCTCCGCCCTGGATCATAAAGCCGCTGATGATACGATGGAATGTCAGTCCATCATAAAAACCTTCTTTTGAGAGCTTTACAAAGTTCTCAACTGATATCGGAGCCGCGTCAGCATACAGATCCACTTTAATATCGCCATAATCCTTCACCTTGATCACAGCTTCATATTTTTTTCCTGTATACTCCGTTTCTGATCCACCATCTGCGGCTTCACCTTCTTCTGAACCCGCAGCCTCAGTCTCTGCTGCTGTGCCTGATGCTTCCGCATCACTTCCTGCCTTGCTGCCTCCGCACGCAGTGAGCGTCAGCATAGACGCTGCACAAACTAACGAGATCAGGACATTTATTACTTTCTTTTTCATTTCATGTACCTCCACAAATATGATCATGACTCATTTGATATAAAAAGTCACGCAAAGCTATTTTAACACAACCTTAAACAAGTTTCGCATAAAAAGGCTGTTCCCAAAAGGAACAGCCTTCAAACTCATCAATCATTTAAATTTATTTTCATCTTTGACGCTATACCAAGTTCGATCGGAATATCATCTAGTGCAACATTAAATATGTCTCCGGGATCCTCGTCAGCTCTTATATCCGGATCAACCACAAACCTGAAATCTCCCTCCCTGACTTCGTACATAATAAGAAAATGCTCGGATTCTGAAGAATTAACAGCATATCGTACAGCCGCCTCTAAATGCGCCTGATCTCTCACTTCCTCTGCCGCCCATGCCACCTTAAAATACTGCCCGCCCGAATTATGCGTAATAGCAGTCAGTCCTCCATCAATACTATGGATAAGGCAGACGGAATTACCCTTTATGATAGATAATAACTTCTCAACCAGAATCCCCATATATGACATATCGCCGAAATGAAGAACTGCCTCCGGCCTCGGTACTATATATCTCGCAGCATCTCTATTACCTTTTAAGCCAAAATCATCGAAAGTTCTGACACTATTCTGCATAGAACCCTCCTCTTCATCTCACTTTATGTTAACCACAGTTTCTTGACTCATTACCTTAAATGTTCTATTCTCTGTAATGGTCTGCATCTGACCCCGATATATATCAACACCGGAAAGGTTTACATAATGAATACCAAAACAGATAACACAATAATTTGGACTAAAACACCTGTGATCCTTGCCGCCGCATTCTTTGCGACATTCCTATGGGGATCAGCTTTTCCCAGCATAAAAGTCGGCTATTCTCTAATGAATATCGCCTCCGGAGACAGCGCTTCTCAAATGCTTTTTGCCGGCATCCGATTCTTCTTTGCAGGTATCATGGTACTCCTCTTTGGCAGCTTCCGTCAAAGATCACCACTGCTCATAAAACCTGCTTCGATCAAATACGTTATCATCCTTATGATGACACAGACAGTCGGACAGTACTTTTTCTTTTATATAGGACTCGCACACGCATCAGGCGTGGCAAGCTCAATAATAGAGGCTTCCGCCACTTTCTTAACTCTTTTGGCCGCGGCCTTTATATTTCGCTTTGAAAAACTGACGCTCACAAAAGTTCTCGGATGTGTGCTTGGTTTTGCTGGAGTAATTATCGTACAGATCCCGGGACAGAATACAGGAACACTATCTCTCACCGGAGAGGGCTTTATCCTCATTTCTACCCTGATGGCCTCCGCTGCCGCAAATTTCATAAAGATCTTTTCCAAAGGCGAAAATGCTGTCGCACTAAGCGGATGGCAGTTTACAGGAGGCGGCCTTATAATGGCGATCTTCGGTTTCCTTGCCGGAGGTCATCTGGAGCTCACTACGCCTCTTGCCGTCCTGCTGCTGTTTTACATGGCTTTTATCTCCGCCGCAGCCTACACTCTCTGGGGACTGCTCCTAAGCCACAATGATGTAAGTCGTATAGCAGTCTTTGGTTTCATTAATCCACTGGTAGGTGTTCTCCTGTCTGCTGTACTTCTACACGAGCAAAATGAAGCTTTCAGCATCTATGGAATACTTGCCCTGATATTCGTATGCATCGGCATAATAACCGTATTTCGTAAGCAAAAGTCATAACAGAATTAAGTACAAAAACCCCGGACCGATTTCTCAGTCCGGGGTTTTCTATATTCGTATGAACAAGTGCAGAGTTTAGACTCAAGCCTTTCCAACAGATCCGAAAAGCTCCATCTTCTCCTTAACCTTAGCCTTGATAGCGTCAAAGCCCGGTGCAAGAAGCTTACGAGGATCGAAGCCCTTACCCTCAAGGTCCTTACCAGCCTCAACATACTTACGAGTAGCCTCAGCAAATACAAGCTGGCACTCTGTGTTTACGTTGATCTTGGATACACCAAGGCTGATAGCCTTCTTGATCTGATCATCCGGGATACCTGTACCACCGTGAAGAACGAGCGGCATTATACCTGTCTTAGCCTGAATGTTGTCAAGAACATCGAAACGAAGTCCAGCCCAATCAGCAGGGTACTTACCATGGATGTTACCGATACCTGCAGCGAGCATATCAACGCCAA
The DNA here is from genome assembly GCA_000424365.1 of Lachnospiraceae bacterium NK4A144. Classification (GTDB taxonomy): domain Bacteria; phylum Bacillota; class Clostridia; order Lachnospirales; family Lachnospiraceae; genus NK4A144. The sequence continues at coordinate 20,126 of AUJT01000028.1, read as the reverse complement.
GATCAGCAACTCTCTTGCACTCTTCAGGATCAGCGCACTCGCCGGCACTTACAACACCGTCTTCTTCTCCGCCGATTCCGCCAACCTCAGCCTCGATAGAAAGACCAAGCTTGTGAGCAACATGTACGAGCTCAGTTGTCTTCTCAACGTTCTCCTCGATATCGTAGTGAGATCCGTCGAACATGATGGAAGTAAATCCAGCCTTTACGCAGTCATAGCAGTTATCATATGTACCATGATCAAGGTGAAGAGCAACCGGAACAGTGATTCCGAGACTCTCATCCATAGCCTTAACCATTGCTGCTACTGTGCTGAAACCTGTCATATACTTACCAGCACCAGCGGATACACCAAGGATAACAGGGCTCTTGAGCTCCTCTGCTGTCAGCAGAATAGCCTTTGTCCACTCAAGGTTGTTGATGTTGAACTGACCTACTGCATAGTGGCCTTCCTTTGCTTTTTTAAGCATTTCTGTTGCAGATACTAACATTTTCTTACACTCCTATACTTGAACTTGTGTTTGATGAAAAGATGAATAACTCACATTTCTTTTCACAGGGTTCAAAGACATTATAAAACGTCAACGCTAAAAAACAAAGTTAAATTTTTAACCTTTTCTATTTAACATTCATCACTCTTTTATCCGATAAACATTAAGAAGTATATTTACAGGCACGACATCTATCTTTTCATCGCTTGCCCTTGCAGATCTGACTTCGGCAAAGGAGAAAAATTTATGGACATGAGCAGGTTTCGCTTTGATGGATCAAAAAAATGTAAACTTCAGGATATACCCACAGACAGCAGAAAAGCCGCCGGTGATAAAAAAGATATCTTAAAAAAATACGAGAAAAATCTTATCCGCCTGAGCGAACTTCAACATACATTTTACTCATATAGAAAAGAAGGACTTGTTATCGTCCTGCAGGCCATGGATGCCGCCGGAAAAGATTCACTGATACGTCATGTCGCATCCTCAATGAATCCTCAGGGTGTTTCCGTATGCTGCCTAAAACGCCCCTCGCCTGAGGAACTCGAGCATGATTATCTGTGGCGTATAAATAAAGCTCTGCCAAGACGCGGAGAGATCACCATTTATAACAGGAGTTATTATGAAGATATCGTAACTGCAGACGTTAAACACCTGATGAAGACCTATCCCATGGCAGACAGGATAATAAATGTAAATGAAGATAAATTTATATCCAAACGAATAGATCAGGTAAATCATTTCGAAGAATATCTGTATGAAAACAGTTACAGGATCATAAAAATCTTTCTGCATCTTTCAAAAGAAACACAGAAGAAACGGCTTCTTGAACGGATAGAACTGAAAGAAAAGAACTGGAAATTTGAGAAAGCAGATCTCGACGAGAGAAAGGTTTTTGATACTTACCTGGATAAATATGAAAATGTGATCAATAAAACAGCAACCGAAGATAGTCCATGGTTTGTAATACCGGCAGATGATAAATGGTACACCCGTTATATTTTTTCTGAAATCCTGATCACCACCTTTAAGAAAATCGGAGCTTCACCTCCGACACTTTCCGCTGAGGAAACGGACAACCTGCAAACCTATCGTGATCTCCTTGAAAACGAATGACAAAAACCTCGCCGGGTTCTCTCCCGACGAGGCTTTCCTAATACTCAAAGGTTGAATGTATCATCACGGCTCTCTGAATTATCTGTTTCATTATCAGATGAACTATCCATGTTCACGCTGCTATTCTCATTGTATGAAGTATACCCATTTCTCTGACCATAGCTCTGATTCTGTGAATAATACCCATTCTGCTGTCCATAGTTCTGATTCTGTGAATAATACCCATTCTGCTGGCCATAGTTCTGATTCTGTGTGTTATATCCATTCTGCTGTCCATAGTTCTGATTCTGAGTATTATACCCATTCTGCTGGCCATAGTTCTGATTCTGTGAATAATATCCATTCTGCTGACCATAGTTCTGATTCTGTGAATAATATCCGTTATTATAATTATTCTGCTGATTGAAATTTCCTGTGTTATAAAGATTCGCTCCGGTTCTGTTGTTAAAATCCCCATATCCTCCGTTATACAGATATTTCTTACTAAATCCCAGGATCAACCATGCCACATACGGGAACATGATGACCAGGATCAGAAATACTGTAGGTGCATCATAAGATTTCATAAGGTTATAATGAAGGATGATTTCCATGATCTTTTCCGCAGTCACAAACATTATAGTTGCTATACCTGAAATGATCATGATGACCAGTGCAAATACATTCACATCTTCATAATTCACGGTATTAACGCCTATAACAATTGCAGAGCATACAAATGCTGTAATAACCACTACCGATATTACCTGAATGATGATCAGTATCTTTGCAAGTTTTTCTTTTTTCGAGATCTGTCCGATAACATACGTATTGTAATACGGTATGATGCACTTCCAGCCCTCAACTCCTGCCTTGGAAAACATATTCCAAAGACCGATGTATGCCAAGATCATTGTTACAAAGCTCACCATTAGCTGTATTCCATTTGTCATAAGTGACATGCTGTCTGATAATGATGTGTAATCCATAATATTCTCCTCCATTAATTCTAGTGTACTGACACGTTGATAATCAGACTAAATGTTGACGGACACCCGTTTTCATACCTTTCCTGTGCGCCAGTACGAATTCACATAGTTTGGATTATATAATCCGCGATACGGATACTTCTCACTTAATCCCAGTATCATCCATGCAATTGCCGGCAAGAAAAAAGTCAAAAGTAAAAATACTGTAGGCGCGCCGTATGACTTTATTATATAGTAATCAAGCATGGTCCTTAGAATTTTTTTGATAACGACAGATATGAATGTTATCAGTGCCCCAATCGTAATCCCTAATGCCACCGCTGATGTCATATCATCCTTAAAAAACAGATTATTGGATGTTCTGATAAACTCATATACCACTACCGGAAGAACAATCATCATGATCAGCTCGATCGCTATTATAATCTTTGAAAGTTTTTCCTTTCCACATATCTCTCCCATAATATATACATTATAAAGCGGAACAATACATCTCCATCCATCTTCTCCGGCTTTTTCAAACATGTGCCACAACCCTATATAGTTCATGAGTAATAGCACAATACTTATAAAACCTCCCAGACTATTTGTCATACCAATTAATAAACTTAAAAAAATAAACGGTGTCTTCATTTGCCCTCCAAATCGACATATTCGAATTAATCTCCCTTAGATACTACTCTGACCCGCCATATAAAAAATGATAGATAAAGCATATCTCTTAAACATCGCATATTCAACCGGCATTTAACCAAGATATATACTCCTATCCTGCGATTATGGCACAATAAATATCTCATAACTGCTTAACTATCGTAGCATAAAATCATCCGTTATTTTCTTAAGTTATTTTTAAGAACAGCTAATGATTTATAAAAACCCACCCCCGAAGTCCAATAGCAAACTTCGAGGGTGGGTTAATAGCATTTTAATTTCAAACTCTTTTTACTTAACTATCATTCCTGTCTTTCTATCAGCGAATACTGCTACCATTACCAGGAATACGATACCCATGATGAGCTGCTGAGTCTTTGGCTCGATTCCGAGCATTACGAGTCCTGCTGTGAGGATCTTGTATGTCATGGCTCCGAGGATAATGTTGTAGAACTTTACCTTTGCGCCGCCATTAACCGGCATTCCTCCGAGAACCAGTGCGATCATGATCTGTGTTTCCAGCTGATTTCCTGCTGTGGACGTTACAGAACCAACCTTGATACTGTTTATAAATGCTGCGAGTCCCGTGATCATACCCGCTGCCATATATACGAGCATCTTTGTTCTCTCTACTCTTACACCAGCAAATCTCGCTGCTGTTTCACCTGCACCGATCGCCTTCAGTCTGTTTCCGAGACCTGAATACTGAAAAACTGCAAATGCGATCACAAAGATCACAACTGTGAAAGTCAGGTTAAATCCAATCGTGTTATATGCTGTAATATTTGATGCACCATACACCGGAGTCTTTGTTGTCGCATATGCAACCACACCACGGAAAAGATACATATTACAGATAGTAACGATGAACGATGTGATCTTACGCTTAACATTAAAAAATCCGTTTATCAGACCGATGACTCCGCCTGTCAGTACACCACAGATCACTGCGAGGAGCATATTTACATTTGAAAGGTAACAAACAACTACCGAGCATACGCCGAGCATGGAGCCCTGAGAGAAATCCAGACCTCCCATTGTCATTACCATAAACACTCCTATACATGCTATCAAAAGCACATACGACTGAGACAAAAGGAGCTTTAAGTTACCTGCTGTATAAAGCTGACCACCTGTAAGAATCGCAAACAGAACTACAATAAATGTAAAACCCGCAAAGGGCATGACAGTTCTCACGATAGGCCGCTCCATGAAAGGAACACTCTGCTTTTTTTCGTTTTCCATAATCGGCCTCCCTTATACCATCTTTGCAATGAGGTCTGTATCCTTCAGAACCTCAGATCTCTCAAACTCTCCGCTCTGACGTCCGTTCTTCATGATGATGATACGGTCAGCCATACCAAGGAGCTCGGATATTTCTTCTGAAATCATGATGATCGACTTACCGTTCTTTCTCATGCGGTCCATCATCTGATAAATATCTGCCTTTACCTTTACGTCGATACCACGCGTAGGTGAATCGAGGATAATAATGTCAGAATCTTTTCCAATCCAGCGTGCAAGTACAACTTTCTGCTTATTACCACCGGAAAGTGCCGACATAAACTGATGTACACCTTCCATCTTTGTACTCATCTGCTTTGCAAATTTCTCTGCAAATGCCTTCTCATCCTTTGCATGCAGGATATGATTTCTCTTTAAGTTTTCAATGGACGGTAAAACGATGTTATCCTGGATCGTATCATTGATGACAAGAGATTCATTGTCTCTGTCCTTTGATGCATAGGCTATGCTGTGATCTATGGCAGTCTTGATATCATTTATCTCAGTGCCATCCGCAAGAGTTACCTTTCCTTCTCTATCATAGGATGCACCGAAAAGTGCCTTACCTACTTCATGCATACCGCACTCGGAAAGTCCTCCAATACCAATGATCTCGCCCTTATGAAGCTCGATGCTGAAGTCCTGTATCTCTCCTGGAACTGTCAGATGTTCGCCCTTCAGCACTACCTCTGATGAGATCTTCTCACCATAGTCCGCACGATAGTAGTTATTACTCATCTCACGTCCAACCATGAGTTTTTTCAGATCATCCGTATTAACCTCAGCACTCTTAACCGTGTCGATCAGGACTCCATCTCGAAGAACACTGATGTTATCAGACTGCTCGATGACCTCATCCAGATCATGCGAGATAAAGATCACGCATCTGCCGTCATCACGTGTCTCCTTCATAACCTTAAAGAGCTCTTTACGACCTTTCTCACCAAGAGCTGTAGTAGTCTCATCAACTACGAGGATCTGCGGCTTAAAGTGTGTAGCCTTTACGATCTCGATAAGCTTTCTATCCTCAAAGTTATATTTATCGATAATGTCTGTTGCCTTGATATAGTTAAAGCCGTAGGAATCCAGAAGTTCCTGAGCTTTCTTATTCATGGCATTTGTGTTTTTCACACAAAATGTCGTAAATTCATTCTCTTTACCGAGAAAGATATTTTCTGCAACTGTCAGGCCTGACAGAGTACCAATCTCCTGAACGATGATCGCAACACCCTGATAGTTTCCATCTACCTGATTCTTTGCGTTGATCTCTTTTCCGTTCAGTGTAAATGTACCGGTGTCTTTGTGATAGATTCCTGTGAGACAGGATGTAAATGTTGATTTACCGGAACCATTTTCACCTATGAGCGCATGTACCTCTCCTTTGTAAAAGTCGAGAGTGACATGGTCAACTGCATGTGTTACACCGAAGTTTTTATCAATACCTTCGGCATGTAGTAATACTTCACTCATGTCTATTCCCCCTTTACTTTACAACTGCACCCTTAACAGGCTTGATAGTCATGGTAACGATCGCCAGAAGCACGATACCGGTTACAATATTTTGTACAGTGGTCGGTGCGCCAAGTGCTACAAATCCCTGGAAAAGAAGCTGGATAATAAATTCTCCAATAACAATTGCGATTACCGGATGTCCATACTTCTTAAAAGCCAGACCAAAAAATGTTCCCATAAGAGGCGGGAAATTTCGGCTCATGGATGCCAGATTTGATGCACTTGTCATTGATGTTCCGTAGGAAATAGTAAGAACAGCTTCAACACCTACGAAGAAACCGCAGAGCACAAATGCAACAACTTTATACATATCTACATCTACACCCATGTTTTTCGCTACGACTTCATTCGAGCCGATAGCGTAAGTGTATGTACCGATTTTTGTATATTTAAGGATAAAACCGCAGAGGAAGAAAGCCATGAGAGCAAGTATCAGGTTTCCCGGATAATCACCGAAAGCTCTGTAGTTTGCTGCAAGGATTGCTTCCTTACCATTTGTCGCGTAAATAGATAAAGCCTCGTACACCAGAGAAAGTCCGGCAGTTACGATAAGTGATGAAATTCTAAGCTTAATATATACAAGTCCGTTTAAGAGACCTACCAGAGCTCCGCTTAACATAGGAGCAATAAGCAGTCCTGCATAACCGAAACGTTCGCTCATATTTACTGCAAGCACCGACGAAAGCACGATGTTTGCGCCTACACTCATATCAAAAGGACCCATTACACAGATAAAGTAAAGTCCGCAGCCGCCTACTGCATAATAAAGAGCGGTCTTCAGATAAGTCTGTAATTTATCAAGATCACCAAATGTCTGAGGTGCCAGAGCCTTGAAAAAAGCCCAAAATACAAATGCGATCAGAACCAGTATCAATAGTCCATACCAATGGCTCTGCCTGAATTTCTGAAATTTCGTCATAAAACTCCTCCCGCAAGAGCTGAAAGTAAATGCCGTATCCCCTGGATGGCAGGAAATACGGCATATCCAAGTTAATACAAAATGATCTTAGTTGCTGTGACGAGAGATAACATCGTCGATAGAAAGATTTGAAGCTGCCTTATTCAGGTCATCAAAGCTATATGCTGCCATAGCTGCGATCTCTTCATCTGTATAAGGATCGTCCTTTACGAAATACTTCTCGTAATTTGCATAGTCATCAGGAGATGATACATACAGATACGGGAAGAGGATCTCATAACCAAATGTTCCTTCATCCTTTACGTAGTTACCCTTAACTGCGTTGTAAACAAGGAGGAATGCGAAAAGAGGATCACAGAAGTGTCCGCCGGACTCAGCAAACATTCCGCCGCTCTTTAACTGCTCAGCAAGGTCATCAAGGAAGTCTGTGGATACAACGTCGATCTTACCTGTAAGACCTTCATTTGCATATGCACCGATAGAACCTACCAGCGGATCTCCACCGCCGCCTGCTACGATCAGGGCATCCATTCCGGGATTGGAGTTGTAAAGTGACATAGCTGCTGCAGCACCTTCTTCGGAAGATGTATTAGCGTAAACGGGCTCAGTAAGTGTTGCCTGATCATCGGGATGAGCAGAATTCCACTCTTCGATCGCCTGCTGATATCCCTGCCATCTAAGCTGGAATGTAGCATCACCAACGGTCCATGCCTCGAGACCGATATTTCTGTCACCTTTTTCAAGAAGAAGATTTACAAGTGTATAGCCGTTTGTAACCTCATCCTCATGAACTGCACCTACATAATACTTGGAGTTGCAGGCTGTCTTATATACTTCAGGACTGTTCTCCTCTGAAATGATACGGAAGAACTGTGCGATATAAACACCGTTTTCTGTACAAGTGTTGATAGCACTTGTCATTTCAGAATCAGCTGAGTTGCAGATGATGATTCCCTTACATCCTGCTGCACAGAGCTGCTCAACAGATGCTGTAACCTGCTCTGATACGTGCCCCTGGTCAACGTACTGAACTTCAGCGCCTACAGCCTTAGCTGCCTTATCAACAATCTTCTTACACTGGCTTCCAAGTACGTCTGTGGAACTCCAGATAGAAACACCGATCTTTACATCACCTGATCCGCCGCCTGCAGCTGCTCCATCAGAACCTGACTTTGCTGCAGCGCCGCATCCTACGAGTGATGATGTAGCCATCATTCCTGCTAAAAGCAGTGCTCCCACTTTCTTCATTTGCTTTTTCATAAATCTGGTACCCTCCTTTAGAAATAAGAAAAATATGTTAAACCGTTCCGTGCCATCCGCGGATACGGTCTGAAACCACGCATCCTTTACTTACCCCTTAAGCCCCTTTACTTCAAATGTCCGGCTTTCTTCATCCCCAAACGTTACACCGGCTGATTCTGCCGCAGTGTTATCATAAGAAACCGTCACAGTTACCTGATCTCCATTTGAGAGTTCTTTGTTTTGGTCAATACTTAAAGAAATAGATGAAACTGCGTTGATGTACTTAGTAAGTCTTGAAAGATCACTCATGTCATCAAGTTCTTTTATCTTTTCTTCTCCACCAACCATTTCTGTTTCCAGACCGTCATAATCTACATTTACAAATGCTGTGCCTTCACCATTTTTGCCATCAAACTCTACTGTCACATAGTCCAGGATATTTGTTATCCCGTCTTCCGTATTTATAGATGCCTGTTTTGTTTCCCCGCATCCGGTAAATATGAGCATTGCCGCTACACTTATGGCAGTCAGCCTTGCTGCAATTTTTTTACCATAGACCATCCATATGCAACCTCCTTAGGTTTTTATCAAAAAAGCTCCATGAGCAGGCTTTATCCTGTTCATAGAGCTATTTTAACAATTTGTTATGTGCGACTATTAGCACAATTTAGAAAAAGGCACTATCACTTTTTTGTCGCTTCCTGTATTCGCTGGGACTAACTCCCTCTATCCTGCGAAATACCCGACTAAAATAGTTATAGTCATCGTAACCGACCTTGAAGGAGATCACTTCCAGCTTATTTTTCTCATCCATCATCAGTTCCTTTGCCTGATCCATCCTGCATCTTGTTATATATGCAGTTATCGTTTCGTTATATTCCTTTGAAAACTTTTTAGAAAGATAACTCGGTTCCACATAGAACTGCTCCGCAAGCTCTGACAGCGATAAATGATCCATGTAGTGCTCCTCTATAAACGCACGTACACTTTCCACCTGATCTCCTATGGAATTATCCTCTGTCGGCTTCGGTCCCGCTGCCACTCTGAGCGCCACCTTGATATTATTAAGAATGATGTCCTTATTAAGAGTCCGGAGTCCGTAATTAACTGCATCCAGTACTTCTTCATAGGCACGACCGTCATTCCTTCGGTCAGTATCCGCTATGGTATTCATCACACCGGTAGTAAACTGCGTTACTTCAAAAAGACTCCAGCCGCTGCTGTCACATTTCTGCAGTCCTGCCATCTCCATTATGACATTTTGAGCCTGTTCGGTATCTTTATCGCAAAGACACTCCAAAAGCAATGCTTCGATCCGATCCGTGTACCTTTCCTGAAGTCCTGTTTTTTTCTTTTCATTTGAGCAGGACACAATACAATGCTCTCTCCCAAATGGTCTGGTAACGAGTTCTGCTATCATTTCCCTGTAAACCGCAGCTATATCATCAAGTGAACTGGACTGATCATGAATAACCACCGTTATCGGTCCCTGTTCGTCTATAGGAAAAGCCTCCAGTATTTTATCTGCAATAAAGCGGAGTCTCGCCGGTGTCGCATTTAACTCGACTATAAATTCGTTCACCTTATCTTTATAGTTAAAAACGATAGTACGATCATCCCCGATAATTTCCCTTAATTTTGCCTTTAAGGAATAGGACATCTTCAGCATATCTTTTTGATAACTCTGCTTCAGAATTTCAACATCGTGAAACTTTATGAGCAAAGTTGATATTTCCGAAAATACACTTGTCGAAGGAATATGTGATTCTTTTCCGGGTCTGTACAATTTCCCGCTTAAAAGCGAAGAAAACTCGTCATCTTCTAAAAATGATGAAATATAGTTTTCCTTAAGTCTGCTGTCTTCACGGGCAGCTTTAGCTTCTTCTCTTTCTTCCAGCATTTTTATCGCTTTACTGAGCGTGTCTACTAACTGCTCACGCCCTACCGGTTTTAACAGATAATCTATACCCCCCGAGATAAAAACACCCTTTACCTTCTGAAAATCATCATATCCGCTTACCGCAATGGTTATTATTTCCGGATACTCCTTATGTATCCGGTTCAACAGTTCAAGACCGCTTAAAAACGGCATATTTATATCTGTTATAACTATATCCGGTTTTTCCTCCGGAATCCTCTCCAAAACCTCCTCACCGTCACAGGCCGGCTCCAGAAAATCTATCGAGTAATCCTCCCAATGAAGCATCTGTCTGATATTTTCCCTGCTCCAAAATTCATCATCAGCCGATAGCACTCTGTACTTCGCGCTCATCTTCCACCTCCTCCTTTAATACCGGCAGTAATATCACTGCTCTTGTTCCTTTACCTTCTTCACTTTCAAAATGAATACCGTACTCTCTCCCGTAAACACTCTTTATCCTGGCATTTACGTTCAGAACACCTATAGATCTACCCATTTCTATCCTGCCCATATCAGCCTTTTCAAGCTGCTCATTCATGGCATCAGCATTCATTCCTACACCGTTATCCTCTACGGTGATCACCAGCTCGCCGCTTTCATGTCTTGCCCTGATGATGAGTTCCTTATCTTTTCTCCGCGTCCTCCGTAATCCATGCTGCAGCGCATTTTCCACAATAGGCTGCAGTGTGATCCTCGGAATATTGTCCTGCAATGTGTCTGAATCTATCTGATAGGTGTATTTAACCGAGTTTCCATTTCGTACATCCATAACATAGAGATAATTCCGGACATGTGCCATTTCCTGCTGAAGCGTGGACTGTGTCTCGGAAATATCAAGACTATAGCGGAAAATCGCCGACAAAGACTGGCATAATCCGCTGACAAGCGTACATTCCTGAGATACCGCTATTCCGCTCATGGTATCGAGTGTGTTATACAAAAAATGCGGATTTATCTGCGCCTGAAGCGCCTTGTACTGTGTTCTCTCCATCAGCACCTTTGCTTCATATTCTTCCTCTACCATCTTCTGTATGCGGTCAAGCATCTCATTAAACTCATCCCCCATGACTCTTAGTTCTTCGCACCATCCGTCAGTTTTTGCTCTTATATCCGTATCACCGTTTTTTATGCGGATGATAGTATTACTTAAGTTTTCAACCGGTCTGTATATAAACCTTGATATCAGAACCCCAAGAAGCAGCGTTACGATCAGCATTATGATCGCTATCACTATCAGCATCCTTACCAGGGTATTCTGCGTTTCGAGCATCAGTGACTGTGGTGTCAGCATCAAAATGTGAAGATTATATTTACCGGATGAACGATGATTCAGATAGAAGGAACCATATTCATCCCCATACTCCGGTAACTCATCTTCCGCAATTGCTACGCTTCTTGTAAGCTCAGAAAAAATCCTGCTTTCTTCCTTTGTTGTATTTCCAACCTGCGCTATAGACGCGTCCCCCATGGGCTGCAGCCATGCATAAACATCTCTGGAAGATATGTATTTATTCATTATCTCCGAAATATTCTGGCTACTGAAATCGCAGATAAGATATCCAAACTTATCCCGCCTGTCGTCATAAGTATGGAGTTTTAAGCCAAATCGAATCACATCCTGATCTGCTGCCTCATTGTGGTACCCGGAAAGCATGACTGAATTATCATCCGATCTCAGATATCTCCTTAAGTGAGATATATTCACATATATTTCTGTGTCATACAGGTCATGCGGATACTTGTAAGGCTGCTTTCTCCACGAACTTATCAGATGATCCTCATTATCATAGATATACATGGCAAGGAGCTGATCATCTGATGTAAATCTCTTTTCCGAAAGATTCCATGCTTTCCAGTAATACTCCAGCAGATTTCTACGGTCTACCGACGGATGCCTCATAGCATACGTCATATCCGTCTCGGTATATATGGTCTGCATTTTTCCGGTTAATCCATGAATATAGGAATTAAGCTCTGTTTCCATGCGCTGAAGTGTCTCGTCATTATTCAACAGGCTTTCTCTTCTGATCTGTTCTCTTGATGTAACTTCAAATGCAAAGGTCAGTGCGATCACCGCAAAGACCGTACATCCAATAACCAACGCCAATATTGCCTGTCGCATTGTCCATTTTACTTTATTCATCCCCGGATCAACCCCAAACCGATGTCATATTTTCCCATGATGCCATTATAATTGTTCTTTCTATTATACAATATGACCACATTTTTGCCACATTTGGGCAGAAAAAAACAGGTATGCCGCTATTTCCTACAACGCGACATACCTGTTTCAATTTTACTTTGAACCCTGTCATTACATCCTGTGCTGGTCACAGATCGTGATAAATTCTTTCATGGCCTTCATGATATCTGCGAAGCGATCTCCATCATCACCGGTCTTCTTCCAGATAACATGTTTACCAAATATATCAAGTGTACATTCTCTCTGATCCTCTGACTTTGCCTTCTGTGTAAGCTCTTTCTCACTGCAGTCAGCGATCCATCCGATCTTACGGAAAAGTTCCTGAAGCGCTTTAACAGGTATCTTTCCTTCAGTATGCGGCTCTCCAGGCTTATCTGCTCTCCAATATAGAGCATCCACATCAAACCTGTACGAAGCTCCGCCCTTCTTATCCTTATCATGCTCTTTTGAGAAACCGATTCCTTCATAGTACTCGATCTTTTCACCGCGCTGCTTGAGCATCAGCTCACCATAAGAACGGGTACCGATGATATTTCTGGAACTGATCCTCTGTCTCAGATCACTTCTAGTTGCCTCATCATTCGGCAGGAACGGGATCTGCGCAACACCATAGTCTGTTACGAGCAGGATAACGATCCACATATTTCCCTTTATGAAATGAGATGTAAGAGAAGAACCAAATTTATCAAATACCTTCGGATCCCATTTATCCGTAAGCAAAAATGCAACGCTCTCAACGCCTGCCCTTCCGGATCTCATCTCGATCCGGACTTCCATCTCCTGCAGATGCTTATCAACTGCCTTTAGATAATGGTTCAGTGTCTCATTACCTCTGCAGATGGCAAGATATTCCGGATGCAATTCCTCATCCTTTTTCCCAAGAGGATACACATTAAACTTAAGTTTTCCTGCCGGTACCACACCTTTTTCTATTACTCTATCTAAATTCTCAAGATATGTACGTCCTGCATTTCTTTCCAAAATTTCACTACGTATTAACTCCATCAAAGGATGCTTAACTTCCTGTAATTCTTCCTCTGCTGTATTTTCCGCGATCTTTCTGCGTATATCGTCGATTCTGTAATCCATATACACCTCCACACACTAACCTACGCAATCGAGAAGCGTTTAACGTTACAGTTCAGAGACAAATAAATAATCGCGTTATGCCGAAATAATGAACAGTAACGTGCTACCTAATTATCTATCGGAAAAACTTACATAGATAATTATAGTTTTAATTCCATAAATAAAATTACCATGCATTTTTTTGTATCTTTCCAGATAATCAGATTTTTCTGGTACATAATCTCGTACATACATGGACTGCACATATACAATTCGTATATCCTTTTAGTAGTATTACGTATGCTATATTGATAATAAGGAGGTGCTCTATGTCTGCCAAAACACAGTCCAAAACGACAAATGTTTCTAAAGAACTTGATGAGCTTATCCTTTTAATAAGAAATATCGGTGCTTTTAAGACCATGATGAGCTGTAAAGTTCCCTTCGGAGACCCTGATTCTATCCAAAATGATCAGGGATGGAACTCTGCCATGGAGAATACTTACGCGCGGGCAAACCGTTATTGGGACATCATTCAGGCTGAACTTCTCAGTGAAGAAATCGATGTGGAGCCCAAGCTTATAGAAAAGATAAAATTTTTCATGGAAGAAAAGATCCCTGTGATGTTAAAGCGAAATGAGCAATATATAAATTCTGAGATAAACTCTGAAAAAATCAACTCGCTTTTATCAGAATTGTCAGAAATGGACGCACCATTTATGTCAAAAGACTATAAGGCATTCACAGATGCGATTTCTCTTTATAAAAGAACAAAAAATGATCTCTGCGATGCTGATCGTATCGAACGCATGACAGAAACAGAATACAACCTGCGTCAGACCGTATTTAAACGGGCAAACAGTTCTCTTATCTCGACCTGTCGCCGTTACCTTACTAATCATTATGGACCAAAGGGGATCGGATTTAGAGATAAACGTTTTGGGAAAATGATGGAACTATGCGAGCTTTTAGATATGAATACAGCTATGATATTTGCCGGAGAAGTGTCAATATAAGTAATCTCTGCACATGAAACCTCAGCGTAAATGCGCGAAACAAGAGTACTTCAGATTATTATCGCAGTTGTTTTTATGACAATTTTTGATTTATTTTCTAATTGTATATACTTTTATGCTTGATTTATTATTCTGTATGAGCTATTATTTAATTACCAAATAAATGAAGCAGTGAACAAAGGTAAGGCGGCGAGAGCTTCACCAGACTTGGTTTATTACTTCGGAAACAAAAAAGATGGCTTGAGATGCGGCGGCGAAAGTTTCACCAATTCGACACCATCTTTTTTTCTGTGTGCATCACGCTCCTCTACAAGCACAAGCTCATAGAGGATCACGCTGCACTATATCGAAGAACAAAGAATCCAACTTTCTCGGAATTTCCTATAAGGTTAAAACACTTATACGCTTTGAAACAGTCCAAGTTTTTCACAGGCATTATATATGCCATTCTTATCTACATCATCAGTCACATAATCCGCCAACTCCTTCAATTCCGGAATAGCATTTCCCATAGCGACCTTTGTCCAGTCATCCGTAAACATGGAAATATCATTTCCTGAATCTCCAAATACCACCGCGTCCTTATAGTCCGCATGGAAATAATCCATTACTTTCTTTATCCCTACAGACTTATATGCAGGCTCTATGAAAATATAATTATCATGAAATCTGTACCACGGCAGATCCTTTAATGAAGTAAGCGTCTTTTCCTCTTCTCTGTTGCAGGCAACATACGCTTTATAGATCTTGTCATAGTTATTCGGATCAAGGTCCTTCACTACATTCTGCTTCATATATATATCCTGCGCAGCCTTTTGAAATCTGTCATCCGGCACAAGCCTGGTATCTGAATTATCAACCTGAATCCCCCACGGATATCCGTTTTTCTGACATTCTCTTACAAGTGCAACTATATTTTCCTTCGGAAGCGGTCTTATGCCCAGAAGTGAATTATGTATAGTCACACCATATCCGCCATCACTCACCATATTTTCAAATCCCAGATCCTGCATAATATCGACTGCAAGTGCCTGCGCCCTTCCTGTAGCTATACACAGAAAATGTCCTGCCTTTCTGAGCTTTTTAAGTGCAAGCCGTGCTGACTCAGGAATGTAAAAATTCTCATATCCTCCTGCTGCCAGTGTTCCATCTATATCAAAAAATAAATATCTTTTTCTATTCACGTAAATCACTCCACTTTTATATCTAAAACAATAGAACAAAGAATCCGACTTTTTCCGTTTTCTCCGCGCAAGCACGGAAGCCTTAGGTTCTTCGTATACAGAATAACACATGCATAAACACCGCTTAATGTTTATTTATGTTTAATTTCTTATATTTTGTGATATATTTGTGTTTGATTAAACACCAAAATTTTTGTCATTCAATCCTTAGCTTTTCAGAGCTCAATCGTATTACCTCTGAATAAAACGCTGCGGACTTCCATTCAACAACAATATTCAATTAAAAACAGGAGAACATATATGGATCAGACTACTGAGATAACCGGAATTGCTCGCCGTGAAAAAATTTACGACACCATCAAGGAGAACACCACCGTCACTGTAAAAGAGCTTTCATCCCGTTTTGCCGTATCGGATATGACCATACGACGCGATCTGCATATCATGGAAGAACAAGGCATTCTCACCGTTCATTACGGAGGTGCTACTCTCCGTCGTCCAAGTATGGCTTTTCATTCGTTTGACATGCGAAAAGAAGATTTTTATGAAGAAAAAGTATCGATCGCACGATGTGCTGCAGAGTTAATACACGAAAACGATGTCATCTACCTCGATCCCAGTACCACAGTACTTCTAATGACGCGCTTCCTTCCGCCTCTTCACGTAACAGTAGTAACCAGTTCCCTGTCTGTAATGGAGGAATGTGCTCATAATCCATACGTTAATCTATTCATTGCACCCGGAAAATACCATGCTGAATACGGAGGCACCATGGACGCAGAAACCATGACATACTTATCAGGTTTTCATTTTACTTCAGCATTCCTCGGAACAGGTTTTATAGATACCGTATACGGAGTAACCAGCACTGAAATAGACTGTTCTATAAAACAGGCTATCATGCGAAATTCCGAAAAAAGTATCCTGCTTGTAGATCATTCTAAATTTGGTCATCGCGTCATGAAAAAATTCGGGGATATCCGCGACTTTAATACTATCATCACTGATTCCGGAATAGACCCCAAAGACGAACGCGCCATTCTTCAGCAAGGTGTAAAGCTCCAAATCTGTGATTCGTAATAACCACACAAGTAGTTTTCAAAACTACTTGACAAAGACATACCCTCGCTGTATTATTTCTGTGTAATTTAGTTAAATTTCTTTTAGATAAATGCCATTGAGCTAAATGAGGTTGAATTAAAATGTCATTACTTAAGATCAGAAATAAAATACAGACTATCCCATTGATCCAGGGAGGTATGGGTGTAGGTGTTTCTCTTGAGCATCTTGCCGGAGCTGTAGCTGCCTGCGGCGGTATCGGAACTATAAGCACTGCTGACTGCGGATATCGTGAACCGGATTTTGATACACATCCCGAAGAAGCAAATCTTCGTGCACTTAGAAAAGAAATTGAAGAAGCCAATCGCCTCTCCAATGGTAATGGTCTGATTGCTATAAATGCCATGGTTGCAACTCAGCAATATGCTGAAGCAATAAAGACTGCTGTAGCAGCAGGTGTCGATGCAGTCATCTGCGGTGCCGGTCTTCCTCTTGATCTTCCCGAGTATGTACCTGAAGGTGCAGCTCTCATAGCTCCCATTGTTTCAAGTGGTCGCGCAGCTACGCTTATTGCCAGATCATGGAAAAAGAAATACGATCGCTACCCTGATTTCATCGTTGTTGAGGGACCCAAAGCAGGCGGTCATCTCGGATTTAAGGAAAAAGATCTTTTAAGCGGAAACTGTGGAGATATCTATGATATACTCCTGGAAGTAAAATCTGCTATAGCACCTTTCGCCGAAGAAGCCGGCAGAGAAATACCTGTATTCATAGCCGGCGGAATATGGGATCACGAAGATATTCAGAAGGCAATTAATCTCGGTGCCGACGGTGTTCAGATGGCAACCCGTTTTATCGCCACAGAAGAATGTGATGCTTCTCAGGCTTACAAGGATGTTCTTATTAATTCAACCCCCGAAGAGGTAAAAATAATCCACAGTCCCGTAGGTATGCCCGGACGAGCAGTAGAAACTCCTCTTATCAAAAGACTGGATGTTTTAGGACGTATCGCTCCCAAGCACTGCTCACGATGCATAAAAATGTGCAATCCTGCAGAAGTTCCTTACTGCATTACACACGCACTGATCGAAGCAGTTAAGGGAAACTTCGAAGATGGCCTCTTCTTTACCGGAGATAATGTTGGACGTCTTACAGAAATGACCACCGTAAAAAAACTGATCACCTCTCTATTTCCTGAATACGCAGTGTAAGAAAATACCGACATATGCCCTTTTGTAAGAGCATATGCCGGTATTTTTTATCCTACATAAAGATGTCAGGGGCAAAAATACATTTGTCCCTGACATCATAAAAATTACTTATCAGAATTAACTGAATTAGAAAGGCTACTTAAGTCAGCCTTACCTGAAAGATTTATGTTCTTGTCTGTCTTAGCATCGTAGGTATTTGCTCTCATTACTTCTGTGAGATCAAAACCAGTTGTCTCTCTTACAGATTCAATAGTCTTTGCAAGAACTTCGGGAACATAACCTCCCATGTTGTTTACACCGCTTCCGGAAGTTCCGCCACCGTCGATGATAGTAACCTTATCAATAGCTGCAAGAGGCTCAGCAATAGCCTTAGCCATCTCAGGAAGTTTCTCTACTACCATCTGAGTCATAGCTGCACGACCGTACTTCTGGAGAGCTTCAGCCTTCTTATCCATAGCTTCAGCTTCAGCCTTACCTTTAGCTGCGATAGCTTCAGCTTCAGCCTTACCTTTGGCTGCGATAGCGGCAGCTTCAGCCTCACCGGCGATCCTAACGGCCTCTGCAGCTTTCTGCTGTTCAGCAAGCTTAGCTTCAGCTTCAGCGATCCTCTTATACTTTTCAGCGTCAGCCTGCTGCTGAGTCTGATAGTTCATAGCTTCAGATGCCTGCTGAACACGATATTTATCAGCATCAGCCTGCTTTCTGATAGTTGCGTTGAGCTGCTGCTCCTGTACAGCTGCTTCCTGCTGCTTAAGTTCTACTTCCTTCATCTGTTTTGCGATCTCGGCTTCAGTAGTCTTAACAGCGATAGTTTTCTGCTGTTCCTGATTGTGAATCTCATAAGCCGCATCAGCTTCGGCTTTTTTAGCATCAGCTTCAGCCTTCAGTCCAGCCTGCTTAATAGCGAGCTCGTTATTCTTTTCTGCGATAGCAGTCTCAGTTGCAACTCGTGCATCGTTGGCCTCGCGCTTTGCAAGAGCCTGTGCAACAGCAATTTCCTTTTCAGCATTTGCCTTGGAAATCTCTGCATTCTGACGAATAGCAACGGTGTTTGCAATACCGAGATTATCGATCACACCAAGTTCGCCATCAGAAATGTTCTGAATATTGAAGGAAACGATTTCAAGTCCCATCTTATTCATATCTTCCTTAGCGTCCTCAGAAACTTTCTGAGCAAAACTCTTACGATCGTTCATAATGTCTGTGAGCTTCATGGAACCGATGATCTCACGGAGATTACCTTCGAGTACACATACGATCATGTTGTTGATGTAAGCGCTGTTCTTATTAAGGAAGTTTTCCTGAGCTGCTTTCAGAAGTTCAGGAGTGGTACCGATCTTTACAGTTGCAACGGAATCAACCATGATATTGATATAATCAAGAGTCGGGATTGTTCTTGATGTTTTAACATCAACGGAGAGCATTCCGAGATGAAGACGGTCAACTCGCTGTAAGAAAGGAATTCTAATCGAGGAACGTCCGATGATTACCTTCGGTGCACGGGAAATTCCTGAGATAATAAGTGCCTGATCTGTAGGGGCTTTGACATAGCCCAGTACGCATATCACCAAAATAATGATGATGATTGCTCCTATCACGATAAACTGAATCATGATATTCTCCTCCTTAAAATATTGTTCTAAAAAATTAAAATGATGTAAGGGTCAAAAGTAAATTTTGCCCCTTACTGATGCCACGGATTGGTTACTGTTCACTCGCTTCCAGCTCGCTCACGTAACGGATTTTGACCTTTTGCCCCTGACATCATTAAAATTATTTTAGTTCAGTTCTGAACTTTGACTAAATTATAACAAAAGTGATGTTAAAAAAAATGATGAAAATATTAAGATTGAGCTTCTATTTTGCTAATTAGTACAAGAAAAAGCATGGTATATATTTTTTAAGTACAAAAAAGCGTATAGACAAATTCCTATACGCTTACAACTAAGTGGGTGGTGGTGGATTCGAACCACCGAAGCAATCGCAGCAGATTTACAGTCTGTCCCCTTTGGCCACTCGGGAAACCACCCATATTAAATTATATAAGAAAAAGCCGATGAACGGACTCGAACCGTTAACCTGCTGATTACAAATCAGCTGCTCTGCCAATTGAGCCACATCGGCGTATTTCTAAGTGGGACCTACAGGGCTCGAACCTGTGACCCTCTGCTTGTAAGGCAGATGCTCTCCCAGCTGAGCTAAGATCCCACACATCTTGATTATCATACCACATTTTTGTATGTACATCAAGAACCGAACATCGAATCATTTTTCCATCC
>AUJT01000027.1 GCA_000424365.1 Lachnospiraceae bacterium NK4A144 | reverse complement strand
CTGTAATAAATGACTCATTTTGAAACAGATTTACTTCATCATCTAATCCATAGTTTCCGTCAAATAATACGTTAACTACCGGTATTATCAGTCTGCTGCAATCTGTCAGAAGTGTTCCATCTACGTTTCCGTTCAAACGTAAACGGAGCATTTACTGCGGAGTTTACGACCACAAACGTTGAGTAGCCATTGGATTTTGCCCATCGACGAAGTCGATTTTATTGCAAAATCCGTTACGTGAGCGAGCTTGAAGCGAGTGAACGTAACCGGAATGCGTCATCATAAGGTGTATTGCTGTTGCTCATAACTCACACTCCGTTCTGTCATGTTCTAATAGTACCATATATTTTTATAAATGCTCCTAAGTTTTCAAGGTTCGTAAGCGCTTACAGTGAACAATTGTTCCTAATCGTTCTATCGAACATTTTTCTTTTGTCAATAACAAACGCATACAGAAAACGGGAATGACATCATCTGTCATTCCCGCTGAAATTCTATTTATTCTGTTTATTACATTTCTTTCGGTTGGCTGTTTTCCTGTTCTACCAGCTTGAGTGCTTTGTCGTACACAGATTTAGGATACTTGCTCAGTATCTTTTCCACCGGTACTCCAAAGGAGAGCATATTTTTTACGGCCTCAATTGATGTTGCCTCTTCTGTTTCTTTTGCTGCTTTCTCCGCCGCAGCTCTTGCTATTCGTTTAGCTTCATAGTCTAAAACCTGTCCACCCATGACTGTTTCAGCTCCCTTATTTCTGCTTTTCCAATTCTGCAATACGAGCTCTAAGAAGTTCGATTTCAGCATCTTTCTCTTCTATTTTTTTCTTATTCTCACGCCTTTCTTCCTCGTATTCACGCCTTATCTTCTCGTCTCTTTCCTGTAAGACCTTCTGCTTTTCTTCATATTCACGCCTTATACGTTCGTCTCTTTCCTCTAAGACCTTGCACATACGCTGCTTTTCTTCTTCATATTCACGTCTTATACGTTCGTCTCTTTCCTGTAAAACCTTGCACATACGTTGCTTTTCTTCTTCATATTCACGTCTTATACGTTCGTCTCTTGCTTCTAAAACCTTGCACATACGCTGCCTCCCATCATAATTCGCTGCTTTATATAGCTTATAATCTCCTGCTAATATGCCTGCAAGTGCCATGATACTTCCGTCTATCTCTGTTTCGTTTTGATCTGCTGTGTCTGCATATATTGCTGACAGAGTTACTCTTAATTCCTCAAGTGCGTCATTTGGAAATGTTAGATTTTCATCATGTCCTATATCTATGACGTAAAGCGGATAATCCGGCACAAATGGTCGTAATTCTTCACTAATATCCATCATATCATGAAGCGTTCTTGGGCCATCCCATTTTGCCTCACCTGTATATAAAACAACTGTCACTATCGGTGTTACTTTGGTTCCCTTTGCAACTTTTGACAGCTTCTCGTCCACTGTCCAAGTCCTATTATCCTGAATATTCCCTAATGCCGTGACTTCTGTACTATATCCAAGTACATCATATAACATCTTTCGTATCGGCATTGCATAATGAATCTTATCTTGATCCTCTATCGCCAATATTACAAAATACCCTAGTGATGTTTTTCTGACGTTATCACGATATTTATTGATCTTTTCAATCTTCGTATTTGCTGTTACTGACTTCGCATAAGCTGTATCTGCTCTTTCTAGATTTTCTGAATCAATGACATTCTTTCCGTTAAAAAAATATCCATTGAATACAGCTGCATAAACCTTATCATCTCCCAGAAACTCTTTTAGTGCCTCATCCGGTCTTGGCATTTTTTTGCTCATAAATACTTCTAAAATCCTTCCCTGCCTGCTGGATGATAAAACTACTTGGGATTATATTCCCATAAGCCATAAACTGTTATAATTCTTTCGACGTATTTAAAATAATTATACACTAAATCTAATTTGTTCAGCGATCAAATCGTTATATTTATGTCTATGAGTTCATCATTTGCAAACAATAATTCGTCGCCATAGTAATAGTTTTCAAGGTTCGTAAGCGCTTACAGTGAACAATCGTTCTTCGAACATTCTATCGAACATGTTTTCTTTTGTCAATAATAAAAGCATACAGAAAACGGGAATGACATCATCTGTCATTCCCGCTGAAATCTATGTGTTCTGTTTTCCTGAACAGCCACTTATTTATTGATCACGTCAAATATAGTTACTTCTGTTCCATCATTGGCTATTGCCTTTGATGGATACTTCTTTTCAAACTCCCACAGGATTTCCATATGACGAACATCCAGGAATTTTTGTACTTCCTCGATTATATCTATAGGGATTCCATAATACGCTTCTGCGACAGCACCGGTCATTGCCGCTATCGTGTCACTGTCACCTCCGACAGAAATTGCCGTACGGATAGCATCCTCAAAATCTGTTGATTCTAAAAATGCCTCGAGTGCGATGGGAACTGACCCCTGACAGGAAACATCAAACTTATAGATGTCACGGATCCCATCTATAGTAAATCCGAGCCAGTAATAGTTTTCCTGTATATGATCTTTTATCTCTTCCTTTGTTTTTCCGGTTCTTGCGAGATAAACAGACGTTGCTATCGCTTCTGCCCCTCTCATGCCTTCGGGATGGTTGTGTGTTACTCTTGTTACCATGGCTGAGAGTTCTTTCGCTTCATCGAGAGATTTTGCCGCATATCCGCAGGGTCCCACTCTCATTCCGGATCCATTTCCGAAACTATTGTATGGTTCTGGATTCTCAGCTAAAAGCCATTTCTTAAATCTTCCGCCGTATCCTGCTCTCGGATAAAGTCGTCCAAGCTCCTGCATGGTGGAAACTGCTTTTTCTGAAAGACCATCATAGTTGCCATCACAACCAAGTATTGCATTTGCGATCGCCAACGACATAATGCTGTCATCTGTGGGACGGCATTTTCTATCAAAAAACCTAAACTCTTTTGATTTGAGGTTATACATCTCAAATCTTGAACCAGCAATGTCACCGATAAGCGCACCTAACATCAGCAAATTCCTCCTGAAATACCTTCCGCTTTTCAGCCTAATAAATTAAAACGTCTATATCCTAATTATACAAAACGGGAATGACATCATTTGTCATTCCCGCTGAAAAACCATGTATTACGTTAATTACTTTTCTTTTCGAAAGGTAAGCTTAAAACCCTTTCCTTCGTAAATCCTTATGGGATTACCTCTTGTTATCTGTGCATGTCTGCTCCATGCATCATTCTTCTGACGATCCTTTCCATCAGCATTTGTTTGTTTCAGGATCGCTGATAATTTTTTAAGAGCATCCTGTTTATTCATAAACTGACTTCTCTCACGTGTAGAAGAAACTGTTATCCCTGTAGGCAGATGAATAATACGAATTCCTGTTTCAACTTTATTTACGTTTTGTCCTCCGGGCCCACCTGAATGAAACGCCTCAATTTTTAGATCACTTGTCTTTATCCTTTCATCCACTTGAGCTGCGTCCGGAATGATACTGACATCAATAAACCAGTTCTTTCTCTTATGCCCCGGTCGATAACTGCTCTTGCATATCCATTCCATTGTTCCTTCAAGTTCGGAAAGATCACCATCTGATGAAAGTATAACTGATGAAAATGAGCCCTCTACTTCGCCTTTTGTACCTGTTACCATCTCAAGTTCCGGAAATTCTTCCAGAAGACTTCTGCAAATTCCTCCAACGGCAACTCTGCATTCTACAGGACCCATACCTGAACTAAGCTGTAATATCATTTATTGCCTCCTTTATAGTTGTAAAGAGGCTTTAATAGCTTATCAATTATAACGGTATCCTTTATCACCTCTCGGATATAATCTGTTCTTCTGTAAGCAAATGGAGCTTCATCAAGTGTATCTGCGCTTATGCAGGTTGTATAAACCCCCTTCATTTCTGACTTAAATTCGGATACTGTGTGGCTATGCCTTACATTATCTCTTGATGCGATCCTTCCGCTGCCGTGCGGAGCCGACTCGTTCCACTCCTTGTTTCCAAGCCCCTTGCCAAGGATCACCCCATCCTTCATATTGATCGGAATTATCACACCTTCACCTTCTTTAGCTGAGATAGCGCCCTTTCTAAGAAGAGGAACAGTGCCGGTAAGATCAACATAGTTATGGATGCATGAAACCGTTTCTTTTCCCTTCCATTTCATACCCTTAAGGATCTCTCCTGCAATAACCCTTCGATTTAACTCCGCATACTCCTGAACAATTTCAAGATCGTGAAGATAATCTTTCAAAAGATTTCCGGAAAGGTATGTCATCTCATAGGGAATATCTGTAATTCCTTTGTCATTGAGTTCTTTCTGCCCTGCTTCCATGTAATACTCAGCAACTTCCTTACCAAGATGTCTGCTGCCACTGTGTATTATCATGTAAATATCCTTGTTCTCATCCTGATCAAGTTCTATGAAATGATTACCACCGCCAAGTGTGCCTATGCTAAGAAGAGCCTTATCACTACGGATATGCTTGCAGCAAGCAAGTCTTGTAAGATCAAATTCCGCATCTCTGTGTACTTTGTTTCTGATCTTGAATCCCACAGGAACATTATCTCTGATAACTGTATCCAGCTTCTGATAGTCGTTTCTGAACTTTCCGATCTTAACAGCGTACATTCCACAGCCAATGTCTATACCTACAAGTGACGGAAGAATTCTGTCTGTGATCGTCATAGTAAGACCTATCGGTCCCACCTTACCGGGGTGAACATCAGGCATAACTCTTATGATCGTGCCCTCAGCTGCCTTGTTGTCACAGATCATCTGTATCTGCGCAATTGCGTACTGATCAATGTCAGCTCCTGCAAGTTCCTGATCGCACATGATATGTGCTTCTGTAAATTTACCTTTTACTGATATCAAAATAAACCTCTTAGACTCCCAGAGGCTTACATCCATTAAACGATCATGCCTCTGTAATTTGATAATTTACCGGTTGCTATAGTCATCATGTATTTCATGGTCGTCCTCCTTTCCGCTCATTGCGAGCAAACCAAAACTAGTATATCTCTAATTCTACAAAACGGGAATGACATCTTCTGTCATTCCCGCTAAAAATAACTGCATTAAGCTTACATCAATTCGTTTTATTTATGAATTAAATTTACTCTTATCGAGAAGGCCTTCTTTTTTCGCAACGATTGCTGATACAACTGCATCACCTGTTACGTTAGTACATGTCTGCATCATTCCAACTAACGGGTACAGACCCATGACAAGACTTACTGCCTCTGCCGGTACGCCGATCTGCGGTATCAAAAGTGCGATGCAGACCAGATTTCCACCAGGAACTCCGGGACTTCCAACAGAAAGAACCATTATCGCAATAAACAGGGACAACAGCACGCTCGGAGTAACCGGTATCTGAAAGATCTTTGCGCAGAATAAAGCAGAGATCAAAAGCGAAATACAGCTTCCATCCATATTTATAGTAGCTCCAAGCGGCAGTGAAAACGAATAAATCTTTGGTGATATTCCCATTTTATCGCAGCACTCGATAGATGTAGGAAGCGCCGCATTACTCGATGCACAGGTAAATGCAGATGTCATTGCAGGGTAATACTTCTTTAGGAACTTGTTCGGTGCCAGCCCTGCAAACAATGCCAATAAGATGACATACACACCTATCATCAAAATATCCCCGAGATAAATAACAGGTGCCCATACAAACACATTCAAGAGTGTCTCAAAATTCATTGCGATCATCATCTTCGCCATAGAGCAAAAGACAATTAAAGGAATTAACTTTACCATCACAGACGTGATCTTAGAAAACACATCATTTAAAATGCCAAGCATTTTTTTAACTTCGGGAACTTTTCCTGCTAAAGAAGCCGCAGCTATGCCAAGTACCACAGCCATAAATATCAGCTGAAGCATATCTGACTTCTGAAATGGTGTAATGATATCACTTGGTACGATACCTACAATAGTATCCTTGATGGAAATAGTCACTCCTTCAGCCTTCTGTAGGGTTGCCTCTGCCGTCTCTTCAGAAACCGCCACTGCCAGATCAGTATTTCCTATCGGGAAAAGCTGATATGTGAAATATCCAACACAGATCGCGATCATCGATGTCATAAGGTAAAATACAACTATTCGGGTCGCAATCCTTCCAAGTGCCTTTAGATCGGTGAAGTCAGCAATACTGTAAGCCACCGAGAAAAATACCAGCGGCGCCACGATCAATTTAAGGAAATTTAAAAACATTGTATAAACCGGCGTAATAAGCAGCGTGCTGATATTTTTTCCAACTGCCGCCGGCAAAAAATTGTGGATCAGGAATCCTATCAAAATACCGAATATCAGCGCAGCGATAGTATATATCAGGTTTGAGTAGGTAGATTTTTTTACAGGAAAAGTAACTATAGTCTTCCCTTTATTTCTACGTATCAAAAGAGTATCAGCAAATAGCTTATCATAAAGTTTCTTGATAACATCTCCTGCATCTTCATCAAATTCATCAACCCTAAGTCTCTCATAAATATCAGAAACCGCAAAAGCATCACAAGCCGACTTTATCTGCACTGACAGATTTCCAAAATACCCCTTGATTTCTATTTCAATATCACTTTCCGGAGATGCAGATTCCAAAAACTTTGCCAGTACTTCCTCCGAGGTCAGAAGCGTCTGGACGATCTGCTTATTCTGAATATTCTTTTCTTTAAGACACCCTTCAATAAAAGTCACGCCGGTTGAAATTGCATTTTTATCCGCTTTCAATACCTTCTTACTCATATATACACACCTCTAAAAAATAAGGTACAGGAAAAAAGTTAGATCAACACCATACGCTTTACTGATGCAGACAGATCTCTTACTCTCAGCAACTCACTACAGACTTTGCAAAAAAGCTTTGTCTCCCTTACTATTTCGTCATTTTACTTAAAATCATAAATATGATGTCAGGGTCAAAAGTCTTTCATCTTTTTCAAAATATCTGTTTAAATATATACATTTCAACAAAAATGCCGAAAAATATGATGGCAGGATCAAAATCAAAAAATCTGCTTCAAAAGTAATTTTGTCCCAAACTTCATAATACATCGGAAACTCATATTCTTCAGTTATTCAACCATTTTTAAAGGAGTCAGGTATGAGCATAAAGAATCTTATTAGCGTAGATAATATCCACCGTTGTACAAAGTAATTCCGAAACAGCCCAGCAATCAAATGCTCTGTCACGTTCACTTAACGAGCAGGCTGAAAATCTGATCAATATTATAAACAAATTCAATCTTAAATAGGGATGGGAACGAAAGGGCTCCGCAGCCAAAAGCGCCGGTGAAAAAACATCACCGGCGCTGCATTTTATTTACTTACCTGAGATCCTGATACGGCTTTTAACCTTGCTCTTTCCGTTTCCAAACAAAATCGTGATCCGTACACTTCCTTTCTTCAGAATCTTTACGTTTCCATTTCCATCAACCGTTGCTACAGATTTATTCCCCGAACTATACGAAACAGGTTTCGCATAAGTCACACCACTCACAAGTTCATTTATCGAGAATGTATCTCCGACAGCTGCCTTTTTATTAACCGGTTTCGGTTTTTCTGCATAAAGTGTGATTTCTTTTTTCTCCCCCTTCTTTCCTAATATTTCAAGCGTCACTGTTCCGGTCTTTTTTACCTTTATCTTACCCTTGCCGGATACGCTTAAGATTTTCTTTTCACTGCGGTCGAGTACATATTTTTTTACTGCAAATCCCGGATTGACCTTATATGTTTCACCGGACACGAGCAAAATATTGTTCATTGTGTCTGTGATAACATTATTATCCGGAAGTTTTGGAAGCGTTACCTCTTCTACCGGTTCTTTATTTTCTTCTCCCGGTGTCGGAGCAGGATCTACTATCGGGTCTTTATCATCTTCTCCCGGTGTCGGAGCAGGATCTACTATCGGTTCTTCTGTCTGATTCTCTTCTTCCGCCATTCCATATAATCGAATATCAGCTATATTAAGGTAGCATCCTTCCGGTGAATCATAACGTATATACCGATATGAAACAGGATCATCAAAGACTATCAGATTATATCCTTCTATAACCTTCTCAACTTTATACAGCTCATCATACTTTTCACCATCGACCGATCCAGAAAAGACTCCGCCTATGAGACGATCCAGATATCCGCTTCTGTTTGCGAAGGAAATACGGCTTATAGTTACAGGTTCCTCAAAACCGATCTGTGTCCATGCAGCTGATGAATTCCATCCTCCATTATCATCAATGAGGTCAGGATAGGTAGACGAGTCGCCGTTCCATGCATACTCAGGATGACTACCTGCATTTGCATTTGACGTAATGTTTCCTGTTGAATTATCTATCAGCGGATATTTTTCTTTTAATGCAGCTATCGCATCCTTTATTTTCTGTTCTGCATCTTTTAATTCTTCCTGAGATACATCTTCCTTTTTTATCAGTTCTTCACCGGTTTTTTTAGCTTCGATGAGTTTCTTCCAACTGGAGATAGTGTAGTCTGTCTCAGTGTAATCGCTTACTGCCCCTATAACCTTTCTGATGGAAGTAAGTCCGATAAGACCATTCTCTGCATCGTTAAGTGTTTGTATAAGCCCTGCTATCACTTCCGCATCATCTTCACCTGACGCATAGCTTTTCTCTGCTTCATCAAGTGCTGTCCTTAGCTTAGAATATGAACCCTTTGTATAATTGTCAGAAAGATATGAAGAAGTCTTCTGAATAGCCTTATATAAAGCACTCCTGTCAGATGATGCCTTATACTCTGACGATGTACTTACCGGTGTCAGCTTGATTTTATCAAAGCGTGGTGCATAATCATCCTGCAATTCGCTGAATTTATAGGAATTGTCATTTGAAAATTCAATAGTATTTGTTCCCTCTTTTAATTCGACATCAATACTATGAACGCGGAAAACATCCCACGAAAAGGTATTTCTAAAATAAACTGTTTCCGGTTCTCTTCCATTTACAGAAATCTGAGCGTATCTCTCCACCAGATCCGTATTATACGGATGAACATATGCCTTTCCGGATGAAGTCTTCATAACAGGTGCCGGCTCATCATTCGTGTACCGCATTGATAACACATACATTCCGCTTTTCGGAACATCAACTTCCATGGTCAATGTACTGTCTTTATCACCACCACCTATTCCATCCACAACACGTGAACCGGACGCACGATCATTTGTTAGAATAGTTGTATTTCCTGCGGTTTTTCCAGTTTCTGCCTCAACTTCGATAGATGCCCCCTCTGTTGCCTCCTCATTCTTTACAACTCTAAGCTCATCAAATGCGATCGTCTTATCCGCATTTAATGTTAATGTATTAACACCTGCTTTTAATGCGATCTTACCAAGTGAAGATGTTTCAAAAATACCATCTGTTGTTGAAAGATCTATATCACCAAGTGAAACATTATTTACACCTATCTCAGCACTTGCACATGCATCCTTACCGTAATTAAAAGATTTCTTTGATAAACTTAATACAGTATTTTCTGATAACGCATATTTAAGCTCAGTATCATATAAGCCATCTTCCGGCACAGCTAAAACTACATCAACACTTCCGGTACCTGTAATATAACCATTTCCGGTATAACCGCTGATCTTGTGTTCTGTATGGTAGTCTTCATTTGGATTTTCCTCAAATGAAACATTTCCCGCTGCCAAAGCAGCTTTCTCTCCTTCATAATACAAATCCAGTTTATCAAGTGATGCCGCAACACGAATGCTTGCACTTATATTTTTCTGACTAGAACCGTAATGAGAAAACTCAATCGTATGCTTTCCTGCGGTAAGTTCGATTTCTGCATCTGTATAGTTATAATATCCATTTTTTACGGTAGATTCATAAGTAAGGATCTGCTCTTTATCCGTTTCATCATCTACTGTCATTTTATGCTGAACGATCTGTCCTATCGCACGATTTTGTCCAGAAGCATCTACCTCAAGAGTTTTCGCATTTACAAAAGGTGCCGCAACAGAATAGTAAATCCGAGCCGTATAAATACCATCTGACGGAACATCCACATTAAACTTTACTCCATCTGATTCAGAATAAATTCCACCAACATCTGCTCTACCAGATCTTGCGAGATCACTTCCTCCGGTTCTTGTATATGCAGCAGCACTTCCAAAAAGTTCTGCATCTTCTGCCTCATAGGTTTCAAGCCAGTTTGCAGTCTTTGCACTTAGCCCCTTTTCCTCTGTCGGTGTGACAACCGCAAAATACGCATCCATCAGATCACAATCACTTAGCGTTAGCATCAATTCGCCTGATGATGAAATTTCCCGATCTTCATCAACAATAACATCCGGGATTGAGAACCCCTGATGACCCGAGTAACGGCTTCTGTAAATCTTCACATGAGCTTTCTTAACAGAGTTAAATGCATCTATATCACTAAGATTTTTCAAAGTGATGTTCTGCTCTCCTTCATGTCCGCCAAAAAGTGCCATTACTGTCTCATTTTCTTCATCAACACTGCAAAGTCCGTAAAGCCTGTCACCTTTCTTTGCAGATGAAGGATTATTAACATTAATTGTTTTTAATGATGTTTTATACCCCTGCATCTCGGCATACCATCGGTAAACCCACCATGCACTGTTAGGTTCATTTTCTCCGGCAGCCAACTCATTAAGCGAATTTGCCAGTCCCCAATAAGGAAGAGAAGCATAGGTATCATTTTCTTCGTAAATTGAAAGCCAGTTTACCAGTGTTCCGGGTACTCCTATGTCTTCAAAATTCACTGTTTCATTTACAAAAATTTGAGGAGTAATTCCCGAACCGGAATAATACTTTTCCACCATGCTCTTTACACTTGCAAGTTCTCCCTGAAAGCCTGTGAGTTTACCTTTTGCAAGGTCATGCCAGGTTATGATCTCCGGCAGGCAGTCATTCTCTTTGCAATACTTAAAGAATGTCTCATATGCAGAGGAGTTAAATGAAGCAAAGTTCGGACCTGCTGTTTTTGCATCCGGATCGATCGCTTTTACTGTGTCATATATTGTTTTCCAGTCTTTACAAAGGCTAGAAAGCTTTGAACCATTATTACCGTACCAGATCTGATCCGGTTCATTAAACAGCACATAACTGTACATTGCTCTTTCTTCGCTGCTTTTACCCTCGACTGTTTTCTTAACGATTGATTCTACTTTTTCCTTGTAGTCATCGATTCCGTTATAATCATACGGCCATTCCAGATAGTAATCCTGAAGATAGATTTCAATGTTTTTCACACCTGCGGATTTAAGGTAATTCGTAAGTCTATACCCATCTCCGGACGGATGCTGTTTTCCGTCAGCAGCCTTTTGCACAAGGATTCCCGGCTTTAAGGAACTTACGAGATCCCATGACGGTACACCTACTTCACTTATACCGTACAGAAATCCTGTTGATCCGTGGAACATTTCTCCTTTTGAATCTGTTGTATCAAATTCCAAAGCGACTTTGTCACCGTAATCAATGGGTTCCTCTTTTTTTCCTTTATATTCTTCCGTATAAATTGCGACAGCCTCATCCTCTGTTAACGCAGTTCTATAAAACCTAAAATCATCGAAATACGCTTTTGCATTGGCATCAGATGTATATACCGACTGCCCCAGGGCATTATTCTTAAATTCTCCTATTTCATCAAAGAAGCCCTTAAGAACTTTTGATTCATTTCCGGATAGATCCTTTATATCTATTTTAATTCCATTAATATAGACATCATATGTGTCAGGAGTCACACTGACTGTCACATAATCCCACTTTCCGCTTCCGAGTGTCCGTCCCCATTCCAAACGTCCCTTGGTCTTATCTAATGTATTTATACAGGCATCATATCTTGTATCCGCCTCATCCCCTCCTCCGATAACAAATGTAAACTCAGGATCAGTCCAATTTCCTGTGCGTCCCTGATAATGTTTCCCAAGCTCTGTCGAGGAAGATTCAAAAATCCTCTGATAATGAGTGGATGTGCTTCCATCCGATGCAGCCTTTACCCAAAAACTTAATGTGAAACCATCCATTCCCTGCTTAAACATGTCATTAGGAAGCGTTAGATATCCGGATGATGTACTGCCTCCAGGCAGATAGAGTACATCTGAGTTTCTTTCGTCATCATGCTTTATTTCTGCTTTTTCTCCACCAATAGCAGCATTCTCTTTACCATCAAGCCCGTCCTTATTAAAGACCGCATTCCCGGAAATTGAACTGCTTTCAAAACTAAATTCATAATATGGATCGATTCTATCTGTAACTTCAGTGTCCGTGTCTGCGTCAGTATTTACTCCATTCTCACTGATATCTTCCAACACCTCTGTCTCTGCATCCACTTCATTATCAGAAACCGCAGCCTGTACCTGTACCGATGCCGCAGGAAGCATCTGGATCGCAAGAGCCACGGTAGTTAAAATCGTAAGGATTTTCCGTGAAAGTCCTCTTCTCTTCATTTGTTCTCCTCCATCCCCAATACATTGTCTTACTTTATAATGATCGCCATACCCTCAAAACATTCACGAAGCCCACGGATAACCAGGCACTCATCCTTTATTTCCACTTCGTGTTTATGACTCTCGTATATTTCGACCTTTTCAATTTTCGTCTGTCCGATACCGGTTTCGACTTCGATTTCTTCAGGCACTTCTGCTCCAAACGTGTGGACTACGATCAATATGCCATCTACTGACTTTCTAACAACCGCCTGCCACCCCTTCGGATGTCTGAAGGATCTGATCTCCGATCCATATATCTTAGATTTTCCATCACGT
This sequence comes from Lachnospiraceae bacterium NK4A144, assembly GCA_000424365.1. GTDB lineage: Bacteria > Bacillota > Clostridia > Lachnospirales > Lachnospiraceae > NK4A144. The sequence continues at coordinate 38,305 of AUJT01000027.1, read as the reverse complement.
ATTATGAGAACCGCTTTTTTGTAAAAATCAATTCCTCTCTGAAGGGTATCCCATTGCTCACCGGATAATTCCGTTACATCTCCGGATATGCAGAGTCTCCCTAGCATAGCTGCGGAAATGGAATACACAATTCTCTCTGCTGTATCACTTTTTCTGATCACAGCCCATATCTGACTCTGCACCGGATGTATAACTCTGTGAAGCGATGCAGCTATGATTGGTATTTCCGGACATTCATGCGCATCGGAAAATGATGCCATCGAGCAAATGCTCATCATCAGCGGCTCTAAACGGTGTCCACCTGATGCACAGTTTTCCAGTATTATTCCAGGTACTTCTCTTTTTATCTCACGAATAAAAGATGTAGCACACTCGATATCCTGCCTAAGCCCCTCTCCCAGTGATTCCGCGCCATCACATCCGATCCCGATAGTTTCATTGCAGTCCATCTTCATATAGCCGAAACCATATTTCTTTAATGTTCCTATTACTTTTTCCGTTAAATAATCATGTACCCACGGATCCCTCATGTCCCAAAATCTTCTGAAATATGTTGTTAGCGGCTTTCCGTCTTTCTTTAGGAGATGCTCTGTTTCTCTATATGCCTTTGCAGCTTCCGCCACATTTTCTATCTCAAACCATATACCAGGAACATAGCCTTCATCCTTTATCATTCCTACCGTTTTTTCCAACCCGTCAGGGAAAAGCATAGGCGACACTTCATAGTCTCCCATTCCCTTATCCCAGGGAATCCCTTCCTGCTTATACCAACCGCAGTCGATTACAAAGTACGAAAATCCCCGACCACGTATAGATTCAAGAATGTCCTTTATATTTTCATGTGACGGATTTCCCCATGTTGTACAGTACTCGTTAAATATGATCGGCAGTTCTTTTTCTGAAGGATGCAGATCCAGCTCCGCTTCCCAACAGTCTCGTCCATATTCCGTAAGTCTCTCTGTAAACACATCCATGGACTCGGTATGCGCCGTTGATACGATCGCCCTAGGTGTTTCAAAGCTTTCACCACTTTTAATAGTCTTCATCCAGTGTCCAAAATCTCTGTCTGCAAGACCTCCACTGAAGCCTAATCCATCGTCCTTTCTGTAAAACTCCATCTGCCATGACGCATTATGAGCGATCTGAGCTCCCCACCAAACATGGTTCTTTTTGTCATAAACCGCACCAAAAGGAAACCAATGGTTTACAGGGAGAGAACCTACCTGTCCATATTTCTCACATCTCACAGCGTGATCACTCCATGCTGTTTCAAGCATCAGTTCCTCTGCGTTTCTCCGATCAACCCTTCCTTCACCACTCCATACACTTCTGATCCTAACGATTTCAAGACTCTCCGGAGAATCACCGTTTTCATAAGGTGTCAGTCCGCCAAGCGAAAAACTTTCTAACATCTCAAGCGATACAGAATCATCACTCTCATTTGTAAACACACATGAAATTTCTATATAAGGCGCATCTTTTTTATGTGTAAGTATATGTTCGGTCTTATAACCTCTCTCATCCCTTAGAAACGTATGTATCTCTGTTTTTTCCGGCGATTCCTTCACATCCTGACCGTTATAGCGCATACACCTCACTGATTCTCCATTTCTCATGGATGATCCTGCTGCATAGGCTTCGTTGTATGTGTCTCCTGATAGATGAAACTGGACCAGGTTTTCGTTCTTAGTATTCTTTGTTATCGAACCTTTACCAACCGCCTCATCTTTTTCAAGATAAATTTCCTTTGGAAACAGCTGCAGACTCACAATATCTTCTTCATCTTTAATGTAGCGGACTATCATATCACTTAACTGATACTCGCTGATAACTACGCGTTCCATCGCACACCTCTCACAAATCATTATCCTTTTACTGCTCCAACTGTCATACCTTTAATAAAATACTTTTGCAGACTTAAAAATAATGCTGCAATAGGTACAACTGACAAAACGATCGCAGCGATCGCGGTCGTATAATCACTTGACTGTGCCGAAAATAATGACTGAATTGATACTGTCAGTGTTTTCAGTCCTTTATCACTAAGATAGAGATTTGCCATTAGGAAATCATTCCAGATCTGAAAAGCCTGCATAATTACAAGTGTTGCGAGTGCCGGCTTAAGAAGCGGCATGACTACCATAAAATAGATCTGAAAAATACTGCATCCGTCAATCTTTGCCGCCTCTTCAAGTTCAACAGGAACTGTGGACATAAAACTGTTCATAAGGAATATTCCAAATGATATACCTGTCGCCACATACATAAAGATAATTCCGTGACGAGTATTAACAAATCCAAGTTTATTTCCAACAATGAATATCGATAGAAACAACGCCTGATATGGCAAAAGAATACCTACTATAAAATAAATGTACAAAAATTTGAATATTTTATGATGGCATCTTGCAATAGCCCACGCAGTCACACCACAAAGAAGTGCAAGAACAACAACCGACAAAAAAGTGTATAGTATAGTGTTCGGATAGGTTCTTAACATATCAAGCTTCTTAAATGCTTTCTGATAATTGCCTATCTGGAACGATGTCGGAAATGAAAGCGGATTACTTAGATAAAGCTCTTTCTTGGTCTTAAAAGAATAATTCAGGATTATCAGTACCGGAAAGATAAATATCATGGCAACAACCGTCATAAGCAGCTGAACCACACCTTTTTTCCAGGTAAATTTTTCCTGTCTTTCTGTCGTATCCATTATGCCTGTACCTCTCTTTTCTTTAATACCGCCACCTGAATCACCGCAACTATCAGAAGAGCAAATATCAACGAAATAGACAATGCCGAGCCGTAACCATACTGCCTTCCATTTATTGCAGAATCATAAATTAAATAAATAATGGATGTCGATGCTCTTCCGGGTCCGCCCTGAGTGGAAGATACCATAAGATCGTACACCTTTAATGAACCTGTTGTGATACCGACAATACATATCGTAAATGACGGAGCTAGCATGGGAATTGTTACATTTCTAAATCTTTGGATCCAGTTTGCTCCGTCAATCTTGGCCGCTTCATAGAGATCTGCCGGAACAGACTGCAGTCCTGCAAGATATATAAGCATCCAGTAACCGATCCACTGCCAGTTATTTGCGATCAAAAGTCCGGAAAGTACAGTTTTTTGATCACCAAAAAGCTTTATGAACGATCCTGATAATCCAAAAAACTCTAGTATAGCCGGCAGGATATTTGAATACATGCGAAGCCAGATAAATCCTGTTACCAATGGACTTATGAGACAAGGAATAAAGAGTATCGTTCTATAAATCTTCTTTCCTCTAACACCTGAATCAAGAATTACCGCAAATAAAAGAGCAAAAAAATTCTGAATAAGCACGTTCCAAAACGTAAATCTAATGGTAAACCACCACGCTGAACGCACATAAGGATCGCTAAGCATCTTTATATAATTATCCAATCCCACAAATACTTTTTCTTTTGTGAGACCGTTCCAACTCGTCAATGAATACCGAAATGCAAGAAATATCGGGATGATCAGTCCTATCGTAAATATCACAAACGCCGGTAATACCAGTGTCAGGTATTGATAAAATTCCTTTTTTTGTGCAGAGCCTTTTTTGACAATACTTACTTCTCTGGTTTTTATAAAATTGTTATCTTTCTTTTTTCCTTTTATAACTGCTATCTCCATGATCATTCTCTTTCTTTTTAGAAAACGGCAGTACCCATATAGAATACTGCCGTTTCCTTAGCTTTTGGTTTGGGAAGATTTTAATGGGACAAAAATCAAGGTGCACTTACATCTTTGCGACCATCTGCTGCTGCGAGCGCATCATCAAGCGATTCATTTCCAAGCAGCCACTCAGCTATGTCATTAGCATTCTCATCCTGGAAGCCTGACCATACAAGCTGCGTATTGCCGGAATTGGCATCAATGATCTGTCCTGTGGAAGCATAAGTATCAATATCTGACTGACTGGGATTATTAAATGTGGGAGCCACATCCTTCAGCATTGATGCTGTGCTGGTAAAGTCATAGATACTCACTGCCAGATCCTTGTTATCAGCCATAAAATTGATAAATGCATCAGCTGCATCGCTGTATGCAGTGTCCTTGCTCTTCATGAATGTAATGTTTGGCTCAAAAATAAGCTTTGCATCACCTGTCTGATTCGGGAACGGGAAAATACCAAAGTCAAAATTCTCGTCAATATCAAGGAAATTCTGAATAGACCATGCACCTGATACTTTCATTGCCGCTTCACCATTTACGAGCTTTGCATCACAAGCAGTCTGTTCAAGTGAGAATGTATCCTCAAAGGTATTGTCATATATCAGCTTATTGTAGTTATATACCTTTTCCCAATCAGCATTTTCTGTGTACTTTTCTTTTCCTGCTCTGAAATCATCTCCCCATGAGGGATTCTTTGAAAAAATATCATTTATCGCAAACTGCATTGTTACATTTCCGATACTCCAACTGTCTACCATGTGAGAAGCAAAAGGAGTGATTCCGTTTTCCTTGCAAACATCTATCACATGCTGAAGATCTTCCTGAGTTTTTGGTACCTCAAGTCCCAGATCCTTAAACACCTGTCTATTGTAGAAAACACCCTGATACAATGCGTTATACACGATTCCGTAGACTTTTCCATCAACGGTCACACCCTTTGTCGCATCATCCAGTACCTTATCCACCGCATCGAGTTCCGTAAGATCACCAAGAACACCTAGCGAAGCATAGGTCTTTACATCCTGACCTTTTCCGATCATCACGTCCGGGAGACCTGACTGCATATACTGCTGCATCTTAGGTCCAAATCCTTCTCCCCAGTCTACACATTCCCACTCGATATGGAGATTCGGATATACCTCTGCAAGTGCTTCATCGATCATATCCTCTGCACCTGCATCTGTCGTTGACTGTCCCCACAAAACTTTAAGTGTGATGTCCTGATCCTGCCAGGATTCTCCTTGTGATCCATCATCAGCTGTACCGGTTGTTTCAGCCGTTTCCTCCACTGCCCCCGCTGTACCGTCTGTTCCAGCCTCAGCGCTTGTTCCTGCAGTAGAAGCAGAAGAACCGCATCCGGTAAATAATGCCGCTGCCATGGAAACACTTAAAATGATACTTACAAGTTTTCTCTTCATATGTACCTCCCTTTCTTGTTGACGTTATTGTATCGAAATTCAGACACTGATCATTAGGCTTGTTTTTAACTTCTCAACCTATAAAATTTTGACTTGTGTTCAATTTTGTCCAAGTAAATTTATACGTACAAGTTACGCTAGGCTCGACAATACCTCGCTAAGTGCTCCGCAAAAAAAGACCGCGCATCCAACTTTATGCACGGTCCTGCCTTCAAACTATTTGCTTGTCCTTATAATCTCTCGGAGAGCATCCCTCAAATTTTCTGAAAACACGGTTAAAATAGTTATAATCATCGTATCCGACTCTAAATGCGATATCCGTTAAAGACGCATTTTTTTCTTTCATTAGTTCCTTTGCCCGTGTAATCCTATGAAAAGCAATGCTGTTCATTATTGTCATACCTGTTTCTCTGCGATATAACCTCGACAGATATGTACTTTCCATGTGATACATCTCGGAAAGACTGCTGAGGGACAGATCTTCAAAAAAATGTTCCTTAATATATCCTGCAATTTCCTGAACGGTCTTTTTTCCGCTCCCTTCTGCAGGTTCAGCCAGCACTTCTCCTCCGCAATTCTCAATTATGACTTCCAGTTCTGACATCAGTTCATCATATTCCATGTTTTCAGCAGCATGAATCAGAGCATTTACGATGTCTTCCGGTTCCGGATCAATTCCGCTTTTTCCCCGTTTCATCATAAGAGTCAATGCCACATATCGAACAAATTCTTGTACTCTGTAAATTGTCCACTTCTGGTCTCTTATATGTTTTAATCCAAGTTTTTCAAAAAGATACTCCCTTAACTCTTCCGGTTTTTTATTAATTATGCTTTCCAGTTCACTCTTTGTTTCTGCTGAAATGTCCTCCTCTTTTTCCATCAAAGGAATTACATCCCAGGAGGCATTCACAACACTTCCATCTGAAAATTCACGCATGAGCAGTGCATTTTTTGCTTCTTTATATGAAGAATACAGATCTGATTCACTAAATGCCACATCACTTATGCCGATTGAAATCACCTTACCGGTAAATTCTTTAAGTGCCAGCAAAAGGTAATATGCTTTCTCTTTAAGTACGTCTCTTTTTTCATTAACAAGCAGTACAAACTCTGACGTACTGTATATATTGTTATATACGATAAGCGTGTTAAGTTCCTTAACCTCTTCTATACGCTGCTTTATCGTATACGACAGCAAACTCATATCATATTGAAAAAGTTCTGCAAACGCCGACAGACCATGTATCTTTATCAACATCGTTGCAAAACCGCCATCCGGGATCTTCATTCCGATAGCAGCTGAGGGGCTGAAAAGATTATCATTTCTGTGTCTTTTTTCGTTAGTTATAAGTGCGCTGTATTCCCTATCATTTAACGATGACGAAGCCCTAAGGAACTGACTCCTCTCTACTTCGCGATTTTGTTTTATAGATATCTGTTCATTGATATGATCTAACGCTTTTGTTAAAACCTGTATCATCTGCATTTTTGATATAGGCTTCATGATGTAATCCATTGCGCCTGCCAGCAGGCTTTCCTTCACATACTCAAAGTCGTTGTAACCGCTGAGCATTATCACAACTATATCGGGATAACGGACTTTCACTTTTTTGACCAGCTCAACACCATTTATAAACGGCATATTAACATCGGTTATTAGTATGTCCGGTTTTTCTTTTTCGACTGTTTCCCATGCCTTCTCACCATCCTCCGCAGGAGCCAAAAAAGAAATCCCGTATCTTTCCCATTCCAGCATATCCGATAGTTCATCCCGTACCCAGTATTCATCATCTGCTATGAGAAGCCTGTATATTTCTTTTCTCTCATCATCACCGGTTTTAGAAATGGCAGCATCTCTTATATTAGACATTTTTCACCTCGAATCATTCCTGTCTATATCATAATTTTGAGGAATGACTATACACACCTTACTATACTCATCATTGCTCTCAGCCTTTAATCCATACTGCATGCCAAATACCAGCTGAAGCCTTCTATGAATATTTCGTAAACCTATAGACTCTTTTTGTTCTTCTTTGTCATTTTTGTTGAGCCACTTATTTATCTCATCAGCATCCATGCCCTTACCATTGTCTTCAATCTCTATCACGATGCTTTCTCCTGCGTCATGTGAGCTGATATACAATCTCTTATCGCCGCGGATTCCTGACAGTCCATGTTTCAGCGAATTTTCCACCACAGGCTGAAGCGTTAGTTTTGGTATGTATTTCATCATATGTTCTGATCTGATATCAAGTCTTATATCTATGTCATTCTGCATCCTTGTTGTCATGACATATAGATAATTTCTAATATGCTCTACTTCTTTTTGTAGCGGTACTATTCCTTCTTTTACTCCCATGCTATACCGAAACATCGAAGACAATGCGAGGCACATGTCACTAACTTCGGCACAATTCCGTCTCCTCGCTATAGAACTCATGGTCTCAAGTGTATTATATAAAAAATGTGGGTTGATCTGAGCCTGGAGCGCCTTATATTCTGCATTTTTCTGCATCATGGCAAATTCTCCGCTAACCTTATTGGAGTAAAACCATATTATCAGCACGACTCCCAAAAGGATAAATCCCGTGATCATGAATATCGTCATGATCATTTCACTACTCGTATCCCTTAGCATATTTTCAGGATAAAGTGAATAAAGCATTATTCCATATCTGGACAGCGACGTTACAAATACTTCATTCGGAACAGCAGCCGGATTTAATACTTTTTTTGTATCTACCGTAAATTCTGCTTCTTTAATATCGTTTGATAAAGAATCTATTATTTTCTGCTGATGCGCTTCCGGCTTACCGGAATAGACTGCTATCCTGTCTCCCAGCGGCTGGATGCAAACCACCTGTCCCTCATAATATGTATAGGAATTAATCCGCTCAGTCAGCATCCTTTCATCCGTATCACAAACAAGATATCCTACCAGTTTCCCCCTGTTCTGAATATATATCTTATACACAAATCTAAGTACATTTTTTTGCCTATACGGATTATAGTAGCTTGAAAATAAAAAATCCGACCTGTCAGAATCTACATATTGACGTACTATTTCTGCATTTACGTCTGCGTTATATCCTTCATTATCATAAATATCCGACGGATAACGGTATGTTGGCGTATCCGCTCTCCTGTAATGAGAAACACAGTAATGATCCGCAGTATAAATATAAAATGCGTCAACCCGTGCATCCTTTGGGATCTTCTCTGTAGCAAAACTCCTTGCTAATGACGAATATTTTTTTCGAAGTTCTTCTGAATTTTCATCTGTCAGCGATTGTATAAATTCTTTTTCGAGATATATCCGATCCAGATTTTCTTTTAGATCGATATACTGCTCATAAAAATTTTCTTTTATATTTGTGAGTGATTTTGAAGTGGCCTCATTGATCTGATGCCTAAGAACCGTGGAAGATACTCTAAAATTTACAACAGATAAGACTGTAACCGCTACGAATAGTACGGCCAGTACAGGAAAGAACAGCCGCGACCGTATTCCCCAAAAATTCTTTCCCATTTACCTTTAAGCCCCCTAATACACCTTAATCTAAAACATATAATCCATTATTTCCCCTTCGAGATATAAATGTCAAGAATCGAGCCACTGCCTTATATAAAAATCTCTCCCTCATGGTTCCAACCATTTTTTTGAACCTCCAATCAATTTTTTGTGGAACGTCAAAATACTATCACTCAAACTGTCACACACGCCGTCTACACGAAAACACGAGACAGAACCCCGCCGGAAACCGGCGGGGTTCTGCTGATTTGGTATTCTTATGGGGTTCTTTTATCTACACAGATTACTTAAGAGTAACCTTTGTTGTGTACTTCTTGCCGTTTATCTCTGCGTATACTTTGAGAGTACCCTTCTTCTTGCAGGTTACACTTACGTGCTTACCGTCCTTAGATACAGAAATCTTTGCGACCTTTGACTTATTTGTGCTCCATACAGCTGTGCTGATATCTGTGCCCTTAAGCTCAAGTGCAACAGCTTCACCAGCCTTACCTGCTGCCTTCTTCTCCATAGCAGGAGTCTGAACTTTAAGGTTCTTTGTAACTTCCTTGCCGTCAGCCTTGAAGTTGATCACTACTTCAGAAGCACCCTTCTTAAATGTGATCTTACCGGTCTTGCTAACCTTTACACCCTTTCCGCTGACTACCTTAAATGTACCCTTATCACCCTTAAGAGCTACTTTCTTTGCTCCGGAGTTAATAGTTACATTACCTGACTCAGCAGATGCAAGTGTAGTTGTATCACCAGGAGCTGCGATCTGGTCAGCTGTAGATGTCTTTCCATTACCAGCTGAAGCCTTTGCTGCAGGCTCACTTACAGGCTTTGTTGTGTCTTCCGGCTTTACTCCCTTTGAAGGATCCTCGGGTGTTACAGGAGCCGGCTTATCCGGTGTCTCAGGGGTCGGCTTATCCGGTGTCTCAGGGGTAGGATCATCCGGTGTCTCGATCTCACCATCTCCGAAGATGTAGGAGTCAACATTCATCAGGTCTTCTCCCTCACCCTTGAATACGAAGAATACGTTTCTCTCACCTGTAACCTTTGTGATCTTTGTTGAAAGATCAGTATATTCAGTTGTTCCTGCAGGAACTTTAAGTGTTCCAATGAGACTTCCCTGAGGGCTGTCCAGACGTACTTCTATTTTTCCTCCCTTTGCAGACTTAACTCTTGCTGTAAACTTGTTTGCACCTTCCTTGCCAAAGTCAGCACCTGCAACGCTTGTCCAGTCGCCGTCATCAAGTGATGTAAGCTCTCTGTTTGCATTGCTGTCGCCAATATCTGCAACCTTGATACCCTTATTCCATGCGATAGTCTCTGCTTCGATGGTCTTATAAGGATCAAGAGTCTCGAGCTGGCTTATTCCTTCGTAAGTTCCCTTGATAGGAAGGATTTTTCCATCCTCATCAAAAGACATGCTGTCGATATGAGTTGAACGGTATCCCTTTGCTGTACCAAGTTCCTTTGCAACTGTCTGTGCATGATAAATGAAGTAGCTCTTATCTCTGAATACAAATGTTGCATGGTGGTTATTTCCGCCAACGCCGAACCATGTAGCCGGGTTGTCAAAGATTTCTCCAGCATACTCGAAAGGTCCCATCGGGCTATCACTTACCATGTAAGCAATGTTACCGTTTCCGGGATAACCTTCCTTATTGTGGTTCATGAAGTTTGTGCAGTAGTTGTAGTAGTACTTACCCTTATACTTGAAGATACCTGAGTCTTCAAACATTGCAGGAGCATCGATCTCTACAGCTTCTCCATCAATACTGATCATGTCATCGCCGAGCTTTGCAACTCTTGCAGTATGAGGATTGTAAGCCTCTCCATTTGCTCCATTGTTCGGTATTCCACCACCAAAGTAGATGTAAGCTGAACCATCATCATCTACAAGTACTGCAGGGTCAAAGCACCATTCAACTCCTTCGCAGCCGGGAACTTTTCTGTTTAAGAGATATCCGCCAACCGGATCTTTCCAAGGTCCAATAGGAGAATCACTCTCTACTACGCCGATTCCGCTTCCGTCATTTGCGAAGTAAAGGAAGAACTTATCCTTGCCGTCAATAACCTTATGTGCTACAGCCGGAGCCCATGAGTGGCTTGCCCACTTAGCCGGTCCGTCCTGACCTGCGATCTTCATTGTGCCGTGGTCAGTCCAGTTCACCATATCTGATGAAGAAATTACTCTGAGAGTCTTGATATAACCGTACTGATTGTCCTTAAGATTTCCATTCGCATCATACTCATAGTCATCAGCTGTCATGTAAACATATACTCTGTCGTTATAAACGATAGCGTACGGATCAGCACCGAATTCCTGAGTATAAAGCGGGTTAGAGCATCCAAGCTTCTTTGCGATAGCGCCTGTATCAAGATACTTGAGATTTACGACCTTTACTGCATCCTTAACATCATAGAAAACAGTCTTACCGCCGTCTACGTGAGCAGAAAGGAGATTAAACTTGCCCTCAACATCCTTTCTTACATAGCCGTTCATCTTAAGCTTAAGTGTTGCAAAGAGACCATCTTCAGCGTCAAATGCAACATCATCGCCATCAACATCGATCACAAGTTTTCCATCTTCAACTTCAAACTTAGCATCGCCGTTTATTGCATCCTCGTTAAACTCAACGTCATCAACACTAACCTTTTCAGGAAGTGCTACTGTGAGCTTAAGGTTCTTGTAGCCATTCTTTTCAAGCTTATCGAGCTTGATCTTTGCCTCTGCTTCCTGATTGATAACACCAAGGATCTCATCGGGAACATCCAGCTCTGCCTTAAGGCTGCTTTCTCTGTAATCCTTATTACCTTCGTTTACATCCTGTGAAAGCTCAATGATAGAAAGATCATCAGCTGTGATGTCTACGAGATCAGCCTCTGTTGCACTCGATGCGCTCTTCCAAGGTGTTTCAAAGTAAACATTTACAACATCTCTGTCATCATCCTCAACAAATGTATACTCACCGGAAAGATTTACCCACTCGCCTTTCTTGACTGTCTTGGTATCGATAGTTTTAAATGCCTGTCCTGTACCCTTTCTGATAGAAAGTGCGATATCCTGTGAATCAACAGAATCCTGCTTTACCCATGCGCTGAACTTATATGTATATCCTTCTTTGAACTCATTCTCAAACTTCTGACCAAAACCATCGTTTGTAAGAGTTCTGTTAACTACCTTAAGAGCTTTCTTTCCGCTGTGTGCATCATCAGTCTCTACGATTTTGAGGTTTTCATTCTTGCCTGCCTCATGCTCGTACGTTGTCCAGCCCTGTGTACCCTTTTCAGCATCACCGTTATCTACAAGTTCAACATCGCCTGTCTCATATGCCATTGACATATCATCAACATAGAAATCCATCAGATCGTTATCTTTTGACGGACTTGCTGCCCATGGTGTCTCAAAGAATATATAGTTCTGATCAGACTTGAACTCACAATTCTCACCTGCTGTATTTACGGACTCAGGTATTGTGTACTTACCTTCAAAGCTTGTCCATTCACCCTTCTTGGCTTCTACCTGAAGGATGTTATCTCTCCACTTATAGTTCGGACCATTCTGGATCTCCAGACGGAAAGTCTTTGTAGCCGGTCCATCCTTATACATGATCTTTCCCTTAAATATATAAGTTTTTCCTACTTCGAGCTTTCCTGATACATCCTGCTGTGCACCTGCTCCGCAAGTCTCTCTGTTCTTTACCCAGATACACTTATCGTCGTCTGATGCGTCTTCTCTGCCTTTTGCATCTAGTTCCTTTACAGAAGCAACATCAACGTCACCTCTCTCTGTATTTGTGATAGTCCATCCCTCAGTTGTACCTGTTGACACATCACCATTATTAAACAGCTCAACTGCTATCTTCTTACGTGCAGCTGCTGTAACCTTTGCCTCCGAAGTTTCGCTTTCGTCAAGCACTGCTCTTACAGCGCTGTCTGTACGAACTTCCTTCGCCAGTACATTGATCGGCGCACTGCCTGCAGCCAGCATGAGTGCCAGACTTACAGCTGCTGCCCGAGTCCCCACTAACCTTGCTTTTCTTCCCATAAATAATTCTCCTACTTCGACAAAAATTCACATCCGACAAAAAATTGCCGAATGTCCTTTTTGGTAGCAACGTATGTTCAAACCTTTTGTTTGAACATACGTTGACAAAAAAGGCTCCCTTACAAAAACTTTTGATGAATAAGTATTTTACGATTTCACCTTTATGCTGATACCCTACAATACAGGACTAGTGAAATACTTATAATAACTTGTCTCATCTGTATATATTTTTGCACGAATAGGAGAACAATCCATCCCTTTAAAGTTTATGAGTTAGCTATTTTTACCACCAAAACTATACTTTTGATGATTTTTAAAGCAACTAATACAATACAACTTTATAGCTACTCATGTGTACATAGTGAGTTTTACCCGTTAAGCATGCTTTATCAGATCTCAGTTGTGCAGTTTTGCTTTTCAGCCTGGATCATTTAGTTCTGTACACTCACTTACAGCCCGCTCGATGAATTATTGTTACGCTTTTTTCACATTCTTGAACTTTAATGTCTTTAGATATTCTTTCTGCTCCTCTGTGATCCTATAGCTTTCTACCGATTTCTGTATCGCTTTATTATGAGTCCATACATCCAGTTTGTGCTGCTCGATGTATGGCAGTACGGCATCATATTGCTTCGCGAGTGCAGTTGCAAAGTACCATGCGATCATCATATTTACGTAGTATTCATCAGACCTGAGCTTTGATACCATCTCCGGATATTCGCCTAAAAAGTCCTCATCAAGAAAATGCTCCATGAGCATACCTACAGCAAAGCGGATCGTATAGACTTCTGTTGAACCGATCCATTCTTTTACCTTCGGCAATAGTTCCGGTCTGTGTTTTTTAAAGACCTTTGGAGACATCTGGTCGCAGGTAGCCCAGTTGTCTACATAAGGCAAAAAATTGCACAAAGCATTCAGACATTCCTCATAGTCTTTCATCCCGGAGATCAAAAACGCATGCAGTTGATTTTCATCAAAATACTTATGCGGCAGGTCACTTAAAAACTCTGTATGATCTCCGCTTTTCAAAATCTCTTTAGCAAATTTTCTGAGTTCCGGTGTCCTGACGCCTATCACTGTTTCCGGATCAATGTTCGGGATCAATTTACTCTGAAAATCTCTGTATTTCGTGTCCTGTAATTCGAATAGCCTTTTGCGAATTTCTTCAACTGACATATACGCCTCCTCTATAATCGCCTCCTCTATAAACGACCGTCCATAATGAGCTCATTTTATCGGATTTTGACCTTTTGACCCTGACTGATGTCACGGATTGCTTCATTGCTACGCAATTCCCGCAATCCTAAAACACTCGCATTCCGCGTAATAACGCTACTTGCTCGTGTTTTACGGGTCCCAAGGTCTCAATCCTCTTTGTGCAAGCACAATCGGATTTTGACCTTTTGACCCTGACATCATATTATGCTACCGGATGCTCATTAATATATTGTTCAAGAATTTCCGCAGCATCTCCGATTATCTCCGCACAGGGACGCTTTTTATAGTATTCCTGTGTGCGTGCTTCGGGAGTAGCCACATCATGCTTTACATTTAATCCCAGCATCTCACGACAGACGATAGTGCCATGTTTTTCCTCAAATTTATGTGCCAGTTCCTGTATCCTTGCATAATGAGCAGCCTTAACCTCGCCTGTTTCCGGTCCATCATAACCGTAAAGGATTCCGGCTACCATAAACATACCTGTCACCGAACCGCAAACTTCCCTGAGTCTTCCCATCCCACCGCCAAAGGATGATGCGAGGCTCATGAGGTTCTTCTGATCTCCGGGAAGCAGATCCATAAACGTAAGCATTATAGACTGGGAGCAGTTATACCCCTCTTTAAAATGCGCCATTGCCTGTTCTCTTCTTGTCATTACCAATATTCCTCCATATCAGAAAAAATCATTTACTATCTTAACACCCATAATAAAAAATCCCAACAGAACTTTTGAGCCATGAAGCGACTCCAAAGTCCTATCAGGATTTTTTATCTGCCATTCTATGATGTAAGGGTCAAAAGTAAATTTTGCCCCTTACTGATGTCACGGATTGCTTCATTGCTACGCAATTCCCGCAATCCTAAAACACTCGCATTCCGCGTAATAACGCTACTTGCTCGTGTTTTGCGGGTCCCAAGGTCTCAATCCTCTTTGTGCAAGCACAATCGGATTTTGACCTTTTGACCCTGACATCATTCTATTTTGGAAAGCCGATCAAGAAGGGTAGATCAGCCGATTCCACCGTAGATTGCTCCGAGGATCAGCGCTGCGATACATGCTATAACGTACACATACTTGCCAACTGCAAACCATTTCTCTCCAAGAGGCTTCGCACATCCGCGATTAACTTCCTTCAAAACATATTTCTTTCCGAATACCCAGAAGAACATCAGTCCTG
Source organism: Lachnospiraceae bacterium NK4A144 (assembly GCA_000424365.1). GTDB lineage: Bacteria > Bacillota > Clostridia > Lachnospirales > Lachnospiraceae > NK4A144. Next base: position 23,212 of record AUJT01000027.1, on the reverse strand, counting down.
CAAGAGCTGCTCCGAGCGGGCAGATATAGATAGAAACTACATCCATCCATTCAGAAACGATTCCCTGGATAACAAGTCCTACAACTGTTCCTACAACACCGATAGCCACGACAGCCTTCACGCGACTAAGACCGAACTGCTGCTGGAGCGTCGCAACCGGTGCTTCAAAAAGGTTAACCAGTGAGCTAAGACCTGCAAAAATAACGCAGAGATAAAATACCATTGCAACGATCCTGCCGCCCGGCATGCTGTTCATTACATTTACGAGATGTATGAACATGAGGCCCGGTCCGCCTGATTCCAGCTGAGAACCGGTCGTTGCGATAGCAGGGATCATAAGGAAAGCTGCTACCAATGCAGCGATAGTATCGAAAAGCGCGATATTTACTGCTGCTGCCGGCACATCCTCATCAGAGCCCAGATAAGAACCGTAGATAACAGTTCCGTTTCCTGCTATAGAAAGTGAGAAAAATGCCTGTCCAAAAGCAAATATCCAAAGCTTAGGATCTGCAAGACCCGTAGGATTTATAGTAAAGATATACTTATAGCCTGCAGCTGCTCCCGGCTGAAATGCAACATAGACAGCAAGTGCGATAAGCATAGCAAAAAGTAAAGGCATCATGACTTTATTGGCTTTCTCAATACCATCGGCGATACCAAATGCCATGATCGCAAATGTGACAGCCATTCCTACAACGAGCCATACATTATTACCCCACACGGAAGCAGTCGCTCCAAATGTGCCGCCGATCTGATCCATGTCAGTTCCCATAGCATAAATCTGTCCGGAAAAAGCCATAACCAGATATTTAACGATCCATCCAACTACACAGGAATATCCAATTGCAAGTGCCATAGAACCAAGAACCGGTATAAGACCGATCATTTCACCGAGTCTCTTGCCTTTGCCGGCTTCTTCCGTAGCCTTACCAAAGGCACCGATCGGACCACATCCTGTGCTTCGTCCGAGAGCGATCTCCCCAACCACTCCCGTGCGTCCGATCAGAATAACGAAAATAAAATACGGGATCAGAAATGTCATTCCTCCCCAGGCGGAAACAAGTACCGGGAATCTCCACAAATTTCCCATACCCACTGCCGAACCTACGCAGGCAAGCACAAAACCGATCTTCGAATCAAATCCATCTTTCACAACAGGCTCCTTCGTATTTGCGATCATTCAATACCCTCCCGATTATATCAATACCTGTCAATTTTTATTTGCGTGGAAATAATTCTCGTTATTTCAACAATCTGTCATATCAACATAACGGCCTTCCCGGTCACGCCAAGAAGACCGCCAGTTCTATGTACGCTTTATTAAATTTTCAAAAAGTGATTACTTTCTCTTCTTCTCCTGCTCTTTCTCCCATTCTGTCCAGTATGAATAGTCGAAACCGTCTGCCAGCTCTTCCTTCTTAGGTGCATACGGCTCAAGCCATGCATGGAAATGTCTCATAGGAAGTGTATGACCAAAGGTGATCTTGAGATCAGGAATAGTGTCACGATCCTTGTAAAGCTGTGTCAGAGCTGCGACAATGTACTCCATGTGCTGCTTGCTGAACTGACTTCTATTGATAGCGAGACGAACTACGTTGCAGACCTCTGCCTGCTGTTCAGGAGTCTTCAGATCGTACTCCATTGAGAAATCACCGAGCTCTGAGCAACGGATTCCGTAACGATGAACCATCTCAAGAGAAAGTGCCTGACCTGCAAAGCTCTCATGACCTCTCTTGTAATCAAAGAATTTATCCACATCTACATAGATTCCATGTCCGCCGGCAGGCTGTACAACAGGAACTCCGTTCTTTGTCAGCTCATCTGCGAGGAACTGGCACTGCTTTACTCTCTCATCCTGATAATCAAATCTCTGCTCCTCATAAAGTCCCTGTGCAAGAGCCATGATATCGTGACCTGACATTCCACCATAGGAATCATTACCATATGCAGAAATCTGACGAACCTTTAAGAGATGTCCGATATCTGTCTTAACTGTGCCATCCTCATTGAAGTCTGAGAATTTCTTCCAGAAAAGACCCTTATCTCTGAATGCAAGGAGTCCGCCCATATTTGCATGACCATTCTTCTTAAGAGAAGCAGATACAACATCGAAATATGAGAACATTTCCTTAGCGATCTCAGGAATGGACTTATCTCTGTATCCGGGCTCATTCATCTTGATAAAGTAGCAGTTCTCAGCCCATCTTGCACCATCCATAACGAACGGGATGTCATACTTATGAGCAAGCTTTGCAGTCTCACGGATACTATGCATGGAAACAGCCTGTCCACATACAGAGTTATTTGTAACTGTTGTGTAGATAAGAGGAATACTGTCTACTCCAACTGCATCGATAAGCTGCTGAAGCTTATCCAGATCCATATCACCCTTAAACGGATTTACATCATACTTTCCGCTCTCCGGCACTTCAAAGAGGATCTCTTTATGGAACAGGTTACGAGGAACACTGCCCATCTGCTTGATATTTCCTTCTGTAGTATCGAAATGTGCATTTGACGGGATAACAAACTGCTTTCCCGGCCACTTTCTGGCAAATACAGGCTTCAATACATCAAAAAGAAGTGACTCTGCACAACGTCCCTGAGGAACAATGAAAGTATTCGGACGCGACAGCTGATACTGTCCACCATTTATGAATCCGCCTTCATGATCCACAAGATAAACATCATCCATCATCTTCTCTACGTCATCACGATCAACGCCTTCTTTCATATAGTTTATAAGACGCTTCTGATCGTCACCGCGCTCCCATACATCTCTGAAAGCATCGAGAAGTACATAATAGCCCTTGTTTCGTCCATAGGACTCATCTGCAAGAAACATTGCAGCCCACTGCGTATCCGTCATGGATGTCGTACCGGAATCAGAGAGGCAGTCTACATAGAGCATACCTGCAGGAAATGCAAATTCGTTGTAGTGTGTCATTTCCAGTGCTCTCTGTCTCTGCTCTGCTGTAACGGTAGGAACCTCACGTACCACATGAGTCCAGGACTTCGGTGCTTCGATATTTAACTTGTAATCCATTATTAATACCTCCAAAAATATATTACTTTTGATTTTCGTAATACCCCGGTCATCATCCTTCAACACAACAACGCGCCGATAACTATGACTGGCGGACAGTATTAAAAGTTATTTAGTTTTGAAAATACTTCTCAGAACATTCATCCCACAACCGCAAGGCACTCTATCTCGACCTTTGCGTCTTTCGGCAGTTTTGCAACCTGCACAGCACTTCTCGCCGGACATACGCCATTAAAGAAAGTCTCATAAACACCGTTCATTGAAGCAAAATCATTCATATCCTTCAAAAAGACCGTCGTCTTTATGACATCATCCATGGTCGCTCCGGCTTCCTCCAGAACCGCCTTGCAATTCTCAAGCGACTGTCTTGTCTGCTCTTCAATAGTATCCGGAAAAGTACCGGTTTCTGTATTGATCGGGAGCTGACCTGAAGTAATGATAATATTCCCTGCCTTTATGCCCTGAGAATATGGTCCTATAGCAGCAGGAGCCTTCTTCGTTTCCACCTGTGTTTTCAAACTATCACCTCCATTCTGATAATTTTTTCTCAGTTCGAAAATGATTATTTCATCTTCTCTGTCATTTTCTGATAATAAATTATCATCTTGATAAATTAGTGTCAATATAGTTTTTGTATATATTGTGTATTTAAATTGACGTATTTTATTTTTATGTTGTGCATTATGACGTGTTAACTCTTTAAAGCATTAAATTTCAATTGTATACTTTGCGTATTTTATGTCATGAACCGATAATCGAATTATCACATTAGTATAATTGTCTCAATATATGATCATTCCGTGTACAGTTTACGACCAAAAAAGTTGAATAGCCATTGGATTTTCATACACAATCATCTATAATCAAAGCATAACCGTTCATTATCATTCTTTTTATCATCCTTGATAATGATAATTCTCACGAGAGCAACGAATTATTTGAAAGGAATCCATATGAACGCTCATACTATAGAACAATACACAAACCTGGCTAATTTTCTGGGACAGGCTTTGGGGCCGCATTTTGAGGCAATCCTATACGACCTTCATAACGTCATCGCAACCTACAACAGTTCTATAAGTGGAAGACATGTCGGCGATCCGCTCACAAATACGTTAAAGCAGATCATTCGTGACAAAAAATACTTAAAGGAGAACTATATCGCCAATTTCCGCGGTCTCACCTCTAACGGAAAGGTTTTACGATGCTCATGTCTTTTCTTAAAGGATAAGTATGGTGAACTTGAAGGTTTTTTCTGCCTTAATTTTGACGATAATCGATTTAAGGAACTCGCAGAACAGCTTTTCCGCCTCTGCCATCCTGACAGCTACGTTGAGAGAAATATCGCTATTGAGATCAGAGGAAGTGATGACTCCGGAACGTTTTATGATACCATCTCCGGAGCGACCAACGAAGTGCTGCAGCGAGTGATCGGTGATGAAAATATTCCTTCCAGCCGTCTCACAAAAACAGAAAAACTCGAGATAATCCGTCAGCTTTATCAGCGTGGTGTTTTCCACATGAAAGATTCCATAAACACCGTTGGTCAGCAGCTGGATTGTTCTCAGGCAACCATGTACCGCTATATAGCCCAGGTCAAAAAAGAAGACAAACAACTCGACCCGCTTAACAGTCTGAATTTCGGAGGTTCTAATGACAGACAATAATGATGAAGAAGTAATAGAGTTTTCAGATCAGGACGGAACCGCCCCCAAAGATTTGATATACGAAGAAGTAAAACGTCTTCTGGAAGCGTGGGACACCGCTTTCCAGGAGGATCCCGAGGATAGTTACATATCACGCATCATATATGAAGAGAAACTCCCGGATCTCATTGATAGTGTCACCGTTATCATGGTATTCCGTGACGAACTCATGCAGGTAACTACCAAATATCAGCATGCTGTACCGGTTTCAAAATCCACTGACATTCTTAATTACATGAATTACATTAACTCGAGGCTTGAATACGGTTCTTTCACGTTGATCGATGATCACATAACCTTCCGCACACACCTTTCATTTGATGATATGACAAGAGTATCCATGTCTACTCTTTCTAATACGATTCAAAAAGGCATTGACAGTTTCTATGACTTCGGTGACGGTTTTGCACGTATCCTGCGCGGCGACACGACTTCAGTGGAAGAAAACCTTAATGCGCTTAATTTCACACTGCTGTCCACCGTCACGGATTATATAATTGACGAAGATTTTGAAGAATATGATGTTCAGCATGTGCTTCAGCAGGAATGGCTCCCTACTCTCTTCTATAATCTGGAGTATACCCGCGATCTCCTTGAAATATTGGATAAGAATGGTGCCAATTTCCTTTCTTCTGCTCTTCGCGGAGCATTTGATGAGCTCGAAATAGAAGCAGATGACGTTCAGTATGATGTGTCAAAGAATGTATCAGACGACGGTATCACTCACTTCCGTATCACTCTTCCCGAAAACGAAGAAGATGATCTTTGCTTGGAAATACACCTGCTCTGCACTGCAGATCTCGCTCTCAGACAGTACTTTATGATAATGTACGACGGCACGGAAAACCGGCGCCTCATCGCATCCCTGCTGCCTGATCCGGATGATATGGTGTATTACAGCGAAGCAGAAAATGATTCCGCGATAAACGCAGCCGCTATAGAAGAGCTTTTCCACTCTGAAAACGGTATCTGATCCATATTTTCTATACATATACAGCCGGTCGAAAACGTTAATTTTATAACGTTTTCGACCGATTTTTGTACAATATGCAAAACATCCGCAAAAGATATTGTACACATTATACAAGCGTGATAATATCCATTTCCAGAGAAACAAAAACGCATATTAAATAACAAAATCGTATTCGGAGGTACAATTAAATGGCTAAGGTTTTAATCGTAGATGATGCTGCTTTCATGAGAATGATGATCAAGGATTGCATCACCAGCGGTGGCCACGAGGTAGTTGGAGAAGCTGTAAATGGTAAAGACGCTGTTGAAAAATTCACCACATTAAAACCCGATATCGTAACAATGGACATCACAATGCCTGAAATGGATGGTATCCAGGCTCTTAAGGCTATCAAGGCTCAGGATCCTAGTTCGAAGGTTGTTATGTGTTCTGCTATGGGACAGCAGGCAATGGTTGTAGAAGCGATCAAGAACGGCGCAAAGGACTTCATCGTAAAGCCTTTCGAGAAGGACAAGGTTCTTGCTGCTATTTCAAAGCTTGCAGGCTGAATAAACTCTTAATTGTATTATTTAAGCGCATCCGTAAAGGATGCGCTTTTTGATTTATTAAAAATTCTTTTGTACTTCCCCAAGTATCCACTCTATAACACGTTCTATACCTTCACCTGTTTTTGCACTTACAGGTATCACAACGGCATCAGGATTTAAGTTCTTTATCCGTTCCTCTGCGAGTTTTACATCAAATTCAAAATAATCCAGAGTATCTATCTTATTAATGATGACCAGATCTGAGACGCTGAACATAAGCGGATATTTCAGAGGTTTATCATCCCCCTCCGGCACGCTTAAAAGCATGATATTTTTATGTGCTCCCGTGTCAAATTCCGCAGGGCATACCAGATTTCCGATGTTTTCCAGGATCAGCAGATCAAGTCCCTCTGTGTCATATTCCTGCAAAGCTCTTGATACCATATCTGCATCAATATGGCATAGTCCCCCGTTGCGGATCTGGATAGACTCGACCCCGGTTGCATCAGCAACTTTCTGTGCATCCAGACTGGTTTCTATGTCAACATCCATCTCACCGATCTTTAATTTATCCTTCATCCGGTTTATCAGACTGATCAAAAATGTAGTCTTTCCGCTCCCGGGCGCTGACATCACATTCATAAAAAATGTTTTCTGACCCGTAAGTTTTTCCCTTATTTCTTCTGCAGTCTTATCATTATCAGCAAAAACACTCTCGTTTATTTCAATAACCTTTACTTCACTCATAAACCCATACCATTCCACTCTTTAGTTTTTCCTATCAGGTACTCCGCAAGTTCTTCAACACCTTCTCCTGTTTTGGCAGAAATATAAAAAATCTTTATATCCGAATTTTCTACTCTTGCGTATTTCTCAACTTTGTTCTTATCAAAATCAAAAACAGGAAGCGTATCTATTTTATTTATCACAAGTATATCTGCAACCTGATACATAAGCGGATATTTGGCAGGCTTATCATCTCCCTCAGGAACAGAAAGAATGGTCATATTTACTGCCGCCCCTGTATCAAATTCTGCAGGACATACCAGATTCCCAATATTCTCAAGCACCACGAGATCCAGATCATCTCTGTCAAAAGCTCGAAATCCCTGCCTCGTCATATCAGCATCAAGGTGACACATACCACCTGTATGAAGCTGGATAGACGGGATACCGGCATCGATAAGTGTATTTGCATCCACATCAGAGTCAATATCTGCCTCCATCACGCCCCATTTAATATGGTTGTCAAAATACTTCTTTAACGAAAGAAGCGTACTTGTCTTTCCACTTCCGGGGCTCGACATGAGATTTATCAGGCATATCTTTTTGTTCTTTAATTCCTGACGCAGCACCTCTGCATCTGCGTCATTATTCTCTAGTATTGTTTCTTTTAGTTCTATTATCTTAGCTTTATCCATAGTTACATATCACTTTCTGATGTTCTGCTTTCCTGAAAAATAAATATACAAAGATGCTGGTTTTCACTTTCCGCATGTTCACAGACTCTGTTTATACGTTTTAGATATCCGAAAACCTCACTGTGTTCATCCGGTTCGTATATGCCTATGCAGACATCCTCTGTTATATCGGTAAGACAATCATGCAGCGAGTCCAGATTTCTTCCGTAATACTCCGGAAACTCCAGCGCACTTTCAAGCATATCATGTATATCATCTTTATTCTCTGAATTTCTGAAATCCAAAACAATTTTTTTCATACAAAACCCTCTAAACTTTTGTCTTTCTAGTATAGCTGTTCAAAGCTTTCATAATGATCTTCAGTATAGTATATCAATCCGTCATCCGAAAAAACGATCCTTTTGGCATTACGCCTGCCACCGTTATAATCGATATCACATTCATGATAGTCACGCCCTTTCTTCTCCGGAAGCAACCCCTCATAATTTCCAAAATAACTTCCACCGATGCTTTTCCCAGGCGCAACGTCCCACAGATTTCCTTCTTTGCTGTTCCACCCGAGGGCTTCCGCATCTTTCTTAGTTATATAATTGTCCGGCAGATGATCATACAAATGTATATAAAGCGCAACTTCATCCTTTGATGTGTACTCACCATCTTCCGTTACAGAAACCTTATCACTCGCCGGTTCTTCTGATGATAATGTCTCTGTTTCAGATAACGATTCATCCGTTTCAGATGTCGATCCGTCACTTTCTGATATCTCTTCTGTTTCAGATGATGATGCTTCTTCACGTACTTCCCTGTAGTCGTCTGTAGATGCTTCTTCAGTACTTTCCAGCACTTCAGCCGCATATCTTGCTGCCTCCAGCGCCGCATCACTCCTGCATGCAGTTACAGAAAGAGCCAGCATGATCGCCAGCTGAAATACTGCCAGTTTCTTTATAATTTTTTTCATTATTATCTCCTCTTCTCTAAATTTAAATCGCCCTTGGTAATGGGCAAATTATTACATAGCACATACGAATCTAGTATCCCACATCCGACATTTTTTTGCCACTCAGTATTAAAAAAGCCCTCCGGACTTTTTTATCCGGAAGGCTTCTCTCATTTATATAAGGATTTAATTATGCGAGTGATGCTGTGATGATAGCCATTGAGTAAACCTCAAGAGCATTACATCCACGGGAAAGATCGTTGATCGGAGCATTAAGTCCGAGAAGGATCGGTCCGTATGCCTCAAAGTTGCCCATCCGCTGAGCAATCTTATAACCTAAGTTACCTGCATTTACATCAGGGAAGATAAATGTATTTGCATGTCCTGCAACCGGTGAACCCGGAGCCTTCTGACGTGCAACACGAGGAGAAACAGCTGCATCGAACTGAAGCTCACCATCGATCGGGATTTCAGGATACTTTGCCTGTGCCTTTGCAGTAGCATTCTGCATCTTTGTAACTGTAGGATCCTTTGCAGAACCCTTTGTTGAGAATGAAAGGAAAGCAACCTTAGGATCAACACCGAAACGACGAGCACACTCTACTGTCTCACCACAGATCTCAACGAGCTGATCCTCATCAGGATTGATGTTGATAGCGCAGTCACCCATTGCGATCACTTCGTTCTCCCCTGTAGCTGAAGGACGTACAAGAATGAAGCAGGATGATACGACACTGTTGCCCGGTTTTGTCTTAATGATCTGCAGAGCAGGTCTAACTGTATCAGCTGTTGAATAAGTAGCGCCGCCAAGGAGACAGTCTGCCTTACCCATCTTTACGAGCATTGTACCAAAGTAATTTGTCTGGCCGAGGAGTTCTCTTGCCTTCTCCGGTGTCATGCCCTTTGCCTTACGAAGCTCTACGAACTCATTAACCATCTCATCAAACTCTGCATAATTTGCAGGATCGATTATCTCTGCACCACGAATATTGTAACCTGCCTCTTCCGCAGACTTCTGGATAACAGCTTCGTTTCCAAGAAGGATCGGCTTCAGGAAATTGCTTGCAAGCAGTCTGGATGCTGCCTCAAGAATTCTTGCATCCTCACCCTCAGTTAAAACGATCGTCTTCGGGTTTGCTCTGAGCTGATCGATCATTGTTCCAAATCCGTACATAATAATAGTCCTCTTTTCTCTACCGTAAACGGTAGTTAAAATTTTTGATGGGTTACGTATCACTGCCGATCACTCTGATCGGTAAAATCTCGTTAAGCCATTCATATTAAATTGTACATGTGAAAAATTTAACGTCTTGTATTTTTTTAAATACAATCTTAAAAGTTGCACATATTTTTATAAAAAAGAGTCTTATTGTTAAAATTTTATCACAATACACCATATTTTCAAGCTTTTGATCGCTATAAAAATGTACTATTTCGCATTACAAATCATGTTAAATCATTAACACTTTATCCAATTAAATCGTTGCAGTGAATCTGAATGCTCATTGTGATATGATGACAGGGTCAAAAGTAAAAATCCGATTGTGCTTGCACAAAAGGTATTTTTTATTTGGGACCCGCAAAACACGTGCATGTAGCGTAATTACGCGAAATGCGAGTGTTTTATAATAAAATCGGACAAACAGAGGAAAAAATGAACAATAAACTGTTAAAGCAATTCGGCGAAACCGTCAGAACAAGCCGTGAGGCACATAATCTTACAATAGAGGATCTGTCCGCACAGTTAGAAATAGATGCAGACATTCTCCGCTCTATCGAAGCTGGTACGTATGATGCTCAGTTCGACACCTTTCTCCCACTGATATGGGCACTTGAAATAAAGGGCGCCGCACTGGACGCCCTTATCGAAGCAGACAAAGAATAAACTCTGATCTACATCTTCAATTCTTAGTACATCTGTCGTATGATCTCAGGATCCTTTATCTTGTTATCTTCCGCAAACATCAGGACTTTCGTCATGATCTCGGCAGTCTTCAGATCCTCATCAATATAAGGCAGGAATATCTTGCTGCGACGGCTTCCTTGTACCGCCACTATATTTATCTGATGACCTCCGACCTTGTGGATCACGCCGCTGCCCAGATGGATCCTGTATTTTCCTTTCTTTCCTTCGATCAACGCATGTGTTCCGTCAAATGTGACATTTGAAAGCCCAAACAATTTCAGGTTGAATTCAAGCACAACCTTTCGCATCTCGATAGTAGAATGACTGGTTTCAGGATCAACTCCTCCTGGATGAGCCACACTCACCGCGAGGTCCACGTCACGCATTGTCTCAGAATAAACAATATCCGGCACATCCTTGATCTTTATGGATTTCCAGCTTTTCCTGTCCTTGAAAGATACCAGCTCGATAGCAGGTTCCTCGATGTCAGCAGGGGAAAACCAGTCTGCCGCAGCGTAGATCTCCATTATGATATTGTCCTTAAAATCAACTTTCTCAAGACCATCCTCATAATCAACGATCCAGCGTCGTCCCTGCAGACAGGCGATGGCTTTCTTCGGCTGGATCTGATATCCGGCAAACATCCTTGAATCTGTCTTTTCCATCTCTTCATCAAGCTTCACATAGAGCTCACGGAAAACCTGACGGAACGGCTGTTTTACATTTCCATCATTGTATCTTTCAAAAAATCTCTTCTGAAGTTCTGCCCACTTGCCTGCCTTGTACATATCATAAGGGTGCGCGATCCTGACTGTGTCATCCTTGTCACTGCTTTCCTTATCTTCCAGCAGAAAAAGCTCTCCGCTCTTAGTGCTGATAAGCACCAGATTACCTATGATGCTCCGCAATACAGGATTTTGATCCAGTACAAAGAGTTCGCTCAGCTCATACACTTCACGGTCTTCCATTGATTGCTCGAACATCTTTACCGTACGACTATACTGCTTTGTGAGCTTATCCTTGAATCCCTTTATCTCCAGGAAATCTTCATTTTTCTTTAGTGCAGTAGGTATGGTCTTTAACTTCTTTCCCGCCTTCTCTATCATCAGAGAAGATTTTCCCTCAGAACTCACCTCGATATGAACGCTGTATTCTCCGATCTCTATGCCATCAAAAAATCTACTGTTGACGTTTGCGAGCTCTGTTTCCATTGCGAGCGTCAGACGCATATCATCTGCATATCCTGCATTTGTTGCGAGATTCTTAAGGGCGATATTAACTGCATCCGATTCTGATGCACGTAGCTGTGCACCAAACTGTTTGCTTTCTTTTAAGAATTTCTGCAAAAATTCGTACCTTTGCAGCATATCTTTCTTATCTTGGACAGGTATCAGACCGAGACTCATGACCAGATCCTTATTTCTCTTGTCATCTATAGCTTTCTCTATCTCTTCTGCTGTAACCCGTCCGATAGCAGCATCTGCATATTTACGCGCTCTCTGATGCTTTCCGCCGTCTGAGATATACTTTGCAGATTTATAGATCTTATCAAAAATCTTTTCACCAAGCTCCTCATATACGTCTTTGAACCAGCTCAGATCAAAGCACCCGTTCCTCAGTTCTTCGGAAGTCAATGGTGTATATCTTGCTATGATCGCCATCCGCTTTTCGTCAAACCACTCATTCATGTGTGCCATGAAATAGTAACATCCGCTCTTAAAGCCCTTGATTCCCAGATATCCTTCGATAAGGTCGATCCACGCCGGAGCAAACATTGCCACTTCAAAGAGACGCTTTTCCTTTATACCGTTCTCTTTTACAGCGCGACGAAACTCCTCTGCTTTTTCTCCCGGGGCAGGAGCAGAGACTCTGAGAAGGTGACTTAGCACTTCTTTTTTGGAATCTCCCACTCCCCAGCTCCAACGGTTTCTGTCAAGCGTCGAATCACCCAGAGCATTAAGGATTTCCATTAACCTGCTTATTCCGCGTACTGTGCCTATCTGCGAGATTCGGCTAGAAAAGATCGTCGGAGAATCTCCTCTCCGAAGCTCGACTTTAAGGATCATATCAGTCAGCTCCTGATAAATCTCCCGTCCTGCCTTTATGATCGGTATATCATCCGTAATCTCCTTATCATCTGATATACCGACATGTCGTCGGATCCGATTTTTCGTATAAATTGAAAGGTTTCCATCTGCAAATTCCGATAATTCTTTTAATGCATCACTATCCGCAGTCCACTCGAGAATGACTCTGTAAACATATTGCTTTGGTATGAGACCTTCACAATATGCTCGCAGATAATATAAAATATCCAGTTTTCCGCCTTCTTTTTCTATACCGTACTTCGTGAAGTGATCCTTATAATGCATCCTGTACTCAAATGCCATAAGCCAGGGTGCTATTTCCTTAAATGAATCATCAAGATAATCTGTTCGTGCAGAAGCAAGAAGCGTCCTTATTCTGCAATCATCCATAATATCTATCTTGTCAAAATGATCATAGGAACCTTGTTTGCGGGGCTGAAGCCATAATTCACTTTCAGGAACCTTAAGTACAAAATATTGCAATATGGATTTCATGACATCAACAGGAATCCTTATATCATTCATATCTTTCATTATCGAAATGAATACATCAAAATTCCATATACCGTACTTGAAAGGTTTATACCCTATTTTTAATTCATTCTCCCGAATTATATATTCCAAGTTCTTTCTGTACTTTTTATAATCATCCTGAGTAACCTCATCCTCAGAAATATATCCGGACCCCCGGAGATAAAACTCAAGAAGGATGACCTCTTTTTCATCGATCTTATTATCCTCGTAATACTTTTTCCAGAGATCCTTAAAAGGATAGTGGTCACTAACACTCTTTCCGTCATTCCACGAGATCATATGAAGATACTCTCCTGACATATCGCCAAGACGATGTTCTTCACCACTGCTGTCTCTGTATTCAAGCTCAGCATTTTCGTCGATCAGCGCTGTAAGCCTGTCTAAAAGCTCATGCATACGCTTTTCCGTTGTATTAAAGTACTTTTTGAAAGGTTCCTTTTTTAAGAGACCATAGGGGTATTTTTCATTGATCGGAAGAGCTACCTTTTCAGGATCATAAAGTCCGAACCCCGGAAGTTCCAGTGGATCATCCTTTGAAACATGATCTTCTGAATTTCCAACTATATCATCAATGATGATCTTTTCTTCGTTGTCAGCGCCTTCTATACTGCGTATAGCCTCAAGTATGGTCTCCTTATTCGCGATCTTTTCCTGATTTTCACGAAATATATCCATTCCTCCGAGTCTCATCATTTTGTCCCCGGATGATACGAGCCTATACACAGAATCATGCAGGCCATCAGGCTTCTGCTTCTTAAGTATGTCTATGACGCCTGTGCGAATATCTCCCAGCTTATATCTCAGCAGTTTTTCTATTTCAACGTACTCATCATCCCTGAGATCAACTTTTTCAATAAGCATGCAAGCTGTACCTCTCGTTGATGAGCCCCTGTTAGCGAGACAACTTATCAATGTTCTCCGCTGAAATTCTGCCGTTGGATTTTCAACACAGATCATAAGTGCCCGGTTCCTGCGCTCCTCGTCATCATTAATATCGTCAAGGTGATCACAGACGTACTCTTTCATCGCTAAATCGCTAAGAGCGCCCGCAATATATGCCATTCTTCCAAGTATCATTCCTTTTGTGAGCTTCGCTGAGAACCACGGAAAAACAAACGGATCCACCACGATCTTTTTCTTAGGAAGCTTTTCAAATATCCCCTTAAGGATCTCATAATGCCGTCTCGCCTGATCATCACTCGTAAAATACGTGCTGATACTCACCTTATTGTCATAGGCGTAATTCGGCATATAGTAAGGGATGTAGGCCATTACCACATCCTGATCATCCCCGGCTCTTTCAATGACACTGCGTGCCACGCGATTTTTGTACACACTCCGGTCCAGGCTATAAAGATAATAGGATGCTGCAAATTTCTGCTGTCTTGTGCCGTGAGATGCTATTTTCTCGATCTCAGCACATACATCCTCTATGTCATAAAAACCTATGCTCCAAAGACCTATATTAATATGAACAGCGTCATCGCTTCGTAAAAAACTTTCCGCCATTTCTCTGTCATGTATCGCAAGACGTATATCATTCAAAACTTTCTCAATAACTCGTCTCGGGTCCTTCTCTCCTCCGACTCCGGTCCACGTGGCAACAGCTCTCGCAACCGCAGCAAAACGTATAAGGTTATTGTCAATGATGGTATCAAGGATTTTTACAAAACCTTTCGCTGTACCGCAATCCGCATTTTCGCAGATACTCTGCCTGATTCCCTCTGAAAGCCTTGCAGCCAGCAAAAATTTGCACAATAGCTCATGCAGCTCATCATCATCGGACTTTACAACAGCGCGTATCATACTGCGTGTCACTGCCACTGTATTATTTTCGCTCATGAACGCGTCACGAATAGCATCGATAACTCCCCGGTCTCCTGCATCTATCCTCGCCATGATGATATCTTCCACATCAACTGTATTTACTTTATTTCTCCACCATCCAAAGCTGTTATTATACTTGTAACAAACTTTTTCCTCATTCATCCTGTCGCGTATAAATCCCTCGACGTCAGTTCCCCAGAAACCAAAATCAGCATAGCTTAAAAGCAGATGAAAGAAATCCTCCAGAAAAGGTCCATAGTCGGCAGTTCTCACACTTCTCCTGTTGTAACCACCGGAATAGGTGAACTGATTACGCTTTCTGATTATGTGATAAAAGTCATCCCGATATTCTTCCGGCACCATGAGATTTATCACATTTACATATTTCTGAGCCCATTTATCAATGTCCAAGACCTGTTTATACTTATATTCTTCATATATGTCACCAAACTCTCCGCTTATCAAAGCTCGTACAATTTTTTGATCCGGCAAGCTAAGTCGCCGTATGGCAGCATCATTTTTTTGATCCACCAAGTTCTGTAGTTATCAGACATTTCCTCCATTTTTTTATAATCTAATGTCATTCTATTCACCAAAGCCTTCCTGCCATCATTGTGAGCTTTATAAATGTGATCTCCGTGTCCTGACCTATATGCAAAACTTCTGTTAAGCTCTCAGCCTTATGATCACCCACAAATAAGACAGTCACGCCATCTTCAAAGCTCTCTAACGCGTTTTTCTTTGCCTCCTCCGGATCCGGAAGCTTCAAACCGTTATTAGTATCAAAATCCACCCTTCCCGCATATGCTCTATCCTTAATTTCCTGCTCAGTAAGTACCTTTATAAGCTCTGTCTGCTCTTTTCTCTCTTTATATTCCTGAAGCGTATGCTCCACCATAAACTCCAGAAATTCCCGAACAGTGACGCCCCCGGAAAAATCCCTGTCGATCACTTTTGTCTCTATGACCCTGTTCCCTTTAGTAATGCATTTTACATTTATTTTCATGCACGCTCTCCCTTTTGCACAAATGTAAATACAATCATATCATAATTATTTTAATACATTCTTAAGAAAGGATTAATGTTCATCAAAAAAAGGTTACTGTTCACTCGCTTTCAGCTCGCGACAGTAACAGGTTTTGCCAATTAAATCGCCTTTGGCGATGGGCAAAACCTATATGGCTATTCATATTTGTTGGTCACAAACTCCGCAGCAAAGTGCTCCGTTTGCGTCTGAACTGTAACCAAAAAAGGTGCACTGCGGCTCTTAACCATCAGTACACCTTTACTATCAAAATTTCTATTTTTTATCAGCCTACATTGCTCACGATGAACTCGGAAAGTCCATTTACTGCCTCGACTTCATCCACGCCCTCAGCTATAACTTCTACATCCTGACCTTTTCCCATGCGGAGTGCCATCATTCCCATGATACTTTTCGCATTCACATTCTTTATACCGGCTCTGATATGGATCACGCTGTCATAATTACCTGCCAGCTGTACGATCTCGGAAACGACAGATGTTGATTCTTTTTCCCACTCACCCGTTGTGATCTTTCTACTTGTCATATACACACCACCCTTTATAAGCTTTGTACAAATACAAGAACAATTATAGTGATAATCTTTTTACAATTCAATGTGTTTTTCGTGTTCTCGCAAATTTTTATATACATTTTTTACAGTCATTATTCCAACCCCAGCCAATACTCATCACTATTCATTAATACGAGTATTTTATGATATAATGCTCAACGTGCGTTAAATTCAGCAAAATTTTTCACCATAGAAAGAGTACATGAAATGAACGAAATACCTGAAAATGCTTTCAAAAACATGACAACAAACCAAAAGATCGAGTACATATTTGATTATTACAAGTTTCATATAGGGGTTGTGCTGCTGATACTTGCCATTATCATTTATATCATGCATGGCATCATTACCCATAAAGATTCTACGATAAATATAACCGTTTCGAATCTTTATCTTGATACTGAAACCGAAACACTTATCACCGATTCTTTTTTGAAATCTCAAAATATTGATACCAATAAAAACAAGGCAGAGATTTACAGTATCGCTGTCACAAAAGAGGATAATGCCGGCGCTGAATACACCTATGCTTCGCATATGAAGCTCATGACGATGATCACTGCTGAACAGATCGACGTCATACTGATGGACAAAAACTCCTATGAACTTTTTTCATCAGAGGGTTATCTATCCGATTTAAGAGACTATATCAGCGATGATACGCTCTTTACTGACGGCAAGACCGATCACATAATCCTGCCCGCATCAAAATACTTTAAAGAAGCCGGCACTGATGATATTTATCTGGCTGTAGCTGCCAATACACCACATAAAGAAATATCCACGGCTTTTATTGAATATCTGCTGAGTTCAATAGCAGAGAATCCGGCTCAGTAATATAGATCAGTAACATAAAAATGAAAAGCGCTGTGAAACAAATGACAGTTTCACAGCGCCTTTCATTTATTTAGCTATCGCAAAATATCCTAAAACAATTATTCCAAGTACGATTCTGTACCATCCAAACGGCTTAAAGTCATGCTTTCTGATGTAGCTCATAAGGAATCTGATCACAAACACAGAAACCATGAATGCAGATACCATTCCGATCAGAAGTATAACTACCTCAGTGCCTGTAAATGCAAGACCGAACTTTACGAGTTTCAGGAGACTCGCACCGAACATGACCGGAATTGCGAGAAAGAATGTAAATTCAGCCGCAGTTTTTCTCGAAACTCCAAGTAACAGTGCTCCAATTATCGTTGCTCCGCTTCTGGATGTTCCCGGAAGGAGTGCTGCTATAACCTGCCAGAGACCGATTATCAATGCAGTTTTGATCGTGAGCTCATCAAGATTATTTATCTTACGTTTTCTGCCCTTATTACGTGTCTCTACAATGATGAAAAGAACACCAAAAAGGATAAGCATTACAGCTACTACAAATCCATTATATAGATGCTCATCGATCCAGTCATCTAGCGGAAGTCCTATCACCACAGCAGGAAGACAAGCCACGATTATCTTCACCCACAGCATCCAGACTTCTATTCGATTTACTTTTCCTTCGGCAATTGCTTTTTTGGAAAAATCAAACGGAAAGATTTTGTTCCAAAAAAGAACAACTACTGCAAGTATTGCTCCTAACTGGATAACAACGAGAAACATGTTCCAGAACTCTTCAGACACATTCATCTTTACGAACTCATTTAATAAGATCATGTGTCCTGTGGAACTAACCGGAAGCCACTCAGTGATACCCTCTACGATACCAAATAACAGTGCTTTTAAAAAATCCAGCATAGTATTTAATTCCTGCCTTATACATATTTACAGTCGGTACTGTTTCAAACAATACCGACCGTAGTTTCTATTATTAGATCCTGTCCTTAACTTTTGCGTTGATCTGAGCATAGAGGTCATCCACGAGCTTCTTTGTCTCTGCTATGATATCCTCTTTCCTAACCTTGAGCTGTACGCTCTTATCTCTGGTTGAAAGCTCGATCTGACCTTCTGCAAGAGCCTTAGGTCCTACTGTTACACGTACCGGAACACCGAGAAGATCTGCATCAGCGAACATTACACCGGCTCTTACGTCTCTATCATCATAGATCACTTCAATTCCAAGCTTCTGAAGTTCAGCATAGATCTCATCTGCGGCAGCCTTGCACTCTGCATTATCCTGTCTCATGCAGCATACATGTACCTGCCATGGAGCAACTGTGATAGGCCAGATAGGTCCCTTTTCATCATGGCATGCTTCCATGATGCAGGCAGCGAGACGACCAACACCGATACCATAGCATCCCATGATAGGAGTCTTTGTATTGCCCTCTTCATCAATATAAGTCATGCCCATGCTCTCTGTATACTTTGTGCCGAGCTGGAAGATGTTGCCTGCCTCGATACCACGGCTGATACGGATGGTCTTCTTTCCGCAGCAAGGGCAAATACCGCCGTCCTGGATCTTGCTCACATCAACATACTCTACATCACCTATATCACGTTTGATATTGAGACCTGTGTAGTGGTAGTCAACCTCATTTGCTCCGCAGCAGAGATTCTCGATTCCCTCAAGTGACTTGTCATAAATGATACGGCACTTTGCCTTCTGATCATAAGGTCCGCAGAAACCTGCTACCAGACCGGAATCCTGTGTTACTTCACCCGGATGAACTGCCTCATGAAGATAATTTGTGAGCTTTGTCTCGTTTACTTCGTAATCGCCGCGAAGGAATACTACGATGTACTCATCTGTTGCATTTACCTGATAGATAACAGCCTTACAGGACTCTTCTACTCTTGACTTGAGGAACTTGCATACGTCCTCGATAGTCTTGCAGCCCGGTGTATGAACCTTCTGAAGCTCAGCTGCTGCGCTGCATCCACTGTTATCTACAGTTGTATCAGCTGCTTCCATATTTGCGCTGTATCCGCACTCATCACAAAGGACGATGGAATCCTCACCTGCATCTGCGAGAAGCATGTACTCGTGAGAAACGCTTCCGCCGATCATACCGGAATCAGACTTTACGGAAATAACGTCCGGCAGACCTGCACGCTCAAAAATACGATCATAAGCATTTGCCATTCTGTCGTAGTACTGCTCCAGATCTTCCTGAGAAGTATGGAAAGAGTACGCATCTTTCATTGTGAACTCACGAACACGGATAAGTCCTGCTCTCGGTCTTGCCTCGTCACGATACTTTGTCTGGATCTGGAAGATAGAGAACGGATAATTTGCGTATGTCTTTCCGTAGTCTCTTGCCAGATGAACTGCTGCTTCCTCGTGAGTCATACCAAGAACCATCGGTGTATCGTTGCGATCCTTAAAACGAAGAAGCTCCTCTCCTACGCTCTGGTATCTTCCGGACTCTTCCCAGAGAGATCCCGGCAGAACTACAGGGAACATTACTTCCTGACAGTCAACTCCATCCATCTCTTCACGAAGGATTTTTTCGATATTCTGAGTAACTCGCTTCATCGGGTTATATAAAGAAAAAATACCATTTGATACACGCTTTATATAGCCGCCTCTAAGGCTGAAAGTATGGCTGTCGATCACGCAGTCAGCCGGCTTTTCCTTAAATCTCACACCTACTAATTTACTGAGTTTCATACATACACCTTCCTTAAAAAACTTATATCAGCTGCCCGGATCTTTCTCTATAAGTAAAAAAGTCCTAAGCATACTTTTTGTACACTTAGGACGAATAAAAATCCGCGTTACCACCTAAATTCAGGCATCTATGCCTGCTCTCTGCGTGAGGCATCGTTACTGTAACAAATAATCCTCACTTGTCCATGATCACGGTGACTGCCGTCAGAAGTTTCCGATCAGTTAGTGACCGACCGTTTTTACCTCCTGCTGCTCCCAGGCGGGTTCAGTATCTGAAAACCAAAGCCTCGCACCAACCGGCTCCTCTCTAAAGGTCTCAAAACACCTACTATTCCTGCTCGACGCATTTAATAAGGATTTTACCCTCTGAAGCCAAAAAGGTCAACCAGAAAAGGTGTTTTTTAACTTATACCTGTTTTCTATGTATTAATGCATTATATTTCCTTAAACGTTCCTCAGCACTTTTTACAATATCATCCGCTAATCGTTGTGGTTTTATTACCCTCACAGAGCTACCATAGCTCATAACCCATTGCTTTAATGCATTGTAATCAATTACTTTATCAGTATAAATAGCATAATCACCATACTCTACCCATTTGCCATGCTTTCTAGATGACAATCTCTTTTGAAGTCGATTAAATAAATCTGCCTCATTATATACCTTTAATTCAAATTCAATTATTCCCTCGTTAGCTCCAATTCCCCATCTATATTCATATTCCTCTAATATTTTAGTTTTCAATTCTGAAGAAATGCGTAGAGCTCGATTTGTACTATTTATTTCTTTTATGTTCCCTATGTTATAAAGCGCATTCGCATTATCACAAATTGCTACTACATAATATTCACTATCCAAAAATAAACTTACTACTTTTAATGGATAAATTACCAGTTTATCAACTTTTTTCGAACACTCGTTGATTACCTTGATTTCAATTGCCTTTTCCTTACGTATAGCATCATTAATCTTGCTTAGCTTTGCATATATTGAATAATCAGTTTTAGCCAAAGTCTTAATGTATATTTCCCTTTTATTTGGCATAATATCGTCCATATTATGTTTTTTTAAGTATTCAGTCAGAATCAGTCTCTCAAATGCTGTTAGTTCTACCGAAAAACATTCGTCTCTTTTAAGATATATAATCTTAAGAGGTACGTCATTTCTGGTTCCTTCATATAATGCGAGAAGAAACTTATTGTCCTCCTCTTCTCGTATTTCTGTATCTTTATCATCCCAATACTCTTCCAAATCAAAATCTGCTGGTCCGATACTCATATTAAATTCCGCTATGAGTTGCAAATTACGCAAATCGTTTATTATTGTACTTTTTCCAACCTTCAATCTTTCAGACAATTCATTTATGGTCATTCCTTCTTCTGTCTCAGTCAACAATGATATGATTGTCAAAAGACGATAATATACATCTAAACTGTAATTATCACTCATCATTATACCTCTTTATTATCCTTTTCGCAGAATCGGCCATATCTGACACAAGAAATGGAGGATACGTAACCATAACATCGTTTCCTTCCTTACGAAGAAAACGTTTATAATCATATGTACCTCTCACTCTATCAGTACACACAATAACGTCACTTCTAATGTCCTTAATTACAAATGTATCTCTATCTTGCTCAAATCGTCTCACTTTTTTTTGATTTCTTGGAGAATTCCTATACTCCAAAGTTACATTAAAACTGTTCTCTACAGAAGATTTGTACATTTCTTTGCAAATATTTACATATTCTTCCTTCCCGTATTCAAAATTGTCCTGCACATTTTCCTCAATCTTTTCAACTCGTGATAACTTTACAAGGGAATAATGTTTCTTCCAATTTTTTGTTTCCTGCGCATCTCTTTGATAATCATTATCTGTTTTACCAATGACGTAGAAGCTACCCTCTTCGGAAATAAAGACAATTATTCCAATAGAAATAATCATATCATTAATAGGCTTTTTATATCTGTTATAACCTTTTATTTTGATACGTTTACCCTTATAATTCACTGAGAAAAGTTGTTTTAAGACATTTTCGTAATTATCATAACAACTTTTTTCATTTTGTAATATGATATTATCAATCTTTCTGATTTCTTCTCCATGCAACTTTAGTTCAATAGCATCATATACTTTCCTGGTAATCTGAAATAAAATATCTCCAAATGTATTTTGATCACAATTATTAACAAGTTCTTTGTAAATAGCATCGAGATTTCTATCACTTAGTGATATCTGAACTGGAGAATTCATTGCTATAAAATACCGGTTACCAACCTTATTTATTTTCTTCTGCTCTACTAACCTTTTTAAATCCTCTTCAACTCTCTTCCGAAAAGCAGCATCCTTTTTGTTTATCAACTCAGAATAAGAAGTGGATTCCTTTCTTCTTCGCTCTTTTCTGTTAGAAAGATCATATATAATATCATAAAGAAGTTCATCCTCTATCTCCATTTTAGTTAAACCATTTATGTTTTCTCCAAGTAGCATAAGAATGCTTATTGCACGTATATCTTTAACAGTTGATTCTTTTACAACTTCTCCACGCTTCTTAAGTGTAATAATGTCATTTTTTATCTCTATCTCAGTTCCGATTGCTTTTAATGCTTTAACATCTGATTCCACAGTTCTTCTACTAACTCCAACAATCTCAGCTATCTGGATAACAGAAACAGGACCCGACTCAAGTTCTGTAAGTATTTTGTTTCTTCGCTCAAACACTTTATCTTTACTTGCCATATAAGTCCTTCCACATACAAATTAAAAACGCAAGAATCCCCACCATAATTCTTACTCTTTGACAACCACTATACTGAATATCATATCAAATAACTTTTTCAGCAAATAATCTGCAAATCAATCCACCGCAACTTTTATTTTAGCAGCCATGTTACCATTCATTTATCAACCAGTAGGTGCTTATTATGGTTATCGACATTGCCATTAATTTCAACTTCTAGTTTTTATCAAGTCCGTTTCTACCAGTTTTTTCATAACAAGGAGGTGTACACTATGAACCAGCTTTTATCTTTAGTTGTAACCACTGCTGTCACTCAGGTGATCAAGTCAATTATTGATGGCTAATCCCC
>AUJT01000026.1 GCA_000424365.1 Lachnospiraceae bacterium NK4A144 | reverse complement strand
GAAATATCTGTTTCATCGAGTTTTACCTTTTCCTCAAATGCAAAATCAAGAAACCACTGTTTACCGCGTTTCTGTAAGGTAGGCACACATTCTTTCCTGGAAAAACAGTATTTTTTTATATAATCAACATCCGTTTTTCGCAGTGAAACTGTGATCCAGTCCCATGTATTGTGATAAAACACCTTTAATTCTGCATGAAGATCATCAATCCTCCTGAAAGTATTCCCTCTGTACATTGCCGGATATATGTATCCCGCCTTTGGAAATGACGGTTGTTCACCTCTCAGGTTGCGGTCTGTATTTTCCCAGTTATCAAGGTTTGATTTATATGAACATACTTTTCCGTATGCTTCAGCGATCGCAGCTCTCCTAAGATATGAAGGAAACTTATAAATGTTTGCAGCAAGATCATAGGTCACAACCGGTCTTTTCTTTGATGTGACACTATAGCTCTCCGCCAGGTTCACAGCCTTGTTCTGATTTGAACACACAGAAAACTCATCCCATTCTTTAAGCATCACATCAATATAAAAATCAACAGCTCTGCGATAGAGTATGATCGTCTCCTTGAAAATGTGATTATATTCTTTTATTTTTACCGAATATGTGGACATTATCTTCATATCACAGAGCCTCCTTTCGCCTTAACGTTCTTTTTGTGAGTCGATGTAATGCTTTACCTGCTCAAAACTTCTGTCACTGACAGTAACAATGCAATAGGATGGATTCCAAAGATGTCCTCCCCACAACTGTTTTTTTAATTCAGGATGTTTCATAAACAGCCATCGTGCCGTATTTCCCTTTAGGATCTTTATCATATCCGAAGGAAAAAACTGCGGTTTGCAGTCTACGAGAATATGTATATGATCCGGCATAACCTCCATTGCAAGTATTGAAAAGGAATACTCCTTTGACATCTCGTTAAGATATCCCTTAATATCATCATCAATACCATTGGAAAGAACTTTTTTCCGATATTTGGTACACCATACAATGTGATACTGTAAAGAATATACATAACCTCTACCATATGTAAGTTTGGAGTAATTTGTATTATAAACAGATTTATCCATGTCACTATTATACCATATGTAGGCATAAAGAAAAAGAAGCGGCGGCTAACTCACGACTAAAGTCACGAGAATGCGCCGCAGTTATTCATAGAAAAACAAAAAGTCCGGAACCGCAGGTTTTATGCCTGTTGTACCGTACTTTGATAATTTTATTCACTTTCTTGCACACATGGTACAAAAATCGTTACTGTTCACTCGCTTCCAGCTCGCTCACGTAACGGATTTTGTCAATTAAATCGCCTGCGGTGATGGGCAAATTCCAATGGCTTTTCATCTTTCTTGGTCGTAAACAGCTAAAGCATACACTCTCACTAAGCTCACATTCGTTCGCTAAGTGTTCGTAGCATCCGCAGCGTAGTGCTCCGTTTACGTGTGAACTGTTACCAAAAATCCACTTAACATATAGCCAGTTTGGCTATATAATATTTTTTAGTAACCAATTAGGCTATATGTGAGGTGACGTATGAAAAATTATCTTGTCAGAGAACTACGAGATATGAGTGGTCTTACACAAAAAGCATTTGCCGAACATTTTGACATCCCGCTCAGTACATTGCAGAAATGGGAGCACAGAACTTCCTCTCCGCCACGCTATGTTATAAACATGATCGCCAATTCTCTCCCGGGCACAGATAAACAAAATAAAAAATACATCTGCAACGACGGAACCGTATTCTATTGGAATCCAATAAAAAAGACTGTTTCCGATTCTCTGGGAAACAGTATCAAAATCCGGGAAGATCTCAGCGATATAAAAGAACAGAATCTAAAAATCTACTTAAGAGATCTTTTTGATAAATACTATGAGATAAGGAAAAGCTTTGAAATGGACTGCGAATATGACCGCAAAGAAGATTTTTTATGGTCGTAAAATCCCGAGGTGAGCTATGAATAATCTTCCAACACAATATTTTCTCATGCACAAAGATATAAAGGTATGTCTAATGGACATCTCCGAAAACGGAGAACTGCGACATATCCGCAGAAATGCCGCCGTTGCCGAGCATTTCCCAATAGGCGGTCAGATGAATGACATAAAATTCCATGATTGGTGGAGGGATCGTGCTATTCCAAAGACACGTCATGGTGTAAAGCCTGCCTTACAGAAGCTCGGTTATTCATCTACAAACAGTGCTCTATTAGATAACCTGGCTTTAAGCTTGACCGACTGCTACTGGATAATGCCGTTCGGTGAGGATATCTCATGGAAAGAAATAAACCTTTTCACAAACGATTTCGTAGATTCTTTCGGCGAACTAACTCTTAATCCGACAGCTGAGATAGATCTACGCAAAGATACCAAATTCAACTTTGCCACTTCTCAAGGTGAACTACAGAAAAAATGGTGCATCGCCAATGATGGTCGAAGATATATGATAAAGGGAAATTTCGGAAACTCTTATCAGCAGAGCTTGAACGAAATCTTCGCAACCGAACTTCATAAAAAACAAAACTTTTCAAATTATACGACATATAATCTTGTAAAGCTTAGGACAACTGACGGTTCTGACGGCTTAGGATGTATGAGTTATGATTTCTGCGGTGAAGAAATAGAATGTATCTCTGCATGGGAATTACTACAGACGCAGAAATTAAGACAAAACCAGTCACTTTACCACCCCTTTAGAGATATCTGTTTAAGCCTTGGCATGTCTCAAGATGATTTTGACAATTTTATCGATTATGAAATCATGACAGATTATCTACTCACAAACACCGACCGACACATGAACAACATTGCTATTATGAGAAATCCTGATACCTTGAAAATATTAGGCTTCGCTCCTATTTACGATTCAGGTAATTCCATGTTCTACAACCGTTCATATAGCCAGCTCAATTCTGTAAGACTTGATAAGATAGAAACACACTCTTTTATCAAATCTGAAACACAGTTGCTTAGCTATGTTCATGACAGAACTCTCGTAGATATCGATGCCGCTGCCGAAATAGATTTTTCAATCTACGAAAAGGATATAGAAGAAAATCAGATACGCATACCGCGGCTTAAGGAACTGTATATGCGAAAGATCGAATCCCTTAAAAGTTTTCAGAATGGAAATGATATTTGGAAAAGTCATTATTGAAATAACTTCTATCAACAAAAAGCTCCCGACACATATTTCTGCGTCGAGAGCCTTTGTCTATTTCATCATTATTGAGTTTTTTACTCCATGCTGATGTTATCCCATTCCTTCTCAGGAATAAGTGCAACGTATGTCTTACCTACATTGATCTTGATCTCGTTTCCGTTAGCATCATAGTAACGAGTAGCATCGAGGTCGTTCTGCTTTGTCCATGTAACCTTAACAGCCTTACCCTGAGTGATGAACCAACCCTCACGATTAGACTCTGACGGATAGTACATCATGTATCCGTGATCATCAAGCTGCTCAAGTCTTGCATTCTGAAGAAGCAGGTTTGTGAAAGCGATCTGCTTATTTCCATTACCTGCATCAACCTCTGCCTGATTGTACTGGAAGTACTTATATGTCTGGCTGTCTGCATCGTACTCAAGGTACGGGTTGTTGTGATGGAACGGAAGGCTGATCTTTTTGCAGTCTACAGCATCTGAATATTCTGAAAGAGTATTCGGTGTGCTATGTGATGCAAACTGATAGTGCTCTCTGCTGAAGGATGTACCTTCACTATACTTCCAATCACTATATGTTGTGCTATAACCTGTGTTCTTAAAGTTCTTCTCGAGATCACCCGGAAGGATATACTCTGTAAATTCTCTCGGCTTACCATTGTTAACGCGTGAGAATGTACCGCTGAAACGCTCTACGAAATCGTTTTTATAAAAGTTGTCATTCCAGAACGGACCACCATCGTGACAGAGAACTGCGCCCCACTCAGGGAAGATCTGAAGATTTGTAGGTCTTGTGCTTCGGATAGAACCGAGCTGCTTGATATTTGCCCAATCCTTAACCATTACCATGAAACGTGTAACACCCTCATTTGCTGTGGAGTTTACCATCTCATATACGATATCTGCTGTTGAAATTCCGTAGTGAGGAAGAGCAGTCTTTTCATCGTCTACCATTACTGCGATAGGACGCTGATCCTGGAGAGACTGATCGATCCACTCACCTGTGAGCTCGCTGGCATACATTCCCTCCGGAGCTTCCTCAGGCACCTCTGTTGATGCAGCTTCCTCTGTGGATGCCTCAATAGATACCGCTTCGCTTCCGATCACGATATCTGCTGCCTCTGATGATGCAGCTTCCTCTTTTGCTGCCTTCTTGCCACATGCTGTGAACAGCATAGCGCCTGTAAGAGCAAGCACCATTAAATAACTAAGCTTTTTCATTTACATTCCTCTCTTTATTTTTCCGTCTTAATATTAATCCGGTACAGTATTTATCGATAAACGCCATACCATGAGCGGCACTCTATCCGCTTCACACACACCAATAAACTATATCACATTCGCATCCAAATATCCAATGTGTACACTTCTTAACTTTCCTTAAGATTTATCCGATAAATTCCTTGTAGAATATACTTCTATACAGTAACTAAACCGGAGTTTATTGATATGAAAAAGAAATACTTTTCAAAATCATATGCCGAACTTGACAATAAAACTTTACGCAAACTTATATTGACCGTTTTTCTTGGCTTCTTTATACTGATGCTCCTCTTTGACCTGGCATTTGAGTCTATCGGAATAAGAAACAAACGCATACAGGACATTGATGATCTGGCTTATACTCAGGTCTTTTTTTCTGATGGAACTACGACCACAGTGCAATCTTCTTCATTCCCTCAGATCCACCACGGCGAACGGGCAATAGTTCACATCCCTGTAAAAGAGCTAAATGCACATTCAGGCGATCAGATCTGTTTTGTTTTTTACAATTCCGTTGTCCGCGCTTTTTCAAACAGTCACATGCTTTACTCCAATGGAGATACAGCGAGTTTACACGGAAAACTTGCCGGTAATGTATTTTGCCGTATTCCCATAAACGCTTCCACGCTTAATAGCGGGATGGAGATATTAATAGAGATCAAGCCGCAGCAATATACTTCTATTTCCCGGCTTATTCATTTACGACTCATGCCCCTCGAAGAAGCAAGTTTATATCCACTCATAAATCATGAACTGGACTTTATGCTTTTTTCATCCATCCTGGTATTCTCAAGTTTTGTACTGGGTCTTCTTGCGATTCTATTTCCATTTGGTCTTAGAAGTTCCAAAGCCCTTTCACTGGCTACATTCTGCCTGTCTGTCAGCTGCTGGTACTTAGGATACAACAGTATGTTGTATATCTTATCGGACAACAATTATGTATGCTCACAAATCGAGTACCCGGCATTATATTTTGCACCGATACCTCTTTTTATTTATTTTTATCTATCTGCAGCAGAAAAATATTCCAAGCGCACTTACGGAGTTGTAAGTATTGCCTCAGGTCTGTTATTTGTATCTGCAACACTTTTAGATATCTACAGCACCGACTGGAATTACAACAGGCTTCTCCCCGTTCTTCATGTGACCATATGTATATCCGTACTGATTCTTTTCTTTACATTCCTTAAGACAGGTAAAAAAAGGACAGGTATAAGTGATCAGATAATGAATATCGGTGTAGCCGTTTTCGCCATACTTGTGACTCTCCAGATAGCAGAGATACAAATTTTCCGGACAAACCATGCGGAAATATCCTCACTAAACACATCATATTCAACTGTAGCTCTCCTGATCTTTGTAGGAGCACTGTTCCTTAACAGCGTGATAAAGTACTTTGAAAGCCAGCGTATTTTGTTCGTACAACACCAGCTTGAAACCATGGCTTACACAGATATTCTGACCGGAATCCACAGCCGCACAGGCTGCTACAGAGAACTGGAAGCCATCGATCAGGAGCATATCACAGACTTTACGATCTTATTTATAGATGCCAACAACCTGAAACTTGCCAACGATCACTACGGACACGAAACCGGCGACAGGCTTATATGCTTTATCGCGAATTCCATTAAAAACGCATTTTACGCTAACGGTTTTTACGGACGTTGGGGAGGAGACGAATTCATCGTGTGCTTCAGAGATTCCGATAAAGTATCAGGATTCTTAAAGAAGTTTTTTGACATCCTCGAAACGGCAGAAAACGATTTTGAATTTCCGGTAACCGTTGCAGTCGGACGTGCGACCAGCACCAGTGAACATCCTCTAACTACAAACGAAGCCATCAATGAAGCCGATGCTGCCATGTATGAAAACAAGAAAAAGCGAAAGGCAGCCTGCGAAAAAGCCGAAGAAGAAAAAGTCTAAGCCCATAAAGGAATTTTACCGATTCCTCCATGGGCTTAGTTTTATATTGCTTTATTTTTTAAGAGCTGACTCTCTGTAGATGATGTCATCACGACTCGGACCGTTACTTACCATTGTGATCGGGAATCCAAGATGTTCCTCGATGAACTCTACATACTTACGGCAGTTCTCCGGCAGATCCTCATACTTACGGATTCCGGAAATATCGCACTTCCATCCCGGAAGTGTCTCAAGAACCGGCTTTGCCTTCTCAAGAATTCTCGGAGTCGGGAACTCAGTAGTGACCTTTCCATCGATCTCGTATCCTGTACATACAGGGATCTCATCCAGATAACCGAGTACATCGATAACTGTAAGAGCTACATCTGTAGCACCCTGCAGACGGCAGCCATACTTTGAAGCTACGCAGTCATACCATCCAACTCTTCTAGGTCTGCCTGTTGTAGCACCATACTCACCGCCATCACCACCACGACGACGAAGCTCATCAGCAACCTCTGTATCAAGGATCTCAGATGTGAACACACCTGCTCCTACTGCAGACGAATATGCCTTTGTTACGGCAACGATCTCCTTGATCTCATAAGGCGGAAGTCCTGCACCGATAGCACCATAGGATGCGAGAGTGGATGATGATGTAACCATCGGATAGATTCCGTGATCAGGATCCTTCATAGTTCCAAGCTGACCCTCAAGGAGAACTGTCTTTCCTTCCTTAAGTGCATCATAGATAAATGCTGATGTATCTGCCACATAGGGTTCAAGCATCTTTCTGTATTCCATGCAGGTATTGAAAAGCTCTGCGGGATCAAGCTCATCCTTATGATAGAGATCCTTAAGCAGTACATTTTTCAGAGTACAGATATTCTCAAGACGATCTCTTAAGTACTCCTCATCCCAAAGCTCACATACCTGAATACCGATCTTTGCATACTTATCGGAGTAGAAAGGAGCGATTCCGGACTTAGTTGATCCGAAAGACTTTCCTCCAAGTCTCTCCTCTTCATACTGATCAAAAAGAACGTGATAAGGCATTACCAGCTGTGCACGATCTGAAACCAGAAGCTTCGGCTTCGGAACGCCACGTGCAATGATGTCATCTATCTCTTTCATCAGAACAGGTACGTTCAGCGCAACACCGTTTCCGATGATATTTGTGACATTCTGATTGAACACACCTGACGGGCATGTATGAAGCGCGAACTTACCATACTTATTCTTAATGGTGTGGCCTGCGTTTGCACCTCCCTGAAAACGTACGACGATGTCCGCTTTCTCTGCAAGGGTGTCAGTGATCTTTCCTTTACCCTCATCGCCCCAGTTTGCGCCAACGATTGCTTTTACCATATTGATTTTCCTCCTGGCTAAAGATCTGCGGTAACTCTCCGTTCCGACTGATCCTAAACTTTTCGGTCTCTTTGGAATAGAAACCGGTTTCTACGATCTGCCTCCGGGCAGACCTTTAATATAATACCACAGCTGTCAAATCCAAGGTATATTCAGTTACACATTAATTTCAGTTTTTGTATCATCCAGAAGATCCTTATGCTTCTCAAGGATAGGATTTACAACGTTCTTAAGGAATGCATCGACCTGTACCTCTGAGCGTCCGGTATACTTGGAAGGCTCAAGATTCTTCTCAAGTTCCTCTTTGGAAAGATTAAACTTTCCGCCGATGCGAGGATCATTTGCAATGATCTCAAGAAGATCATTATCAAGACCATCCTCTTTCACATGACGTCCTGCGATCATTGAATCCTCTCTGATAGCCTCATGAAGCTCCTGACGATTTCCGCCAAGTTCTACACAGTGCATCATGATATTCTCTGTAGCCATGAACGGAAGCTCTGAACGAAGATGCTTCTCAATAACCTTCGGATACACTACAAGACCATCAACAACATTCAGATCGAGGTCAAGGATACCATCAGTTGCAAGGAATCCTTCCGGAACTGAAAGACGCTTATTTGCAGAATCATCGAGAGTTCTCTCAAACCACTGGACAGCACTTGTGATAGCAGGATTAAGAACATCTACCATTACGTAACGGGAAAGTGAAGCAATTCTCTCGGAACGCATCGGGTTTCTCTTGTATGCCATCGCAGATGAACCGATCTGAGTCTTTTCAAACGGCTCCTCAACTTCCTTAAGATGCTGAAGGAGACGGATGTCATTGCTCATCTTATGGCTTGTAGCAGCGATTCCGGCAAGTACATTAAGTACTCTTGTATCCACCTTTCTGGAATATGTCTGGCCTGATACTGCATAGCAGGAATCAAATCCCATCTTCTTTGCGATAGTAGGATCTATCTTATCGATACGCTCCTGATCACCGTGGAAAAGCTCAAGGAAGCTTGCCTGTGTACCGGTTGTTCCCTTTGAACCGAGGAGCTTAAGAGTAGACTGAACATACTCAAGATCCTCCAGATCCATGGTAAATTCCTGAAGCCAGAGGGTTGCTCTCTTACCTACTGTTGTAGGCTGTGCCGGCTGAAAATGAGTAAATGCAAGTGTAGGAAGAGCCTTATACTGATCTGCGAACTTTGAAAGCTCACGGATAACATTTACAAGCTTCTTTTTCACAAGCTCAAGAGCCTCATTCATGATGATGATATCTGTATTATCACCTACATAGCAGCTGGTAGCGCCAAGGTGAATGATACCTGCAGCCTTCGGGCACTGCTGTCCATAAGCATATACATGGCTCATTACATCATGACGAACAACCTTTTCTCTCTCACGGGCTACATCATAGTTGATGTCATCCTGATGCTCTTTTAATTCATCTATCATTTCCTGAGTTACTTCCGGCAATCCAAGCTCCATCTCAGTCTCTGCAAGAGCGATCCAGAGTTTTCTCCATGTACGGAATTTCTTGTCCTGAGAAAAAATATACTGCATTTCCTTTGATGCATAACGCTCAGAAAGCGGGCTTGTGTAACGATCTGTTGACATTCTGGTCTCCTTTTTACTTTTCAAAACTTCCACGGATATCTTCTTTCGGCGGATCAACCGGATAATGACCACTGAAGCAGCCATCACAGATAGCCATGCCATTTACTAACTCAGGGAGTCTCTCGACTCTTAAATAATTAAGGGAATCGGCACCGATGATCTGACGGATCTCCTCAACTTTTTTTCCTGTCGCTATAAGCTGATCCTCTGCCGGCACGTCTGTACCGAAAAAGCAGGGATGCAGGAACGGCGGCGAACTGACCATCATATGAACCTCAGTTGCACCTGCTTTTCTGAGCATCTCTACGATCTGATCGCTTGTAGTTCCACGAACAATGGAATCATCCACCATTATGACTCTCTTGCCGTTAACAGCTTCCCTGATCGGATTAAGCTTGATCTCGACAGCATTTTCCCTGGCTTTCTGCTTAGGTTTTATGAAGGTACGTCCAACGTAGCCATTTTTGTAAAATCCTATACCATAGGGAATTCCTGATTGAAGTGCATACCCCATCGCAGCTACATTTCCGGACTCCGGAACACCGATAACTACATCGGCTTCGATGGGTGAATCCATAGCGAGGAATCTTCCTGCCTGGATACGTGCCTGATATACGCTGATATTATCGATCACCGAATCAGGTCTTGCAAAATAGATATATTCAAAGATACAGTGACCACGCTTCGACGGTTCTATGCAAAGCGTGCGATCTGACTGGATACCGTTTTCCTTAGAAATGGAAACGACTTCACCCGGCTCCACGTCTCTGACATATTCTGCACCGATAGTATCAAGAGCAGATGTTTCAGATGTAAGGATCCAGGAATTGCCTCTCTTACCGATAACAAGAGGTCTGAAACCCCATGGATCTCTTGCGCCCATGAGTTTCCTCGGACTTGCTACAACAATAGAAAATGCACCGACTAATCTGGAACATGCCTTTCGGAATGCTTCCTCTGCATTTTTAGAATTGAGTCTTTCTCTTGCAATATAATAGGCGATGACCTCTGAATCGATCGTCGTCTGAAAGATAGCACCGGTATATTCCAGTTCTCTGCGAAGTTCCGGAAAATTAACCAGATTACCATTATGAGCTAATGCAAGAGTTCCTTTAACATAGTTCAATACCAACGGCTGTGCATTTTCTCTTGTGGATGCACCTGCAGTTGAGTATCTGACGTGACCTACACCGAGATCTCCGTGAAGCTTTTGAAGACTTTCACTATCAATTGCCTCGCTGACAAGTCCCATGTTTTTCACGCTGGATACAACGCCTCTGGCACCATTTGTATCCTTGACCGCAATACCTGCACTTTCCTGGCCTCTGTGCTGAAGAGCATAAAGACCATAATAAACTGTCTGTGCAACATCATTTCCATCGAAATCATAGATTCCGAATACGCCGCACTCCTCACCCAGTCTGTCAAAATCCATTCATTTTCCCCATGATGTGCCTGCCCGCCAAGCAAAAACACACCAAAAAACAAAGAGCCTGTAACTGAATCCTGGAACGTATGTCAGCGGAAACATCGTTCAGAATAGATTCAGTCGAAACAACGTTGATTATTATATATCACAGCCAAAATCCATGCAACGAAAAACTATAATGATTCAACGTATTAAATTAATTTACAGACTCGTTACTGCTGGTCATATTTGGACACTATTGCTAATATCTCTCGTCCATATTCAGGGTAATCATGAACGATCGAATTAATTTCGTCTTTAGACTGATCACGGTTTTCAGTATTATATTCCACACGCTTTCTTAAAGACTGCCTGCGGACGATCAGATCATGGCGCACTTCCACCATTTCCTTAGGATTAACCAATGCTTCACACTGATTTACCCATACATTCGGGTCATGGATCTGTGCCTTACGAAGCTGCTTTACGAGACTCTTTTTTTCTTCCGCGATCTCCGAATCACTTCGTTCAAGAGCCTGCCTTGCCTTCTTTTCTTCCAGATAATTATCCCAATAATAGACCAGCTCATTAGAGACATTTATGTGATATTTACGATATTCATATTCCAAGAGGTTTGTCGTATTGACATAGCGGACTTTTACCTTATTCTGCTTTGCTACAACTGCATTAAGGTAATGTTCCGTCTTTCTGAGCTGTGCTGCGGCACCCGCATAATTCACATATTCGGCTGTAAACGCTGCGGCTGCAACTGCTGCCGTGACAAAAAATCCCACGGTTGCATCCAGTTCCATAACAAACTGAAGAATACAAAGTAAAAAGATCAGCAGCACCCCAAAAGCCAGCGTGATCCCAACCATATTTCTCATGTTTCGTATCGTAAGGCGAAGCTCACGGGCACGGAAGGAATTAACAGCCTTTTCGCTTTCGAGTTTCTGCATATCCGCCCTTACAAGCTCACGATATTCTTCGTTCTTCTGGATTTTTTCTATATCCATAGGAACATCCCGTTCATAACGGTTCATGAGCATATACTGGGACTCTGAGATCTTTCCGAGGCTCTTCTGATTCGCGCGTGATTGTCTGTCGAGATTGATAATACGCTCCGCCGTCGAGTTTATAGGATTTCTGACATCAGGAGGCAGATTGTCAATTGCCTCCATGTCTTTCAGATACTCAGTGACAAGACGATACTCCATTGTCGCCTTCTCAACTTCCTCCGTAGCCTCGATCATCTGCTCGCAGCAATTGGATATATATCTGTCCCGCTGCTCCTTATCACGTATGTCAATAGAAGATCTGCGAAGAGGTGCTTCCTCCTCGCGTATTTCATCACGATCTACATCAGCTGCATCTCCATCCTTTTCAGCCGAAGCCCGAAACGGATTTTTCAGTTTACTGCGAAACCATTCTGTAATCTTCATATTCTTCTGTACTCATTCTTCCAGAGCTCAAGAACTTCTGACAGTACTCTGCTCTCCCCAAAACTGTCTCCATTTTTCCTGCGGTTCTCTGCATTTCGTACCATACGAGCATCACGCCTTCTGATAACCTTTGTTTCGGCGTGTTTGATAACCTGCTCCACTTTCACCGCAGTTTCTTTGGAAACACCTCTGCCTGCTAAATATTTCTCATACTCATCATCAGATAAAGATAACTTTCTCGCAACCAGCAACTCGGTTTCTGTCTCCTCATCCGGTTTCAACCGGTATGATTCTTCAAAGTAATCAGCCGCACGACTAAAGAAAAACATCTCGGCACAACCTACACCGATATTATTGCAAAGTCTGGCTGCCTCCTCCGGCATGCTGTTCCTGTCCATCTCCTGCAATGCCGAATAATACTCCATGACCGCGCGGGACGTATGTCCGCATTTCATCAGGAAATCTCCGCGGATCTTGTGCTTTTCATGACTGCTCAGGCGATCCGTGACTGCCAGTGCTCCAAGTATAGTCACGAGCTCCGTTCCCGATACAAAGTCAGATGCCTTAAACAGGCACTCAACAAACTCTGAGAGTTCGCCGCCATTATTCATTATTTCAGCGAGTTTGTCCGCAAGAGTAGAAAGGCAAAGCTCGCACCGCACAAATTTTACAAATTCTTCACTCATAAGCGAAGAATCTATCATAAATACATTTTCCCTAATGTAGAAAAGCAGTTCTTCCAGAGAGTAGATCCCAAGTCCCGCACCTTTCATATGAAAAGGGGACGAAGCTCTCTGCCCAACGCATTGATAAACCATAAACTCATCCTTATAATGTGATCCGCTCTGTCTCCCTAAGTCCGGAGGATTTGAAGAGATCTCCAAAACCAAGATCCGTGATGGTCACTTCCAGCCGTTCTTTCTCGATAAACCTAAAATCCATACCGATACGACTGGCTCTGTCAGGTCGTTCAGGCATCCAGTCCAGACGGAGAACTACATTTCTCTCCGAACCGTCCATCATCCCGGTAAGTACCACAGTGACTTCTCGGTCTGTTCCCAGAAGAACCTCAATATGTGCCTCCGCATTGTACCAGCTTATACCGGCATCTATAACCGGAAGCTGTGTTTCTCTGCCTATTGCACCCATGCACCTTATGCTGACGTTCTGCTTCAGACTGTCATCATCAAGGAAAAGATATCTCCTGGAAAGCCTGCTCCAGTAAACTGCATCCATAGCAGCATGACATGCGCCCTTGCTGTAAAGATTCTGTCCCTGAAAAACTCTTCCCCTTCCGCAAAGAAACCTGAGCGTCTCTCTCTCCCAACGTACCTCAAACCTCTTTCCGGTGAGATAGATAACAGACGGTCTCTCTTTCTGCAGTGCTTCCTCTGCTATTTCCAGAAAAATACTATCCATATGCTCGGGCTGTCCCGGCAGAAAAGGCAGCATTTCCGGACATTTACGACCTTCCGTGGTCACGATCGCCGGCCTAGTTCTTCCATCTATGACAAGGCGACGATACTCAAAATGCTCATCGTCATAATCAAAGAGGATAACTCCGTTTCTCCATAGCTCCACCGGCTGACTCATTGCGTAAAAATAAAAACTCTCCGCATGACTCACGAACCGAACTTCAGGTATCCTGATACCCGCCTGATGGATAGACTGATAGAGGATCCCCGGCATCAACTCAGTAACTTCAGGCACCGAAACCACCAAAGCTATCGGCTCTGCGTCAACTGTTTCCACCGGAACTCTGAGGAGCCATGATAAAAAGCTTCCGATAAGCTCTGTTGGCTCTATTTCCCCAACTTCATCATAGAGCTTATTTCCCTCAAGTGCTACACTCAAAAAACGGCTCACGGGTTCCGAACCATTTTTTTCGGCCTCTTCCAACGCTTTATAGCCAAACACAAATCTGTTTCCGTTCTTCAAACGGAAAGCAGCCACCGGAACAGCGAAATTCTCTTCCTCTGCTCCGATCCTCTCTGTTTTCACTTCTTCCTCAGGTCCAAAGCAATATGATATTTGTGCTGTGTCTTCAGTAAGATCTATTCCGAAAACAACTTTTCTCTTTTCTTTTATTTCCATCCGTTTCGTTTTTTATCTAAGCCGAAATACTTCCGACACGATCTCCGATTTATTTATATACTGCTCCATGAGCCCTCTGAGGCTTTCTATATCTCCAACCGACTGACAAACAAGCATGTCATTGATCAGGTCGTATCTTGAATCATTGCGATCCAGACGAGTGACATCTCTTTCGATACTCCTGCTTTCCGTAAGATTTGACCTGCCGTCGATTTCTTCAGTCACATAATACTGAAGCGTCTCACCAAAAAACAGGACCATATTTTCAGAATATATACCTTCATACATATCCGGCATATCTTCTTTTCTATACTCGTCTACGCTCTCTCCTTCACCGGATATCAGCGAATGAAGTACCACCTTGCATCTGGGACTGGCCTTGTACTCTATGAACGTCCTGTCACTGAATAATGCCAGAGCAGAAACATATTTCCTGTAGTTTCTGAAATATTCAAACATCAGGCCGCGTTCCATAAGAGAAGAAACCACATCAGCCAGTTCTTTTCTAAGCGGGTCCGGCGCTCTCTTCGGATCTGCAGCATACTTTGTAAGAGCCAGGGCGCAGATTTCAGACATCTGCTCGCCCTCTCGAAGTCTCCTGAGAATAGTGTCAAATATCTCAGCTGAAGTTATCCTGTCCTTAACAAAGTACTCATATGAGCTGTAATCGAGAAATGCTCTTATGAGTTTCTGCCTGCCGCCTCTCTTGCAGTAATCCGCAAAAATCTCGTCCTTTTCGCCTACAAAGGATCTGGCATAGAGCATCTGATTAAGAATACGCTCCTCGATCGTCATTACATCTACGTCAAATCCTACGGACGCTTTCCAGATATCACGCATATCACGCACAGTACCGTGGAAATTTTCGCAAAGGTAGTTCAACATTGCTTCATCGTATTTTCCGGCACGGAAAACCATAAAGCACAGATCCAGCAGTCTGGGATCTTCTGTATTTACCCCTTCCTGTATCATCCGGCTCACAAGACGAACAAGGATCTTTGGATCTACTCCCTCCGGTCCGCAGGTCGTTACACATTCATAAGCATTTCGATGCATTCCACAGATAACCATGTAACGCACGAGTTCCGAACGTGTATGACTGCTGAATTCTCTTATGGGGGCATCCGACAACAGCTCATAGAGTTCATCGATCCTGTCCTGCTCGTAAAGAAATCTCATGAGCTCACGCCGAAACTCTTCACGTATCTCAGGATCTATCTGGTCTGATGATACGATAGTCCGGGCTGAATCTACATTGAGTTCATTTACAGATGCTGCCCTGCGTCCGATACCGCAAATATAAAAAGCAATACCTGCACGATCCGTACCAAAATTTGTAAGTGCATGAACGAAATGCGCCGGATGAAGCATCTGACGATCCTTCAATGCAGGACTCGGAACAGAAAGACGTCCATCCGCATACTCGAATGCCAGTGAATATTCCGTACCGTAGATCGAGATATATGCACGACCTTCATTTACAGGCGCTTTCTTTAACGGTATTATTCCGTCCTCAGCCACTATGATATTTCGTACTCTCTTATCAGGTATCCGTATCCTGTGACGAAAAATTACCGGAGCGATTGCTTTTTCAAACTCGTCCTTATTCTCAATTTCTTTAAGAGAAGCTGCATATTCGTAAACCACTGACATATTTTTGCTCAGTACATTTTGCTCTGCAACACGGGTTGCAAATTGCAGGATCTTCTCATTATTTTCTTTTAAAAGATCAGCCGTCCTGCTCTGATTGCGTATCATATTGGCATACAACAATGCCATCCTCTCATCAGATACGCCTGACTTCATGCCGAAATACAGTAGAACCTGACGTGGAAGAAGCTGATCATAATCCAGTGGAACGGAATTAAGATACGATTCGTATAATCTCGTAACCTTAAACGACTTCTCTACTCCTATCGAATACCAGCCAAATTCTTCTTTTCCATATCTGGCATTACGGATCAGAAGCGTACATACCGCTTCCGGGATTTCCTCTGTATGGAATGTATCATAGTATGCTTTCAGTACTCTGATAAGGATC
Source organism: Lachnospiraceae bacterium NK4A144 (assembly GCA_000424365.1). Classification (GTDB taxonomy): domain Bacteria; phylum Bacillota; class Clostridia; order Lachnospirales; family Lachnospiraceae; genus NK4A144. Next base: position 37,307 of record AUJT01000026.1, on the reverse strand, counting down.
TTTGAGTATCCATCCTTACGCAGCGTCAGATATACCATCCTGGAAACCAGCGATTCATACATCACACCATTACGGACGCCCCACCAAAGGGTCTGTATGTAAAAATCGTCCATCACATCCCAGGATTCCGGCCAGTCCTTAAGTGCCGCCAATGCTTCTATATACAGCAAAGGACTGCGGCTTCCGTTTTCGAATGCTTTACGGATAAGGGCCAGTCTGGCTTCTGAATCTCCCGCTACCGACTCGTCAAGGTAAAGGGTCAACCAGGTCAGACGCATAGATCCGGGATTTCGCCTGAGCATCTCCCTGACTCTCTCTGCCCGGCTTTTTACGATATCAGGATCTCTGTTAAGAAGTGCTTCCAGATAATCACAATACCCTGTATATTCTACCGGCATGCCTCCGAGCGCAAGATTATTTCTGACATGTTCCAATATAAAACCGGCTTCACGGTTTCTTCCCTCTGCTAAGAGGATCTGAGCCATGTAAAGTCTGGCTTCCATATCCCGCTCATCATCTCTCAGAAGTTTTTCAGTAAGAGTCATGGAACGGCTGCACCATTTCTTTACATCTATCCTGTGCGTTCTAAACTGCATGTATGTACGCATAAGTTCCAGGATAATGTGCTGCTTACGCCGCTTATCCAGTCTCTCCTGCAGATTTTCTGATGACGAGCATACGAGCGTAAACGGAATAACGATCACTGTTCCTGTACAGGAAATTGTCAGATTGCCAAGATTCTTTCCTGCATGAAGATCCTTATATCTTATCTGATACGGAATAGTCAGAAGATCTCCGCTGAAGTCCTCAGCAGAGTATTCATATCTTTCCGCACGAATAAAATCGCCGTCGCAATCTATATCCAGATGAATATAGCCCCAACCGGACTTTCGTATCCTTATTTCGCCCTCTATATCATCGCTCACATCCGTCATTTCTATCTTTGTGACATCAGTAGAAAAAACTACAGGCGATTTTTTGTGCACAGCTATGAGAAACTGTTCCATATTTGCTGCAGAGCCCGGTACCACCGAATACAGACGGTACTCATTCAGAAATCTCCGGTCGGAATCCTGAAATATCTCCGAAAAAGAACGTGAATAAAAAACTCTGACAGCCTCGTCAAAACTACGACGTGCGAGATTTGTGAAGTGAAAAAGATTTCTTATCCTTCCTTCTTCTGAATCCAGATAGTTTCTCACTACACTGACAGAAAACGGAAGACGATATTCACCTGCATCGGAAATTACGAAAATGACTCCCCTGACGACATTGCCGGGTTCCAGACCACTGGCATCAAAGGAATACTGCACGGTGGCAGTCCTTTCATCCGCTTCTGCATTGACACAGACAAGTCTCGGGCTGGATGTGCTGATCATTCCCCTGAGGATACCTTCCTTACTTGATTCGATATGGAAGGTTCCTGTAGCCTTTTCGCCGGGATGAACGATCAGGTCGATCTTTTTTTCAGAAAACACCAGAGAATCATGCTCATATTCAAACTTCCCGCTTAAGATTTTATCCAGACAGGTTTCCTGCATGATTTCCCCCAGGTATTAGAATTGTTACTGTTCACTCGCTTTCAGCTCGTTCACGTAACGGATTTTGCCAATTAAATCGCCTGCGGCGATGGGCAAAATCCAATGGCTACTCAGCGTTTACGCGTGAACTGTAACTTAGATTTTTTACTTTCTTGAAAGAAAAATGAAGCTGCATTAAACTAAGATTGTCACAATCGCAAAAAGTTGTACTATTCAACGACTGTAACGATATGATTATACCACGATAAATTACTTATTAAAAGACTGGTGGAGGCAGTAGCAATGATAAAACACACCGATCATTTTCACGGAAGCGATCTTGAAAAAATCGAACAGGTCTATGGCATAAAGAAAGAAGATATCACTTCTTTTTCCGCCAATGTAAATCCTCTTGGAATCTCAAATCTTCTAAAGGCAACCATTTCCGAGCATGTTACATGTATAGAAACCTATCCTGATCGTGAATATACCGAACTAAGAAAAACCCTTGGTAAATACTGCGGTGCCGATCCATCACATATCATAGTCGGTAACGGTTCTACAGAACTTATATCTATCCTGATCGAACTTAAGCACCCAAAGAAAGCCATGATCCTCGGACCCTCATATTCAGAATACGAGCGTGAAGTTAGTCTCGGCGGTGGAACATCTCTTTACTTCCCGTTAAAAGAAGCGGATGGCTTTAAGCTGAATATAAAAGCTCTCGAGGAACGGCTCACAGACGATGTGGATATGCTTATCCTGTGCAACCCGAACAATCCCACTTCCACTGTTATCGATCAAAAAGGTCTGAGACAGGTTCTCGATATCTGCAAAGCGCGTGATATCTTTGTAATGGTTGATGAAACCTACATCGAGTTTACGGAAAATATGGAAAAACTCGAGGGCATTCCTCTCACTGCTGTATACAGCAACCTGTTCATCATCCGGGGTGTTTCAAAATTTTTTGCATCACCGGGGCTCAGACTTGGATATGCTGTCACCGGTAACGAGGATCTTATCCGCGAGATCAACACCAAAAAACATCCATGGTCTATTAGTTCCATTGCAGAGATCGCCGGAAGGATCATGTTCAGCGATTCAGAATATATCGAACGTACGCGTAATCTTATCACCACAGAAAGAAAACGTGTTACTGACAGACTTAAAGGCATGAAAGATCTCGGCATCACCTGCTTTGAACCCTCAGCAAACTTCGTGCTTTGCCGTATCGACTCTGACAAAGCTGATGCCGACACACTCTTTGATACCTGCATAAGACAGCACATGATGATAAGAAACTGCAGCACATTTCCATTCCTGGACAATCATTTCTTCCGTATCTGCTTCATGGATCCCGAAGACAACGACCGTCTTCTCGACTGCATCGAAAATGCATTAAGATAATGTCAAACAAGTTACGCTAGGCTCGATAAGACCTCGCCAAGCGAACTTGCATAGCACGCACTAAGCTCGAAAATACCTCGCTAAGTGCTCCGCATAAGAAAAGGATCACCGCTCTCCACTGCGGTGATCCTTTTAATTATATCTGATCCATTTAATCTCCGGCCCTATTCGAGATCCAGCACTATATCTTCCACATATTCAGGAGTTTCAGGATCAGTCTCCTTTTCTCCTGTGCCGTTACTCTCCTCTGAACTCTCTCCGGTTCCGTTTCCATCGGAAACATCACCTAAAGCATCGTCGCTGGCTGACGGTACGGTTTCTACCGGATCATTATCTGCAGGTTCCTCCCCCGAAGCATCTGCTACGATAATAAGATTTTCTGCTGACAGACCACCAAAGACATTATCCCCGGCGTTTTCTGCAGCCGTCAGTTCAAACTCATACCAATTACCGCTATACTGTCCGTTCTCACCAATCTGCCCCATATAGAACCGGCCATTTATCGTGACCTTTCCGTTCAGTTCGGTTGCTCTCTCAACAAGCGGTTTTTTCAGGAACAATGTGTTACCTGACAAGGAAGAAAATTCCTTCTTTGTCACGATGGAACTTTCGCCAACAAGATATGCTGCTTCCAGCGATGTATTATTCACGGCTCCGCTGTAGGACGTCTGACCGCTCAGCAGCAGTAAGGATGCAACTGCAGATGAAAGATGCTTTCCAACCTTCTTTGAAATCTTGAATTTTCTCGCAGAATTATCGGAAATCTTCTTTTCTCCGCTGTTTTCGGAAACCGTCTTCTCCACGGACGGTTCATCGGGAATTTCTTCCTTTTCTCTCTCATCAAAAGGATCCGTCCCTTCCGTTCCTTCCTGCAGTCCGTAATCGGGCGCTTCTTCAACTGATGTAGGTATTTCCTCAACAACATCATTTCCGGACACTTCTCCAATATCAGGTATGACATCCGTTGAGGCTTCTACTGCACCCATACTCACTGCTTCTTCTACTGATACTGAAGAAACTGTAGAATGACGATGCAGTTCCACCGTCCCGACTCCGGCCCCTGTTCCGGCCACTGCCACAGCCACTGCTATAGCAACACTCTTTGCCGCAGCTCCTCCGGCGGCACCTGCCGCAACTGCGGTTCCTGTTCCCGCTGCCGCTGCAGTACCTGCCGCGGTAACCGTACCAGCTGCCGCTGTACCGGCTGCAGCTGTTCCTGCAATTCCTGCAGTCTCAGCAACTGCTGCCGTTCCTGCCACTGCGGCACTTCCTGCCGAAGCTCCTGACACTGTAGCCATAGATACTCCCGTACCTGCGACTGCTACATGACCTGCTGCAGATGTACCTGCCGCTGCTGTTCCTGCTGCCGCTGATGCTGCAGTAGTTGCCGCTGCTGTTGTAATGGCACCTGCCGTAAGTCCGACTCCGGTACAAATACCTGAGTAAAGTGTCTGCGCTTCTGTCGCTGCGAGAACAGTCTTTGTCGAAATCTGCTGTACCGCAAGGAATATCAGCGGTGCTGACAGAACGACTGCTCCTGTGCTGGTATGATGAGCTTTCGCATCTTTTTCCAGCTTCTTTTTCAGAAATCTGCGGGCATAATTCAGTCTGCTCTTAACTGTACCCACAGAACAATCCATGACCTCTGCGATGTCATCGATCTTGATATTATCATAGTAGTAGGCCACAACGGTCATACGCTGTGCTTCCGGTAATTCCTCGATAAGCGCAGCTATGCGATCACGTTCCTCCTTCTGCTCCGCAGAGATATCAGGCCGGGAGTCATCATCGTGAGATTCGAGATTTTCAAATACACTCTCGAAATCCTCATCGAGCAATAATTCAGTTTTTTTCCTGAATAATTTCATTCCCTGCCTATAGGTAATCGCTCCAAGCCATGAAAACAGGCTTTCCGGTGTTTCCAGAGCCCCGATGGATTTGAAAGCTTCCATATAAACGATCTGAACCAGGTCCTTCGCGTCATCCTCATTTTTCATGATCTGACGTGCACGGAAGTACACAAAATTGTACGTTGCCGAGTAAACCTGATTAAAACCCTCTTCTTCTCCGGCTTTCATCTTACCAACGGCCGATATGAGTTTCTGGTCTATCTCCATATATTGAGATCTCCGATTACCTTTTTCCTCCTTTTCTCCTGCAATACCGACCTCCACATCGGCACTGCAACTCAGCATCATCATTCATACTCCATCAACTGCTTTGCTCCAGGCACATGGATCATTACCGTATCCGGAGCATGATGAATCCGCCATCTCTCTCATCTGTGTTACTATCCGCCTACTCCCGGCATCAAAGTACACCGTTTGTATGCGAACCGTAACTCATCGGCTACTGTTTAGTACCCGTAAAGAGGAAAAAGGTTTTAGATAATTTATTTTAGTTTACTATCAACCGGCAGAAAGGCCTGTATACAATTGATAATACTTTCCCTTTTCCGCCATAAGTTCTTCATGCGTACCACGTTCTATGATATGTCCCTGCTCCATGACCATGATACAGTCGCTGTTCCGAACAGTCGACAGTCTGTGAGCTATGACAAATGTAGTACGGCCGCGCATAAGAGAATCCATCCCTTCCTGGACTATCCTTTCTGTACGCGTATCGATGGAACTCGTCGCTTCATCAAGTATCAGCACCGGCGGATCTGCCACTGCTGCCCTTGCTATAGATAATAATTGTCTCTGCCCCTGACTTAACGATGAACCATCTCCAGTTATCATGGTATCATATCCATCCGTCATCTGTCTTATAAATCCGTCAGCACTTACAAGTTTTGCAGCTGCCTCAACTTCCTCATCTGTGGCATCAAGCCTTCCGAAACGGATATTTTCACGTACCGTACCGGTAAAAAGATGTGTATCCTGAAGCACCATTCCGAGAGATCTCCTGAGATCTCCCTTACGGATCTTGTTTATATTGATACCATCATACCTGATCTTTCCGTCCTGAATATCATAAAAACGGTTAATAAGATTTGTAATGGTAGTTTTTCCCGCGCCGGTCGAACCAACAAACGCAATTTTTTGTCCCGGCTTTGCAAATAATTTTACATCATGAAGTACCATCACATCATCATTATAACCGAAATCGACACCAAGCATCTCAACATTTCCCTTAAGTTCTTTATAATCCGTAGTGCCGTCAGCCTTGTGGTAATGTTTCCATGCCCAGCGCTCCGTTCTCTCGGGTGTTTCTATAAGATTTCCACCGGGACCTTCTTTAACATTAACAAGTGTAACATATCCTTCATCTTTTTCCGGTTCTTCATCAAGAAGTGCAAATATACGCTCCGCTCCGGCAAGTGCCATTACGACTGCATTTAACTGCATACTTATCTGATTTATCGGCATACTGAAGCTCTTATTGAATGTAAGGAATGAAGCTAATCGTCCCAGAGTCAGTCCTGAAACACCGGAAAGTGCCAATATGCCGCCTGCTATTGCACACAGCACATAACTCAGGTTTCCGAGCTGCGCATTTATAGGTCCCAGTACATTCGCAAACTGGTTAGCATTATACGCACTCTCATATAATTCCTGATTTCTTTTCTCGAATTCCTCGATGGCCTTTTCTTCATGGCAAAAGACTTTAACTACTTTTTCTCCGGTCATCATCTCCTCGATATATCCATTTAAGGAACCGAGATTTTTCTGCTGCTTCTTAAAATAATTTCCTGACAATCCGGCAGCTTTCTTTGAAGCAAAGAGCATTACCGCAACCATAAATACTGACAGGATCGTAAGCGGAACATCCAAAAACAGCATACTGAAAAATACGCTCACGATAGTCACAGCACTATTTAAGAACTGCGGTAATGACTGGCTTATCATCTGTCTTAAAGAATCAATATCATTTGTATAAACAGACATGATGTCGCCATGAGCATGTGTATCAAAGTACTTTATCGGAAGGCTCTCCATCTTTGAAAAAACATCACTTCTGAGTCTTAACAGAGTTCCCTGACTGACCCTTATCATGATCCTCTGATATGCAAAAGTCGAAAGCACGCCTATCATATAAAAAACAGCGACCCTCATCATTGCATATAAAAGAGGTGCAAAGTCCGGTGAATCCGCCTTTACCATGGGAGTAATATAGTCATCTATGAGATTTCTCATAAATAACGTTCCCTGCACATTTGCCAATACTCCGGCAAATATCAGGAAAACAACCAGCACGACCCTGATCCCGTACTCTTTCATAACGTATCCCATTACACGCTTAAAAAGCTTTCCGGGATTTTTGACACGAACCTTAACACCGGGAGTTCCTCTTCGCCGTCCAAATTCTCTGACTCGTCTTTCAGCCATTATGCCTCTCCTCCCTTCTCATCAAAATCAGCATTTCCTTTTGTCTGGGATTCGTAGACATCACGATAGATCTCATTATTTTTTAACAGATTTTCATGTGTGTCAAAACCACTAATGCGTCCATTGTCCATGACAATGATCCTGTCAGCGCTCTGAACACTGGATATACGCTGGGCAATGATAAATCTGGTCATACCGGGGATCTCTTTTGCGAATCCCTCACGTATCTTTGCATCAGTCGCTGTATCCACAGCCGAAGTGGAATCATCCAGTATCAGGATCTTTGGATTTTTAAGTAATGCTCTGGCAATACATATTCTCTGCTTCTGTCCACCGGATACATTAGTTCCGCCCTGTTCAATATGCGTATTGTATTTCTCCGGCATACGCTCTATAAATTCATCTGCACAAGCGATCTCACAGGCTTTTTTACACTCTTCCTCCGTTGCATTTTCATTTCCCCAACGGAGATTATCGAGGATCGTACCGCTGAATAGTTCATTTTTTTGCAACACGACAGCAACCTGATCTCTAAGTGTCGTGAGATCATATTCTCTCACATCCTTACCGCCTACTTTGACACTTCCCTTACCCGCGTCATATAGTCTGCTTATGAGATTTACCAGAGAAGACTTGGAGGATCCTGTTCCACCTATGATACCGATGGTCTCTCCTGCCTTTATATCAAGATTGATATCCGACAAAACCGGTTCACCGTTTCCATAAGAAAACCACACATGATCAAATGTCACTGAACCATCCTGAACACTCATCACAGGATCTTCCGGATTTTTGATATCCGATTCCTCATTTATTATCTCGGTAATTCTCTGCGCGCTTGCCGAGGACATGCTGACCATTACAAAAATCATGGAAAGCATCATGAGACTCATAAGTATGTTCATGCAATAAGCAAGAAGACTCATGAGCTGTCCTGTAGTCAGATCACCTGCAACTATAAAATGCGCTCCAAACCAGCTTATAAGAAGGATACACGCGTACACCGTAAACTGCATGACCGGCATATTTAAAACCACGGTACTTTCAGCTCTTACAAACATTTTATAGATATTTTTACTGGCGCTGTTGAAACGTTCTTCCTCATATTTCTCACGAACAAACGCTTTTACTACTCGTATTGCAGAAACATTTTCCTGAACACTGGAATTTAGATCATCATACTTTTCAAATACTTCTTTGAAATATTTTGTCACTCTGGACATTATAAGCACGATAAACATGCCAAGGAAAAGCACCGCAACAAGATAGATGGATGCCAGTCTCGGGCTTATCACAAATGCCATGGTCATAGCGACAATAATGGATGACGGCGCTCTCATAAACATACGCAGGAGCATCTGATATGCATTCTGTACATTCGTAACATCCGTAGTAAGTCTGGTCACGAGACCTGCCGTCGAATATCTGTCAATATTAGAAAAGCTATAAGTCTGTATATTTCGAAACATTGCGTTTCTCAGGTTTCTCGCAAGTCCTGCCGAAGCTCTTGCGGCTGTACAGGCGCCCATGATACCGGCAAAAAGTCCAAGAAGAGCCACTATTATCATAAGACCGCCAGCACGGTATATATGATTCAGATCACCTGTCATTACGCCCTTATCAATGATAGACGCCATGAGAAACGGAATGATCATTTCCATTATCACTTCCAAAAACATAAAAAAGGGAGTCAGGAAAGAGTCTCTCTTAAATTCTCTCACCTGACCTCCTATCGTTTTTAATATTTCTTTTCCAGAAATCGAATTGTAGGATTTTTCCATAATAATTATTATTGCCTTTCAGAAGACAGGGTCACTAATAAAAATATTTTTGTAAAAGAACAATCGTCTTTTTACTTTTGACCCTGTCATCATCATCGTCTTAGATTGTTATCAAAAGAAGGGTTCCTTTTCCTTTTATGCTGTACTCTCCTTCATCAGCAGATATCAGTATTCCATCTCCTTTAAGGATTTCCATACGGGTTTCCTCATCCTTCAGGATCATCTCTCCATCAATGGTCAGTAAGTGATGGAAAGACGTACCGTCTGTTTTCAAAGTCACTTCTCCATTTACTTCGATCTTATCCAACGTAAAAGTATCGCATTTTACCAGATGATCTCCATCATTCCTCTCCGGCACACCTGCTGTAAGGATAGCTGCCTCGACAGCATCATCGATCATAAGCTCTCTCGGCTGTCCATCAGGCTTCACACGTCCAAAGTCATATACTCTGTACTTAACCTGCTCGTACTGCTTTACCTCTGCCGCAAGGACACCGGCACCGATACTATGGAGTATTCCCGATGGGAGAAAATAAATCTCACCCGGATGAACCGGCTGAAAATGCAGTTCCTTCATCAGTGCATTCTCTTCGATCTTACGACGAAATTCCTCTTTTGTAAGATCATGCTCCAGACCATAAAAAATACCGGCATTCGGCAGACAGTCGAGTATGTACCAGCACTCATCATTGCCCTTTAGAAGACCCTTTGCATCTGCATACTCATCCTTTGGATGAAGTTTTATAGAAAGGTTCTGATGAGCATCGATAAACTTTACGGAAATAGGAAACTGCTTAAATCTGGAGTAATTTGTACCCGTTACGGCTTCACCGCCCTGCTCCAGATATTCCTTTACAGTCTTTCCCTTAAATTCCCCATTCCGGATGGTTGTGAGGCCTTCCGGATTACATGATAATTCCCATGTTTCAGATAATACATAGCCATGGTATTCAGACTTTCCAAAATCTTTTTTTAGCCTGCTTCCTCCCCACAGATCATCCTTGTATGCGGGTTTCAGTTTATAAACAGCCATGTTGTTCCTTCTCCTTTTATGTTTTTTAGATTCTTTCTCCTCCGCTTATGCGCTCATAAGTCAGGAAATAATAGATCAGACTGAAATATGTCTGTTCTTCACTTCTCATGGTCAGTTTCCACTCCGGATCATGATCCAGATCCGGAAGATATGCGTCTGCTTCATATACATGATCGATCCTTGTAATAAGTGCTGTATCGCAGAGCGGCAGAAGGAGCTTATAGATCTGCTCACCGCCTATGCAGTAAAGATCCTCAGGATCATATTGCTTAAGAACGTTTTTCAACTCATCTATGTCATGAACAACAATCACTCCTTCGGGAGCATAATCTTTCTGTCTGGTCATTACGATATTTACACGGTTCGGGAGCGGTTTCTGATTCGGAAAGCTCTCTAATGTCTTTCGTCCCATAACCACCACATGACCTGTAGTTTCCTGTCTAAAATACTGCTGATCCTGAGGGATACGGACAAGAAGTTCATTTTTCAGTCCGATTCCCCATTTTGCGTCTGCTGCAGCTATTAATTTCATTAAAAAATCTCCTTATATCTTCTTTATTTTTCCCATTTATCACAAAGCGCTGATATCTGGTCAGCAAATCTTGCCAGATCTTTATTCGCTCCATGCTCATATCTGCGTATCAATGCCATTAGGCGCTGACCTGCTGCCACAAGCCTGTCATAAACAGAGCTTCCACGCGTAACAGTTCTTACCTTTCTGTTTATTGCCCTGACACCTCTTGCTTCATATTCGATAACTCCGGCTTCCAGATCATAACGGGTCCCGCTGTAAGGTGCATATGCCCGTAAACCCAGTTCTTCATGAAGAGAGTCTGCAAAGTGATCCGTGACTTCATCTTCTCCATGAACAACAAAAACCATATGAGGTCTGCTTTCCTGGAAGTTTCTCATCCATTCGATAAGACCTTCTTTATCCGCATGTCCGCTCATTCCTCTCAAGATGGTCACTTCTGCTCTGACAGCGATTTCTTCACCAAAAAGTTTCACGCTGTCTGCACCCTCTACAAGCGCCCGTCCGAGAGTTCCCGATGACTGATATCCCACAAAAAGGATCGTACATTCATCTCTCCAGAGATTATGCTTTAAATGATGACGTATACGTCCCGCATCGCACATTCCTGATGCAGAAATGATCACCTTTGGCTCATCGTCTGCATTTATAAGCCTGGACTCGTCCGGAGTGATGGACAACGTAAGTCCCGGGAAAGACAGTGGATTTATGCCTTTCTCCACCAGTTCTTTTGCCTCGTCATCATAACATTCAAATGAACTTTTTCCGAAAATGCTGGTCGCATCTACGGCCAGAGGCGAATCCACATATACCGGAAAATTCTCATGTCCGTGCACCAGACCTTTTTCTTTTATCTGACGGATGAAATATAGAAGCTCCTGCGTACGTCCTACCGCAAAAGACGGGATCACCACATTTCCACCTCTGTCAAGAGTTCTCTGGAGTATCTTTGTTAAGTCGCCTATGTAATCGATTTTTTCCTTAGAATGCAGTCTGTCTCCATAGGTTGACTCTATAACCACATAATCCGCTTCTTTTACAGGCTGCGGATCTTTCAGTATTGGCTGATCTTTATTTCCGACGTCACCGGAAAAGACGATTTTTTTCGTAACCTTTCCTTCCGTGAGCCATACTTCTATAGCCGATGACCCAAGAAGATGTCCAACATCTGTAAAACGTATCATTATGCCTTCTGATACATTTATCCTCTGATCATAGGGCACAGGATTTAAGAGCCTTATCGCACCGTCTGCATCTTCCATAGTATACAGCGGTTCGAATGGCGGAACATTTGCACTTCGACGTGCTTTTCGATTTCGCCACTCTGCTTCAAAAGTCTGTATGTGGGCACTGTCTCGAAGCATGATACTGCAAAGGCGAACCGTTGCTGTCGTTGCAAAAATCTTTCCACGAAATCCTTTTTGATACGCAAGCGGAAGGAGTCCTGAATGATCTATGTGTGCATGTGTCAAAAAGATGTAGTCTATGTCTGCTGCCGGCACGGGCAGAGGAACGTTTTCATAAAGATTTAGTCCCTGCTCCATTCCATAGTCTACAAGAATACGCTTTCCGCAAGCTTCCAGATAATGGCAGCTTCCTGTGACTTCATGATCTGCACCAACGAACGTCAGCTTCATAGGCACTACCCCCTTTTAGTTAAACGCACGCATCATTTTTGCCATTGGCTTCACAGCATCCTCGAGATCCTTTATTGCTGTATTAAGCCCTTCAAAGTCTACACTTTGCATTTTTTTGACTGCTTCTGTGAGCTGTTCTGCGTTATCCTCTACCATTGTATTCATATTATTACTGGTTTTTGTGATAGAGTCTGTCATGACTTTTATGCTATCAAGCTGCTCATCGACTTTTTCAAGCGAACTCTGAGCTGTTACAACTGCCTCGTTTGTATTTTCAAGCACTGTAACTGCCTTTGGTACTATAATGATCGCACTTATAAGAAAGATCCCTACCAGTGCTGCGAGAAGCATACTCGTGCGCTTAGCGTATTTTGCTTCTTTTTTCTCCCACTCCAGAAGCTCTTTAAGAGTTGCGGTATCCTGTGAATCTACTGCTGTGTTCATCTGTGTGTCTGCCATATTTATACTCTCCTTTATAAGCTTTGGTTTACAACTGAATATACGTTAATAGATGTCCGTTTAGGTATATATCCTAAGCCCCTTCGGATAGTGATTCTTTATGATGCGGCCGTCGGATTTTCCCCATCCAAGAGAGAAACCATCTACAGTCACGAGACACCACCCTTTTCCGGTTCCCGTATCCTGCAAGGTCTGCCCTCCTATGAAACCCATAGCTTCCTGCGAATCCGCCTTGAGGCATGCTGTTCTCTTTACATCACCTTCTTTTAAATAAAGAGCCAGTGCATGACCGGGTTCAAACCGGTTCTTTTTTATCGTGCCTAAGTGAAGTCCCGGGCGAAGTACTTTTAGTCTGGTGAATGCCGGTGAATCCTTTGGCGCAAGATAGAGCTGATCACCGAAAAGATGAAATACTCCTTCCGGAAGGGCTCCGGGATTTAACACCTCTGCCTCGAATTCACGGAAAAGCTTCAGATCCTTTGACGGTACTCCTACGAGCAGTCCATTTGCCGATACTCTGACAGGATTACTTGAAAGATCACCTTCTCTGTCAAGAACTGCAAGGTAATGACCTTCTCCTCTCATCTTATGCGGCCAAAGCCTGATACTGTTTTCTACTCCATCTGCCGGATTCTCTCCTGCCCATTCTTTTCGGCCGGACTCCATTCCGCATGAAGCCTCGACTTTTGTGCAGATAAAATCAGGATTCTCCTTTAAGAAACGGCTTATCTGAGCTTCATCCTCAGCAGGCGCAAAAGTGCAGGTAGAATATACGATACGACCTCCGGGTGCCAGCATCTTTACGGCTTCACGAAGGATCCCTTCCTGTCTTTCTGCGCACATTTCAACGTTTTCCGGGCTCCATTCTGTCTCCGCCTCCTCATTTTTGCGGAACATTCCTTCTCCGGAACATGGCGCATCTACAAGTATCCTGTCGAAGTATCCCTGAAAGATCTGTGACAATGCATCTGGCAGAGCACTTACCACTATCGCATTGGAAATCCCAAGTCTCTCGATATTTAGTGCCAGAATCTTTGCACGATTTGGATTTGGCTCATTGGCTATGAGAATCCCCCTGCCCTGCATGGCAGCAGCGATCTGAGTAGTTTTTCCTCCCGGCGCAGCACAGAGATCGAGTATCTTTTCTCCGGGCGCAGCATCCAGAAAAGTCACAGGCGCCATGGCACTCGGTTCCTGGATATAATACACTCCAGCCTCATGATACGGGTGCTTTCCGGGTGCTTCATCCGGATCGTAGTAATAACCGTTTTCAGCCCAGGGAACAGGTTCCAGCGCAAATGTACGATCAAGTACATTTTTTTGATCACCGAGATCAGTACTCTTGAGCGGATTTATCCTAAGTGCCTGTGCCCGCGGACGATCATAAGAAGCCACAAAAGGCTCATATTCCTGCGGCTTCATCATTTTTTTCATTCTGTTTATAAATTCATTTGGTAACATAATATGATTTTACCACTTAATCATTCTCTACGGGCATTTTTATGATTTAAAATACAAACCCCGATGTCACATTCGTTACTGTTCACTCTCAATCAGCTCGTTCCAATAGCGACTTCATTTTTTACGCAGTCAGCGGCGTAGCGCTTCCTGCTACCTCTGAACTGTAACTCACGTTCCACGTGTTATCTGTATACAGTTTTTAGATGATTCATATGATTTTTTCCAGAAAACGTATTCCTTAGTCAGATTTAACCATAGATACTATAGGTAATTTTGTTAATTATTCAAAAATCACGCGTCTTAAAATGGTGATAAAATATAAGAGGTAATGCGGCTCTGAACAAATCCCTATCCGCGTGCGTCGCATCACAATGCATGTAGTGCATTTTTGACTTATAAGAATTCCAACAGAATTTCTATAAATCAAGAAAGGAGTGTTAGATGTATAAAACCGGCGATTTCGTTGTTCACAAGGTTGATGGTCTCTGTCAGATCACAAACATTTCCTCTTTGGACATTCCAGACTGTGATCAAACTAAACAATACTATTATCTGATCCCTACAGATTGCCCGACGAGCAAGATTTATGTTGCTGTAGGTTCCGGCGATGCCACTCTGAGAGAACCTGTGACTCACGACGAAGCACTGAATCTCATCGACTCACTCCCGGAACTTGACGAAATATGCGTCGAGAACGAAAAGAATCGCCAAAACGAATACAACAAGGCGCTCGTTCAAAATGATGCACGTGAATTATGTCGTCTCTTAAAGACTACTCACGCCCGTAAGGAAGCACGTATCAGAAAGGGGCGCACCGCAACTTCCGTTGATGAGCATTTTCTTCGTTCTGCGGAACATGCGCTTTTCAGTGAGCTGTCCTACGCTCTGGGCGTTGATGAAAATGAAATGAACGATTTTATCGAGGATCGTTTATCTAAAGACTGATCTAATGTTCTAAATATTTTAAAAAATCAAGCGAGGGACGGCAATGTTCCTCGCTATTCTTTGTTTTTTCGTTACTGTTCACTCGCTTCCAGCTCGCTCACGTAACGGATTTTGCCAATTAAATCGCCTCCGGCGATGGGCAAAATCCAATGGCTTTTCATCTTTCTTGGTCGTAAACTCCGCAGCGCAGTGCTCCGTTTACGTGTGAACTGTTACGTTTTTTCTGCTTTTTATCCATTACTGTCCACTCGATTTCAGCTCGTTCGATTTTTTATCTCATCTCTTAAATATGCACCTGTTTCGTACATAAATTTACGAGCCGGATCATGCAGTCTTTCCGGAAGCGCAAAAAACATAGGTCCTGTCTCAAAATTCAGTGTTCCGTCATATCCTATGTCAGCCAGCCCGTCTATTACACCATCCCAGTCACTAAGCGACGGACTTCCCCAGTTACTTACATAAGTAAACGGCATCGCATGAAGATCACGCACTCCATCATTTTCATGTATATGAAGGATCTTAAGATAATCTCCTATGATATTTATGTATTCCCGCAGGTTTTTCCGCATAAGGTTTGCATGTCCTGTATCCAGGCAGAATCCAAACTGTCCCTGAAATTTCGAATTGAGTTCTTTCATGTAAAACACTGTCTCGTTTTCATCGGTACATGCTCCTGTAAAGACTCTTCCGTTTTCCCATGTAAAAAGATTTTCAAGGCAGATCACTACTCCGGCTTCTTTTGCTGCAGGAGCGAGT
This sequence comes from Lachnospiraceae bacterium NK4A144, assembly GCA_000424365.1. Classification (GTDB taxonomy): domain Bacteria; phylum Bacillota; class Clostridia; order Lachnospirales; family Lachnospiraceae; genus NK4A144. Next base: position 21,445 of record AUJT01000026.1, on the reverse strand, counting down.
TCCGTGAAATATTCCAGATTCTTTTTTATCTCTGCTTCTTTACCCTGTTTTCTCCTGAGATTCAATGGATGGATCACAAGATAAGGTATTCCCATATCACCGGCGATCATAAGAACATTTTTTTGTACTTTTATAAATTGGGATAATTCGTTTTCTGTTTCCGGATACTCTCCAAACATCGCATGTCCCTGACTGAATTCAAGTCCGGAAGCTTTACATGCTTTTTTATACGGTGCAAAAAAAGTCACGAGTTCATCTATAGGCTTATCAAAAAAACAGCTGCCGTCTGATCTGTACTGCGTCCTCGAGTCAACAAACACCTCAAAATTAAAATCCACAGCTTCAAAGCCTGCATCTTTTATCTTTTTGAACTCCTGAACTAAGTTTTCCCCAGGTTCACAACTAACAGTGCCCATTGATTGAATACCGATCTTCATGTGTACCTTCTTTCTAGCTGTTATCATCTCAATAATGATGTAACAGCCAAAGTTCTTTTATCCCCGACTGATACCAACATATCACTACACAGAATTCAACTCAATACACAAATCACTTAGACGTAAAAAGCGGAACCGACCACATTCCTTATCGATTCCGCTCTTTTTATGTATTGATATGACGTTTAGATCATTCAGTCTACAGGTTCAAACATGTCCTTGCCTACTCCGCATATAGGACAAAGCCAGTCATCGGGGATATCCTCAAAAGCAGTTCCGGGCTCGATTCCGCTCTCCGGATCACCCTTTTCAGGATCATAAATATAGCCACACGGTTCACACTTATACTTTTTCATACTTGTCGATTTCTCCTTTCATTCCACATAATTACGCTGCATGCTCGTATTTTGCGGGTCCCAAATAAAAAGCTCTTTTGTGGAAGAACGATCACATTTTTTTAGACCCTGTCATAATTATATGTCGGATATTATCTGACTCTACACAAGTACTCCCGGAAAATCCACCTTCGGTTTCCATCCGGTGTGCTCACGGATCTTTTCAACCGACGGACACAATGATACGATCTGACCGCTTACATTATCGCCGTAGCGAATCTCTGTTTCCGGACTTATCCTCTCATGAAGGATTTCTACAAACTCTCGTAAAGGTCTGTAACGTCCATCCGCAAGGTTATATATTTCTCCTGCATGCCCTTTTTTCATAAGAGCCATCATGGCATCAGCCGCATCTCCGGCATCCAGATAGTCCCACATCTGTGTGCATGATGAAAGCTTCGGTGATACGCCATCCTTCAGACTTTTCAGAGCATACTGTATCATGGTTTCTTTACGCTCATATTTGCCATAAAGAGAAAAGATCCTGCCCCATATCCATTCCACATCCAACTGTTCCGCAAGACGCTTCGTAAGATACATCGCCGCTGTTTTTGCCGCTCCATATGCAGAAAATGGATTGGGCATAGTATCCTCTGTAACACCTGATTCCATACCTGACAGATATCCATACTCTGCCTGAGAACCTATCATAAGAATACGCCTGCAGCGAAGAGCTGCAGCTTCTTTTACTGCATTGAGCGCAGGTTCGATATTTTTCATCTGCCCATCAAAATCATCTCTGCCGCCAACCCAGCTTAAATGATAAAATTCATCGCACTTACGGATACCGGTCATTTCCTCGATTTTTTCAGAAATATGCCGATACTCAGACATATCCAGCGGAACTCGAATTAATTCGCCGTATGAAACATCTCCGGCCTTTCTCTTGTCTTCCGCATCAAGTCTTATCTTCTCAAGCCTCTCATTATGTGCAGATCCGGGTCTCTCTATACAAATGACCTTTCTGCCGCTTTCTACCAATTTTTCTGTAAGGTTACATCCGGCGAATCCCGCCGCACCTGTGATTACTGATATGATCATATTTTTGTTCTTCTTTCCATATGAATCCTCAAAACAACGTCATTTGATCGTAGACTTCCACCTGTGAAGATACTACCCTTTGAGGTTCGGCGCCTCTTTTGTGCTCTACTCCGAGATACTGTTTACCGCCGCTCAGTCTTGACTCTATGAGATTTAATACATAGATGTTGTCAAATCTACCATAGATAGACTCACCGCCAAGCCCTGAGAGACATATAAGCTGGGTATTATTTTTCTTTGCCATATCCATAAGCGGTTTCAAAAGGTGTTCCGCATTAGTCTGAGCAAAAGGATTATCCATCAAGAGCACTTTGCCCTCATTTCGCTCCGCAAAAATATCACTATCATCTTTCCTTATGTAATAAAGAAGACTCGACAATATCACAAATGTAGACAAGAAGCCCTCTCCTCCGGAGTTCTTTGCGGCATCTGCCCAGCTTATAGGGTAGGTTCGCTGCTTCTCGATTTTGTAGATCTGTATCTCTACGTTACTTACTCCAACCACAGCGTCATACAGCTTATTTACGTTTATCTTGCTGCTTAGTTCATTATCAGGATTCTCATTTTTATTTAACAGTCTTATGATATTTGCCGTTACTTCCCCCAGATAATCTTTTAGTCTCAATAGGTAGATCTCTCTGCTGTCATACCAGATCGGAACCTTTATCTGGAGCATCTTCAAGGATTTCCCCTGAACTTTTATAGTTGAATTGCTGTCGATCCTTCCAAGTCCGGTATTGATTTCTTCGAGATAAGATGACAGTTCATCAATTATCTCGTCACGTTCTTTTTCGACAATTTCTATGTCGACCGCAAGCTTTTCCATCAAAGTATCGAGCGCATGCACAGTAATATCGATCTGATCCAGGATATCCTGCGGTCTGTCAAGCATCCTGAGCATGCTCCTTAGAGGCTTTTTATATTGTTCTTCTGCAAGATTATCGAGATTAATTACCTCCTGTATCCTATCTGAGAGCTTATTTCGACTCTTCTGTATATCAAATCCGATCCTGTTGTTGGTCTTCTTCAGCTGCGCTGTAAAATCCGACAGTTCATGCCTGTTCATTGATTCAAAATCCACAGCAAAGTCGTATATCTCTCTAACCTCATAGTCCGAATATTCAGAAAGGCCGTCAATTATACCTTCGTATCCGTTAATCTTTTCTTTTGTCTGAGCAAATTCTTTTCCAAGTTCCTGCTTTTTGTGCATTAAAATATTCTTACGGGTATCAAAATCAAATGATGAAATATCCTCAACATCGCGAGGTTCATCAATTCCGGTATCTTTCTGCATGTTTTGCAGAGTATTTTTCTTTTTTTGATCTACCGCCGCAATCTTTGCTTCACCGGTGCTGTATTTTGAATTGTATAAATCTATCTGGGCCTTTAACTCCTTGTATTTCTTTCTTAAACTGCTCTCTATCTCTTCGTTATACGCGACCGCTCTATAATCATCCTTTGTGAGATAGTTTTCGTCAGATTTTTTCTTAATATCCCGTTCAATGCTGTCTATCTTTTTCTTTATACGTTTTACATCCTGCTCAAGCTCCGCTATATCTCCTGAAAACTTAGAAGTAAGCGCATTAAACTCCGCCCTGAGCTTCAGCACATCCTCCTCTGGAACTTCCGACTCAGAACTCTCTGTGTCCTTATACATCTGGTACCGCGCAAGTTCTTTACTAACTTCACCTTGTTCTGCACTATTTGCACGAAGTCTGTTTTTTAGGATTTCCTCCCTCTCATGGCATTTCTTTTTTGCTGTTTCTGCTACTTCGAGTCTGTTTTTCAGCTTATTGATAGTGTCCATAAGCTTCGTACGCTTTTCAAGCGCTGAGAGATAGTCATTGTAGCTTTCCTCAAAAAGCGAAAGTCCCGATCTATATCTCTCACCTTCCTTAACATCATCAGCTAATTCAGAATAGAGCTTCTCATTTTTCTTTATTTCATCCGAATTTGAAGTCAATGCTGCTGATGTGCTTTCAATCACCTCAGCCAGTTCTTTCAGTCCCTCTTCGCACTCTTTTTCATCCGAAACCGCCGCATCATATATAGTATTACTTAATTTCTGATTTACAAGTATTCCCCTCTGTGAATAATAATTGTCACGTTCACCTGTCTTTATACCGATCTGCGAATTTAGCTTATCCAACTCCTTTTCTTTTGCAAAAAGGATCGTTTCCAGTTCTTTTTCATCAAGCAGTCTTTCATCAAAGTTTATAAAAAAGGTGATCTTATCAAAAGAAACCGTATTGTTTTCAAGAACAAAATTCCCATTCTCGAGATCACGCCTGTCAATGATCGGTACCGGAAGCTGATGATAAAACTCTATGTCACTGCTTCTAAGCTTTTGAATGTCATTTTCTGTCATTATTAACGAATATGGCAGAAACGGATTGTTTCGTACCAATTGCTGATTTTCTTTCAGTGAATGATCATTTTTAATGAGCCACTCCAAGCCGTAAACCATATGTATTCCGAGATTTTCAATGGCAGTTACCATTCCATGAGGAAGCTCTGCGATCACTCCGTTTTTCAGGCAAGTGATCTCATTCATCAGAGTTTTTACCTGTCCGTGCAGCTGCTGAAGAGCTGCATTCGATTCTTCAATCTTTTTATCAAATTCATTTTTTATAAAATCAGTGTCAAATATATCTGCATCACGAATCTGTAAAAAAAGGACAAGATTTTTCCTGACCTCGATATCTGCATTCAATGCCTCTATCTTTGACCTGAGCCCTAAAATCTTTTCTTCGAGACTGCTTTTCCTCCGCTCAGCATTTATCCTTTCTTTATCCAGATTCACTCTTTCCTGATCCAGCTTATTCAAAAGCGCCGCAATCTGCTTCTGTCTTTCAAGAAGTGACCGGATCTTTTTTTCTGTGATATCATTCTCTATTTCAAAGATACCGTCTTCATATCTTCCAAGTATGTTTCTGGAATAATCCTTTTTCCACTGCGAATTGAACTCAGCTTCTTTTTTACTGAATGATCTTATGGCAAATTCCTGCTCGCCAAGCGCGCCTGTTTTCTGAAGCAGCTCTTCAGAAGACGCGGAAATGATCTCTTCATTTTCTCTGCCAGTCTTTCTTACGCTTTCGATGTCTCCGTGTATCTCCGCTGCCTCATCATCCAATTTTTCAGATTTGCGCCTCGTGTATCTGTATAAACATCCACCCAGTTCATTTATCTTGGGCAGGAGATTCTCATTTGCTTCGTGAAGTTTTTTTATCTTTGCTTCCTTTTCCTGACAGGCTTCAAATTCCTCACGATAAGATTCATACATTTTTGCACAGTCAAGAATAGCCAGCTCTTTAACTGCATTTTCCTGATCCTCCGATGCAACCCGGATTTCAATTAAAATCTGCTCTCTCTCGTGGAGCATTTCCTTTAATTCCTGCTCGATCGTATGGATATCATAGGAGTATTTTTCGTAGATCACATTTCTAAGCTCAGCTTCCGTATCTTCAGTCTGCCTGTCAATATCACTAAGTTTTTCTTCCGATGACGTTTTCAGATTTTTTAAAATATCAAGAAAGCAGGCAATCTTGTTTTCCTGAACCTCCTGCTCTCTTACATGACCGGTATATTCCTCGGCGATCGTTCTGACCGAGGTCTTTTCCTCATCATTTAATACATGTTCCTTAAATAGTCTGATATAGTCCCGTTGCTTTATCTTTGACTCATTGTCCCTGTACTGTTTCGCATACTTGCCTACAATATCCCGGAAATTCTTGATCTTCTCTTTTTCCGGATCAAGCTTTTTCTCCACCGTATCCAGGAACCACTTGTCTACGAGATCACTTTCATTTTTGCAGTCAGCAAAAAGATCCGACAGACCGGATTCTTTTTCATTTATCTTTTTTATTATATGTTCCCACTCTCTGTAATCGATCTTGTACTCTTTTAATTTATCAAAGTACTGCCTCGACTGAGCGTAAGAATTCATGTCATACCAGAAGAACTTTTTCGAACGGTCTTTTTTGAAATTGTCAAAGAGCTGCTTACAATCTCCGTAACTCTTTAATTTCATTTCTTTTTTCGTCTTTTCGACTACAGGAATACTATATATATCATTTATGCACGCGTTGTCGTACTCACTTATGATACCGATCATATCAAGATTGTTCGGATTTTCTTCGTCGCTTTCCTGATTCTGTCTCACCATATATCCGGTCATCAGTTTATTTTTGGAGTTGTCTAAAAGCCACTCAATGAGAACTATAGTCGGCCGGTTAGTTGTGAAGTAACCGTCAAAGGGTCTGTCCTTTGTATTTCTGTATTTCGCATGAACAAAAGGAGCAGTGAGCATCTGCACTAAAACAGACTTTCCACCGCCGTTATGAAGCGATATAAGCGTACTCTGACCATTCAGATTAAAGATCTCATCATTGACCTTTATCGAATTATTATTGTAATTTAAATTGATTATGCGTACCGTATTGATCGTTCCCACTTATGGCTCCTCTATTTCAATTTCGTCGCTGAAAATACGTTCAACTCTCTTATAGTTATTCTGATTCAGGATATTCCAGTCCATCAGGTTATCGAGTTTCTTAGTCGTGAGGATCATCTCATCCTTCTCGATATAATCTATAAGCCCCTGGTTTTCCAAAAACTTCAGTATATGATATAGAAATCCTTCTTTTGTCGTTTTTGAACGATTTCCATTTTTATCAGATTTAAGAGCCTCATACGCTTCCATCATCGGAAAAAACGCCACTTCATAATTTTGCTGTTCTTCCTCACTATATTTTTCACATCCCTCACGAAGACGCTCCGATATGATATTTTGGAATTCACCAAGCTTTATAAAATCGCGTGTCTTGCTGCTGGCACCTTTCCCATCATACAATTCCATGAGAAGCAGCAATATCACAAACTGTGACAGATAATAGTCCTTATCCGTTGCCTGAGATTTGCATAAACTTTGCTTTAATTCAGTCTTTGAAAAACCAAGATAATAATTATCCTCATCAGGGATCAGATAAAGGACGCTTCCATAACGTTCGATCCGACTGTCCGCTGCCTCTCCCTGACTCTTTACGAGATTCTGGATATTTTCACTTTCAAGATACGCATTAAATAACCCCGGTTCTTTCTCCTCTTCCAAAGTATGATACTTCAGCAGATTATAAAAGATTTCCTGACTTTTCCTTACTTCATCAAATTCATATGCCATTATTTCTCACCAACTGATATCCTTGTATCCGAACATCTGATATTTCGATAATTGCCGTCTGCATCGACTACATTTTCAAAGACTACCATATTTGCACCAGGCAGTTTTTCTATGTACAAATATTTTACCCTGCTCTCTTTATCAATCTTCTCAAGTATTTCGAGAAGCATAAAATTCAGTTCAAAAATCTCATTGCCATCATCCAGCACATTCTTTCTCTCTGCCTTTATCGCATCTATATCAATGCTCTGAGCCTTGATAAGTTCAACCATTATCTCCTTGAAAACTTCGATATCAGGTATTAGCTTTGACTTTGAGTCTGCATCTTCATTAACTGTTTTTTTCATCGAAGACAGCGTAACCGTTGTTTCATCCAGAACATTTTGCAGTATAAACTCCAGAGAAGTCTCATACACTTTTCGCTTCTCGAGTCTTATACGCTCCTGCTCAGCTTCCCATGCTTCCTCGTCAAAATCGATATTCTCCGTTAGTTCTTCTTCAGCCTTTTTCCTGATCACCTTGTGAGGTTTTAATGCTATTTTAGGATTGTAGATTTTAGAAATGTCTGCACTAATAAGAGGTGATAATAGTAAATTAAGATTGCCGATTGCCTCAGGCTTTTCAAGGATTTTCTCATATACCTCGCTTCTCAGAGAAAATCGCTTAATCAAAGCTACCTGTGACAATTCTTCAAGTTCTTTTGTGTAGAGCTGCTTCAGATCCATGTGTTTACTGAGGATTGACTGATGTTCTTCTATTACCATTCCCAGGCAATAGCTGATGATCTTTAGATTTTTCAATCTGTCCGCATCCTCCGGCGAAAGGCTCGATAACTGAATCTCTCTTTCTTCGTATTCTTTTATACGTTCCTTTACGAGTTCTTTGTAATTCTGAAATTTGTCCTTTGTTTCCTGTATTGTGCTCAGGTTTTCTTCAAGCGTCTGACGATACTCCTCTACTGAATATTCCAGAGCATTTCTTCGTATCCTGTACATGGCTTCCATTATTTTCTGGTACTGCATGCGGATACTTTGAAAAATAGTACGTATATTCTCGACAGCCTTATCATAACTCTGTTTTTCAAGATGCATCTTGAAGATCATTTCCTGTATGGGAATCTGCAGATTTTTTTCCACCTCCAGTGTGGAAAGAAGGAGATTATATCCGTCATCGGTCAGCATATACGACGTACGCCTGATATCATGCTCGGTATAAACGATCTTGTTTCTGACATAACGGATATATATAGAATGGTACATTCCCTCTGAATAATCATAGCCTTCAAAGGACATCTGTTTTCCTTCGTTGGACAAAATAGTATTAACTATAAATTCGGACAAAGTGATGCATTCCTCATAGTTCAAGGACTTCCTATAATGCAGGTTATTTATGTCATCAATGAAACTTGCAATGTCATCTATTGTGCAGCTTTCTTCTATGAGAGACTTTTCCATGATAAAGAGAAGCACCGAAAAGACTAAATTAATGCGCTCATCATCTTCTATGAAACCATATTCGTTCCACGAAGTTTTTGAGATTATACTGCGCACGAGGATCGTATAAAGTCCTACGTTTTTCATGCGCTTTGGAAAAGACTTCAGGAAATCATATTGCATCTTTTATACCGCCGTTAATAATCTATTATGGATAATTTTTCCTGCGGCACATATCTGCCGCTTTCTAATATATTTTTCATTTTTTCCACTGTTTCCCGGTCAAAGAAACTCCAGAATTTTTCTCCGATGTTTTTATTCTGTAACTCACTGGAGTACGGAAGATCTTCTACTACATTTCCATTTACAAGCGCCTCATATGCTGATCTGAACGGAACTATATCTATTGCATTTCCATATTTTTCTGCAAATGACTCATATATACCGATACCTTCGTAATCTAAATCTCCAAAATAGAAGAATCTGTTTTCCGGATGCTTCAGATATCCCTCAGCAAACACTTCAAAACCTGTAAAAAATGCAGATACTCTTTTCCCTCCACCATATATCAGTGTAGAAAATTTTGTACCAAGTATTTCATCCTCGCCTGACATTATTTTTTTTCGCATGCCATAAAACGGATCAAGATTCTCTAGTATCAATATATTTTGAGGTACATGTTTATCTAGTGAAAAATATACCAAAGGTTCTGTGGTGTGGTAAACATTTAATAGTTCTTTCGAAACTCCACAGTGCCGCAACAATGCTGCTGATGATACTGCGCTGCCGTCCTGTTCATATGTTTTTCCTGACAGGAATTTTTCTTTTTTCCATATATCATAACTTCTTTCATTTTCCGAAAGAGTGAACTGCAGCTTATCTGACCGGTGACTTAAGTAGTCACTGAGTGCAATGACATATTCACGTTCTTTGTCATAAACCTCCGGGTGTTTCAGATAAAACTCCGGGTTTATATGTGCGGACAACTTATACTTCAGTTCATCAAGATATTCTGAATAATCCGCTTCTTCCTCAAATACCCAAAAGCCTCTATACATGGCGGGCTTTTTGCCGTTAGTTCCAGAGGCTTTTATCGGTGATATCTTCCCCGTATCGATCAGGTTCTTTAGGAAATCATATTCTTCCTGATAATTCTTAAACTGTTTTCCCTTTATCAGAGCATCGTATGTAGTTTTATGCTTTTTCATAACATCTCTTTAAATAGTTATTTATTGCGTTAGCATTTGACAATCTATACTTACTAAGTTCTTTATTCTTGTCTTGCAATTATTATTCCCTCCCTCTGAATATTTCTATAATATGGTAAATTGTCTACCCAGTATAAAAAATGAACATTATTCTTTATATTTACACTGATTGTCAAATTGTCCGCAATAAGGTAATCAAATGCAATATCAAAAATATCATTCTCTATCTTCTCGATTTCTTCATCCGAAAGAGTTGTTAATATCATAATATCAACATCAGAACTATCTGTATTATCACCTCGTGCATATGAACCGTACAAAATAGCCGATACAAAACTATCCCCAAATACATCCTGGCTTCTTTTTACAAAGTCATTTATGATTGCATCTATCCTCATATCAATCACCTTTAATCAATGGTCAAAACCTGTGTACGCCGCCTTATACTAATAGTTCGTAACCTGATATAATACTTCATTCAAGATATTTCCATACTACATTTTACGCACAGATTTCTCAAGAGCATTTGCACATTGATCTGCTCTTGTTTTTCAGTAGCTGTAGCACTTTTTATCCATTTCTGTCATGCTAATTTTCCTTCTATATTCTCTTTTCTTGGTCTGACATTATTCCAACACTTTGCATTGCCAAGATTCCCCCATGCCTCTCTGTCATCAGAAAGAATAAATGAATCATCTGAAAGATCTTTTCCTGACAAAACGCAATTTAATGAATCGATCAACATAACAAATGCCTGAGCAGATGCACGTTCAAAGTCTTTTCGGAATATATTTCCTGCAGGTAGATCTGCATTCCACCCCTTAACAAAGAGATCATACATTTTTTCTATATCTATCTGACTTTCATCATCTATCATCTGAAAGTAATCATATATTATTTTTGCAAGTATTCCATTATGCGTATCCAAGTCCATAAAGTCATGGCTAATTGCTATTTTTCTTCTATGAGCCATCAGCGGAAGGCAATCTATAAGATCGTTCTCACGTTTGTCGCAAAATTTCTCTAATAGATCAAACTCATATCTCCTCACCCAAAGACATATAACATCTTCACGATCGAACTTACTTATCTTTGTAACAAATCCCTCTTTCCCGTTTTCCAATAAGTATTTTATACAGTCATTATAGAACACCTTAAGCTCTGTTTTCTTTGGTTTTATGTACGCTTTAATGTCACTAATACTGTAGTTGTGATTTCCAGGATCAGAAACATCGATATACTCCCAATAATAATCTCTGTTGTGATATGAAACCTTCCATCCATCTCGAATTCCTACACATGAGGCAATAAGCTCATCTGTATCTTCCTCTTTCCAACCGGACGGATTATTTTTATCAAGTTTTTGCAATTTACTATAAACATCCGAGTATTCTTTGTATTCGTCTTTATCTTTATATAGTCGTTTTAATTTTGACTCCACCATTTTGAGGTTATTAATAAACATACCCATTTTGTAGCTTCTTAATCCCATACTCGGCGAATACATGCATACTCCCTGTCTTAACCCCGCCGCATATCTTCTCCTCCGTTCCTCTTCCTGTTCTTTTGCTACCCTCTCTGCTTCTATTTGATTCTTTTTATGCTTATCTTTCATTTCGCGCAGCATATCCTGATCCATCTCAATCGGGTTCCCATGCACTATTTCCATTTTTTCTTTAATGGTACAGTCGTCATAGCATTCAAAAATATTTTCAAAGAGCCATGTACATTCGTCTCCACTATGTGGTGCCACAAAATCAGGATGATAGCTAATCTGTCCTGAAAACCAACAACCACGAACCAAATCTACATCCCCTACTTGAAAATAATATGCACATTCCTTGTCCGGCTCAAATCTAAGTAATTGTAAAAGAAACTTTTCCATTTCCGGATAATAATTATATTCTCTGGCTTTTGTTTCAAGTTTTATAATGTTATCTATAAGTAAGACAGGTCTATCTTCTATAGAATCAGAAGTACGTTTCGAATCTCTGCAAAGATAAAGCAATCCTCTTAAAGACCACTCCAATGCTTCTATTTCCACATCCTTTTCTATCATATCTATACATTTTTCCAGATCATATCTATAAAGTTTACCTTTAGGAAAAAGTTTCTGTACAATGCGAATATACAGATTTTTCATCTTTTCATTAACATACCGCATCGCTTTATCAAAAGTTCTCTCATCAAAATCCGTAAAGTCCAGATGCAACACTATATATTTATTCAGTTCCTTTTCCCAATCCGGATATTCCTTTGCCAATCTGGTATTTTCAAAAAGTTCTTTGGTTTCAAGGTCTTCATTAAAATAGTAATAAAGCATTGATAAGAGCGTTGTTTTTCCCAAATGCCCAGAGCCAGCTATTACCTCCCATCTTCTCGCATTATCAACAACTCTCATTATTTGCAAGGTTGTATCTACAAACTCAGGCTGTACTGTTAATTTTCTAAAATCCATGCTATCCCCGCTTTCTTATGTATCCTCAATACACTTACAAAGTAATAGGTCAGCTTTTGATACCCACACTTAAAACCATACTCCCACTCATCATCCAACATCGCATTAATCTGAGCTTCTGCTTCTTCCGTCATACTACCTCCCAGGCCTCCTATATGCACGCCTCATTTACCGTATAGACGTTATTGAATATCATTCAATTTTTAGCTATCTCTCATTATTTATCATGTAATTTTGCAAAGACATATCTATCAATTTGTTTAAGCGTATTATATAAACGTTTATACGTTATTTTAGTCTAAAAAAATAAGCATGTCAAGCGACATGCCTATACCCGTATATTCACTTTTTTATTGACCTTAATGCATCTGCATATCCAATAAGTCTTGCTTTTCTTTTTTCATCCAGACTTTTATATATCTCTATCAGCTCAAATGCATCGTCATCCTCACCTAGTAATATGTAATCAACTCCATTTCGACGTTCTATGCTGTCCTGCAAAATTTCATAAGGTGTCACATCCAGGACATTACATATACACATAATTTTGTCAGCAGCAGGATTTGTTTTTTTTCGTTTCCAGTCACTTACCGTACTCTGAGATATACCGGTTCTTCTTGCAAATTCTATCTGAGAAATACCTTTCTCTTCCATTATCTTAAATATTCTCTCGCTAATTATCATAAATTATCCTCTGACTCTATTTGTATTCACTTGTCCTATTCCAATTCATAACCTCAATCACCTTCATACCCAAATGAATAATAGTCTTTTCCAGTCTTTGGTGTCTATTGTATAAAAAGCGAGATGTACCTTTTCAAACACATCCCGCCTTAAATCATCACATTTTTATTCGTAATCGAGCGCCAAATACATAGGTCTACAATTATCTTCATCCTCTTTCAGTGAAAAATGTAAATCTGCATCAAGATCTTCAAACAAATTTCTCCTGTAAAGTGAATAACCTTCATCAGTTGCTGCAAGGGTCACAAACGAAAAACCTAAATATTGCTCTCTAAGCAAATATACCTTGCTCATAAAATCAGCAAACAGCTGGTCGGATACCTTAATCTTAGTTCCATCATCTTTGACATCAACAATGACGCCTCTATACTGCATGGTCAATGCAAAAAAATTAAGGTGAATAGAACCACCAATCTTATACTTTCCATCATCAGTAATCGTGTCGATATAACCAACTCCGATATTATAATAACCAATTATTTTGGTTCGTTTTTCATCTATCCATACAAAGGTTTTGCCAATGCCAGCGTCAAAAGCCTCATCAGACTTAATGAAATTATCAAGGAATGGATTTCCGGATTCAAACCTTAATGCCAGCCTTTTCATATCCCGTGTGAATACTTCAACATTAATCTTCATCTGTATATTCACACTTCCTTATTTTAGTTTCTCCTGTATTTAGGTTAGTGACCTTTGAATATAATTCACCTGTATTTTCATCTTCAAATAATTCTACATTCCTTGAAAACATATACTCATAATGAGCTTTTGCTTCCTTAGACATCTTTGTCTTTAGAGGTCTCTTTGCAACCAAAGGCATTGGTATGGGTGTTGCATAAGCACTTGTTCCTGCCATATTATCACCACCTTTTTATATCTTCATGTTACCACATGAAATATCTACAAACAATTAAATATTTGTATATAATTCTTCATACCCAAATGAATAATAGTCTTTTCCGGTTATGTTCTTTATATTCTGATCTAGTATATCTATGATTTTTTCCATTCGTGTTTTCGGCAGATTATATTTTTCATGAACCGGAATAGCTATATGCTTTGGTATTTTTTCAATCATCTCGGTTGTGCACAGTGCAGCTCCGACTTCGGAAAACGTTCCACCTAACTTATGTCCCAAAAGAAACGTATCCTCATATCTTTCAAAATCATCAAGGTCACTTTCAAGTGCGTTGCACAGAAGCGAACTATTATAATCATAGAGCGGTGCAAATCTTTTTATTTCAAAAGAATCATTGTCCACAATAAAGCCAAAGTTTCCGAGATGTCTGTCCTGATTCATGATTATCGAATCAGTAAAGAACATTTCTTTAACCTCTTTTTCAAAACCATAACCTGAACATATTTCGATTACATCACTGATAGTATACTTTTGCCTATCTCCGGTCATATATCTGTAAAACGGCATATAACCTTCGTTTTCGCTTGTAAATATTTTACAGACCGAGCACAGTTTGTCCTTAAACATCTCCAGATCGTACGATAATACATTCTGATCAGTTAATTGCGCTACCACATATGATGAAATAAACTCACTATACGGCTCCAAGCCTACATTTGCCGCACCTGTAAGGCCTGTTTTATACAGGTATATATCACCATTAACTCTTCGCCAGCATTTAGGAAATGTGCCTTCTGCAGTTACTTCCGGACTTGTCGGCGAAAACTGAAGTCCCATTAACCCAACATCAAAAGCTGTTTTTTCCGCAACATCCGAAAACTTATTATTGTAATAATTAACCTCTGACCATGATAAATCTGATGAAACATCTTTAACCCATAACGAATCATTAAGTGATAAAGCATGAGTAAGGTCAATAAATCCCTTTGTATTATCTATCCCCCACTCTTTAAGCCATTTTTTCATATGGTCTTTATGTTTCGCATAGTTCCGTCCATCAAGCCAAGCCGTCATCCATACTGAAATATCGTCGTTTTTTACGGCTTTACTAAGCAAAGGTACATCCGGTATTTCAGAGTCAAATGATACCTCTACACTATTTGCCTTTATTTTTTCACCCAACGGGTTAGACTCAATAGAAAACTCGATTATGGGTCTATCTTTATTCATCAGATAATAATCGTTCATAGCAGCACTATCCTCTTAACGTCGCATTCTTTATAACTCATTGTATAAAAAAAGCCCCTTCAAGACAAGCTAATAGCCGTCCTGAAGGGGCACTGTTCACACACTTTTATAACGTCATACGAATGCGACTTTTGATAATTTCTCAGATTGAAAAATTTAACGTTGCCTCAGCGGGATCATTTTTCTGCCAACCGTATTTCTTTACAACTTCGATAGAATCCCAGTCAATATTCTTGATTGCATCCATAAGATCTTCCACTGAGTCTGCTTCTACTTTCGTGCGTTTCTCCGCTTCTTTTTTCTGTGCAAGTTTCTTCTCTGCATCTTTTGCTTCTTCAGCTTTCTTCTCATGAGCCTTTTCTATACGCTCTTTCTGAGCCTCAGCTGACTTGCTTAGTTCTGCAAAGTACTTTATGGTTCCGTCTTCCTTAACCGTGAAACCGATCTTATCAATATTATCAGCGTCATCACCAAGTTCACTCATCATATCAGCAAGTTTCTGAGTGCTCTCTTCGATGATTCCCATGTACTTTGCTTTTACAGACTCGTCTGCCGCCATCTTCTCGAGAAGTTCCGGTTCGATCAGGATACTAAATTCCTTTGTACCTTGAGACAGATACTTCTGGGCTTCATAGTCATTTTCATAATTTCCTACAAAAATATCTGCATTTCCATACTGCCTTTTCAGTTCCTGTAATAGTTTTACAGCAGCCTGTGACAATTGAACCTGATTTTTAGTTCCAAGTGCTTTTTCCGCTTTTGCAGCCTTTTCTGATTCTTCTGCCTTACCAGACGGAATATACTCTGCAGCAGGATCCATTCCAAATTTCTTTGAGTCTTTTTCCGTTTTCTTGTCTCGAGCAGTTGCGACCTTCTTCATGGACTCCTGAAGCAAAGCATTTTGTTCATAAATACCATAATTTCCACTGATTCCATTCATGTTACTACCTCCATGCTTCCGTGCATCTTATGATGTAAGGGTCAAAATCCGTTTGATAATGAACTATAGACATACTTACACTTTCAATCTTTATATCGGCAGGCATGAACAGAAAATTTAGTGTTTTGTATACAGATTTATTTAAAAACTCCCATAATCTTAATATATGGCTCAGTCTTATCTCGCATAATTTCAAATCCCTGACTTAAATCCTCAAGCGAAAGCCTGTGTGTAATAAAAGACTCCGGTCTTATTTTTCCCCGCTGAAGCCTTGATAATACATAGTGCCAGTCATCATCCAGTTCATTCCTAAAAGAAGAATTCCAGGTACCAGTAACACGAAGCTGATGCCGCAGGATTTTCCAGTACACATCCCTTTCCAAATGCATATCAGAATGAGGATTTCCCATAAGCAGCACATGTCCCGAAGGTGCCGCATGACTGATTGCCTGAATAACCGTTTCGTTTTTTCCTACACAATCAAAGGTCAGATCTGCTCCGTATCCACCGGTTCTTTCATCCAACCACTGATCAGGATCACAATCCCTTATATCACAAAAATTCTCCTGTAATACACCGTTTTCCAATGCTGCCTTTTTCTGAAAGTTCTTATTTCCGATCACAAACAACTTATTTACCGATAATCCAGCATCCAGCAAAAACGAGATCAGCATAAGTCCGATAGTTCCGACTCCAAAAACAGCAGCTGTATAACCCTCATTGATTCCATGAGGCATCACTCTCCGGATAGCATGAACCGCAACCGCCATCGGTTCCAGCATGGCAGCTGTCTCCAGCGATATTTCATCCGGAATTTCTATAAGGTTATCTGCCGGCACGGCAACATACTCAGCAAAAGCCCCATCTCTCCTGGATCCCAGATAATCATAATTTCTGCATAGCTCATATTTTTTACGACTGCACGGTACACATTTCCGACATGGTATCAACGGAAAAACACCACATCTTTTTCCCTTAAGCTTTTTATCCACTCCAAATCCGACATCTTCCACAATACCAGAAAATTCATGTCCCGGGATAAGCGGATGCCTGTGCGCACCAGTTTCGTAAATCCTCGGAATATCAGAGCCACAGATACCTGCCGCAGAAACTCTGAGCAATACTTCTCCGCTCTTCGGTTCCGGTATCTTCGTATCTTCATATCGCAGATCGTTTATGCCATGCAGCACATACGTTTTCATGATAAGCCTCCCTAAAACTTCATCTCTCTGACGTTATGGATCACCTCTCCATAAGGCTTATCCCGACCGAATAAAAGCGAAGTTCCAAGTACAAATCCATCTATACCTCTCGGTGCATACTTCAAAATCTTCTCTGCGCTGCACGCACCATCCCACCATAATTCAATATCCGAATCTTCTTTGAGCGCCAATAGTTTTGTAATCTTCTTTGATACAAATGGCAAAAACATCTGCGAGGCATTTCCGGGATTTACCCCCATTATAAGTACTTTTTTTACTATATGGAGAAGTTCAACAACCGACTCGACACTGGTTCCCGGATTGATCGCTATCCCAGGGATCATCCCTGCATCGACGATCTTCATAATAGTTCCAGACGGATGATACTCTGCCTCAGGATGAATATAAACCGTGTCTCCGGGTCTCATCTTTTTTAGAAAAAGATCAACTGTATTAACCGGATGCTCCACCATCAAATGGACATCCAGCGGCTTCTTCGTAAGCCCCGCTATACAGCTCAGATCATTTAATGACATAGCAAAATTAGTGACGAACCGACCGTCCATCACGTCGATATGAAAAGAATCGATGCCCCCCTCATCAAGCATCCTAACTTCATTCTCCAGATTGCGATAATCAGCGCACATCATAGACGCAGTCAGCTTAAAATTCATGAATTACTCCCCCTTAAAAATGCAGGTTTCTGCACCTCAAATAATCCTGACATTTTAATATATAAAAATAATCACACTCCTAGACTATATATCGTCAAAACTTAATATATCTTTATCCTTTTTTTCTCCTGTCAAAAAGTTCATAAAATTGATCTTATTCTCTTTTGCTGTCGTTGTAGGTCTTCCAAGATCCTCACGTGCGCCCATCGCTGCCTTAATCTCTATAAAAATTAGACCTTTTATTTCTATGATCTTTTCAAATACCTTATCAAGTTCATCCGTGTCTGAAACACTATACACACTCTCATATCCACAGGCACGTGCTATCGACGGAACATCTATTTTACCTGCCACTGTAGGCATACCACCAACAGTTTCATGCGCATTATTATTAATAAGGATATGAACCATGTTTGATGGTCTAACTGCCCCGATTACAGCCATTGCCCCCATATGCATGAGAACAGCTCCATCACCATCAATGCACCATATTCTCCTATCAGGTTTATTAATCGCTATTCCCAAGGCGATAGACGAAGCATGCCCCATCGAACCAACGGTGAGAAAATCACGCTTATGATCCTGCCCATTTCTCACCCGTATCTCAAATAATTCACGAGATGTCTTTCCAGTTGTGGAAATAATCGGATCATCTCCCGAATACTTTACAATGTGCTCGATTATTTCTTCTCGTGTGGCCTTATGATCATTTTTGTATTCAACCTTCTGATCATAGGACAGTGCACCCTTCTTTATTACAAAAGCAATGTCCCGGCCTCTTTCAAGTGCTTCCCTGTGGTCAATCAGCCAAGCCGTAAGCTCATCAGCCGTTGTATCCTTACTGATGACCATATTTTCTATCTCCATATCATCAAGAAGTTTTAATGTAACCTCACCCTGATATATATGCTGCGGCTCATCATGGATTCCCGGCTCACCTCTCCATCCGATCACAAATATCACTGGTATACCATAAACCTTTTCATGAAGCAGTGAAGCAATAGGATTTATGATATTTCCTTCTCCGCTATTTTGCATATACACAACCGGAACTTTTCCTGTTGCCAAATGATACCCCGCTGCAAGAGCCACACAATTACCTTCGTTAGCAGCAATAATGTGGTGTTGGGGATCAATCCCATATTTATCCATCAGGTAATTACACAAAGCCTTAAGTTGAGAATCCGGTACCCCTGTAAAAAAATCAGCACCAAGAATTTCAACAAACCTACCTATGTTCAATAGCCTACCTCCCATATGAACTGTCAATTACTGATAATTCAAGCACGGTATCAATCTCAACTATTTCATTACCTTCTATTGGATGAACAATAAGATTTATCTTGTCAAGATTAGAATCCACCACTTCATCCCAAAACAACTTCTTATACCCTATTTTACCATATGCTTCAGTAATTATTTTTCCAAGGATACGAGCATCTTCTTTCCTGAACCATGATATTCCTACCATTTGGTAGCAATCATTCCCGTTTTTTCCAACACGAACAATCCTCCCTGACAGATCCGTATCAAATACCCAGTCTTCAGTATGTCCCATCACTTTTTTTCCAAAATAACAAGAGTGATCGAGTTTCGCATGGAATATCCTATCATCCTGTACAAACAGATCAGCTTCGCATATAAAGATATCAGATTCTGCACCAATAAGTATCTCAGAGGCCGCGTATATTGAAGAGATATTATTAACCGATTCAAAATCCTCATTTTTTAAAAGATATAAACCATCATATTTTTCTTTCAAATATTGAAACTGTTCTGAAAGATATCCAACTACAACGTAAATATCATTAACACCACGGCTTTTTAGCCCCTCTATGACAGTCTCGATCATGGATTTTCCATTTACTTTGATCAGTGGTTTCGGTATAGCATCAGTAAGTGGTCTCATTCTTGTACCCAACCCTGCCGCCATCAGAATTGCACACTCTCTCATATCAAGCCTCTATATACTGAACAGGTATCCGCACACCATTTTCAACTAAAGCATTTTCAAACACTTTCCAAAACTCATTAATATCTGCTTCATCTATTGCACCTAAAGCACAAAGTCTGAAGGTTCCCTGATTTTCTATCTTACCCGGATAGATCGTAAATCCACGTTCATAGCAATAGTCATGGATTTTATCAAAGCTCCAATTAATATCATCAGGATATTTTATAGCTGATACCAAGCCGGATTGAACCTCTCGCGACAATATTTCCTTTAATCCCAGCCTATCCTCACCCTTATGAATAGCATCCATCACTCGCTGGTGCCTGCTCCATTTTTTTATTTCACCCTCTTCAAAATACTCTATAAGCGCTTGTCTTGCCGCATAGATTGTTTGAACAGGAGGAGTGAAATGCATCTCTCCAGTCCTCTCAAAATATTCATACTGCATATATAAGTTGCAATAATACGATCTCTTAGGATAGTTTTTGCTCTCCTCAATAATAGATTTTCTTCCGATTATGAAAGAAAGCCCTGTCATCCCCATGATGCCTTTCTGCGCAGATGCCATACAAAAATCAATATTCTCATCATAAACATTAATCGGCATCATTGCGTAAGCAGAAGTCGTATCTGTGATCAAAAAAGAACCATATTTATGCGCTAACGCTCCGACTTCCTTTACAGGATTTAAGAGACCGGTTCCCGTCTCGTGATAAGTGATATATACATATCCAATGTCATCATTTGATTTCAGAATTTCTTCTATGGCAGACAGATCAGGCTTTGAGTTTATCGGCTGCTTAAGTTCGATCAACGGGAGATCATATGCTTTACATATGTCCACAGCTCTTTGGCTATATGAACCATTATTGATTACAAACGCTTTCTTCTCAGCATCAAGAAGAGAATTTAATGTTACGTCTATGCATATCGTTCCCGATCCACAAAAAAGAACAGAAGTATAGTCATCTCCACCATGCACAATCCTAACCAGATCATCTCTCATAGGTGCCATGATAGACTGAAATTCTTTCTCACGAGGACAGATATCCGGAACTACTTGCGCCAGTTTTACCGTATCAGTTGTGGTTGCCGGTCCTGGATTTAATAAAACATTCCTTTTTATGTTCATTGATAATCACCCTGTCAAAATTCTTTAGATTTCATCAATCAATGTTATGATCTGCTTTACGGGCATAAGCCTGTTATCGACTTCTTTAGCCCTATTCACTGATGCTTGTCTAAGTACAAGAAAAATGTTAATATGATGATGAGTTATTATATATTTAAGATACTCGAACTCTAATAAAAGAAAGAAATCACTTTATGGAAGATTACAAAAAAACTCAGCCTGTACTTCCAGTTTTTTTCTCACTCAATCCACATTCTTAGAGCGACCGGTGTATCTGGCCGCTCTTTTTTGCAGCCATATATGAATCCTTAAACATCCGTTTCATACCACCACCTATAAGGATGTTGTAAGGCATTACCAGACCGTCTGATATGATAACATCCCGGAACGGCATAAACGTTGCTTCGATTATCAGCGGCATGGGGGCTCCAAAAAACATCTCTTCCCAACTCGATATTATACCGCTCACCTGATACACCTCTCCATCTTCCATAGAGATGAAGATAGTTTCTTTTTTCAGGTGCCGTTCCATCATGAATCT
>AUJT01000025.1 GCA_000424365.1 Lachnospiraceae bacterium NK4A144 | reverse complement strand
ATGTCAGGGTCAAAAGGTCAAAATCCGATTATGCTAGCACAAAGAGGATTGAGACCTTGGGACCCGCAAAACACGAGCAAGTAGCGTTATTACGCGGAATGCGAGTGTTTTAGGATTGCGGGAATTGCGTAGCAATGAAGCAATCCGTGACATCAGTAAGGGGCAAAATTTACTTTTGACCCTTACATCAGAAAATAATGATCAAATGATAAGCTAATAATCGCGCGTAAGCGCAGGAAAAGTATCCATGACAGGGTGGCTGCCTCTCTACTGACATCAGATCAGGAAGGGAGGTGACGCAAATAAAAAAATGCCTCTCCTGTCGGCCAACAGAAGAGGCGACTCACGTAATGTGAGTTAAAACATCGACTGAGGCATCCACTTTGGAGTGGGTGCTTTTTCTATATTCAATATAACATTTTCCACACAAGGATTCAACGGAATTATTATCATACAACTTTAATGTAAAAAAATATGCTCACATCTTGATTTTGCGTGTAATAACGACTAATATGATGATGTTCGGTTTTTTGAACATTAAAATATCATACCGGGGGAGCGATCGCGCTGAGAGGAAGGTTTGATCCTTCGACCCTTTGAACCTGTCGGATAATGCCGCTGAAGGAAGAGTTATATATAGACATATCGATGAAGATTAGAAAGGTCCGACATGGAATTAGTATTCTGTGTCGGGCTTTTTATGTGGAGCACTTATCGAGGTCATATCGAGCCTAGCGTAACTTGTTTACGGAAAAATTCGATCGAATTTCTGTAAAAACACATCTGATACCGGCAAGATCAACAAGTCAAAAGTCCCGGAGTACTGTTTCCCTGTTATGAAGTCACTGCTGTATCAATATATTTCGCACTGGCAGGATAAGGTGCGTAATAAAAGCGAAGAATTTACTTAAATGTAAACTCACGTTTTAAGAGAAGGAGAAAATATGGAAGCAAGTGTAGCAATTCAGGTATTACCAAAGGCAGATAACGATGACGAAGTATGCCGCATAGTAGATGAGGTCATCGCGTATATAGCATCGACCGGACTTAATTATTATGTAGGCCCCTGCGAGACATCTATCGAGGGCGATTACGACACTCTTATGGAAATCGTAAAGAATTGTCAGAAGATCGCTATCAAGGCAGGATGCGCATCAGTAAGTTCGTATGTAAAGATTTCCTACAGACCGGAAGGAGAAGTGCTGACAATTGACCGCAAGATATCAAAATATCACGAATAAACTGCCGGCGGCAGCGGCACTTGTGCTGCTCCTGATACTATGGCAGGTGATCACCGGTTGGGGAATAGTGCCATCATATATGATGCCAACGCCGGTGTCCGTGGTAACAGCACTTGTGACACAGTTTCCGGTAATAATCACACATGCTATTGTAACGCTTCAGGAAGCGTTTTATGGGTTAATGATAGGAATTGTTCTGGCGGTGGTTACAGCGACGGCGATGATACATATCCCTGTACTGGATAAAGCACTTTATCCGTTGATGGTGATCACTCAGACGATACCGACGATAGCTATTGCGCCGATACTGGTACTGTGGATGGGGTTTGGAATGGCGCCCAAGATAGCACTCGTGGTATTAACGACATTTTTCCCGATAGCAGTTGGAACGCTCGACGGTTACAGGAGTGTCGATCCGGACTATATCGATATGATGCGTTCTATGGGGGCAGGGAAGAAAGCGGTATTTATACATGTGCTTTTTCCTATGGCTCTGCCGGGATTTTTCTCGGGTCTCAAGATATCTGCGTCCTATGCAGTAGTAGGAGCAGTCGTATCAGAGTGGCTCGGGGGCTTTGAGGGACTTGGTGTATATATGACGAGAGTCCGCAAAGCATATGCTTTTGACAGGATGTTTGCGGTGATCATATTTATCGTAGTGATAAGTCTGCTTTTAATGCTGTGCGTAAAGCTGATAGCGAGAGCGGTGATGCCGTGGACTAATAAATAAGAAAAGGGTTAGGAATACCATTTCAGACATAGACATAAATAAAGAGGAATATTATGAAAAAGAAAATAACAACAGTTATCGCAACGCTTACGGCAGTTTCACTGCTAACAGCATGTGGGTCATCGGCAGTAGGAACAGCTGCATCAGGCGCAGAAAATGCAGGAAGTACTGCAAATACAGAAGCCGGATCAGAAAATGCAGGAAGTACTGCAGGAGAAACAAACGGTGAATTAAAGAAGATCACTTTTTGCCTTGACTGGACACCGAATACAAATCATACAGGAATCTATGCTGCAAAGGCGCTTGGATATTATGAAGAGGCAGGACTTGACGTAAGTATAGTTCAGCCGCCGGAAGACGGATCTACACAGATGTGCGCGGCAGGTCAGGCACAGTTTGCAGTGCAGGCGCAGGACACCATGGCAGCGGCACTTGATCTGGATGAGCCGCTTGGAATAACAGCTGTAGCTGCTGTGCTTCAGCACAATACATCATGTATCATGTCCAGAAAAGAGGATAATATCACGAGTCCAAAGGCGCTTGAAGGAAAGACCTATTCCACATGGGAATCACCTGTTGAGCTCGCAATGCTTGACTATGTGATGAAAGAAGATGGAGGAGATTTCTCAAAGGTAAAACAGATTCCTAATGACATCACAGATGAGCCGGCAGGACTTGCGGCACACCAGACAGATGCCCTTTGGGTTTTTTATGGCTGGGGTGGAATAAATGCGGATATAGAAGAAGTTCCGGTAAATACATGGATGTTCTCGGATATCAGCCCGGAACTTGATTATTACACACCTGTTATTATTGCAAATGATGCTTTTCTGCAGGCTGATCCGGATGCAGCACGCGCATTTATGAGTGCGACGGCAAAGGGATATGAATATGCAGCAAAGAATCCAAAGGATGCAGCAGATATACTTATCGCCGGGGACGATACACAGTCTCTTACAGGTTCAAAAGACCTTGTATATGCGAGTCAGGATTACATTTCAGACCAGTACATCGCAGATGCCGATTCCTGGGGGATCATTGATCCTGAGAGATGGAATGGATTTTACGGATGGCTTTATGAAAACAAGCTCACTGCACATGATCTGAGAGGCAAGGGTTATACCAACGATTATCTGAAAAATACAGACGGAGCAGCAGAATGAGCCTTCTTACGGCAGAACATGTAACTAAGATATATGACAACAAAACTATAATCGATGACATTTCTATAGAGCTCAATAAAGGTGAGATCGTATCAGTACTGGGACTCAGCGGCTCCGGAAAAACCACGTTATTTCAGTGTATCTCAGGTTTAGTATCACCTGAGAAAGGACAGATAATTCTAAACGGAGAAAACATAACCGGTGTTCCGGGAAAGATAAGTTACATGCTCCAAAAGGATCTGCTGCTTCCGCATAAAAAGGTCATAGATAATGTATCTCTGCCCCTCGTCCTTAAGGGAAAGAAAAAGGCAGATGCCCGAAAAAATGCTGGGGAGTATTTTGAATATTTTGGACTATCAGGGACAGAGATGCAGTATCCTTCTCAGTTGTCGGGAGGTATGAAACAGAGAGCGGCGCTCCTTAGAACTTACCTTTCCGCAGACGGTGGTGTAGCGCTCCTTGATGAGCCTTTTAGTGCATTGGATCAGATCACTAAGGAAGCTATTCATGATTGGTATCTCGATGTAATGCGGAAAATCGAGCTTTCAACACTATTTATAACACATGATATCGATGAGGCAATAGTGCTTTCTGACAGGATATATATCATGACCGGATGTCCCGGACGGATCAGGGATGAGATAATAGTAGATGAAAAAAGACCGAGAAATAAAGACTTTGGGCTTAGTGAGGAATTTCTTAAGATCAAGCGTCAGATCCGAAGTATACTGGAAAGAGGATAAAAAGTACAAAAATCACTGGTATTTTTGGCATTTTTCTGAGAATCTGCTATAATCCGATTGATATACTAAAAATCTTAAGATTTTGACAGATGTCGTGGTTTCGTCAGACGTGGATTGACGAGGAGGAAAAATGGAGATTAAAAAGTTTGGTATCAGAGAAGTCGTTGCCATGGGAATCGGAACAGCACTTTTTGTTGTGCTGACGACAGTTCAGATTCCGTGCGGAATTCCTAATACCTATCTGCAGCCCAGAATGGCAGTACTTGCATTCTTTTCAGCTATATTCGGACCGATAGTCGGTGCAGTGGTAGGTCTTTTGGGACACGCTCTTGGAGACGCGATCTTTTATGGATCCGTTTGGTGGAGCTGGGTATTCCCCGAGGCAGTTACCGGTATCCTTGTAGGATGCTTTGCGAAAAAGTTTGCAGTTCAGGAAGGCGGCTTCATAACTGCACCGAACATCATTCTTTTTAATATAGTTCAGATCGCAGCAAATGCCATCGCGTGGATCGTGGCAGCTCCGATACTTGATATCGTTGTTTATGCTGAGCCTGCAAAAAAGGTATTTAGCCAGGGCGTTGTAGCATTTGTAGGAAATATCATTGTAATAGGTGTCCTCGGAACTCTTGTGCTCGTAGGATACTCAAAAGCATCAGGAAATTCACAGGGACTCAAGAAAGAAGACTGAGTACAGCTGATATATTTCAGATGAACATTCGGAAAAAGAAATAAAGTAATGGCGGACGGCTACTGCTGCCCGCCATTAATGTGTTTAATAAGGCAGGTAGTAATGGAGCCTATCATCGAGTTCAAAGATTTTTCATTTCAATATAAATCTCAGACAGAACCCACTTTACATGACATAAATTTAAGGATTATGCCCGGAGAAAAGATCCTCATAGCGGGCCCTTCAGGTTCGGGAAAATCGACTCTGGTACACTGTATAAATGCGCTCATCCCTTGTTCGTATCCGGGAAAAACAGGCGGAAGCCTGACTGTAGCCGGGTTAAATCCGGAAAAAGAGGGTGTTTTTGGCATGTCCAAAAAGGTCGGGACCGTGCTGCAGGATACGAATGGACAGTTTATAGGTCTCACTGTAGCAGAGGATCTTGCATTTGCGCTTGAAAATGACAACGTCCCGCAGGACGAAATGAAGAAAAAAGTCATGGAAGCTGCAGAAGTAGTTGATATGACGAGATTCTTACGTCGTTCACCGGAGGCCCTTTCAGGTGGACAGAAACAGCGTGTGTCCATGGGCGGAGTGCTGGTTGATGACGTGGATATCCTGCTTTTTGACGAGCCTCTTGCAAATCTCGACCCGGCGACGGGAAAAAAGACCATCGAACTTATCGATCAGATAACAAAGAACAAGGACATTACGGTTCTGATCATTGAGCACAGGCTTGAGGATGTGCTGTATAAAGACGTTGACCGCATAATTGTTGTAAATGATGGAACGATCATTGCGGATGAAAAGCCTGATGATCTTCTATGCGCAAATGTGCTTGGAGAACAGGGGATACGTGAGCCTTTATATCTTTCTGCGATCCGTCATACAGGTCAGACTGTGGCACCGAATGATCGTCCCCAGCATATTGAATCTATGAATCTGGAACCCTATTCTGATGGAGTCAGAAAGTGGTTTAAGGCGGCGCCGCCAAAGGCAGAAAAGACCCTTGGCGATCCGGTACTGGAATTACGCCATGTAAACTTTTCTTATGTTCCGGGACAGCCGGTGCTGCAGGACATAAGTTTTTTGGTCCGAAAGGGAGAGATGCTCAGTATCGTTGGAAAGAACGGTGCGGGTAAATCGACCTGTGCTTCGCTGATCTGCGGCTTTAATGAGGCTGATTCCGGTGAGATACTGCTTAATGGCAAGGATATAACACCTCTTTCAGTTAAAGAGAGAGGAGAAAAGATCGGATTTGTGATGCAGAGTCCAAATCAGATGATCTCTAAACCGATGATACGCGATGAAGTGGGTCTGGGACTCGCTGTACGAGGTGTTTCCGAGGAAGAGATCAGGGAAAGGGTAGATGAAACCCTGAAAATCTGCGGACTATATCCGTTTAGAAACTGGCCTGTAAGCGCATTGTCTTTCGGTCAGAAAAAGAGAGTTACCATCGCTTCCATACTTGTAATGAAGCCGGAGATCATGATCCTTGATGAGCCTACGGCCGGACAGGATTTCAGGCATTATACCGAGATCATGGAGTTTCTAAAGGAGCTTAATGAAAAGCATGGACTGACTATTCTTATGATAACACACGATATGCACCTTATGCTTGAGTACACTGACCGTGCGATAGTGTTGTCAGAAGGACATCTTCTTACAGATGAGACTCCTGCACGTGTGCTTACGGATGAATGTACGGCTGAGAAGGCATGCCTTAAGAAAACTTCGCTCTATGATCTTGCTCTCAGATGCGGGATATCCGATGCAGATGAGTTTGTAGACAGGTTTATTGCGTGGGAGAGAGAGGAACGAAGATGAGCAGAATGATTTCATACCAGGAGAAAGATACCTGGATCCACAGACTCAGCGGTGTTACAAAGCTTATCTTTTTAATGCTTTGGTGCATTACCAGTGCTCTTACCTACGATACGATGGTGCTGGTGATCATGATCCTCATAGGTGCCTCGATATATGCTGTATCACGGACGGAATGGAAACAGGTGAGCACAGTGTTTAAGACTATCCTGTTTTTTATGGTACTTAACCTTGTGTTTATCTTTATCTTTGCGCCATATGAGGGATGCGGGATCTACGGCAGCAGAACGGAGATGGTCAGGCTTTTCGGAGACATTTATCTTACAAAAGAGCAGCTTTTTTATGAGCTCAATGTAATGATAAAATACTTTACGGTGATCCCTGCGGTCTTTATCTTTTTGGTGACGACAGACCCGAGCGAATTTGCAGCATCTCTTAATCTTGTGGGAGTGCCGTATTCGTTTGCTTACTCGGTGGCTATCGCGCTCCGGTATATTCCGGATGTACAGGACGATTTCATAAGGATACGAAACGCCCAGGAAGCTCGAGGCATCGAGATGTCAGGAAAAGCGAGCCTTAAAGACAGACTTATAAGGACATCCAGCATTATCTTTCCGCTTCTTTTTTCTACAATGGAGAGGATCGACGTGGTTAGTAATGCCATGGAGCTTCGCGGTTTTGGAAAAAAGAAAAAAAGATCATGGTATGCGCAGAGAAAGCTCATGAGAAATGACTGGATAGTGATCATTGGTGCAGTTGTTTTTTCTATAGCAGCGCTTATTTATACGTTTTATGACGGAAACAGATTTTATAACCCGTTCTAAATTGTTTTTATCGCATATTCGTTGTATAGTTCTATCGGAGAATCGAGGTGAGTCAGGTGTCAAAGCTTGGAAAGAAAAAGAGTGCAAAGATCGGTGAGCAGAAAAAAATGCAGCAGCAGCTCGCAGCACTCAGCCGCAAAAATGCAGCAAAAAAGAAAAAGTAATAATCAGTAATCATAAACGAATCCTAGAAAGGATAAATGGTAATACATGAAAAACCGAAAGTATGGAAAGCCGGTAGGAGACATTGTAAAGATAAAAAATGATTTCTTTGAGCATAACGACAAGATGCTCGAGATGTCGGCATTTCAGGCAGATTCATTGTTATGTCAACCGAAGCGAAGCGTGTGCAAGATCTGTCATGAGCCTATAAAGGGTGAGAAGCTCTACACAAGCCAGCGTATGGGCTATTATCTCTGCCCAAAGTGCGGTCACTTAAACAGCGAGTTTGAGGATACAGACGATTTTGCAAATCGAGTATACATACAGGACAGCTATGAGAATAACTATTCCGAGGCTGACCGTGAGAAGTACGAGAACCGTCTGAACACTATATATGTTCCGAAGGCACAGTTCCTCTTAGACAGCTTAAAAGAGGACGGTATCGAGGCGAAGGATGTACATCTCCTCGATGACGGTGCAGGAAGCGGTTATTTTGTACGTGCGATGAGAAAACTCGGAGCTGATGCAAATGGTATCGAGATTTCAAAGGCTCAGGTTGAATTTGCAAATACCATGGCTGGTGAGGAGATCCTTCGTCAGGTTGACAGCGAAAACATCGCTCCGATCATTTCAGAAACAAAGTGCAATGTCCTTTCTTTTATAGGTGTATTTGAGCACATCATCAACCTTGATGAGATCCTTGAGTGCATCAGAAAAAATCCGGAAGTAAAGTATGTATATCTCTCTGTGCCGATGTTCTCCATGAGCTGTGTATTTGAGGCATCACATCAGAAGTGCTATAACCGTCATGCCGGCGGCACACATACACATCTTTTCTCGGATTCATCTCTTAAATATATGGCAGAAGAAATGGGCTTTGAAGAATCTGCCAGCTGGAAGTTCGGTTCCGATATGATGGATCTCTATCGTATGCTTTGCGTGAGCTTGGATCAGAACGGAAACAGCGCGCTTAAAGATTATTTTGCCCCGAAATTCCTTTCTATGCTGGATGACCTCCAGATGGTAGTGGATAAGAGTGAATTTGCATCGGAAATCCACCTGCTTCTCAGAAGGAAAGGATAATGATAATGAATCTGAAAGAATTCATGAAGAAACCGTCGCTGAATAAGAGGCGGTTTCTGCTTGTTTTTTTCATTACGATGATAACTGCATGCCTTCCGCTTTTTACAGTGAACTGCATACAGGGACATGATATTCAATATCATCTGTTACGAATAGAAGCTCTCAAGGTTGGGATCCAGAATGGGCTGCCTTTTCTAAGGGTGAACATGTTGTTTTTTGGCGGCGCAGGATATGCAAGCTCCATGTTTTATCCGGACTTTTTACTGTATATACCGGCGCTTCTGAGAATAGCAGGCTTTGAGATCAATTCCACATTCCATATTTTTATAACACTGTGTATCGCAGCAAGCTTTTTTACATGCTATTTTTCTGTAAAAGAGATTACAAATGAGCAGTTCCCGGCGCTGATCGCAGCGGTTATATATATACTTACCCAGTATCATCTGGATGATGTATATGTTCGCTGTGCAGTCGGAGAAATAACTGCTTTCATTTTTATTCCGTTAGTCATTGCAGGTTTGCATGATCTGGCGCTTAAGGAATTTAAGAAGCCGTGGCTTCTCGGGATCGGCATGACGGGAGTTCTTCTTTGCCATACATTATCGACGCTTTTTTGTCTGGTGCTTTGTGTTATTGCATTTATCTTTGCTCTGCCGCACATCATTCGTAAGCCGGCGATTTTAATTAAACTTGCGATAACTGCTGTTATTTGCATGGCGATTACATCATTTTACTGGCTTCCGATGATCGAGCAGATGAGATCTACTGTATTTAAGTATACGAAGTCAGAGTTTGACGTAGCATTTGAGGCTCTTTTATTTAAGGATGTTTTTGCGGATGCATGGCCGGGAATCGGTATAGCACCGTTTATATTCCTGCTTCCTGTTTTTTTTATATCTCATAAAGAAAAGCTGATAAGATTTGCAGATGCCTGTACGGTTGCGGGTATGGGAGCGGTCCTTTGTACGACTCGTTTCTTCCCATGGAAGAGATTCGCAAATATCCTGAAGTCTATTCAGTTCCCGTGGCGCCTTTTTATCATGGCTACAGCATTGTTGTCAGTAAGCGGTGCGATCTATTGCTGGAAGTATGTAAAAGAAGCTTCGGAAGAACGGAAAGAGATTAATAACACTAGGTATCGTGGTATTGCGTTGATGTTGGTGCTTGGCATCATGGTAGTTTCAGCAGTTAATGTCATCGGAAGGACAGAAATAGAGTACTATTCATATTCCGGAGATTACTATGACTACGAGCCGTTTACAGAGTCGGTTATCGCGGGAGAATGGCTGCCGGATACGGTTGAAGTCAGAGACAGTATTGGCAAGCATGTAGGAGAAGCGTATACTGATAGCAATACGCTGTCTGTTACCCGTGATAGAAACACATTAACTGTCGCTGATCTCAGCGGTACAGAGAAATATGTTGATGTTCCATTTACTTTTTATCTTGGCTACGCAGCTACTGATGAAAATGGAAATCAGCTAAAGGTTGATGGAACAGGTAAGAACGGTCGTGTCAGGGTTTATCCTGATGGCGCATCAAGTGTACATGTTTATTATGCAGGAACAGCACTCCAGCATATGGCGGACATCCTTTCCGCAGTGACACTCGCAGGTTTGACGATCTATATGATCATCATTTTTAGAAAAAAGTTTATTCGACAGAAATAGAGAAGAATTGTCCTTTATTCGGACGCAGAAAGGAAATCATGAAGATAGTAGTACTTGCCGGCGGAACGTCGACAGAAAGAGATGTATCATTTGTAACAGGTTCCATGGTATATAAGGCACTTAAAAAGAAGGGACATCAGGTTATCCTTCTGGACGTATTCTATGGTTATAACGGAATAGATGCAAATGAGACAGATCTGCTTTTTGAGGCAGACAGAGACTGGGCTGCAGATATAAAGGAGATCACTGATACAGATCCGGATCTTGAAAAGATCAAGGAACAGAGACCTGATCAGTCAAACAGCTATTTTGGACCTCACGTAATAGAGATCTGCCAGCGTGCTGATATAGTGTTCCTGGCACTGCATGGCGGTGACGGTGAGAACGGAAAGGTTCAGGCTGCTTTTGATCTGCTTGGAATCAAATATACAGGTACAGGATATCTCAGTTCTGCGCTTGCAATGGATAAGTTCTATACAAAAGCTCTCTTTGAAGTAAACGGCATACCTAATCCCAAGTGGACACTCGTAAAGAAGGGCTCTGAAAACGAGGAGATCCCGTTTGAACTTCCCTGTGTAGTTAAGATCTGCTCCGGAGGTTCATCCGTTGGTGTTTATATTCCTAAGACAGAGGAAGAGTACAGAAAGAGTCTCCATAAGGCATTTGAGTACAATGACGATGTACTTATCGAGGAATATATCCCCGGTCGTGAGTTCTCTGTAGGAGTTATTGACGGACGTGCTTATCCTATAATCGAGATCGTGCCAAAGGTTGGTTTCTACGATTACAAGAATAAATATCAGGCAGGAAGCACAGATGAATTTTGTCCGGCAAATATTTCTCCTGAAAAGACTGCAGAAATGCAGCAGTGCGCGGTAGATGTATATAACGCACTTGGTATGGAGAGCTATGCCAGAATGGACTTCCGTATGGATGAAAATGGCGGTATCTACTGCCTCGAAGCAAACACTCTTCCGGGCATGACGCCGACAAGCCTTGTTCCTCAGGAAGCTGCAGCAGAGGGTATGAATTTCGAAGATCTTTGTGAGCTTCTGATCGATGTTTCCATGAAGAAGTACGCATAAATTTGTGAAAAGAGAGAATCCGGCGTTTGTCGGATCCTCTTATTAGTTGAAAAAAGAGCAGCTCCCGCGGGAACTGCTCTTTTTAAGTACTTAATGTATAAAGGTTGATAATTACTCAGCCTTGATAGCGCCTGTAGGGCATCCACCCTCGCATGCACCGCAATCGATGCAAGTAGCAGCGTCAACTTCGTACTTTCCATCACCCTCAGAGATAGCGCCAACCGGGCAAGTAGATGCACATGCACCACAGTTTACACAAGTATCATCAATTACATGAGCCATTTTAAAATTCCTCCTTAATTGTTTATAGCCATTATTACCTATTCAGACTCTTAAGTCATATACCGTATTGTAATATATTCACATCAGCAATTCAAGAATGTTGTGCTGTGCTAATTGTTAAAACATTCACGCAAAAAATCGGGATTTTACTGATTATTGACTTATATGACGTCATGGTCAAAAGTTATAAAATTTTAATCTTCATTGTAACGATGGATACTTGTCAGAAAAAAACGCACAGTGTAAAATGTCATATAACTGTTCAGAACAGCCCGAAGCACTTGTTGCTGAGGACATACGAAAATTTGAATTACAAAGGCATAAGCCACGACCTGTAAGGAGGTTTTAATAATGGGTGTTGTAACAAAGGACACTACTATCGGAGATGTTTTAAGAATTAAGCCGTCAGCAGTACCGCTTCTCATGGAGATCGGAATGCACTGCCTTGGCTGCCCGGCATCACAGGGTGAGACAGTTGAGGAAGCTGCTATGGTTCATGGTATCGATGCAGATGATCTGGTTCAGCAGATGAATGCAATGCCGGATGAGCAGTAATTGCGAACGAATACGAATAAAAACGCAAAAACCAGCGGACATTTGTCAGCTGGTTTTTTTATGCGATGCGCGATTCGGCTCATGCACTTACGCAAAAGAATCCGGCAGAGCCGGATTCTTTATCAACACATAAGCGCCGTCGAGGTCGCTTTGTATCATTATCAGATCTTTGCAAGTGACTGCAATGCGTCATCTCGGATTATCAGTTCACCGTGTTCTTCGTACCATGCCTGTACTGAAGGAGTAAACTTTTCAGGTCCTGCATACTCGGTAATGATATTGCAGATCTTATTGAACTGCTCCGGAGTATGAGATGACTTCTTGGCGATCAGGTAATAACGATGATCAACAGGATCCCTGAACAGAGTATTTTCTCCGTCGTAATATCCGTTAAGGATATGTCCAAGTTTTGTAACTCCTTCAAGATCGTTGAAGGAATAAAGCTTTGTGATCTCTACAGGAACTGTTATCTGGACTTCATCAGCCTTTTTCTGCACAGGCTTTACAGTAACCGGATTTCCGGAAGTCTGAGGGATCGTATTACCGTTACTGTTCTTATTGGAAGCAGTCTTATCATTTCCTGTCTCTGTACCTTCCTTGATCTTTCTAAAGAGATCGAGGACATCATCCGCACCGGAATGAACCTCAGCCGCCTCTACTGCTTCGTCACCGCGAAGCGAAGGAGCAAATTTAGAAAAACGAGTATCGAGTTCTTCCGGATCCTCTACCTTTGTAATAATGAGAACGATTGCCTCGCTGGAAAGAGGAATAGCCTCGATCATAAGAGGGATGTCCTCTGCCTCGAATCCAAACTGATATGATGCCTGCTGGATCATATCACGGAAAAGACTCTTGGCCTTATCTGTTCCGTAAGCAAGTTCACTTATTTTAAGCTCGCGTTCTGCGAGATCTGCCTTTGTAAGGGTGCAGCGGATCTGATGGTCATTAACTTTTTCAATCTTCATGAGCTCACCACGTCCTTTCTGATATATATCTGACGACCGATAAACGAGGGCCGTTAGTTGTCTACCCTCACTAATGATTTTCAGATTACCATTCTTTATATACTTTTCCGAGAATCAAGTCAAGCAAGATAATCATATGTTATTTAAATTTTTATATGTTTTGAAACTGACGATCAGAAACACGCATTTACTGCGGGTTTCATACGAAAGTTCTCCTTTATATCCTTTTTATCGGCGGGATGTAAAAAAATCGTAATGTATACTTTATACATAAATTGCACGAAATTATGAACTTGCATTAGATAAGGGCTGTCAGTATAATTACGACTCGTGAGTCAGCGAGACAATACTCCGTAAGAAAGGAGGATTTCGCTGCACTGCATTTTCAGACATTCAGGTCTTTGATCAAAAGACCTTTTATTATCTGTCGGCTTCCAGGTCTATATTCTGTAGACCTTCAGAACAGATAATTATTCAGATCACCTCTCGGTGATAGATTCCCAAAGCTATTTTATTGATAAAAGAACGATAATAACCAAAGCTATGCAGTGTTTGGCGGGCGGAGACAGAAGTGTCGACTCATGGAACCTTTTGTGGTTCAGGAGACTTATGATCGTCTGTATGATTCTGGCAGGGTATATCACAGTTCCTTAAGGTCATGCAGATTTTTAAAAACAGGGTAGGAAAGATGTATAAATTTAATGATATTGAAAATCTGATCGAATGGCTGGAGAGTTTTGTTAACCGTGGTATTTCTCTTTTTTTAATGGGAGAGCCGGTATCACCCATACAGGCTGCAGAAGCTGTAATGAGCATGAGTGGTGCTTTTATGGCAGACTTTGTGCATGATAACCTGGGCTGTCTTAGGGAAATCCGCTATGATATGGTCAGATATGCGTAACCATGATAACACGAATTGCTCCGCTTCTTACGAAGCTTGCGCAATTCTAAAACACTCGCATTCCGCGTAATTACGCTGCATGCTCATGTTTTACGGGATACAAATAAAAAATCCTTTTTGTGCAAGCACGATCGGATTTTTTTCTTTGATCCCTGTTATCCTAAATATTAAGTGAAAATTAAGAAACGGTCGGAAATCGTATGCAGCATTTCTAAAGGCGCCCCAAATGCTTAAAACTGCAGGTTTTCCCGACCGCTTCTTTTTTATTTGCGGCTATTTGTTGAAATTTCCTGATATGGTATAATATTTAGACTGTGGGGTTAAGGGGTTTGCGCAGAAGTAGCAGAAAATTAGGTTATGAAAGGTGCAGAATTAACGCTGGGTACAAAATTCTGTTTTAGTGATTTATGAAGCTTAACGATGGCAGCCTTAACGAAATAGAGCATGAGGACATTGAGACTGTCCGACGTCGTGTCGAAAACAGGAAACGTGGTCACGGAAGGCATCGGAGGTCCGGAAGAAGCGGACATAGAAAAGGAAGGTTTCTGGTACTGCTCATTCCTGTTGTGATAATTCTTATCATAATGGGGCTGATCATAGGTGCTGTTAAGGGCGGAGCACTGGATGAGCTTGGTTCATCCAATGAAGAAGCGGATAGAAACGCTTTATTTGGCATTACGGATGAAAAACAGGTCGGTATATTATATAACGGCAATTATATAGAAGATAAAGCAGTTCTTTCTAATGGAAAAATATATCTTCCGTTGGAATTTGTGTTAGAAAATCTTAATTCATGGTTCTATTACGATTCAAATGAGAAGCTTTTGCTTTATTCTACACCGACGGAGACAAAACAGTGGGTTGAGGGAGATGTAAACCTTTTGGAGCAGGATGGAGAAATCTGTATCTCACTGGATCTGGTAAAGGAATATTCATCACTAACAGTAAGCGAGCTCATGGAAAATCCGTCAAGGATCGTTATCAGAACAGAATTTGGAACGGTTACGACTGCTGATGTTACAAAGAGCAGTGCGGTCCGTGTATCAGATTCAAAGAAAAGCGAAGTCATCACCAAGGCCAAAAAAGGTGATAAGGTTCGGATCATCAGCTCCAATAATCTCTGGAGTACTGTTGAAACTTCTGACGGATATGTTGGATATATCAGAAATAAGCGCCTGACTTCATTTAGCGATGGCGAAGAAAAAGCAGAAAATACAGCTGAAGATCTTAATTATGACAATATTTCCTATGATGGGAAAATAATACTCGGATGGCATCAGGTTACAAATAAAGATGCAAATAATACCGTAGACAGTATGCTTGCGTCCGACAGCGCAATGAATGTGATAAGTCCGACATGGTATTCCATCACAGATACAGAGGGAAACCTTTCTGATATCTCATCTGCGGATTATGTTACTAAGGCACATAACGCAGGAGTCAAGGTATGGGCGGTCGTTGATAACTTTAATACCTCAGGATTTAGTGCATCAGAAGGCTCATACGAGGTTTTGTCATATACATCCAAGAGGCAGAAGCTTATAAGTGCACTGGTCTCAAGTGTGGCTGCGTCTGGTGCAGATGGCATAAATGTGGACTTTGAGCAATTGTCCGGAGAAACCGGACTTCACTTTGCCCAGTTTGTAAAGGAGCTTTATATCGCAGCTCATGCACAGGGACTTGTAGTATCTGTAGATAACTATGTTCCTAAGGCATATTCTATGCTGTATCACAGAGAAGTTCAGGGTGTTGTATGTGACTATGTAGTGATAATGGGCTATGATGAACATACGTCAGGTTCGGATGAAGCCGGCCCGGTAGCGTCCATTGATTTTGTGCGTGAAGGTATCGAGCAGACCATTTTAGATGTGGATCCGTCAAAGATCATAAACGGTGTTCCTTTCTATACCAGAATATGGGAAGAAGAAAACGGAACTGTTAAGAATTCTTCCGCAGTTGGCATGAACGAGGCAGCGTCCTTTGTGTCAAATCATGGAATGTCTACTGCATGGGATGATGTGTCAGGAGCCAATTACGCAGAAGGTACATCAGGAAATACCACATACAGAGTATGGCTTGAGGATGCAGAGTCTATTAAAGAAAAGTTTTCTGTGATGGATGCAAATAATATCGCAGGAGCCGCATTCTGGAAACTTGGTCTTGAGTCCTCAGATATATGGAATCTTATCGAAGCTTATGCTTCCGGAAATAGTCAGTGAGAAGTTTGAAATGGAAACAGAGATAATAAAGGCGTACGGTGATCCCGAAAGGGATGCCGCACTGATGGAAAAAGCAGGAAAGATAATAAAGGACGGAGGACTGGTTGCCATGCCGACAGAGACCGTATATGGTCTCGCAGGAGATGCGCTGAATCCCGGCTCGTCTAAAAAGATATATGCCGCAAAAGGAAGACCGTCCGATAATCCTTTGATAGTTCACATAGCGGAGCTTTCGGCTCTGGATAGAATAGTAAGCGATATTCCGGAAAGTGCACGGAAGCTGGCAGAGAAGTTTTGGCCGGGACCGCTTACTATGGTATTTCGTAAATCAGATATAGTTCCGCTTGAAACAACAGGCGGTCTCGACACGGTAGCTGTAAGGATGCCCGTGAATGAGATCTCGAGGGAATTTATTCTGGCTTCCGGCGGGTATATCGCTGCACCTAGTGCAAACAGATCCGGCAGACCGAGCTGCACGACAGCAGAGCACGTCATGGAAGATATGAATGGCGTTATACCTCTTATAATAGACGGAGGAGAAGTCGGGATCGGTATCGAGTCTACGATAGTAGATCTGACAGGTGAAACACCGTGTCTTTTGAGACCGGGATATATAAATCTGGAGATGTTATCAGAGGTGTTGGGTAAGGTAGACGTGGATCCTTCAATAGGAGGCGTTGTAAGCCCTGATGCACATCCAAAGGCTCCCGGAATGAAATATAAGCATTACGCACCTAAGGGCGAGCTGTATATAGTAAAGGGTTCTCAGGAAAATGTAGTGGAAAAGATAAACTCACTTGCATACGAGCATATGACCCGAGGAGAAAAAACGGCTGTTATCGCAACTGATGAGACCCGTGACCTTTATAAATGTGATATTGTTGAGACGGTAGGAACCCGTGATAAAGAGGAGACGATAGCTCATAATCTTTTCCGCGTACTTAGAGATATGGATGACCTTGGAGTCTTGACTATCTATACAGAAGAGTTTAATACTCCTGTTATGGGAATGGCCATAATGAACAGGCTCATAAGGGCAGCAGGACATAAGATAATAGAGTGTTGATCGATAGGATGATCACGGTTGTTTATGCATGAAATGATCCTACGGGATCACATGCTTTACACATATGAAAACCAAGTTGGAGGATATGAAAATGAAAATCGCAATAGGATGTGATCATGGTGGATATGATCTGAAGATGCAGGTCATTGAGCACCTGAAGGAAGAAGGTTATGAGGTAAAGGATTTCGGCTGCCATGACAAGGAATCCTGTGATTATCCTGTATATGGTCACGCAGTAGCTAAGTCTGTAGCTTCCGGCGAATCAGACCGCGGAATCGTTATCTGTACTACAGGAATCGGAATTTCCATCGCTGCAAATAAGGTTCCGGGCATCAGAGCTGCTATCTGTACAAACGAGCTTATGGCAAAGATGACACGTCTCCACAACAATGCAAATGTACTTGCACTTGGTGCAAATGTTGTTGGTCCGGGTCTTGCATTTGAAATCACAGACACATTCCTTTCAACTGAATTTTCTGAAGGCGAACGTCATATCAGACGAATCAACGCGATAGAGGATCTTAACGTATAATGAAAAAACGACTCCTGAAAAACTGCATGCTGCTTTTGCTGTGTGCGGCAGTGGGAGCTGGATCTTTGAGCTCTGCATTGTCGGTGCAGGCAAAGTCTACGTCAGAAAAATTAAAAGAGGCGCAGCAGAATCAAAAAGATACAGAAAAGAAACTCGATGATACTTCAGACCGCATAGATGATCTGAAGGATACAAAACAAGGTCTCCAGAACAATCTGAGTGACCTGAATACCCAGCTTGCATCCGTTTCTGATAAGATCGCAGAGATCGAAGGTCAGGAAGCCGATAAGGAAGCTGAGATAGAAGAAACGACAAAAGCTCTGGCGGCAGCCGAGGAACAGCAGGCTGCCCAGTATGAGTACATAAAGGCCAGAATCCGTGTTGTCTATGAGAGAGGTAAAGAAAATTATCTGGAACTGTTTCTCAGGACGACAAATTTCAGTGAATTTCTTAACCGTGCTGAATATGTGTCAAAGGTAAATCAGTACGATGAGCAGATGCTGGATAAATACGAGAAGCTGGTAGAGGATACAAAAGAGAAGAAGGCTGAGCTCGAGGAAGATAAGGCTGAGCTGGAAAGTCTGCATGAAGACGCAAAAGTTGAGCAGGCAAAGGTACAGAAACTTGTAGACTCTACTAAGAACTCGATCACTGCATATGCCGGTGCGATCTCTGAGGCAGAAGCTGAAGCGCTTGCATATGAGGCAAAGCTCATTGCGGCTAAAAATACCATCAGTGCGTTAAGGGAACAGTTGAAAAAGGAAGAAGAACTGGCACGTCTCTCTGCTTCCATGAAGAAGAGAAGTCTTTCTGAAGTAACTATCGGAAAGGGAGAAAAAGAGATGCTGGCAGCGCTTATCCAGTGCGAGGCCGGAGGAGAACCCTGGGCAGGAAAGATCGCAGTTGGTGCGGTCGTAATGAACCGTGTAATGTCCGGCGCTTTTCCGAATACCATTACCGGTGTAATATACCAGTCAGGTCAGTTTGAACCGGTTTCCTCCGGACGATTTGCCATTGTTCTCGGACAGGGAGCAAATTCGGAGTGTACCAAGGCTGCGGAGCAGGCAATGGCCGGAACCAATAATATAGGTGAGTGTCTGTTCTTCAGAACCATCGTGCCCGGCATCAAGGGAACGATAATCGGTCACCACGTATTCTACCTGTATTGGACAGGAAAATACTCGGGTTACGGAACAGCAGAGGATTCGTTGAAAGACGGTCCGGGAGCT
The DNA here is from genome assembly GCA_000424365.1 of Lachnospiraceae bacterium NK4A144. GTDB lineage: Bacteria > Bacillota > Clostridia > Lachnospirales > Lachnospiraceae > NK4A144. Next base: position 40,482 of record AUJT01000025.1, on the reverse strand, counting down.
GCAACCGGAGCACCTGAGAGCAGTTCAGAAAGCTCAGAGAGTTCTGAATCATCAGAGGAGAAGGAATCAGAGGATAATTCCGATGAAAAATCGGATGAGAAAAACGATGATGACGACGATGAAGATGACGAGGACGAGGACGAAGAAGACGGCTGAGCAGATGAAATAAAGCGATAAACAAAAGTAAACCGGAAAGATTTCGCATATCCACGCGAGTCTCTCCGGTTTTGCATTTACACGACACGGGAAGTTATTTCCTGTGTCAGAGTATCAAATTTTCCTGAATAAATAATGTCTAAAAGAGCTGCAAGTGAATGAAGGGCGCGCTTAACACCTTCTGCATCGAGCAGACCTTTATCAAGCGCTTCCCCAAATTCATCAATATCCATTACTTTCACAAATCCATCCGGATAAACCAGAACATCAGCAAGTAGATCCCTGATGATCAGAGTAGTATCATCGGGATACTCGTAATCAACAATATCACAGTACCAGTAGATCGGGTTTCCGTCAGGCTTTATAAAGCGGCTGACCTTATAACCCTCTTTCAGAAAATAGCAGGACATTCCATGATCGAAGTTTTTCTTCGGATGAAGCGTCCGCCATTTGGTCACAATGATGCGGTCATCAGAATAGATGATCTCATCATCTTTCAGGAGAATACACTCCTCCGGGATTAGTCTCTTACGAAAAAGCTTAAGCTCTGGCATATTGGGCATCCTTATGAAGAATGGTTCTTTCCGGCAGTCTCGATACGAACAAGAGAACGATAAAGTTTCGCCTCAGCCCGATTTCTTGCTTCTTTACTCAGGTTTTGCTTATTAAGACGCTCCTGGGCTTCTCTATGTGCAGCCTCGGCACGCGCCACGTCGATATCTTCACTCCACTCCCAGGTGGTAGGAAGAACGCGGCACTCTCCGTTCATTACAGATATCATACCACCAATGCAGGCTGCTGTGCGCTCGGAATTATCTTCCATTACAACAACTGCAGTACCCATACCTATGGCAGAACAGTAATTCATATGCCGTGCCAGGATGGCGACATCGCCATCCACGGTACGGAGCATGATGCGCTGCACGTTTCCCTCATATTCCAGGCCATCCATGGAAACTACCTGTAAAGGAAAGGTAGACATATTATCACCTCATTTCAATGAGAGACTCAGTGCTGCTGTTTCTTTGCCTTTTCGAAAACTTCATCAATAGTTCCGACGAGCAGGAATGCTGACTCAGGAACGTCATCGCATTCGCCGTCAAGGATCATCTTGAAGCCGCGAATTGTCTCTTTAAGCGGAACATATTTTCCGGGAAGACCGGTAAACTGCTCAGCAACAGAGAAGCTCTGGGACAGGAAGTTCTGAACTTTACGAGCTCTGTAAACAGTCTGCTTATCATCCTCAGAAAGTTCGTCCATACCCATGATGGCAATGATATCCTGCAGTTCACGATAACGCTGGAGAACCTGCTGAACACCCTTTGCAACTGCGTAGTGTTCCTCACCTACAACTGCAGGTGTAAGGATTCGGCTTGTGGAATCCAGAGGATCAACAGCCGGATAAATACCCTTGGAAGCGATATCACGGGAAAGAACCGTGGTAGCATCCAGGTGTGTGAATGTAGTTGCAGGAGCAGGGTCAGTAAGGTCATCCGCAGGAACGTATACAGCCTGTACGGAAGTGATGGAACCCTTGTTTGTAGAAGTGATTCGCTCCTGAAGGGCACCCATTTCTGTAGCCAGTGTAGGCTGATAACCTACGGCTGAAGGCATACGTCCAAGCAGAGCCGAAACCTCGGAACCTGCCTGTGTGAAACGGAAAATGTTATCAATGAAGAGGAGCACGTCCTGATTCTTAACATCACGATAGTACTCAGCCATTGTCAGACCTGAGAGGGCAACTCTCATTCTGGATCCCGGCGGCTCATTCATCTGTCCATAAACCAGCGCTGTCTTGTCAATAACGCCTGATTCCTGCATTTCTCCGTAAAGGTCATTACCTTCACGAGTACGCTCACCAACACCGGTGAATACGGAGATACCACCGTGTGCCTTTGCAACGTTATTGATCAGCTCCATGATAAGGACTGTCTTACCAACTCCGGCACCGCCGAACAGACCGATCTTACCACCCTTTGCATACGGGCAGATAAGGTCAACGACTTTGATACCGGTCTCGAAAATCTCTGCAGCAGGAACCTGATCTTCATAACTCGGAGCAGGACGATGGATCGACCAACGCTCCTTTGTCTCAGGTGCCGGCTTGTTATCAACGGGTTCACCCAGAAGGTTGAAAATACGTCCCAGACACTCGTCGCCTACAGGAACAGTGATGGAATTGCCTGTATCAACTGCATCTGTTCCGCGGACAAGTCCGTCGGTGGAACTCATTGCGATGCAGCGAACAACATCATCACCGATCTGCTGAGCGACTTCAGCTATTACTTTGTGGTCGTTAAGCTCGATCTCAATAGCATTATTAAGGTCCGGCAGTTCACCTTCTGAGAAACGGATGTCGAGGACAGGTCCTGTTACCTGTATTACCTTTCCAACATGCTTTTCACTCATTACGAGAACTCCTTATTTGTTTGCGAATTGCGGGAGTTTGATTCCCTTTACTCCCCTTATTTTCTACACGGAACAGGATTTTACGAACCACCCTCGGCACCTGCCACGATTTCTGTAATTTCCTGTGTAATGCTTGCCTGTCTAGCTCTGTTGTAGAACAGTGACAGTTTATCGATCATCTCTGAAGCATTGTCGGTTGCTGCTTCCATGGCTGTCCGGCGTGCGGCAAGCTCACTGGCAACAGAAACATTTATACTTGTGTAGAGAAGACCGGACAAGTATTCCGGTACGATATCATTAAATACTGTTTCACTATCCGGCTCGTACAGGATAAGATCCCGGGCTTTGCCGGTCTCTTTCTCATCAGATGCGAAATCTGAGAGAGGAAGCATGGAACTTGCTTCCGGTACCTGAGACAGCATGGAGACAAAATTCGTATAACACAGATAAACGTGTCCGAACTCGCCCTTTTTGAATGCCTCGCAGATCAGGCGGCCGATCTCAAAGCAGTCCGAGATGGTAACTGCAGCAACCTCAGCATACTCCTCTGTAAAGAGAGGTACCTTTCTGTGCTTAAAGTATTCCACACTCTTCTTACCGATAGGGAAAACGGTGATGTCGCGTCCTTCGGTGGCTTTCTCAACAAACTTGAAAAGGTTTGAATTGTATCCGCCTGCAAGTCCGCGGTCACCGGCAATGACAATATAGAGCCATTTGTCATTGTCTGTCGCCTTTGTGTAAGGAGACTGAAAATCGGTATTTCCGTTCGCGATATTTGTAAGGGTATCCTTCAAAATATCGAGATAAGGTTTGCTCTGATCGGCTTTTTCCTTAGCTTTACGAAGTTTAGATGCAGCTACGAGCTGCATGGCCTTCGTGATCTGCATGGTACTCTGTACGCTTTTGATCCGGAGTTTCACAGCCTTCATATTTGCAGCCATGTTTCCTCCTAGCTGGCAGAGTATTGAACTCTGTCAAAAACCTCCGGCGCTTAAGCTCTTTGCTTTACGAAGTTGTCCGTAAATGCCTTAAGGGCTGCCTTCAGCTTGTCTTCAGTATCCTGTTCCAGTTTTCCGGTTTCGCGGATAGCCTTCATAGCTGCGAGTCCGTCCGGATCCTGGTCGAGGTAACGATTCAGCTCGGCTTCATAGGTTCGGATATCCGAAACTGCTACCGGAGCGAGAATGTTATTGACTACGGCATAAAGAATAGCAACCTGCTTTTCAACCTCAGCCGGAGAATTCTTGTCCTGCTTCAGGACTTCAACGATTCTTTCACCCTGTGCCAGACGAGCCTTTGTGTCTTCGTCAAGATCGGAACCGAACTGAGCGAAGCTCTGCAGCTCACGGTACTGGGAATAGATCAGCTTAAGGGTACCGGCAACCTTCTTCATTGCCTTTGTCTGTGCGTTACCACCAACTCGGGATACAGAGATACCGGGGTTAACAGCCGGCATGATACCGGAGTGGAAAAGCTCTGTCTCCAGGAAGATCTGTCCGTCTGTGATGGAGATAACGTTTGTCGGGATGTACGCAGATACGTCGCCCGCCTGTGTCTCGATGATAGGAAGAGCAGTAAGAGAACCGCCGCCCTTTTCCTGAGAAAGCTTAGCAGCTCTCTCAAGCAGTCTTGAGTGCAGGTAGAAAACGTCACCCGGGTAAGCCTCACGTCCGGGCGGTCTGCGGATCAGGAGGGAAAGTGCACGGTAAGCAACCGCATGCTTACTTAAGTCATCATAGATGATGAGGACGTGCTTGCCCTTCTCCATAAAGTATTCACCCATAGCACATCCTGCGTACGGTGCGATGTACTGAAGCGGGCTTGGCTCTGAAGCAGTAGCTGCAACTACGATACTGTAGTCCATTGCTCCGTTATTCTTCAGGTCTGTAACGAGTGAAGCAACTGTCGAACGCTTCTGACCGATGGCTACATAGATACAGATAACATCCTTACCCTTCTGGTTGATGATAGTATCGATAGCAATAGTGGTCTTACCTGTCTGACGGTCACCGATAATAAGCTCACGCTGACCTCTTCCGATAGGGATCATGGAGTCGATAGCCTTGATACCTGTCTGAAGCGGCTCTTTAACGGGCTGTCTGTCAATGATTCCGGGAGCCGGTGTCTCAACCGGACGGAAATCGTCTGATTCGATCGGTCCTGCGCCATCGATTGGCTGTCCAATCGCATTTACAACACGGCCGATCATTTTCTCGCCTACCGGTACGGAAACAACTCTACCGGTACGTTTAACGGTCTGTCCTTCGCTGATACCTGTATCAACACCGAACAGAACCGCGGAAACTACGGTCTCTTCAAGGTTCTGTGCCATACCAAAAGTTCCGTTCTGGAACTCCAGAAGCTCACCGGCCATACAGTTCAGGAGTCCGCTCACGCGAGCGATACCATCACCTACGGTAAGTACTGAACCGGTTTCATTCTGAATGATTGCGTTCTGGTAATTTTTGATCTGGCTTCGGATAACCTCGGAAATTTTTTCTGGTTTCAGTTCCATTTTATCCTCCGAGTAAACCTGGGTTAACAACCCTGTGCAATAAGCACAGGTTCTTACATAACAGTTTCATTGATTTCTCTGCGGAGCGTATCAAGCCTTCCCTGCACTGTTCCGTCGAGGAGTTTTCCATCGACTTCAACACGGAGACCGCCCATTACAGAAGGATCGTTCTTTTGCTGGAGAATGATCTTTTTGCCGGTCATCCGGCTGAGCTTCTCGGTAAGTGCAGAAATATGCGCATCGCTCAAAGGTACGGCAGAAACGACAAGTGCGTCGGCAATGCCGTTATCTTTGAAGTAGCTCGCACGGAAACGCTTATAGCAGGCAGAGAATTCATGAAGCATTCCACGCTCAGTAAGTATCTTAAGGAAGTTCAAAAGATACGGCTGTATGGAATCTCCGAATGCCTCGTCTAACAGACGGAGGCGTTCCTTTTTGGGAATGGATGGCTCCAACAGGAGCCTGATGTAATCCGGATTCTCTGCAAAGATCTTCCTTAGCTCCTCCATCTCATGAAGGATAGCATCAGTCAGATTTTCGGAGAGTGCCAGATCATACAGACTCTGTCCGTATAAATCTCCGGCTTTTGTCATGATGCCTCCCCTACTTTGTTGATGAATTCATCAATGAGCTTCTTATGATCAGCTTCGCTGATCTCTTTTTCAACTACCTTGCCGGCAATATCCATGGCAAGACCGCCAATCTCGTTTTTGGCGTCGTTGATAGCTTTTTTCTTTTCCTGTTCGATATCTGCTTCTGCCTTGGCTTTGATACCCTTGGCATCGGCCTCTGCTTTACGGATCATTTCATCTGCACGTGTCTGTGCAGCTTTCTCTGCATCAGCAACAATTCTGGATGCTTCTGCATGAGCGTCACTGAGACTGCTTTCATACTGATCTTTCAGGCTGTCAGCCTTTTCCTGGGCCTCTCTGGCCTCACGGATCGTCTGATCTGCGAGTTCTTTCCTCTTTTCGAGGATATTATTAATAGGCTTGAAGAGAAATCGTTTGATCAGATACAACTGAATAAAGAGATTCAGGATCTGGGCAATGAATGTCCAGGGAATGATGGTAACGAGATCCTGAGTCCCTTCGGATGTCAGTAACAGCATCATATGCATATGATCTCACTTTTCCTTTCATAGTGTTTTACAGATGCATTATCATCCGTAAGGGGCAAAAGTTTTTGACCCTTACATCATTATCATTGATTAAAGATAATTCATGAATGCGCCCGGTGCTACGAAGATCAGAAGAAGACCGGTAACGAAACCGTAAATACCTGTTGTCTCTGCAACTGCGCAGCCGAGAAGCATAGTACTGGTTACATCACCCTTACATTCAGGCTGACGTCCGATTGCCTCAAGTGCCTTAGCAACGGCATTACCTTCACCAATACCAGGACCGATACCTGCGATCAGTGCAGCGCCTGCTCCGATACCACAGCCAGCGAGTGCAATACCTCTAGCCAGTAACTGAAAATCACCCATGTTAATTTCCTCCTGAAATTTAATTGTTAATTAGAAAATTTGCGGCTGAATCATGCAGCAGCCGTTTCTGCAATACATCATTCCTCTGCGGCGTTAGCGATGTACATGATAGTCAGCATTGTAAAGATAAATGCCTGCATTACACCGGTAAACCAGTCAAAATAGAATGAAAGAATGGCAGGAATACCGACTTCTAAGATCGGAATCTGCGCCAGTGTGGAACTGATCAGTCCAAGAAGTGCAGATGATGCGATACCAAGTGCACAGTAGATCAGTCCGTTGATAACTATACCGGACAGAATGTTACCGAAATGACGGCAAGCCAGACTGACCGGAGTTGCCAGTTCGGACAGCACGTTAAAAGGCGTCATAACTGGGATCGGGGTCGTGAATCCCTTTAAGTAACCAAGGAATCCTGACGTTTTGATCTTTTGAGCGGTGATCATGACAAAGACTACAACTGCCCAAGCCGCTTCTGTTGAAAGATCGGCAGTAGGGCTTCTAAGTCCGGTCAAGCTGATCATGTTGGAAACTACGCTCGTTGCAAACAAAGCTGCAGCGAATGGTATGAGCTTGTCAAAACGTGTAGTTCCGGTATTTGTGCGGACAAAATTATTTGCCGCTTCTACCAGCATTTCCGCGATGGCCTGACGTTTTGAGATATTCTCAACTTTCAGGTTTCTTGTCAGGAAGATACACAGCAAAGTAATTATTGCCATGACAAGCCAGCTGACCACCAGAGTTTCCGTGATCAGAAAATCACCCAGGACCGGGATTCCCGTAGGGATCCGGGCAAATATCCGGGCACCAGCGACTTCAAAATCCATTAAGCTTTTTCCCCCCCTTTCTCGCGGATAGGATTCCACGGAATTTTATAGTAAGGCTAGGTATAAACAGCGGTATAATGCCAGCCGCTGCATTGAAAACCGGGAGAAAGATGGCAAGTACTACCCAGAGTAGCTGGGTAAGAGTGCGGTAGCGATAACTCAGAGCCATAGTCTTTCTTGCCCGATCATCATTCTCAATGGAAACAATTTTTTGTACTGTCATTGCCATCCAGAAGAAATTTCCGGCGGCGATAAGACCTCCGACTATTCCACCGGCTACAACTTTAAAATTAAAAGGAATGAGTGCCGGCTCAAGATGTTTTCCGATAGCAAAGCAGAGGATCATAATTATAACGCCTATAGCGGTCGATATCACTACGTAGATACTTTCCTTAAGTACGGCGTCCTGTATTTTCATCTGTCAATCTCCTGTCATCCGTGACAACCGGAAAAACCAGCTGCCATGCGGTTTTTTAATAATGCCGGTTAAAAGATACACCACGTTTTTTTCGAGTGCTGCGAGAAGTTTTCTTTTCTTTCTTCATAATGGAGAGATAAGTCTTCCAGGCTGTCATGCCCGATCCGCCGAGACCCAGTATAAATCCCGGGACATAGATCCATCCGCCGACAGAAAAATGCGCACAAATGTAGTAGCACCCGACTACGCATATCAGCAGGGGCATGATCAGAGCCAGTCCAAACTGACCCACCATCGCAAATTGATTTAGAATAGAAAAATTTTTCATCAGACCCCATTTTAACGGCAAAAGAAAGCATAGTCAATTAGAACTAAAAAAGCACATAAAAAAGACCACATTTTATCAAAAATGCTTAAGAAAGCATTTTCTAATATTTTATCGTCAAAAAATGCACAATTCTTTATAAAAATGTCAGATTCGTGACGCAAAATATTTTAAAAGTCTATCAGTTGAGGTTTACGAAGGAGTGAATTACAATAGTGGAACACGTAATTTTTTTATTTAAAATGTAAGAAAAAATTTTTTTTGAAAAAAGTTAGACATAAAGAGAAATAATTATTCAAAAGGAAAGATATATGACTAAGTCGATCATCAAAGCAGCAGTTTTTATAGTAGTATTTGTGCTTTCTATATTTATCATAAGCGCGGTAATGAATCGCGGCACCACGGATATGACTGTAAAAATGGCAGATGCGAGTTACCCGGTGGTGAGCATGCATTATGAGGATAAAGATATTAACCTCATGCATGGTTACAGCAATAAGGAGATAAAGCCTGAAACATTGAGAGATACGTTGACGCCACTCAATCAGGATCGCAGCGCAAATATAGTTATCAATACTTACGGTCAGAAGATAGCCGGTCTTTCTTATGAGATCCGTTCGGCAGATGCAAAGCGTCTGGTCGAGGATACGGAAGTCACGGATTATCTGCAAAAAAATGATATCATCACGGCAAAGCTTTCGATAAAGAACCTTATTAAAGATGATACGGAGTATATCCTCGCGGTCGTGTTAAAAGATCCTGAGGGGCATGAGATCAGATATTTCACGCGAATTATTCATAGCGATGACCTTCATGGAAGAGAGCTCCTGCAGTTTGTTACTGACTTTTCCAAAAAGACTTTCGATAAGACTCAGGCAAAGAGCCTGACTACCTATCTTGAAAGTGATTCCACAGGAGACAATTCCTCCTTTGCTCACGTGGATATTCATTCGAGCTTTGATCAGATAACCTGGGGAAATCTTGGTTTTACCGCTCCGGAAAAAATAAATACAAAGATCCTGGAGATGGATGATACGACAGCGTCGATATCTCTTTCTTATACGTTGAACCGTAATGATAACGGCACGGCCAGATTTTATGATGTAACGGAATATTATCGTGTACGTTATACAGACCGTCGTATTTATCTGCTGAACTTCGAAAGAAGTACGAAACAGGTCTTTGACCCGGATGCATCCGGTATATTTGCAGCGGATAAGATAATGCTCGGTATTACTGATCCGAATGTAAATATGGTGGAAAATGAGGATGGTAAGGTTGTAGCTTTCGTACAGAACGGAGCTCTTTATGCTTTCAGAAATACGGATTTCAGAGCAGTAAGGATCTTTTCTTTCTTTAAGAAGGGTGACGATGATGAGCGGAACCGTTTTAACGACCATGGGATAAGGATACTTCGTGTAGATGAAGTCGGAAACGTACATTTTATTGTATACGGCTACATGAACCGGGGACGACATGAAGGAGAAGTTGGAGTATCTGTTTATTACTACAACAGTGCATTAAATCAGATCGAAGAAGAAGTTTATATCCCCTATGGCCGCTCGTATGCTTATCTGAAATGTGAGATCGAAAAGCTTTCATATTCTTCGGGCGGAAATGAGCTCTATCTTTTCCTCGACAGCAAGATACTGGAAGTCCATCTGGACACTCAGAATGCGGAAACTGTTGCAGGAAACATAAATTATGATGAATTGGTGGTTTCAAAGAGCAGCCGTATGGCAGGCTGGCAGTCGGAAAATGGCTCGTCGGTGAAGCTTTGTGACTTCAATACCGGAGAGATCAGAGAGATAACCAAGGGAGAAAATACGGAAGTTCGACCGCTCGGTTTCATCGGTGAAGATCTGGTATATGGTATCGCGGATCCGTCCGATACGGTGAACAGCAGCATAGGTGTCATTTTGAAACCCATGCATACGATCTGCATCGAGAGCAGCAGCGGAGAACTGCTGAAAAACTATCAGCGTGATGGAATATACATAACTGATGTAAATATAAATGAAGATGAGATCGTGCTGAACCGTATTCAGATGGCACATGGAAGCGGAACATTTGCAAGTATTGCTGCTGACCAGATCGTCAACAATATGGAAAATGATGCTGACAGAAACTCTGTAATGGTAGCTGCAACAGAAGATTATGAAAATATCGTAGAAATAGCGCTTGCAGGGCGGATTAATAAAAATTCTGTTCACGTCCTAACGCCTGAGGAAGTTCTCTACGAGGGTGGTCGAGAGCTGGCGATAGAGGAAACCGAGGATCAGCAGGAGATATATCTGGTTTATGCAAAGGGCGAGATCATAGGCATATACGATATGGTATATGAAGCGGTGAACATTGCTGACGAACAGAGTGGTGTAGTTCTTGATATGGATCAGCACTACATCTGGCAGAAGGGTAACCGTGCTGTCACTAAGGAACTTAAGGGAATAAATCCCGGATCTTCTGAGGGAGGAAAATCCTCACTTAGCGTATGTCTTGATGCAGTTCTTAAAAACGAGGGTGTAGTTGTAGATGCTTCGACTCTCTTAAACAGCGGTATGGATGTCATGGAAGTGATAAATACCGAAATTGAAGGCGCCAAGGCACTGAACCTGGGCGGATGTTCGTTAAGTTCTGTGCTCTATTATGTGAGCATCGGCAGACCTGTTTTTGCTGAGGTCGAAACAGGACAGGTTGTTCTGATCGTAGGCTATGATGCCAAGAATACAGTGATTATGGATCCGTCAACTGGAACGATCTACAAGAAAGGCATGAATGATTCCAGAGAGTGGTTTGAAAATCACGGAAATGAATTTGTATCGTACATAAAATGAGTTGTTGGAAAAGCGATGCTAATTAAGTAGTTATGATGACAAATGATTGAATATGATTTAATAATATTGACAATGAATAACGTTGATATTATCATTGTTTTTGCATTTTTTTTTGTACATGGAGGTTATAAATGAAAAAACAACTATCAATATTTCTGATCGCTATTATGGTCGTATTATCGTCGCAGACAGCATGGGCTGGAGAAACTGTTAGTTCAGTAGAAGGAACTGACAATATATGTGCAGTAGATATTGCGGAGCAGCTTGGAGGAGAGGCTATTTCGCCGGAAGATGTGCCAGAGGGGGTTATACCTATGGAATTTGATTCTGTGGAAGAAGCGAAGGAATACCTCAGAGAACAGGAGGAAGTGCTCGACGAAATAGAAAGTGTTAATGTTAATTCAGACGCTGGTTCGGCAATGTTTGGTGTAATGTCAATAAATTCCAATACGGGAGTAAAAGAAAAAACATTTGCTGTACCGGGGATTCTTTTGTATCTAACTATGTATGTTAAGTATTCTTCTAATGGTAAAAAGTTTACAGCTGTTAATTCGGTTAAATCGTCTTTAACAGGACCTTATACTATTGGAAACGAATGGGTACAGGATACCTATGCATCGGTTATAAAAAATAAGGGAAGAAAGTTAAAGGTTACGTTGAAAGGTCACTTTAATCACTATATCATGATTAATACACAGTATACGAAAATAGGCTCATCCAAAAAGACATATAGGGCATCGTGGGATTATTAAGGCAAGAGGTTAAAAAGTATGACACTGGTTTTTCAAATTATAAATATAATTCTTTGGGCGATTATATTAACTGTTTTACTTTTTTTCATAAAAAAGAAAAAAAAATAGTTTAGCCTAAGAAGATTATGTGAATCAGTTTCATTGTCACTTTGTATAAAAACTACATAACGTAATAAAAGGCAGAATCTCCAAGTGTGTTATGGGAGATTCTGCCTTTTAAAATGTGGTTAAATGTTTACGTTATGGCATCGCACAAAAGAAATAACTACGCTCCTTGTGCGCCCCCTTTTAATTACATCGTCTCAGGATTAAAGACCTTTTTTACAGGAATGATGGCAGCGTAAAGGATCTGACCCAGGATTCCGCAGGAAATGAACTCGCCGATGAAGATAGTGAGCATGAGGAAAGGAATCGTGCCATCTGCGTGGTAGAAGTACTTAAGAGTGATGGGAACTATAAGGGTATTTGCAATGATCGGAGGAACTGAGGCAAGGAAACGGTGCTCCTTTCGGAGCAGGTAAGTGCCGACAGCGCCGATAAGTGTTGCGAGGCTTCCGAGGATTACATCAGGTGGAATACATCCTGTAGCAATGTTACTGATGATGCATCCGACAAAGAGACCCGGGATAGCTGCGGGCGTAAAAGCTGGAAGGATAGTCATGGCCTCTGAGATACGAACCTGAATAGCATTGGAAGCAAGACCAAAAGCGTTGATAAAGCAAGTGAGCACGACATACAGAGCAGCAGTCATAGCGCCCTGTGTAATGAAAATGATTTTTTTCTGAAAGTTTGACATATTTTTCTCCTCAAAAAGAATTCGTGCCGGACGAAGCCGGCACGAAAAATGATATCGTATTATAAATTACAGTTCTCCGTTGCGATAGCGGTTAACAAGAGCCTGAATACGGTTATTAGGATTCAGGAGATCGCTAATAGAAGAATCGTGGTTCAGTGTATCGATGATGAAAGCGATGTACTTACTCATATCGCAGGATACATAGTATTCGCGTTCTAAGAGCTCAGGACTCTGATAGATACAGTTAGTAGTAAGAACGCGGGTAATAGTACCGTTCTTGTAAGCCTCATCAAATTCCTCAAGGCCATTTGTGAAAAGACCAAATGTAGCCATGATGAAAATACGCTTAGCCTTACGTGCCTTAAGCTCACGTGCAACGTCGAGAACACTCTCACCGGAGGAGATCATGTCATCGATAACGAGAACATCCTTGCCCTCAACGGAAGAACCAAGGAATTCGTGAGCAATGATAGGATTCTTGCCGTCTACGATTTCTGTGTAATCACGACGCTTATAGAACATACCCATATCAAGACCAAGTACGTTAGCGAGGTAGATGGCACGCTTCATACCGCCTTCATCCGGGCTGATGACCATCATGTGCTCTGCGTCGATCTTGAGGTCATTTACATTGTAAAGAAGACCCTTCATGAACTGATATGCAGGCTGGATGGTCTCAAAACCATGAAGAGGAATGGAATTCTGTACACGGGCATCGTGTGCATCAAATGTGATGATGTTATCAACGCCCATAGCAACCAGTTCCTGAAGTGCGATAGCACAGTCGAGAGACTCGCGGGAGCTTCTCTTATGCTGACGGCCTTCATAAAGAAAGGGCATGATCACAGTGATACGACGGGCTTTACCGCCTACAGCTGCGATGATACGCTTCAGATCCTGATAATGATCATCAGGGGACATGTGGTTCTCTCTGCCGCAGAGCTTGTAAGTCATGCTGTAATTGCAAATATCGCAGAGAAGGAAAAGATCCATACCACGGATGGACTCATTGATGGTTCCCTTTGCTTCGCCTGTACCGAAACGGGCGATGGAAGCCTTGATCATGTAGGAATCACGCTGATAGCCGGCAAAAGCAAGGCTGTTCTTGTGCTCATTCTCACGCTCTGTACGCCAGGCAACAAGGAATTTGTCGACCTTTTCGGAGAGATTTCTGCATCCTTCGAGCGGAATCACACCAAGTTTACCAACCGGGATACTATCAAGCTTACGCTTACCTTCATGCACTGCCATTCCTAAAATTCCTCACTTTCTGTGAAACAAAAAAAGTTGTTATATATGGGATCAGAGGCCAGTTTGTCTGAGCCGGAGATCCTCCCCTTTAAACCTATACAGATTATACCCGCTAAGAATTCTGGAAAACGAACGTTCCGAGTAATCCTCCTTAAGTCTGGACAGATCCAGATTACTGGAAATGATCGTGGAGCGCCTTCTAAGATTTCTTTCATTCAGGATCAGAAACAGTTCGGATCTTACAAAAGAATTAACTGTTTCGGTGCCAAGATCATCTATGATCAAGAGATCTGCATCGAAAATATTCTTGTAAAATTCATTGTCTTCGGCTGTTTCGTTGTTTTGATTGAAAGTATGATCTGCAAGCGCACGAAAAAGCCGGAAGGCAGAAAAATATACCACACTGTATCCCTTATCCAATACTGCTTTTGCAATACAATTAGAAAGGAACGTTTTTCCACTCCCGACGTTTCCTAAGAATAACATATTGGTATATGTGTTGGCAAATGTTTTTACGAACTCACGGGCGTCATTATACGCTTTTTCCATGTCCGGACGAACATTGTCCGAAAAAAGATCCATTCTGCATGCTGAAAAGTTCTCTTTATCGAGAACTTCGATGAGGTTTGACTGGGCATACATGGCATTAATGAGTTTCTGTCTCAAACAGTGACATTTCTCAGAACCAATGTAGCCGGTATCCTTGCAGTCAGGACAGTTATAGATGGGAGAGAGCCAGTTTTCGGGGTAACCGAAAGAACGGAGCAGCTCTGCCTTTTTTTCTGAAAGAGCACCTATTTTTTCACGAAGAACAGCAATAGCAGAATCATCACCCTTGATATAACGTTCGGCAGACTCGGTAGCTGTATCCGCGATCTCTTTTTCAAGTTCCTGATATCCTGGAACCTCGCGTCGTATCGCTTCCTTACGCTCGGTAAGGATTTTTGCGTTTTTGGTGCGGACAGACTCGTATCCGCTCATTATTTCATTAAAACGGCGGTCAGACAGTGCCATAGATTTTCTCCATTTTCTCAGTTCTTAGCAAATCTTTTTTCCAGATCATCGTAATCGTAGCTGCGTTCTTCGAAATTTCTGAATTTATCCTTACGGTCAGGAACAGCAGCTCTTTCACGGGGGGCAGTAGCTGCGCTCTTAGCGTGATCTGCATCGAGAGCATCGAGATCGGATTTTTTTCTGACGTGCTTTGCCTTCCAGTTCTTCATGATACTGTCGGCATAGCTGAAGCTTGGCTTTGCAATGGATCGCATTGTACGGTTTACTGCTTCTATGATGAGATCCATGTCAAATCCGTATTCATCCTTCCAGCGCTTTATAAAATCAATCTCTGTCTGAACGGGATTTCTTCCATTGAGACCAAAGGCACGAAGTACTGTGTAGTAGTCCTTGCGGAAAGTGCTGGTCGCTGCGCGGGCTGCACTTACGTCATGAATGCCCTGCTCATCCCATGCGATCGCGGTAGCTTCGATATAGCGCATGCTCTTGTGACCTGCATTTACGCAGTATTCAACCAGGTATTCGATGAGATCCACACTGAAGCTAAGCTTGTCGTAGATAAAAAGAATAGTGCTGATATCAGACATGCTCATAGGACGTCCAATATACTGTTCGGTCATAAAGAGCAGCCCCTGAATATCTTCACGGCTTTTAAATTCATCAAGCTTATCTGCAGAGTAGAAAGGACGGGTGCCCTTTTTATCTTCCTGCGGAGCGGAAGGAACTTCAGGAGCAGCGGGCTTTTCTTCTTTAACCACAGGCTTTACTGGGGATATATTTGTCTTTGCGGTGCTCTTAACTTTGTTAAGGCATATACCGCGGATATTTTTTTCGGAATCATATTCGATAGAAAGAAGACCCTGACGATCCCAATACTGAAGGGCTCTGAGAATATCGCTTTCTGTGAAATTGAAACGGTCGGCAAGGGTAGAAACGGAAATTTCCAGATCACCGGCGGCTGCACGGAGCAGATACAGATAGATCTTTATCTGTGCTTCGTTTGCCTCGGTCATGAACTGATCGATAAAGATATTTGAAACCAACGTGGATCCTGTGTTGCTTTTTTCATATAATGCAATGCTGCTCATAGTACCGCCTTCAAAAACTGGATTTCTGATGTACTTCTTTCTTCAATCTGTGTCATCAGGTCAGAGCGATTATAGCATAAGATATTAACAATTTTCAATGAGGAAACACGCGCAAACCCGCATAAAATGGGCGTTTACGGAGTTTTGTGGATAATGTGGATATCGTGGATTACTCATCTGAACGCCGAAATTACGGGAAAAAGAAATCCACACCTTTTTGTGGAGAGTTTTTCACAAAAAGATGTGGACAATGTGGATAACTTATTCACCAAGGAGGTCTGTGCCTACTTTATACACATCTCCGGCTCCCATAGTTATCAACAGGTCACCGTTGATACAATGTTCATGAATAAATTTTTCAATTTCTTCAAAAGAGCCGAAATAATAGGCATTTCCACCGATTTTGTTGATTTCGTCCGCGAGAGTTTTGGAACTGATACCAAGTGTATCTGTCTCACGAGCTGCGTAAATATCAGCAAGGATTACATTTTCTGCATGAGTGAGAGCCTCTGCAAACTCGGGAAGGAGTGCCTTGGTCCGGGTATAGGTGTGAGGCTGGAATACGCACCAAAGTGTCTTGTGCGGATAGTGAGCGGCAGCTTCCAGTGTGGCCTTGATCTCTGTAGGATGATGAGCATAGTCATCGATCACTGTAATTCCGTTGAATTCACCCTTTTTCTCAAAACGACGCTCTGTACCGTGGAATTCGGAAAGGGCTTTGAGAGCCGGTGCCATGTCGATACCCAGGATATGAGCAGCGGCTGCTGCAGCACATGCGTTGCCGACATTATGCTCACCGGGAACATGAAGAGATACTCTTCCTATTTCTTCACCATTATGATTCAGCGTGAAGGAAGGGTGAGCAAATTCATCATATGAAATATCAGTAGGATACCAGTCAGAACTGCTGTCCATGCCGAAGGTTACGATATTACAGGAAAGTCCCTCGGTGATCGCCTTGAAGCCTGCATCCTGTCCGTTCATGATAAGTGTACCGTCCGAAGGAAGGAGCGCTGCGAATCGACGGAAGGACTGACGGATGTCATCAAGATCCTTAAAGAAATCAAGGTGATCCGCATCGACATTCAGGATAATTCCAATCTTGGGGAAGAAACTCAGAAAGCTGTTTGTATATTCACATGCCTCTGTTACAAAATAACGGTCGCCTCCCACACGGAAATTGCCGTTTATGGAGTGAAGCATACCGCCTACGGAGATAGTAGGATCGGCGTCAGCTTTAAGGAGGATCTCAGAAAGCATAGAAGTTGTAGTTGTCTTACCGTGAGTTCCGGCTACTGCGACAGGGAGTTCATAATGCTGCATAACCTGTCCGAGAAGTTCTGCACGGGTAAGGACAGGGAGGTTTCTCCTGCGAACTTCAGCAAGTTCCGGGTTGCCTTCGCGGATAGCGGCAGTCATGACAACAAGGTCGATGCCGTCGGTGATATTTTCAGCAGCCTGAGGATAATGAATATCAGCTCCGAGAGAAGAAAGCATACGAGTGAGATCGCCTTCTTTCATATCAGAACCGGAAACAGTAAATCCCTTAGACAGCAGCAGTTCAGCGAGACCGCTCATGCTGATACCGCCAATACCGATGAAATGAATGTGAATCTTCTTATTAAAATCTATCTGATACATATGTACTCCATTTTTTTGATTATATTCATTGCTGATGACACGTATTGCTTCGCTGCTGATTCAGCAACTCTGCATACATTCTCATCCATTATATGACTTCTTATATAAAACGCAACAATGAGAACGGGGTAAAAAATTCGGAAATTGGTGCGGATTCTAGTATAAGATTTGTGCAAAAATGTAATCCGTATACAAAAGTGATCAACATAACATGTTAGAACGATGATAAATATGATGAAAAAGTTACAAAATAATTAAATTTATTTGTAAAAAACATCCCATCCGGTAAACTAAAATGCTATAATGAAAGCACGCTGTAACACTGAAGAATTCGTGTTGCTGTAAAAGTGTTTGCAATTTGGGGCATAAAGGGACACGAACAGAGGGGTTTATACGGCTAAGACAGAGGATTTCAGAGGAAACGGTCCGGGCAAACGGATACGCGGGTGAAATCTGACAAACAAACAGGATGAGGTGATGCGTATGATCAAGAAGGAGATGATCGCCATGCTTCTCGCTGGAGGACAGGGAAGCAGACTAGGCGTTCTGACGACACACATGGCAAAACCGGCCGTACCATTTGGGGGAAAGTACCGTATTATTGATTTCCCTCTCAGCAACTGTATCAATTCTGGAGTTGATACAGTCGGTGTACTTACACAGTACCAGCCGCTGAGACTGAATTCACATATCGGAATCGGTACACCGTGGGATCTCGACCGCTATATCGGAGGAGTATCTATCCTGCCGCCATTCGAAAAGAATGTCAGCAGTGAGTGGTATACCGGTACAGCAAATGCGATCCTGCAGAATATTGAGTACATGGAAAGCTGTAATCCGGACTATGTACTCATCCTTTCCGGTGACCATATCTACAAGATGGATTATGAGGTAATGCTGGATTACCACAAACAGCAGAAGGCAGATGTTACCATCGCCTGCATGCCGGTACCGCTTGAGGAAGCAAAGAGATTCGGTATCATGATCACTGATGATGATCGTCGTATCGTAGATTTTGAGGAGAAGCCGGAGCATCCGAGGGGAAATCTGGCATCTATGGGTATCTATATCTTCTCATGGAAAGTGCTGAAAGATGCACTTCTGGCACTTGCTGACCAGCCGAGTCTCGACTTTGGTAAGCATGTCATTCCGTACTGCCGTGAAAAAGACCAGCGTATGTTCGCATACGAGTATAACGGCTACTGGAAGGATGTCGGAACTCTTAATTCCTATTGGGAAGCAAATATGGAGCTTATCGATATCATTCCGGAATTTAATCTTTATGAAGAATACTGGAGGATCTTTACAAAGAGTGAAATCCTTCCGCCGCAGTATGTCGCAGACAATACAGCGATTGAGAAGAGTATCATCGGTGAAGGTTCTACTATTTACGGACAGGTCATCAATTCTGTTATCGGATGCGGCGTAGTGATCGGAAAGGGTACGGTAGTACGTGATTCCATCATTATGAACAGAACCGTGATCGGTGAAGGCTGTAATCTTGATAAGGCTATCATTGCCGAGGATTGTACTGTTGGTGATCGCGTACAGCTGGGTGTTGGCGAGGAAGAAGAAAATGATACCAGACCGGATATCTACAATCACGGTCTTGTGACTATAGCTGAAAAGTCTGTCATTCCTTCAGGTCTGACAGTTGGAAAGAATACGGTTCTGTCCGGTTCCTTCCAGATTTCTGAATTTAAGAATGAGAGCCTTCCTTCCGGAAAAACATTCATTAAGGGAGGTGACGAGAAATGAGAGCGATCGGAGTAATTCTTGCAGGTGGTAATAACCACCGTATGAAAGAGCTGACAAAGAAGCGTGCGATAGCAGCAATGCCTATTGCCGGCAGTTACAGAGGTGTGGATTTTGCTCTGAGTAATATGACAAACTCTCATATTCAGAAGGTCGGTGTATTTACACAGTACAACGCAAAATCACTGACACAGCACCTTTCATCATCCAAATGGTGGGATTTCGGACGTAAACAGGGCGGATTATTCGTATTTACACCGTCCATTACTCCTGATCACAGCTTCTGGTCCAGAGGAACAGTAGATGCGATCTATCAGAATATCTCATTCCTGAAGGATAGCCATGAGCCTTATGTTATCATCACTTCCGGAGATGGTATCTACAAGCTCGACTACAATAAGATCCTGGAATATCACATTGATAAGAAGGCAGATATCACTGTTGTCTGCAAGGATTTCCCGGAGACTGAAAATGTAGACAGATACGGTGTACTCACAATGAATGAGGAATCCCGTATTACAGATTTTGAAGAAAAACCCATCGAGGCAAGAAGCCACACTGTTTCATGCGGTATCTACGTTATCCGCCGCAGACAGCTTATCGAGCTCGTTGAAAAGTGCGAGGAAGAAGACCGCCATGATTTCGTAGCAGATATCCTTGTTCGTTACAGGACACAGAAGAGGATCTATGGCTACAAGATCAGTGAGTACTGGAGCAACATTGCGACAGTTGAGGATTATTTCCGCACAAACATGGACTTCCTGAAACCTGAAGTAAGAGATTATTTCTTCAATCAGTATCCTGAAGTATATTCAAAGGTAGATGACCTGCCGCCTGCAAAGTACAATGTAGGTTCTGCAGTTCAGAACAGTTTGATCTCATCAGGATGTATCGTAAACGGTGCGGTGCAGGATTCTGTTGTTTTCAAGAAAGTATTCATTGGAAATAACTGCTACATCAAGAATTCCATTATCCTGAATGACGTATACATAGGGGATAATACACATATTGAGAATTGCATTGTTGAGAGTCATGGAACTATCCGTGCAAACTCATATTATAAGGGAGAAGACGGCATACAGATCGTTGTGGAGAAGAACGATCGGTTCGTCCTGTAAAGTCTTTCTCTTGTGAAGGGCAAAGGGGGCAGACATTGAACATTACAGATGTGAGAGTTAGGAGACTCACCAATACAGGAAAAATGCGTGCATTAGTATCGATTACTTTGGATAATGAATTTGTTGTTCATGATATCAAGGTGATCGAGGGGGAAAAGGGATTATTTATCGCAATGCCAAGCAGAAAAGCTTCTGACGGTGAGTTTCGCGATATTGCGCATCCTATAAATAGTGATACGCGTGAAAGAATCCAGGAGATTATACTGAAACGTTATTATGAAGTACTGGACCAGGAAGAACCGCAGGTTGTAGCAAAGTGAGCGGTTTATAACATTTTTTGTTGCTGAGGAGAGTGAATAGTAACGAAAACCGGGGAGGGTATGTTATAATAAGGGGCTCCGTCCGAGAGGACGGAGCTCTACTGGTTTTAAATGCGTCGGGACGATCATCATACTCGATAAAAAACTATGATTCGTCCGATATATGACTATGACAGGGTCAAATGTAAAAAATCCGATTGTGCTTGCAAGATAGAAAGGTGCTGTTATGAATTTTCTGACATCGCCCCTAACGGAACTGGGGATATATGAAGATCTGAATAATGCCTTGAAAAAAACCGGAGTCACGGAAGTTGAGGGGTGTGTCGATTCTGAAAAGGTAAATTTTGCAGCATCTTTTCGCGAAGATGCAAAATATAAGGTTATCGTTACCACAGATGATACGAGGGCAAGGGAAATCCTCTCGGACTTGAGGGTCTATGACAGCAATGCTGTATATTATCCTGCCCGGGACCTGATCTTTTATCAGTCTGACTTAAATGGAAATCAGCTGATAAAGGACAGGATGTCTGCGATCCGTGCCATGCTCGAGGAGAAAAGCGTTACGGTGGTAACCACCTTTGACGCATTTATGGAAAAGATCCCCGGACTTGAGCTGATACGTGATCATGTGCTGGAGATAGATGACGAATCTGAGTTTGATGTGGATGAACTTTCGCATGAACTGGTGAGCCTTGGATATACCAGGACTTCTCAGGTAGAAAGTGAAGGTCAGTTTGCTGTGCGCGGCGGTATAGTTGATATCTGGCCGCTTACGGAAGAAAACCCTATTCGAATGGAACTTTGGGGCGATGAAGTTACGTCTATAAGGAGTTTTGATGCAGTAAGTCAGCGCTCCGTAGAAGATGTGCCATGGTTTCGGGTATATCCTGCAACAGAGCTGATACTTACCAGTGATGAGCGTGAAGCGGGACTTAAAGCGATACAAAAGGAATTTGATGCCCGGTATAAGGCTCTCCGAAAAGAAATGAAAACGGAGGAATCTTTTCGGTTAAAGAGTACTATAGGTGAATTCTGTGATGAGCTTACGGATGGAACAGGTTCTGTAAGTTCTGCAGGTTATGTAAACTACTTTTTTAAATCACTGAATTCCTTCCTCGATTTCTTTAAGCCGTCAGAAACCGTCCTTTTTCTTGATGAACCTGTGCACCTGATCGAGAAAGCTGATGCAGTCATGACAGAGTTTTCGGAGAGCATGACTGCGCGTCTTGAAAAAGGTTACACACTGTCGGGTGCGGCGGATCTTCTTTATGACAAAAAAGAGATATTTGCCAGGATAATTTCCCGTCCGACACTGGCGATGGCGACCATCATTCAGAAACAGGATCAGTACAAAACAGAGACCAGATTCAGCGTAAGTACAAGGTCTGTTAATTCCTACAACGGTTCGTTCGAGTCACTGGTTGAAGACCTGAAAAAATACAGAAAAAATCATTACCGGATAGTCATTCTGTCTGCGTCGGTAACCCGTGCGAGACGACTTGCTGATAATCTGAATGATAATGGCATCCCGGCATTTTTCTCTGATGATAAAAACCGTGAGCTGAAGCCGGCGGAAGTAATGACGACATACGGCTCTGTGCGTCAGGGATTCGAATATCCGGATATTCGTTTCTGTGTTATGAGTGAGACGGATATTTTTGGCGGTATCCGGAAAAAGAAAAGAAAACATCACAAATATGAAGGCGAGCGTATAGCGAGCTTCACGGATCTCTCTGTCGGTGACTATGTGATCCATGAAAATTACGGAGTAGGTCAGTACCAGGGCATAGAGCATCTGGATATTGATGGCGTTACCCGTGATTATGTGAAGATAAATTATAAGGATAATTCCTCGGTCTATGTCATTGCGTCAAACTTGGATGCGCTTCAGAAATATGCGTCGAGAGATGCGGAAAAGAAACCGAAGCTAAATAAACTCGGCACGCAGGAATGGGCAAAGACAAAGGCGAGAGTTCATAAATCCGTGGAAGGAGTAGCAAAGAGACTGGTGGCTCTTTATGCAGCACGGCAGAACGGAAAGGGTTTTGCCTGCGGACCGGATACGGTGTGGCAGCGGGAATTTGAAGAAATGTTTCCCTTTGAAGAGACAGAAGATCAGGAGATGGCGATCGAAGCGGTTAAGCATGACATGGAAAGCACTCGTATCATGGACCGCCTGATCTGTGGAGATGTAGGTTTTGGTAAGACGGAAGTTGCCATAAGGGCAGCATTTAAGGCGGTACAGGAAAGTAAGCAGGTTGCGATCCTTGTGCCCACAACTATTCTTGCGGAGCAGCACTATAATACTTTCCGGCAGCGGTTAAAGAATTATCCCGTGCGGATAGATCTCCTTTGCCGTTTCAGAACAGCGGCTGAGCAGAGAAAAACTATCGCTGATCTTAAAAAAGGTCAGGTAGATATAGTTGTCGGAACTCACAGACTTCTTTCAAAGGATGTGGAATTCAGTGATCTTGGCCTTCTGGTAATAGACGAGGAGCAGCGTTTTGGCGTGACGCATAAAGAAAAGATCAAGGAACTCCGGCAAAATGTGGATGTTCTGGCGCTCACAGCTACTCCTATTCCGAGAACGCTGCATATGAGCCTGGTCGGTATCAGAGATATGAGTGTCCTCGAAGAAGCGCCGCAGGACCGTATGCCTATCCAGACCTTTATCATGGAGTACTCCGATGAAATGGTCAGAGAGGCAGTGTCGCGTGAACTTGCCCGCGGAGGACAGGTTTACTATGTTTATAACAGGGTAAATGATATCGCCCAGATAGCGGCGGATCTGCAGACCATGCTTCCGAATGCAACGGTTGCTTATGCGCATGGACAGATGAGAGAACGTGAGCTTGAGGATATCATGAGTGACTTCATAAATGGAGCCATAGATGTACTGGTTTCCACGACCATAATCGAGACCGGTCTTGATATTTCCAATGCAAACACGATGATCATTCATGATGCGGATCGCATGGGACTTTCACAGCTGTATCAGCTTCGCGGCAGAGTCGGAAGATCGAACCGCACAGCTTATGCTTTTCTCATGTACAAGAGAAATAAGCTCTTAAAAGAGACTGCTGAGAAGCGTTTGGCAGCTATTAGGGAATTTACCGAGCTTGGAAGTGGTTTCCGCATAGCGATGAAGGATCTGGAGATCAGAGGATCCGGCAATGTCCTCGGTGCAGAACAGAGCGGACATATGGAAGAAGTAGGATATGACCTGTACTGCAAGATGCTGGATGCAGCAGTAAAAGAGGAAAAGGGTGAAAAAGTCCTTCCGGAGTTCACAACTACAGTGGATATGGATGAAGATGCCTTTATACCCAATAGCTATGTAAAGAATGAAAATCAGAAGCTCGATCTTTATAAGCGGATCGCTGTTATAGACAACAGAGATGAAGCAGAAGATATGGTGCAGGAATTGAAAGACAGATTCGGTGCGCCGCCAAAGAGTGTATTAAATCTTATCGAAATCGCGCTTATACGGCAGAAGGCACACAAAGTATTTATCGAAAACCTGTCTGCAAAGGAAAATTCCATCATGTTCCATGTTTTTGCAAAGGCAGAATTAAATCCCGTAAAAATACCGGAGCTTCTCGATAAATATGATGGCGGCCTTACTTTCAAGGCTGTCGGTAAACCTGTATTTGTCTATAAATATGGAAAAAACGAAAGCCGTGATTACATAAAAACAGCAAATGATGTACTTGATCAGATGCAAATTTTACTTAACAATCTGATAGACGATACAGAATAATTTTGTTATGATAAGTTTTTGATATTTGATAGTTACCAACCAATGTTGTTATAAGGAGGTAATATAATGGATAACGCAGCTATGGATAATAATCCGATCAACAATCTCGTATTCACACCCGGAGCACATATTCGTTTTAAGGATGAGAAGGATAAGATGGTAGGCGGAAAGCTCTTAAAGGAATATCCTTACATCGTAACTGTTCAGGCAGATACTCTGCACGGAAAAGTATACGGCGTGGCAAAGAATTCATTTGTATGCGGCGACGCGAAGTTTGAATAATGATAGGGTCAAAAGTAAAATGTATATAATTGCAGGTCTGGGGAATCCCGGACGTCAATACGAAGGCACCCGCCACAATGTTGGTTTTTCTGTGATCGACATTCTGGCAGATAAGTATGGGATCGCGCTTGATTTTGAGAAACATAAGGCAATCTGCGGAAAGGGTGTCATCGAGGGAGAAAAGGTGATCCTTGTAAAGCCGCTTACCTTTATGAATCTAAGCGGCGAAAGCCTGCAGGAAGTGGTTCATTATTACAAGGTGGATCCGGAAAACGATCTGATCGTGATATCTGATGATATCGACCTTGATGTTGGCAGGATCCGTGTGCGTCCTAAGGGAAGTGCCGGCGGCCACAATGGTTTAAAGAATATCATAGCTCATCTTGGTACAGATGGATTTGCCAGAGTTAAGGTCGGGGTCGGATCAAAGCCTAAGGGTTGGGATCTTGCTGACTGGGTACTCGGACATTTCTCTGATGAGGATGAGAAGCTCATGCAGGAGTCTAAAAAGAACGCAGCACTTGCTGTAGTTGACATAATGCAGGAAGGCTGCGAAAAGGCCATGAATCATTTTAATAAAAAGTAAGGTAACGAAGGGGATTTCGTATTATGAGAGATCTTACAAATGGTAAGCCCATCCGACTGATCTTTTTATTTGCGCTACCATTGGTTCTGGGGCAGCTTTTTCAGCAGTTTTACAGCATAGTAGATGTCCATATCGTTGGAGAGACATTAGGGGAGGTCCCGCTGGCAGCAGTCGGCGCGACAACCCCTCTTTCTGACTTTCTGATCGGTTTCCTGAATGGATTCTGCAATGGCTTTGCTATAGTAGTGGCTACCTGTTTTGGTGCAAAGGATGAGAAACGTGTAAGAAAGGCAGTTGCAGCATCGTTTATAGTCGGTGCTGTTTTAGCGGTTGCGCTTACGATCCCCGGAACACTGTTTTTGAAGCCGGTACTGCATTTTCTGAATGTCGAAGACAGCCTGATACCAATGTCGGTATCATATATAAGAGTTATCATTGCGGGTCTTATTTTTTCAGTACTGTATAATACCTGCGCGGCGGTTCTCAGAGGTATTGGTGATACGGTTACTCCGCTGATATTTCTGATCCTTTCAGCGGGACTAAATATCGGTCTTGATTATCTGCTTATAGTCGGTTTTCACATGGGAGTATCCGGAGCGGCGCTTGCGACTGTTTTATCACAGGCTATCTCAGCAGGACTTTGTGTGATCCGTATTATCAAGAGATATCCCATGCTTCATGTATCCGGCCCGGATCTAAAGTTTGACAGTAAGCTGTATAAAAATATTTTGACCACGGGCGTATCCATGGGACTCATGATATCTCTCGTAAATCTTGGTACACTGGTACTTCAGAGTGCGATCAATTCTTTTGGACCGTATGTAATAGTTGCCCATACAGCGGCGAGGAAAGCAACCAGCGTATATATGCTTCCGAACAGTGTATTCGGTTCGGCGCTTGCGACCTTTGCAGGACAAAATTTCGGTGCAGGAAAGTATGACAGGATAAGAGTCGGTTTTCGTCAGTCCATGATAGCGGTATGCATCTGGGATTTGATGATCTGTGCTCTGTCATGGATCGCAGGAGAGCAGATAATAGGGCTTATAACAGCCAGTCAGAATAAAGAAGTACTCTTTTGGGGCGCCTGGTATCTGAAATTTGATACTATTTTTTATGCGCTGGCTACGGCAGTGGTGCTTTTCAGAAATACGCTTCAGGGAATGGGCTTTGCTGTGATGACGATACTTTCCAGCTTTTTTGAACTGGCGACAAAGGCTGTTGTTGCATTTATGCTGGCACCTGTAATGGGATATCGGGGGATCATCCTTTGTGAACCGGTTGCCTGGGCAGTTATGCTTGTACCGCTGGTCATCAAATGGATTGTTATCATAAGATCGCCTAAATTTAATGGTAAGTCAGAATGACAATAGATCATAAATATCCGTGGCAGGAGGACGGAGAACGTTGGTATACGTTTTCGTCCTTCTGCCGCCGTTCTTTTGGAAAAAAATTATTTCGTGTGCCGTTGGATATAGGATGCACCTGTCCTAATCGGGATGGAAGTCTGGGAAAAAATGGCTGCATCTTTTGTGATGAGGGCGGCAGCGGCGATTTTGCGATTAAATATGAAGGTCAGAGTCTTACGGAAGATGATCTCATCTGGAATCATCAGAAAAGCGGAGATAGTGATCCGGCGGGAAAATACATAGCGTATTTCCAGTCTTATACAAATACCTATGCGAGTTTAAAAAGGCTTGAGAAAGTATTTGGAGCGGCGCTGGATGATCCGCTGTTTGCCGGAATATCCATAGGTACCAGACCTGACTGTCTCGGCATCGAGGGACTTACAGAACGTGCACTATCCATGCCGAACGGACCTGTGATACCGATGCTTCAGAGATTAAAAATGTCGCATCCCGATAAATTTATCTGGGTGGAACTCGGGCTCCAGACTATCCATGAAAAGACTGCGGGATTTATCAGACGTGGCTATCCTTTGGGTGTATTTGACAAGGCAGTGGAGGAACTCCATAAAGCCGATATACCGGTCATATGCCATGTGATCCTGGGACTTCCCGGAGAAACAAAGGAAATGAACCTGCAGACGATAGACCATCTGAATAAAGCAGGCATTTCAGGGATAAAGCTCCAGCTCCTGCATTACCTAAAAGACACAGACCTTGGACAGATGTGGCAGGCACAGCACCCAGAGGGAGAACGGGATACGACGCTTTCGGTTGGCACGGACATGACACTTGAAGCATTATCTGAAACAGATTATGTAAACTATATAGCGGACTGCCTCGCCCATCTTTCTCCCGAAACAGTAGTCCACCGACTAACCGGAGACGGAGCTCCGGACCTTCTCCTATCCCCAACCTGGAGCCGCGCCAAAAACCGCGTAATAAATGAGATCCGCCACACCATGAAAGAGCGTGGACTAGTGCAGGGCAGTAAGGTGTGATGGTATAATGGTAGGGAATTCGATCGTTGTATGGAGTAGATGGATTAGAAACGTAAGTGCAAGCTGGATAAGTATTTCCGGAAACAATCAGCCGGCAGCACTTAGAGAACACATTGTCCGAATAGGAAATTTCTGAGTACTGTTTGAGATGCGAAGCATCGAGTTACGAAGAAATTTCCGTGTTTATGAGG
Organism: Lachnospiraceae bacterium NK4A144; assembly: GCA_000424365.1. Lineage (GTDB taxonomy): Bacteria > Bacillota > Clostridia > Lachnospirales > Lachnospiraceae > NK4A144. Next base: position 12,551 of record AUJT01000025.1, on the reverse strand, counting down.
ACAAGGTGTGAACTTAGTGTCTGTCCGAGCGTTTCAGGAAATACTTATCTGAGCTGCACGAGAAAAGCCAATAAATAACAAATGATAAAAGAAGGGAGAAAAACATGCACTATTCAGAAGATCCTGACAGACAATATCACATTCAGGTCGCAAAGGGAGAAGTCGGAAAATACGTAATCCTTCCCGGCGACCCCAAAAGATGTGAAAAAATAGCAAAATATTTCGAAAATCCGGTACTCGTAGCAGATAGTAGAGAATACGTAACCTACACAGGAACCCTCGATGGTGAAAAAGTATCGGTAACATCCACCGGAATCGGTGGCCCCTCGGCATCGATCGCAATAGAAGAACTCGTAAAATGCGGTGCAGACACATTTGTGCGTGTCGGAACCTGCGGAGGCATGCAGGAAGATGTGCAGAGCGGAGATCTTGTCATCGCAAGCGGTGCGATCCGTATGGAAGGTACAAGTAAAGAGTATGCTCCGATCGAGTACCCGGCAGTGCCCGATATTGACGTTCTCAATGCACTCCGTCAGGCGGGAAAAGAATTGGGACACAGATGTCATACCGGTGTAGTCCAGTGTAAAGATGCATTTTATGGACAGCACAATCCTGAACTCATGCCCGTAAGCTATGAGCTTCAGAATAAGTGGCAGGCATGGCTCCGTATGGGATGCCTTGCGTCAGAAATGGAATCTGCGGCACTTTTTATAGCTGGAAGTTTCCTGAGAGTACGCGTAGGCTCGGTATTCCTCGTAATGGCAAATCAGGAGCGCGAAGCCAAGGGACTTCCTAATCCGGTAGTCCATGACACAGATATGGCGATACGTACAGCTGTCGAAGCACTCAGGATTCTTATTAGAGAAGACCGTGAGAAGTGAGCATAAATATCAATAGTCATGGAGTACAGTGCGTGAGCTTAGTGCAGTCCGAGCGCGGAGAAAGGTAACTATACATCCTGTACGGTGTGGAAATAATAAAAATGTTTAGTCAAGAAAGGAACAAACCATGAAAACAGAAGAAATAATGAAATATGTAGATCATACCCTGCTTGCCCAGACGGCAACATGGGACGAAATAAAAGTAGTATGTGATGACGCAATGCACTATGGCGTGGCATCTGTGATGATACCGCCGTGCTATGTAAAGCCTGCTTACGACTATGTAAAGGGCGGAGTAAAGGTAGCTACAGTCATCGGCTTCCCTAACGGAAACTGCACAACAGCAACAAAAGTATTTGAAGCAAAAGATGCGCTCGCAAACGGTGCAGCAGAAATCGATATGGTCATAAATATCGGTTGGCTCAAGGATAAAAAGTATGATGAAGTAGAGCAGGAGATCCGTGCGCTTAAGGAAGCAGCAGGAGAACATGTGCTTAAGGTAATAATCGAGACCTGTCTCCTCACAGACGAAGAAAAGATCAAGGCATGCGAGATCGTTACAAAAGCAGGAGCAGACTACATCAAGACATCAACAGGCTTCTCCACAGGCGGAGCAACCTTTGATGACATCAAGCTCATGGTAGAGCACGTAGGAGAAAATGTAAAAGTAAAGGCTTCCGGCGGAATCAGCTCTCTGGAAGATGCCGAGAAGTATATCGAGCTCGGAGCAGAACGCCTTGGCACAAGCCGTATCATTAAGATCGTAAAGGGTCAGGAATCTTCTGATAATTATTGATGTTGATTGGGAATATCAGTTAGAAAAATAGTTGACATAACACAGAAAGGAGAGCGGTGCTTAATATGAAAGAAATAAGCAAAGAACTAGAAGAAAAGCTCTTTTCGGAAGCAGAAAAAATGATGCAAAGGTCATATATTCCGTATTCCGGATTTGCAGTCGGAGCAGCTCTCCTTGCAAAAAACGGGACGATCTACACAGGCTGCAACATAGAAAATGCAGCCTTCACCCCGTCAAACTGCGCTGAGCGCACGGCGTTTTTCAAAGCAGTGAGTGAGGGCGTAAAAGAATTTGACGCAATAGCGATCCTCGGCGGAAAAGACAGAAAGGTCAGTGACCTTTGTACTCCGTGCGGAGTCTGCCGCCAGGTCATGGCAGAATTCTGTAAGCCCGATGACTTCCTGATCCTTATGCGCGACGGAAAAGGAAACGTGCAGAAGCAGCTACTAAGTGAGTTACTTCCATCGTCCTTCGGTCCGGGAAATTTACTATAAGATTAAAAAGAAAGCCGGGAGAACAGCTCCCGGCTTTCGCAATATTCAATCAAATGCAGCAGTGATCTTTTTGACGGTGGTCTCATTTCCGTCTTTATCAAATTTATCAAGAATTCTGATATTGTATTTATCTATAATCTTATCTGCGGCGAAGCAAAATGTATCTGCGTGTCTCTCAAGGCTTCCGCTAACGGCAGCCCCTTTGCAATGACCTTTATTTGCATCCAAAAATTTCTCCACTATCGGAGGGATTATCCCCTTCCCGTCTGTGTAAGTAATGAAGATAAAATCATCATCAGCAATCTCAGAACCGTCTGTGATCTTAACAGGTTCCGGAATCCCAAGTTTCTGAACAAGCTTCTCAACATTCCCGGTGCGTGAAGCATAATACAGTTTCATAAATAATCCCCCTTCAATACATATGATTAAGAAGCAGTCAATCAGAAACACGCATTTACTGCGGGTTTCGTATGAATATGCTGCACCCTACCCCATAGACACAGCAAGAAACTCTGACATAACTGAATTTTAGCATAGACAAAAACTCATAGATGTATTTTTTAACACACATGAAATCAATATGATGTTTTATCAGTGGTGTTGACTACTAGGTTAGGCATGCTACAATTTGCATAGGCAAAGAAAAGTGATTAGTAGCTTTTTTACTTATCCCATCATTGACATTACCCTGCACAAGTGCATATAATAAAGCCATCTGTGATTTTATTACAGCAATCTGTTAAAGGCTATGACGAAGATATCACTTCCGAGCTGTGACTCTGAACGGCGTAGTGGTGCGGAAACGCTTCACGAAACTCATTAAGTCAATCCGGTTGCATTCCCCGTTACAGGAATGGTGCATGATGTATGAATGTTCAATATTCGTTACGTGAGCGAGCTGAAAGCGAGTGAACCGTAACCAATAGTCGGGAGACCGGCTGGAAATTGTGCAGTCACGGTGCATATAGGTGGTATAACGGAAAGAACACAAGGGTCCCCGTCCTATAGGCATAGGAAGAGGACCCTTTTTACTATTTTTTAGGAACATTTGAAAGGAGCAAAAACAAATGTCAGTCTACAGTAAAGTCAATACAGACATGAACTTTGTGGAGCGTGAGAAGACAATCGAGAAATTCTGGAAAGATCATGACGTATTCCAGAAGTCCATGGACACAAGAAAAAAGTGCGAAACATACACATTTTATGATGGACCGCCGACAGCAAACGGAAAGCCGCATATCGGACACGTTCTCACTCGTGTTATCAAGGATATGATCCCGAGATACCGTACAATGAAGGGCTACTACGTACCGAGAAAGGCCGGCTGGGATACACATGGTCTTCCGGTTGAGCTTGAAGTAGAGAAAAAGCTCGGCCTCGACGGAAAGGAACAGATCGAGAAGTATGGTCTTGAGCCTTTCATCAAGGAATGTAAGGAATCCGTATGGAAGTATAAGGGAATGTGGGAGAAGTTCTCCGATCAGGTTGGTTTCTGGGCTGACATGGAGCATCCTTATGTAACATACGAGGATAACTATATCGAGTCTGAGTGGTGGGCTCTCAATGAGATCTGGAATAAGGGTCTTCTTTACAAGGGATTCAAGGTAGTTCCTTACTGCCCTCGCTGTGGTACTCCTCTTTCCAGCCATGAGGTAGCTCAGGGCTATAAGGCAGTAAAAGAGCGTTCAGCGATCGCACGATTCAAGGTAAAGGATAAGGACGAGTATATCCTCGCATGGACAACCACACCCTGGACACTTCCGAGTAACGTTGCACTCTGCGTAAATCCGGAGGAGAAGTACGTAAAGGTAAAGACAGCTGACGGCTACACATATTACCTTGCAAAGGCTCTTTGTGAGAAGGTTCTCGGCGGAGAGGATGCACCGACAGCTCCTTACGAGATCCTCGAGGAGTTTGACGGAAAGAGCATGGAGCGCATGGAATATGAGCCCCTCTTTGAATGTGCAGCAAAAGAGTCCGAAAAGCAGCACAAAAAGGCTCATTTCGTAGTAGTTGATGACTACGTAACTATGGAAGATGGTACCGGTGTCGTACATATCGCTCCTGCATTCGGTGAAGATGATGCCCGTGTAGGCCGTAAGTACGATATGCCTCTCGTACAGTTCGTAGATGACAAGGGTTGCATGAAGCCGGAGACACCGTTTAACGGTCTCTTTGTAAAGGATGCAGATCCGGAAGTTCTGAAGGACCTCGATGCACGCGGACTTCTCTTCTCAGCACCGAAGTTTGAGCATGATTATCCTTTCTGCTGGAGATGTGATACTCCGCTCATCTACTATGCTCGTGAGTCATGGTTCATCAAGATGACAGAGGTTCGTGATGACCTCGTAAAGAACAATGAGGAGATTAACTGGATCCCGCAGACTATCGGAACAGGACGTTTCGGCGAGTGGATCAGAAATATCCAGGACTGGGCTGTATCCCGTAACCGTTATTGGGGAACTCCGCTGAATATCTGGGAGTGCCCGGACTGCGGAGAGAGACTTTCCATCGGTTCCAGAGAAGAGCTTTACAGACTGTCCGGAAACGAAAAGGCAAAGACAGTAGAGCTTCACCGTCCGTTCATCGATGAGATCACCTGCAAGTGTGAGAAGTGCGGCGGCACAATGAAGAGAGTACCGGAAGTTATTGACTGCTGGTTCGATTCAGGAGCAATGCCTTTTGCACAGCACCATTATCCTTTTGAAAATAAGGAGACATTCGAGCAGCAGTTCCCGGCAGCATTTATTTCCGAGGCTGTTGACCAGACACGTGGATGGTTCTACTCACTTCACGCTGAGTCTACACTGCTCTTTAACCGTCCGGCATACAAGAATGTAATCGTACTTGGTCTCGTTCTTGATGAAGACGGAAATAAGATGAGTAAGTCCAAGGGAAATGCGGTAGATCCTTTTGAGGCTTTGGATAAGTTTGGCGCAGATGCGATCCGCTGGTATTTCTATGTAAACAGTGCACCGTGGCTTCCTAACCGTTTCCATGACAGAGCAGTTATGGAAGGACAGAGAAAGTTCATGGGAACTCTCTGGAATACATACGCATTCTATGTACTGTACGCAAATATCGATGAATTTGACGCTTCCAGACACAATCTGGATAAGGACAGCCTGAGCGTAATGGATCAGTGGATCCTGTCCCGTCTCCAGAGTACGGTAAAGACTACAGATTCTTATCTCGATAAGTACAGGATCACAGAGGCAGCTAAGACTCTCCAGCAGTTTGTAGATGAGCTTAGTAACTGGTATGTAAGAAGATGCCGTAAGAGATTCTGGGCAAAGGGAATGGAGCAGGATAAGATCAACGCATACATGACCCTTTACACCTGCCTCGTTACTATCAGTAAGGCAGCGGCTCCGATGATCCCGTTCATGACAGAGCAGATCTATCAGAACCTTGTTCTTTCTGTAAATAAGGAAGCTCCGGAATCGATCCACCTTTGCGATTATCCGGTTGCTGATGAGAAGTTCATCAACACAGAGCTTGAGAAAGATATGGAAGAAGTTCAGGATATCGTTGTTCTCGGCCGTGCAGCCAGAAATGAAAGCGGTATCAAGAACCGTCAGCCGATTGGAAATATGTATGTAAAGGCTGCTGCAATATCTGATTTCTATCGTGACATCATCGCAGATGAGCTTAATGTAAAGGAAGTTCAGTTCTCTGATGACGTAAGAGCATTTACAACCTATACCTTCAAGCCGCAGCTCAGAACAGTAGGTCCTAAGTACGGAAAAGTTCTTGGAAAGATCAAGGAAGCACTTTCTGCACTTGACGGAAATGCTGCAATGGATACGCTTAAGGCAGAGGGTTCTCTTAAGTTTGACTTTGATGGAACAGACGTTGTATTATCAGAAGAAGACCTGCTTATCGAAATGAGCAATAAGGAAGGCTTTGTAGAGCAGAGCGATGCAAATATGACAGTCGTTCTCGACACAAACCTTACACCTGAGCTTCTTGAGGAAGGCTACGTACGTGAGCTTATCAGCAAGATCCAGACAATGCGTAAGGAAGCAGGATTTGAGGTTATGGACAAGATCGTTATCTCCATGAGCGGAAATGACAAGCTTGAGAAATACCTCATCAATAATGCCGATATAGTTAAGGGTGAGACCATGGCAGATGCTATCGACCTCGCCGGCGCATCAGGATATACCAAGGAATGGGATATCAACGATGAGCACGTAACACTCGGTGTCAGCAAGGTATGAAAACTAAATAAGAAGTGAGCTTTACCCACCGCGATACTGTTACTGGGGAGTACGGGTATCGCGGGCAACATGTAGGCACAGGATTGCAGATGCCGGTAGGGCGGCAGATGCCAAAAAATCAGGGGGTTTGATATGGTAAGCAAACCGAAATTCGACAAGGCAAAGTTCAAAGAAACTATTGAGTCCAATCTTAGGATGCTTTATCGCAAAACTGTACGTGAAGCAGATGAACAGCAGCTGTTTCAGGCTGTCTGCTACGCAGTAAAGGACACGATCATTGAGAAGTGGATGGAGACTCAGGAAGTATATGAGAAAGAAGATCCGAAGACGGTCTACTATCTTTCCATGGAATTTCTGATGGGACGTGCGCTTGGCAATAACCTTATTAATCTTTGTGAGTACAAAGAAGTAAAAGAAGCATTGGACGAAATGGGAATAGATCTGAATGTCGTTGAGGATCAGGAACCGGATGCAGCACTCGGAAACGGTGGTCTTGGACGTCTGGCAGCATGTTTTCTTGATTCGCTTGCGACACTTGGATACAGCTCCTATGGATGCGGTATCAGATATCGTTACGGTATGTTCAAGCAGCAGATACGTAACGGCTATCAGATAGAAATCCCGGATGACTGGCTTAGAGAGGGAAATCCTTTCGAGCTTCGCCGGAGAGAGTACAAAAAAGAAGTTAAGTTTGGCGGTTTCGTAAAGGTAGAGACCGGTGCCGACGGCAGAAATCACTTTGTACAGGAGGGATATCAGTCCGTTATGGCGATCCCGTACGATATGCCTATCGTTGGATACGGCAATGGAATCGTAAATACGCTCCGTGTATGGGATGCAGAGCCTGTAGAGTGCTTCCAGCTTGATTCTTTTGATAAGGGTGACTACAAGAAGGCTGTTGAGCAGGAAAATCTTGCCCGCAACATTGTTGAAGTGCTTTACCCTAATGATAACCACTATGCAGGTAAAGAGCTTCGTCTGAAGCAGCAGTATTTCTTTATCTCTGCATCAGTTCAGGAAGCGGTTGAGAAGTATATGCGTAAGCATGATGATATCCATCATTTTGCAGACAAGAATATCTTCCAGCTGAACGACACACATCCGACTGTAGCAGTGCCGGAGCTTATGCGTGTTCTAATGGATGACTACGATCTCTCATGGGATGAGGCATGGGAAGTAACAACCCATACCTGTGCATATACAAATCATACGATCATGTCAGAAGCGCTTGAAAAGTGGCCTATCGAGCTGTTCTCAAGACTGCTTCCGAGAATCTATCAGATCGTTGAGGAGATCAACCGGAGATTCTGCTTGCGCATACAGGAGAAGTATCCGAACGATCAGGAAAAGATCAAGAACATGGCTATCATCTACGATGGACAGATTCGTATGGCATATCTCGCTATCTGTGCAGGTTTCTCTGTAAACGGTGTGGCAAGACTTCATACGGAGATCCTTAAGAAGCGCGAACTTAAGGACTTCAACGAGATGATGCCAAAGAAGTTCAATAATAAGACTAACGGTATCACTCAGCGTAGATTCCTGCTTCATGCAAATCCGCTCCTCGCAGACTGGGTAACAGATCATGTAGGACCGGAATGGATCACGGATCTGCCAAAGATCCATGGTATCGAGGTCTATGCCGAGGATAAAAAGGCGCAGAATGAGTTCATGAACATAAAGTTCAAGAATAAAGAGCGTCTGGCAAAATATATCCTTGATCATAACGGTGTCGAGGTAGATCCCAGATCTATCTTTGATGTGCAGGTTAAGCGTCTCCACGAGTACAAGAGACAGCTCATGAACATTCTGCATGTTATGTATCTGTACAATAAGATAAAGCGTAATCCGAATATGGATTTCTATCCTCGTACTTTTATCTTTGGTGCAAAGGCAGCGGCAGGCTATCGTAATGCGAAGCTTACCATCAAGCTTATTAATTCGGTTGCTGATGTCATTAATAATGACGCAAGCATCGGAAATAAGATCAAAGTCGTATTTATCGAGGATTACAGAGTGTCCAACGCCGAGCTCATATTTGCTGCGGCTGACGTTTCTGAGCAGATCTCGACTGCATCAAAGGAAGCTTCCGGTACAGGCTGTATGAAGTTCATGCTGAACGGTGCACTGACTATAGGTACTATGGATGGTGCAAATGTTGAGATGGCAGAGGAAGTTGGCGAAGAGAACATGTTCATCTTTGGTATGTCCGCAGATGAAGTCATGGAGCATGAGCGCAACAGAGATTACAATCCGATGGATATCTTCAACAGAGATCAGGAGATCCGCGATGTACTGACACAGCTCATAAATGGTTTTTATGCGAAGGACGATCCGGAAAGATTCCGCGATCTCTACAATTCGCTCCTTAATACACTTAGTACGGACAGAGCAGACACATACTTTATCCTGAAAGATTTCCGCTCCTATGCGGAGGCTCAGGAAAAGGTCGAGGCTCAGTACAGAGACAAGAAGGAATGGGCGAGAAAGGCCATCCTTAATGTAGCAGCTGTCGGAAAGTTCTCATCCGACCGTACTATTCAGGAATATGTCGACGAGATCTGGCATCTCGACAAGGTTGTGCTTCCAAAGAAGCCGGCTTCGACAGGACGTAAATAAAACAGGTTCATTTACAAATCAGTTAAGGGAGGCGATCAATCCTCGTCTCCCTTTTTTGGAACTAAAGCGCTTTAGTATTTTAGTGCGAAAGAGTGAGAAGCAACAATAGGAGGAATCAAATGACAGATGCGGTAACTGTAAAAGGCAGCGGAGCTTTTCTCGTTAATGGAACTGAGTGGGCATCGGAAGCCGGAGTATCAAAGGATGAAGCAAAGAAGGGAACTATAGCGTATGGCATCCTTTCATCACATAATACATCCGGAAACATGGACAAACTGAAGGTTAAGTTTGACTGTATAACATCCCATGATATTACTTATGTCGGTATCATCCAGACAGCGAGAGCATCGGGATTAAAGAAGTTCCCTATTCCCTACGTACTGACTAACTGTCATAATTCTCTCTGCGCAGTAGGCGGAACTATCAACGAGGATGACCATGTATTCGGTCTTACTGCTGCCAGAAAATATGGCGGAACCTATGTACCGCCTCATCAGGCAGTAATCCACCAGTATGCACGTGAGATGCTGGCAGGCTGCGGAAAGATGATCCTTGGATCTGATTCCCATACCCGTTACGGAGCGCTCGGAACCATGGCAATGGGAGAGGGTGGACCGGAGCTTGTAAAACAGCTTCTTTCGCAGACCTATGATATTGACTATCCGGGAGTAGTGGCGATCTACCTCACAGGTGAGCCGCAGTTTGGCGTAGGACCTCAGGACGTGGCACTCGCACTTATCGGAAATCTATTTAAGGATGGTATCGTAAAGAACCGTGTAATGGAATTTGTAGGACCGGGCGTTTCAAAACTTTCCATGGATTTCCGTATCGGCGTTGACGTAATGACGACAGAAACAACCTGCCTTTCTTCTATCTGGAGGACAGATGCTGAGACAGAGGAGTTCCTTGCGCTTCACGGTCGTGCAGGTGATTACAAGGAGCTGAATCCCGGATCAGTGGCATATTACGACGAGGTAGTGACTGTAGATCTCTCTGCTATAAAGCCTATGATCGCAATGCCTTTTCATCCGTCAAATACATATACGATCGAAGAAGTTAATGCAAACCTTTCTGACATCCTCGCAGACGTTGAGAAGCGTGCGCAGGTATCATTTGGCGACAAGGTGAAGTTTGATCTTCATAGCAAGATCAGAGATGGAAAGCTTCTCGTAGATCAGGGAATCATCGCAGGATGTGCAGGCGGTGGATTTGAAAACCTTTGTGCTGCGGCTGATATCCTGAATGGTGCCGATATTGGAAACAATGAGTTTACAATGAGCGTATATCCTGCATCTACACCGATCTATGCAGAACTTGTTAAGAACGGCGCTATGATGAAGTTCCTTGATGCAGGTGTAGTAGTTAAGACCTGTTTCTGCGGACCTTGCTTCGGTGCAGGCGATACTCCGGCAAACAATGCATTCTCTATCCGTCATTCAACACGTAACTTCCCGAACCGTGAAGGTTCAAAGGTTCAGAATGGTCAGATCTCAAGTGTTGCACTTATGGATGCCCGTTCAATTGCTGCAACAGCTGCAAATAAGGGAATCCTTACTCCTGCAACAGAGATGGATGTTCAGATCGGTAAGTATAAGTACTTCTTTGACAGCGCTATTTATGAAAAGAGAGTATTTGATTCAAAGGGAGAAGCAGATGAGACTCAGGAACTGGTTCTTGGTCCAAACATCAAGGATTGGCCGGAGATGTCCGCACTTACAGAAAATCTGCTCTTAAAATGCGTATCCGAGATCCACGATCCTGTAACAACCACAGATGAGCTGATACCGTCCGGAGAAACAAGCTCCTACCGTTCAAATCCGCTCGGACTCGCAGAATTCACTCTGTCCAGAAAGGATCCGGCGTACGTTGGACGTGCAAAGGAAGTACAGGCATTTGAAAAAGCGCGTGAAGACGGCGTGAATGCAATGCAGAAGGTGGTAGAAGCTTCTGCGGAAATGCAGAGTACCTTAGATGCTATCAAGAAGCAGTTCCCGGATATGAACTGGGATAATACAGGTGTAGGTTCCACGATCTACGCAGTAAAGCCGGGTGACGGTTCTGCTCGTGAGCAGGCGGCATCCTGTCAGAAAGTACTCGGCGGCTGGGCAAATATCGCTACAGAATATGCGACAAAGAGATACCGCAGCAACCTTATTAACTGGGGAATGCTTCCTTTCATCATCGAAAAGGGTGAGCTTCCTTTCAAAAATCTCGATTACATCTTTGTACCGGGAATCCGTAAGGCTGTAGAGGAAAGAAAGGATGACATCACAGCATATGCGGTTAAGGATGGAGCTCTGAATGAATTCCATCTTTCTCTGGGCGGACTCACCGATAACGAGAGACAGATAATCCTTGATGGATGCCTTATCAATTTCAATAGGGTGGATTAAAGTTAGGAAATTGTATACAGTTTATTAATCTTTGTTTAAGATTTACTGCAACAGGTAGTATTAAATCCAGCGGTGTGATATTATTTACACCGTTGGATATTGCTTGCTGCAGTATCTTTAACTTATAGGAATTTCATTGAAATTAAATTAAAAAAGATAAGGATAGCCGTAAGATACGGCAATGCTTGAAAGGAGAAATATGAAGAAAATCGTTATTTCTAAAGTTGCATGTATATTGGTGACAGCCGCCATGCTTGCATCATCTCTTACAGGATGTGCAGCTGCAGCATCATCTGACTGGGTTGGATCTTCACCTTCCGTACCTGCTGATGAGGCAGAAAAATCCGGTGGATCAGTAGCTGATGAAGGTGCAGGCGCAGTTGTAGATTCCGATACAGCAGAAGCTGAAGGACAGGTTGCAGACGACAGCGCATCTGAAGAGATCACAGATGGTGATACAATAGAAGAAGATGATTCCGAAGAGGAAAGCACAGACGTAAACAATGATGTAACAGCAGGTTCTTATGACGGTGAGGACTGGTCCGCAGAAGCATATATCGGTGATGACAACTCTGTTGGTGTAACAGTATATGCAAATAAGTCATCTATGGCAGAGGAAAAGGTTGATTCTGCAGATGCTATAAAAGACAAGGCAGGAGACCTTGATAAGGCAAGACTTAAGTGGCTCACAGCTTATTATGAAGGTGATGAGGATTCTGCAAAGGAAGACATGGAGGATTTCAAGGATATTGATTCTCCGTCAGATACACAGATCTCAGAAGTTAAGAAGTACGCTGATGATCTTGGAAAGCTCTTCAAGCAGTTTGGTGTAACAGATTACGATCTCAGCGCACCGGACAGCTGCGAATCAGATGAAGTTGAGTACGATGTATATACATCAAAGGATTGTCAGTTCAAGCTTACGATCGGCTTTGATGAAGGCACATTATCAACAATCGATTTCTCACTTGAAGAGATGTAATAATTGAAAGTTAAAACGTAACAGTTCACACGTAAACGGAGCACTACGCTGCGGAGTTTACGATCAATAACGATGAATAGCCACTGGATTTTGTCCATCGCCGAAGGCGATTTAATTGGCAAAATCCGTTACGTGAGCGAGCTGTAAGCGAGTGAACAGTAAC
>AUJT01000024.1 GCA_000424365.1 Lachnospiraceae bacterium NK4A144 | reverse complement strand
ATCGTTCCAGCTTCCATAGCAATAGGCAGCATCAATAGATCTTTAAAGGAAATCTTCCTATGTCTGGTAAAATCCTTTCCGGGATTTAAAGCATAGGCTTCTGGTATAGAAGCCATAGCGTCAATATCAGACATCAAAATATTTTTTACAGTAACAGAGTAGTTCATGGTGACCTCCTTGAAATCAACGATTATGTTTTGTTAATTTCAAGGGCCGCTCTCGCTACTTCTAAATGCAATCAGTAGCGAGAGCGGCCGCATTTTTGAGCTTTCTTGTCAACTGTTTTTTTACAAAAAAATGAGTTAGACCCCTAAAAGAATCTAACTCAAAGTATCTTAACTAAATGACATTGCGAGTGAACAGTAACCTAACATTTGCGTTGATTTCACAATCTCAAAATGTTATATTGAATATAGAAAAAGCACCCACTCCAAAGTGGATGCCTGAGGATTTTTGCTCACATACTGTGAGCCGCCTCTTCTGTTGGCAGACAGGAGAGGCATTTTTTATTTACGTCGATTGTTTCTCTTATCTTCCTGCTTTTTTCACGCAATGTCCGTCACTTTTGCCACATAAAAAAAACAGCCCTTAGGGAATCACGTTCCCCAAGGACTGCCTATATATTAGCTATTAAACTACTACGTGATATGAATGACGTATCTTCTTTGATAACAATGTGTTTGTATGGGAAACTTTCCCATCTATCATAAGTCGGCCAAGCACGATTCCCGGATCTCTTCCTATTGACTTTGCAAATTCACGTATATTTTTTTCGTCATACCTATGATTCTTACCAACAAATTCATCATAGCTTTCCTGCGGAATCAACATTCTCCGAGCATATAAATCTGCTTCTCCTTCCTCCTCACCATGAAAAGATATTCCAAAATCACCATTCATTATATGTCCAATCTCATGAAATAGTGTAAACCAAAACGTATCTGCAAAATGTCTTCTGTCATTGACCATAAGCATTATCTTTCCGTCCACTTTCTTTGTCGCACCGTTCACTCCTGAATTTTTCAGGTTCGGAAGTGCAACAAGTGCAACTCCGGATTCTCCAAATGCTTTTTTTATCTCTGGTAAAAATCCTGCATGATTCTCTGTCTGACTCAATGCAAACATCACAGCTTTTTCAAATTTTTTCTTATTAAATTTAGGTATGTCGACACTTAACGTTTTATTGATTGCAATTTGAACCATAGCATTCGCATTAACAATATTTGACCTGCTTAATTCATCTGCATAACTTCTAAAATTTACAGCAAGATCATGTTTCTCCAATATCGTTAATGACGAAACCGAAAGAAATTCCCTCACACATTTAATCTGTTGATCCACCATTCGCGGCAGTTCAGGCAAATTAAAATTATCACGGAAATATTTATAATCAATTAACTTAAATGTATCGCGTTCTTTCTTTAATTCTTCCGCAGATTGTATTTCCGCTATTTTTTCATCATACATCTGCTGAAGATTTAACCAATATACAATTGTGGTGCCCAACATCCTGGATAATTTTGTTGCAATATCAATAGATAAGCTTTGCTCACCTCTTATTAAGATACTTAAGTTTTTAGGCGTAGTACCTAGACGTTTTGCAAAATCCTCCTGTGTAAGTCCACTCTCATCCACAAGCTCTTTGAGATAATAGCCTGGGTGAAAAGTCACCGTATCGTTATATTCAATAAAATTACTCATAATGCGCACTCACTTCCCTTATCCCAACTATTCTTACAACTCCAGATATTTCATCAATATTACAAAGTTCAAACGGACTCTCATTTTCATCAAGTGGCTGTATAATAATTCTCCATTTATCCTTTCTCGTTTTCACATCAATTGCAAAATATCCTTCCCAATTTCCCAGCAACTTATGAAAATGAAATGTTGGCATAAGGATAATATCCTTTATCACATCCGCGTTTTCAATAACATTGATTCTTGAAAGTAAACTAACCGCCAAACTCTTATTTCCACCAAACAACTTTGATGCCGCCTTCAAACTTGTACACTGCTGCTTAACTTTATCATTTGGATAAATCAGCTTCACACATTTTGCTTCAAATTAAATTACCCATCAGGTAATTTAATTATACCGATTAACACGTACACGTCAACAAATATTTACCGCTTTCATGCGATTACATTTCGTTATAGTAATTTTACCAATATGAACAGTCAAATCTTTTTGCGATGTCCGTCAGGACGAGCGCAGGTGCAGTATCATACTAAGCGAACGATTCGAGCCGAGGCAGGAAGCGCGAGCATAGCTCAGGTGCGAGAGGCACTGTTTGAGGGTACTTTGTGCTCCGCGCGAAGCGCATGGGAACAAAGTGCCCGAGTTGCCGAAGCACCTAAGAATAAGCGGCGGAGCGCTGATAACAAACCAACAAACATGAATCCCACAGGTAGCAGAAAGCGCTTTGCCGCTGACTGCGTAAGAAAGTGATGTGGGAGTGAGCGCATTTTTCGCCGCAGGCGAACTCTCATAAATGCGCGAATTTTACTTGAACGAGCTTTTGCGAGTGAAAAGTAATGTGTTCGCGTGTATGATACTGCCCCTGTGATCGTCCGTCACTCCTTAGCAAAAACAAAAAGACAACCCTTAGAGGATTTGAATACTCCCCTAACGGTTGTCTTTTATACCAACTACTTCAATATTCAGTTACTTTGATAAAACTTACTTTACCGTAACTTCACAGCTTCCAACTTCTTTTCCATTGATAACTGCCTTAATCTCTGCCTTTCCTTTCTTAAGTGCCTTTACTTTTCCATTCTCATCGACTGTTGCTATTGATGCATCGGATGATGTCCACTGTACTTTGAGATCACCTGCATTGCGAAGCTTTAACCGGTAGGTCTGACCTGCTTTCAGGCTCTTTTTAGTATGGCTGAGCTTCGGCATCTTTACAGTAACCTTTGCAGTGAGCTTCACTTTACCAAAATAAACCTCGATCTTTGCTGATCCGTTTCCGAGGATCGTAAGTTTTCCGGTTGCCGGATCAACAGTAACCTTCTTTGCATCCTTTGAAACAACCTTGTCAGGCTTTGAGTACAGAAGTCCGCTTACGAGGTCATTTACTGTGAGCTCGTCAAAGCCATTGCTCTTTACTTTTTCTGCCTTCGGCTTCTCTGCATAAAGAGTTACTGACCGCTCTGCACCGCTCTTATCACTAACCTTTACAACTGCAACACCAGACTTCTTGATAGTAACCTTTCCGGATTTGGAAACCTTTATGATCTTTGATGAAGCCTTGTCCAGACTGTACTTTGCCTTAGAACCTGTCTCAAAACTAAAGTTATTACCTTTAACTCCAAGCAACAGAGCCTCCGTCATATCAGACGTAATAACTCCCTTTGTCGGTGCTGCCGGGATATGAACCTCAGGTTTTTCAGGATTCTCAGGCTGCTCCGGATTCTCCGGCGTCGGAGTAGGGTCAACCGGCTGTGGTTCAGGATTTTCAGGCTGCGGCTCAGGATCATCCGGTGTCGGAGTAGGATCATCCGGCTGATCAGGATTCTCCGGCTCAGTTTCTTCAATCTCTTTACCTGTGATCTGCCACTCGTGAGCACCCACACCACCGTAAGACTCATCATACATATTCAGTGTGAGCTCAAGTGCACGAACCGGAACACCATTCATGCTGATAACTGTCCAACCGTCCATTGTGATCTGCGATTCATCAAGAGTCGGTCCGTCAACCCATTCGCCATTCTCATTTTCGTATCTGGATGTAATAGTCTTCGGGAAGTCGATTCCGTCACCTGCATTCCACTCATCATTGTCAGTCCAGACATAGAGCTTTGACTCATCCATGGCGATCGGTGTTCCCCATGTATATGTGATAGTCTCGCTCTTTTTGCCATGTCCCCAAGTGCCCCAGTGCGCATAACGGGAACTTGATGAACTGTCAGGAAGCTTTCCGTCCTTAAGTGACGGCAGGCTCTCCCAGGATGATGTGTAACTTGCGGCAAGAGATGCCTTATATGCAAAGTTTCCATCATTCGGAAGGATTCCTTTATAGAATTTTTCAAGCTTCTTAACTTCCGCATCAACTTCTTCCTGAGATGCTGCGCGGTTCTTTGCAAGCTCTGCGCCCTCTGCTGCGAGTGCCTCCATTCCGTCGTAGTTTGTGCACTTACTCTTATCAATAGCAGCGAAAGCATTAACTATACGTCTAAGCGCTGTCTTGTCGGACTTTTCTTTCTCTACATATCCGTAAGCTTTCCACTCGATGACACCACATCCCTGTGACGCAGGTGTGAGTACCATCTTGAGTCCCTTTGTCACTACCGGATCAAATGTAGTCTTATTGTACCTATTAAGCGCTGTGCCGAGACCTTTTGCATTGCGGACTGACTTCCAGGTCTTTCCGTCAGTGTCGAGATAATAAAGCTCAACCGACTTCGGAGCAAAGTTGCCATTTCCATCTCTAAAGAAATATGCATCAATGCTGTCGATTATCTGCTCATCACTCCAGCTGTATGCAACCCATGCAGGCTGTGTATTTGCGCCGCCCCAGTTATGCCATGTTCCGTGAGAAGTATCTGCGGAACTTGTGGGCTCAAATCCATCATTCATGGTCGCATAACCGCCAAGATCAGCAGGATTCTCATAACTTCCTGTGATAGATGCGCTTCCTGCGATATTTGCAAGTTCTCCGTCAGTCACAATGACTGTAACACTTGTCTCAATATCGCTTCCCTTTACCTTACCCTTAACGGTAAACTTTCCTGCATTTGCATAGCTTTCTTCCGGAACACTGTCCCAGATAACTTCTCCGAACTCATAGATACCATTTGAATAAAGAACAGAAATCTTTTCAGGAAGTACCGGTGCGACTCCTGCCTTTGTGACTACGTTTCCAGCCTCTGCATCCTCGGGTACTGCGGTTTCTCCTGTACCGTAAAGCTTTGTAAGCTCATCTGCATCCAAAGAAACACTATAGAAATCAAAATTGTCGATAGTGCCCTTAAGGAAAGCATCACTCTGCTCTCTGCCGCGTCCAAGATAATCGGAACGACTGGCAGCAGAAAGGTCTGCCGGAACTACGGAAGCTCCACTCCATGTAAATTTCTTCAATCCATCAATGTAAAGGATCATATCCTGTCCATCAAGTGAAACAGCGATATTTTTCCAATAACCCTCTGCAAGAGAGATTCCTGTTCTCTTTTCATCCTTTCCGTTTACGAGCGTAAGCTCATATCCATCACGGAAACGAACAGCGATAGTGTTCTTACCGTCTGCAAATGTGAAAAGTGATGCTCCATCCGGCTGTGAACCGTTGAGTTTAACATCTGCTGCGATAGTAGCCTTTGATACTCTCTTTGTCAGAGTTTCAGGGAGACGTACATATCCATTGGTATTTGAACCCTTGATCTCGATACCATTAGATGCAGTTCCATCAGCTGTTTCTTTACCCTCTCCGATAACCAGACTTCCGACGAGTCTTGCGCCTGCGCCGTCTTCAACTTCATTTTCTGCAATTGTCTTTCCGCTGTTCAGCTTATCAAAGGTATAGCCTGCGATCTTCTCCGGAAGTTCTTTATCTTCTGTGACAGTTACCTTTACTGTGTCAGAAACGTCACCGCTTGAAAGCGTAAACTCATATGTGCCTGTTTTATTGAGGTTTACATAAGACCTAAGGTTGTCAGGTGTTACGATAGAAACTTCCGCACCCTCAGGCTTTCCTGTACATTCCCATGTTACATCCGGTGTTGTTCCGAGCTTCTCTGTATTTTCTGCAGTTCCTGAGAGTTTCCAGCTGTCAGAAAGCGCAACTGTCATATCTTTTCCTGCATCCAGAGTTACCTCTCCGTCCTGTGCGCTCTCTTTCTTTATCTCAACCTCTGCCGAAGCCTCAGCCGGAAGCTTTACCGGTACAAGTATGCTGTGGCTGTCAACTGTAAAGCCGCCCTGTCTCTTGTTATTTACATAAAGGGCATAGCTTCCCTTATCAAGACCGTTAAGCTCGATATCTGAAGTATGTGCAGTCTTTTCAAGGTTCTTCATTGAGAGCTTAAGTGATGCGCTGTTTTTATCATATTCAGCCTTTGTGTACTGATCTCTCTGGAGCTCTATCGACAGACCTGTGTTGATGAAATTAAGTCTGGTATAAAGTCCATCAAGAGGCTTAACTGTATATACACCGTCTTTTTCTGTTACATTACAGCCATATCCAAAGAGACCGAATACCGGATCCTCTGATACATCGGAAGAAAGAATTTCCAGCGCTCCGAAAAGTCCAAGATCAGACTCACCGCTCATCTGTCTCCAGCCGTTATGCAGCGTTCCGCCGCCTGTGCCCTGTCCGCCGAGGTTTCCGAGCTCAGCCTGATATGTCCACGCAACGGCACCGATATTTTCCTCCTGAGAATCGATCTGTCCGCTGTTTATGCAGGTCAGATTTCCAAGCTTTGATGCATAATTCATGCGCTCTGCTTCTGCTTTTGATACAGCATCATAGCCGTTGTCCTGATTTCTCAGCCAGTCATCCATGCATCCGCCGATAAGCGCCATGGAGTACTGGAACTGCCACCAGTTCTCACCGCAGTTTGTTACAGGTACGGAATACTCATACCATACAGGCTGAGTACCACGGCATGCACGGGTCTTTGTATTGATGGCTCTCATCATGCGCTCTGCATTTTCTTCATCAATTCCCGCTGCCTTCTGCATCTTTGCAAGCGTATAAACTGCTTCTTCACCTGTATTGTCATAGGAATACTCCGAACCGTAAGGATACTTCTGATCCTTAAAGCTCTGATACTTACGAGACATGATGTTTACAACATTTTCTGCCTCTGTATCATAACCTTCTTTACGAAGTGCGGAAATGATCGCCGGTGTAGTGAACTCACCCATCGTACCGGTTCCCCAGTTATATGCTACCTGATCACCATAGTATGCTTTCAAAATGTTGTATGCGCGTAAGAGATACGTGTCAGCTGTTTCCTTATACTTGATCATCTCAGGATAACGTGACTCGATCTCATACATCATGAAGTATGTGTTGTAAATATGCGGATAAGCATATCCTCTGTAGATCGGGGACGGATTTGGCTCACGAACAAGGAAATCATGGATCAGGTAATCATTATGATGCTCCTGCATGAGTCCGTTCCAGATGGCTGTATCGAGGTAATTATCAACTGCCTGGATCTGCTTTGAAACCGGCTGATAAACATTCTTTGCAGCGAGATAGGTTCCGTGTGTCAGACCCCAGTCATCACCCCAGCCCCAGTAGCTCATTCCAAAGTAGTCATTCTCGGTATTGTTTCTGGTGGTCTTTTTGTCCATCATCCAGTCATCAAATACCTTATCACCAACTTCTCCGGGCAGATCCAGCTGAGTCTTTTCAACCATGAAATCTGAGTGAGTCTCGAGTGCTCCGTCTACGCTGTCCATGATATAAAACTGGAGCGTAGTCTTCTTTTTCCCATTGTCATAGGTGATCACTGCATTGTGCTGACCAAGTTCATCAAATTTCAGGTCATACACAAGGTACTGTTCCCCGTCGATCTCGACCTTTTTATCAAAAGTAGCGTAGGTATTGAGTGCAGACGCTGTGTGCTCCATCTCCGTGACAGTCGCCTGAGCTTTATCCTGCTCACCATAGAGATTAAGGTCATGCGGGCACTTGATGTCGATGCTGATGTCGTCTTTATCATACTTTGTATGGAGATACATCTTTGCCGGCATATTTTTTGAGAAAGTCATGCCCGGCACAGCAACTGCATCTATGAGTCCGTTCTCGTAGAGTTTTGACTTCATATCTTTCTCGTTTTCAACAGTCTGGAAACGGAAAGTCAGAGTCTTCTTTTCTCCCTTTTTAAGTTTTAAGGATGTATGAGGGAGATATCCTCTCGCAGTCTTTTTTATCTGATCCGAATAAACATAAAATACGTTCAGACCATTCTGCCAGCCGGACTGATCCTGACACCATGCAGTTTCATAGGGTTCTCTCTCCTGCGTCCTCCAGTGATCCTGATACTCAAGGCCCGCTCCTGTCTCTGTATCCGGAGTAAAAAGTAGAAATTTTCCTTCTCCGCTGGGTCTCTGGGCATAGATATAAGAACTGTTCTGCGCTACAAAGCTGTGATCTACTGTTCTGGTCTCGTAAATCTGATCTCCTGCAGTCCAAAATTCATTAAATGGCATGGGAAGACCAAGGTCTCCAACTGTGAGCTCATCATCACTTGCATTTTCAAGAGTTATATTCCAGGTGAGCTGATCATCTTCCAGCGCATATTCTTCCGTGACATTCATGTCATTTATGACTTTGTCGGCGGTATTGCTGCTGTCAGCTTTATACTCTACAGTGACTTTATTTCCGTCTTCACTCTTTTTTATGGTTCTTATACTCTCGGAATTTGCCGTTCTCTCATCTCTCCACTTGCTGTCTCCGGCTTTCTTTGTAGCAAACATGAGCTCACCCATCCACTCATGGCCGCTTGTATTCTGCGCTTTTGCATTTTGCGCGTTCATCACATAGTCAGTATCAAATCCGTCGTTTATCTTCAGTGAAGAAATTTCTCCGTGCTTTCCAATCTTTACGTTAAAGTTTTCGTTTTTCAGTTCTGCTTCCGCTGTCGAATCCACTTCTGCCGTGATCTCTGCGTTATTATCACCCTGATCATTTTTTCCCTCTGCCTTGGCATCCTTGACAACTTTTTCCTCTGTGTCCTCAGTTACAGAAACTCCATCCTCTTTAACAGCACCATACGCATTCACTCCGGCATACGGAACTACGGATGTGCTCACCATTGCAGCAGCCATAAGCCCTGCCGTCAGGTGGATCGCCTTCTTATTCCTTCTCCTCATACATACCCTTCCCTTTCTCTCATCAAAACGTAAACATCACTGTAAATTCAGCTTTAATATTGAGTAAACGTTTAATCACGCATATTATATCATCTGTAATAAAGGTTCATCAATATATTGGTCAATTTTCAGTACAATAGCTAGTTAAACTCCTATTTAATCAGTAATAATTTTTTATTACCCTCAAGATTTTCTACAATTTTTTATGTCCCTTTTCGTCAGAAATGATGAATCGTTTTACAGTGCTACTTCCATCAGGACGAGCGCAGGAGCAGTATCATACTAAGCGAACGATTCGAGCCGAGGCAGGAAGCGCGAGCATAACTCAGGTGCGAGAGGCACTGTTTGAGGGGACTTTGTGCTCCGCGCGGAGCGCATGAAAACAAAGGACTAGAGGTTACCATTCATACGTAAACGGAGCATTTACTGCGGAGTTTACGACCAAGAAAGTTGAATAGTCATTGGATTTTGTCCATCGCCGCAGGCGATTTAATTGACAAAATCCGTTACGTGAACGAGCTGAAAGCGAGTGAACAATAACCCGAGTTGCCGAAGCACCTGAGAATAAGCGGCGGAGCGCTGACAACGAGGCGATGTGTTCGCGTGTATGATACTGCTCCTGCGCTCGTCCGTCACTTATCACCAAGAAACGTAAAAAGAGCCACCACAGCGAACTGTGATGACTCTCTTGAAAGAGGTATTTATATGATTATTTTTGAACCTCCGCGGCGGCCAGAATCTTTTCAACATTCATGCGGCCGGAGCGGATACCGATGGTCATTACCATAGCTGAAAGAGCTGAAATGATCAGAAGCATGATGCCTGACACTGCGGCTATGACATTCACCGGACGGGAGGCAAATCCTGTATAGGTGAGTGCAATGCTGATCGTTGATATCATCACTGCGATACTACGCCAGTGACCTATTGTCTTCAGCGCTTTCATTTGTTTTGATGCTTCATCGAGCAATACTGATCTTTTTGTCATTTCCATTTTTTAGTAAGACAGACCCGGATTGAAGAATCCGATCAGTACACCTACAAATGCGATAACTACGAGCAGCAGCATTACCTTGATCGGTGTAACCTTCTTCTTTGCCATCATATACCAGCAGAAGATTACAAAAATAACTGTCAGAAGTCCTGGGAATACGGAATCAAGTTTCTCCTGAAGGACCATGTACGGCTCGCCTGCACTGTTAAGGAGCTGGAAGCTTGTCTTTACGCTTACCCAGGAAGCCGTTACCGCACCTATGACTATACCGCCAAGGGTCGTAACTGATGTACGGATAGCATCACCAACTTCACCTACAAGGATTTCAACTGCCTTAGTTCCCATCTCGTAGCCCTTGAAGTAAAGGAACTTCATTCCGAAGTATGCGAAGAGGTTCCATGCGATGATGTAGAAGATAGCTCCAAGCGGGCTTCCGCCTGTTGACATACCAAGTGCGATACCGAGAAGGATCGGGATAACAGTACCTACTACGAGGGAATCACCGATTCCGGCGATAGGTCCCATAAGACCTGCACGAAGACCGTTGATAGTCTCTGCATCTACGTCTTCCTGTCCGTTTGCACGAGCTTCCTCAAGACCGGCTGTTACACCGACGATGACTGCACCGAGCTGAGGCTCTGTGTTGAAGAATGCACGGTATGTGTCCATTGCTTCTGCCATCTTGTCCGGATCATCTTTGTAAAGTTCCTTTGTGATAGGGAGCATGGAGCAGAGATAACCGAATGTCTGCATGTGCTCCTGTGAGAAACAGGTCAGATTTCCATAGAACCAGTTATGGAAGGATTTACTTAATGCCTGCTTTGAAATCTTTTTTTCCTGTGCCATTGTCAGATATCCTCCTCGTCGTCATCATCTGCGCTGACCGCTGCCGGTCCTGCCGAAGCTACTTTTGCCTGCTGAAGTCTCAGCATCTTGAGCTGGAAGATCACTATAGCGAACATTGCTGCTACTACAGTTGAAGCAACCAGGTTAAGTCCAAGTGATGCTGCAAGAGTGAAGCCCATAAGATACGGAACGAAGTCGAGTACGCTTCTTACGATCTGCTTTAAGAGGATCGCAATTCCTACACAGGGAAGGAGTGCTCCTACTGTGAAGAGAGTCTTCATCGGGATACCATCCATCGGGAGGTAATTCTTGATAGCTTCTACAACAGGTGCTCCGAGCTTACACATTATAACTGTGGGAAGCATGGAGAATACAATATGAGAAACCCAAGGGAAAACCATGTCTACGAGATAAAGCTTGTCGTACTCTCTGTTATCAACAAACTTCCATCCAAGATGCTGCCATACAAGGTTCATTGTAGCTGTACCGTAGAAAAGAACTGTTCCGACAGTACCAACCATTGTACCGAAAGATGTTGCAAGTGCGATACCATCTGCAGAACCAGCCTCAAGACCGTAGCTCTTAAGAGCGAGCATTGCAAGCGGGATACCGATGTAAGATACTGCACGAACGTCGGCAGAAACTGTTCCACCCGGTGTTACAAGTGCGATATAAACAATCTGCATCGCTGTACCTACCATGATACCTGTAGGTATATCTCCAAGTACGATACCGCAGACCAGACCACCGATAAGCGGTCTACCAAGTGTGTAGTTACCAAATGATGTGCCTCCGAGTCCAGGCATACTGGACAGGCAGGCAAAAAGACCAAGGATAATTGCCTGTAACCAACTAATAGTCATTTTTTTCTCTCCTGTTTAGTTTAATCTCAACTTAGTTAAATCCAAACTGTCCACGGAACTTCTTCCAGTTACCGATTGCTTCTTCCTTAACCAGTGCAAACTCTACTTCATAGCCTGCCTGCATGATCTTCTCCAGTGCCTCAGCCTCTTCCTGAGTGATAGACTGGTTATTTCCGAGCTTTGTTGCACCCGGACGATCGTTGCAGGGACCAATGATAACAGTCTTTACATCAGACGGCTTAAAGCCCTGATCAACAAGGATCTTTGCCATATCCACCGGATTCTTTGTGATAAGGAAATACCTTGTATCAGACTCAATTACCTTCTGGCACTTCTCTTTGAAATGCTCCATTGTCCATACGAAAGTCTTCTTGTCGCTGGCGCCCTTGTATGCAGCCTTTAATACTGTGTTATTTGCTGCTGCATCATTTACTGCGATAAGTCCGTCACAAGGATACTCCAGTGACCAGCGGGTTACGGTCTGACCATGAATCATACGGTCGTCTACTCTTACAAATGATATTGACATTTCATACCTCCAAAAATTGCTTTACGTAATGCCTGCTCAAACAGTTACACCGTATATTCCTTAAATCTCGTCGTCATCAACCGATGCTTCGATGCGAAACTCTTTGATCTGCTCTCTGGCATTTTCGATTATTTCATCATTTACGCCCTCATCTTCAACGAGCGTTGTGAGTACCAGCGGCAGATTCATTCCACCGATCATCCTTGTGTTTCCTAAAATACCCAGTTCAGAAGCAACATCTGCTGTCGTTGTAAGCGGAGAACCACCGATGATATCTGCGAATACTATAAGTTCGTCATCTGCCTTTACTTTTTTCAGAAGATTCCTTACCTCATCTGCAAATTCATCCTGTCCCATCCCGTTCTTAAGGCTTACGGACATCAGATCTTCTCTTTCGCCGGCAAGCATCTCAAGTGCCTTATGAAGTCCCGGTGCAAACTCACCATGACTTACCAGCAAAACATGTCTCACTGCTTTTCTCCTTTCCAAATCACAAACTTGCGTTCAATCATTTCTCATCATCATTCTGCTATGGTTAAATTATAGAAAATATGCGTTTTTTCAACACCTAACGTTTGTCATGGCTTTTGCTGACAAATATCATAAAGTTGTATTACCTGTGTCACTCTCCCTCATGACAAATGTCATATTTTTGTACGTATGCAGAAAAAGGGTCCGGAGCGTGCTCCGAACCCTTACTTTTGACCCTGTCATCATTAATTAATCGTCTGGAGATAATTATTTATCTCTCTGTTCCAAAGTATCTGTTCCGTTTCTATATTTGATACACCGTCAAGTATCGACCTTACCGCCAGATCCACCTGTTCCTTAGCTCCGCTGTAACCTCTAAATCTGGGGGTAACTACCGAATGATCGATAGCCTGCTCAAGCATTTCCATATTCAGTGAGTTCTCGTGATCACCCTCTATAAGTTCCTGTGCTTCATCCGAGAGCGTGACATTTCTCATTACCGGCAGTCCATCCGAATACAACAGTATCTCTCTCTGAATCTCCGGATCCGCTGACAAAAGTTTCATAAAGTTCCAGGCTTCTTTTTCCATATTTGTCGAAGAACTCATGCCGATACAAAGTGTATCCAGTTCCGACACATTATCCCCGTCAGGTCCTGCAGGCATTGTAAGGCAGCTCCACTCAAAACCGGAATACTTCTTTATCCTGAGTTCCTGCGACTTGTATGCTCTGTACTGCGAAAACGGCATTGGCTGAAATGCCACATTACCGTCTGAAAAATCAGCTCCCGAAACCTGATATCCGTCATTCAGCTCATTTAGCTTTTCCAGTAGATTCAATGAATCCGTTATCGCAGGAACCGTAAAATCAACCTTTCCGCTACCGTTACTGAAAAAATCCACGCCATCTGCATTAAAGGCACAAGTCCAGTCGTACCCCGTTACACCGTACTGATTATTACCTTCCTCCGAGCTATGCGCTACCTTTTTGCAAATGCTGTAAAATTCATCCCACGTCCAATCAGCATCCGGAAGTGCTATCTTTTCCCTGTTCAGGATCGTTTTATTTACAAACATAAGCTGTGGCGCACATTCAAAGGGAAGCGCATACTGCTTTCCAGCGTACTTCCCCGACTCCCATGCAGATGAAAAGTAGTCTTCTTTAGTAAAATTTTTGTCTGAGCCGGACAATGCTGCAAGATTTTTTAGAGCTCCGATCTCTGCCAGAGAGCTAAAATCAATCCCCAGTATAAAAACCACATCCGGCATGGATCCGCTCATTATCTTCTCATTAAGCCACTCTGTATAATCTGATTTGACGATCCCGGTTTCATACGTAACGTGTATTCCCGGATACTTCTTTTCGTATTTCTCTATAGCATCATCAAGTATCCGATAGGTATTTCCGTTCTGAACATCCCAGTAACTTCCGGAAAAAACACCGATCGTCAGGTTGCTCCTTGTTCGTCTGAAACTGCCATCACCCAGCTGCATTATCAAGATTGAGAGAATAAATAAAATTATGCAAAGTGATACTTTTAATCCGCGATTTACTTCTTTAGTTTTCATTATGTCACTCACTATAACTCTCAATGGTTGACCGCTCCGGTCTGAACCGCCCAAATAGCAAGCTGCGTCCTGTCTCTAAGTCCAAGCTTTGAAAGCACTCCGGACAATGTATTACGAACCGTTCCTTCTGACAGGTTTAGCTTTGCCGCTATCTCCTTATTCGGAAGTCCGCATCCTACGAGCCTGATCACCTGCCACTCACTCTCTTTTATCGATTCCGTCTGCTTATCATCAACCTGAATAGTCATGTTGGATTGAGCCATCTTTGAGAAAAGTCTTACTACCTGAGACGCTATATCTTCGTTGATCATGGCAGAACCCGCATATACTTTTCGTATCGCTTTTTCCAGTCCCTGTACGGAAATTCCCTTTAAAAGATATCCGCTCGCCCCAAACTTCAACGCATTAAAAACATATTCGTCATCATCAAAGGTAGTCAGGATTATTATCTTTACATCCGGATAATTTTCTTTAATTATCTGAGTTGCCACTACACCATCCATATTGGGCATACGGATATCCATGAGGATCACGTCAGGCTTATTTGATCTTACTGACCGCACAGCTTCACGGCCGTCTTCTACACTTTCCGTCACTTCAAAATCATGAACACTATTCAAAATGACCGTAAGGCTCTGTCTCATCAGTTCCTGGTCATCTGCTATCAGGATCTTAATCATCCCATTTTTCCTTTCCCCAGCGGATAGGTATCTTTACATCCACTGTAAATCCTTCTGTTCCTGAATACTTTAATTCGCCCTGCAGGAGGTTCAATCTTTCCTGCATATGATGCAGGCCAAATCCCTGCTTTACATCTTTACAACCTATTCCATTATCCGAGATCGTTATATGCAGGAAGTTTTCTTCTTTTCTCATATAACATTCTATTCTGGATGCCTTACCGTGGCGTATGGAATTTGTTATACTTTCCTGAAATATTCTGTAGATCGTATCTTCTTCATCTTCACTCATTCCTTCAATATGGACAGAATTTTCATATATGATCGTTACACCTGTGGATTTACGCATGTCATCGATCATTTTCATCACAGCATTTTCCAGATCGTTATTTTCCAAAATGTCCGGGCGGAGCGCTCTTACCGACTGTCTAACGTCCGTTATACCGGCTCTGGCAACTTCTTCTATTGCTTTCATCTGCTGCTTTGCCGCATCAGGCGATACATCCATAAGCATGATGCTGGCTTCTATTCCGGTAACGATGCCTGTTAGCGAGTGCCCGATAGTATCATGGATCTCGCGGGCAAGCCTGTTTCTTTCCTGTATCTCTGCATTGTGTGCTGATTCTTTTGCATATTTCTCAAGCTGCTCATTTGCCGCCTGCAGCTTCAGGTTTAGTGAATATATCCTGTCAGCCTCACTCATCTGTGCCAATGCGATGATCACAACATAAAATATAAATATAAAAATATTTACGAGCTTCATTGTCGAGAAACCGGCGGTCAGCCCTTCACGGAAATGAACACTGTAATATGTCCAATATACATCGACCGGAATGATATTCAATAGCTTCATCGCCATCTGCGAATTTAGGATTATATAGAACATTGATACAGATACGATATACAATGCTCTCTCTTTCCAGTCGATCTTGTATCGTATGACATCCGCTATCACAAGAAACATCGCTCCTGTGTATCCCATTCCCAGCATGATACTGATAAGCGCGACAATGATACATTCTCCGATGGATTTTGCCAATAGTTCCCAATGATTATTACATATAACTGTAGTGAGTACCATGAGAGTCAGATATAAAACCATTACTACCATAGGTATCTTTCCGGCTTCCACCGGCATACGTCCTGCGGCTTCCAAAAATGCAGTAGCTTCTCCTGCATGTACTGTACCAATGATACTCCTCGCCATAAATCCCGCCATCGTGATTATGATCAAAAAATTCAGCACAAGGAGGACTCTAAGCAAAAAGTCCGGCATACGTTTTAATATCTGATTGTCAGGTGAGCCCACATCACTGCCAGCGGTCCACATAATTATCCTCCACGTTATTACTGTTTAAGAGCTCAACCGGTACGATGATATTCTTTTCTGTTTTCTCGCCCTGTAAGAGTTTGTACAATGCTTCTCCTGCCTGAAACCCGAGTCTTGTAGGAAACTGCTGCGCTGTTGCTCTTACCTTTCCTTCTGCGATCAATGCCTTTACATCAGGCGAACCATCCACGCCATATACATCCGTTTCGTTGAGTATACCTGCTTCTTCCAGTGCTGATGCCGCTCCCATGGCTGCCAGATCATTCAGACAAAAAACACTGTCAAATTTTTTTCCCTGCTCAAGGTAATCCCTAAGTACAGGCATCGCTATTTCTACCTGTCCCTGACAATCAAGCTCTGCCATTATCCTGATTTTCGAGTTTACAGAGATGGTATCCTTAAATCCACGCACCCGTTCTCTTCCGGATGCTGTGCTTTCATGTGTAAGTATGACTACATGTCCCTCTTCATGATCTTTAAGATAATATTTTCCTATGATACTTCCTGCATTATAGTTATCTGACACAATTGTACAGTCAGCGAGGTCAGGTTCATCTATTTCTGAATCGACGACAATTATCTTTATCCCATGTTTTCTCGCCCTTCGTAATACTTTAGAAAGACTCGACGAATCAACCGGAGTCACCACAAGCGCATCTACTCCCTCATCGATCATCGAATTTATCTGCTCTATCTGCCGATTTACATCAAGCGCAGGATCTCTCAGCATCAAACGGTCTCTTTCCGCCTCAACCCTATGACTCACCTGCTCATTTAATATCTGATAAAATTCATTATTCATTGTCATATAGCTGCAGCCTATGAGTCTGGACTTTTCTTTATGACTCTTTGAATGATCCTGACTAAATGCCAACAGCGCCACGGCAATAAATGCGATCACAAGCATATTTGTGATCCACTGCCATATCTTTACTTTTCGTTCTGTCGAATCCACTAGACACTTCCTTATAACATCCGATAAAAACTTGTATCCTGCCATTAAAAATAATATCATATGCAGCTCTTTTGCTGACAGTGACAAATGTCACGGTTTTATCAAATCTGACCATATCAAAAACTTTCAAATTGGTCATTTTTTTATCACCAAATTAAGTTTATCCTTTATCCAACTAAAGAGTATAGACCTCGATATCAAAAAACAAAGGAGACCAACTATGAACAAGACAACTGCACTGAATCACTATCCCACCGCACGCATAGCAACTGTCAGACTTACGACAACTGCTGTTCTCATGGCAATGAACATAGCGCTTAGTTCTTTCGGCGTTCCTGTTCCCGGCGGACATCTCTATCTCTGTGATATAGTTATTTGTCTCGCCTCTATCCTCCTTAATCCTTTTGAGGCATTTGTGGCAGGCGGTATAGGTTCTTTCCTCGGAGACATGATCTTCTATCCGGCTCCTATGTTTGTATCCCTTGTAACTCATGGTATTCAGGCTGTTGTTATTTCATTTTTCTCACACAAAGTATTAAAAAATCATCCAAAGATTGCTTCCGGTATCGGCGTTGCTATCGGTGCAGTCATAATGGTTGTCGGTTATACACTCGGAAAGATATATGTTTACAGCACATTTGAGTACGCTATGATAAAGCTCCCATATGAGATCGCTCAGGCTTTGGTCGGCGCAGTATTTGGAATGATCCTCTGTTGGAGATGCGGTATTCACAGATTATTTAATTTAACCGTCAGAAATAATTGATATCAAGTCCTCGGATACATGTCCGGGGACTTGTATTTTTTTTAGCACTGTTTCTTAAAAAACGCAGTATACACGCATATTCCGGTAATCTCCTAGCCTGACTCTGTTCGATATATAAGGTGAAAAGTTACACCCTTACCGAACCAGGGAAGGTCGGAGGTAGTTCTATGAAAAAAATTGATTCAGAATTGGTCTATTACACACTGAGCGGAGAAAAGTGTATTCTGAACAGTGACAAACACATGGAAGAGTCTTTAACTGTGATCCTTAGTGAGCTCAGTACCATGCACACTTTTATCTCTGAAGTGATTTCTAATCTGGTTCTTAAGGAAAATGATGCTGCCGGTGATGACAGAGCGACGATACTGGAAGCCTGTCAGTTACTTTTGCAGTTTCAGGCTTCATTTGCCAAGCTCCTTCCTGAGCTGTATGAGAGTCTGGTGAATACCATCTCTCAATTGGAGTACGGACGTTTATGCTTCGAAAAGAAACTGTCAACCGGAACGATAGAGCGCTGCCCTGTGATAAATTATGATAAAGATTCTTTCTTGATACTTCGCGACAGGCTCTTTGCTCTTTCACTATTACCCGGAGCGATACATCTGCACATGGATCTCCGTCTGCAGGTTATCTGCTCATATATGGACTGGAGTACACAAAAACTTGATGAATATAATTATGCTCTTGATTCAGAAGGGTTCAGAATGATACTTTCTCCGAAATAGCTTATAGACGCTCATTCCCCGATCGTGATCTTGATCACGACCGGGGGAAATTTTCATAATTCTTTTTCAAAAAACCACTTTACCTTTTTATATGTACGCGATATAATACACATGTTGACTTTCCTCGATAGCTCAATGGTAGAGCACTCGGCTGTTAACCGAGTTGTTGCAGGTTCGAGCCCCGCTCGGGGAGTTAATATGAAATTTCGACCAGCATTTATTGCTGGTCGTTTATATGGCGACATAGCCAAGCGGTAAGGCAAGGGTCTGCAACACCCGTATCACCAGTTCGATTCTGGTTGTCGCCTCTAAAAAACCTGAAAGTGAATGCTTTCAGGTTTTTTTCATGTCATAAGCATGATTTTGATCGAGAAAAGCGTAGGCCGCCAATGCAGCTTACGCTTTCTTTGTTTTAAATACTTTTTAATACAAATGAAGGTACTTCTGATCTCTCATCAAGTTCTTCCATGATAAGTTCACCGTTCTGCATTGATACGACCATACCGTTAAATACCGAGTAGAGCCAGTATTTACCATCTTCCGCATAGTAGATCTTCCATTTCGTGGTCGCCAGACCACGATCATCTTCTGACAGAACTTTATCCCCGGGCTTATTTTGTCCCGCTGCCGACAGGTACTTCCCTGTCTCAGAGTCTGCTATTAGATAAGTATTATCGGCACTTCTCTTGATCTCCACAGAAATCTCAGAGTCACCATCTGAAAGTTTATATTTACCATCATTAAGGATAGCCGGCGCTTCCGCTTCTTTTGCATTTTTCTGATCAAAAACATTATCAGAAGAATAACTTCCAAGTGACGCCGCAGATACCGGACTTCCATCCTTTTTATCGATCACAACAACATTTAATCCGGAATTACCGAGACCAAAAAGACTTCCATCAACCTCTATATCCGAGTCGCTGCCTGCACCGCCGCTCTTTATGTGGATCATGTGCTCAGATCCGTTTTCGTCCGTCCATTTGAAGTCATAATTCAGTATATCCGGATCTGAAATCTCCATGACGGTCTTTCCGGCGTCAGACACAGCGATAAACGACTGCTGACGTATGGATGACAGATCTGTTTTGATACCTAACTGCTTTATCGCGCCATCAAGGCTCTTCGGCCAATAGGTGGACACATCCGTCTTTACAGACATAAGTATCAGATAATCCGCATTGTCAGCCGCTATTTCATTAAAGTAATCGATCTTTTCTCTGTTTGATTGCAAAAGTTCTGTGATCTCTTTTGTCTCCCACGATCTGTAAGACTCAAGATCTTTATCCCATATCGTATAGGCTGACTCTCCCTTGTGCGATGTAAATGACCAGTTCTCTTTTAGATAATCTGCAAAGTACCGTGAAGTCTTTACCATTCCATAGTAATTAAGGTGCTTTCCGTTATCAAAGCTGTCCTTTGACCAGTTGATCCCTGTCGGATTTTTCTCTCCGGTGAGATCTACAAGCTCAAGCCCCATCTCATCGAGAAAGCCCTGCACCTCTGCACTCCAGCGACTATTCCAGTTTTTTGTCGGGAATTTGATCGGAACTAATTCAATACCGTTCTCATCACAAAGCTCTTTCATTTTTCCGAGCCAGTATGCACTGTTTTCATTTAACGGCATTTCATCGAGTACCGCCGTTGCAGATCCATCCCCGGATACTACGACATGCTTTTCTTCCCTAAGGTTAACTTCTGATGCGTCGATCTCATTCATGGACACAAAGCGGATAGTCGCACCTTTTGACAGATACGGCTCACCGTTTCTCCTGACTACATCCTTTTTACTAAATTCTTCCCATCTGGAGTGAAACTGATATAGCGGAAAGAGCGCAGTATACAGGAGCTCATCATCATAACTGCAGCAGTCTCTGATAGCCTGCAATTTATTGAGAGATGGCTTCATCGGCAGGATCGATTTTAATATTCTTTCATTGCTTGGATTTTCTCGCACAAATGAACCTGCATCGACAAAAACAAGCTTAGGCAACTGGGTCTTCAGCGCTTCCTTAAGCCAGTAGTAGCTGCAGTACATAGGCTGACTGGGACCGCCGAGATCAAAACCTGTTATTCCAGAATACGCATATACCTGCATGGGTTCCAGACTGTGATAAGAATTACTCGGTCCGATCACGAGATAGTCCAAGGTATTATCAGGCATCTCGTAAAAATTCTCATATCGTGAACTTTCTCCGGCATCATCGGGATCATTTGAATATCTCCAATACGGAGTCATAAATATATTTGCCGCGATAATAAAAAAGACAAGCAAAAATATAAAAAATAGGGCTCCCGCTATGCGGAACAGCTTCTTTTTCAAATCAGATCTCCTCACACTTTATCTGTTCTACACAAATGTAGCAGGCAGTCTCATTACTGCCTGCTACGCTACGACTTTTTTATCATACCCCGACGAGATAGATGCGTCAAACTGATTCTTTTCTACTGTCCATTGATATCAAGAATAACATCGCAAATATCATAAGGAAGCCTGCCGCATCATATATAGTAAATGCCGATCCCAGTACAACGGTTGAGATGATCGCTGCAGTGATCGGTTCCGCAAAGCTGTACAGGATAGCTTTTCCGGGGCCTATGATCTGCGTGCCGCTTATGTACAGTGTGAACGCAAGTACATTCCCTACAAGAATCACAAACGCGATCCCCATTATCCCATATATATTTGGAACATAATCAAATTCCCAGATCCTGAATAAGAAAGTGCCTACGATACCGCCAAGAAAAAATGACCAGCCCTGCACTATGATCACCGGAACATAACTCATTTTTGGCGCGAGTATATTGTAGACTGCGACACATATTCCGCTTATTACGCCTGTGATAAGCGCTCCCACAGGTATATTCATAGATGAGATGTCACCATGGGTGGTAAGCAAAAATACTCCGAAAAGTGCCATTACTATCGAGCATATCTCCATGATCTTCGGAAATCTCTTAGATATCACACATGTAAACAACAAGATAAAGATCGGTGCCAGATCCTGCAATATCGTTCCTATGGCTGCCGATGATAATTCTATCGTTAAAAAATAAAAAAACTGACAGCAGCTGACTCCCAGTAAACCGTATATCAGCATATATACTGCCCGTTTCCATGTTTTCCACGGGAGCATTACTTCTTCGCGATTTTTGATCGCTGAATAGATAAGAAGGATCACTCCTGCTAAGCCTAATCTTATAGGGACAAGCCATCTGCTGTCCATATTTTGAACCGTAAATAAATATTGACCTACCGATCCTGATATTCCCCAGCACGATGCACCTGATAATGTGAGAAGTGCGCCTTTATAATTTCTTTTTTCCATCACACAAAATATGTCCTTTGACAAAATAAAATGATGCCAGATTCAAGATTCTCCTGAACCTGACACCATCTGATTTTATCACAACTGCAATATATCTACTATCCTCTCAGCAGAATGACCATCTCCGCCAATTTTTACAAATAAATCCCAGTCCATCTCTAATCTCCCAAACTCCATGCGTGGTCGAAGTGGATGTAATATATTTATCGGATCATTTGTATAATGAAACCATGGCCACTTTTTATATTTCTTTTCAATGAAAAATACGACATTTGTCATAGACTTTGTCTTTACTATGTAACTTATAAAAATAAAATGTTACGATGTTGCCTTGAAATTGTATATCGGTTTCATTACATCGATTATTTCTACGGATTCTTTTATCACATCAATAATGTCATCTAAGGATTTGTATGCCATCGGTGCCTCATCAAGAGTATCTTCGCATACGGATGATGTATAAATGCCCTTCATAGATTCCTTGTATTCATCCATAGATAGAGTATTCTTGGCAGATGTACGTGACATTATCCTTCCTGCTCCGTGAGGTGCCGAATAATTCCAATCGGGATTACCCTTCCCTACAGCCAACACAGATCCGTCCCGCATATTAATTGGAATCAGGACTTTTTCTCCCTCGTGTGCAGCAATTGAGCCTTTTCGAAGTATCATTTCATCCGTATCAATATAATTATGGATAGTGTGAAACGCCTCTCCTGCGTTTAAATCTGCTTTTTCTATAAGGATCTCTGCCATCTTTTCACGGTTCCGGCGTGCAAATTTTTGACATATTTCTACGTCATGAAGATAATCTTCGAGATATTTTCCTGATAAGTAACATAGATCAGCGGGCATCGTTGCCGGGCCGTCATTGAACTTTTTCTTATAAAGTTCCTTTAACGCATTTTGGATTTCTTTACGCCGTCCCTGTGCCTTATAGGTCTTTATAAGTTCATCACGGGCTTCGAGATAATCACCGATTCCTTTATCAAGATCTACAGCAAGAGCCTGATATATTTCAGCCACCTGTTTACCAAGATTTCTCGACCCTGAATGAATTACGAGATACTGCGTTCCGTCTGAAGACCTGTCAACTTCGATGAAATGATTGCCGCCTCCAAGTGTTCCAAGGGATCTCTCAAGTCTCTTTGTCTGTTTCAGATCCCTGTAACAGCGAAGAGACTCAAGATCAAATCTTTCAGATCTCCCTTCCCATACATTCATTCCTGACGGAATATAAAAAGCTGCCATATCTAGTTTCTCAAGGTCAATATCTTTCTTGCCAAGATTTACCGTGTACATACCGCATCCGATATCAACCCCTACCACATTTGGAACGGCTTTATCCGTAATAGTCATGGTAGTTCCGATGGTACATCCTTTTCCTGCATGGACATCCGGCATTATCCTTATCTTTGAACCGGCTGTCATTGGATAATCACACATCCGTCGGATCTGCTCTATTGCCTCATCCTCAACTACCTTTGCGTAGCAGAGGGCTGTATTTACTTTTCCCTTTATTTCAATCGTATTCATTTTTCTCCACATATCTGTCATTACGCCGATATTTTTTCGTATCTTTCGGATGACAGAACTTTCATCATAAACTTGTAGGGTTCAAAATCGCCCTCTTTTAACATCGAAAAGATCTGAGGCGAACATCCCGAAACGAGGATCACTCCCTGGTCATTTACCCTGACAGGCTGCTGACGGTTTCGGCTGTTAACATTCCAGAAAACAACCTGCGGCAGTTTGTATCCGCACATTTTAAACCGTTTCCTTGCACTTTCAAAAATCGTTTTATCCGAATTCACTGTACCGCAATCAAATTCCATATCCGAAATAATGATGAGCCTCTTCGGAAGATCGGATTTTTTCAGCCTGTTCATCAATGCCGTCTTAAGGATCAGATTGAAGGTTTTCTCAAGATTTGTGTTACTGCATTCATTAAAGCTCATGCAGTACCGGACTTTTTCAACGATATCCCTGCCCTTAACTTCTACCAGTCTGGGATTAGATGAAAAAGTAATAAAATGATTACTAAAAGCTCCTGTATTTCGTTCTGCAAAGTATATACCAAGGGACTGCGCTACTGCTGCCGGACTTGGATGATTCTGCATATACATCGATCCTGATCCATCCACTACTACAAGAGAATTATCTGAGCCTGCATAGTTTTCAAGAGAATTCCATGTAACATCCATTGCCCTGCGCTCCTCTGCACTAAGACTTCCGGTATTATCAAACCATTTCGCTATAGGCGCGATGATGTCATATGGTGTAAGCGTTCCTGTATGGATCACATTTGGATTTCCTGCAGCCTTTTCCATGAAAGAATTGTATCTCTCCGAATCGTTTCTGATAAATGCCTTTCTGTATTTATAAAGTGCCTTTGAAGGCTGTTTTTCGTAATCAAATGTGTAATTCTTTTCTCTAAGGTTATTTTCAATGATCTTTATCTCAGCTCTGAGCGCGGACAATGTCTTTCTATAATCTTTCTCGCTCATGCCAATAGCTTTCGCTATTTTCCTTGCTTTCCTAACTACTGTTTTATCACTTGTGTTAATGGAAGGTAGCCACTTTGCGAGAAGTGAGATATTCCCGGAACCATTGAGTTCTTCAATATCTTTCTTAAGGCGATCTTCAATATATGAAACAACCTTTTTCTCAAGCGGTGTATCTAAAAGCTCCAGCAGATCATCAAATCTACCGTATTCTGCCACATACTCTATATTCTTTTCTGCCGAATCAGGCTCATTTTCTGCAAGGAACTTAAGGATCACTCTGAAAACACGTCTCTCGCCTAACCCTCCTCTGATATCTCTTGCAAAGAAAAGGATCTTCATTGCAAGATCAGGATCATCAGCATATGCCTTGATAAAACGCTGTATGATCTCCTCATCCGAATTATTTCTGAGTGCGCCGATCGTAGCAAAGAGGTCCAGGCACTCAGATCCGCTTGAATGGTAAGCTGCTGCTCCGTTTTCTGTTAATGTTTTATTTAATGTCTTTTTTAAGAACTCTAACATTTATATTCCCCTCTTTCTTAAACCTTCTGCTTAAATCGCTGTTCTAGATACATCCTTTTCAAGTGAGGGATTTTCACCCTCGAAAGCCTGGTTATGAGCCAGGTGCTGCTTAATGCAGCCTACTTGCTGTAAAATAGATTAAGTGCTGTTAGTATCTAAGCGATTTTTTTCTGAAACATAAATTTGTTATATGAGCTGACCTATGAGTGGTTTCAGTCAGCTCCAAGATACATTTTTTAACCTGCCGCAGGCTCTTACCCTGCAATGTCTGAGTATTACCACCACGACTCTCCAACAGGTCCCAAGTAGATTGCTGGATGTATCTTTATTCAACTCACTGCACAAGACACATAAAAATGGGAATCGAACCCACAAAACATTAAGTTTCCTCAGATGTTTCGCTGCCAAAATGATTGCTGCAAGTGTCTTTTGTCTTTTGCTTTGTTGTGATTAAATATTACCTCGCAGTGTTGGAGATAAAAAGATGCAGATTGACGTTTAAATACGACCCCAATATAATTCTATATATAGCATTTTTTCGTTATTTTATATATTTTTTACAACCCCTAATAAGAGGCACATATGACAGAAAAGTATAAGATTTATCTTTCGGAAGATACGAGATCACGACTCTTAAATGATGCGGAGCTTTTTGAATTTACCAAGAAAGACGGCTCCGTGAACCTGAATGCCTTTTTAAAAACCCTCATAGTCAATTATTTTGAGCAGTACCGCCATGACAGCGAAAAGCTGCTATGCAATATCATTAATGATCTCACGGATATTACGACAATTTCAGAAACAGAAGCATCAACTCTTGCAGATAAGATCATTCATAACTACATAAAAAATGATCAGTATCAAAGCGGGAAAAACCAGGCTCTGACACTGACCGTAAGCGGTTCATCATATGAAATAATAACTATCATTGAAAACAACATGCTTAAGGACACCTCCCTGTCCCAGTACCTAAAAGATATGTTTAACTCATACCTCTCAATCCCAAGAAGCAGCAGGGAAGCGATCATCTTTAAGGACACCTACGAGGATATCACACGAGCTATCGAAGAGAATAAGATCTTGACCTTCAGTACAACTTCATCAACCGTAGCCTATTTTTTCCGTGTTGAACCATACATGATCGCTGCGTCCAAGGAAGAACAGTGCAATTATCTCCTGTGCAGAGATACCCGGATGCAAAAACCGCACACCTACCGGATCTCCCGCATAAGGAGCGCATTTGTTACATCAGAAACATTTGAGCCCGATCCGGAACTGCAAAAAGAACTGCAGAAAAAAGCTGTCCTTAGTCCTCATTCCGTGTCTTTATATGTACATGCAGTAGTCAGGCTAAACAATTTTGGTCAGAAAAAATTTAAGCTGGTAACCAAAAACCGTCCCGTTGTATCAAAGATCGAAGGTGATCTCTACTACTTTGACTGGCCCGAGATGCAGTTGGAAGAATACTTTCGGCGTTTCGGACGCGATGCAGTAGTACTTGAACCCAAATCCTTAAAGAACAAGCTAAGAAAATTTTATTATTATGGTCTGCGTGAATACAGCAGATGAGCAGAAAAAACGGCCTCCGGGAGAGATTCAGAGGCCGCTTCTAGTTAACTCACTTGAGGGGTTCTGTGAATAAATTACTTTGTGATCTTAAGCTTTGTCCTGCCAAACTTAACCTTAAGTGTCAGCTGTGCTGCTTTCTTCTTTCCGAGCTTAACCGGCTTGATACTTTCTACCACGATATCATCTGCCGATGCAGGAAGGATAGTATATTCATACTTCTCAGTTCCCTTCTGTCCGGAAGAACCTTTCCAGATGACTCTTTCTAAGAAAAGAAAAAGGACGTGTCTTAAACGTCCTGTACACTAGCTCATTCCTGCTGGAAACGTAGATCAAATAGGTTTCCGGGCAATTTTCACAGAGCAACATACCGAGATTTAATCCATCAAAATCCGGCATGGCTATATCAAACATCCCCCGTTTGTGTCCCCTTCCCCATGTATTTAAATCAATACTAACATTGTCCCATACCATCGTCAAACAAAGCTATCTGTCTCTATTCCAATATAACGGTTCTACCGATATATATGATGGGATTGCAGGATTTTTTAATCCCTTACCTGACTGGATGGAAAGGACTATTACACATGTACATGATCAACTGGATAAGTCCGTTTAACTATGATTTTGCTATCGCTGCAATTCCGATACAGATCATACTGCTGGTATTCTATGGTTTCAGACGAAACCTTCCAATAAGGCAAAGTTTCTGCTTTTGGCTAGTCATGGCTGCTAATCTGGTCATGACCTCAGCCGATATTATTTCCTGCGAAATGAACGAGATATGGACAGAATTTCCTCTCTGGGTAATGTATGCCATAAACCATGCCTATTTTATGGCTTTTATCATAAGAGGCTGGAGTCTTTTTGCTTATACCGCAGAATCTACTCATGCCTATAAGAGCAGCAATATCCTCTTTAGGGTCATAACAGATCTTCCGGCTTTTACAGCCCTTGTTTTGATCGTATCTACCCCCTGGACTTCTGCCATATATACCATCGCAGAGGACGGATACCACAATTGTTCCCTGTATCCCATCATCTATTTCAGCACCTATTTTTACATAATCGTATCAATATTGATGGTCATTCTTAACTGGCACAAACTCCGCGTACGTATGCAGGCAGGTCTTCTGTCATTTAATCTGCTGCTCTTATTTGGAATACTTATCAGGAAACAGTTTTATCATATGCTGGTAACCAGCTATTTCAGCATACTTTCCATAATTATAATCTTTCTTACATCTGAGAATCCCGATCTGTACAGAGACGGCAGGACACGACTGCTAAACAGAAATGCCCTTGATATGATAGGTCGTGATTATTGGGAAAAGAAGATTCCTTTTAATCTGCTCCTGCTAAGGATAGAAAATTATGAATCATCAAAATCAATTTATGGTATCCAGCAGGTTAATAAAAACCTGAAATCTATCGCTTGCTGGCTTAGAAAAAATTACCCGCAATACTTTGCTTTCTATATTCGTGACGGTTGCTTTCTACTTCTGATACGTGGACACAGCATTCACAACACCGATAAATTCATGGAAAAGTGGAAAAACCGATATGACGATCTGCAGAAAAAAGACATGGGTATCGTTCCTATAAAAGCCTCTGTAATGCTTCTTCCTGAATCGGTGATAAAAGCTAATTATAATCTGGCAAGCACCCTCGCCAGATATGCCCTTAATAATGCGTATTCCGAAAATCACAAGGGTAATTTCATTTTCTCAGATGAAATGATCGAGGGAATGAAAAAACAGAAAGCTATAGAGACTGCCGTTAAAAAAGCGATAAAAACCCGCAGGTTCGAAGTTTATTTCCAACCTATCTTTTCAAACCGTGATAATAAGGTTGTAGGCGCGGAAGCACTTGCCCGGCTTAACGATCCTGAAATAGGCTTTATCCCTCCGCCTGATTTCATACAGGCTGCGGAGAAAAACGGCGATATCATGGAGATCGGGCGCCAGATCTTTGAAAATATCTGCGTTTTCCTTGAACATATAGACGCAAAAGAGCTCGGAATACAATTTATAAATATCAATCTGTCACCGGCCCAATGCCTTAATAACCACCTTGTCTCGGAATTTACCGAGATAGCAGAAAAACATGGTATTCCGATGAATACTTTTGATTTTGAAGTAACCGAGTCCATGATCGAAGACTATGACCTGATAAAAAAGCAGATTTCAGGTCTTCAGGAAACAGGTGCAAGGCTTGCTCTTGATGACTTTGGAACAGGTGCCTCCAATATATCGAGCCTGATGCATCTGTCTATCCATGCTGTTAAGATCGATATGAACTTCGTTCACTCATATTTTAACGGAAAAGCCGATTTCCTTCCGGATCTGGTACGACTATTTAAGAATTCTGATCTGCGCATAGTCGCTGAAGGAATCGAAACCAAAGAAATGAAGGAAAAGATCGCAGAAATGGGTTGCGAATATGAACAGGGATACTATTTTGCGCGCCCGCTGCCACCGGAAGAATTTGTAAAGTTTATGACCGAGAAAAAATAAAACCTATAATACGAAAAAAAGAATCCGCTGCTGTCGGATTCTTTTTTCGTACACTATCGTACCTACTTTATTATCCACGAACTACTCTGTTTCGTCCGCTTTCTTTTGCTTTATAAAGTGCCTCATCAAGCCTGTCAAATGCTGTTTTCGCCGTGTCAGTAAGATTAAGTTCAATTATTCCCATACTTACCGTTACTTTACCAGACTTACCAAAATCATGCTCCTCTATACTACTGCGTATTTCCTCGGAAATTTTTTCCATGGCCTCGATGCTTGTATCTCCGATCACACCGATAAATTCTTCTCCACCCCATCTTCCAAATATGCCATCCCACTCTTCCATACGCTCGCTTACAAGACTTGCGACGCTCTTCAATACTTCATCACCCTCTGCATGTCCAAATGTATCATTTATCTGTTTGAAATGATCTATATCGAGCATCAAAAGAGAAATTGGTTTTCCATTTTCCTCTTTGATCTTTTGAGAAATCGCCGCATCGATACCGCTTCTATTTAGAAGGCCGGTCAAGGAATCACGCTGAGCCAAATCTTCCAACTGTTTTATGGTATCCATAAGCCTCATATGACTATCATGTATATCCTCGACCATATAAAAGAATTTGAAATCATCATCATTCCCGGTATTTATACGATGGAAAATAAGCTTAACCCATATATATTTTCCATCAAGGTTCATCATATTAAAATCTACGGTATTTGACCTTTCATAACTAAGTGTCTTTTTTAAATACTCCGGGTCTGATATTCTATTAAAAAGATCCTGATCCTCCGGGAGGAACATGTTGACTATTATCTTCCTCCACTCTGAATAGCTAAAATCCGGCACATTAACCGGTGTCACGTCTATTTCAGACATACTCATTGTACCGCACTTGTCTGTATTAAGATCCACGATCATTGTAAAAAGATATGCCGATTTAATAACATTCATGCCCTGATTCAAATGAACTTCTTCCTGAAATTTCTCTCTGGATTCCAGTGATATAATCAGGGCAAAAAATCTACTGTCCATGAGCTGCTTTTTTATATTTACATATACTTTTTTTGTGTCAAAGCGAAGACATGAACACTTTGTCACTTCGTCAGTAAACATAATTTTTTTCTCTGAGAAGACCCCATAAGGCGTATCATGTGATACTCTCTCATCCACCGAATTCTTAAAAAAACTGTCCATTAACTCAAGATAATCTCCGGAATCACCGTAGTACGAACGAAACAGTTCAGTATTTTTAAGAGCAACATAGGTATTATCTTCAGTATCGATCAGATAGACAACATCTACAGATTCACCCATTTTCAAAAAGATGTCATTTAATGTATATTGCATATTCCCGCCTCACAGCACCTAAATCGTTTAAGTGTCTCCTTTCTATTCTGCCACTTGTTTTAATATGTTACAACGAAAATATTTAAGAATTGTTTAATCTTCTGCAGCGGCTGATCTATTTTGCCGAAAATGATTTATGATAATAGGGTTCAATGTAAATCAGTAACGAGGAAGTACCAAAATGAAGTTCAAGATCATGCTCGCTTTATCGCTCTTGATGATCATGGTTATGTGTTTTTATCAGGCGGAAGCAGATAAAAAACTTATATATCCGGATAAAACCGAATCACATGCTGCAGAGGAAGATAGTACGTCAGAAGAATATTTATCTGATACTGAGGGTTCTGAGGATGTTGAAAATGAAGATAACATCGCTGTCGAAGCAGTTGAAGGAACAGATGACGATATACAGACAAATGTAAGAGAGGGCGGCATTTTACTGCCTACGGGCGATGACGAAGAATCAACCTACG
Organism: Lachnospiraceae bacterium NK4A144; assembly: GCA_000424365.1. GTDB lineage: Bacteria > Bacillota > Clostridia > Lachnospirales > Lachnospiraceae > NK4A144. Next base: position 38,187 of record AUJT01000024.1, on the reverse strand, counting down.
AAGCTCCTACAGAAGAAACTTTGGTCAATGATTCCACGAGAGAAGAAAATGAATACGGCGATCTCTTGCTGAAATCCTATGACTTTGAAGGAAAAAAGATCGCATTTTTCGGAGACTCCATTACCTACGGAGCTACGGCAAACGGAGGTTATACAAAAGAAACTTACCCCAAACTTTTCTGCGAGAAAGTCGATGCAGAGTATGACAATCTGGCAAAAGCAGGGTCAAGCTTTACCGGCGGCGGAAATGAACCTGCAAGCATCGTGCAGACTATAAAAGACACAGATCTTTCTTCCTACGATTACCTGATCATTGCAGGAGGTGCAAATGACCTTGGAAATTTCCACACTACAGAAAGTATGGAATCCGCGCTAACTGATCTCTGCCAATACCTGAAAGCTCATTTCACCGGTACGGACGTTATATTTATCACACCTCCTCCAAACTGGTACTTTGAGGAGGAGGCAAATGAAGACAGCCGTCTATACCCATACAGACAGGCTATCGCGCGCATCGCAAAGGAAAATGATTTTTCCTTTATTAACGGTGACCAAATGGAAATCGACGACCCTGACAATAAAACCGTAGATATCCATCCCACAGAAGAAGGCTATGAAATGTATGCGGAAGAGTTATATACACGACTCGCAGAATAAATTATTTCTCTGTGACAGTTCTGTGATATTTACTGTGATAATATAAGCTCAACAAAAAGAAAACAACCAGCTAACAACTAACTGGTATCTGTAAAATATAAAGGGAGATAAAGCTTATGAGGATAAAAGAGAATTTAGTAAAAATAATCGCAGGAACCATGGCAGCATTAACAATTATGTCTTTCGCAGCAGCTCTTCCGACTTATGCGAATTCCAAGAATTTAACTCCAAGCAGTATCGAAGCAGCATTCGAAGCTCCTGTGCAGCAGATGCTGATATTCCACAGAAGACCTCGTATCAAAAAATGATTACAACTAACCACTACGGAAATTCCATATACCACCCTTTTATAAAGATGAAGCAGTCTCAGCGGCTGCTTCTGTTTTTTCCGGGATTGCTGCTGTAAAACGCCTTTTTGTCATAATACATGCGATCATCAGCGGTTTTTACGATATAGTTTATATCATATTCTCCGTTACTGTACACACTTCCAACAGCAAAGCTCACATCAGATGTAGCATCTGCCATCTTTTTTAGCTGGGTTACTTTCTCTGCCACTTCCTCTTCTGTTGTATTCTGACAAAATATAACAAATTCATCTCCACCGGCACGAAAGATATGATCATCGCTATATACAGCTTTTATGATTGATGAAGCACGGATCAGAAATTTATCGCCGGCACTGTGTCCTTCTGCATCATTGATCCTTTTTAATCCGTTCAGGTCAACAAAAACAACGCCCAAATTATTAAGACGCTCCTTATTTCCCTTCTCTAATTCCAACATATACTCAGCCATCGCATTGCGATTACCGAGCTGCGTTAGAGAATCTATTGTACTCTTTATTTCAAGCTTTGAGAGAAGCTGATGATTTGCGATGCCGGCAGCAAGCAGGAATGTTGTTAATTCCAGCGTTTCCTTTATCCGTTCTCTACGTTTTACATCAAAATTTGCACACCAGATAAAACCTACCAACATCTGATTGTACCGAATCGCAAAGAGCACGATATTCTGAATCCCATGTCGTTTCATCGACCGATACCACACCGGATCTCGTTCCTCTATCACACTGAGATCATCCAGAATCAGACAATCCGAAAGCGCCAGATCTTTCTCCCATGCTTCGGCAATTTCAATCGGAGTACGTCCCATTTCTGATGACAGAGTCGCAATCATCTGGTCCTGAACTCCGTCACTGTTAATAAAAATGCACTCCTGACTAGCTTTATCTACTGTATAGATCGTGCACATTTCCGCACCGCAAAAGTCCTTGATACTTGCGACCACATCTCCCATTGACCGGAAGAAGTCTTTTGACTCATGCAGTTTGATACCAATATCCAAGACTGCATTGCTCACCTCGATAGATCTCTGGTTCATCGAATCCGCCTTTGCCTGTTCATCAAAATGAACTACATACAGGCAAAAAAACGTACGTGTCCCCTCCGGTTTCTGTTCTTTAGTCTCTTCGTCCCAAATATCAGCGATCGGAATATAAAAGCCCTTAAGCCATATACCCCGAGCATTTACGTAGGAATATAATGGTTCCAGAGTTTCTGCACATTTATATACAAAATCTTCAAAATTCAAATCCATCCAGTAAGTCCTGTACGGTATTCCGGGATAAAATTCCGGCGCATCAGGGTTCATTTTGACCATTCCCTCGCTCTCACGATTCACAGCCATCAGACGGATCTCACTATATTGTCCATCAGGCAAGATATCAAAAGAATACAGACTTGCCTTACCATTTATCCCCTCAATCCATGATTGATAATCCATAGCATTTTTCCCTCAAAAAATAGAATCCGGTCCCAAATAATAAATCCTTTTTAAGCAAGCTTAATCGGATTTTTTACTTTTGCCCTGTCATCATAATAACACATAAGGGGATATGGCTAATAACTATACTTTTTCCAGTTCTTCCTTTATCTCTTCATAGGTTTTATATGTCATTGTTTCTTTAGACTGTTTATCAAGGTAGTTCCCGTCGAAGCTGTAAGTGCATTCATTCAACGGATTGCAGCTTAAGTCTATAAAAGGGTTATATTCCGAAATAAAATCCCACTCCTGTTTATAGAATTCCTCACTTGATACTTCTTCATCATTTATATGATATTCCTCTGTGTCATCAATACCGACTTCCAGGAACGTAATTACTTCTTCCAGTTTGCCATTCGAGATCTTTTTATATTCGTAGGTATTATATCCTCCCATAGAAGAACCCAGCTTGATCACATTTTTTCCTTCTGCAAATTCTATTCCATGTCCGTCAAAACCTGCTGAAACACTTTCCAGCAATGTAATGTCACCGTCATACACCGTATATAAAAACAAATTTTCTTCACTTGGTCCCTCTGAATTTAACGCTGCTAATTCAGGTACTTCATCTCCATCAACATTGATCAGCAGAAACAGGTCAGCCTCTCCTGCGGTATACAGTTCTTCTATTTCATCCAAATAAAGTTTTGCATATGAACTATTCTCAGTTTCCTCCGCTTCAGTCTCTGCAAGGCTTTCCTCCGTAGAATTCTCCTCTTTCACAGTTGCCCCGCTCTCTTCCGTGGTCGACTCAACGACTTCCTCAGTCGCCTCAGCAGGTTCCGTGACAGGCTCAGCGGCTTTTTCACCACAGGCAGATAGACCTATTACAACTGTAAAAGCCAGCATTATGCTTAATACTCTCTTTTTCATTTTTCCCAGCCTCCATTCCCTCAGGATGATCACTGCATAGTTGTCTCTTTCTCCTTTCTTTGTATCGGTAAAAAGCAGCTAATAATTATAGCAAAGACTCCAACACTATCGGCTTCTCCGCGCAATCGCGAGAGCCATAGGATCTTCCTCTTACCGCATTAGCATAATCTTCTTCCGACACGCTGCTATCATTCTCCTGTCATTCCCATGTGAGCACACCAGTCTTCTGCGCTATCTCATAACGCCCAATCTTATAATTAAGTTTTTCCAGAGCAACATCGTATTTCTTCTTAGCCGCTAAAATCTGCTCTCTAGCTTCTTTCAAAAGATTTGCTCTAGCCTCAATTGTGTCATCACCGAGCTGAAATAACCTTACATACTCAATCAGCATTTCCACGGGAACTCCAGCATCTCGCATACATACTGCGTTTTCTACCCATCCAATATCTTCTTCCTGATAATCTCTTATGCCTCCGGCAGTTCTTGTGACCTCAGGAATGACACCAACACGTTCATAGTAACGCAGGGTATCAGGCGTCAGATTGTACTTCTCACAAACCTCTTTGATTGTCATGGCATTTATCTCCTATCTCTCACGCCGCAATCTTATCCGGCGCATTTTTCGATTCCATTGACAATGATCTTTCCTGCCGCATTCTCGTCATCCATAATGATCTCCGAAACCTCAGGGACTGAGATCACACCAGAAAGAGGATTCTTTATACTGATAACAGGAGTTGTTATGGTTGCCTCAACCTCAGACTTTTCAAAAGCAAGATCTGCATCAACCATCTTGCAGTTAATGAGCTTCAGACCCTTGCAGTAACAAAGCGGCTGGGTTCCGATTATTGTGCAGTTTTCGAATGTTACATTCTCACAATACCATGCAAGGTACTCGCCCTTCACAACGCAGTTTCGCACAACCACATTTTGGGCATGCCAAAAAGCATCCTTCGTATCAAAGTTGCAGTCTTCAAAAACTGAATCTGTGATGTACTGAAAAGAATATTTGCCCTTTAGTTCGACATTCTCAAAATGAAGTCTATCTGACCTCATCATAAAGTATTCGCCCTGAACAGTAGCATCTTTCATCGTAATGTCTTTTACCGACCATCCAAACTCAGGTGAGACTATGTCGCAGTTCTCAATTTTTATGTTTGAGCACTCGCGCAATGCCTTTATGCCGTGCATTCCGGAATTCTTTATTGCTGCATCGTTCGTATACCACAGCGCAGCCCTGCAGTTCTCAGTCATTTCGATGTTATCAAGCTCCAGCTTATCGTCATGCCAGAACGGATACCTTAAGTTAAAAAAACTATCCTTCACTACCACATTTCTGCACTCTTTGAAAGCACTCTCGCCGTCTGCCGGACCATCAAATCTGCAGTCTGTCACCGTAATATCTTTACTCCCATAAAGAGCTCTTTCTTCATCAAAAATCTTATTCTTAATAACCATATCGTTCATCAAAGCACCTCATTCTCTAATAAAATCATATGTAGTTTCATCTTTCTCTCGGGCTCGATATGGTCATCTTACACCTTGGAGTTAACTCCAGGTCAATAAGGTTTTATATTCAAAATTATAAAAAATAAGTAAACTCTGAAAACATAAAAAACCCCATGACTTCATTACAAAATCATGGAATCCGCTCATAATGTTTTTTTAAGCACGAAAGCCCCCTTCTGGAAATTCAATTCTAGAAGGGGGCCTTTCGGCTTTTACATTTATATTTATTCTAATAATCCAGGCTGTCCTCATTTAACAGGAATTCGAATAAGCTCATAATTGTGATTCCCCTCTCATTTCTCCAAATCTTTGTATTCCCAGATACAATGATTATCTTCTTGAAAGAATCAGATATTTTTATGAGCGAAGCCTGTTCCTGATCCATCTTTTCTTTATCGGGCAAAGCAAATGCAGACTGTATATAATATCGTTTGCTTCCCTGGTTAACCACAAAATCTACTTCTAATTGTTTCTTAGTTCTTTTTCCGTCCTCATCAACCCTGATTTCTACAACACCAACATCAACATTGTATCCACGATAGATTAGTTCATTGTAGATTAAACTTCAACTTCTGAGGATAATTTTTTCCTTCTGTACTTAACAGACCACACCACATGGTAGTTTATATTACATACAGAAGCAGTTGATCATCTTGCATAGGATTCCTGTCATTTCATCATCTCCCCCAACTGTTCGGTTATACTGCCCGATACGTTTCTGATGCTCATTTACTTTGCTTAGTTATATATAATCAAAGATTCCCTGTATAGCATCTGTAATATTCATAATGTCAGGATAGTGTATAAGATCTATCTTTGAATATCCTCTAACATTCAATCCATGTCCCATTCCAGTTAATCCTTCATACAGTATGCAGTTCATATTTATTAAGAAGTCGCTGGACCAAGTTTAAGCGTAAAAAATCCACCAGCTCAATGTGCCAGTGGATTTCAGACAATATATTTTGACCAACAGTTATTTCTTATATTTGAAAATATCCATACCTGCTACAATCTCAATGCCATTGGAAACAGCCTCCTCATAACTAACATCCTCATAAAGCAGTTTCTTAGTAATGTTATTATAATCAGCCTCATAAAAACGACTATCGATGATTTCCCTAAGCATATCCGGAATATCATGTTCCGGCTGCGCCGCAGGATTATTTTTAGACAGCATTCTGTCTTCGCGTACATCATCAATAAGAGCATCCAGCTCAGACGTTATTTTAATTTCCGGCAATAACTTTGCTATATCATACAGATGCCTCGAATCCCTGTCCTGCATATTCTGCAGCCGATAATCACATACGGCAAATACCTTATCAATAAACGTGCGCTCCAATGACTGAACCTGCATCTTTACCGTTGAAGCTTCAAAAGGAATCGGAAGTTTGATTCCCCGCTTTATGCAAAATCTTCCAACAAAGCTGTTCACATCGCAAATTTCTACCGGATATACCTCCTGGTAAAAACTGGTTTCAACGATCAGTTCAAGTGGAATATCGCTGAATAACGATTCATATTCAAAAATATACTTGTTGTAGCTGTGTCTCGACTGAATATCATCAGGATTTGACAACACAAATCCCAGATCATCAGCTATACCACAGATAAGTAATTTTGTTTTCTTCTTCTCGGATTCTGTGGGCTTACGATTCATAGAGAGGTCAATGTCTTCAGAAAATCTGTCTATCAATCCATACGCCTTGGATAATGATGTCCCACCTTTAAATACAAATGGCAGTTCACTATTTGAAAGTCCCAAGAGTATCATAGACTGAATTGCGTCTTTTTCTACCATTTGTGTCGTCCGATGTTCTTCTGCTGCGACAGTTTCTATTATTTCTTTCCATTGATCCTTATATTCTTTATACCAGCTCACCCATCAAGCCTCCTTCGTAAATATTTCTGTAAACACGATCCGGGTATAATGGCAGATATCTCTTAACCACCGAAAAATCAAGTGAAACCATATCCACATACTTTTTAAGTTTGTTCACAAGTTCAGCACCCCTAATTTCACTGTATTTATCCAACATGGACATTAGATCCAAAAACTGCAAAGCAGTCTTGTTTTCCTCTGTAACATCAGCAACAGGCTTATATACAACAATGGTATTTCCATCGATTTTCTGTTTTCTCTGCTTTGTACTTGCTTCATTACTACACACTTCATAGCAGGCAGGGTTCTGTGTTGTAAAGCCGTATTTATTGGCTAACTGAAGACCTGTTATATATCCACATGCTTTTCCATCAGCCACCAAGTATTTCTTTTCGATATATTTATCTACCGATATCTTTCCCTTTGTTCCAAGAATCGTTAAATACGAAAGAAAATAGACGCCATTATATAAGCGCTCAAGTTTTCCTTCGTCAACCAGCTTTTTCATCTCCTGACGAAGATAATCTTTGGATTCCCCCGGGAGTTCGCTTAAAAATATCGGCTCTCCATTTTTGTAATTTTCAACTATATATTCATATACCATTTCGCTCGCCTCACAAATACGAAATAACATATTTCACTTTTATAATACTATTCTCACAACGCTTTGTCAATTTCAGGGGGATGAGTTCACTTAAGCTCCATTACCTCTTTTCAGGAAGTCGTTAGATCAATTTTAAGCGTAAAAAACTCCACCAGCACTATGCCAGTGGAGTTAAAACATCTTATTTGAGTTGTATTTATATTTGTACACAATAAACATTTCATTTTACCGCTCACGAATTACATGAAGAATCATATTGATTTTCTTCATCTTTCTCTTTTCTCATTTTCTGATCCAGTTCCACAGCCTTTTCAACCTGTGCAAGAATCATATTCTTAACATCTTCCGATTCTACAGATTTCCACAGCTGCATTAATTTATCCAACAGTGGATCTTCCGGTTCCTCGCCCTCCAATATAAAATTTATGCTGCTATCGAACATTTTCGCTATCTTATTCGCGGTCTCCATAGGTACGGTTCTGCTATTTGTTTCATAAAATGAAATACTCGACCGATCCGCTATATGCAGCAATTTCGCTAACTCATCCTGTGTTAATCCTGCCTTTGTTCTGAGGTACTGTATCCTTCCGCCCACTGTTGTCTTATCAACTTCTTTTGGCATAGAATTTACCTCTTCTATATATAAAACAATTCAGAAGAGGAGAAAGTTTCATTTTTATTGCAGTTTTAACGCTTTAGTGTCTTCTATAGCCTGAATAAACTCAATACTCTGTTCCCTGTTCATTGCGCCCCCAACGTAAATAGAATAAGAATAATGCTTCTATAACATACAGTACGTTATCTCTCCACTCAAGAACCTCAAAAGTTCTGTTTTTATCGTTTAGGACTTCCTGTATGTTGCCCAGATATTCTTTTAATGATTTAGGTGTAACCTTATCATCTCCAACAATTGTTTTATTGATTCTCGTCAACAGGTCATCGAACCCAATCTCCTCTATTGGCGGATCCTGAGCAATAGCTTCAAGTATAAGCGAATATAAATCCAACTCTCCCTTGCTTGTACAATATTTTTTTCGTTCTCTACCACGTTTTGTCTTTCCATTACTGATAACAGCAGTGACATTTTTAAAGTCCAGGTTCAGAGTTGAAAACTTATAAGCTTTTTTTATAATCTCTTCGCTAACATCAACTGCATTACCAGAATCTGCCTTTATAAGCATACACAGATTCAGGCATAACAATTGCATCAATTGAGGTGATGCAAGGCTCTCGCCGACTAAGCTTTCAATATACTTATCATCAACATATATTCCAAGCTGCTCAAATCCTTTTCTTGGAATCTGTCTCAGTTCATCCTTAGACCAGGGCTTAATATCGATTATACTTATACGTCCCTGAAGATCAGGATTGGTTCTGATTGCATCGTCACATCTGTGAGGAAGCGAAGATATTATTACCCTTAGTCCCTTCCTGATAGCATCTTTCAGCTGTTGCGATAAAAATCGCTGTATTTCTTCGCATGCGTAATGAAAATCATCAATAAGCAGCACAAGTTCATGCTCCTGATAATAAGCTATAACATTTTCTCGTGTTACAATGTACTCCTCAGATATAGAATTATCAGTATTTCCTGTAGTAACCATTCCCGATAAAGGCATCCCTGCCTTTGCGCCGATTGTCTTCCATACATTTTCTTTATTCAAAAAGTCTGAACCCAATACTTCTACAAGGTTGTCGATTCCCACAACTCTTTCACACAGTACCGTTTTTCCTATTTTGGATGGACCGGAAATTAGTGTTATATACCCAGACATATTTAACGCCTGCTCAAGTCTCTCCTCATAAGTAAAACCTAGCGCAGCTTCTCTGGAAATATAAGTAGTCACAGGTAATGCCCCTGGCTTAAAAATTTCAGATGATTTGTTCATGAAAGTGATACCTCCTGTTAATGGTATTATATCACTTTTAAAGGCCTTTAATGACTTTATTGTATATTTAATGGATTTTAATGTATTTTAATGGTTTTTAAAGGTTTTAATGCATTTTTATATGTTTTTAATGTAAGATAATGGTGAGATATCTAAAAAATTGAGAAGCACCGCTCTTGACCAACAGTTTTCAAGTGTCTTTTTCACATAGAACAATTCCTTATCCGGATTATTCTTACATTTTCCAAGTATCTGTACATGATGTCCCCATGGGATATGAAAGATCGCATCCATATCCGAATCGTCAACAACTTGTTGATGATTCTCTAACTTTCCCAAATCGTCAACAGACTGTTGACGATTCTGTACTGTCGGATACATTTCAAAAAAATAACGCATATATTTAAGATTAGTGGGTGAAAACGATTTGACTTCAGGAAAAATATCCTTCAGATCAGCACTTATAGTTTTGTAAAATCCCGATCCATATCCATTTTTTAACTCATTGCTGAAATATCCCTGCCAACTGACCAGTAAAACCTCAACATTAAATCGTTAGCCTTAAATGCGGCTTTTAGCTGATTTTGCCTAAATTTATTTGATATTTCAACAATCCATTCTTTATAATCTTTATCAACCTTGATCAGCTTGCTCATTTTCCTCTCTCCAATCTATCTTAATCATAATAATCTGAACGTATGCTTACTCATCCAACCATTTATATAAAATCTCTGCTAAAATGCTGTATCTCATACTGTATTAACTCTCCTCTTCAAACAGACATTTATATACCGAAGTGAATAACAAACTTATTCTCAGCTTTTGCTTTTACTAAAAGCCCTTTTAACTCATCAGTTCCATCCATTCCTGCAAGAGATTCTATAAATTGCTGTAATGAATCCGGCGGGATAAGAGTTACTCCCCAATATGCAAGATTCTTCTTAGGATTATCTAATGTATGCCAAAAGCAATCCATGCATGATAAACGCTCTAATAATGGCAAAATATAATCATCGGGTACGGAAATGCAGCCATATTTTTCCGGTTCATAATCGTCATATCTTACATTACTTTTCGGATCCATATTCATAATCCCAAAGCTCGTTCTCTTTGAATTCTTCATAAATCATAGACTCTTCTCCTTTGTGCTCATTTTTTGACTACTCCGGATCGTCATCCGAATTTTGGGCAAAAAGAAAGCGCCAGACCCGTGAACTTAAATCACGAGCTGACGCTCTCCATAATGTCCATATTTAATTCTTCTGCAAAAGAAAAACAAGCAAGTTGCTCAACACCGTTATTGTGTCTTGCGTCTTGCTTGTCCATGATAATAATAACAGAGTTAAAAAGAACTTTCCATCTACACAGCCTCTACATTTCCTCTACATTATCTCTACATTTCCTCTACAAGCACAATTATGTAAACCGATTAATGAAAATAATGGGTCAATCATTTTTTCTATGTGATAGCTCAGCCGCTGACCCGGCGGCATAGTACATTGACAGTTGCATAAAAAAGGATCTTCCTGTAAGGTTGAGTTGCATCTTTGGCCGGATGTAATAACCCAATCAACAGGAGTATCCTATCCTTCGTTATCGGCGGAGAATTATCCGAAGGTTCCAAAGCCGGGGATGCAGGAAAGATTGCGGAAGTTGAAAAAGCTGCTGATGCAGAAAAGGTTGCAGAAGTTGAAAAGTTCTCAGAGGCAGAGAAGCTCGTTGAAGTAGAGGAAGCTACTGAAGCGGGTAAAATTGCGGAAGTCGGAGAACTTGCTGATGCTGAAAAGATAGCTGAAGTTGGGGAAATAGCAGAAGCATCGGATCTGGGAAAGACGACAGAGATCATTTATGGTACGGATGATATTGCAAACTACACGTATAATCTTGTAGAGAATCCGGGGCCGTTGGCTGAAATTGATGGTTTACCAATAAAAAACTTCTACGGAGGTCGATATAACGTAGAGGTTTTGCAGGAGGACAGAATATTATTCCGAGCAGGTAATGGTTCTAATCCGTATGGAAGATGGTTTGCAAGCAATCCACCGGAATCAGTTGCAAAAGTAAGAATTGATACAGCAGTAAAACCTTATTGGGTAAATCCGAAGACAGGAGTATGTGAGGGAACATCTCCGTTGAGCAAGGTATATGCGATTAAAGTTCCGAAGGGAACGACTATATACAAGGGTCCGGTAGGAAGTCAGGGAGGAGTTTATTTAGGCGGATGTGATATCGAGCAGATATATATTCATGAGCCATGGAAATTTAAGGTTGTTGGAAGTTGGAACTTGAGGTGATAATAATTATGGACGAATTGAGAAGATTATATATTGAGATTGGTAAAAAAGTACAAAAATATGATTATGATGGATATACTGGAATCTTAAAGACGATAATGAGTCAGATCAAATGTATTGATAGTGATGAAGATTATACCCTAAAAAAGGAGTATCTAAAGGAAAGTTATAGTGAGATATTTGGATATCGGGGGGGACTCGGAAACTTCATTATAAATGAAGAGGATGATGAATTGAGGGATAAGTTAAATGTAGAGTTTCTTGATAATGTAGATAAAATTCGTAGAATATTGAATAGCCTGTGATTGATATGGAATAATGGAAATAACAAGGGGTGGCAGAACCGCCCCTTTGTCATTATCGAATCCTGATTGTCATCTTGTAGCCAAAATAATAGAACTCTTATCTTGAAGATTTTTATGAATGGAACCTCTTTCCAATAGTCTTAATGAGTTGCTGAAGACCTTTAACCGGAAGGTATGCTGCCTGAACCGGAATCAAAACACTATTTGCACATGCCAAAGCATTTACTGTAAGTATTCCAAGAGAAGGCATGCAGTCTATCAAAATGTAATCATACTTATTACGTACTCCTTCCAAGTAAGTCTTCAAAATCATTTCTCTGCTCATTGCATTTACGAGTGAAACTTCTGTTGCTGATAAATCGATACTTGATGGCAAAAGATCTAAATTATCATGAATATGGATAATTCCAAATCCATCCGTTATTGCTTCATCATTCACTATCCGGCTTATCACATCTGTCACACAATGTTCTAATTTATCCGGCTCCCGATATCCCATACAGAGAGTTAATGAAGCCTGTGGATCAAGATCGATCAGCAAAACCTTTTTTCCTTTGCTGGCAAGTCCAGCCCCCAGATTTACTGCTGATGTTGTTTTCCCGACTCCACCTTTTTGATTTGCAATTGCTATGATCTTACCCATGACATTTCCTCCTTTTCGTTTTCTTTCCGGCATTTTTCCCTTAAATACTGATCAAATGCATCTCTTCGAACTCTATATATTGTTCCGATTTTATAAAGAGCTCCTGCTTCACCAGCCATTCTTTTAATTACTTTCTCCGTCAATCCGTAATATTCATATCCGGATCTAAGATCAAAGAAGTCCTTCTGAGCAAAGCGAATATCTGTTTCATCCAATAAATCTGAGACTTTCCATAGATTACCCTTCATCTTTTATTTGCTCCCACCTATTCTTCACTTTGCGCACACTACTCTGCGTATGCGGTTTCTGTCTATATCTTTCCAAATACAGATCAAAGATTTCCCGATTAATTAATACCGAGCCATCAAAACGATATATTGCACCAGCATCATCAGCTAGCTTCATTATTTTACGGTGCTGCAAGCTATAAACAATTTCGCATTCTCTCCATGTCAGAAACTTCTTTTTAAGACGATTTGAAGAGGCTTTAATCTCCGTTCTTCGTTCCAGATCGTAATACTCATCTGACATTAGTTCTTCACCAATCCTTGTTTCATTCATCTCCTTCTCCTTTCATCAATCAACACATGATATCTTGAGCTCACGAATCCAATCCGTTTACAGGTTTTTGATATAACGCAAAAAAGGCACCCTCTTAGAAATTCAATTCTAAAAGGGTGCCTTACGGCTTTATCATATGAAAATGCCTTGCAACATGTCTGGATTTATCTGCCTTTATAAAAATTTACAAATTTGTTGCAGATTTGTTGTAGTACAACGTCCAAGACTTTATCTAGCACTGCAATTTGTTGTAGTAAAATCTGACATTAGTAGAGCTTTGCACCAGCCGGGATATGGTTATCTACCATGAGGAGATGAAGCTCTTCCTCATCGCTGTCCTTCTTGTTGTTTACTGCTGAAAGCAGCATACCGCAGGACTCGATGCCCATCATTGCTCTGGGCGGAAGGTTTGTGATAGCGATCAGTGTCTTTCCTACAAGTTCTTCCGGCTCATAGAAAGCATGAATACCTGAAAGGATTGTTCTGTCTGTACCGGTTCCGTCATCCAGTGTGAACTGAAGGAGTTTCTTGCTCTTCAGAACTACCTCACATGCCTTTACCTTTACGGCTCTGAAATCTGACTTAGAGAATGTCTCGAAATCAACTGTCTCCTCGAAAAGAGGCTCGATCTTTACGTTGCTGAAATAGTAATGCATCACGCATTCTCTTAACTATTATATCAATAATTCGGCAGCTTACACGACTTTTCCAAAAAAAGATATAACTTCACTCCCTCATAAACTCCACAAAAAAGAGCCAGCCCCTCAGGACTGACCCTCATTAACTTTGGGAAACCCTCACGAATATCGATTCCCGCTTAATCATCACTCAAGATCGAATGTCATTAGGTCAGAAGCGCACTCTAAACATATCCATTCCCATTGTCTAATTCTTTTCTCAAATTTAGCGTTTTCTAATGGATTCTTAATATAATGTACTTCTAACTTATCATCATCCTCTACAAGCAAACAAATATAATAGTCTTCACCATATTGGTGCGCTGCAGTATACTCATTATTAGTCATTGAAAAAGCCAAGTCCTTCTTTACTGACTTTACTTCAATATACCTTTTTTCTCCATCCGGCGTGGTGCTTTCAACATCATATCCATAATTTTTAAGACTTACATCTACGGCCGTATTTCCTAAAGACTCTTCTATCAAAACACATTTAACCTCCGCATCCCTCCATTTTGCAATGTGAACGGTATTATGTGCTTCCTTAGTTATATGCTTTTTCTCTGGAAAAATTATTTGCTCTTCTTTTTGAGGTGAAGTTCGGATTAAATCATCCGATCCAATCTGCTCTTGAACCCAACCAATCTCAGATCCAGCAAGTCTTTCATTCAATTCTTCTTTCAAAACAGAATCTATATTTTTTCCTGCTGCTACCAAATTTTCTAATGTATCGTATCCTTCATCATCGGTTTTCACAACATATGATTGAACCTTTGATGCAGATTCTGGGTGTAATATTTCCTCAACTTTTAACTCCCTTATAGCACTCGTCAATAACTGTGTGTGTGTTTCCACGTTCAACTCTTTTACATACTGTGGATTAGATAAGTCATGGGATATAGTTTTCATTTCCAACTTCTTCGTACTAAATTGTCCCATGAATTCTTCAACATCATCTATGTTTTTATAAATAGCTTCTGGAAGAGAAACCTCCGAAATCTCTCCTGGCACAGTACGAATCAGCGCAGGATTTTCCACATCAAAAGAAGATGGCAACACTTTATATTCTACTGGTGAAATAGTTTCTCCATTTTCAAGTTTTAGCCATTCGTGACCCTTAATAACATTCTCAACAACTTCATTCAAATAAAAGTTTAATTTAGATGTCGTTGTCTTTTTCAAATACATATTAAGTAAATTCTTATATTTTCCTGAATCTGCCTCCTTAAACGCCACAGAAAGAAGATCCCCAAACAATTCACCAATCTTTGTCAAAGACTCTTTTGTTTTATCATCTAAAGTAATATGCTTTCTTGATGGATCGGTGGAAAAATCTGCATTGATTTTACATTTAATAATGGATTTTTCTAAAGTTGGTAAATAACAGTGATATACTGCCTCTAAATCATCGCAAGGAACTATACATCCATTTTTAATTGATAAAGCTATTGCTGCATTTCTGTTTTTGCACACCATCCATTCTCTTTTTGCATCTGAACACGATATCTCAACATGCTCATTGCTCATATCAGGGAACCTATTAATTTCATATTTTTCCTGAATATCTTCAATATCTATTTTGCATTCATAAACATTATTCAAAAAAAGAAAATAGCCATCATTTATCTCTTTTACTTCTTCTTTAAATATGTTTATATCAGCATTTCTAAACACAAATATGGTTGAATACCCATTATCCTTCAAAAGCTCGATATCATCCGAAATATTTGCTTCAACCGTTTCTACAAATATCGGAATTCTTATAGTAGGCACTTCATCAATTTTCATATTTAAAAGTTTAGAACTTTCTTCTTTTGAAAATGTAAAAAAGGTGTTGGCTGAATATATAATTATGTCATTAGATACAGCTGATGCACTTTTAAAGCCTATACCTCTATAGCCAATAGTTTTTCCTCTTTGTTTTCCCGATGCGCCGGATCTAGAAATAGCATTTAAATCTTGTTCATCAAAAGGCTTCCCGTTATTAGCAAAATATAGGTTGCCATTATTGTAAAAAGAAATAATTCTTGTTGATCTTGCATCATCAGCATTTTGAAGAAGTTCAACAAATAATCTCCCACTATAGCTTTCTGCCATATAATATTCCATTTTAGCCATATCAGCAATTAGCTGAGGAGATTGCTTTGCTTCATTATAAAAGTTATCACTAACTTCCTTTACTATATCCTTAAATGATTTCATTTAAAACATTTGCATTGCAAATGTCATCGCACTTGCCTGCTCTTCCTCGTCCTTTATTCTTTCAATCCATCCAATACAAAAATCTCTTATGTGGTCAGGCTGCGTAAGAGAGTTTGAAAAATATGCTCCCGGATTATATTCATCTTCATATTTAAACATATCTATTATACTATCCCACATATATGAATAGTCAGAAAATGTCTTATTCTTATAAATAGCTGACAAAATATTATCAGCCTCCTGCAGTCTATCTGCCCTTATCAGAAAACTGATAGCATATCTTGCCCCAAAATAGTTGTAAATCGGAGATTTTGTGTAAATTATGTCTAATAAAGATTTATTTTTTGCAAATTCATCAAGCGCACCCTTAAAATATTCCTTTTCACAAAAATCCATTTCGAAATCCTTGATAAGATAGTATCCCAGATTATTATAACTAAATTCATCTTTTCCAAACTCTTCTTCGATTTCACTCAAATTATCATTAATACACTCTTCCCAGCATCTAATCCCTAATTTAGGATTTATTTCTATCAATTGATTTATTGCGGATTTTAAAGCATCCTTATTTTTTTTCGCGTCCTTAGATAATAATGTAAAATTCTTCAATAGAATCTCTTCCTTATTCATATCTATAATCCTCCATACCGTTTTTTAATTTAGTCATATGTCTTATATTGGCAAGGCTCATCCCCTCAGATGTTTAATAATAATGCCCCTTATTATTTCAAAATCAGCCTGTAACTTCGAAAGAAGTAATATCACTAACATATAAGCACTAATTAACAAAACATCAACACAGTCTTTCCCACGGCATTGATGTTTTAATATATTTCATGTTATTAAACTAAATGATCGATAAGCATTCCTTGTTGCAGACACCCCTTATAAAATTCATAGTACAGTATACATGAATATATTATTTGCTTCAACATGACAATAAATCCATATTCTCGGAAATATGGATTGCCCCAAGGTCATCCGGTATATCAGCATCATTTACGATACCTGAAATAATATCCGCAACAGATATCTCTAATTGATCCGGTTCACGATACCCAAAACTCAGTGTTAATGATGCCTGTGGATCGAGATCCACCATAAGAACCTTCTTCCCTGCAGAAGCAAGTCCTGCTCCAAGATTCATCACCGAAGTAGTCTTACCAACTCCACCTTTCTGATTTGCTACGGCTATAACTTTACTCATGTCCTGTCCTCCCTTTACTTAACCCGAAACGAATCAATATATTTTTCAAAGATTTCAGTATCAATCAGAACACAGCGTCCAATTCGAATCGTGGCTCCCGCTTCTTTGGCAAGGCGCTGTATCGTGTTCATTCCCAAGCAGTAATAAACCTTTGCTTCTCTGTAACGCATATATTTACTCTGTTTTGCTTTCGTTGCTTTTACCTGCTTAACCCTATCTGAAGCCTCAATATTCTTTTCCCGAGTTCTCGATAATCTACGATTCTCCTTTTCCTGCTCCTGGATATACATCATCACATCCTGATAATTGATCCTTGCTTTCATCTGAGAGCTCCTTCCTATATTGATCACGTAAATATTCTTCAAAAATATCTCTTCTGATCCGGATAAAACGAGTTCCTATCTTATAAACTGCCCCAGCCTCCTGAGCTAGCTTGGTCATCACTTTCTCTGTCAAATCGTAATAATCACAGCCTTCCCTATAAGTTATGAAAGATTTCTGTGCAAACATGATGTCCCAGTCATCCATCAGATCCGAATACATCCATATAGTTCCGCTCATTTCTTCCACCTGCTGACCTTCGGTGCAGCCTTAGCCTTTGTCTTCGGTGGCTGATGAAATTGCTCCAGATACTCATCAAATATTTCACGATTGATCAATACATATCCATCGATCCGGTACAGAGCTCCAGCAGCATCTGCCAGTTCCAACAGCTTCTTATGCTGAATGCTATACACGATTTCTGCTTCCTTGTATCGCAGAAACTTCTTTCTGAGTTTCCGTGATTCCTCCCGCACTTCCTTTCGTCTTGCCACGCTGTAATAGTTGTCGTTCTCCAATCCCATAGAACTTCCTCCTTTGATTAATTGGATTATTAATATGGTCAAAAAATATCTAACTGAACGCAAAAAAGGAGCCGCACCTCTTAAAATTACTTTTAAGAAAAGCGACTCCTTTTGGAGTAGTCTTATGACTATTATATTCTCTATAACAAAGCTATCACGAAGTGTCACAAAGTGTGTTTGGAAAGGCTTTTGTTGTCCATTTGTTACAAAATGGTATTTGTAACACCCTTTTCCAATCAATTTTGTTACAGAAATTTCGTGGTCGATTAGTACAACTTTGCACCAGCCGGGATGTGGTTATCAACCATAAGAAGGTGAAGTTCCTCATCCTCTGAATCCTTAAGATTGTTTACTGCACTAAGCAGCATACCGCAGGACTCAATGCCCATCATTGCTCTAGGCGGAAGGTTGGTGATTGCAATTAATGTCTTTCCGATCAATTCTTCAGGCTCGTAGAAAGCGTGAATTCCGCTTAAAATAGTACGATCCTTGCCTGTTCCATCATCAAGAGTGAACTGAAGAAGTTTCTTGGACTTCGGTACGGCTACACAGTCTTTAACCTTTACAGCTCTGAAATCAGACTTGCTGAAGGTCTCGAAATCAACAGCTTCCTCGAAAAGAGGCTCGATCTTAACGTTACTGAAATCGATCTTTGCATTCGGTGTGAAGAAACCTGTATTGTCCTCAGCGGCAGCATGTCCTTCTGTGCTGGACTTGCTTATCGACTTGAGTGTCGGGAAGAGCAGTACATCACGGATGCTGGGTGCGTTTGTGAGGAGCATGCAGAGACGATCGATACCATAACCGATACCACCCGTCGGAGGCATACCGATCTCCATCGCATGCAGGAAGTCCTCATCTGTGTGCTGAGCTTCCTCATCACCGCCTGCTGCGAGTGCATCCTGAGCTGCAAATCTTTCTCTCTGATCGATAGGATCATTCAGCTCGGAATATGCGTTACACATTTCCCATCCATTGATGTAGAGCTCGAAACGCTCAACCTTGCTCGGATCGCTGGGCTTCTTCTTTGTAAGCGGACTGATCTCGATCGGGTGATCCATGATAAATGTAGGCTGGATCATCTTATCTTCGCAGAACTCATCAAAGAAGAGGTTAACGATATCACCCTTCTTGTGGTGTGCCTCGTATGCAACCTTCTTCTCATCAGCGATCTTCTTTGCTTCTTCGTCAGATGTAACCTGATCAAAATCGATGCCTGTATTTTCCTTGATAGCGTCTACCATAGTAAGACGACGGAAAGGCTTGCCAAGGTCGATCTCTACACCTGTGCCGGCTTCCTTGTCACCGTAGTAGATCTTTGTTGTGCCGCAAACCTTCTCAGCGAGGTGACGGAACATATTCTCTGTGAGATCCATCATTCCGTTGTAGTCTGTGTACGCCTGATAGAGCTCCATCAGAGTGAACTCCGGATTGTGCTTTGTATCAACACCTTCGTTACGGAATACTCGGCCAATCTCGTAAACCTTTTCCATACCGCCGATGATAAGGCGCTTCAGATAAAGCTCAAGAGAGATACGAAGCTTACGATCTTCACCAAGTGCATTGTAATGAGTAATGAACGGACGAGCTGCTGCACCACCGGCATTCTCTACGAGCATAGGTGTCTCAACTTCCATAAATCCCTGATCATCAAGGAAATGACGGATAGCGCTTACGATCTTTGATCTCTTGATGAATGTAGTCTTTACATCCTCATTCATGATGAGATCAAGATATCTCTCACGATAACGTACGTCTGTATCTGTGAGTCCGTGGAACTTCTCCGGAAGCGGAGCAAGTGCCTTTGAAAGGATAGTGATCTTTGTTGCAGAGATGGAAATCTCGCCTGTCTTTGTGCGGAAAGCTGTTCCCTCTACACCAATGATATCTCCGACATCCATCAGCTTCTTAAAGTCCTGATAGTCATCATCACCGAGATTGTCCTTTGCTGCGTAAACCTGGATCTTTCCCTGAAGGTCCATTACATTACAGAAAGATGCCTTACCCATGACACGCTTAAACATCATTCTGCCGGCAACCTTTACTTCTTTGCCTTCCAGCTCCTCAAATTTATCACGGATTTCCTGGGAGTGATGTGTTACATCAAACTTCACGATCTGGAACGGATCGCGACCCTCACTCTGCAGAGTCTTCAGCTTGTCTCTTTTTACCTGTAGTATGTCTTCCTGTGGCATCCTGGACCTCTTTCTGTAAAATAAAAACCTGCCGGATCCCGTTCCTGTATATGGAACAGAACCCGGCTCCTCTTTGTTACCTATTAACTATTACGCAACTGAGATGATCTTGTACTTAAGCTCACCGGCCTGAGTCTCAACCTTAACAGTGTCGCCTTCCTTATGTCCGAGCAGTGCTCTTCCAACCGGAGACTCGTTACTGATCTTTCCCTTAAGGGAATTAGCCTCAGTAGAACCTGTGATAGTGAAATCCATCTCTTCATCAAACTCGATATCAAGGATCTTTACCTTGCTGCCGATACCAATCTTACCATTGGCATTTTCACTGGCGTCAACTACCTCAACATGCTTGAGAAGTGTCTCGATCTCAGTAATTCTGTCCTCGATCTGCTGCTTTGCTGCCTTAGCTGCATCGTACTCAGCGTTCTCGGAAAGGTCACCCTGAGCTCTTGCTTCCTTAAGCTCGATGGATACTTCCTTACGCTTATTGATCTTCAGATCGTCAAGCTCATCCTGAAGCTTCTGAAGACCTTCTCTTGTCAGTATAGTTTTCTTTACCGGGATATGCTCATCTGCCATTTCTCTTCAACCTCTTGTATAAATTCAAATCGTAACCTGAGACCCCTTTGTCTCAAATCTTTCTTATGTGGACATTTAATATGAAGCGCCGGAGTTAGTTTTTACCCTTCTAAAACGACACTAAGTCCACCGTAACGTTCGTAATTATAGTGGTACGGTATGGGGATGTCAAGTTTTTTTAGGGAAACTCTGACATATCACTTTTTCCTTAATCTGTCCCGAACAGATCGATGAGAGAGTATAAACTTTCAGCGGTCTCAACTGAACAACATTGTGTACGGAGACGAGCCGAATGCGGTATGCCTGCCGTATACCATGCAACATGTTTTCTCATCTCACGAACCGCCGTATATTCGCCCTTCCACTCAACTTCAAGAGCAACATGACGTTTCATGATCTCTTTCTTTTCTTCAAGAGTCGGGTGATATTTTTCTCCGGACACAAGCTCCTTAAAGATCCACGGATTTCCTCTTGCTGCACGTCCTATCGATATGCCGTCACATCCGGTTTCTTCCATCATCTTTCGGGCGCTCTCGATTCCCGTAACATCTCCGTTTCCGATGACCGGTATCTTTACTGCTTCTTTTACCTGACGGATTATATCCCAGTCAGCTTTTCCTTCATAATATTGTTCTCTGGTCCGACCGTGAACCTGCACTGCCGCTGCCCCTGACGCCTCTGCGATCTTTGCGATCTCTACTGCATTGATATGTTCATCGTCAAATCCGCGACGGATCTTTATAGTTACAGGTTTCTTTGTAGCTTTTGACACCGCGCTCACAATCTCTCCGATGAGCTTTGGATCTTTCATAAGTGCTGAACCATCACCGTTATTTACGATCTTCGGCATGGGGCATCCCATGTTTATATCCAATATCTCAAACGGCTGATCCTCTATCGCAGCTGCCTGCTCTGCCATGATATCGGGTTCTGATCCAAATATCTGAAGAGATACGGGATGTTCTCCCGGATGAGTAGCCATGAGCTGTTTGGTAGCGACATTTTTATAATGAAGAGCTTTTGCGCTTATCATCTCCGTGCATACCATTCCGGCTCCCATTTCTCTGCATATAAGACGAAATGGCAGGTCAGAAACCCCTGCCATCGGTGCCAGTATGAAGTTACTGTCAAGCTTTATATTACCTATTTGCATAAAAATTCTTTCGTATCTGTTCAGTACCTTCACAGATACAATTCACATGCCCATGTAAATTTGCCTTCGGCAAAGGGCATGCTCACTCCCATATCATATTCTTGCGTCCTCAGCAGCAAGTGCTTCGGACTGACCTTAATAGTTACATTCTTTCTTACTTTTCTGTATCCAGGTCGAGCTTTTCTCCAAGAAATACTACCCGGTAAAAGAGGCTTAATTCCTCAAATAACTGCGCATGATCTCTTCTAACTTTATTAATAAGAAGTCCTGCACCGATCTCATCGAAACCGAAATCCCCCGGCTCATGATCGGTACGCATCATCATCTCGCCTTCTTCATCAAAGAGTATCTCAAAGATACCTCCGACCTGTTCAGCAAAAAGCGCGCTAAGTGCCTTCAGCTCATCTTTTACCGCATCCGGAAGCTTTCCGAATTCCGGATTCAGATAATAGTTTCTCTCATAGGAATTGGCAGCGCAGAGCACTACCTCATTAACTTCACTCATCTGTCTGTCCTTTCCTAAATTGTTCTTCATACGTAGCCGTAGACACCGCGAACGGAAACCTCTCCCGCATATACTGCCGTTTCAGTTCCGTCCTCACGTCTCACAAGAAGTTCACCCTTTTCATTTATCCCAAGAGCTGTACCGTTCCATTCACCTTTCGGATCAAGTACACGTACTTGATTATTAACATTTACGCACAAGCGATCGTACTCTTCTACAAGCCCGGACAGATCATTTGTCTTACGGAACATCTCGTAATATTTTTCAAATGATGTGGTCACAGCCCCCGTCACTGCTGCACGTGACACTTTATGTCCGGTCTCCAATAACAGAGACGTGGCCTTATCACTTATATCATCAGGAAATTCTTCCTGATTTACATTTATACCTGTTCCTATAACAACATAATGTATAAAATCGGGTTCAACTGACATTTCTGTTAAAATCCCAACCAGTTTTTTTCCATTTATAACTATGTCATTAGGCCATTTGATACCGGTTTCAAGTCCTGTCACGCGATTTATGCCGTCAGCTGCCGCGAGTGCCATGACAAGCGTCATCATAGGTGCGATATCCGGCACAAAATCCGGTCGGAGCAGATAGCTCATAGCGATATTTACGCCTGTAGGGTTATTCCATACACGACCTCTCCTGCCCTTGCCGGCAGTCTGTGTATCAGCTACGATCACAAGCCCTTCCGGAGCTCCCTGTTCCGCGCACTGCTTTATGTCATCATTTGTAGAACCTGTTACTTCACGAAAGATCGTCTTGTCTCCCGCACCCAGCCATTTTGTGCTGAGTTCAGCCCTGATAGAACCCTCACCAAAAGCTTCCGCATTACTACGTATGCGATAGCCCTTATGAGGCACAGCTTCTATATCATAGCCTTCTTTACGAACTTTCTGAACTGCTTTCCACACAGCATTTCGAGAGATACCAAGACTGTCAGCGATCTCCTGACCAGAGACAAATCCTTCTCTTCCCGATAAAAAATCTAATAAACTTCCTGCCATAATATTCACATCGCATACATGCCGACCGCCACAAGGACTGCCGCTATCACTATAAATAACAGCGACAGCAGATTCTTTCTCCTTATATAGCGGATACTGTTAAGAGCCATCATTGCTGCTCCGAGGAAAAAAAGTACAGGATACAGCGTTTTTGTCAGATCTGTCTCTGTGCTCATGATTATTATCGATAAAACTATCACGACAAGCCCCATGATCAGATTACACAGATCTATCTGGAGCCTTATCCTGTTTTCCCGGCTCATCGGATGGCGCTTTCCCGGCTTTCTCTGCTCCTCGTCCATTTATTTTTCATATCCGAGTGTAGCTGCCATTACTGCCTTTATTGTGTGCATGCGGTTCTCTGCTTCATCAAAGAGCACCGTTCTGTACTTTTGGAATACTTCGTCTGTCACTTCCATATCGTCAAAGTGGAACTTTTCTCCCATTTCTTTTCCGACTGTTGTTTCATGATCATGGAAAGCCGGCAAACAGTGCATAAATATCGCATTTTCTGCTGCGAGATCCATAATCTCCATGGTTACCTTATACGGTGTGAGATCTGCGATACGCTCTGCCCATACCTCATCAGGTTCGCCCATAGATACCCATACATCAGTATAAATGACATTTGCGCCCTTTACAGCTTCCTTCGGATCAGAAGAAAGTGTGATGCTTCCGCCGGACTCAGCTGCCCATTCTTTGCACTGCTCCACAAGCTCGCTATTCGGCCAGTACTTTTCCGGAGCGCAGGCTGTGAAATGAAGACCAAGCTTTGCACATCCGATCATCAGAGAATTTCCCATATTATAACGGGCATCACCCATGTACACGAATTTCTGACCTTTCTCTGTGCCGAGGTGCTCACGGATCGTCAGCATATCAGCGAGGATCTGAGTCGGATGATACTCGTTTGTGAGACCATTCCAAGTAGGTACCTCAGCATACTTTGCCAAAGCTTCTACACGTTCCTGGCCGTATCCTCTGTACTCAATACCATCAAACATACGTCCCAGAACAGATGCAGTATCTGCGATACTCTCTTTCTTTCCGATCTGTGAACCTGTGGAATCAAGATATGTCGTCTGGATTCCGAGATCATGTGCACCCACTTCAAAAGCACAGCGTGTTCTGGTGCTGGTCTTTTCAAAGATCAGGGCAACATTCTTTCCTCTGAGCTTGTCATGAGGTGTTCCTGCCTTTTTCAATTCCTTGAAATAAGCTGCCAGATCAAGGAATTCACGTATCTCATCCGGTGTGAAATCCTTTAACGTGAGAAAGTTTCTGTTCTTCAGTGATGCCATGGTATCTCTCCTCCAATTTTTGAAGCCGCCAAAAAATCTATCTTCCTGTCATATATCTGTACATCAAAAGAGCTGCCGATATCGCTGCATTCAGTGACTCTACCTGTCCCTGCATCGGTATCCTGAGCTTAATGTCCGCAAGAGATGTGAGCTCGTCGCTAAGTCCGTTGCCCTCATTTCCTATAAGGAACGCCGTGCGATCCGCATAGTTGATCTCGTGGTACATTTTCTTGCCGTCAAGATGAGCTGCGTATGTAGTTATTCCTGTTTTCTTTATCTCTCTGACTGTTCCTGCCAGATCCTCTGTATAGAAAAAAGGTACTCGGAAGACCGCGCCCATTGTCGACCGGACTGTTTTCGGCGAATAGAAATCCGCCGTATTCCGATCCATAATGATGCCCGATATTCCGGCACCTTCTCCGGTCCGAATCATCGTGCCAAGGTTGCCCGGGTCTTGGATTCCCTCCAGAATGAGCCAAAGCCCGTTTTTTCCCTGCAGAATATCCGGTAGCGCATAATGACGCTGCCGGACTACTGTGAGAACACCCTGTGGCGTCCTTGTATCACTCAGTTTCTGAAATACCTCATTCTTTACTACAGAGCCGCGTATCGAAGGATTTTCCTCATGGAACTTTTCAGATATGAATGTCTCCATAAGTCTGTCTTCGGGAATTTCCCGGAACATCCGGATTCCTTCTACGACAAATGCATCTTCTTTCTTACGCGCACGGGAACGGTCAAGAAGCTCACGCACACGGCGAAGCTTCGGGTTCGAGATTGAAGAAAGCACTTCAATATTGCTTCCCTTCATTCCGACCATTCCTTTCTCTATATTTTATCAGCCGCGAGCCAGAGCTCTGGCTACTTCTACGTAGTAATCAGGAACCTTCTTTGTCATTGCAAGAGCCTCGTCGATATCGTAATCAACGAACTCACCGTTTGCATGACAAACTACACGGTTGATAGTACCCTCTGCAAGAAGATCTGCTGCCTTTGCGCCCATGATGGAAGCATAGAAACGATCCTTACATGTCGGTGAACCACCACGCTGCATGTATCCGAGGATAGTAGCACGTGTCTCCATACCTGTAGCAGCTTCGATTCTGCGAGCCATTGATACGGAATGTCCAATACCCTCAGCGTTTACGATAAGGAAGTGTGTCTTTCCGATCTTTCTTGCCTCGATGATGTGGTTGATGATAGTCTGCTCATCGTAATCATAAACCTCAGGAAGAAGGATCTCCTCAGCACCGCTGGCAACACCGCACCACAGAGCGATGTAACCTGCACGACGTCCCATAACCTCGATGATGGAACATCTCTCATGTGAGCTGGATGTATCTCTTACCTTGTCAATAGCGTCCATTGCTGTGTTAACAGCTGTATCGAAACCGATCGTATAATCTGTGCAGGCAATATCCAGATCGATCGTACCCGGAAGACCGATAACACCGATTCCATGATGTGAAAGTCCGAGAGCTCCCTTATAGGAACCGTCACCGCCGATTACTACGAGAGCATCGATGCCGTGCTTCTTGAGAATCTCTGCACCCTTGATCTTACCCTCTTCTGTACCGAACTCCTCGGAACGTGCAGTTCTCAAAATAGTACCACCGTTCTGAATGGAGTTGGAAACATCCTTAGCAGTAAGGGGACGGATCTCTTCATTAAGAAGTCCCTGATAACCCTTGTCGATTCCCATAACCTTAAGGCCGTTTCTGATAGCCTTACGTGTTACGGCACGGATTGCTGCATTCATACCAGGTGCGTCACCGCCGCTTGTCAGAACACCAATCGTTTTGATCTCTTTTTCGGATTTTGCCATTTTCCTACCTCTTTCATGAACCCGGTCTTATGTTCCATAATGGAAGCGCCGTTTTTTACTTATCACTTCGTTCGTCAAAAACTTGTCGATATATTATACGAAAAAAAATTCGCGATTTCAATACAACTCTTATACAAGCTTTACATTGTTTTCACCGTAAAGTGCCGTTAGTCTGTCCAATAATCCCTGATCTGCATTGACATTTTGTGATCTGGGAAGTACACGTTTCTTTTTTTCAGTCCTAAGATAGATGACAACATTGTCCCTGCCTTCCGAGTATTTCAGCGTGTCAAAAAGTTCCTGCCATTTTTCCTCGTACTGTTTCATATCTTCAAACTGAATATAAAGTTTCCGCGGGATCTCATCAAATGTCTCCACCTGATCGACCACGAGCTGACCGTCTTTCTCGTCATCTGCCTTTACTCTGCCGCTGAGAAATACCTTGTTATCCTGAGTGATGACATTTGCGTATTTCGTGTATTGCTGCGGCCATACTATGCACTCAACAGAACCTATGAGGTCTTCCACGAGAAGGATCGCCATGGTATCGCCCTTCTTTGTCTGCTTTATCTGAACTGCAGCTATGAGTCCACCTATGGTCACTCTCTGTCCTACCGAAAGGCCTATCCGGTTCGTCTCCGGGTTTAGAGCAAAATCCACAGATTTAACGTTACTGTGCTTTACCATGAGACTTTCGTATTCTTCGAGCGGATGTCCCGAAAGGTATATACCGAGTACTTCCTTTTCAAACATAAGCCGGACTTCCTTAGGAAATTCTCCCACGTCCGGAAGTTTTGTTGCTCTGTACTTTTCCGCACTGCTTCCCATCAGGTCAAAGATCGACATCTGACCGCTCATGGTATTTTTCTTTTCATCCGCAGCTGCATCCATCATCTGCTGATAGACAGACATAAACTGCTTTCTGGTGCCTCCCAGAGAATCCAATGCTCCTGCCTTTATGAAAGCTTCTACTGTACGCTTATTGACTTCGTTTCCTGTCATTCTGTCGACGAAATCCCTGAAGTCCTTGAATTTACCGTAATTAGCCCGTTCTTCTTCCAACGCATGGATAACAGATACACCCACTGCCTTGATGGCAGACAGGCCATAACGGATCTGATGATCTCCCGCAGGCGAAAATCCCGAGTGACCTTCATTAACATCCGGCGGAAGAAGCTGTATACCCATAGAACGACAGGAAAGCATATATCCTGACATTTTGGGCGGATTATCAAGCACACTGGTCATGAGACTCGCCATGAACTCCACCGGGAAGTAGCGCTTAAGAAACGCTGTCTGCATGGTTACAAATGCGTAGCAGGCTGCATGGGATTTATTGAACGCATACTTCGCAAAATCCATCATGTCGCCATAGATCTTTTTTGCTACGTCCTCGGCAATTCCCTTTGATACGCATCCCGGAACATTCTGATCTTTGTTTCCGTATACAAAGTTCGCCTGCTCTTCTTCCATGACATGCTGTTTTTTCTTACTCATGGCACGGCGCACCAGATCCGCACGCCCGAGAGTATAGCCTCCGAGCTGCTGAACGATCTGCATTACCTGCTCCTGGTAAACTATACAGCCATGTGTCGGCTTCAGGATAGGCTCCAGTTCCGGACAATCAAACTTTACATTTGCCTTGTCTTTCTTTCCTGCGATGTACTTCGGTATAAAATCCATCGGCCCCGGACGGTAAAGCGCGATTCCCGCTATGACATCTTCAAGAGATTCCGGATGCAGCTCCTTCATGAACCTCTGCATTCCGCCCGACTCAAGCTGGAATACACCGTCTGTTTCTCCTGTTCCTATATACGCCAGGACTTTCGGATCATCGTAGTCTATCTTTTCTATAGAAAGATATTTCCCGTCTTTTCCTACTTCCTCCGGATTTCCTGTTGCCAGTGACGGATCGCACATAGCATACGGATCTCTTCCCGGATTGTTGCTTGGGTCGTTCTCCGCTATCGCAGGATCTTCGTGTGCTTCGCTCCACGGATAGCGCGCAGTATCCCATGGACCTACATGGAATTTCTCATTTACAAAGTCTACTGCATTCTGGATAACAGTCAGGGTACGGAGTCCCAGAAAATCCATCTTTAAGAGTCCCAGTTCTTCCAAAGTAGTCATGGTAAACTGGGTCGTGATCTCTCCATTTGAACCACGTGACAATGGAACATAGTTATCCGCGGCCTCTGGCGTGATCAAAACACCGGCTGCATGCATGGATGTGTGCCTCGGAAGACCTTCCAGACGCTTGCACATGTCTATAAGAGTATGAACCGTGTCATCCGTCTCATAGAGTTTACGCAGGTCATTATTGTTCTCCAGAGCTTTTTCCAGAGTCATATTCAGTTCATTCGGGATCATCTTTGCCAGATTGTCGCCAAATGAATATGGCAGATCCATTACTCTCGCCACATCACGGATAACACCTTTTGCCGCGAGTGTACCGAAGGTCACGATCTGTACGCATTTAGACCGACCATATCTGTGAACCACGTAGTCGATGACTTCCTGTCGTCTTTCATAAGCGAAGTCCACGTCAATATCGGGCATGGATACTCGCTCGGGATTCAGGAATCGCTCAAAGAGAAGATCATACTTAGCCGGATCGATGTCTGTTATCCTCAGCGCATAGGACACTATAGCACCCGCAGCTGATCCACGCCCCGGTCCAACACCTATGCCATGGGTTCTGGCAAAATTGATGTAGTCCCACACAATAAGGAAATAGTCAACATATCCCATCTTTTTAATAATGGAAAGCTCATACTGCATCTGCTCATAGAGCTTGCCATCATCTTCCGGATATCTTTCCTTAAATCCCTTATCGCAGAGATAATTGAGATACAGCCACGACTCCTCCGGTGTAGACTGCTCTGAAAGTACGTTTTCTCCCTCACCATTATGGAGAGACACCCGAAATTCACGAGGGATTTCAAAATGCGGCAGCTTTGTATTATGGAATTCAATCTCCACATGGCATCTATCGGCAATTTTCTGTGTATTATCAAGAGCCTCCGGCGCATAAGGAAACAGTGCCCTCATCTCTTCTTCTGTTTTAACATAATACTGCCCACCTACATAACGCATACGGTCTTCATCACTGAGTTTCCGACCGGTCTGCAAACATAGCAGGATGTCATGCGGCTTTTCATCTTCCTTGTAAGTATAGTGGATATCGTTTGTGGCAACTAATGGGATATCAAGCTTTTTAGACATCGCGATAAGAGTCTGATCCACCAGCTGCTGATCACTTATGCCGTGATCCTGAAGCTCCAGAAAGAAATTTCCCTTTCCAAAGATCTCCTGATATCTGAGCGCCGCTTTTTCTGCCTCTTCCCTAAAACCTCTTACTATATTCTTTGGAATTTCTCCCGCAAGGCAGGCTGATAGACAGATGATACCCTCATGATATTTCTCAAGTACCTCAAGATCCACTCGTGGTTTGTAATAGTAACCTTCAGTAAAACCGATAGATACGATCTTCATCAGGTTTTCGTAGCCATGATTATTTTCTGCCAGAAGGACCAGATGGTAGTAGCGGTCATCATTGAGTCCGGCACCTGCTTCTTTGTCAAAGCGGGATCCCGGAGCTACATATACTTCGCATCCAAGTACCGGATTTATCCCTGCTTCTCTGCAGGCTTTATAGAAATCAATCGCACCGTACATAACGCCATGATCCGTAATGGCAGCCGCAGTCATTCCAAGGGCTTTTACCCTTGCCACGTACTCTTTTATTTTATTTGAGCCATCCAATAAGGAATATTCTGTATGCGTATGAAGATGCACAAATGACATTATGTAAACCTCTGATCCTTCTATCTTGCTTTTTATACTGAATGATGACGTGAATTGACACTGTCATCATCATATTTTACACGAAACCGTTTTGTAATGAAATCACCAAACGCTACCGCAACGACAAAACCGCATCCCGGTATTAACCGGAATGCGGCTCTTGCAAACTGCTATTTATCTCGGATTAGAGATACTTCTTAAGGTCATCAACCTTATCAAGCTTCTCCCAAGGAAGATCGATATCTGTTCTTCCGAAGTGTCCGTATGCTGCTGTCTGCTTGTAGATCGGACGTCTAAGGTCGAGCATCTTGATGATTCCAGCCGGACGAAGATCAAAGTTCTCACGAACGATCTCTGTAAGCTTCTCATCAGAAACCTTACCTGTACCAAAGCTGTCAACCATGATAGATGTAGGCTCAGCAACACCGATAGCGTAAGAAAGCTGGATCTCTGCACGATCTGCAAGTCCTGCTGCTACAAGGTTCTTTGCAACGTAACGAGCTGCATATGCGCCGGAACGGTCAACCTTTGTGCAGTCCTTACCGGAGAATGCTCCGCCGCCGTGACGAGCGTATCCGCCGTAGGTGTCTACGATGATCTTACGTCCTGTAAGACCTGCATCACCGTGAGGTCCACCGATTACGAAACGGCCTGTCGGGTTGATGTAGATTCTTGTCTTGTCATCGATAAGACCAGCCGGGATAACCGGATCAAATACGTACTTCTTGATATCGTTGTGGATCTGCTCCTGAGTTACATCCTCATCATGCTGAGTAGAGATAACTACAGCCTCGAGACGAAGAGGCTTGCCCTCCTCATCATACTCAACAGATACCTGGGACTTTCCGTCCGGACGAAGGTAGCTGAGAGTGCCGTCTTTTCTTACCTTTGTAAGCTGACGTGTAAGCTTGTGAGCAAGGTCGATAGGATAAGGAAGATACTCAGGTGTCTCGTTTGTAGCATAACCGAACATCATACCCTGATCGCCGGCACCGATAGCACCGATCTCCTCATCAGACATGTTCTTCTCAAGAGCCTTCAGATCTGCCTTTGTCTCAAGAGCGTTATCAACACCCTGTGCGATATCAGGAGACTGCTCATCGATAGCGGTGAATACTGCACATGTATCAGCATCAAAGCCATACTCAGACTTTGTATAACCGATCTCACGAACAGTGTCACGTACTGTCTTCTGGATATCAACGTAAGCCTTTGTTGTGATCTCACCTGTAACTACTACGAAACCTGTGCATGCCATTGTCTCACATGCAACACGGCTCATGGGATCCTGTTTGATGCACTCATCAAGGATTGCATCAGAGATAGCATCGCAGACTTTGTCGGGATGTCCTTCTGTAACGGACTCAGATGTAAATAATCTTTTTTCCATTCTTTCCTCTCTTTCGGTGCTTCGAACGCACCTCTTAATTAAGTTTAATTGTAAAAAAAGACCGCTTATGAAAAATAAGCGGACCGACATCGATAATCAAATCCTCTCATTGTTCGAAACATAACTCGCTCAAGGTTGGCACCTTCCGACAGCTTTATCGGAGGTTGTCGTGACTTCACAGATCCTTTGCATCTCCATCACTCTTAATAAGAGAAGTTTACAATATAGAATTTTCTTATCCGGATAAACATACTCTTTTTTTTATGCCTCGTCAACCCCAAATTGTATCCACGCCGTTGACTTGAAATAAAAAAGTCAATATACTTTGAATTGAAACCCTAAAGACGAGATGTTTTATTTCAATAGAGGATTAGTTATGCCCAGAGTTCTTACTCAGGATCTGGTCCCCGGAATGATATTATCCGAGGATGTCATTTCATTTCAAAATCAGCTGGTTCTTCCAAAGGACATGGCTCTTACAGATAAAGCCATCGCAAAGCTGGAGTTTTACTCCATAACCGCTGTCCGTGTCAGAGAAGAATCAATGGAAGCTGCCGTTTCTGCAGATATTTCTCCGGAGTCTTTATCCTACTCAGAGAAAATAAAGTCCAGCGCGGCATACAAGATCTTCAAAAAAAACTTTGAATCAACCCTCGGAGAAGTAAGAGACTCACTTAACGACATAATCACAAAACAGGTGGTTGATACAGAAAAACTGTTGGAAGAGCCCATGAAGCTCATAAGTGATACGCCGTCCGGAATACACATTTTCGACATGCTTCATAACATGAGGATCTACGATGATCCAACCTATGCTCATTCTCTGAACGTGTCACTTATCTGCCATGTTTTCGGAAAATGGCTCAGTATGTCCGATGAGGATGTAAGTACACTGACTCTTTGTGGTCTCCTGCATGATATCGGTAAGCTGAAGATTCCAAACGAGATCATCAGTAAACCTGCCAAACTCACCGACGAGGAATATACAACAATAAAGTCTCACACTATGGAAGGCTTTAATATCCTTAAGGATCTCCCTATCAGTGAGCATATAAAGAATGCAGCCCTCATGCACCACGAACGCTGTGACGGCACCGGCTATCCCATGGCTCTCAGTACTGAGCGGATCGACCGTTTTGCACGTATAGTTTCTATTGCAGACGTGTACGATGCCATGACAAGTCCGCGTGTTTACCGTGGACCGCTCTGCCCATTCCAGGTTATCAGCATTTTTGAGTCAGAAGGACTGCAGAAGTACGATTCAGAGTTTATCCTTGTATTCCTGGAATACATCGTAAATACTTACATGAATAATCGCGTCCGCCTGTCTAACGGAATGATCGGAGAGATAATCCTGATCAACAAGTTTGATCTGTCTCACCCTGTTGTACATTGCGGAAGCCACTATATCGATCTTTCTCACGAACACGGACTTTATATTGAGGAAATACTTTAATTCTAAGAACAAAGGTCGAAAAACCCCTGCACGGAACTTTCAACAGTTCCATGCAGGGGTTATTTATTAGATCGCCTGTGTACGAAGGCGGAATTTCTGGATTTCTTCATCATCGGATACTCTCTCGATGAGTCCACCGAGGGCACGAAGCTTTACATCAAAGTCCTCATAACCTCTCTCGATCAAATGTATATCGTCTACTACGGATACTCCATCAGCAGAAAGAGCCGCAAGTACAAGTGCTGCACCCGCTCTTAAGTCAGGTGAAGATATATGCGCTCCTGTCAGACCTTTCACACCGGTAATGATTGCAGTATTTCCCTCAACCTTTATATCCGCGCCCATGCGAATGATCTCGTCTACGTAACGGAAACGGTTCTCAAATATGCTCTCGGTAATAGTGCTCACACCTTCTGAAAGCGCAAGTGTGATACCTGCCTGCGGCTGCATATCTGTCGGGAATCCCGGATAAGGAAGAGTCTTTATCTGTGTACTGTGCAGTTCGCCTGTATATCTAACACGAACAGCATCATCCAGCTCTTCTACTTCGCATCCCATTTCAAGGAGCTTTGCAGTGATAGACTCCAAATGCTTCGGGATAACGTCTTTTACAAGGATATCGCCCTTTGTAACAGCAGCAGCAAACATAAATGTTCCGGCCTCGATCTGATCCGGAATGATAGAATAAGTAGCTCCGTGAAGCTTTTCTACGCCGCGGATACGGATCACGTCTGTACCTGCGCCCTTTATATCTGCGCCCATGGAATTAAGGAAGTTTGCTACATCAACGACATGCGGCTCCTTTGCTGCATTCTCAATGATGGTCTTTCCCTCTGCCATGCTGGCAGCCATCATAACATTTATAGTAGCGCCGACAGAAACGACATCCATGTACATATGAGCACCGACAAGCTTTTCTGCAGTAGCTACGATCGAACCATGATCGATCTTTACATCTGCACCAATAGCACGGAATCCCTTAAGGTGCTGATCGATAGGACGGCTTCCAATGTTACATCCACCGGGAAGCGGAACTTCTGCTTCACGGTATTTTCCGAGAAGTGCTCCTATAAGATAGTAGGAAGCACGGATCTTCTTGATCAGTTCGTATTCGATATTTACGTTCTGAACCATCGAACCATTTATTTTAACAGTATGACGGTCTACGCGATCGATATGTACACCGATACCAGCCATTGCATCGAGAAGCACGTTTGTGTCCCTGACATCCGGCATATTTTCTATCGTTACAGTCTCATCTGTCATAATGGCAGCAGCGAGAATCGCAAGTGCTGCGTTCTTTGCTCCGCCGATCTCAACCTCACCGCGAAGCACATTTCCGCCGCGAATTACATAATGATCCATAGAAACTACTTTCGATTTCATCTTTTTCCAGTCTTCCTCTTCTGAACAGAATACCCGAATTTACCGATCTTTTTTCCAAGACCCATATATTCACCATGGCTCCATGCCACTAAATTTGCTCTTTTCAGGTCAAGTGAGCCCTTCTTATTAAGCAGTGACTCGTCTACACTGACTCCCAGCACTTTTGCCAGAAACAGGTCATGCGTACCAAGCGGTATGATCTGCTCGACCTTACATTCAATATTTACCGGACTCTCCATTATCCCCGGAGCCTTTATCTTTTTAGACGGCTGAGGAGTCAGGTGAACCGTTTCAAATTTATCGATGTCCCTGCCACTCTTAACTCCGCAGAGATCTGCTTTTCGCGCAAGACTCTCTGTAGTCAGATTCAGGACAAATTCTCCTGTTTCCTTAATTATGTCATAAGAATAACGCGACCGTCGTATCGATACGGATACCATCGGCGGATCGGAACAGACATTGCCTGCCCATGCCAGTGTAATGATATTTGGTTTTTCGTTTTCCCGTCCGCAGCTAAGCATAACCGCAGGTACAGGGAAAAGCATATTTCCGGGTTTCCAGAATTGTTTCATATTTTGCTTAACGTAACATGAAAACAGCCAGTGCAGCTACTGCCGCGAGATTCAGAATAAGGAAGACCAACACTACGGTCATAAGCCCTTTTAGGCTCCTCTGATTCTTTTCTGCCTGTTTCATGATCTTATCTGTATTGTCAATAATTACTGCCTGAACATTGCGATAACAACGGACATTCTCATGATGCACATGAGTTATCAGTTCAGCTCTCAGCTGTTCCAATTCTTCATTCATATCTATCGGAACTTCTGTATTAATGCAATTTTCCGTAATTTTTGCTGATTCCTGCTGCAAGACAGACTCATTAACTGTATCATCGATACCAGCATCATCCATCTTTTCAGAACGGATCGGAATTAAATTCAGACTGCTCGATAATTTATCATTTACAGAGCTCTCTGTCAATACAAGTTCACTCTTTTGATATGCACTTTTATTTGTGCTATCCTCTGAATTACGGCTATCTGAAAATGCGTTCATCCCTTCCCCCTCTGAACAGTAACGATATGTCATTTAATTACCGTATTATTACACCCCTGCAACAGCAATTCTATCGTATTCTAGCACCTTTTATAGCTACCTGCAATATTGGTTGGCGGTACCGGACCCGACATTACCGCCGCTCCGATATTTTCTTTTTAAAATCGTCGCTTTACTTAACTCTTTGATCAACCATTCTATTTTTATATGTGCACTTTCACCTATGGATTTCATTTTTATTTGGTTAGTTTAGTCGTATTTACTATATATTTACAAGCAATTCATAATTTGTTCATAACTTATTGTTATATTAATAATGTCTTAAGAAAGACATACAGAAATGTAGATGATTTTTTCATAATAAGCCTCGGGACCGAAAGGTTCCGGGGCACTCCTCTTTTAAAGACTCTATTATAAAAGGGCTTTTTGTACACATCAAAGGGGTGCGCTTTTGCGCACCCCTAAAACAATTCCTTTATTCCGCTTCACCGTAAAACCGCTCTTTAAGGAGAGTACGTTCAGCTTCACGCTTCTGCTTTTCTCTTTCACGGTCATCAGCACCATGCTCTGCTGCAACTCCACGGATCTCTTCATTAAGAGACATCATCTTTGCATCCAGATCGGATACCATCTCCGCACATTCAAAAAGTTCTCTTTTTATATGCTCCGGAGCATAGCCTTCATATTTATATTTAATCTTATGCTCAAGACTTGCCCAGAAATCCATCGCTACTGTGCGGATCTGGATCTCAACTTTTGTATCGACCACACCATCAGACAGGAATATAGGTACAGTTACTATCATGTGATAGCTCTTATAGCCACTTTCCTTTGGATGCTTGATATAGTCTTTGATAGAAAGGACATTTATATCACTTTGGTTGGCAAGTATCTCCGCAACTCTGTATATGTCGGACGTAAATGAACAGATTACACGTATACCCGCAATATCATTTACATACTTTACCATATTTTCAATCGTTGATTCATATCCACGACGCTTCAATTTCTTAACAATACTTTCAGGTGTTTTTACGCGCGATTTGATATGCTCGATCGGATTATACTGATGAACATGCTGAAATTCATTATTTAAGATCTCCAGCTTGGTTCCTATTTCCTTCAGTGCAGAATTGTAGAGGAGCATAATAGTTTCCCAGCTATCAACCCCTTCGTAATTTCCTGTAGTATTACCCATTTTATTTTAGATCCGCATTTTGCGGACCATACTCCGTTCCTTCTTAATTTACTTTTGACCCTTACATCATTGTTAATATTATAACACAACAACGATATAAATAGATATTAGTTTACCTATCACTTGCATTTTAATAGACATTGTTGTATATTTATGTCACTCACATGTAGTTTTGAAAACCACGTGTCATGGTTTTGTGTGTGCATATCTTCGTTGTGAGATTGCAAACAGAGCTGATGCAGCGCTTTTAATTGGGGAGGCTTATTATGGAAATCATGCAGCCTGTTACTAAAAAACATACCATTCACAGAAATATAACGAGGTCAGGCATTCTTCCTTCGACCATTTCACTTTCTATCCGGGAACCCGGACCGGCACTTTCTCATTTTGCCGCATTCCTGATGCTCCTGATAGGTTTTGGACCGCTCACTATGCGTGCCTCTCTTTTCGGTTCTTCCATCACCCTCTTTTCAATGGTGATCTTTCTCTTGGCATGCTGCCTTCTCTATGCCGCAAGCACTACTTATCACACAGTAGTTTTGGACAAAAATAAGACCAACATTTTCCGAAAGATCGATCACAGTATGATCTCTGTCATGATCGCCGGTTCCTATACTCCGGTCTGCCTATCCGTTCTTGCCGATACGCGCGGGTATATCCTTTTGACAGCCATTTGGGCGATGGCCATCGCAGGTATCCTGATCAAACTCTTTTGGATAAGCTGTCCTCATATTTTTTCGTCTGCTCTATATCTCCTCATGGGATGGCTTTGTGTATTTACTATCGCACCGCTATGGACTTTACTTCCCCGCGAAGCCTTTTTCTGGCTTGTTTCCGGCGGAATACTCTATACTGTCGGCGCCGTTATCTATGCCATGAAGCTTAAGAGCTTTAACGAAAAACACCTTTACTTTAATTCACATACGATCTTTCATCTGTTTATCATGGCCGGTACGCTCTGCCACTATATACTGATGTTCCGTTTCATCTCACTCATATAATAACACAAACCCCCGGACAGTTTTCACTGCCGGGGGTTTTAACGTTACTGTTCACTCGCTTACAGCTCGCTCACGTAACGGATTTTGCCAATTAAATCGCCTTCGGCGATGGACAAAATCCAGTGGCTATTCATCGTTATTGATCGTAAACTCCGCAGCGTAGTGCTCCGTTTACGTGTGAACTGTTACGTTTTAACTTTCAATT
Organism: Lachnospiraceae bacterium NK4A144; assembly: GCA_000424365.1. GTDB lineage: Bacteria > Bacillota > Clostridia > Lachnospirales > Lachnospiraceae > NK4A144. Next base: position 146 of record AUJT01000024.1, on the reverse strand, counting down.
ATTACATCTCTTCAAGTGAGAAATCGATTGTTGATAATGTGCCTTCATCAAAGCCGATCGTAAGCTTGAACTGACAATCCTTTGATGTATATACATCGTACTCAACTTCATCTGATTCGCAGCTGTCCGGTGCGCTGAGATCGTAA
>AUJT01000023.1 GCA_000424365.1 Lachnospiraceae bacterium NK4A144 | reverse complement strand
TATTACAACACAGAAATATCTAAAGTATCCTAATATAGCAATTATTTCTGGCTTATAGACTCCTTAACTAAATGACATTGCGAGTGAACAGTAACGTTTGTATGTTTTGTCATGCAATTTGACAGAAAATGATTTTGATAGTATCCTTGTTCATGACTTAGGAGTCGTTTTTTATTGATGAATGTCAAAGCATAGTTTTGAGCAGGATTCGTAATAAAACGTACATCTGACAACATTTGATCAGGTTTTAGATTTGTGTTTGAGGAGGATAATACTAAATCATATGGACAGTATTGCTGACGCGGCCCTATCGGGCATAGGAATTGTAGTTATTAATTTTTTCCTGGTATTAGGCGCTGAAGGAATCAGAAGATTTTTCGAGAAATTCAGGGCGAGACGGTTTAAAAGCTTAAAGTAGTCTGAATCACATCGATAAACTAAATAGAGAAAAATTGACGGGCGGGCCTGCGAGGGTCCGCCCGTGTTGCTTGCGTAGAGCACTAAGCGAGGTATTACTTATCCGCGTGCTTAAGAATTGCCTCAATAAATCCGCGGAAAAGAGGGTGTGGACGGTTCGGGCGTGACTTAAACTCAGGATGAGCCTGTGTAGCTACAAACCACGGATGATCAGGGAGCTCTACCATCTCAACGATATGTCCGTCAGGAGAGAGTCCGCTGAGCTTCATGCCGGCTTTTACAAGGTCTTCTCTATAGTAGTTATTTACTTCATAACGATGACGATGACGTTCGTGAATGATATCGCTTCCGTAGAGTTCATGAGCCTTTGAACCCGGAGTCAGGTGGCAGGGATAGGAGCCGAGACGGAGTGTTCCGCCGATGTCCTCGATACCATCTTTGTCAGGCATGATATGGATGAGCGGATGAGTAGTCTCAGGATTTTGCTCAGTACTATTGGCATCAGAGTATCCGAGAACATCTCGTGCAAATTCTACGATAGAGAGCTGCATGCCGAGGCAGAGACCGAGGTAAGGTACACCATTTTCACGGGCATAGCGGATAGCGGTCAGCATACCGTCGATACCGCGCTGTCCAAATCCACCGGGAACAATGATTCCGTCTACATCACCGAGTATCTCTTTTACATTTTCAGGAGTGATATCTTCAGAAGAAACCCATTTGATATCTACATCAGCTTCATTAGCGATCGCGCCGTGCTTAAGTGCTTCAACGACACTGATATAGGCATCGTGAAGAGCTACATATTTACCAACGAGAGCGAGATGGGCAGTTCTCTTGGGATTTAAGAGCTTATTTACCATAGAAGCCCATTCACTGAGGTCGGGTTTGTTGTTTTCGAGGTGGAGAAGGTCGCACACATCATCAGCGAGATGTTCTTCTTCCATAGCGAGAGGTGCAGCATAGACTGTAGGAAGGTTCAGGTTCTGGATAACATTTTTCTTAGGAACGTTGCAGAAAAGAGAAATCTTGCTCTTGATATCTTCGTCAAGGGGCTTCTCTGTACGGCAAACAACGATATCAGGCTGGATACCAAGAGCCTGCAGTTCACGTACACTTGCCTGAGTGGGTTTTGTCTTAAGTTCTTCGGATGCGTGGAGATAGGGAACAAGGGTCACGTGGATAAGAATTGCGTTTTCGTGACCGATATCATGCTGGAACTGTCTTATAGATTCGATGAAAGGCTGACTTTCGATGTCGCCGACTGTACCGCCAACTTCGATGATGGCGATGTGCATATCGTCAGAGCTGTCATTTCTGTAGAAACGGCTCTTGATCTCGTTAGTTATGTGAGGGATTACCTGTACTGTGCCTCCGCCAAAATCGCCGCGGCGCTCTTTAGAAAGGACTGACCAGTAAACTTTACCGGTTGTTACGTTAGAGCGTTTGTCGAGACTCTCATCGATGAAACGCTCATAGTGACCAAGGTCGAGATCGGTCTCTGTGCCGTCGTCGGTAACAAAAACCTCACCGTGCTGGATAGGGTTCATTGTTCCGGGATCGATATTGATATATGGGTCAAATTTCTGCATGGTTACCTTATAACCACGCTCTTTCATAAGTCTTCCGAGGGACGCTGCAGTGATACCCTTGCCTAGACCGGATACGACACCACCTGTCACAAACACGTATTTTACTGACATGAAATTCTCCTTTCAAAATAAAAAAAGAGACAAAGACCCCTTACTGTAGGATAAAGGGACGCCTTTGTCTCTTTTGCTGCAGATCAAAAAATTGTCTTTGTCATCTCATGATTTAACGGAAAAATTATATGAGCATGAAACTCGCTTGTCAATAATTTTTTTGATGTCAGGGTCAAAATCCGATTGTGCTTGCACAAATAGGATTGAGACCTTGGGACCCGCAAAACACGAGCAAGTAGCGTTATTACGCGGAATGCGAGTGTTTTAGGATTGCGGGAATTGCGTAGCAATGAAGCAATCCGTGACATCAGTAAGGGGCAAAATTTACTTTTGACCCTTACATCATTTTTTATTAGCCGATAAGGAATCTGTGATGAGGGTCCGATATATTTAAAGAAATGGAAAAGTGGGAGTTTTCGCACGTTTGAAAGGAGTTTTTTATGGCTGTACAGATGAACGGACTTGATAATATTACTGCGGATATGCGCCCCAAAAACAGCAGTGTAAATATAGAAAAAGATCTAAAAAGTGAATTTTCTGCCGCGGTTCAGGAAATTTATGATAAGGTAAAGAATGGTGACACGGAGGAAAGCATTCCGATCGGCGGTCAGTCTTTCACCATAAAAGAGTGGGACAGGCTTATGAAGCGCTTTGATAAGGTGCAGGAAGGAATCCGTGAATCCATAGAGGAAGAAATCGAAAAGAGAAAGGCAGAAGAGGAGGATCGTGCAGTAAGACAAAAGGTCGAACTCTCGAAAGAGAAAGACGAGGACTCGGAAACAGAGGAATTATTGCAGGAACTTCTCTGATAAAGAGGAAATAATGGGAAAGATCACTACAGTTGTATTTGACATAGGAAATGTGCTGATCCGTTATGACGGAAGAGATTTCTTAAAAAGATTATTTGATGAAGAAACAGCAAAGATCGTTGGCGAAGCGATCTTTGGCGGTAAGTGGTGGAATGAGCTTGACAGAGGAGTTATTCCGCAGGATGAGATAGTAGAGGAATTTATTAAGCGTGCGCCGGAGTACAAAGAGCAGATACTCGAGGCGTTTGAACGCGCAGGGGAGTGTATCCACAAGGCTGAGTATGCGATTCCCTGGATAAAAGAAGTGAAAAAAGAAGGCTTTGAAACTTATTATCTGTCAAATTATTCAGAGCATATGCTGGACCGCAGTACCCATGCGCTTGACTTTGTTCCGATACTCCTTGGAGGAATTTTCTCCTGCAGAGTTCGTCTCGCAAAGCCGGATAAGGCGATATACGAAAAATTTCTTGAAACCTACGATAAAAAGCCGGAGGAGTGTCTGTTCATTGATGACCTCGAAGCAAATGTAAAGGCTGCGGAAGAAGTAGGCATGAACGGCTGGCATTTCCACGGATATGAAGCAGACCATGATAAGATCATGGAATATCTGCGAAAGAACAGTTGATAATATGTTTCATTGTGGTAAAGCGTTAATTTGATGTAAATTTTCTTGACAGCATATAATTAGCTGTTTATAATTCTTTCAAAAGAGCAAGGGAGCTTTTTTTAGTGGCTTTCCCTCGCTCTTTTTTCGTTTTTTAAATGTTAAAAAATGGCAGCGGAATGAGGAAATAACATGAAATTCACAAAGATGCAGGGCTGCGGCAATGATTATGTGTACATAAACGGTTTTACGGAAAATGTACCTGATCACAGTAAAGCAGCTATAGCGTTAAGTAATAGAAATTTCGGCATAGGCTCAGACGGTCTGATATTTATAAATCCGTCTGAGAATGCAGATTTCGAAATGGAAATGTATAATTCCGACGGCTCCAGATCTGAAATGTGCGGAAATGGAATGAGATGTGTCGGAAAATATGTATATGACCATGGCATGACAAAAAGCACACATTTCACAGTGGATACACTGGCAGGTGTAAAAATACTGGATCTCAAAGTAAAAGATGGTAAGGCATACGAGATCACGGTTGATATGGGATCACCGATCCTGACACCTAAACTCATACCCGTGCAGGCAGAAGGACTGGATCCCGACGCAGAAAATGCAGTCAGAGTTCCGATAAAGGTTATGGACAAAGACTACGAAATGACCTGTGTTTCTATGGGAAATCCTCATGCGGTAGTATTTGTGGATGAAGATCCGGCAAATCTGGATCTTCCGTCTATCGGACCGAAGTTTGAGAATCATCCTGATTTTCCAAACAGGACAAATACTGAGTTTATCTATGTAAAGGACAGAAAACACCTCGTGATGAGAGTGTGGGAGCGCGGTACCGGTGAGACACTTGCCTGCGGAACAGGTGCATGTGCGTCGCTTGTGGCAGCGGTTTTAAATGACCTTACAGATGATGAAGTTGAGATCAGACTTCTGGGCGGAACACTAAAGGTACGCTGGGACAGAGCTGAAAATAAAGTTTATCTCACAGGCCCTGCTGTAACAGTATTTGAGGGCGAAACAGATGTTGTTGAAGGACTGTGATGATCATTGAAACGGAGAAAAAATGTTAAAGGCAAATGAAAACTATCTGAAACTCAGAGGTTCATACCTCTTTTCGGATATAGCAAAGAAAGTAGCAGCTTTTACTGCTTCAAATCCTGACAGATCCATCATCAGACTCGGTATCGGTGACGTGACCGAGCCGCTTACGCCGACCATTATCAAGGCGTTAAAGGATGCAGTTGATGAACAGGGGCATCATGAGACATTTCGCGGTTATACCCCCGATCTTGGCTATGATTTTCTGAGAAAAGCAATTTCTGATAATGACTACAAGGCTCGTGGCTGCAATATTGAGCCGGATGAGATATTTGTATCTGACGGTGCAAAGAGCGATTCCGGAAATATCCAGGAGATCTTTTCGTCAGATGTCCGTGTCGCAGTATGCGATCCGGTTTATCCGGTTTACGTTGATACAAACGTAATGGGCGGCAGAGCAGGAGTATTTGATGAGGCAAAAGAGCAGTGGAGCAATATCATCTACATGCCCTGTACAGCAGAAAATGGTTTTACACCGGAATTTCCGGCAGAAGTACCGGATCTCATTTATATCTGTTCCCCGAATAATCCGACAGGAACAGCGATGAAAAAAGATGAGCTGCAGAAGTGGGTTGATTATGCAAATGAGCATAAGTCTGCCATTATTTTTGATGCGGCATATGAAGCATATATTTCAGAGGAGGACGTGCCTCATTCTATCTATGAGTGTGAGGGTGCGGAGAACTGCGCGATAGAGATCCATTCATTCTCTAAGAATGCAGGTTTCACTGGTGTGCGTCTCGGGTATACTGTTGTTCCTAAGGCTCTTAAAGATGTTGACGGAGTGCCGCTCAATACTCTCTGGGCTCGTCGTCACGGAACAAAGTTTAACGGTGCACCATATATCCAGCAGAGAGCAGGAGAAGCTGTATACTCTGCAGAGGGTCAGAAAGAAGTAAAGGCACTCGTGTCCTACTACATGGAAAATGCGCGCATGATCCGTGAGGGACTTAAGAATGCCGGATACACTGTTTACGGTGGTGTAAACGCTCCGTATATCTGGCTTAAGACACCTGACAATATGACAAGCTGGCAGTTCTTTGACCATCTTCTTGAAAAAGCAGGTATCGTAGGAACTCCGGGTTCCGGCTTCGGACCTTCGGGAGAAGGATACTTCCGCCTTACTGCATTTGGAAATCACGAGAATACCAAAGCGGCTGTTGAGAGATTCCAGACACTTTGAGGAATCATCTGAACCGCTGCGATGACCCGTACTGTTCCGTTGTCTAGGTTATTTTTCACAGTGGGAAAAGTTAGCTGACTTGAGAGATTAGTCGGTTTTTCCTTGGACAACACCTGAGAAAAGGAGATCGGGTGGTTTGTGAACAGTAACCTCGTGAAAAAATGCAGGCAGCGAGCATGCTGCCGAAAGGTGAGGTATAACTATGTGTTCGATCATTGGTTTTGAAAAAAGAAGCATTCCGGAAGAAACAGCAAAAAAATGTCTTGAGCTTACAATATCCAGAGGACCGGATATGACCCGTTTTGAGGAAGCCGGAGAGGGCTGGCTCGGATTTAACCGTCTCGCGATCATGGGACTTACAGCTTATGGTATGCAGCCTTTCCATTCAGGGAAAAACATGGTTGTCTGCAATGGTGAGCTCTATGGTTTCCGTGCACAGAGAGCTGATATGATCGGTAAAGGTCATAAGTTCATCAGTAACTCTGATTGCGAGATCATTCTTCCTATGTACGAAGAGTACGGTGTTGCAATGTTTGATAAACTGGATGCGGAATTTGCAATGATCATTTATGACGGAGAAGCAGATAAGTTTATCGCTGCCCGTGATCCGATCGGGATCCGTCCCCTTTTCTATGGATATCTTGAAGATGGTTCTATCGCATTTGCAAGTGAAGCAAAAAACCTGCTTCCTGTTGTTAAGGAAGTATTTCCGTTCCCGCCCGGCTGCTACTATAAGGACGGTGTATTTGTAAGATATGCTGATCCGGCAGCGGTTCACCACTATATCGTTGACGATGCTGATACAGCATCTGAGAAGATCCGTGAAAAGCTGGTTGCAGGTGTAGCAAAGCGTCTCGATGCTGATGCTCCGGTAGGCTTCCTTCTCTCCGGCGGACTTGATTCGTCTCTCGTATGTGCTATCGCACAGCGGATCAACCCGAGAAAGAAGATCCGCACATTTGCTATCGGAATGGATGTGGACGCGATCGATCTGAAATATGCCCGTGAAGTAGCTGATTTCATCGGCTCAGATCATACAGAAGTGATCATCTCAAAAGATGACGTACTTGAAGCGCTTGAGCCGGTAATAGAGACCCTTGCGACTTTCGATATCACAACTATCCGTGCAAGTATCGGAATGTACCTCGTGTGCAAGTATATCCATGAAAACACGGATGTCAGGGTTCTCCTCACAGGCGAGATCTCTGACGAGATGTTTGGATATAAATATACTGACTTTGCTCCGTCGCCCGCAGAGTTCCAGAAAGAGGCAATGAAGCGTATCCGTGAGCTGTACTACTATGATGTACTTCGTGCCGATCGCTGTATCTCCGTAAATTCTATCGAGGCTCGTGTGCCTTTCGGTGATCTGGATCTCGTTGAGTATGTAATGAGCCTTACACCGGAAGTAAAGATAAACACTTATGGAAAGGGCAAGTACCTGCTCCGTCATGCTTTCGACAAGGGCGAATGGCTTCCTGAGTCCATCGTACAGCGTGAAAAAGCAGCTTTTTCTGATGCGGTAGGTCATTCTCTTGTTGATGACATCAAAGAGTATGCAGAGCAGAAGTATGCAGATAATGAGTGGCAGGCTATCGCAGCAAAGTACGAGCATGCAACTCCGTTTACAAAAGAAAGTCTGCTGTATCGTGAGATATTCGAGAAATATTATCCCGGACAGTCAGAGATGATCCCTGACTTCTGGATGCCAAACAAAGAGTGGCCCGGCTGCAACGTAAATGACCCGTCAGCCAGAGTACTCGCAAACTACGGTGCAAGCGGAGTCTGATGCACAGAAAAATGAACATAATACCCGACAGGAAAGGTTGTGTTTTCCTGCCGGGTATTTTATCTTTAAATATAAGAAAAGCTGTCAAAAGGCTATGATGAAACGGGGGAGTACTATGGCAGAACATAATGAACCTATTACAGAGGAACTTACCGAAAATAAAAAAGAAAAAAAAGACTGGAGAAAGGTAAAGATACCGCTCAACAAATACCAGCTGCTGCTCATATATTGTGGGCTGGTGCTTTTATACTATGTCATAAGATATGTGATACTAAAAGTTTGATAAAGTTCGTCCAAAAGCACTACGTGCATACGTTGCAACGTCCAAAAATGTTCTGATCACGATGTTGGAAGAACTGCTTGGATCCGATACAGCAGATAAGAAAAAAGAAAAGCTTTCAGAAGAACACGGTATCATAATGAACAAAGATACCGAGAGGAGGCTGAATACTATGTGCAATTTAAGTGAGGCGTTAATAGAGCGTACAGCGAAAGAAAATCTTTATAATGAATACGATATAAAATTAGAAAATGCGCGGAGCTGAAGATATATAGGATGTGGCAATTAAAGTGTCCCCCTTGCCAAGGACAAAGATCAGCATCATCTACGGAAAAGGTCAAGGGGCAGCGGTTTATAAGGTAAAGCTCAAGATATAGTTTTGAAATTTATGACGAAATGATGTTGATAATTACCATTCAATGACCGGAAACAAAGGGGCGGGTGCAAATTTTTGCATCCGCCCTGAATATTTTTGATGAAATAAAGAAAAAGCTTTTATCAGAAGTCAACGTCGAGATCGTAGTAGCAGCAGTCAAGCAGCTTCTCCATCTCTTCCTGAGACGGCTGACGAGGATTGGAGCCTGTGCATGCATCGAGGATAGCGTTTGCTGCGATGTCGTGACGTCTCTCCTTGTAGATATCCTCCGGAACAAATCCGTTTTCTGTCGGGAAGGAATCTGCGCCGTAGTTCTTGATGCAATGCGGGATGTTCAGATCATCATTCATCTTGCGGAGATACTTGATAAGGAGCTGAACCTTCTCATCATCATTGCTTCCGCCGAGGTGCATGTAATCAGCAATCACACCATAACGCTTCTTAGCTGTCTCGTCCTTTGCGTTAAAAGCGATAACTTTAGGAAGATACATAGCATTAGCAGCACCGTGGATGATGTGTGCACCCTGATCAGCAAATACAGCACCTGTCTTATGAGCCATAGAGTGAACGATACCGAGCAGAGCATTAGAGAATGCCATACCTGCGAGACACTGAGCATCGTGCATGATGTCACGGGCTTCCATATCTCCGTTATAGGACTTAACGAGGTTAGCCTGGATAAGCTCGATAGCGTGGATCGCAAGAGAATCAGCGTATGCGCTGTTGGCTGTAGAAACGTAAGCTTCGATAGCATGTGTCATAGCGTCCATACCGGTATGAGCAACGAGCTTCTGCGGCATTGTCTCAGCGAGCTCAGGATCAACGATAGCGATGTCCGGTGTGATCTCAAAGTCAGCGATAGGATACTTGATACCCTTTGAATAATCAGTGATGATAGAGAATGCGGTAACTTCAGTAGCAGTTCCGGATGTGGAGGAAATAGCACAGAAATGAGCCTTTTTACGAAGTTCAGGAATACCGAATACCTTACACATATCTTCAAATGTACACTCAGGATACTCGTACTTGATCCACATAGCCTTAGCAGCATCGATCGGAGAACCGCCGCCGATAGCAACGATCCAGTCAGGACCGAAATCCTGCATAACTTCAGCACCCTTCATTACTGTCTCTACGGACGGATCGGATTCGATACCTTCAAAAATTTTTACTTCCATACCTGCTTCTTCCAGATAAGCCTGAGCTCTCTGAAGGAAACCGCCGCGCTTCATAGAGCCGCCGCCAACACAGATGATAGCCTTCTTACCTTTAAGTGTCTTCAGATTTTCAAGAGCACCCTTGCCGTGATACAGATCTCTGGGTAATGTAAAACGCGCCATTTCAAATTCCTCCTTAAATAGGTGTCAGGATAATCCTGACGGGATATTGGAAAAAATAACAAAAATGCTTGTATAAATGTAATTAATTTGTGGCTTTTCACTTGAAAAGAGCACGTTAATTACTTAACAAACTGCATTAAGTATAACTTTTTAGCAATGATAATGCAACTGTATCTGCAATAATTAACAATTAATTCATTAAATCGTATGTGTCGTTGATACCACGGCATAAATGACAAAAGAGTTGATTACAACCATCTATTATTGTGCAATTAATACAAAACGCAAATAGACTGACAAAAATATCGAAAAAATGAATTATACTGACTAAATGCACAAAAAGTTATGATGAATGTGAACACAAAATGAAAAAATGTATAATATTTTGATAAGCTCTTGATTTAAATTTTAAAAGGGTTAGGATGTATGTAGTGATATATGCTAGAGGGCATTTTTGTTGATTACGACATGATGGATATCACTTGATAGCAGATGGGAGCTGCTAAGCATACGATGAAAGGGGTTTTTTTTTATTATGACAGATGTAGCAGTAAGACTGAAGGACAAGGAACAGATTGAGAAATTTATCCAGATCAACTCAAGATCAGGTTGTCAGGTAGATGTAAGGAGCGGAAGAAGCTACATTGATGGTAAATCCATCATGGGACTTCTCACTCTGAAACTTCTCAAGCCGATATATGTTAGCCTTATTGGCGATGAGAGAAATGTTTCGGAAGTCATGAACGCATATAAGAAGCAGCACTTACTGGTTCAGGGCTGAAACAGGTAATATTGATTTTTGGAAGGGTTGTGCCTCTGACGGGCACAGCCTTTTTTCTTTATATAAAAGAAGGAGCCGATTTTTGAAAAATCATAGTGAAGAAATTTTGTTTCCGAAAGAACTCTTAAAAAAGCTGAAAGAGCTCATAGAGACAGAGTCGCTGGAAATGATACGAGATAATGATGAACCGGGGATAGTTCGCATACCGTACATGATGAGTGATGCGATAGAGAACTATATACAGCTTGAAAATTGCAGAGTGAACGGCGATATCGATGATGACTTCGAAATCGGAACTTCTATCAGGATCAGTTCCTCCGGGACTGAACTGAGTATAATATTGTGTGCTCCTGACGGCAGATTACTTCGCATCGATTGCAGCAGAGCGATCCGGCATGTGACGTTGTATCAGTACCACAGGACAGGCCATTATTGGGTCGAGGGAAATGAATTCTTACGCCGGCTGGTCTACATCGTGGGTACAGTTCATGACAAAGCTGAGTTTATGGGCAGGAAATACTGCAATGATGTCGAACTTTCATATTATCATTTGATAGAGTTTGCTCCGTTTAGATACTGGTCGCCGATAGATGAGTCAATGGATGACTGGTATCACAATTCCGCAGCCGGAACGGAAACCATGCGAAAATTAGCTAAGGAAGCGGGGGATATGAGGTTCTTATGGATGATAGATCAGTATACGGAATCTCCCGGGATACGTAATGTGCTTGCTAAATATCTGTCCGGCAGCGATGGGGACAGGATCATGGAATGTCTCTGGAAAAAGATCATAGCAGGATCTCTGCCCTATGAAGTCAGACGATATGGAGCGCAGCTCGAAAATAGGATAGATACAAAGAGAAAAGCGATATCAGAAGCGCTTTTGGCGGACGGATATACCGGGAATTATCCTGTATTCAGAAAAGATGAAACGGAAGTGTGTGTGATAGAGGAGCATCCGTTTACTATAATGGAGTGGGAAAAAACAGAATACAAATTTCATCTTGAATTTCGCGAGGAAACCAACGGAAAAGTTTCCAGAAGAGTGATCCACGAAAATTTATAATAGAAGAAAAATGTCAGGGGCTCATATAAAAATCCTTTTCGCAGTCATGATCGGATTTTTATATGAGACCTTTAATGTTGAAAATACGCTTGATGATAGAAAGATATTGACAAGACTGTTAGCATATGCTAAATTATAAATCGTTAGTGGAAGCTAACTACCGCAAAAGTACAGATTCATGCGCATGGATTTTGTACAACTTTCAGATTTCTCTTACCTTGACCTGCCGTGCCCAGCCATCACGGCAGGTTTTTAATATTTTGATGTGTATTTAAAAGTGTACAATAAAAAAGCAGAAAAATGCGCTTTTGTAGGCATGTTAGACAAAATATAATTATATGAAAATGTACCATATGATACGGCATTTTTTGTGGTATTTTAGTAGGTTTATACAGGCCTCTAAAAAGTTGTACTGAGGTTGTTGATTTTTTAACAAATTTCTGCTAGTATCAATCCTTGGATTTTGGAATAGCAAGATTGTTAACCAAAGCTAACTATATTTTACACAAGAGACCAGTAAGGAGGTTTCACAATGTTGTTACAGAATGAAGAATGGAAAGGCTTTGAAGGCCGCCTCTGGAAAGAAGAGTGCAACGTACGCGACTTCATCCAGAATAACTATGAGCCGTATGACGGAGACGAGAGCTTCCTCGCAGACGCTACAGATGCTACAAACAAGCTCTGGGGCAGACTTCAGGAGCTTCAGAAGGAAGAGCGCGCAAAGGGCGGCGTTCTTGATATGGAGACAGAGGTAGTTTCCAGCCTTACAGCATATGGTCCGGGCTACATCGACGAGTCCATGAAGGATCTTGAGAAAGTAGTAGGTCTTCAGACAGATAAGCCGCTTAAGAGAGCATTCATGCCTTTCGGTGGTATCAAGATGGCTGAGGAGTCCTGCCAGAACTATGGTTACACTCCTAACCCGAAGTTCCACAAGATCTTCAATGATTATCATAAGACACACAATCAGGCAGTATTTGACGCATATACAGATGAGATGAGAGCAGCTCGCCGCAGCCACATCGTAACAGGTCTTCCTGATACATACGGCCGTGGACGTATCGTAGGCGACTACAGAAGAGTAGCTCTTTACGGTATCGACCAGCTCATCGCCTGGAAGAACGAAGACAAGCAGAACTGCGGTGACGGCACAATGACAGATGACGTTATCCGTCAGAGAGAAGAGCTTGCTGAGCAGATCAAGGCTCTTAACGGTATGAAGGCTATGGCTCAGGCTTACGGCTTCGATATCTCTGCTCCTGCTAAGAACGCAAGAGAAGCTGTTCAGTGGCTGTACTTCGGATATCTTGCAGCTGTTAAGACACAGAACGGTGCTGCTATGTCCGTTGGACGTATCTCCACATTCCTTGATATCTACATGCAGAGAGACCTGAAGAACGGTACTCTTACAGAGGCTCAGGCTCAGGAGCTCATCGACCATATGACAATGAAGTTCCGTATGGTTAAGTTTGCTCGTATCACTTCTTACAACGAGCTGTTCTCCGGAGATCCGGTTTGGGCAACTCTTGAAGTTGGTGGTATCGGCATGGATGGCCGCAGCATGGTTACAAAGAACGACTACAGATTCCTCCACACACTGGAGAACATGGGTCCTTCACCGGAGCCGAACCTTACAGTTCTTTACTCTCCTGCACTTCCTGAGAACTTCAAGAAGTACGCTGCAAAGATCTCTGTAACAACATCTTCTATCCAGTATGAGAACGATGATGTTATGAAGCCGATCTGGGGCGATGATTACTCCATCTGCTGCTGCGTATCTGCTACACAGACAGGTAAGGAGATGCAGTTCTTCGGAGCTCGTGCAAACCTTGCTAAGGCTCTTAACTACGCTATCAACGGCGGTATCGATGAGAAGAGCGGCGTTCAGGTAGGACCTGCTTACAGACCGATCACTTCCGAGTACCTTGACTTTGATGAAGTTTACGCTGCATATGATCGTATGCTTGACTGGCTTGCTGGTCTGTACGTAAATGTACTTAACCTTATCCAGTACATGCATGATAAATACTACTATGAGGCAGCTGAGATGGCTCTTATCGATACTGATGTACGTCGTACATTCGCTACAGGTATCGCAGGCTTCTCACACGTAATCGATTCCCTTTCTGCTATCAAGTATGCAAAGGTTAAGACTGTACGTGATCCTGAGACAGGTCTCGTAGTTGACTACGAAGTAGAGGGCGATTTCCCGAAGTATGGTAACGATGATGACCGCGCTGATAACATCGGTGTTGAGGTTCTTCACAGCTTCCTGACAAAGATCAAGAAGAGACATACTTACAGAAATTCTGAGCCTACAACTTCTATCCTTACTATTACTTCTAACGTTGTATATGGTAAGTTTACAGGTAACCTTCCGGATGGAAGAAGAGCTTGGACTCCGTTCGCACCGGGTGCTAACCCGAGCTACGGCGCAGAGCAGAATGGTCTTCTTGCTTCCCTTAACTCTGTAGCTAAGATGCCGTATGAGTGGGCTCTTGATGGTATTTCCAATACTCAGACAATGAACCCGTCAGCTCTTGGTCACGATGATGAGGAGAGAAAGAACAATCTCGTTAACGTACTTGACGGTTACTTCAGCCAGGGTTCACATCACCTGAACGTAAACGTATTCGGTAAGGAGAAGCTCAAGGACGCTATGGAGCATCCTGAGAAGCCTGAGTACGCTAACTTCACTATCCGTGTATCAGGATACGCTGTTAAGTTCATCGATCTTACTCGTGAGCAGCAGATGGATGTTATCTCCAGAACATTCCACGAGAAGCTTTGATTTCTAAGCGACTCTAAACCGTATGGACTCAGGTCTGTCGGTAACTTAATATAAAAATCAGCTGATGAGAGAGCCCTGTGACATTTTTGCCGCAGGGCTCTTTTGCAAAAAGATAGGAGATAGGAGAAATGGCTGAAGAAATTCTCGGACGAGTAAATTCTATAGAGTCCTTTGGCTCAGTGGACGGTCCCGGTGTAAGATTCATATTCTTTATGCAGGGATGCAGAATGAGATGCAAGTATTGTCACAATCCCGAGACATGGAAGATTGATGACGGCGGTGAGCTCTACACACCGGAAGATGCATTTAAGAAGGCGTCAAGATACAAGAACTATTGGAATAATGGCGGCGGTATAACCGTCAGTGGTGGTGAACCTTTACTCCAGATCGAATTTGTTACAGAGCTTTTCAAGATTGCTCATGAAAATGGAGTAAATACAGCTCTGGATACATCCGCAAATCCTTTTAATTCTGCAGATCCTGAGTTTATGAAGAAGTTTGAAGCGCTTCTTGAGGTGACAGATCTCTTCTTATTAGATATAAAAGAGATCAATCCTGAGAGACATAAGGAACTCACTGCATGGGATAATTCCAATATCCTTGAGATGGCAAAGTACCTCTCAGACCATGGAAAGAATATGTGGATCCGCCATGTACTTGTGCCCGGAGTGAATGACTTTGAGGAAGATCTGCAGGGACTTTCTGATTTCGTGAAGACACTTAAGACTGTTCAGAGATTTGAAATACTTCCGTATCACAATATGATGATACCGAAGTACGAAAAGCTTGGAATCGACTTTCCGCTTAAAGACCTCGACGCAGCTGATAAGTCAGATGTGGAGAAGGCAGATAAGATACTCAATACTTCAGAATATAAGGGATATCTTGCAAAGTAAAATTATTGATAAAAAGCCCTCCGAACCGGATTTATTCTTAAATTATCCGGATTGGAGGGCTTTTTACTTATTGTCTATACGAACACTTGATTGGATTTGAGATATTTTGTATAATGTATTAGAATGTGTGTTCGCAAAAGGAGGCAATGAGGAGCGCGGCATGAAAGAACATATTTATATAGCTGTCGATCTAAAGTCTTTCTATGCCTCAGTGGAGTGTCGAGAGAGAGGGAAAGATCCATTTACGACAAATCTTGTGGTTGCAGATGCTTCACGTACAGATAAAACCATATGTCTTGCGGTGTCTCCGGCGTTAAAGGCTTATGGCATCCCGGGACGCCCACGTCTTTTTGAAGTAAAACAGGCTGTAAAGGAAATAAATAAATCACGTCTCAGAGTGCTTAATGGGAAAGCATTTCGAGGAAAGTCCGATGATATTGATGAATTAAGATCAAATCCTTCGTTAGAATTGGACTTTATTGCGGCGCGCCCACAGATGCAGAAGTACGAGGAGATCAGTGCAAAGATATATTCTGTCTATTTAAGATATATTGCGCCGGAGGATATTCACGTATATTCCATAGATGAAGTTTTTATGGACGTTACGGGGTACTTGAAGATTTATGGTCTGACTGCGAGAGAACTTGCAGTAAAAATGATACATGAAGTTATGGAAGAAACCGGTATAACTGCGACTGCCGGTATCGCTCCAAATCTTTATTTATGCAAAGCGGCAATGGACATCGTGGCAAAACATATCCCGGCGGATAAAGATGGTGTACGTATAGCGGAACTGGATGAAATGAACTACAGGCGGATCCTCTGGAATCACAGACCGCTCACGGATTTTTGGAGAGTTGGCACGGGATACGCAAAAAAACTCGAATCAAAGGGTATCTTTACAATGGGAGATATAGCGCGGAGCGCTCTTGAAAACGAAGAAATGCTTTTCAAGATGTTTGGTGTAAACGCAGAGTATCTAATAGATCATGCCTTTGGTATAGAAAATACTACTATAGCAGATATAAAGGCGTACAAGCCTCAGTCCACCAGCACAGGTGCGGGGCAGGTTTTGACACAGCCATATACAGTCGAAAAAACAAGGATCATCATTCGTGAAATGGCTGAGACACTTGCAATGGATCTCATGTCGAAAGGACTTGTAACAGACCAGATAGTTATCACGGTTGGATATGATATTGAAAATCTGAAAAATCCATCGGCGATGCAAAACTATAAAGGCGTGATAAAGACAGATCATTATGGCAGAAAGGTGCCTAAAAGCGCTCATGGGAGCATAAATCTTGATAGATGGACCTGTTCTGTAAAAAAGATCGTAGATGCTTCTGTGGAGCTTTTTGACAGTATTATCGAACCGAATTTATTGACGCGAAGAGTATATGTCACAGCTAATCATACGAGATATGAGAAAGATATAAAAAATGAACCGAAGTATGAGCAGCTTGACCTTTTTACGGATTATGGAGCGCTGGAAGTCAGGCGTGAGAAAGAAGAAAAAGAGCTTGAGAGAGAAAAGAGGATGCAGCGCGCAACATTAGAACTCAGAAAGAAATTTGGAAAAAATGCGGTTTTGAAGGGCACAGACCTGCAGGATGGCGCAAATACGATAGAGCGAAATAAACAGATCGGAGGACATAGAGCCTGATATGACAAAGGAGAGGTTCGAAAATTCCTGGCACAATGTTCGTGGAGTTTCGGAAGAGGAGCTGCGCGGTGATCCGGAAGTTATCAGAAAGTATGGAGACATACTGGATACAAAGTGGGACGGTGTGAGGAAACATCCAAGGGCAAATATGGATGTCCGGGCAGCACAGTTCTCTCCTTTTGCTGCGCTGACCGGGTATGATGATGAGATAAGGGAAACAGCACGGATCACGGAAAAAGAGATGGTTTTATCCGATGATAAAAAAGAAGAACTTGATCGTAAACTTCAGTTGATATGGGAAAAAATTAAAGAAAAACCGGAAATAAATGTTACATTTTTTGTGCCTGATGATAAAAAGACCGGAGGGGAATATGTGACAAAAAGTGGTTTCGTGCGAAGGATAGATATGACTAATGGTGGTATCATTTTTACAGACGGAAGCAGTGTGCCGATAAGTAAAATATCAGATATCGATCTTGTTTGAAAAAACGTTGCGTGAACGGACAGATATAATAATAGCGGATGAGTTGATCGGAGGATTACATGACCTATAATTTTTTTGCAGCAATATACAGAATGAAATATATCGAGCGCTGGGCGCTCATGAGAAATGCAAGAGCGGAGACTTTGTCTGAACATAGTACGGATGTGGCGATGATCGCACATTGCCTGACTGTCATAGGAAATGTCAGATATGGTCACAAAATGGATACTGAGAAGGCGGCACTGGTCGGACTATATCACGATGCATCAGAGATCATTACAGGAGATATGCCTACACCTGTTAAATATTTCAATAGAGATATAAGAACTGCCTATAAACAGATTGAGGCAATGGCAGATGAAAGACTTTTAAATAAACTTCCTGACGATCTGAGACCTGAATATGAGCGGATATTTAGGGAGAGCAAGAATCAGGACGGCTCAGATGATCCGGAGGAAAAATATATGAGAAGACTCGTAAAAGCCGCTGATAAAATATCTGCACTTATCAAATGTATGGAAGAAAGACAGGCGGGAAATTCGGAGTTTCGCACAGCTGAAAAGTCCACCCGTGATTCTTTGGAGCGGATGGCAGAAGCTATGCCGGAAGTCAGAGATTTTCTCACAGAATTTTTGCCGCCGTATGGAAATACATTAGATGAATTGTCATGATCTGTGATAGATATCATATAAATTATGCCAAGAGCAGAGGAACCGTAATCCTCTGCTCTTGTTGATAAAAAATGTACTATAAGGATCATTGTAGAAACGGTTAACCTGTGCTAATATCCAAGTGATAACGAATATCATTCGTGATCGATACTCCAATAAAAAACAGCTTTTCTTAGTCGTGTTGGATTTTTACGATTAATAAAAATCCAACAAGGCTTCTTTTTGCGCACTTAGTGAAAAAACTTCTCAATAAAATCTCTTGTTCTCAAAAAATCAGAGAAATATAATCGGATAGTAATCAAAAAAATGTCTATGGATTGATTGAAATAACAGTCAAGTGTCGGGAATTAGTAACCGATATATACATAGTACATTTAAGTGTGAACAGTAATATTTAGTTCAAAGGCTGAAAGGAGACAGATATGATTTTAGAGTGTTTATCAAAAGTTGCATGGAAGAAGGTTGGCCTTTTTGCAGGTGGAGTTCTTTTTGGAACGGCCGGTATCAAGATCCTTAGCAGTCAGGACGCAAAGAAAGCATATACAGAGTGTACAGCAGCAGTTCTCCGTATGAAGGACTATACTCTCGAACAGAAAGATATCCTCACAGAGAATTGTGCAGATATCTACGCTGATGCAAAGAGCATCAATGCAAAGAGAGAGCAGGAGCGCAGAGAAAGAGAGTACAGAGAGGCAGAGGAACTTCTTAAGGCTAAGAAGGCTGCAGCAGAGGAAGTAGGTCTTGAAGTCTAATAACCTGTAATGAGGGTTTTGTAAAACACGTGGATAACTCGAAAATGGGTCGTTCGCGTGTTTTTGACTTTTCTGCGCTTGCGCGGAGAATCCGATAAAGTCGGATTTTATGTTCTTATTAGAAGAAAGACGTGGTGAATAATGAATTTTACAGTATTACATGAACTGGAAGGACGTATCAGGATACGTGCTCATGTTTATGGAAAGATGACTCTGCATGAGGCGGATATGCTTCAGTATGCCTTGATACAAAATCCTGAGATCATCAGTGTATCTGTACATGAGAGAACGAGTTCGGTCCTGATAAGATATAAGCATGACAGACAGGCAGTGATAGATTCTCTTCTGGCATTTGATTTTAAGGATGAAAAGAATGAGGAACTTGTTCCTGAAAAAACAGGAAGGATGCTTAATCGTGAATATGAAGATAAGCTTTTCTGGATGCTTTGCAGGAGAGTCATTGAAAAGACAGTCCTTCCGGCACCGATAAGGATCCTTTATACCGGAGCTAAAGTGGTCAGATGCGTCTTAAAGGGAATAAAGAGCCTAAAAGGTGGTCATCTGAAGGTGGAAGTCCTTGACGCGACGGCAGTACTTGTATCAACGCTTAGAGATGATATAGATACTGCAAGTTCGATCATGTTCCTTTTGAACATAGGATCATTGCTCGAAGACTGGACGCATAAGAAATCGGTTGATGATCTTGCGCGCAGCATGTCATTAAATGTAGCACACGTGTGGAAAAAGACCGGAGACAATGAAGAAATCAGAGTTAGAGTAACGGATGTAAATGAAGGTGATATCATTGTGATCCGTACCGGAAATATGATACCGCTTGACGGAGTTGTAACATCCGGAGAAGCAATGGTAAATCAGGCTTCCATGACCGGAGAAGCCGTGCCGGTCAGAAAGAATGAAGGTGTCACTGTTTTTGCAGGAACAGTAGTTGAAGAGGGCGAACTTGAGATAAGCGTCACTGCTGAATCGGGTGGAACCAGATATGAAAAGATCGTCCACATGATCGAAGAATCCGAGAAACTAAAAAGTAATCTCGAAACAAGAGCGTCTTCACTGGCAGATCATCTGGTACCGTACAGTTTTGCAGGAACGATCCTTACATATCTGATCACAAGAAACGTTGAACGTGCGATTTCTGTTCTGATGGTAGACTTTTCGTGCGCTCTGAAACTTGCTATGCCAATCTCGGTGCTTTCTGCCATGAGAGAAGCGAGTGGCTACAAGATCACGGTTAAGGGTGGAAAATATCTGGAAGCTGTATCAGGTGCAAATACGATAGTTTTTGATAAGACAGGTACTCTTACAAAGGCTGATCCGGTAGTGGCTGACGTGGTGACATTTGGCGGAGAAGACAAGGATGAGATGCTTCGCCTGGCAGCGTGTCTTGAGGAGCATTTCCCTCATTCTATAGCCAATGCTGTAGTCAATAAGGCGAATGAGCTGGGGCTTACTCATGAGGAAATGCACTCGGAAGTAAAGTATATAGTGGCTCACGGTATTGCAAGCTCTGTTGACGGAAATGATGTTGTGATCGGAAGCTATCATTTTGTATTTGAGGATGAAAAGGCAGAAATCCCGGAAGGCGAAAAGGAAAAGTTTGACGAGCTGGAAACACAGTATTCACACCTTTATCTGGCGATCGGAGGCAGACTTGCCGCAGTTATTTACATAAGCGATCCTATAAGGGAAGAAGCGGGCGCTGTCATCAATACTTTACACATGATGGGAATAGATAAGATCGTCATGATGACCGGTGATAGCGAACGTACAGCAGCGGCTATAGCATCAAAGGTTGGCGTTGATGAATATTATGCAGAGGTACTGCCGGAGGATAAGGCTGCATTCATTGAAAAAGAACATGCAGCAGGACGCAAGGTCATTATGGTAGGTGACGGTATAAATGATTCACCTGCGCTCAGCACCTCGGATGCAGGAATAGCCATAAGTGAGGGAGCACAGATTGCCAGAGAAGTTGCAGATATCACAGTTTCTGCGGATACGCTTTTTGAACTTGTGACACTGAAAAATATAAGTGATTTCCTGATGAAGAGGATAGAATCCAATTACAGATTTGTTATAGGATTTAACTTTGGACTTATAATGCTTGGGGTTATGGGAATACTTCCTCCGGCAACATCAGCGGTCCTTCACAATGCTTCAACACTTGGTGTATCGCTTCATAGTATGACAGATCTAATAAGCAGAGATTAAAAATGTAAGACGGGCTTCTTGTACATAAAAATGTATGGAAGCCTGTTTTTTTATTCTTTTAAAGATGTATTTTCTATTTCAATTGACAAAGAAACAAAATACATCTTATAGTAAAGTTGATAAACAATGTAGTGGTTATCAATAATTATACGAAAGGAATATCGAAAGATATAAGGGGTTCAAAATGGCAGACTTAGTTTGTATCGGCGAAATGGTCATTGATTTTCTTCCCGGAGAAAGCACAGGAGTTTATATCAGAAATGCAGGAGGAGCGCCTGCAAATGTTGCTATCGCAGCGGTGAGAAATGGTATTACATCCGGTGTATATACAAAGGTTGGAGATGATGACTTTGGAGTATTTCTGCAGGATACTTTGAAAAAAGAGGGCGTAGAAGTCCTTAATCCTGAGAGAGCCAAAAATGCAATGACAACTCTTGCATTCGTAACACTTGATGAGCATGGCGACAGAAGCTTTACTTTCGGAAGAAAGCCCGGCGCTGATATGTTCTTAAATAAGTCAGAGGTTTCTGCTGACGTGATCGCTAAGGCACAGATGGTTCATGCCGGATCATTCTCACTTTCTGCACCTGATTCTGCTGATGCTACACGTGAGGCAATGAGACTTGCTCATGAAGATGGCAAGCTTGTAAGCTTTGATATCAATTACAGAAATGTGGCATGGAATGATGACAAAGAAAAGTGCGCAGACGAGGTAAAGAAATTACTTCCTCTCGTTGACCTTTTAAAGGTGTCTGATGAAGAGGTGGATATGCTCGGCGGAGAAGAAAATATCCCGAATGTAATGAAGGAGAACGACATTACTGTAGTTGTAATGACTCTTGGCGGTGATGGCTCAAAGTGCTTCTTTAACGGTATCAACTTTGTAGACAGAGGTTATTCCGAGCCTCAGTATGTAAAGGATACAACAGGTGCCGGAGATGCGTTCTGGGGTGGATTCCTTTCAAGACTCCTGATCCTCGGTGTCAGAAGTAAGAATGATGTGACAGAAGAGATCGCAAGAGATGCACTGGATTACGGAAATATCAGCGGATTCCTTTGCGTACAGGAAAAAGGCGCTATTTCCTCACTTCCGACAAGAGAAACTATTGAAGCGTTCAGAAAAAATCATAAATAAGTCGAAATTTCGAAAAAAATGATCAGATGCCCTGACAGAAGAAAGTTTTTAGCTTCTTTTTGTCAGGGCATTTGTTGTTTTAATAAAATGATGAAAAAATACTGTTGACACATGCGTTAGTCAATGCTAATATAACCTTGTTAGCAAAAACTAACGAAAGTAAAATTTAGATTTCTCCTATTCAGAATGCAGCCACGGTCGAGCCAGCCGTGGCTGTTTTTTTTTTAATTGTGTTAAGCTGTTTATGATGATTTCATCGGCGGTGACAATTTTCTTTTTTGACAGGAATATGGTCTTCTGCTATTGATAAACAATTATCATCAAAACACTTGTGATTATAGTTAGCAAGTGCTAATATCTAACATAGTTAGTTGAAACTAATAAATGACTGAAAGGAACAACAAAAAATGGCAGAGATAAAGGTTGTATATTGGAGCGGAACAGGTAACACACAGGCTATGGCAGAGGCTGTTGCGAAGGGAATTCAGGCAGCCGGTGGAAAGGCAAGCCTCTTGGGATTCAGCGAGCTTTCTGCAGCTGATCTTGCAAAGGATGACAGATTTGCTCTTGGTTGTCCTGCAATGGGGGCAGAGGTTCTGGAAGAGGGAGAAGTTGAGCCTTTTATGACTGAGCTTGACGGTCTTATCGGAGGGAAGAAGGTTGCATTGTTCGGATCCTATGGATGGGGATCAGGCGAGTGGATGACATCATGGTGCGACAGAGTTTCGTCTGATGGAGCAACTGTTGTAAACGGTGAAGGCGTTATTGCAAATAATGCACCTGATGATGATGCCCTGAGTGATTGTGAAGCCCTGGGCCAGGCACTTGTTAAAGCATGAGTAGGGATGTATATGACATCATAGATTTTCGTGAACTTGAGCATACGTTGATTTATCAGTGCGCACCGGTGTTATCAGGATTAAAGGTGAGTAATCTCCTTATCCTGGACCGTGAAATGATATCGGCGGCACTGAGAATCATACGGGCGATAGGCCTGTCTTGGGCGGTTCTGTATCAGAACGACAAAAAAGTGACATATCTTATATATCACAAGGACAGACTGGAGCGGATACTGAGAGACAGCAAAAATATGTTGTTTTTCAGAGAACGCGGATTTTCGTCCGGATCACTGCATGATGCGATACAGGAAGTATCATCACGTTATACGGCATGCATGGAGGGAACAGCGGGATTTCCGGATGAACTGGGACTCTTTCTGGGATATCCGATAGGAGACGTGATCGGATATATAGAGCAGGATGGCAAAAATTATCTGCTTAACGGGTACTGGAAAGTTTATACCGATCCGGACACGGCAGCGGCGCTGTTTCAGTGCTATGATGCTATTACGGAAAAAATGATGAGAGAACTTCTCTCAGGTGTGAGTATCATGAAAGTCATAGCCGATAACAGGATCGGAGATGATATGTATTCACACTCGTATGCAGTGTAAAAATCAGAGAAGGCTGTACCGGGAGTTGGTTACCGGTACAGCTTTTTGGTGCATCAGAAAAATATCGTTTTATTGACAAAATGCAATAGTAGAATTAATGTGTTAGTTGAGACTAATGCAAAGGAGCGTATGAACATTGCTCTTCAGAAATATGTTAAGAAACCTTATAAAAAATAAGGTTCAGTTCTTTTCAATCTTCATCATGTCGTTTCTCGGGCTGTATGTATTTGTGGGAATGAACTCGGAAGTAGCCGGATTTACAGCGGCGGAAGATGCTTTTTATACAAAGTACGATCTAGCTGATATCTGGGTTCAGGGCAAAAATTTCACCACCGATGATCTCTCGCATATCCGGGAAATAAAGGGAATAAAGAAAGTAGAGAGACGCGCTTCAGTCAAAGGAAAAGCAATTCTCGATACACGTGAAGCTGACATGTATCTGAATTTTGTCGAAAGGAATGAGATTTCAAAAATAGGTATCGTAAAGGGAGAAGAGTATAAACCCGGTGAAAACGGGATCTGGCTTGATTATAGATTTGCAGATGCAAATGGCTATGAGATAGGTGACAAGATCAAGCTGAAATATGAGGGAAAAAATTTTGACGAGGTGATCCGGGGAACGATCCGAAACCCGGAATATGTCTACTATCTTCAGGATACAGCGTCTATGATGCCGGCATATGGTACCTATGGCATGGCATTTATGGATGTATCTGAGTATCCGAATGAAGATGTCTATTTTAATGAAGTGATCATCGATGCAGAGGGTATCGATAACTCCAACGCACTTTCCCAAAAAGAAAAAAATGTAAAATATGATCTTTCGTCAAAGATATGTGATGCGCTTGATATGGACACTCTGGCTGTACTTGATAAAGACGATAATCTAAGCTATCAGACTTTTAGGGCAGAGATGAACCAGCATACAAGCATGTCCTTTATGTTTCCAATCGTTTTCATGCTGATATCGGTGCTCGGAATAATTACAACCATGACGAGACTTACGAAGAGACAGAGAGTAGAAATAGGAACATTGAAGGCTTTGGGATTTTCAAAGCGGGTGATCACCCTGCACTATGTTTCCTATGGATTTGTCTTAAGCTTTGTAGGTAGTATACTGGGCGCTTTTGCCGGATATAAGATGATCCCGGAGCTGATCTTTGACATGATGTCGGATACCTATTTGCTGCCGGATGCATCGAGCAGACTTTCTTTCGCAGGTGTATTTATGATCACTGCGTCTGTTGCAGTATCTTCACTGGTAAGTTTTTTATCATGCCGTAGGGAATTGCAGCTGCCGCCTGCAGAAACCTTAAAGCCTGAAGCTCCGAAACTCGTAAAAGCATCACGCCTGGAAAAAAGCAGTTTTTGGAAGAAACTGACATTTGCGACTCAGTGGAATCTGCGTGATATAAGGAGAAATAAAGTCAGGACAGGAATGGGAGTGGTAGGTGTAGCAGGATGTACGATGCTTATCCTTACAGCCTTTGGATGTCTGGATTCTATCGAATTTATAACAGACTGGATGTATGGGCAGCTTAATACTGCAAGCTACCAGATAATAATGAAAGAGGACACGACCTATCCTGTCACACGTGATTATGCTCTTAAATATAAAGGGCAGATGATGGAAAACATAGCGGCAGACTTTGAAGTGGGATCGGTTAAAAAAAGCGGCAGCGTGACAGTCATAGAAAAGGGCAATTACATGCACTTTCAGGGGGAAGGATTTGTACATAAGAAATTGACGGAGAATGGAATAGCCATGTCTGCAAAAATGGCGGAGCTTCTCGGAATAAAAGAAGGTGATTTTGTCAAATGGCACCTTACCGGTGATGATAAGTGGCAGAAAGACAGAGTAGTGCAGCTGTACGTCAACCCTGCAACACAGGGGATCACGATGTACCGGAATGTATATGAGAAGCATGAATATACATTTAACCCGACGACGATCCTTACAAATAAAAATGCAAAGAAAGAACTGGCTGAGGATGATCATATAGTAGATGTTCAGGATACAAAAGAAATGATGAAATCCATGGATGAGATGAAAGCCATGATGTATATGATGATGGGGATATTCATAACCGCAGCTGTGGTACTTGGAGTAGTGGTTTTGTACAATCAGGGAATACTTTCATTTGTGGAAAAATCCAGAGAGATGGCGACGCTTAAGGTGCTTGGCTTTTCTACGGGAAAGATCCGGTGGATACTTCAGCTCCAGAATATATGGGTGACGGCGGTTGGAGTGGCTGCAGGTATACCGTTTGGACAACTGTTACTGGTTGCGATCATGTCGGATATGGCTGAGTCAATGGACTATAGAGCCGTTATTTTTACACCGTCATATCTTTATTCGGTGCTTGGAACGTTTATCTTATCCAGTGCAGTCAGTTTCTTTTTATCTGCGAGGGTAAAGGATATAGATATGGTTGAAGCTTTGAAGGGAATCGAATGATGAATAAAAAGAATGTAGTAAAAGCAACCGGAATAGCTGCTGCAGTAGTTATAGCTGCGTCAGGTACAGTACATGCGATAAATGCTGCGCCGTCCTACAGTGCTGTAGAAGTAAAAAAATCCGTGATAGAAGGAAGTGTAAAAGAAAGCGGAAAGATACATGGCGCTGATGACAAAGTTTATTATGCAGCTGTCACAGCTCCGATAGAAAGTATTTCCGTTAAACTCGGGGACAAAGTAAAAAAAGGTGATACTGTCGTAAAGTATGATGACAGCGAGCTTAAGCATATGCTTGATGAAGCTGAGATCAAGTCAAATATGGCAGAACTCGAATATAAGGGAAGTGTAGAAAAGAGTAATGACTACGCTCAAAAATATCAAAAAGCAGTAAATGATGATGACGCATATGCCGCGCTTTACTGGCTTTATAGAGAAAAAGGAAATGAGATCTCCGAAGAGGAATTTAATCGAATCTATCAGATCCAGTGTCAGATCGATTCTGTAAATAAAGAAATAGCTGAGAAAGAAAAGGAGATAAGCGAGAGTCAACACAAGAAGAATAAAGCGACAGGATACGGAACCAAGTCGGAAGATGACTATTCTGAAAGCAATGTAAAGAACATTAAAGATGCGCAGAAAGACATAGACAGGTTAAATACGGAACTTGCCGAATTAAAAAAACAGCTGAACGTCACAAGTGAGGGAGCGGTCACTCCGGACGAAAATTCGGAAATGAATGATGTAAATAATGTAATGGAGGACATAACCCGTAACTGGACGGAAGCCAAGAGCAATAAAGCAGCATACGAAGGGAATATCCTTAAAGAGGATGAGAAGAAAGCACTTGAAAAAAACAGTGAACTCACAAAAAAAGAAGCTGAACAGGTTTCAGAAGACTATGTGAAGGCGACAGACGGCATAAAATCAGAGTTTTCCGGGATAGTTACGGAACTAAATGTTCATGATGGCGCGTATGTCACGGAAGGTACACCGCTTTTTACCGTAGAAAATTCGGAAAATCTGGTATGCAGAGTTGATATCAGTAAATACGATATTCTCGATATAAAAGAAGGACAGGAAGCAGAAGTCGATATTTCCGGGCGAAAGTACAGCGGTACGGTCACAAAGATCAATTCTCTGGCAAAGGCAGATTCATCGGATAAGACAAATGTGGAAGTAGAGGTCTCAATAGATGGAGCAGACGAAGCTGCGATAATCGGACTGGAAGCGGATGTAACGATCTATACTGAGAAATCGGAAAATACACTGACGGTACCGGTGGAAGCATTTTACAGCGACAATGACGGTGATTACTGCTATGTGATATCCAATGGAAAAATCGAAAAGAAGTATGTGAAGAGCGGCATAAATAACGGTGAAAACGTGGAAATAACAGAAGGACTTGAGAGTGGCGATATCGTGATCACTGATGCTGTTACTGACAAAAATGTAGGAGAGAAGGCGAAATATGTCCTTAATTGAGTTAAAAAACGTGTCAAGATCCTATACAATGGGAGACCAGAGTTTTTATGCGATACATGACATAAATCTAAATCTGGAAGAAGGAGAATTTGTAGTGATCCTCGGACCGTCCGGCGCAGGAAAGAGCACACTCTTAAATCTCCTCGGAGGAATGGATTCACCGACTGAGGGTGAGATCATATTTGATGGAAAAGACATCGCTAGATTCAGTGACGATGATCTCACAGATTACAGAGCCTGGAATGTGGGTGTTGTTTTCCAGTTTTATAATCTGATCCCGATGCTTACTGCCTATGAAAATGTTGCTCTTATGAAAGATGTTCGTGCAAATTCACGAAAGAAATCTGTGTGGAATACGGGTAAAATAGAGGTAATGCGTCCGGAAGATGCGATCGCTGCGGTGGGGCTTACCAAGAGGATGTATCACTTTCCGTCTCAGATGTCCGGGGGTGAGCAGCAGAGGATATCCATAGCAAGAGCGCTTGCGAAAAATCCGAGATTATTATTGTGCGACGAACCGACAGGTGCGCTCGATACAAATACCGGATGTGAGATACTGGAGCTACTGCAGAAAGAAAGCCACGAAAAGGGCAGGACTGTCGTAATGGTAACGCATAACAGTGCATGTGCGGAGATCGCAGACAGAGTTATACGAGTAAAGAATTCGACCGTTAAATCAGATGAACGGGTCGAAAATCCCAAAAACGCATGGGACATTAATTATTGATTTTTAGGAGTTTTTATGCCGGTTATTGATCTTGTCACAGGATTTCTTGGTTCTGGAAAAACAACGTTTATCAGGAAATACGCTCAGTACCTTATGGATGAAGGTATGAGGATAGGGATACTTGAAAATGACTATGGTGCTGTAAATGTAGATATGACACTTCTTTCTGATCTCAGAGGTGAGAAGTGTGAGATCGAGATGATAAGCGGTGGCTGTGATTACGATTGTCACAAGAGACGATTTAAGTCAAAGCTGATATCGATGGGAATGTCCGGATACGATCGCATTATCGTAGAACCGTCAGGCATTTTTGATACAGACGAGTTTTTTGATATCCTTCATGAAGATCCTATCGACAGCTGGTATCGTATCGGAAGTGTCATAACTATTGTTGATGCGGGAATCCCTGAACAAATGTCAGAAGAAGCAGAATACTTCTTTATGGCGCAGGCTGCAAATGCCGGAAAGATCGTATTAAGTCATGTGGATACAAATCCCGGAAAAGAAGCTGTGATCGCAGATCATCTAAACCGGGCAATGGAGCGATTCAAGTGCAGGAGACGTTTCAAAGCAGAGAATCTTTTTTCGAAAAACATAGACGAATATACAAAAGAAGATTTTGCACGACTAACCCGAGTGGAATATGTGGGTGCGGATCATGTGAAGATCACGAGCGTGGATGAAAACGGATTTGATTCTTTCTTTTATATGAATGTGGTGATGAAAGAAGAGGAGCTTACAGAGAAAGCACACAAACTTCTTCATGATACTTCAGCAGGAAAGGTGCTTCGTATTAAAGGCTATTTAAATACTCCCGATGGAAAATGGTTTGAATTAAATATAACAAGAGAAGCGGAAGAAATACGTGAAGTAAAGACAGGTCAGTCTATTCTGATAGTGATAGGAGAAAAACTCGATAAAGAAAGAGTCTATTCTTACTTTGAGGGCGGCACTGGAGAGCGGCAGCACTGATGAAGCATTCAAAGCAGCTCACAATCTGAAATGATAAAAAAGCTTGCAGGTGACTTATAAGCCACCTGCAGGCTTTTTTTACAAGGCTTTAGACAATTCTGCCTTGATAATCAAAGCCGAAGGCGCGTATGGAATAAGTGAGTGTACCGCCGGCATCAGGATAAATACCCATTAAGTAATGATAATTTATGCCGATAATAAACATAACAGTAAATTATAAACAATTGTGAATAATAATCAAAATGTTGAAACGTGTGTATTGTCAAAAATGCACATTGTTCAAAAATTATTATATAAAATATACATTAAATTGCATAATGTCAGACTATTTGGTTTGTTTGCAGCAAAGGGCAGAGGGGGAACTTTGGTTGAATAGTTTTGGTTCGATTACGGCAATTTTCGACAACACTTCTGAAATAATATGTTTTTTCGATGGAGAAGGACTTATTAGCTTCGTGAATCAGAAGGGAAAAGATGAACTGCAGGTAGAGATTGCAGAGCATAATATCAAGGATGTTCTTCCAAATTTTTTTCCGGAAAATGAGGATGTTTTTGCGTTTATAGAGAAAAATTCTGATAAAGAGATAAAAGAGGATGCATACAGGGTAAATCACAGTTGTTTTCCTATCATGCTGAAAGTCTTTCTTGTAGAAAATGTATTTGGAAGAAGAGTTGGTGCATGCATAATGAGGGATATGCGTGACATCGATCTGCAGCGTAAGCAGATGAAGCAGCTTGAAGACAATATGAGGGATGTCATGAAAGCACAGGATGAGTTTGTGGCGAATCTCACACATGAACTCAGGACTCCGGTGAATGGCATCAAGGGTCATATAAACAATCTGAAGTCTGATGAGAGCGATGAAGGGAAACGCCGTATATTGAATATCGTCCTTACCTGCTGCGCAAATATGGAAAAGATCATAGATAATCTTCTGGACTATGCAAAGATCGAAAACGGAAGAATGGAGATACAGGAAGAATCGTTTTCTCTCCACGGGCTTATCGAAGGCTGCATCAATACGTCGTCGGCGGTGGCGAATGAAAAGGGACTGAATCTCACATATCACATAGCTGATAATGTGCCGGATAAGGTCATAGGAGATGAGTTTCGTCTGAGCCAGGTTATAAACAATCTGCTTAATAACGCTCTGAAATTTACGGATATCGGTCATGTGGCACTGGAACTATATATGACAAAGCAAAATGGTAAGAATATTGAGCTTACCTTTTTCGTGATGGATACGGGGATTGGCATGTCCAAGGAAGATAAGGACAAGCTTTTTAGAAGTTTTACACAGGTAGACGGCTCTATTACAAGGAAATACGGCGGAACAGGTCTCGGACTTTATGTATGCAAACAGATAGTAGAACTCATGGGAGGTCATATCGAGCTTGAGAGTGAAAAGGGTAAGGGTACAACATTTATCTTTACAGTAAATCTCGAAGCGGAAAATTATGAAGAGGGCGAAGCTCATGAGGTGACGATAGACGACCTGAAGCAGTCTTTGTCTTTCAATCAGGAGCAGCAGGAGGTACAGGATAGAGCGGAATATGGCAGTGCCGAAAATATACGGACTATGCGGGATCTCATTGAGAAAACAGCTCTGTGCGTAGAACTTGACAACTGGGAAAAAGCGGAAAAATTTGCGGAGAATATCAAGAAGCTCACAGCTGCAGCACCTAAGGAAGTGTCATCCCTGGCACTCAGACTGGTGATGAGTATACGAAAAGAGAAGAAAGAGAATTGCACAGAGTATCTGGATAAACTTATCGAGGAGCTTCGATCCCGGGGAGAGTGATATTGATATGGAAGAAAAAAAGGCAACTATACTGATCGTTGACGATGTGATGATAAATATAGGGTTGCTGGAAGATATCCTTGAAGATCTGGGGTATGACACGATCTCGGCAAGCAGCGCAGCGGAAGCTACAGCACTCTTGAAAGAGAAGCTGCCGCAGATGGTTCTCCTTGACATCATGATGCCGGATATAAATGGCTATGAATTTTGCAGGATGTTAAAGGAAAATCCGCATACAAGGGATATACCGGTTATCTTTGTGTCAGCTTCAGAGAGTGATGATGAGATGGAAAGAGCATTTGAGATAGGCGGTGTCGATTTCATCAGAAAACCTTTTAGTGTGATAGAGATAAAGACCAGAGTTTCCACGCATCTGAATATCTACAGATTGAAGCATGAGCTTCAGGAGAGCAACAGGAAACTTCACAGTGTCGTAAGTGAACAAAGTAAAAAGTTTAATAATGAAAAGAAACGCATACTTGAAAAAATAGCAAGACTAAAAAGCAGTGGCAGTAAAGATAATGATGAAATCGAAAAACTGGCATTAAATGCGAGAATGCTGGCACAGGCTCTTAATTTTACGGAAAAATATGAATCGCAGATATCAACGGCGTTTGTGGATGGTATAGAGATAGCCGGTGTGATCAGAAATATTGATTACAAGATCGTGGAGATCATCTTTTCTGAGGATGAAAAGAATGCGGCAGTGACAACGTCGGTAGATGTGATAAAGAGTTATAGGGAAAACTGGGATGGCAGCGGAAGCCCGGAGGGCTTAAAGGGAGAAGAGATACCCCTTGCAGCGAGGATCATAAGGATTGTAGATGAATTTGCACAGGGGATATCAAAAGGACATACGAGGGAAGAGTGCTTTGAAAATATGAAAGCGGATAGGGGAAAGGTATTTGATCCCTATCTTCTGGATCTGTTTTTACGGATAAAGAAACAGATAAAGTGAAAGAACGGAAGTGATGGCAGATGACTGAAGTTGAATTTAACAGGCTTGTTGAATTTTTAGAGAGCAGATATGGAATAAATCTTGCAAGTAAAAAGGTCATAGTGCAGGGGAGACTGGATAATTATATTGCAAGACAGGGATATGCGAGCTATGGGGAATATCTGAATGCTGTTGAAAGAGACAGGAGTGGGCATGAGCTGCAGAATATGCTGAATATCCTTACGACAAATCATACATATTTCTGGAGAGAACCGGATCATTTTGTGTTTTTAAGGGATGTGATCCTGCCGTGGATAGTAAAAAAAGAGCAGAATACTCATGATATAAGGATATGGTCCGGAGCATCATCTTCCGGTGAGGAACCGTATACCATCGCCATGGTTATAAAGGATTTTCTGGGACTGAACTATGGAAAGTGGGATTCTACTCTGCTCGCTACAGATCTTTCCAGCGAGGTTCTGCGATATGCCATGAATGGTGTATATCTGAAAGAGAAGATAGAAGTACTGCCTGAAGTATGGCAGAGAAGCAACTTTAAGAGAGTTGACGAGTTTAATTACAGAGTTTCAGATGATATCAGGAAAAATGTGATGTTCAGGCAGTTTAATCTGATGGATGATTTTCCTTTCAAAAAGCGTATGCATTGCGTTTTTCTGAGAAATGTAATGATCTATTTTTCTGCGGAAACAAAGAGAAATCTGGTAAATAAGATTTACAACATCCTTGAACCCGGCGGTTATCTTATCATCGGTAATACAGAAAATATTGATAAGGACGCGACTCAGCTTGAATATGTGAGACCTTCTATTTTCAGAAAAGTAGAGCGGTAGGACGCAGTTTTTAAGCAGGGGGTAAAGGCTATGAGAAAAATAAAGGTACTGGTTGTAGATGATTCAATGATGTTTGCGGATCTGATGGTGAAAGGGATCAGTGCGGATCCGGCACTGGAGGTTGTAGGCGTTGCTTCCAATCCGTTTGAAGCCCGGGATATGATCCTGAAGTACAGACCGGATGTCATGACGCTTGATATAGAGATGCCGAGGATGGACGGCATAGAATTTTTGCAGAGGCTCATGCCTCAGTATCCTATCCCGGTTGTAATGGTGAGTTCACTCAGCAACAAAGTCTTTGATGCATTGAACGTGGGTGCTGTGGACTTTATATCAAAGCCTGTGAATATGACAAAGGATGAGATACTGGACTACCTGAAAAGGGAAATGTGTACCAAGGTAAAGATCGCTGCAACAGTTGATGTGAGACGTATGAAGCGAAGCACTGCAAGGCAGCATAGTAGTGCGGTGGAAAGTATCAGCAATAAAGAACTGGTGGTAGCTCTTGGAGCTTCTACAGGAGGGACAGAAGCCCTGTGTGATGTGATAATGGGGTTCAAAACGGATATACCCGGTACGATAGTCACACAGCATATGCCAAAGGGATTTACCAGAATGTTTGCAGAGAGACTCGATAACCAGTGTGCAGTGCATGTGAAAGAAGCTGAGACTGGAGATGTGCTGAGTCCGGGACACGTATTTATCGCACCCGGGGACAAGCATCTGAGACTTGTAAAAAATGGAGAACATTTTCAAGTTGAATGCAGGGCTGGTGAGCGGGTCAGCGGGCATTGTCCCTCAGTGGATGTGATGTTTGAGTCTGTGGCGAGGACAGCAGGAAGAAGAGCTGTCGCTGCTATATTGACCGGTATGGGCAAGGATGGTGCAGATGGATTGCTTGCTATCAGAAAGTCAGGTGGTCATACGATAGGTCAGGATGAAGCGTCATGTGTTGTCTATGGTATGCCAAAGGTTGCTTATGACATAGGTGCAGTGGAATATCAGCTGCCGCTGGGAGCTATTTCCAACAAGATCTACACGGTTCTTAGCTCTATGTGATGAAGTCAGAGTCAAAAGGAGGGAGACATTGTCCATGAAGATACTAATAGCAGAAGATGATTTTGCCAGCAGGAAATTTATCATGAACCATATGTCTAAGTACGGTGAGTGTGACGGTACTGTGGATGGACAGGAAGCTGTGGAGGCATATCTCATGGCAGATGAAGATGATGAGCCGTATGACCTCATCTGTCTGGATGTGATGATGCCGGAGATGGATGGATATCAGGTGCTGAAGACAATACGCGAAGTCGAAAAGCAGAAGGGGCTTTCGACAAAGGAACAGTCAAAGATCATTATGATGACAGCACTTTCGGCTGAGAAAAATGTGAAGATGGCATTTGAACTTGGATGCACAGTCTACTGTGCGAAGCCGGTTGATGTAAATAAGCTGGATGCTGCAATGAAGAAGCTTGGCTTGAAGTGACGGTCTAAGTTGCGTGAATACGTTGCTGGAACGAGCTGTAAGCTGGTGAGCAGTAACGAAAGGAGGGGGACAAATGGGTGACGAGCTGGACAGCATGCTTGATATGTACCTGTATGAAAACGGGCAACTTCTTGAGCAGCTCGAAATGACGACCCTTGAGAAAAAAGACGCAGACGGATTTGATGAAGATGATATCAATGAATTTTTTCGCGTCATGCATACTATAAAGGGGTCATCGGGAATCATGATGTTTGATGACATCATGAAGCTCGCGCACAAGCTGGAAGATGTGTTTTTCTATATCAGAGAATCTCATCCGAAGAATGTGCCGCATCTGGAACTTGTGGAGAAGATTCTTGCAGTTTCGGATTTTCTTAGAGAAGAATTTGACAACATAAGAGATGGAGGAGAACCGACAAAGGATTCCTCAAAGCTTATAAAAGACATTGATAAGTTTCTAAGTAAGATTAAGAATGAAATCCTTGAAGAGGATAAGGAGCTTCCGGAGGAATTGCCGGATGAGGGTCCTACACAGTTCTATATCGGGGCAGCGGCAGGCAGTGATCATTTTAATTATTACTACATCACGGCATACTACCGGAATGATACCCAGATGAGTAATATCCATGCATTTGCCCTTGTGAATTCTCTAAAGGAACTTACAGAGGAGATGTACTATTCTCCTGAGGATATCATTACAAATGAATCCTCAGCGGATGTGATACTGGAGCAGGGATTCAAGATACTCGTAAAGGCAAATCTGGAGATAGAAGATGTCAAGGTTGCACTTGGCGGATTTGACGTAGAGAGTTTTGATGTATCGCAATGCAGCAAGGAAGAGTTTGAAGCAGGATTTGATGTACCGGCAGTGATAGTCGGATCGGACACCATAGATCTTGGCGAAGAAGAAAAAAAGGCAGAGCCTGAGAAAAAAGAGGATGACGAAGTCAAACCGGGTGACTATGTCATTGAGAGCAAATCTGCTGGAAAGAAAGCGACTCTTGCAAAGAATAAGAAGCCTAAGGCTCCGGCGGCAAGCTATATCAGTGTCAATGTGAATAAGATAGATCAGCTGATGGATCTCATAGGAGAAGTGGTCATAGCGGAATCTGTAGTCCTGCAGAATCCGGATCTTAATGTTCCCGGACTTAATCTGACGAATTTCAATAAAGCGGCAGCACAGCTCACGAAGTTTGTGTCAGAGATGCAGGATGTCATCATGTCCATGAGGATGATGACTCTTACGAATACTTTCCAGAAGATGAACAGGATTGTTTTCGATACATCAAGGAAAGTCGGTAAAGACATCGAATTCAAGATGATAGGTGAGAATACAGAGGTTGATAAGAATATTATCGAGCATATATCAGATCCTTTGATGCATATGATACGAAATTCCATTGATCATGGTATAGAAGAGAAAGCAGAACGAAAGGCAGCGGGCAAGTCTGAAAAGGGTCTCATCACTCTGGAAGCCAAGAATGAGGGCGGAAAGGTGCTGATAAGCGTCAGCGATGACGGCGGAGGAATGAATCCCGAAAAACTCTTTGCAAAAGCAAAGAAGAATGGCATCGTGCCAAGAGACAAGACGATAGCTGACTATACAAATAAAGAGATATACCAGTTTATCACGTCACCCGGCTTCTCTACTAAGGAGAAAGTCACAGAACTCTCCGGAAGAGGTGTGGGAATGGATGTGGTAATGCAGAATATCCAGTCAGTGGGAGGTATGCTGGAAATCGACTCCGAATATGGCAAGGGGTCTACCATGACGCTGAAGATACCGCTCACACTGGCTATCATAAATGGAATATTGCTGGAAGTCGGCAGGCAGAAATTTGTGATTGAGACCGGTTCTGTAAAGGAATTTATCAATGTCAGGAATTCCAGCATCATAAAGGAACCGGATGGAGAAGAATATCTGAATGTGCGTGGTCAGTACTATTCGGTAGTGAGGCTTAGCGAGAGGTATCATATAAAAAATGCTGCGCAGGAGATAGAGAACGGCATCATGATACTCACGGAATATGAAGCGCAGAAGATATGTATATTTGTCGATAAGCTTCTCGGTGGGCAGGAAATAGTAGTAAAGCCTATACCTGAATACATAAAAAAGGTTGATGGACTTTCAGGATGTACACAGCTTGGAGATGGCAGTATAGCATTGATACTTGACATCGGAACGCTGGCAGCACAGTGACATGAAAGGAGAAGATCATGGCGGAAGAGAAATTAGAAGCTGGTCTCGATGAGATGGAGGAAGGACTCAGCGAAAACGGCACGCATCAGTTTATGACCTTCAGATCAGGGACAGAATACTATGGTATAGAGCTGAAGTATGTGAATGAGATAATGGGCATACAGCCTATCACAGAGATACCTGAGGTGGAGGAATATATCAAGGGACTCATAAACCTGAGAGGAAAGATTGTTCCGGTTATCGATGTGAGGATCAGATTTAAGCAGAAGCCTTTTGAGTACAATGACAGGACGTGCATCATCATTGTGGATGTAAAAAACACGGTGATAGGGCTCATAGTAGAAACTATTGCAGATGTGGTCACCATAAAAGATGATGATATAGAGCCACCGCCGGCGCTGTCTCCGGGAAAGGTGAAAAACAAGTATGTGTATGGTCTAGGAAAGACGGGAGACAGTGTAAAGCTCCTGCTCGATCCGGAAAAACTCATAAAAGATGAAGATCTGAAGGCTATCGATGAAGTAATAGAGGATGAAGAACCTGCTGAAAAATGAGGGGGTAAAAGGGGTATGAAAAAACCAAGTATTTTATCAAGTATCACAACAACCATAATTGTAATGATCGTTTTGCTGCTGGTATCTGAGATTGTAGGAATTTTGACTGAGATTACCGGGAATAAGCTTATCAGCCCTTCGATGTCTATTGCTATGGATATAGGAATCGTCATAGTAGCAATAGTTGTTGCTGTTTTGGGACTCATTTCATTTAGAACTACGTTTGGCGCTACTGTAGAAAAAATGAATTCTCTTGTTGAGAAGATAGCCGATGGAGATGTAGACTGGAATGTTCCGGATAACAAGTTCCGCGAGTATGAAGGGTTTATCGAGGATATCCGGAAACTTTTGAAATCGACCAGGACACAGGCAGAAATGGCAAAGGCTATGTCTAAGGGTGATTTCACAGTAAGTTCTCATGTCAGAAGCCAGCAGGATATGCTTGGCATCGCACTCAAGGATCTTGTTGATGAAAACAATCAGGTGCTGACAGGCGTAAGAGAAGCCAGTATGCAGTTTACAGAGGGAGCAAAGGAAGTAGCTGCGGCTTCTCAGGCACTGGCACAGGGATCTACAGAGCAGGCAAGTGCTATAGAAGAGATTTCTGCATCTATTAAAGATATCGCAAACAAGACCAATACAAATGCCGAGAATTCCAGAAAGATGGAGGGCATGGTTCAGAGTATGCTTGAGGATACCAGAACCGGTAAGGCTGCTGTAGAGGGCGTAAACGGTTCCATGAATAATATCAGCGAGTCTTCACACAATATCAGCAAGGTCGTAAAGAATATTGATGATATTGCGTTCCAGACCAATATCCTTGCGCTGAATGCAACTGTAGAGGCTGCAAGAGCAGGTGTACATGGCAGAGGTTTTGCTGTTGTGGCAGAGGAAGTAAAAAATCTTGCAGAGCTTTCGTCTAAAGCTGCACAGGAAACGGCAGAGCTTATACAGCATGCGATCACTATGGCAGAAGATGGAACAAAACAGGTCGATGAGATGACGCATGCTATCACTAAGATTTCAGAAGCAATTGAAACCATAGCAACAGTTGTGACAGAAGTAGCTGCATCCTCTGATGAGCAGGCAATTGCAATTTCACAGATAAATACTGCTATTGGTCAGATATCGCAGGTGGTACAGACAGATTCGGCTACGAGTGAAGAGTGT
Source organism: Lachnospiraceae bacterium NK4A144 (assembly GCA_000424365.1). GTDB lineage: Bacteria > Bacillota > Clostridia > Lachnospirales > Lachnospiraceae > NK4A144. The sequence continues at coordinate 34,816 of AUJT01000023.1, read as the reverse complement.
GCGGCTGCGGCGGAGACATTGTCCAATCATGCGCAGAATCTCCGGGATGTCATTTCAGGCTTCAAGCTGAAAGGCGGTGCTGCATCGTTTGGAGGTGGTTTCTCATCAGGCGGAGGTTTTGCTTCACCGGCAAAGTCCATCGGTATGGTTTCCTACAATGATGGCAGCGACGTATATGATGGTGAGAGTATCATCTCACTTGAAGGAAACTTAGGAAAATATTAAAAATATTAAGATATGATAAAATCTCTTCCGGTCGCCGTATTGGGTGGTCGGAAGAGATTTTTTTAGCGTGTGATATTTGTTGATAAAAAATCTCAACAACTCTCTAGTGAAAATGATTCTCAAGTAAGTAATTGTTAACGCTAATAATTGTATGATAATCTGAACAAGTTGCCATGGTTAGGTTTCACTAATTAGTTGACCATAAACAAAGGATGTTTATATAGACACCAGGCAACGATCAATCATGTAATATTGGCGTTAATAGAGGAGAGAATGCTCATGGAGAGAAGAATGAGAAAAATATTGATGGTTTTATCTATCAGTGTTTCAATGATCGCCCCTTCGATCGCTCCTGCTGTTCCGGTCATGGCGGAAGAAATCCTGGATGATCAGGCTGCAGAGTTCAGCGAGGACGGTTCGTTTTCACTTGATAGCCTTACGCAGGAAAATGATGAAGATGCATCGATTGATGAAACAGCGGTATATAAGGATGGAGAATATACCGGAACAGGAAAAGGGTTTAAGAGTGATATTACTGTAAAGGTAACTATCAAGGACGGAAAGATCGCATCTATCGATGAAGTATCGCAGGGGGAAACTCCTAAAAAGTGGGCAAGAGCATGGGAAATTGTAAAGTCTATCATTGAGAAACAGTCTACGGATGTAGATGATATATCTCATGCGACTTATAGTTCAAAGGGCATTAAAGCTGCCGTAAATGACGCATTGAAAGACGCAGTAGTGACTACATTTGCATCCGGCAACGGTACAGAAGAATCACCGTATATCATTGCAAATGCAGAGCAGTTGGCGGCATTTGCGTCTGCCGTTGATGAAGGAAATCCATATACCGGTGAATTTATCGAACTTGGTTCAGATATCGATCTTTCCGGTACAGATAACTGGAATCCTATCGGAACAGAAGCCCAGACAACAAAGTCTGAAGATACTATTTTTAACGGACATTTTGATGGAAAAGATCATAAGATCAGTAACTTAAAGATCCATGATACTGTGTCTTCTGCAAAGAGTCTGGGACTTTTCTCTACGCTTAACGGATCAGCGGAAGTAAAGAATATTTCTTTTGAAAATGTCGACATTGATGTAAAGGCGGAACAAAAGACATTTGTGGGATCGGTTGCCGGTGACACGGTAGCCGGTTCGAGCGTTGTTGATCATGTCAGCGCATCAGGAAAGATCAGTATTGCGGCCGATTCCGTAAAGATGACGATGAATGGCGGTATTCTCGGACGTGCGATGAAGGGTGCGGTTATCACAAACTGCTATACAGATATTGAGCAGAAAAATGAAGATCCCGGAGAATGGGTAAACTCATATGTGGCAGGCATCGTCGGCATGAGTTCATTAAATAACGTGATCGTAAACTGCGGAAGCACAGGAGCCATTGAAAATATTACTCCTGCAAGCACAGGTCTTACAGGCGGTATCGCAGGAATGTTTGCCGGAAAACTCTGGAATGTATATTCCACAAGCGATATCAGAGTCGTGAACTCTACAGGAAAGGCCGGATATACAGGAGCGATCGCAGGACAGATAACCACCTCTGGAATGACAAATTCAGCGGAGTATCCTGCCGAGGGCGCTCTTAGAGATTTCGCTTATTACGCTTCAGATGCAAAGCTTAATGTATCTACATCTGCTGATACAGATGGCATCACTGATATGATTGCAGCCGGCACAGGTACGACCTACGACAAAGCATTTAAAGCAGATGCAATGAAGAAAGCAGAAATGTCTGAGGACAGTTTTGCAGATCTCTTAAACAGCAATAAAGCAAATGTAAAGGCTTTGATGAGTGCATATGATGTAACAAATGTGACTATGTATTCATGGGAAATGTCAGGAAACAAGGCAGTTATTGGAAATGGCAAAGCTGAAAATGCACAGGATTTATCTGATATTTTTGCATCAGGAAATGGATCAGAGGAAGATCCCTATGTGATCGAAACAGCGGCACAGCTCAGAGCTTTTGCATCCTCTCTTGATGATACACATGATTACACAGGAAATGTAATCGTACTTGCAAAGGACATAGATATTTCAGGTTCTGACTGGAAACCGGTTGGCGGCAGTGACTATGCGTTTAACGGTACATTTGACGGAAAAGGTCATACTATCAGCGGCATGACAGCCGGAAGTGATTCTGCTGCATATGAGATGGATAAGACACCGTACTATGGCCTTTTTGGAGTGCTTGAAAGCAAGGCGGTTGTAAAGAACGTCACTCTTTCTAATGTAAATATAAATGCAGTATCTAAAAAGTCTGTGATGGTCGCAGGTATTGCGGGATATATGCAGGGCGTCTCTGCAAACAATACATTTGCAGGTGCTGTGATCGACAATGTATCTGTACAGGGAAAGATCAACCTCACAACAGATGCGGGAAATAATTACGTGGCAGGTATTGCCGGCATGCAGTACAAGGGATCGATCATCAACAGTACTGTAGATATGGATGTAAGTGGTGTTGTAAAGGATAGTTCTCTTGCGGAAGTGGGTGGACTGGTCGCTCTTTGCAACAGAGGACTTGTGGCAAATTCCTCTGCATACGGCACTGTTTACGGAAGCGGAAGCCGTGTGCTCAGAGAAGGCGCGGATGAAGCAGATGAGGGAATGGCTATAGTCAGCCCTCTCGTAGCCTGCAACGCAGGTTCACTCGTAAACTGCTATGCATCTGCAGACATCGAGACCAAAGAATACAGCAAATATGCCGGAATGGTTTCAGGATGGGTGACCGGAATCGGAAAAGCCTATAGATGCTGGTATGATGCTGACAAAAAGATGACAGTAAACGGTTCAGAGGTTGATCCTGTATCGGCAGTCGGAACAGTTATTTCAAAGGGTGTCAGTGATGAAACTTTTGAAAGTTATGCAGGCGGCCTGACATTTGAACTTACTCCTGTATCCGGAAATGACATTGCAAAGGCTTACGAGGGTCTCAATAAGTCTTTTGGTTCATTACCGATAGAGATAACAAATTTTGGTATTAAAAACGACAGTTTCAAAACATGGTCATGGCACAATGATACATCAAAGAACCTTGCGGATGGTGAAAATGCAGCTGTGATTTATGTAAAACCTGAGGTAGAAAACCGCACAGAGGAAGTTGTCCTCGAAATGATGGACGGCAGCTGGTATGGCAGAAGCAAGGACAAGAGCACTGTTGTAAAGATCAAAACAGAGAATAATAAAGTCACAGACATAGAAGTTATATCCGGTGATAAGAGCGGCGAGAAGTACGATGAAGCTCTGGAAACTGCAAGATCAAGAGCAGTTTACGGTGATTTCACAGATTATGCAGAGGCAGATACGTCAGTGTTTGACGGCGGTAACGGTACAGAGGAATCACCATACCTCGTAAGTACCGAAAAACAGCTGAGATATATAGCAGAGGCGATCAATGCAGACGTGACCTGGAATAATGTATGGTTCCGTCAGACCGGTGATATCAAAGTAAGCGAAGAGGAATTCCTGCCGATCGGTTTTGCTCTCCAGCAGTACAATACTTCTACCGGTGCGATAAAGACTGCTGCAGTTCACGCATTTGAGGGAAATTATGATGGTGCCGGATATGTGATCAGTGGTCTCAGGATCGGTAATGGTAAAAAATATGGACATATCTTTACTAATGGTATGTTTGGACTTGTTCAGGGAGATTATCCTGACAGATTCCTTCATGATGAACTCAGAAAATCCGTTATTAAAAACGTTCATCTTAAAGATGTAAAAGTTACAACTGCGAATGAGTACGATACAACCGCAGCAACACTTATCGGTCAGGGACAGAACGGAACTTTCATCGAAAACTGTTCAGCAGAGGATTCTGAGATCAATGCATCTTGTGATGAAAGAAGCGCGAGAGTCGGCGGTCTCGCAGGAAGCATGGTTTACGGTTTGATCCGTGACTCAAAAGCAGATGTAAAAGTTAATGCCGAAGTTAAGAAGAATTTCTCTGCTTATGTCGGCGGCTTTGTAGGTATCACAAACCGCGCAACGATCATCAACTGCTACACACTTGGTGATGTAACAGCAAAGGCAAGAGATTATAACAAAACAACGGTCGGAGGCTTTATCGGTCTCGACGCTTCGGCTGTCGTAAACTGCTACGCAAAGGGAAATGTTACAAGCGAAAGCACTACAGGTGATATCGGTGCATTTGCAGGACGTACAGCAGGAATCGCATCAAATGCGTATGACTACTATGATGCAAAAACAGTCCTGACAGTTGCAGGAAAAGTAAAGGACACTGTTTATGCAGGTGCAGATCCTTATAGTGTCATCGCAAAGAATAAGACTGTAGGAAATGCTGATACTACAGATAAAGCCTTTGCAGAAAAGATGAACGTGACTTTGAAGAACATGACTTACGTTCTTAATGATGTAAGAGCAGAGTACTCTGATGAAAATGATCAGACAAAGTATGACAAGATGTATATCTATTACACAGGCGATGGCTCTGATCTTTATAAGTGGACACTTATTAATGATGTAACAGAATTTGATAAAACAAGTGGCAGCGATGCACCGACACCGGTAAATCCTGAAACTCCGGCGACAAATGTACCGGCGTACACAGAAGTGAGCTTCCCGGCATCAGACGGTTCTACGATCACACTCAGCAGAAATAATACGACGGGAGCATACACTGATGCAGAGGGCGATATCGCAGTCGTTATCAGTGCAAATGAGATTTCTGCTCCTGATAAGAAGGGCAATGCAAAGGCAGATACAAGTGCTCGCTATTCTTATGCAGGAAAGAAGCTGAAGCCTGGTGTTAAGTCGTATGTGGTAGTAGATGGAACAGCCTATGTATATGGCAAGGATTACAAGGTATCTGTTAAGGGCGGACTACACGCAGGAAAGCTCACAGCAGTATATAAGTTTAAGAAAAATACTGCAGTTTATAAATCAGGCATAAAAAAGATCACTCAGAATGCTTCCGTAGAAGCGAAGACGGTTACAGCTGAAGATGTGACAGTAAAGCTTAATAAGAAGCAGACAAAGGTTGTAAGCATAGCCGATAAGGAAACAAAAAAGAAGATCAACAAGAAGAACTACACAGTTGATATGTCAGCTAAGACAGTGACATTCAAGGGAGATTACGCAGGAATAGTGAAGTTCTGATCACTGTTTACAGGAAACAGAAAAATTAAACACAATAATAACCGCTCGTCAAGACGTCTGAGATATTCTCAGTATCTTGTTGGGCGGTTATTTTGTGTCTATATGAAAATAAGTTTTTACTGTTCTTTACTGTTTTAAAATTCTTTTACTGTTCTTTACTGTTTTTGGCAACTGGGATGCGTGTATCTTTTATGATACGATGGTATAATTGTAACAGTTCACACGTAAACGGAGCACTACGCTGCGGAGTTTACGACCAAGAAAGATGAAAAGCCATTGGATTTTGCCCATCGCCGGAGGCGATTTAATTGGCAAAATCCGTTACGTGAGCGAGCTGGAAGCGAGTGAACAGTAACGTATAATTAAGTTCTTAGAATTTAGGATAATGCATGAGGGTAAATTTGTGCACGGCATCTGGGTAAGACTAATAAGGAGACACGAATAAATTATGCTTGGAAGAACACATTTTTTTGTAGGAACAGCGACTGCTCTTGTAGTTATGGAGCCGAAGACACTGCCGATCTTGATCGCTGGAACAGGTGCAGCGGCACTTGGCGGAGTTATCAGTGACGTGGATTCCGGAACATCGGAGGCACACCGGGATGCAGATAAAGTAATCGCTGCATCAGTGCTCGCGATAGGTGTGGTCATAGTCTTGGAATACTTTTTCCATTTAGGTATTTATAATAGATTGGAGCGAGACAGCAATATCGCACGGATATTGATCGGTTTGATGGCATTCATTCTATTGTGTGCATTTGGAATGCAGCAGCCGCACCGGTCATTTATGCACTCAGGATTATCACTGGTACTGCTCACAGCATGCGTAGGAATAATATTTCCTGAGATTGCACCGTATTTTGTCATTGGCTATGCGTCGCATCTGTTCGTGGATATATTTAATAAAAAAGGTGAGAAACTTTTATGGCCGTATAAGAAAGGGTTTAGTTTCCGACTCTGTTCGTCCCATGGAATGGTAAATCACCTGCTCATGGCAGCGGGGATCGCGATCTCGGTATTGTACTTTGCGTTATCCGCTCCGATACGCATGGCGTTTTGGAATGTAATGGCGCTGATTTTTTAAGCGGTTAGATTAATTTATAATTATCATAAGTTGGAGAATGACAATGGAAATTTACCACGGAAGCACCGTAATTGTGCAAAAACCGGAAATTCGAACTGCGCGTTTTAATAAGGATTTTTACTTTGGCTTTTACTGTACAGTATTCAGAAATCAAGCTGAAAGATGGGCAACCAGATTTGGTGATGGAGTTGTAAATGTTTATGAGTATGTTGAAAATCCGGATTTGAAGATATTGAGATTTCCGGAATTATCTGAAGAATGGTTGGATTTTATAGCAGCTTGCAGAAGTGGTATACCGCATTCATATGACATTGTCGAGGGACCAATGGCGGATGATACTATATTCAACTACGTTCAGGATTTCTTGGATCAACGTATTTCTCGGAATCAGTTTTGGGAAATGGCCAGATTTAAGAAACCGACTCATCAAATCAGTTTTCACACAGAGGAAGCATTGAAAACGTTAAAATTTGTGAGAGGAGATGAGGTTCATGAGTGATAATAAGCTTTTTTATGCGTGTAGCTTGATCGAGTATATGGGGCGGATTACTCATAATAAGAGAAGTGCGCTTGTGCAAATGCTGGGAGATGATCTCAAAAGAATATATTCACATGCCGACGTTTTTCATTGTGAACCTATTGAAAAAGTAGCTGATGATTTTATCGAACGAAGAAAAATCGCAGAAGGAACTTATGATAATGTTAAACTTTCAAAGTATGAAGTTCCGGGGTATTGGGATATAGGAAAAGTGTTTGAACGACTTATTGAAGATGTTGAGGGAGATCTGGATAGGGTTGATGGTATCAGAAAAGTATATACATCATGGATTTCTGACAAAATTTTAAACTTTAATTCTGACCTATATTATCAGCCTAGAGATTATCTTGCAGAGTGTTATAGATCAGGGAAAATGATAGAGTGAATAATAAACGCAGCACATTATGTCCGAGAGGGCCAATGTGCTGCGTTTTGTTATCTAAAAATTTCGTCTGAGTCAAGGATGATGGTGAATGGTCCTTCGTTTACGAGGCTTACGCGCATTTCTGCGCCGAAAACACCTTTTTCAACTACGGGAACACTTTCTTTGCATTTAGCGACTATATACTCATACATCTCATTTGCCATATTGGGAGCGCCTGCATTGAGGAAATTCGGGCGGTTTCCCTTGTGGCAGTCAGCATAGAGCGTAAACTGGGAAATAAGCAGCAGCTCGCCGTTCACATCTTTCAGAGCCAGGTTAGTCTTGTCGTTTTCATCTGCAAAAATTCTGAGACCGATGAGTTTCTTTACCATCTTGTCGGCGATCTCTTTTGTGTCATTCTGACCGATGCCTACAAGAACCAGAAATCCCTTTCCGATCTTTCCTTTAACCTCATTATCAACAGTAACATCTGCCTGACTGCAGACCTGTATTACAAATTTCATTTAATAAGTTTTTTCCTTTCGTTATCGTTTATTTTTTATAAATGTCTCCGGTAATTGCCGGATCATAAAAGATCTTATCCTTTTCAAGAATAGATGCTTTTCCATCAATGATGTCCACGATGTTAACGGCACAGTTCATTGGGATGCACCCCTGCCAGAAATCAGAAGGATCATTGTATATTGAGTTTAAGAGAGCTCGCATGGAGCATCCGTGCATACCGATCAGAATAGTTTTGTCCTGAAGAAATTTGTTGTTTATGAGTTCATCCATAAAAGGCTTTGTGCGCGCACAAACATCAGATATGGTTTCCCCATCCGGTGAGCCGACAAAATTAAACGGGTCATCGTAAAATTTTTCAAATTTTTTCCGTTCTATGGGGACTTCGTAGTGTTCACCACGGCACACTTTTCTGTCCCAACATCCCCAGTCGATCTCTATAAGTCTCGGCTCGACCTGGATAGTGAGGTTAGAGGAAGTGTTGTTTTGCGACAGTATGAGTCTGGCGGTATCGTAAGCACGAACCAAAGGACTTGCGATCGCCATATCAAAGTGGACATCTTTGAGTCCCTTTCCGGTTTCGATAGCGAGGTCAACTCCGAGCTGATTCAGAGGCTCATTAAGCTGCCCCTGCAAACGTTTTTCTCTGTTTAGATTTGTTTCTCCGTGACGGACTATATATAAACGCATATGAAATCCTTTCTGAAGCAGTTCAAGCGATAGTGTTATCATTAATACTCTTGCAGCTATCAAAAATGCAAACAAACCTGCGTCTTTTTGGCAAAAGATTTATGCCGATGTAAAAACAAGACTTCAGTTTTGAAAAAAATACTGCCTGTACAAAACAGACAGCATTTTGCATTATATTATACTGATGTACCATTTTTTTTGATTGAAAGCGAATAGCCCATAGAGCTAAGATAACGGATCATAGTCTCTATTGTCCCACCAGCACACTTTTCTAAGCGACTGACAGCCTGCTGAGATATTCCTGCTTTTTTGCTTACATCTTTTTGTGTGAGTGATTCAGCTTTTCTGGCATTTATTAGTTCTTGCTTAAAAGCCATTTCAGCTTCAAAAATATCATGTTGTTTACGAAGATTTTCATCATTTGAAATCAATTCATTAACTATTTTTTGTTCTCTGATACCATCACTTTTAATAAGCATTATAAAACCCCCTTAAATTAATCCTTCTGACTTTGCTCTATGTAAGGCTTTGTCTATTTCCTGTTTTTCAGCCTTTCCTTTTTGCTTTTTACAAATATGTAAAAAAGCTACACCGTTATTATTGATTATTACGTACATGATGCGATTTTGAGATACCTTGATTTCCCAAAGTTTTCCACGCAACTGTCGGGTGTTCAATTTTGCAAATGCGTCTAAACCGCTTTTTCTGATTTCATTACGAATGTCATATAACTCAAGTCTTTCTGCTTTAGAAAGCTTATCTATATAATCGGTTATTAAATTTTTCCCACCGGCTGTTTGATAATCATATATTTCCAATTTTTTTACCTCTATTAAACAATACATCAATTTTGATGTATTGTCAATTTGATATTCGTATTCTGTATCGTACATCGTAACAGTTCACACGTAAACGGAGCACTACGCTGCGGAGTTTACAATCAATAACGATGAATAGCCACTGGATTTTGTCCATCGCCGAAGGCGATTTAATTGGCAAAATCCGTTACGTGAGCGAGCTGTAAGCGAGTGAACAGTAACCGTACATCTTGAAACAACATCAAACCACATTTAAAAACGTTGACAAACCACATATAAAAATCTAAAATCAAAACATAAACCAATTCATATTTCTGTTGCTTTGATTCAATTTATATCGCTGCATTCTGGTGGGACAGGATACGGCAAAACACAATACCGCCTGTAACGGGCAAAGTACCATTTGGGAGGTACAGTTTTGAGAAAATTGAATACAACGCCCACCGCAAAGTCGGATCGTATCGGAAAGCTGATAGATGTTCTCTACGCAAAAATGCCTGAGATAGAAGCATCCCGCGCCGTTCTGCTTACGGAGAGCTATAAGCAGACAGAAAATGAGCCCATCGTAATGCGCCGTGCGCATGCCTTTGAGCACATCCTGGATAATATTCCGATCATAATCCGCGACAATGAACTGATAGTTGGATCAACGACCATCGCACCACGCGGATGTCAGACCTATCCTGAATTCTCCTATGAGTGGCTGGAACCGGAATTTGATACAGTCGCAACGAGAGATGCGGATCCGTTTTATATTTCTGAAGAAACGAAAAAAAAGCTGCTTGAGGTGCATCCATACTGGAAAGGAAAAACCAGCAGTGATCTCGCGTCATATTACATGACCGATGAGACAAAAAAGTCCATAGATCACGCAGTTTTTACACCCGGCAACTATTTCTATAACGGTGTAGGACATATCACTGTCAAGTACTGGGAAGTGCTGAATCTCGGCTTTGAAGGGATCATCAAAAAGATAGACGACGAGATGGCAACAGAACAGATAGGTGACGGTGACTACGCCAGAAAACATACACTGCTGGAAGCCATGAAGATCAGCTGTAAAGCGGTTATCCGTTATGCAGAGCGTTATGCAGTACTTGCAGACAAAATGGCGTCAGAAACATCAGATACTAAACGTTCGGAAGAACTTAGGAAAATCGCGGAAAACTGCAGAAATGTACCGAGACGCCCGGCGAAGTCATTTTACGAGGCATGCCAGAGTTTCTGGTTTATTCAGCAACTTTTGCAGTTGGAATCCAGCGGACACTCTATATCAACAGGTCGTTTTGATCAGTATATGTATCCTTATTTCAAAAAGGATATAGATGAGGGAAAACTTACCCGTGATGAAGCACAGGAATATCTGGATTGTGTATGGGTAAAGTTTAATGACCTTAATAAATGCCGTGATGTGGCATCAGCACGAGGTTTTGCAGGTTATTCCCTGTTTCAGAACCTTACTGTCGGCGGACAGAGTACAGAGGGATTGGATGCAAGTAATGATCTGACCATCATGTGCATCTGGGCAGAAGATCATGTACATCTGCCTGCACCGTCATTGTCGCTCAGAGTATGGAATCTCACCCCTCATGCAGTTATGAGAGAAGCCTGCAAACTCACTCGTACAGGAATGGGTATGCCGGCATACTACAATGATGAAGTCATAATCCCGTCACTCATGAGCACAGGTCTTACTCTCGAAGAAGCACGTGACTATGGCATCATCGGATGTGTAGAACCTCAGATCGGCGGAAAGACCATGGGCTGGCATGACGCTGCTTTCTTCAATATGTGCAGACCGCTTGAGTTGGTATTTACAAACGGTTATGACAAGGGAGAGAAGATCAGCATCCAGACCGGAGAATTGTCAGAACTCAGAACATTTGATGATTTCTGGAATGCTTATAAAAAGCAGATGGAATATCAGATTTCACTCCTTGTAAACGCAGATAACAGTATTGATGCGGCACATGCAGAAAGAGTACCACTTCCGTGGCTTTCCTGCATGGTTGATGACTGCATAAAGAGAGGCCTGACCACAGAGCAGGGCGGAGCAATTTACAATTTCACAGGTCCTCAGTGCTTTGGAATAGCAAATACCGCAGATTCTTTGTGGGCGATAAAGACTCTTGTTTATGAGCAGCATAAGCTCACTCTTCAGGAGTATAAAAAAGCTATCGATGCAAACTTTGGTCAGGGATTGGATGATATTTCGGTTGAGAAAATAACAAAGACGATCGCAGAAGAAATGCAGAAGAGTGGTAAGGCTCTTACCGCTGAAGACATCGCAGCGATCGTTACAGCGGTAAAGACCAGTGAGCTTCCGGCAGCCGAAAAGCAGAAATATCAGGAACTCCTCGATATGATCGATGAACTTCCGAAGTATGGAAATGACATAGAGGAAATCGATTATTTTGCAAGAGACTGCGCATATCTCTATACGAAGCCTCTTAAAAACTATTCAAATCCCCGCGGAGGTAAGTATCAGGCTGGTGTTTATCCTGTTTCTGCAAATGTTCCTCTTGGAGAGCAGACCGGCGCAACACCGGACGGACGTCTCGCTCACACTCCGATAGCAGACGGTATAGGTCCTATGCGCGGACGGGATGTTAACGGACCTACGGCTACTGCAAACTCCGTAGCTCGTATAGATCATGGCATTGCATCAAACGGAACACTTCTAAATCAGAAGTTCCACCCATCGGCGCTTGAAGGTGAGACAGGATTAAATAATTTTGAAAATCTGATCCGTACCTACTTTGACGAAAAGGGAATGCACATGCAGTTTAACGTAGTGGATAAACAGACGCTTCTCGATGCACAGGCTCATCCTGAGAAATACAGAAGCCTTGTGGTACGTGTGGCGGGATATTCCGCTCTGTTTACGACTCTTTCCAAGAGTTTGCAGGATGATATCATCTCACGTACTGAGCAGGCTGCATTTGAATAATGATAGGAAATACTATGGAAGAGTATCTGAATACAACAGGAAGGATATTTGATATCCAGAGATATTCGGTCCATGACGGAAGAGGTATAAGGACTATCGTATTTCTAAAAGGCTGTGTACTGCGTTGTAAGTGGTGCTGTAATCCTGAATCGCAGGAATATGCCATCCAGCAGATGACGCAGGCAAACGGTAAAGTGAAAACTGTCGGTGAAGATATCACGGTGCAGGATGCGTTGGATATTCTCGAAAAAGATCGCCGGTATTTTTACCGTTCCGGAGGCGGACTCACACTTTCCGGTGGAGAAAGCCTTGTGCAGTATGAGTTTGCAAGAGATCTGCTTCACGCAGCGAAAGATGCAGGTTTCAGCACAGCGCTTGAGAGCATGGCATGTGCTGAATACTACAAGATAGAAGAACTTCTGCCATACCTCGACCAATATCTCATGGATATAAAACACACAGATTCACAGAAGCATAAAGAGTTTACTGGCAAAGAAAATTCCTTGATGCTGGAAAATGCGCGGAAAGTTGCGGAGTCAGGACAGACAGAACTCATAATCAGAACTCCCGTCATCCCGACCTTTAACGACACTGACGAAGAAATCAGAGGAATTGCGAAATACGCTGCATCTCTCCCCGGAGTCAGCGAAATGCACATTCTTCCATATCATAAACTTGGCTATGATAAATACATAGGTCTCGGACGTCCCTATCCCATGGGTGATGCCGAACCACCAAGTAAGGAGAAGATGCTGCGCTTCAAAGCAATCGTTGAGAGCACGGGGCTTACCTGCATGATCGGCGGATAATTGATCAGTAAAATCAAGAGTCATCACTTTCAAAGGTGGTGGCTCTTTTTGTGCTGAAAACGTTGTCCGAAAGGAATATGCTTTTTTAGCAAAAAAACTTATATAAAAGCTGGAATTTGTCGATAACAGAGTTAAAGTAATATTTTGGGTAACGGGGTACACGGTTTGTTATGAAGTGATCTTTCCGGGTACTTCGGCAGAAAGTGGAGGGGCGTATGAAAAAAGGAATAAGCATAAGGATCAAGATGCTTGGAGGAATCCTTTCCGTAATGACGTTAGCTGTCATAATAATTACAATTATAGCAACTACGCAGGCTGGAAAAGCAATTAATTCCATTACGGAGTCGCGGGCAAGCGCAACGCTTGATAACTATGTGAGCAAAATGGATGATACGTTGGGAAATCTGAGGCTTACTGCGCGCATGTTATCTGATATGGTCAGTATCACATATAAGGATACGAGCCTTGAAACCTATGGCGAGATTTTCGCAAAGGTTATTAATGAAGATGACATGATCCTCGGAAGCGGTATCTGGTTTGAGTCCGGAGTATATAACGGACAGGAATATGCCGGACCGTATTGGACGAGAGATGGCGGGAACATTGTTTATACGGATGAGTACTCAAATGCCGAATACAATTATTTTGAGCAGGATTATTATAAAAATGCCAAAGCAATGACGGCAAAACAGGCGACTATCACAGATCCGTATTATGACGAATCCAGCGGGCAGGTAATGGCAACCTGTTCTGCGCCGATCTTCGATGCAGGCGGATCATATATAGGATGTATTACCGTTGATACTCAGCTTTCGTCGGTACAGGATTTTACGTCCACTATGTCTATAGGTAAAAATTCTTTCCCTATACTTCTCGATTCGAAGGGTACTTATGTATATGATACGGACAGCAAAAAGGTTGCTGACTCTATGACTATAGCAAGTGATGAAAATGCTACACTATCGACACTTGCACCAGATGTGCTTGGAACGCAGGAAGGAATCGGAGAGTATACCTATAATAAAGAAAAAACAATGATTTTCTGGGATACAGTTCCGGAGGTAAACTGGAAGCTGCTGGTAACACTTCAGAAAAAAGAAATGAATAGTGTTGCAGACAGTATAAGAACATTGCTTAGTATAATCTGTGTTATTTCCATACTGGTATGTGCGGCTATGATCCTGATCCTTATAGACAGTGTTGTAAAGAATGTTAAGAGCGTAAATAAATTTGCGGCAGGACTGGCAAAAGGTGACTTCACAATTGATGAGATCCAGACAAAATCTAGGGATGAACTTGGACAGATGGCTTTTGCGCTGAATACAATGTTTGAAAGTAACAGGGATGTGATCTCAAATGTATCCAATGAGTCCGAAAGGATAAGTGATGCAAGCAGGTCACTTTCCAAGATGGCAGATGATCTTACAAGCGGATTTGACAGGATCAGCAACGATATGACAGCGGTGAATGATGCCATGATGAGTGCGTCTGCAGCGACAGAAGAAGTAAATGCATCCGTACAGGAAGTGGATACATCGGTTCAGATGCTTTCCGGAGAAACAAATAAGTCTAAGGAAGCTGCTGAAGCAATAAAACTTCGTGCGCAGGATATAGAGAAGAAATCCAAGATATCACATGATCACGCTATCCGCATAGTGGATGAAAGGAAAAAAGAAATCGAGGCTGCGAATGAGCAGGCAGAGGTTGTGAATAGGATTGGTAGTCTGGCAGGAGCTATAGCAGATATTGCAGACCAGATAAACCTGCTTTCGCTTAATGCATCCATAGAGGCAGCCAGAGCCGGTGAGCATGGTAAGGGATTTGCAGTAGTTGCAGCAGAGATAAATAAGCTTGCGAGTGATACAGGAGATGCAGTTAATAAGATTCAGGAGACTGTAGATGCAGTACAGCAGTCGTTTGAAAATCTTTTAGGTGCTTCAAATGAACTTCTTGATTTCCTTCGCGAGACGGTAGGACCTGACTATGAAAACTTCGTGAATGTGGCAAAGCAATATGGTAATGATGCGGAATCCTTTGGTATGCAGTCTGAGCATATCGCTGAAATGGTAGGAAATATCAAGGCTGCCATGGGAGAAGTTAGTGATGCGATCCAGAATATTGCGGAATCTGCGCAGGATACAGCAGAGAGGTCTACCAACATCACAGATACTGTAAGCAACGTTTCAGAGGTGGTAAGTGATGTGACCGATATGTCCGGAAAGCAGAATGAGATAGCCGGAGTGCTTTCGGAAGTGGTCGGACAGTTCAAGCTTAGATAACCAGTTCAATTTAGTGATTAACCGAAGAGTCATCACACGAGGTTTTGTGTGGTGGCTCTTTTTGTGTATGTGTGGCTGGGGTGAGATTAGGGGGGACGAGTAACGTACGAGAGGTGACGCCCGAGGATGTATATTTACCCGCTGCAGCTCGGCGGGATTTGCCGAATCCCGGTCACGACTCGCTAGCCACTCGCCCTTAGTACGGGCTCGCAGAGCGATTCGGACAGTGTATCCGTCAAATCCCAAGCGCCTCTGAATGCTGCCGCAGGTAAATATGCATCCTCGGGCTGTTGCTTCGCTCAGCCCGCTAAAGAAAAAGTACGCTGCCTATAGGCTTACAGTAGCCACAGAGTAAGTGCAGCTAGTATATGTACCTCCAGGAACAATCAGCCGGCAATGCTTAGTGAACACGTTGTCCGAATAGGAAATTTCTGCAAACTGTTTGAGCCGTAAGGCGAGTTTTGCAGAAATTTTCGCGTATATGAGGACAGCGCGTGAGCTTAGCATATGTCCGAGCGTTCCGGGAGGTACATATACTAGCTGCACGTCCGATATGTCAATAACCCTAAACTGCCACAATCCCACATTGCATAAAGACAAAAACACCACTTAATCCCAATAGTCTGCACTACTATAGCTCTAAAAACACATCAAAAACCGCAAAAACCACCCTGCAAAGCACTGTTAAAATGTTGACACATGTGGGGTTAAGTTCTATAATCATTTCAAAAGCAACAGAAAACCACAATATAAAGCCGGGTGGAACGAAAATCCCACAAAAGTTCCAAAGGCGACCAATAGAAGAAATTCTTTTAAGGAGGACAGCAAACATGCTGAACGAGTACGAAGTAAAAAAGCAGATCTGTGAGATCGGTAAGAGAATCTATAACCGCGGAATGGTAGCAGCAAATGATGGAAATATCTCCGTAAAGCTCAATGATCATGAATTCCTCTGCACACCGACAGGCGTATCAAAAGGCTTCATGACACCTGAGATGATCTGCAAGATCGATGAAAAGGGAAATGTGCTTCAGGCAACAGCGCCCTATCGTCCGTCATCAGAGATCAAGATGCATTTACGAGTTTACCAGAAGAGACCGGATGTAGGAGCAGTAGTTCATGCACATCCTACCTATGCAACAGCATTTGCTATCGCAGGAATCCCGCTCACACAGCCTATCATGCCTGAGGCAGTAATCTCACTTGGCTGCGTACCGATCGCAAAGTACGGCACACCTTCCACAGAAGAAATTCCGGATGCAGTAGAAGAGTACCTTCCTTACTTCGATGCAGTACTCCTTGAGAGCCATGGCGCACTGTCCTACAGCGTAGACCTTACACAGGCATACTACAAGATGGAATCCCTCGAGTTCTATGCAAACCTTCTTTACAAAGCAAAGGCTCTTGGCGGACCGAAGGAATTCGATCATGCAACAGTACAGAAGCTCTATGAGATCCGTAGAAAGATGGGACTTCCCGGAAAGCATCCTGCAAATCTTTGCCAGAATAAGGGACATGAAAATTGTCATAACTGTGCAAACGGCTGCGGAAGCGTTTCCACAAACGGCTCAAGCGAAGTAAATGCAGATCCTGCACTTATCGCTGAGATCACAAAGAAGGTAATGGAGCAGCTTGGCAGATAAAAAATCGGAAAGGATGCAATCAATGGCAGTAGACGAAAGTATGGTTCGGGATATCGTGCAGGAAATCGTTGCAAAGATGCAGATCTCCGATTCTGCGGCAGGCATGCACGGTGTCTTTCAGGATATGAATGATGCGATCGCTGCAGCGAAAGAGGCTCAGAAAAAAGTCCGCATCATGTCCATGGACCAGAGAGAAAAGATTATTACGATCATCCGCAGAAAAATTCGTGAAAATGCAGAAATCCTTGCCAGGATGGGCGTAGATGAAACAGGAATGGGAAATGTCGGTGACAAAATTTTGAAGCATCACTTAGTTGCCGATAAGTGTCCCGGAACAGAAGATATAAAGACGGAAGCTTTTAGCGGAGACAGAGGACTGACTCTCACGGAGATGGGACCGTTCGGAGTGATAGGTGCCATCACACCATGCACAAATCCGTCAGAAACAGTTCTCTGCAATACGATCGGGATGCTTGCAGCAGGAAATACAGTAGTATTCAATCCACATCCCAGAGCGATAAAAACGTCAATTTTTGCGATAAATCTTTGCAATGAAGCATCCATAGAAGCAGGCGGACCGGACAATATCGCATGTACGTGTGAAAAACCTACAATGGATACCAGTGATATCATGATGCATCATCCTGATATAGCACTTCTCTCAGCAACAGGCGGTCCCGGAGTAGTCACAGCTGTACTGCAGAGCGGAAAGCGGGGGATCGGAGCAGGAGCAGGAAATCCTCCGGCACTTGTTGATGAGACAGCGGATGTTCGTCATGCAGCAGAAGCTATCGTAAACGGATGCACCTTTGATAACAATCTTCCCTGCATAGCAGAGAAAGAAATAGTAGCGGTAGATAGCATCGCAGATGAGCTCATGTCCTATATGACTACAGAGCAGGGATGCTACAGAGCATCGGAAGAAGAGCAGGAAGCTCTTATAAAAGTCTGCATTGGAAAGAACGGTTCACCGAACCGCGACTGTGTAGGAAGGAGTGCAAAAGTACTTCTGTCAAAAATTGGCGTAGAGGTGCCTGATAACATTCGATGCATCACATTCTTTGGCGAAAAGGAAAATCCGCTGATTTCCACAGAGCTTATGATGCCAATCCTCGGTATCGTCAGAGCAAAGGACTTTGATGATGCTGTAGAAAAGGCAGTATGGCTTGAACATGGAAACAGGCATTCAGCGCACATTCATTCAAGGAATGTAGATCATATCACAAAGTATGCAAGAGCAGTCGATACAGCGATCCTCGTAAAGAACGGTCCTTCATATTCAGCGCTTGGATTTGGCGGTGAAGGTTACTGTACATTTACGATCGCGAGCCGTACCGGTGAAGGACTCACGAGCGCACGTTCTTTCACAAAGAAGAGAAGATGCGTAATGGTAGACAGTCTTTGCATTAGATAAAGGGGAAATAAAATGACCACAAATACACAGGATATCGAAGCGATCGTCCGTCAGGTGCTTTCAAGCATGAACGGATCCGTTGCTTCAACAGCTCCTTCAGCAAGTGCCGTAAAAAGCAGCGACACATATGACATTCCGGCTACAGCGCACTGTGCATTCCTTACAGAGCTGAAGCACTTCGAGATAAAAGAAGTACCGATGCCGGAAGTCGGAGATGATGACATTCTCGTAAAAGTTGAGGGATGCGGCGTCTGCGGAACAGATGCACATGAGTTTAAGGTAGATCCTTTCAAGTACATCCCGGTAAACCTCGGACATGAAGGAACAGGAACAGTTGTAAAGGTTGGAAAAAATGTAAAAGTTGATTCTGCAGGAAAGCCTATCGGTGTAGGCGACAAGATCGTTACATGTATGATCTTCCATGATGATCCGGATATCACAATGTACGACCTGAATAAGCAGAACGTAGGCGGAGCCGATGTTTACGGACTGATCCCGGGATATGAGCAGAAACTCTCCGGATGGTTCTCTGATTACATCCTTATCCGTAAGGGTTCTACATACTTCAATGTAAGCGATATGGATCTTGATTCCAGAATCCTTATCGAGCCCTGCGCAGTTCTCATCCATGCTGTAGAGAGAGCAAAGACTACAGGGATCCTTCGTTTCAACTCAAGAGTTGTAGTTCAGGGATGCGGACCTATCGGTCTTATCTGCGTGGCAGTTCTTCGCACGATGGGAATCACAAATATCGTAACAGTGGATGGAAATGATCAGAGACTTGAGTTTTCTCATGAGATGGGTGCTACGGGGCATGTAAACTTTATGAACCATAAGGGAATCGAAGCTCTTACGGATGCTGTTAAAGATGCGCTGGGCGGAAAGCTTGCAGATTTCGCATTCCAGTGTACAGGTTCACCCGCAGGTCACAGCAATGTTTATAAGTTCATCCGTAATGGCGGTGGTCTTTGCGAGCTTGGATTCTTTATTAACGGTGGCGATGCTACGATCAATCCTCACTTTGACATCTGCTCAAAGGAGATCACGACCGTAGGATCATGGGTTTACACACTTCGTGATTACGGAACGACATTTGAGTTCCTGAAAGCAGCAAAGAGAGACGGTATCCCGATGGGCAAGCTCATCACACATAAATTTGCACTTAAGGATATCAACGAAGCGCTTGAAACAAATCTGGCACAGAAGGGTCTGAAGATCGCAGTAATGTGCGAATAAATAGGAGGCAGCGGTCATGCAGGGAACTTCAGATGAAGCAGTCGGACTGCTTGAGGTATTTGGTCTCGTGACAGCCTTCATGGCTGCGGACGCCGGATGCAAAGCCGGAAATGTCTGGCTGGAGCCATTTGATAAAAATAAACCGGCAAACGCGGATGCCCTTCCGGTTCCGCTTCTCGTAACAGTAAAGTTCAGAGGTTCGGTTTCTGACGTAGAAGCTGCTATGGAAGCAGGAGAAAGAGTTGCGGAGAGCCTCACGGGAGTCGTTCAGAAGCACATCATCGCGAGACCGACCGAAGACACAGATAAGATGCTGAAAATAAATTGCTTTGATAAAAATTAATGACGCGTTATCAAACTAATGGTTAATGGTTTTCTGCTGATAAAAGCAGAGAGAAAGGAAAAGAAATGGCACAGGAAGCACTTGGAATGGTTGAGACAAGAGGTCTTACAGCAGCAATAGAGGCAGCAGATCAGATGACAAAGGCTGCTGAGGTAACACTTATCGGAACAGAGAAGATCGGATCCGGACTCGTAACAGTAATGGTAAGAGGAGATGTAGGAGCTGTTAAGGCAGCGGTTGAGACAGGAGCTGCAGCAGCAAGCCGTCTCGGTGAGCTCGTAGCACAGCATGTGATCCCTCGTCCTCACAATGATGTAGAAGCAATTCTTCCAAAGATTGGTTAAGCATTTAGAAAGGGAACAGGACAATGGGGAAGGCGTACGGCTTTATAGAAATTCAGGGCGTTGTTCCGGCTACGGTAGCGCTGGATGAGATGTGCAAGGCGGCAAACGTCACCCTCGCAACATGGGAAAGAAAACTCGGCGGCAGGCTCGTAACACTTGTCGTCGAGGGAGATGTTTCCGATTGTGAGGCAGCTGTAAATGCCGCAATGAGAAATCCCCTGAAACCGATCGCGTCACATGGCGTCATCGCAAATCCACATTCGGAAATAGTAAAGCTCGTTGAGCTTAGTCAGAAACGTTGGAAAAAGACACCGCCTGAGAGCGGAGAAACAGAAGATCAGAAGTATCTTCAGGAAGTGTAAAAAAATAGGAGGTTATTATGGCACAGGAAGCACTTGGAATGGTTGAGACAAGAGGTCTCGTAGCAGCTATCGAAGCAGCAGATGCAATGTGCAAGGCTGCAAATGTAACACTTGTAGGAACAGAGAAGATCGGATCCGGTCTCGTAACAGTAATGGTAAGAGGAGATGTAGGAGCTGTTAAGTCCTCTGTAGAAGCAGGTGCAGCAAATGCAAGCCGTCTCGGCGAGCTCGTAGCAACTCACGTAATCCCTCGTCCTCATAACGATGTAGAAGCAATCCTGCCGAAGATCAAATAAACTCTAAAAAGTAAGAAGGTATTGGGGAAATGATGGAAGAGAAAGACATAGCTCTTATCACCAGGATGGTTCTTGATTCGTTGGATCAAAAAGAATCGGTGAGCCATGAAAAAGGCTATCTCGTTCCGGTCGGTGTATCTGCGCGTCACATCCATCTCACACAGGAGCATGTGGAAGCTCTTTTTGGAAAAGGCTATCAGCTCACAAAAAAGAAAGATCTGATGGGAGGACAGTTTGCGTCAAATGAGCGTGTGACGATCGTAGGTCTGAAACTCAGGGCGATTGAAAATGTCAGGATCTTAGGCCCGGTCAGAAAAGAGTCTCAGGTAGAGATCTCCGCAACCGATGCACTGAAGCTCGGGATCAATGCTCCGGTAAGAAATTCCGGAGATATAAAGGGAAGCGCACCGATTGCGGTGGTAGGACCGAAAGGCGCGATATACCTGCAGGAAGGCTGTATCGTAGCAGCGAGACATATCCACATGTCTCCGAGAGATGCAGAAGCAGCAGGAGTTCATGATAAGGATTTCGTATCTGTAAGATGCGAAAACGAACGAGGAACAACTTTTGATAATGTTCTGATACGTGTTGATCCTAAGTTTACCTTGGAGATGCACATCGATACCGATGAAGCAAATGCTTCCGGTATCAAACAGGATGATACCGTCAGGATCATCAGATAAAACACACTTTGATCGCATGGGAGGCAGCCATGTTAGTAGGAAAAGTTCTTGGAAACGTGGTTTCCACCAGAAAATGTGAAAAACTTATCGGAAACAAGTTTATGATCGTGGAACTTGTTAAGAGTATGCAGGGAAGCACAGCCCATATCGTTGCTATCGACAATATCGGAGCAGGTATCGGTGAATATGTCCTTGTAGCGACAGGATCAGCTGCACGTATCGGTACGGACAACGATTCCGCACCGGTAGATGCGGCAATCGTAGGAATCATCGATGAAGGGACCGGGCTGGAGTAATGACTATCGGTGAATTAAAAGATATCTTACAGGGTGCGGGGATCGTCGGTGCCGGTGGCGCCGGATTCCCGACCTATGCAAAACTGGATGAGAGAGCGGATACGATACTGCTTAACTGTGCAGAGTGTGAGCCGCTTTTAATGCTTCACAGACAATGTCTGAAAGTGCATGCAGAGGAAATCCTCAAAGCATTTGAACTTGTTCGTGAAACTGTAAAGGCGGAAAGAGGCATCATAGGCATAAAAGCCGAGTATGAAGCTACGATAAAAGCGCTTGAAGAGTATATCGACAAATATCCGTCTCTTTCTATTCATAAACTTTCATCAAGCTATCCTATGGGAGATGAAGTGGTTCTCATATATGAGGCTACCGGAAAAGTGGTCCGTCCGGGCGGACTTCCCATAGAACAGGGTGTTGCGGTATTTAATGTAGAGACGATGTACAATATTTACCGTGCGGTTTATGAAGATCATCCGGTCACAGACAAGCTTATAACTATCGTTGGAGAAGTGAGTGATCCCGTAACGGTGCGTGTACCGCTGGGGACCAGCATCCGTGAAACGGTATCAATGGCAGGAAGCCTTACGGTAAAAGATCCGGTTTATTTTGTGGGCGGCCCTATGATGGGACGGATACATGACGGAGATGCGCCTGTAACAAAGACCACAAATGCTATCATAGTTTTACCGGAAGATCATAAGCTTGTATTAAAGAAGAAAACTGAACCGTCAGTCGGACTTAAAAGGGCGGCATCGATATGCTGCCAGTGTCAGATGTGTACGGATCTCTGTCCGAGACATGCGCTTGGGCATCCAATAGAGCCGCATCTCTTTATGCGTGCGGCAGCAAATCGTGATTTTACTGATCTGCACCCTTTCTTAAATACATTTTTTTGCAGTGGCTGCGGACTTTGCGAGCAGTATTCATGTCCTCAGGGATT
Source organism: Lachnospiraceae bacterium NK4A144 (assembly GCA_000424365.1). GTDB lineage: Bacteria > Bacillota > Clostridia > Lachnospirales > Lachnospiraceae > NK4A144. Next base: position 11,835 of record AUJT01000023.1, on the reverse strand, counting down.
ACAGCCGAGAACACTCATTACTGAGTACAAAAACGGTCTTCGTAAGAATGGCATAAAAGCACCGTCGGATGTGGAGATCCGACCGGTAAGCCCTATGAGGAATGGCAGAAAAGCGCCGGAGGAACGGCTGGCAGCCAGACTTGGTGTCACAAAGTATGAAAAAGAAGCGCCGCTTGATGATGAAGTAAAGCGTGTAAGAAAAGTAAAAGTTCTTCTGTCTCAGCACATCGGTGCACCGGCAGTGGCTTCTGTTTCAGTCGGAGAGCACGTAAATGCAGGAGATACAGTCGCACTTCCGCCGGAAAAGGCATTAAGCGTAAGAATTCATGCGTCTGTTTCCGGAAGAGTTATGGAAGTTACGAATCAATATGTTATGATTAACGGAGGCGCAGACTGATGAGCAGAGCCGTAGGAATGATAGAATTCAGAACAGTATCACAGGGTGTCACGGCTGCGGACCGTATGGTAAAGACCTCTAATGTAGAATTACTGGAGGCGGAAACGGTATGTCCCGGCAAATATATAGCCATTATCGCAGGTGATCTGAGTGCGGTAATGGCAGCAGTAGATGCAGCGGAAAAGGATTTTCCCGATGAACTGATAGACAGCATGGTTCTTGGAAATCCGCATGAAAGTATTTTCCCTGCGATCTATGGCACAACTGAGGTAAAGGATGTAAATGCCCTTGGCATATTGGAAACCTATGACGTGGCATCTATCCTGGTCGCAGCTGATATAGCTGCAAAGACCGCGATAGTAAACCTCATAGAAATCCGTATAGCAAAGGGAATGTGCGGAAAATCCTATATGTTCCTTACAGGAGAAGTTGCGGCAGTACAGGCAGCGATCGATAAGGCACGGGATTCGATATCGGAAAAAGGAATGTACCTTTCTTCGTCTGTTATCGCGCATCCTGATGAGCAGATCTGCCGGTCGGTTCTCTGATAGGGACACACCCTCTGTGCCGGATGAAGTACGAGGAGGAACAGAAATTTATGTTAGCAGCTGAAAGAAGGAATTTGATCCTGGAAGAACTGCAGGCGAATAAGAAAGTAGTTGTATCCGAATTATCAAAAAACTTTAATGTGTCAGAGGAGACCATACGTCGGGATCTCGACAAACTGGATAAAGATGGTCTCGCGATAAAAGGATACGGCGGTGCGGTTCTTAATGAAAATGCCAGCATAGATATGCCGTTCAATGTCCGGAAGAAAAAGAATATTCCTGGGAAACAAAAAATTGCAGCTCTGATATCAAAGCTTATAGAGGATGATGATCATATTATCCTTGATCCGTCCACTACAGGAGTTTTCATAGCAAGAGCTCTAAAAGAAAAGAAGCATCTTACGATAATCACAAATTCTATCGAGGTGATGATAGAACTTTCGGATGTTTCTGACTGGAATATCATCTCATCCGGCGGCACGATGCAGGAGGGTTCTCTGGCACTTACCGGACCGAGAGCCGTAGAAGGACTCGGTATATTTAATGCAGATAAAGCGATCATCAGTTGTAAAGGTATCGATATGAGTAAGGGAATTACCGATGGTAATGAGCTTTTCTCAGAGACAAAGCGGATGATGATCCAGTCGGCAGGACAGTGTATAGTCGCTGCCGATCATACAAAATTTGACAAGATCGCTTTTTCAAAGATCTGTGATGTGAGCAAGGCAAACATTGTAGTGACAGATGAAAAGCCTTCGGATAAATGGCTTGATGTATTCCATGATCTGGGAATCCGGTGCATGTATCCGGAGGGGTGAGCGGATAAAAGGAGTATAAAGATGAATAAGTATTTAGCGATTGATTTCGGTGCGTCCAGCGGACGTCACATAATCGGTAAACTTGATAATGGAAAGATCACACTGGAGGAGATCCATCGTTTTGACAACGGTCCGAAGAAAAAGAACGGACATCTCTGCTGGGATGTGGACTATCTTTTCGGTGAGATAGTAAAGGGATTGAAAAAATGCAAGGAAACAGGCAATATTCCTGATTACCTTGCTATTGATACATGGGGGGTTGATTTTGTACTCCTTGATAAAGAGGGAAAACTTCTGGGAGATACTGTAAGCTATCGTGATTCACGTACCAAGGGAATGCCGGAAGAAGTATACAAGATCATTCCGGAGAAAGAGCTGTATGCAAAGACTGGCATTCAGTACGCTATCTTTAATACCATCTATCAGCTCATGGCTATTAAAAAGACTCAGCCTGAGCTTCTTGAAAAAGCAGAGACACTTCTGATGCTTCCGGATTATTTCCAGTATCTCTTAACAGGTGTTCCGATGAGTGAGTATACTGAGGCATCCACATCTAATCTTGTGAGCCCGACTACTCACCAGTGGGATTATGAGCTTATTGAGAAGCTTGGATTCAAGAAGAGTATTTTCCAGGAACTCAAGATGCCTGGAACTATCGTAGGACATCTTTCAAAAGAAATTCAGGAAGAAGTAGGATTTGACTGCGTAGTAGTAAAGGCAGCGAGCCACGATACAGCATCAGCTGTAATGTCAGTTCCGATTCTCAAAGAAGACGATAATCTTTATATCAGTTCCGGTACGTGGTCACTTATGGGTGTAGAAAATATGGAAGCAATCTGCACACCAGAGAGCCAGAAAGCCAACTTCACAAATGAGGGCGGCTATGATTACAGATTTAGATACCTCAAGAATATCATGGGACTTTGGATGATCCAGTCTGTCCGTCACGAGACAAATGATGCTTACTCATGGGATGAGCTTTCTAAGATGGCATATGCAAATCTTGATTTCCCGTCCAGAGTAAACGTGGATGATGATTGTTTCCTCGCTCCGGAAAACATGACAGAGGAGATCCGTGACTATTGCCGGAGAACCGGTCAGCAGGTTCCGGAGAAGCTTGAGCAGGTAGCAAGTGTCGTATATCAGAGTCTTGTTGATGCTTATGCGAGAACAATTGATGAACTGGAAGACTTGTCCGGCAGAAGTTTCAGAGATATTCATATCGTAGGCGGCGGTTCCATGAATCCGTTCATCAACAGCTTAACTGCCAGAAAGACCGGAAAGACTGTAGTAGCAGGACCGGGCGAGGCAACAGGCATCGGAAATATCGCAGCTCAGATGATCCAGGCAGGAGATTTCAAGTCTCTTCAGGAAGCACGTAAGTGCATCTTTGAGAGCTTCGGTGTTCAGAAATACGAGCCCGACGGTGAGATCATAGCCCGTGGTAAACTTTGATACGCTTTTCCTTTTTTAATTAACCATATAGCCAAATGTTTTACATTCAGAAGGACGTGGGAGACCGCGTCCTTTTGAAATTTTAAATGCGAGAGTGACGCGTGCAGCTCATATAATTATTTCTTCTAAAAAATTTTCCTATTCGGTCAACGTGTTCGTTAAGTGCTGCCGGCTGATTGCTCCAAGAAATAATTATATGAGCTACGCGCTGGTCGTGCATTGAAAAGTATACTTGAAATGTGAAGTGCTCAAGACGTATGATTAAGTGTCTGCAGAAAGTTAGAGCACTTGCGGTGATTTGAAGTGTAAGTGTGAATCGGATCAATAATTCTTGGAACAATTAGCCGTAAGCACTTAGTGAACACGTTGGCTGAACAGGCAATTTTTGCGAACTGTTTGAGCAGCAGGAGCTGCGAGTTTCGCGGAAATTGCCGCGTTTGTGAAGACAGCGCGTGAACTTAGTGCTTGACGAGCCGTGACAAGAAATATTGATCCGAGGCGCACGTGAATGTAAAACAGCAGACTTCATACTTACGACACTTTTGGAGTTTATGATGGAACATATCAAGATAACAAAAGACCTGCCTATAGGATTTATGGACTCAGGTCTCGGCGGCTTGAGCGTATTGCAGCAGGCAGTACGGATCATGCCGGAGGAAGACTTTATTTATTACGGTGATTCAGCAAATGCACCTTACGGTACAAAACCACAGGAAGAAATACGAAGACTGACATTTAATGTAGTAGAAAAACTTCTCGACATGGGGATAAAAGGTCTCGCGGTTGCATGCAATACGGCAACAAGTGCAGCAGTACGATTACTCAGAGAAAAATATACCGATCTTCCGATAGTCGGTATCGAACCTGCGATAAAACCGGCAGTAGAGGAAAATCATGGCGGACAGATCGTTGTAATGGCAACTCCCATGACGATCGCGCAGGAAAAATACCACAAACTGCTCGATAAATATCGTGGGGACAAAGAAATAGTATCCATTCCCTGTGCAGGTCTCATGGAATTTGTAGAAGAGGGAGACCTTAACGGGGATGACCTCGATAAATACTTTGAAGAACATCTGGTGCCTTATCTGTCAGATAATCTTGAAACGATAGTTCTGGGATGTACTCACTATCCTTTTGTACGACCTCATCTCAGAGCGTTTCTCAATAATCCGTCAGTAAATATCATTGATGGAAGCGTTGGAACCAGTAAAGAACTTATGAGACGCCTTGATGAAAAAGGACTCTTAAAGAAAGACACCGGCAGAAAAGGAACCATAAAAATAATGAACTCCTCCGGTACAGAAGAAATGATAAAGAGAAGCGAAAAACTTCTGAAAATGCCGGTCGATTAAACAGGAGATGTGAAAATATGGCAGATAACGGGATCTATGGAGGATGCAAAGAATCATTGCAGCATGTGCTGGATGATCTGAAAGGAAGGATCAAGCAATATTCCGCAGAAGAAAAAAAGAATACAGGAATAAAGCTCGTTGAGCATCTCATCGCCCGTATAAAGGAAGAGGACAGCATGCGGGAGAAATGCCGCAGACGGGGACTTCCTGAAACACCAAGATCGGCGCTTCGTGAACTATATGATGCGATCGGGATACGTGTAGTATGCGCCTTTCGTGACGATATATATAGAAACGTAGAACTTATCCGTTCATTTCCGGGTGTGCAGGTTGTAACTGAAAAGGATTACGTGAAAAATGTTAAGCCCAACGGTTACAGAAGCTACCACATGATCCTTCTTGTGGAGGCGCCGTATACAGATATCGATGGAAACAATCCGGGAAAATTTTATGCTGAGATACAGCTCCGCACGATAGCCATGGATTCCTGGGCAGCGCTGGAGCATCAGCTTAAATATAAGAAAAATATAAGCAATACAGAACTGATAGTATCAGAATTAAAAAGATGCGCAGATGAAATGGCATCTACGGATGTATCGATGCAGACGATACGAGATCTGATCCGGGAGGACAACTGATCATGAAACTTTTACTGGCAGAAGATGAAAAGGAATTAGCAAGAGCACTGGCAGCGGTGATAACACTGCAGGGATATGATGTCATACAGGTATTTGACGGAGAGCAGGCGTCTGCAGAACTCAGTAAACATGCCTTTGACGTAGCGGTTCTCGATATCATGATGCCAAAAAAAGACGGTATGCAGGTCCTCAGGGATATGAGGGATGCAGGAGACAATACACCTGTACTTATGCTCACAGCAAAGGCAGAAGTTGAAAACCGTGTAGAAGGTCTGGATGCCGGAGCAAACGATTATCTTACGAAGCCCTTCGCAATGAAGGAACTGCTTGCGCGTATCCGTGTTCTTACCAGAGATACTGAGAAAACGCATGAAGCTCTGGTATTTGGAAATGTGAAGCTTGATATCGAAAAACAGGAGCTGTCGTGTACAAATTCCATACGTCTTGCAAGCAAAGAAGCTGAGCTGATGACCTACTTTATGCGTAATCCAGGGAAAGAATTGTCTACGCAGACTATCTTTGAACATATTTGGAAAGATGATAAAGATGTTACGGAGGAAGTGGTGTGGATGTATGTTTCCTTCCTTCGGAAAAAGCTCGAATCTGTAAGTGCAGACGTGTCTATAACAGGAGAAAAAAACGGTTCTTTTGTGTTGGTTCAAGAGTAAACAGTAAGAGGTGCGCGGATGATACAGAGGCTGCAGCGGAAATTTATTTTCATCGCAATGGGATCATTACTGGCAGTTATGCTTGTGGTCCTTGGACTTATAAACCTGATCTCTGTTTACCAGATGACAATGGAAGTGCGCGCAAAATTGGATCTTATCAGCGCAAATTCCGGTGAATTACCTTCTTTTGATGATATAGAGTCGAAATTTCATTCATATTTTACGGCTGAATTTCCTTATTCGACCAGATACTTTAGTGTTTTACTGGATGAGAATGGAGAAGTACTGGCGATGGAGATGAACCATATCTCCTCGGTGGATGATAAGGGAGCAGCGGAGTATGCGAGAGCAGCGGTATCGTCAAATCATGCTATCGGATATATCAGAGCAGACGATAATGATACCATCGCTTATCAGATATTTGAGAGAAAACGTCTAAATAAGGATAAGCGGAAGTTTTGGAGTATGAGTTATGTGTATCAGGTGACAAAACAGGAGAATGGAAATAACCTGATCGTTTTTCTGGATTACACAAATGAGGATGAGAGACTCCAAAACACTATGAAACTGTCGGCGGGAATAGGTCTTGCAGCATATTTTATCGTTTTTATCCTTGTGGCAGTGCTGTCAAAGAGGGCTATTGCTCCTGTGATACAGAGTTTTGAGAAACAGAAGCAATTTGTCACAAATGCGGGACATGAATTAAAGACACCGTTAGCTATCATCTCTGCAAATACAGAAGTTATCCAGATGATGAACGGAGACAACGAGTGGACGACCAGCACGTTAAATCAGGTAAAGCGTCTTTCCATGCTTGTAAATAATCTTATCAGGCTTGCCCGAATGGAAGAAGATGATACAAATATCATCATAGAAAAGCTGAATATATCGGATATGTTCATAGAAACCACGGAATCTTTCAGACCGATCCTTGAAAATGATGGAAAGAAACTGGAGCTGACATCCGAACCGGGACTCGAACTCATGAGTGACAAAAACCTCGTGCAGGAACTCATATCCATAATGATGGATAATGCAGTGAAATATTGCGATGAGGGTGGTGAAGTGAGAGCAGTGCTTTCACATAGAGGAAAGAGGATCAAACTCAGATTTCTCAACAATTATTCTGCCGGAGCAGATGTTGATTATTCACGTTTCTTTGACCGTTTTTACAGAGCTGATCAGTCGCATAACAGTGCAAAGAAAGGTTTTGGAATAGGTCTTTCAATGGCTCAGGAAATCGTTTCCACACTCAAAGGAAAAATTTCCGTTGGATGGAAAGATGGTATTATAATGTTTACGATCATCTTATGATGACGTCAGGGTCAAAAGGTCAAAATCCGATTGTGCTTGCACAAAGAGGATTGAGACCTTGGGACCCGCAAAACACGAGCAAGTAGCGTTATTACGCGGAATGCGAGTGTTTTAGGATTGCGGGAATTGCGTAGCAATGAAGCAATCCGTGACATCAGTAAGGGGCAAAATTTACTTTTGACCCTTACATCAATGTATTTGAGAGGAGAATTATCTAAATGATCTACACTGTAACGCTCAATCCATCGCTGGACTATGTAGTGTCGGTAGCGGATTTTAAGAGCAGGGCACTTAACAGGACAGATAATGAAGTGATCATGCCTGGCGGAAAGGGCATTAATGTTTCCGTAGTCCTGAAACGATTCGGGGTTAAGAGTACTGCGCTTGGTTTTTTGGCAGGTTTTACAGGAGAAGAAATCGGGCGAAGACTCAAAAATGAAGGCGTTGCAACCGACTTTATAGAGTTAAAGGGCGGATGCTCACGTATAAATGTAAAGGTTTTGGCAGATAACGGTGAAACAGAGATCAATGGTCAGGGACCGTCAATGACACCGAGAGATCTGGACCGACTCATTGATAAGATCCGTGATCTGGAGCCTACGGATACGCTGGTGCTTTCCGGAAGTGTACCGGCATCTATGCCGAGAGACAGCTACAGAAGGATCCTCGATGCAGTGGCACAGGAGAATGGATGCCGTATCGTACTTGATACAGGCGGATCATACCTTAGAGAATTGATACCGTATAAGCCGTTTCTCGTAAAGCCAAACAGAGATGAATTGCAGGAACTGTTCCATACAAGGATAAAGGACAGAGACGATGCACTGATATATGCTAAAAAGCTGCAGGAATTAGGAGCTAGAAATGTGCTCGTATCACTTGGCGGAGACGGAGCAGTATTAGCTACTGATAATGGTGAAGAATATTCCATGCCTGCGCCCGAGGGAAATGTAGTAAATACCGTTGGTTCCGGAGATTCAATGGTAGCAGGATTCCTTACCGGATTATCAGGAAGTGAGACAGACTATCATAATGCTTTTCTCATGGGCATCGCAGCCGGAAGCGCAGCAGCATTTTCTATGGGCATAGCTGACAGGATCCGTACAGAAGCCCTTCTCATGGGACTTCGGGAAAAAGAATCATAATTCTTAAAAATTCATTAAGTTTTTTCCTTGACACACTGATGACGTATCTACATAATGTTGATGTATTGTGTCATAAATGATGCAAGTGGGTATGTTATCTGTGCAGGAGCGCCGCAGATAACAGGCGGTCACAGACCGCCTGAGACGCAGGTGTAAGACCGGAGAGCTTTGCCTGTACCGTGAGACGTTCCGGATAGGAGAATTTTTAATGCTGGAGAAATGTTTTAAACTTCAGGAGAACGGCACTGATGTAAGACGCGAAGTTATCGCCGGTCTCACAACCTTTCTGACAATGGCCTATATTCTGGCCGTAAACCCCAACATTCTTGGTTCTGTTATGGACCGCGGCGGCGTATTCATGGCAACAGCACTTGCTTCTGCGCTCGCTACATTTGTAATGGCTTTCCTTGCTAATTACCCGATCGCTCTTTCGGCAGGTCTGGGACTTAACGCTTATTTTGCGTACACGGTTTGCCTGGGTGAGCTTGCAGGTGAAGCTGATCCGTTCACTATTGCTCTTACAGCAGTTCTTTGCGAAGGTATCATTTTCCTGATCCTTTCAGTTTTCAAAGTTCGTGAGGCTATGGTAAATGGTATCCCGCAGAATCTTAAGAACGGAATTTCCGCAGGTATCGGTCTTTTCGTTGCATATATCGCACTTCAGGGTGCAGGTATCGTGACATTCACTCATGGTGATGACGGTTCCACAACTATCGGTCTCGGCAGCTTCGCAAAGCCGGAAGTTGCACTGGCACTCCTTGGATTTGCACTTATCGTTGTTCTTGCAAAGAAGAATGTAAAGGGTGCGGTTCTTATCGGCATCATCGCTACATGGGTACTTGGTATCATTGCTGAGAAGATCGGCTGGTATGTAGTAAATCCGGATGCAGGTGTTTACAGCCTTATGCCTGATTTTTCAGCAGGTATTCAGGTTTCAGGTCTTGCAAATACTGCATTTAAGTTCAACTTTGCATGGGCTCTTGCACCGGGACATTTTGTACAGTTTATCGCGATCGTATTCTCATTCCTCTATGTTGACCTTTTCGACACAGTAGGAACAGTAGTAGCTGTTGCTGATAAGGCAGGTCTCCTTGATAAAGAGGGCAAGCTTCCGAGAGTAGGAAAGGTTCTCCTTTCAGATGCTATAGGAACAGTCGCAGGTGCATGCCTTGGTACATCTACCATTACATCCTTTGTAGAGTCTTCTGCAGGTGTAGCAGCAGGAGGAAGAACAGGTCTCACAGCCTGTGTCACAGGTATCATGTTCCTGGTATCTATCGTGCTTTCACCGATCTTCCTTGCTATCCCCGGATTTGCTACAGCTCCGGCTCTTATGTACGTCGGTATGCTGATGGTATCCAGCGCAAAGCAGATCGACTTTGAGGGTGATATCGCTGATACAGTAGGCGCATATCTCGCAATGCTCATGATGCCACTTTGCTACTCCATCGCAACAGGTATCATGTTTGCTATCCTTTTCTGGGTTGTGATCAAAGTATTTGAAGGCAAGGCAAAGGACGTAAGCCCTATCATGTGGGTTGTATTTGCACTCTTTGCACTCAGGATCGCCGCACTGGTAACAAACTTCCAGTAATTGCGTGAGCTTCATCAGAAGTGAAGCAATTCGTATTATTATAATGTAAACAATACTAAAGTCCACGGTCATCGTAAAAAGGTGATCGTGGACTTTTTGACAGCTTTTTTCATTAAGCTCTAAATCGCAGCCGTGATGTTGACAGTAAATATTCGGCATACTAGAATTAATTGGGTTAGCTAATACTAACATAGAGCGAAAGGAGCAATTATGGCAAAGCTTGAAATTGAAAAGGTTATCGGCAGAGAAATATTGGATTCCAGAGGAAATCCTACTGTAGAAGCAGAAGTAACACTTGCAGACGGAACTGTAGCAACAGGAACCGCTCCGAGTGGTGCATCGACAGGTGAGTTTGAGGCTTTTGAAGCTATCAAGATGGCTCATAACGCAGGCTATACAGCTATCTCTTCTCATCGTTCAGGTGAGACAGCGGATACTACTATCGCAGACCTTGCCGTTGCGCTCAATACATGCCAGATCAAGACCGGTGCACCCAGCCGTTCAGAGCGTGTAGCAAAGTACAACCAGCTCCTTAGGATCGAAGAACAGCTTGGTGACAGCGCAGTATATCCCGGAATGGATGCATTTCACGTAAAGAAGTAAAAAATAAAGAAAACTGCCGCGGTTAAGCGGCAGTCCCTGATAGGCTTGCATTTAATTATGCGAGCCTTCTTTTTTGATTTTTCGACGTCATCAGTTTTTTAGGACTCTTATCGGCGCCGTAGCGGCCTGTTTCGTTTTTGTGGTAGTGATGAGCATTGAAACCAAAACTCTGGATCATGCTGATCACATCTGTGAATCCCTCTGATGACTTGTGAGTCTGAAAATCGATCAGATTCTTAGTCATGTTTATCATCTCCCCAATTAATGATACTTGCATCTGTTCAACACCGTAACAGATACCATATTTATACTTTTGCACGAGCTCCCCGGCAACCCTAAACCTGTAGCCCATTTATGTGCAGTATAATTATGCTTTATTTTTTTCAATAATGGAAGAGGAAAATTGATTGTTTAATAAAATATTCATAATTAATTGTATACAATATACAGCTATAGACTATAGAGATTAATCATGCATACTTGAGCGAATATGTGAAGCCTCACACGACTGTCGCGTGCTTCCGTACCCGTTTTTCTTGGGTGCGGACTCATTGACTACATATACGGTCTGACACCGAGACACTTACGCCGCAGCGCAAAGCTCTGCATTCAGACTAATTAACGTAGACAACGTGCATGTGCTCCTATACACAGCTTCTGGAACTTTTGCCAAAAGCTGCTGCCCTTTCGTCACCGGAAGGGACTTTATGATCTCACGTATAAAATATCTTGCCCCTATGTTGTATGAAGCATTTAGATCACAGTTATATATCTTTCCTGTGCTGAACTCGCACAGACTGTATTTTCCCTTAGTTTTTGTCGATTCATTTCCTCGCAGCACTCTGCCGGAACCATCAAAGGCAAGCCTTGACGTGCCCCATGCATTTACCCTGGATATACGCATACTGAGCCTGTGAGCCTTGTCTGCTACCATTGATTGAACATAACGGGCTTTCCACATTTGTAATCTCATCTTTTTTGAACCACGTTTTCTCCCATCAAGCTCAAGATGCTCAAAAACAATGGTATTAACGTTATATTCCTGTGCCATATCAACAATGAAATGTGCTGTTTTTACTGCGATATCATCGTTTACACCGTCAGCAAGTCTCCATAGACGTGATAATTTGCGTGAACCATGTCGCTGGGCTGCCTTAATGCGGTCAGTCTTACGCTTCAGAGAGTCGTATTCTCTCGGCAGTCGCAGGAAACGCCTTCCGAGGATCGTGCCATCTGATCGCATTACTGAACATGTGCAGGCATTATTGATACCTAAGTCAACAGCAAGTACTGTCTGATC
>AUJT01000022.1 GCA_000424365.1 Lachnospiraceae bacterium NK4A144 | reverse complement strand
GTCAATTTTACTGTGGCTTTCAATGCCTGCCACTATTTCATCCGTTTGAAGAAAGGAGAAAGCCCTCCAAATATAGAAGGCCTGATAAGGCAGAATATACTACCTATCAGGCCTAATCGGAACTATGCCCGCCAGCATAGATTCCAAATACCTGTAAGCTTCGCTTACAGGACCTAAAAAACAACAATAGTAGTATACACCTTTATGAGACAGATGAAAATCTGTCTATTTGGCGTGTCTGATTATATGCTATATCAATTTATTACAACACAGAAATATCTAAAGTATCCTAATATAGCAATTATTTCTGGCTTATAGACTCCTTAACTAAATGACATTGGTTCACTCGCTTCCAGCTCGCTCACGTAACGGATTTTGCCAATTAAATCGCCTCCGGCGATGGGCAAAATCCAATGGCTTTTCATCTTTCTTGGTCGCAACCTCCGCAGCGTAGTGCTCCGGTTGCGTCTGAACAGTAACACGGATTGCTTCATTGTAATGCAATTCCCGCAGTCCTAAAACACCCGCATTCCGCGTAATAACGCTACTTGCTCGTGTTTAGCGGATCCCAAGGTCTCAATCTCTTTGTGCAGGCACAATCGGATTTTGACCTTTTGACCCGGACATCTTGATATTCTTGGATTATTATACGTCATAATTTGTCAAAATGTGTATGTAGTAAAAAAGAATCAGACAGAGTCGGATTCTCCGCGTAAACGCGGGAACCGTAGGCTCTTCCTATCCGCGCGCGTCGCATCCAATGCACGCCGTGCATTTTTTAACTAATAGGAATTTCCTATAATTTAAACGCAGCCACTCCGAAATAACTCCGGTGTGGCTGCGTTTACGTATAACGATTCTATTTTATTATGCGATTTCCGGTTCGTCACGGAGGTAGAGCGCGTACTCTTTGATGGTGCGCTCGATTGTAGCCATCTGCTTTTTGTGAGAAGCCTTAAAATCACGGTTGGCTTTCAGCTCACGGAGCAGCTGAACGATCGTGCGTGGATCGTCTACAGTGTAAATCTCGCCGGAAAGGATCTTTGATTCCTGAAAGAACATATTTGTCTCAGCAAGTGCGATAAACATTTCTTCAACCTCTCGGAAATTGTACTTCTGTACGAGGCTCTGAGTGAATCTGTTCTTTCTGTCCTGTGCGATTTCTGTGATGCTCATGTTGTCCTTTCTGTCGGAATGCCGACGTTTCCGCGTCCCTTACCACGGAAACACTTTTTAGTATAAAGGACCCCTTGTTTGTTGATTCAATACTCCATAGATGCGGTCAGTGACATAAAAAACGAACTATCATCCTGCCGCAAAACTTGTTAATTTTACAATTTTTTAAGTAAACTGTCAAAGCATTAAGAATGTTAAAAGACAGTAAAGTATGGCGTTTTAAATTGATCTATTTTAATCACATTATCTGATTAAAAAAGAGCAGAAAGTTTGAAATATGTTAAGCATCTGTCTTGTTTTTTAAATTTTAACGCATTAAAATAATAAAGAATCACAGATTAAGTGTACAAAAATACCTGTATACAGTGAATTAATAAGAATGAAAGGAAGTATTCACTATGGCAACTAAGAATATCGACTGGGCGAACATAGGCTTCGGTTACATGAAAACCGATTATCGTTATGTCTCTAACTATAAAGACGGAAAGTGGGATGACGGTGTCATTACCGCTGACGACAAGGTCGTCCTGAGTGAGTGTGCCGGTGTACTTCAGTACGCGCAGACCTGCTTTGAGGGTCTGAAGGCTTATAGAACAGAGGATGGAAAGGTTGTTTGTTTCCGTCCTGACCTGAATGCGGAGCGTATGGTAACTTCTGCAGAGAGACTTGAGATGCCTGTATTCCCTGAGGATCGTTTTGTAAAGGCTGTTGAGGAAGTAGTAAAGGCAAATATCGACTGGGTACCGCCTTACGGCACAGGTGCGACACTTTACATCCGTCCGTACATGTTTGGCTCAAATCCGGTTATCGGTGTAAAGCCTGCTGACGAGTATCAGTTCCGTATCTTTGTTACTCCGGTTGGACCGTATTTCAAGGGCGGCGCAAAGCCTATCGTTATCAAGGTATCTGATTTTGACCGTGCAGCACCGCATGGAACAGGTCATGTAAAGGCAGGACTTAACTATGCAATGAGTCTCCACGCTATCGTAACAGCTCATGAGGAAGGCTTTGCAGAGAATATCTATCTTGATCCTGCGACACGTACAAAGATCGAGGAGACAGGCGGAGCAAATCTGATCTTCGTTGACCGTGAAGGAAACCTGACTATTCCGAAGTCTGATTCTATCCTTCCGTCGATCACAAGGAGAAGCCTGCATGTAGTAGCAGAGAAGTATCTCGGAGCAAAGGTTACAGAGAGAGAAGTTCTTCTCTCAGAAGTAGAGGATGGCGCATTCGTTGAGTGTGGTCTTTGCGGTACTGCAGCGGTTATCAGCCCTGTTGGAAAGATCAATGACCACGGCAAGGAAATCTGCTTTGAAAGCGGAATGGAAGAGATGGGTCCTGTAACCAAGAAGCTCTATGACACACTTACAGGTATCCAGATGGGACGCATCGAGGGTCCTGAGGGATGGGTTCACGTTATTGAGTGATCATATATAAAATCATTCTGCATCCAGTATGTGTTTCGATATAAAGTTGGACTCTGCGCTGGATGAATAACCACAAAACTAAATTAAAATCATGAACACCCCTGTAAGAAAACATAGCTTACAGGGGTGTTTCTGCGAATGTAAAGCCGAGTCAAAAAATCAGCAAAAAGTCATTTTTCTTGAATAATCTTAGTAGTGGTATGTCTCCATTTACTTCCGGTCATATCCCAGTTATTATCTTCGAATTCAATGTTAAATTCTACAGAATCAACGGTGTTGATAGAGTTTTTTTCTAAAAAATCTTTGTCTGGTTCAAGTGTAAAATTGCTGTAAGCGCCAGAGTTGATAGGAACGGTGAAGAGGTCATAAGTATATGAAGTTACATCGTATGACCACTCGTTAACAGAGCAATTATCTATAGAAAAATCAGCGTTATAGTCTGTTTTATTGAGTACGCAGAAATTTAATTTATTACCTTCATTTCCAAGATACCATACGGTAGCAACTTCATCATCTAAGACAATTGATCCATTAGGATCGTATAATTCATCTGGAGAATAATGATTGGTCATAATATCGATTGGTGGTGTATTCCACTCCTTAAAACTATCATAATATGCCCAAAATAAAGCTTGGATAGATTTTATATCGGATATGTTGTTTTTGTTCATCCATTCTGCGGTTATTTCAGCAGATAGTGTCGTTTTTTTGCCTGATGGAACATTTTCTGCGCCAAAACCAAATTCTGAATCACCGCACATTAATCCGTTCACAGCCCATGTATGTATGGCGATGCGATAGTCTTTATCAGACGAATTTTCGATAATAAAATCAACGTAGTAATCGTCGCTAGTTTTATTTATTCTGAGTGTCTTTGTTACTATAGATATTCCATTCTCGTTATAGATTTCACTTTCGGGTATTGTTGGTATAACGTTTTCAGCTGGGGAAGTATCAAATTTTTCAATAGCTTCATTGTATTCGCGTTCTAAATTTGTTTCTGTACTTTGGGATGTATCATTATTATTTTCTGTGGTTCCGGTAGTAGAAGTGTTATTTGACGTTTTTTCGATAATATCCTTTTGTTCATTTTGTGTAGAATATACTCTGTTTGAGTCATCTTTGTGATAAGAGAGCAAACTGACAAAGTAAGGAACACATGCAATCAATGCAACTAAAGCAATTGCAGTAAATATTCCCTCGACGATGGATTTAGAATTGGAAGTTGACTTTTTTATTTGAGAATATCTTTTTTGACTAACGTTATTGTTAATGGTTTGTACGTTTGGAGAATCGACTTTATTAGTGGCAGAATAAGCATTAATATTTAGTTTGTTGCCGCATTTTGAACAAAAATTACCGGAGATAGTATTATGGTAGCCGCAAAATGGGCAAAACAAGCCTGTGTTGTTATTTTCGTTTTGCGCTCTAATACGTCCTTTTTCAAATTCATAACCTATGTTTTCGGTATTGGATTCGAGAATCTCCTTTTTAAGACCAAAAATCTGTCCGCAATATGGACATAGTGCGCTATTTTTTTCTGAGTCAATTTGTAATTGTGCTCCACAGCTTGGACATGCATAATTTATGAGTTTCATAAGTCCTCCGTTTTATTGAACGCTGAAGAAAGATTATCATTCTATAATGTACATATCGGCAGTTCTTAGTGATTAAGTAGTGAGAACGATGATGTCAGTATAATGATTTGTTTGGGAGAGAAACTAATTGGTATGATGATTCGTAGATTGACATATGAATTCGGTATGTGTTATCATCACCAAGTTCAAATCTAGCCGTTTCAGGCATTATTCCATAATATGAACGAAAAATTAAATATGCTATACTTAGGAGGAAGCTATAAGAAAATATGAGTAATAGCAGTACGCCGTATGATGATTCATTTAGGACTCTCCTCACGGATTGCAGTCGTCTTGTGATTCCTCTCGTAAATGAGATTTTTAATGAAAATCACGACGAAAATGCGAGAGTAGAACTATATCAGAACGAAGTATTTATCAGTAACGGTGATGATAGAAAAAGAGTAACGGATTCAAATTTCAGCATAGGAAATAATTGTGATCGATACCATATAGAATGTCAGAGTAGCAGTGATGGAACGATTATTGTACGAATTTTTGAATACGCGACGCAAATAGCAAAGTTAACAGCCGATAATAATGGGAATAGGACGTATTTTAATCTGCCGAAATCAGGTATCCTATATTTGAAATCTACGAAAAACACGTTTGATGAGCATGAGATTACGATAGTTGCACCCAATGGTCATGAACTGTCTTACACTGTTCCGGCAATAAAAATACAGTCGTATACACTGGATGAGATTTTTAAAAGAAATCTCTGGTTCTTAATACCATTTTATTTCTTTAATTTTGACATGGATGATATGGAGATATCGCAGGAAAAAATTAAAGAAATGCAGAATGTTTATAGGAATCTTTGGCACAAATTAGATGATCTTGTTGAGTTAGGACAACTTAGTGAGATTGAAAAATGTACAATAAAGGCGATGTGTGACAAGGTTGCAAATGCGTTGACAGAACGATATGGAAATGTAAGGAAGGGAGTTGAAGAGGTTATGGGAGGACAAGTACTTGATTATGAGGCGAAAAAGATTGCAGTGAATGAGAGAATAGACGCGGTCGTAAAAATGTTTTCTCTTAATAAGCTTTCGGAAGAAGAAATTCGAAGCTGCTATCCCGAACAGTTTGAAGCGGGCAAGGCAAAGTATCTTTCGAGTTTGAAGGAAAAGTGATCGGAAATGTAAGGAAGGGGATAGATATGGAAGAGAAAGAAGTTAAACGCATGCCGATGATCGGTGACAAAGCACCGGCGTTTAGAAGCATCACAACGAAGGGAAAAATCAACTTCCCTGATGACTACAAGGGAAAGTGGGTGATCTTTTTCTCACATCCTGCGGATTTTACACCGGTATGTACTACGGAATTTATCGCTCTGGCGAAGAGATATGAAGAGTTTAAGGCGATCAATACAGAGCTTTTGGGGCTGTCAATTGACTCGCTTCATTCACATCTTGCCTGGGTAAAAAATATCGAGGATATAGACTGGAAGGGTGAAGGAAAAGTCGTTGTACCATTCCCGATCGTTGCTGATATAAGCATGGAAGTTGCAAATATGTACGGCATGCTCCAGACTGTCGCAAGGACACAGACAGTGAGAGCGGTATTCATAATCGATCCTGAATCTGTGGTAAGAGCGATACTTTATTATCCTATGTCCACAGGCAGAAACATAGATGAATTAAAACGTGTTGTTTTGTCTCTGCAAAAACATGATGAGGAAAATATATCCACGCCTGCTGATTGGAATCCGGGGGATGATGTAGTAATGGGTTCACCGTTAACTCTCGAAGAAGCAGAAAACAGAGTAAACGGAGCAGGAGATGATGTTATTTCTTATGAATGGTATCTTACTGCCAAAAAAGAAAAATAACCCTTACATCATAACTTGTTTTTTGTTAGCGGTGGCACTATAATAATCGGCGGCAATAAAAACCTTTTTTCACATATAGGAGGAA
The DNA here is from genome assembly GCA_000424365.1 of Lachnospiraceae bacterium NK4A144. Classification (GTDB taxonomy): domain Bacteria; phylum Bacillota; class Clostridia; order Lachnospirales; family Lachnospiraceae; genus NK4A144. Next base: position 69,385 of record AUJT01000022.1, on the reverse strand, counting down.
ACATGGTCAGAAGTATCCTGAGTCCACTGGACTTCTCTGTAGAAGAGTTAGACCAGCTTATGGACCTAGCAGATGACATTATCAGGGATCCGGCAAAATACGCTCACACCTGTGACGGAAGAATCCTGGCGACACTGTTTTATGAACCGAGCACACGAACACGACTTTCATTTGAAGCTGCTATGCTCAGACTTGGCGGCAAATGCCTCGGCTTTCATTCCGCAGATTCTTCATCAGCCACTAAGGGCGAAACTGTTGCAGATACTATTCGTGTTGCTTCCTGCTTTGCAGATATCGCAGCGATGCGTCATCCAAAGGAAGGTGCTCCTCTGGTAGCAGCCTCCAAATCTACTATTCCCGTTATTAATGCAGGTGACGGTGGTCATCAGCATCCTACACAGACATTTACAGATCTACTTACTATCCGTTCTTTAAAAGGACATCTTGATAATCTTACTATTGGTATGTGCGGCGATCTTAAATTCGGACGTACCGTTCATTCATTGATCCGTGCATTGGTTCGTTATGCCAATGTTAAATTCGTTTTTATTTCTCCAAAGGAACTCAAACTTCCAAGCTATATACGTGATGATCTTCTGATCCAGAATAATATCGCTTTTCGTGAAGTTACAAAACTGGAAGATGTACTGCCGTCGCTCGATATCCTTTACATGACACGTGTACAGAAAGAGCGTTTCTTCAATGAAGAAGATTATGTAAGATTGAAGGATTTCTATATCCTGGATAAAAAGAAGATGAATCTGGCAAGTCCTGATATGCTGGTTCTCCATCCTCTGCCGCGTGTAAATGAGATATCGACAGAAATAGATGATGATCCGAGAGCTGTTTACTTTAAGCAGGTTAAGTACGGTATGTATGTCCGTATGGCACTGATCCTGACACTGCTGAATATCAAGCCGGAATGATTTGTTATATGATTGGAGGACGACATGTCAGAAACAGAAAAGCGTAAGCAATATAAATTAAACGTCGGAAAGATCGAAGAAGGTTTCGTTATCGATCATATTCATCCGGGTCGCGCCATGAAGATCTATAACGATCTGGGACTCGATAAACTTGATTGCAGTGTTGCTATCATTACAAATGCTTTCAGTATGAAGATGGGAAAGAAGGACATGATAAAGGTCGAGATGCCTCTTCGTGAGTATGATCTCGATACCATCGCATTCCTCGATCACAGAGCAACAGTTGATATCATTAAAGATGGCGAGATCATTGAGCGCCCGCATCTGGAGCTTCCAAAGACTATCACAAATGTCATAAAGTGTCATAACCCCAGATGTATCACATCGATCGAGCAGGAACTTGATCATGTATTTTATCTCACAGATCCTGAGCGCGGTACATATAGATGCAAGTACTGCGAGACAGAGTGGGTAAATCAGAATACGAGAAAATAAAAATTTCACGCAAGTTGACGCGTTGCCTTACGCAAAAAAGGAAAACTACAAGAAAAGCTTGATGAAATATTTGGATAGACCATAAAGAGATGTCTTATGACCAAATAGGTTAGGGTAGCCATATTTTTCAGAAAATCAGGAAGCGGAGAGCGTTGATTTCCACAAGCATCCCGTCAAAGAACCGCATAGGTGAGATCCACTGCATACGGAGACTTAGCACGCAGGGCAAGAGCGATCCCGAAAGCGAATGTCCTGCGTGCTTAGTCGCAGTAAGCAGTTAGCTCACCGTAATGCGGTTCATCGGGATGCGCTGGAAACAACGCTCTCCGCTTCCGTCACTATGACAAGATTCACTTCACAATAAATGTCTGCGGATTCACCGGTCCGTTGATCAGCTGGTGATATACCATAGTCTCATTATCAAACGGGCGGAAATAAACGTACATTGATGAAGCATTTATTTCTGTATAGTTACCTCTCATAACGACTTCATTTTCGCTGCCATCGACATGCATACGCTTGATAGCAGGATCGGTGGTAGAATTATTCTGATAGTATATCCAGCTGTTGTTTACAACGTTGTAGCAGTCGATCCTGTCATCGGTAAGTTTTTCTTCATTCACATCTCCGAGCTTCCTGCGGTACAAAGAATAATTATCGAGGTTATTCATGTAATAAACATATCCTCCGGTAACGATCGGATTCCAGATATTACCCTTAAAGACAGTGCTTATAGAGCCATTATCGAGGTTCAGGGAACACAGATTGTGATCTCCGACCTGTTTTGCATAGTAGATCACGTTGTTCACAGGACAGAGAGGCGGAACAGGCTCATCGGTGATCTGCTCTTCTTTTGTGTTGTCGATGTGCTTTTTATAAAGGTTTAGACCATAGGCATCATCAAAGTATTGATAATAAACATCACTGTTTATCAGAGCAATGGTAGTAACCGGAGCTTTCTGCAGACAGACTGTGTTTTTTCCCTTAAGGGTAGATCGGTAAATACCGAGGTTACGGCTAAGGAATGCAAGGTCGGCACCTGAGTTATTATCATGATTCTGATAATAGTAGACATATTTTCCGGCAATATTAATATATGCAACACTCTCTTTAATGATCTGCTTTGGTTCGGTCTCATTGGGCTTCATGCGGTAGAGAGTGCCCTGATCAGTATAATTATGGAAATAGACATAACCGTCATATTCGCATACCATGCCTTTGTTATAGAGATTTCCCGGAGTATTTCCGACAGTCCCGACGGGATTTTCGTCGACATGATTACTCATAAAGCGAAAAACACCGAGTGCAACGATCAATACTGATAGAACAACCAGAAACAGAATATTCCCTTTTTTCATATTGCCCCCTGATATTCCCAAAAAAGTCATAAATCGTTACTGTTCAGACGCAACCGGAGCACTACGCTGCGGAGGTTGCGACCATAGAATAAGGCGAGCCATTATGATTTTGCCCATCGCCGTAGGCGATTTAATTGGCAAAATCAGTTACTGGAACGAGCTGATAGCGAGTGAACAGTAACTATAAATCCCTATCAAAAGATTTATCGGATGAAATACAAAAAAACTAACCCTTGATGCGCAACATATATGTTCAAAACGTTGTGTTCTGGCTTGTTACGCGGTATTATTAAACAAACAAAATTGGAGGAACCGGAATGGAATTAGATGAGTACAGGCAGGAAATAGACCGGATCGATGCGGAGATCGTAAAGCTTTATGAGGAACGCATGGAAGTCAGTGAAAAAGTAGCTGATTTCAAGATCCGAAACGGAAAAAATGTTCTCGACCGCGCAAGAGAAGAACAGAAGCTGTCAAAGATCAGAAGTCTTACCCACAGCAAGTTTAATGCACTTGGCGTAACAGAGCTTTTTGAGCAGATAATGGCGATGAGCCGTAAAAAGCAGTACGCACTTATGCAGGAACGCGGCATATATGGAAATACTCCTTTTATTCCGGTTGATGAGTTATATACAGATAATGTAAGAGTTGTATATCAGGGTGTAAATGGGGCATATTCCGAGGCTGCCATGGTGAAGTATTTTGGCGAAGGTGTAAACGCACACTCGGTCAAGTCCTTTAGAGAAGCTATGTGTGCGATAGCGGAGGGGGCAGCTGACTATGCGGTGCTTCCTATAGAAAATAGTTCGGCAGGTATCGTGTCAGAAAACTATGACCTGCTCACAGAGTATGAAAACTATATCGTTGCAGAGCAGACGATAAAAATAGATAACTGCCTTATGGGACTCCCCGGAGCAACTCTTGAAGGCATAAAAAATGTTTATTCACATCCAATGGCACTTATGCAGTCAGCAAAGTTTCTCGAGGATCATGCCGACTGGAAGATTTTTAGTTATGACAATACTGCTATGGCTGCAAAAAAGATCCGTGATGAAGGTGATCCCGGACAGGCAGCGATAGCCGGTGAGCGTGCAGCAAAGGTCTACGGGCTTGAGATTCTTGCCAGAAACATCAATTTCAGTGATGGAAATTCCACAAGATTTATTATTGTAAAAAATCAGAAAGTATTCAGGAGAGACGCAACGAAGATAAGCGTATGCTTTGAGCTTCCGCATATGAGCGGTTCTTTATATTCATGTTTGTCTCATATCATCTATAACGATCTTAATATGACCAAAATAGAAAGCCGTCCTATACCGGATCGCCCGTGGGAATACAGATTTTTCCTTGATTTTGAGGGTAATCTAATGGATCCTTCCGTGAAGAACGCTCTTAGGGGATTAAGAGAAGAAACTCGAAATATGAAGATACTCGGAAATTACTAATGACAGGGTCATGAGTTGCGACAAAAAGTAACATCATTAAATAAGGACAAAAAAATGAAATACGAGGAACTGTTACTGTATAGAAATATGAAGCATATGGATATCCTTCGGGATATGTCGCGTCTGTATGAAGGCGCGGAGAAGGATCTGTCGCTGGCGTCATCCGTAGTGAACAGGATTCTGGAACTGGCAGCAGAGTATGGTTTTTCAGGAAATCTGTGGAGATGTTTTCTGTCTCTTCTGATACTTGAGCATGAGAATAGTTTCACACTGGCTTCTGAGAAGCGAGGAAAAGTAAGCGGTACTTTGTACGAGGCTGCAAAGCATGATGCGGAGATCTTTCGTGAAATGTTCAACTGGAAGTTCAGACCGCTCGGAAAGATCATGGGAACTACCTGCTTTTCATTTCTTGAGGGGTATGAGCCTGCTCTTGATGATGGAGTAGTTTTCAATCGCCGTATCAGCGACAGGATCGTGGAGTTATCTGAAAAACTTGGAGAGGCTCAGGACGTAAATGAATTTCTGACAGGGATGACAGATTTCTATCGTGACTTTGGGGTTGGGTCTTTTGGCATGCACAAGGCATTTCGTATCCGTCATACGGCAGATGACAGGGTAGAAATAGAACCAATCTCAAGAGTTAAACATGCTAAACTTTCTGATATCGTTGGAATGGAATCTCAGAAGCAGAAACTCATCGAAAACACTGAGGCATTTCTTGCAGGCAGACCGGCGAATAATGTTCTTCTTTTTGGTGATGCGGGAACAGGAAAATCCTCGTGCATAAAGGGGATCCTCAATCAGTATTTTGATGATGGTCTTAGAGTGATAGAAGTTTACAAGCATCAGTTTCAGGATCTTAATGATGTTATCCGACAGGTAAAGAGCCGTAATTATAAATTTATCCTTTATATGGATGATCTGTCATTTGAGGATACGGAAACAGAGTATAAATACTTAAAGGCTGTCATAGAGGGAGGACTTGAAAAGAAACCTGATAATATCCTTATCTATGCAACTTCCAACAGAAGACATCTGGTTCATGAAGGCTTCTCTGACAGACTTGATCGCAGGGATACAGATGATATTCATGAAAGCGATACGGTTCAGGAGAAGCTGTCTCTTTCAGCCAGATTTGGAGTCACGATCTATTTTGGCAGACCTATGAAAAAGGAATTTGAAACGATCGTAAAGACCATAGCTGAAAGGCGCGGCGTAAATATGCCTGAGAAGGAACTTCTCCTTGAGGCAAATAAGTGGGAGCTTTCTCACGGCGGAATGAGCGGCAGGACAGCAGAGCAGTTTATTGATTATCTGCTTGGTACAAAAAATTGACGTAAATAATCTGAAGATGTCAGGGTCAAAAGGTCAAAATCCGATTGTGCTTGCACAGGGGTTTAGATACAAAAGGGGATTGTGTATGAAACTATTTGCGGCGATAGACGTTGGTTCATATGAAATAGGCATGAAGATATTTGAGCTTTCTCAGAAGAGAGGTGTCCGTGAGGTCGACTATGTGCGTCACAGGGTTGAGATCGGAACGGATACCTACAATACCGGAAAGATCAGTTATGAAAGAATGGATGAGCTCTGTGAGATACTTAAGGGTTATCACGAGATCATGAATGCTTATAAAGTTGATTCTTACCGGGCTTACGGTACATCTGCGATCAGAGAAACGGAAAATACTTCGGTTATTTTAGATCAGATACGTCTCCGTACAGGGATAAATGTATCTCCGCTCAGTAATTCTGAGCAGAGATTTTTAGATTATAAATCCGTAGCTCTAAAAAGTGAGCAGTTTGATCACATAATAGACAGAGGGACGGCATTTATAGATATAGGAGGGGGAAGTACACAGGTTTCACTGTTTTCCAATTCACATCTTATAACAACAGTAAATCTGCGACTTGGAATCCTGAGGCTCAGGACTACTCTTAATTCGCTGGAACCGACTACAGGGAACTACGATAGATTGTTGTCAGAACTCATCGCAAACGAACTGCATTCATTCAAGAAACTATATCTAAATAACATCGATATCCAGAATATCGTCGTGATCGATGATTATCTGCCGTATATCATCCAGAAGATCGGGAATAAGCATGGCCTTATAAATCAGGTTACGGGAGATCAGTATGTGAAATTTGTAGATGTACTGAGATCGATGTCGCCTGCCCAGATTTCCAGAGAGCTGGGGATACCGAGAGAGAATGCTTCGCTTCTTATGCCGTCAGCGACCCTTATCAAGTATATGATACGTGTGACGGGTGCAGAGAGACTTTGGATTCCGGGAGTAACGCTGTCTGACGGCATAGCTTATGACTATGCAGAAAAAAATAAGTTTGTTAAGTCTGATCATAACTTTGAGGAAGATATTATTTCATGTGCGGAGAATATATCTCTCAGGTATCAGGGAAGCCAGGTTCTCGGAGATCAGATGGTTCTTTGTTCCATGGCTATTTTTGACAGCATGAAAAAACTTCATGGAATGGACAAGAGAGGGAGACTGTTACTCCAGCTCGCGGCAAGGCTCAGGGATGTCGGACGTTTTGTTTCGATGTCGGATTCTGCGGAAGCATCCTACAGCATCATAATGGGGACAGAGATCATAGGACTGTCTCATCTGGAACGCGAAATAGTAGCAACGGTCGTTCTTAATTCTTATCCAAAGGAAATATATTATGAGGCTCTTGAAGATAATGATTTTGATGAAAAGAGTCTTCTTATGGTGACTAAGCTTACCGCTATGCTCCGTGTAGCAGTAGGACTGGCTCGTTCTCCTAAGAAAAAATATAATGAGGTGAAAGCATCACTGAAGGATAAGTCTTTGATCATTACGATCGATACAAGGGAAGATCTTTCTCTTGAAAAAGGGCTTTTTGAAGAAGAAATACCTATGTTTGAAGAAGTGTTCGGAATCAGACCGGTTATGAGGACAAAAGGGGTCTTTTTATAGAGTATGGAGGGATATTCGAATGATAGATTCTAAAGCAGGTCGTAAGACAGATAAAAAGGGTGGAAAAAGGGAAACGCAGAAGATAGACTTTAGGTCACCTAAGTATTATACAAACAGAGAATTATCATGGATAAAATTTAATGAGAGAGTGCTTTCGGAGGCGAGGGACAAGACTCTTCCGCTTTTTGAAAGAGTAAAGATGCTGGGAATTACTGCGTCTAATCTCGATGAATTTTTTATGGTACGTGTCGCATCTCTTAAGGACATGGTAAATGTGGAATATACGAAGAAGGATATTGCAGGTATGACGGCAGCGCAGCAGTTAGGTGCGCTTAATGGTGTGACGCATGATTTTGTAAATCTCCAGTATTCTACATATAATCGCTCGATACTTCCACTTCTTAAACAGAATGGGATCACTGTGGTGACTCATCACGAAGATCTGGTGCCGGAACAGGAAGAATATGTTGACAGATATTTCGAGGAACATGTTTATCCTGTTCTCACTCCTATGGCAGTGGATTCATCGAGGCCGTTTCCGCTTGTCAGAAATAAATCCTTAAATATCGGTGCGCTGGTTTATCCTAAGGATGCAGCCCATTCTTTGAGAAACCGTTCAGGCGGAAAAACAAAAGAAGATAAAGAAGATAAAGAAAATAATAATGATAAGCCTGAGTTTGCGCTTGTTCAGGTTCCTGATGTTTTGCCGAGGATAGTCCGGATACCGGCAACTGATGATAATTATACGGTAATACTTCTTGAAGAACTGATCGAGAGAAATATTGACCGGTTATTCTTAAATTACAATATCGTATGTGCGCATCCTTTCCGGATCATGAGAAATGCGGATCTGACGATCGATGAAGATGAGGCAGAGGATCTCCTGAAAGAGATCGAGAGGCAGCTTAAGAGACGTCAGTGGGGAGAAGTTATCCGGCTTGACGTAGAAGAAAGCATGGATAGAAATCTCTTAAGGCTCCTTCGGGATGAGTTTCAGGTTGATGACGCGGAAACATATTATATCAACGGACCGCTCGATCTTACATTCCTGTCAAAGGTCGCAGGACTTCCGGGATTTGAAAGTCTGAAGATAAAGGGATGGACTCCACAGTCTCCGAAATATATGAATCCTGAGGAGAATATTTTTGAGCAGATAAGGAAGGGAGATATCCTTCTGCAGCACCCGTATGAATCTTTTGAACCGGTAGTTGATTTTATCCGTACAGCTGCCAGAGATAAGGATGTTTTGGCGATCAAGATGACGCTCTACAGAGTGAGCGGTAATTCTCCTATCATCGCGGCGCTTGCTTATGCTGCAGAAAACGGTAAGCAGGTTTCTGTACTTGTGGAGCTGAAAGCCCGTTTTGATGAGGAGCATAATATCAACTGGGCAAAGACTCTTGAAAAAGCCGGCTGTCATGTAATATACGGTCTGGTAGGATTAAAGACTCATTCAAAGATAGCGCTTGTGGTACGTCGTGAAGAGGAGGGTATCCGCAGATATGTTCATCTCGGAACAGGTAATTACAACGATACGACTGCGAAGTTTTACACGGATATGGGACTGTTTACCTGCTCTGAGCCTATAGGAGAGGATGCAACAGCGGTTTTCAATATGCTGTCAGGTTATTCTGAGCCTGCTACATGGAATAAGCTGTCGCTTGCCCCTCTTTGGCTTAAGGACAGATTTATATATCTCATAGGTCGTGAGGCAGAGAATGCCCGGCACGGCAGAGAAGCGCACATCGTAGCAAAGATGAATTCTGTTTGTGATCCTGATATTATAGAGGCTCTTTACAAGGCATCGGCAGCGGGTGTAAAAATAGACCTGATAGTTCGCGGTATATGCTGTCTTAAAGTCGGCATACCGGGAGTATCCGAAAATATTACAGTATGTTCTATTGTAGGATTTTTCCTTGAACACAGCCGCATATTCTGGTTTTACAATGAGGGAAATGATGAATTTTACATGGGTTCAGCGGACTGGATGCCGCGTAATCTGGATCGCCGTGTAGAGATCATGTTTCCGGTGGAACGGGAAGAACTTAAGGAAGATCTTCGCCACTTCCTGCAGGTAGAACTTGATGATAATACAAAAGCTCATATGCTCCAGCCGAACGGAGACTACATAAAGATTGATAAGAGAGGAAAGAAACCGCTTAACTCTCAAAAATACTTCTGCAAGGAAGCGAAGGAAAATGCTAATAAAAAGAAAGATGTGATCTCTGAAAGAGTGTTCATTCCGGAGAAAGCACCAAGGGAGGAAGGAAATGAAGGCAGCACTCTTTGATATGGATGGAACCATTACAGACTCTTTGGAGTCGATCGCACATACTACCAACACGGTATTAAAAGAGTTTGGTTATCCTGAAATAGAGCTGGAAAGATTTAAGACTATTGTAGGTGATGGCGCAGAAACTCAGATACGGCGTGTGATGAAGATCCATGGTGTTTCTGATGAGGACATCATACAGAAAGTATATGCACGGTATCTGGAAGAATTTGAGGAAGGGTGTCTCTATCATGTGACACCCTGCAAGGGAGTACCTGAGCTTATCGAAAAGATGAAAGCTAAGGGGATGAAGATCGCGGTTTGTTCCAATAAGCCTCACGCAAAGTCGGTAAAGGTTGCAGACGCAGTTTATCCTGCTGGGACTTTTGACCTTGTGATCGGGCAGAAAGAAGGTATTCCCAAGAAACCGGCTCCGGATATGGCGCTGATGGCTGCTAAGGAATTTGGAGTAGATCCCTCTGAATGTCTGTACCTTGGTGACACAAATACAGATATGAAGACCGGAATATCTGCCGGTATGTTTACTATCGGTGTTCTCTGGGGATTTCGGGACAGAGCAGAGCTTGAGGAACTTCACCCGGATGCGATCGTTACTACCCCGGATGAAGTGGAGAAGTTTCTTTAAATGTCAAAGTTAGTTTGAATATCATGATGTCAGGGTCAAAAGGTCAAAATCCGATTGTGCTTGCACAAAGAGGATTGAGACCTTGGGACCCTGACATCATATCATCATACTTGAAGAATATATTTGTAAATGATCTCAGCAATGCCGCCGTGGTTGTTGTCATGTTCAGTGACGACGTCTGCGGCATTTTTTACCTCTTCACGTGCGTTAGCCATTGCTACACCTAAGCCTGCTGCTTTGAGGAGAGGAAGATCATTTTCTTCATCACCTGCACCGATGGAGTTTGCAACAGGTATGCCTGTTATCTCGCAGAGTCGCTTAAGACCTGTTCCCTTAGAAGAATCGGATGCACTGATCTCCAAAATCCTATCGCTTGAGAAAAAGGTATTTAAGCGTGAAGGCAGGAGCGGTTCTATATACTCGCGAAAGCGCTGCAGCTTTGGGCGGTCATCAAGAGCCATGCAGATAACTTTCATAGGAGGTGCTGTGAGAGAATCTATCACGTCATCAATAGTCGGAACGATCAGAGGTTCCATGACTTTTCCCTTGAGATATGCATCCAGTATTTCCTGTCCGCCTGTTGCGATCACATAATTTCTGTCGTAGGTCTGGCAGTGTACGTCTTTTTCGGCAGCGGTTTCAAAGATCATCCGGACATCACTTATGGATACAGGAGAGGCATAAAGGACATCTCCCGTAACAGGATTATTGATCTGAGAGCCATTGTAGCTTGCGATATAAAAGCCGTCACGGACGAGACGGTATCTTTCTGCTATACATATCGTGTCAGGGTAGGGACGGCCTGTTACAAATGCAAAGCAGTGCCCCTGATCCAGCATTTCATTTATCGCTTCGAGATCAGTGCCATCTATGCGTTTATCGCTGGTTAGAAGTGTTTCGTCCAAATCTACAAAAAGAAATTTTCTGTCGTTAGTCATATCTTTAAGAACTCCTGGTTTTAGCAATGTTTATGATGATCTCTTAGCTTTTCAAGGACGGAAAGCGGGATAAAAAGATTTCCGCGCCCTGTACCAAGATCGGTGTTGGTTTTGTTGCTTCCGTGGAAATCAGAACCTCCCGACCATAATAGACCGTGTGCATCCGCCATTGCTTTCATTTCATTTGTTTCGCCGGCTGAAAAAGTGGTATATATTGTTTCCATGGCAGCAAGTCCCTCTGTTTTTAGGTCAGTTACAAGAGAATCCAGCCTGTCATGAGACATCCCGTAGAGAAGAGGATGCGCAAGTACGGGGATACCGTGAGCCTTTTTTATTAGTCTTATCCCATCAACAGGGGTGACTTTTTCACGCGGGACAAAGTATGGACAGCCGTCACCTATATATCGGTCAAATGCCTCCTGGGTGCTTTGTACATATCCATGTTTCAGCATGTATTTTGCATAATGGGCTCGGGTGATGACAGCGCCCGGAAAGGCTTCTTTCAGCTGTGAAAAGGATATGTCCATATGAAGTCCTTCGCGGAGACCTCTGCACATTTTTTCGTTTCTGACATCGCGGGAATTTCTGAAAACTTCCAGATTATTTAAAAATTCAGGCTCTGTTTCATCGATAAAGAGACCGACGATATGGATATCCTTACCGTTAAGATCGGTTGATAATTCTATACCGTTTATGATCTCAGGAGCGTTTTCCAGTGATGCGGCATAGTCTCTGATCTCTTGTAGACCTGCGACGGTATCGTGATCTGTAAGTGCTATCGCGGCGAGTCCCTTTTTTATTGCGTAGTCAACCAGCTCGGAAGGTGTATAGGTTCCGTCCGAAGCAGTGGAATGAACATGCAGATCAACCGGCGGTTCGGTAACGCCGTCTCTCATATTTCCGTAAAGCATACGACTGTCATCCTTTCGTTGGTCAAAAATATAAATGGGACATGATCTGCATAATGATCATGCCCCATATAGTTCTGTATTAGTTATTGTCGTCCTCAAGATCTGCAGTATATACAGTTGCCTTACGAGCTGCAGCGTTGTTTGCAAGATACTCATCGTAAGTTGTGATCTTATCGATAAGTCCGCCATCAGGAGTGATCTCCATGATGCGGTTTGCTGTAGTCTGTACAAACTGGTGATCATGACAGGTGAAAAGCTCAACACCCTGGAACTTGATGAGACCGTTATTCAGAGCTGTGATGGACTCCATGTCGAGGTGGTTTGTAGGCTCGTCAAGTACGAGGCAGTTAGCGCCTGAGATCATCATCTTTGAAAGAAGGCAACGAACCTTTTCTCCTCCGGAAAGGACACGAACCTTCTTTACACCGTCTTCACCGGGGAAGAGCATACGTCCGAGGAAGCCTCTTACATAAGTTACATCCTTAACGGGTGAATAGCCTGTAAGCCACTCAGTAATGTTGTAATCGTTGTCAAATTCCTTAGTATTGTCCTTCGGGAAGTAAGCCTGGCTTGTAGTAACGCCCCACTTGTAATTTCCTTCATCAGGCTCCATCTCGCCCATAAGGATCTGGAAGAGAACAGTAATAGCCTGCTCATTGGCACCTACAAAAGCAACCTTGTCAGTTCTGTTAAGGACAAAGCTGATGTTATCGAGAACCTTTACACCATCAATAGTCTTGCTCAGGTTTTCAACAGTAAGTACTTCGTTTCCAATCTCTCTGTCAGGACGGAAGTCAACGTAAGGATACTTACGGGAAGAAGGCTTGATATCGTCGAGCTGGATCTTTTCGAGAGCTCTCTTACGGCTTGTAGCCTGCTTACTCTTGGAAGCGTTAGCAGAGAATCTGGAAATGAATTCCTGAAGTTCTTTGATCTTTTCTTCCTTCTTTTTGTTAGCTTCCTGCTGCTGCTTTTTCATGAGCTGGCTGGACTCGTACCAGAAATCATAGTTTCCGGCATAGAGCTGGATCTTTCCATAGTCAATGTCAGCTGTATGAGTGCAGACCTTATTAAGGAAGTAACGGTCGTGTGATACAACGATGACTGTATTTTCAAAATCAATGAGGAAGTCCTCGAGCCACTCGATAGCATCGAGATCAAGGTGGTTAGTAGGCTCGTCGAGGAGAAGTACGTCCGGGTTTCCGAAAAGAGCACGTGCAAGGAGAACCTTGACCTTATCGGAACCTGTGAGGTTCTTCATTACCTCATGATGAAGCTCAGAGGAGATTCCAAGACCGTTAAGAAGAGATTCTGCATCAGACTCTGCTTCCCATCCGTTTAATTCTGCAAATTCACCCTCAAGTTCTGCGGCTCTTACACCGTCTTCGTCAGAGAAATCTTCCTTTGCATAGATAGCGTCCTTTTCTTTCATGATATCAAAGAGACGCTGATTTCCTGCGATAACCGTATCAAGAACTACATTTTCATCGTATTTGAAGTGATCCTGCTCAAGGAAAGAGAGACGTTCACCGTTTCCGATATGGATATCACCGTTTGTGGTTTCGAGCTGACCGGAAAGGATCTTCAGAAATGTTGATTTTCCTGCACCGTTAGCACCGATGATACCGTAGCAGTTTCCCTCTGTGAACTTAATATTTACATCTTCAAAAAGTGCCTTTTTGCCGACACGATAAGTAACGCCGACTGCTTCTATCATAGAAACTCCTTATTTAATACTGTTTTCGTTTTAGCTCCTATTGATTATACAGAAAAAATATCTTATTTCAAGGAAAACGTTATATTGGACGTGATTATATCCATTTTTGAGTTGTCGTGTACAAGTTTACAAAATGCTGAGAAATGATGTGCAAAAATGGGAAAAATGAAATAAATATGTATTGTCTACAAATACCAAAAACTATAGGACAATATATTTAAAAATATATATAAATCTCACATCGAAATTTTGTATGCACAAAAAGATATACAATCATTGGCTTAAAATATTGTGCGATAAATGGCGGATTGATAAAATTTGTACAAATTCGGGACTTTTCAGCGGCCGATGAAATCAAACCGGATTATGACGTGAAATCGAAGGGAGAATTATATGAGAAGAAAGCTTTTGGTCCTGATGCTTTCGTCAGCTATGGCGGTTACATCTCTGGCAGGGTCTGTGATCGCCGCCGACAAGAGCTCGGATACTGTCACAGAAAAGGTTTTAAATAAGAGCAATACAGGAAATCCTGTTTTGGGATTTGATGATACCGGAGACATTTTGTATGGAGGAGATCCTGCAGCACTTGTTGATGGAGATACAGTATATCTGTATGTAGGTCATGATGCATCGAGTGGGGATGGCTATGTGATGCCCGATTGGCGATGCTACTCGACTACAGATATGAAGAATTTTAAATATGAAGGCGTGATCCTTGAGTGCGCTGATGTCCCCTGGGCAGATAGTACATCGGCGTGGGCAAGTCAGGTAGTGAAATATAAAGACAAGTACTATTTATATTTCTGCGCGGAAGAAAAAACTTCCAAGTATGGAAAGTGTGTAGGTGTAGCAGTTTCCGACAGTCCTACAGGTCCTTTTAAAGCAGAATCTAAACCGATCGTATATGACTCGGATACACCTTTTGTAAATCCCGGCAGAGGAGGAGCAGGCTGGGAAGATATCGATCCTACAGCATGGGTTGAAACTGTCGACGGAGAAGAACACCGCTATCTTGCATGGGGAAATACAAATCACTATATCGCAGAACTTAATGAAGATATGGTGTCCATCAAGGATCGAAATGGTGATGGAAAAGTTTCGTTTGCATCCGGTGATATTGAGAGACAGACCATAAAAGGAATGCCGAATGGATGGTATTTTGCTGAAGCACCCTGGCTTTACAGAAGACAGGATAAAAATGGCAATTACTATGGAAAGTACTATCTTTTCTACGCTATGTACTGGCGTGAGCAGATGGCGTACGCAACGACTGATGATATATGGAACGCAGAATGGGATTATGGCGGTCTCGTAATGGAGCCTACTGCTACGAGCAATACAAACCATATGGCAGTAATAGATTTTAAGGGAAAGACATATTTTGTATATCACAATGGATCTTTACCGTGGGGAAGTGGTTTCAGAAGAGTAGTCTGCATCCAGGAACTTCACTTTGATGAAGATGGAAATATTGAATATCTTCAGGAAAATTCCACAGGTCTTACAGGAACGGCAAGCTCGATCGCAGATTCAAACGGAGCTTTGATAAAGCATGAGACATATAAAAACAGTACTGATGATTCAGCGTATCCATATAAAAAAGTTACGGTTGGTACTGCGAAGTCTTCTGTTACAGAAGATTCTATGTGGGAAATAGAAAGCGGCAAGGCTGATACAGATAATAATGCATATGTTTCGATCGAATCCTACAATAAGCCGGGATTGTGGCTTCAGGTAGATGAAGATATGTCAGTTTCTATGGGTCAGGATTACCAGAAGGCATCAAGTGATGGATATACAGTGGATTCAAAGAGAATGACATTCCGAACACTGAAAGGCTTCGATAGTTCTGTAGCAAACGGAACAACCTTTGAGAGCGTTGCTTATCCGGGATATTACCTTACTTCAAAAAACGGCGAGCTTACTGTTGAGAAGAATCCTCAGGCTTCGGATTGCACATTTAGCATAGCTTCTGAGATTGCAAATGAAGTATCGTCGATCACTGTAAGAAAGACAGATCGTACATACAATGTTGGGGATAGTCTTAAAACGGATGACCTTAGAATAACCGTTGTAGATGAGTATGGTAATACGGAGATCATTTATTCCGGTGCAGAAGGACTTAAGGTTGATACATCTGCGGTAAATATGAAAAAGGCCGGTACATATGAGTTAAAGGCTGAATACAAAGGACAGTCAGGAACAGTACAGATACGTGTTCTGAATTAAAAACGGACATCAGTAAGGGGCAAAATTTACTTTTGAGCCTTACATCATTAGTGTTTATATGAGGAGAGAATTGATGTGCAAATTTCAATATAAGAAGTTTCTCGGGGCAACTCTCGCATTCGCCATGGCAGCAAGCGGAGTTCCGGGCATGAATATTGACGCAAGAGCTGCGTCTGATCTGGCAATACCGGATGCTGAGTCACAGTACGACTTTGATGGTGAGCTTCCGGAGGGAGCAAAACCCATAATAACAGGATTAAAATCCTATAGCGGAGAAGTCGTATATGGAGAAGGACATACAGGTGAAGAAGGAGATAAAGCAGTACTCCTCGGTGACTACGGAATAGAATTGCCTGATAAAAACATTGGCAGTAACTATACGATTTCGTTTTGGGAAAAGGCAACGGAAGCGCCTGAAACAAATTCTCCGGTCGTATTTTTAGGATATAATGCCCCGGAGGAATGGGTAGCTATGTCCGGTGAAGGAAGTGGATATAAATTCTGGTCAAACTCTGCGTCAGATAAGAATGGTGTTGTAGATTGGCATACTTTTGCAACTCTTGCCGCTGCGAAGAACACATGGAGACATATCGTGATCACAGGGACAGAAGGCGGAGAAACATCAGCGTACTGCAATGGCGAGCTGATAGGACACGGAAAAGAGGCATCAGCACTTGACGGAGAAAAGCAGGGAATCCTTCTCGGAGTCAGCAACTGGGATAATGAGTTCAAAGGATTGATCGATGATGTACGGATTTATGATGAAGTGCTTACGGCAGAACAGATCCAGGCTATCTACAGCGGAAAAAGCGGAGAAGATGTTTTAAGTGAAAAAGGATTTGAAGTTTCTGCAAAAGAGATAACATTGGCAGAAAACAAGAGTAAGACCATTACACTTAAGGTTCCTTCCGGTGTTGGAGATTATGAGGTTTCATATGAATCATCAGATCCGGAGACAGTTCTTGTGGACAAGACAGGCAAGATCAGCGGAATTAAAGAAGGAAATGCAACTGTCAAAGTAATCGTAAAAAAAGGAAATGTAGAAAAGAGTGAGACGATCAGCGTAACAGTAACTGCTTCTGAGTCTGAGACTGTAAATAAGGAAACAGCTCTAGAACTGGACTTTTCAGAAATAAATGGAAATGTCATCGCAGATAAATCCGGAAACGGTAATGATGCTGAAATCGGCGGCGAACTGTCTGTAGAAGACGGTGCACTCGTATTTGATGGAAACGGTTACCTGAATCTCCCTGTTTCTATAATGGAAGATCTGCAAAACGAAGAAGAGTTTACAATAGAAACGACTTTTACCAGAAGTGAAGATTGCGGAAACAATGCATGGCTCTTTAATTTCGGATCGAATCCAAAGTCAACAGGAACAAATTATCTTTTCCTTTCACCTGCGTTTGGCGGAAGCACATTAAGAGGTGGAATAAAAGATGATAGTAATGAGCTTTTGCTTGATACGGGAATCTCAACAGTAGCAGACAAAGAATATACTGCAGTAATGGTATTTGATAATGGTAAAGTGTCGCTTTATCTTAATGGAGCGCAGATAGGAACTACCATTGATTCCGGATACAGTATCATGGAAGATGTCGTAGCTAACGGATGCAAAAACAACATACTTGGATATCTTGCAAAGTCCTGCTGGAAAGCCGATGGATTGTTCCGTGGAACAGTTAGTTCTTTCAAAATAGTTGATGGGGCAGAAAGTGCTGAAAGTATTCAGAAGAGGTTTTCAAACTCTTTCCAGAAGGATTTTGAAGAAAGTCTTACTCTGGACGAGATTTTAAGCAGAAATGCATCTTCGGATAAGGTTCAGTATGATCTGACTCTTGCACAGGAAGTTAATGAGAATGAGGTAACATGGACGTCTTCAGATCCGGCGGTTATCACGGAGTCAGGAAAGGTCATTAATGACAAGTCTGAGGATAAAAAGGTTACTATTACTGCATACTGCTCAAGCGGTAACCTTAAGGCTGAACAAAAATTTGAACTGACTGTTTTAAAACTTGACCGGTCAGAGATTGATCCTCTTATAACCGAAGCAAAAAACAGCGATGGATATGATTCAAATACGGCACTTCAGAATGCGGTAAGTGCTGCGGAGAAAGCAAGTACACAGACTGAGATCAAAAACGCAGTTAAAACGATTAATGCTTTGATGCAGTCTGAGCAGGACGCATTTTATAAGGATCCGTTCGCTGCGATCGACGACTCTCTTTTCCCGGCAGAAAAAGAGATCACAGTTGGTAAAACAGAAGTCCTGGCAGAAATTCCGTCTAAAGTTTTGAATGCAGCTAAGGTTGAAGTCAGCGCTGATGATAAAGGTGTTTTAAGTGTGTCTGAGCAGGATGGAGTCATCTCTGTGTCCGCGCTTAAGGCAGGAACAGCTGATGTTACTGTGTCAGTTACAGCAGATTATGATGGATTTACTATTGATTATGAGACAAGAGTAAAGGTTGTTGATAAGGAATCATCTGATCCTGCAGCACCGGAGGATAAAAAGGAGACAGAAACTACTCCGTCTGCCCCTGCAAATAATACCATCACAGACAGTGATACTTCTGTAGTTCTTATGTCAGGAACAACCTATAAAGTAAGTATGAGTTATTCAGTAAAGAACTACAAGCTGGATAAAGCTGAAAAGAAGATCATAAGTGTTGCTAAGAACGGAAAAGTTAAGGTTAAGAAATCCGGAACGGTGACTCTTGAAGTAATTGGTAAAAATGGTGAGTATAAAGAAATAACCATCTATGCAGAAAAACCTGTAGGGAAAAAGACTGTTATTGCTGCAGGCGAAAAAGTTAATGTAAACAGCCTGATATCGGGTGTGACATATTCAAAGGCAAAGTCATATAAATCTTCCAAAGAAAAAGTCGCATCAGTTGATCAGGAGGGAAATGTAACTGCGATAAGCAAGGGAAGTGCGAAGATAACCGTAGAATACGGAAACAAAAAGGTTGCAGTTAAGATACGTGTAAAATAAGTAAAAAATAGCAAAGGCTCCGAGGGTTTTGAAACCCTTGGAGTTCTTTTGTTTAGTGTGCTATAATGAACCGATTATGGTAACTGTGAAGAACCTGAACAGATACCTTCTGTGTTTTAAAAAGAAAGAGGTACATGATGAGCTACGCTGACAAGCTTTTTATAAAAAATGTAAAGGATATTCTGGAACATGGTGTTTCAGATGAGGGACTTGAAGTGCGTCCTAAATGGGAGGACGGAACACCGGCGCATACGATCGCACTTTTTGGTGTATGTGACAGATATGATCTTCAGAAAGAATTTCCGATAATGACAGTAAGGAGATCTTATTGGAAGTCTGCGTGGGATGAGGTTTCATGGATCTGGCAGAAAAAGAGCAATGATGTACATGATCTGAGTTCTCACGTATGGGATGCATGGGCAGATGAAAACGGTACTATCGGTAAGGCATATGGCTATCAGATGGGATGTCTTTCTAAGTATAAAGATGTTACTGAGGAAGGTTTGAAGAAGGCGTTCGGAGACACATTAGATCAGAGAACGATCCGTTGGGAAGAGGGGACCTGTCTTATGGACCAGGTTGACCGCGTGATCTATCAGCTGGTAAATGATCCTGCCTCCAGACGTATCATGACAAATATGTACAATCATCATGATCTTTCTGAGATGGCACTTTCTCCCTGCGCATATTCTATGACTTTCTGCGTAATGGGAAATAAGCTTAGTGCAATTCTGAATCAGCGTTCTCAGGATATGATCACTGCCAATAACTGGAATACGGTGCAGGCAGCCATGCTTGTATATAGTTTTGCGTCAGCATATGGCTATGAGCCCGGAGAACTCATCCATATGATCGGAAACTGCCATATTTATGACAGACATATTGAGATCGCAAAGAAGCTCATTGAGGCAGATCAGTATCCTGCACCTGAGTTTACTATAGATAAGACTATTCATGATTTCTATGCGTTTACAAAGGACTCTTTCCATTTGGAAAATTATCAGTACAGTGATTTTAACGAAAAAATTCCGGTAGCGATCTAACGAGACTGGCTTATTTATTGCATTTTTTTAGCTATGTGGCTATAATCTTTTATAGCAAAAAATGGATACCCCTGCGGATTGGATTTCCACAGGGGTTTCAACGATATTTAAACGGAGAGTGAGGTGATTCTTATGGCAGATCATGACGAAAATGTTTTTGATAACAGCAGACTATATTCTGTGCAGGACTACACAACGCCTGAAATGCTTTATAAAGATCTGATTGAAAGAGTCCGCAAATATCACCCTTCCGATGATATATCGTTGATCGAGAAGGGCTATCATACAGCAGAGAAAGCCCATAAGGATCAGGTTAGAAAGAGCGGAGAACCGTATATCATACATCCGCTCTGTACGGCTATTGTATTGGCTGATCTGGAGCTTGATAAGGAAACTATCGTTGCAGGTTTACTTCATGATGTAGTTGAAGATACTGTGATGACAGTCGATGACCTTAGACGAGAGTTTGGAGAAGATGTTGCTCATCTCGTGGATGGTGTTACAAAGCTCAGCAAACTTAAATATCAGGGAAATAAAGCAGAGTTTCAGGCAGATAACTTAAGAAAGATGTTCCTTGCCATGGCAAAGGATATACGAGTTATCATCATTAAGCTTGCAGATAGACTGCATAATATGAGGACTCTGCAATATCAGCCGGAAGAGAAGCAAAAGGAGATCGCGAGAGAGACACTTGATATATATTCTCCCATTGCACAGAGACTTGGTATCAGCAAGATAAAGATCGAGCTTGATGACCTTTCTCTTAAGTACCTGAAGCCTGATTTTTATCATGATCTTAAGAATCAGATCGCACAGAGAAAGAGCGAGAGAGAAGCATTTGTTGCTCAGATCGTTGACGAAGTCAGTAGAAATCTTAAAGAGACCGGGATTGAAGCAGAAGTAAACGGTCGAGTTAAGCATTTCTTTTCTATATATAAGAAGATGGTCAACCAGCATAAGACGCTGGATCAGATCTATGACCTTTTCGCGGTACGGATAATCGTTAATTCGGTAAAGGACTGTTATGCAGCTCTTGGTGTTATCCACGAAATGTATAAACCGATACCGGGACGATTTAAGGATTATATTGCCATGCCAAAGGCAAACATGTATCAGTCGCTCCACACGACTCTTATTGGCAGAAACGGTACACCGTTTGAGATACAGATAAGAACCTTTGACATGCACAGGACAGCTGAGTTCGGTATCGCAGCTCACTGGAAGTACAAAGAGACCAGTGACGGCAGACATCCGGATGAACATGAGGAAGAGAAGCTTTCCTGGCTCAGACAGATCCTTGAATGGCAGAAAAATCTTTCAGATAACAAGGAATTTATGGATCTCTTAAAGAGCGATCTGAACCTGTTTTCTGATTATGTTTACGCATTTACGCCAACAGGCGATGTTAAGAATCTGCCGGCAGGTTCAACACCGATCGACTTTGCTTACAGCATTCATTCAGCTGTAGGAAATAAGATGGTCGGAGCAAGAGTTAACGGAAAACTCGTTAATATTGACTATGCTATCCAGAATGGAGACAGAGTCGAGATCATTACGAGTCAGAACTCCAGAGGTCCGAGCCGTGACTGGCTTAAGATCGTTCGTTCAACTCAGGCACGTTCAAAGATCAATCAGTGGTTTAAGAATGAACTAAAAGAAGACAATATTCTTCGCGGAAAAGAGGCTTTTGCTTTTTACTGTAAGAGCCACGGTATCCATCAGGAAAATCTGATGAAGCCGGAATACGAAGAAGTTGTCATGCGTAAATATGGTTTCCGCGATTTTGATTCTGTATATGCTGCTATCGGTCATGGCGGGCTGAAAGAGGGTCAGGTCGTTAATCGTATGCGTGAAGCATATGAGACTGATCACCGTAGAAAGCTTACGGATGCAGAAGCTCTTGCGGAAATGGACGAATCTGTTAAAAAGACCAGTAACGTAAGAAACCGCGGAGGTATCATCGTAAAGGGCATAACTGATGTATCCGTGCATTTCAGTAAATGCTGCGGCCCGCTTCCCGGAGATGAGATCGTGGGATACGTTACACGAGGCAGAGGAGTTTCCATTCACCGTACAGACTGTGTGAATATTATGAACATGTCCGAAGAGGACAGGCGTCGTCTTATCGAAGCCGAGTGGCAGAAGAGTGAAAAAGCCGGTGAAGAATATCTCGCAGAGATTTATATTTATGCTGCGAACAGAAATGGGCTTTTGGTTGATATTTCAAGGCTCTTTACAGAGGGAAATATCGGCATCGTCGGTGTTAATTCGCGTGTAAATAAGCAGCATATCGCTACTATTTCGGTTTCATTCAATGTTCATAATACAGATGAACTGAATGGAATCATAGCAAAGCTGCGTGCGATCCAGGGCGTTATGGATATTGAACGTACCACAGGCTGAGTTAGGAAAGGATAGCTTATGCGTCTTCAAAGACTGATAGTAGGACCGGTCCAGACAAATTGCTATATTTTGGAAAACGAAGAGGAGCATACAGCGGTCGTGTTCGATCCCGGTGACAGGGGTGACAAGATATTTCAGAATGTCGTCGAACACGACCTTCATCTTGTCGCTGTAATGCTGACACATGGACATTTTGATCATATCACCGGTGTTGCAGAACTTTTAAGAGCGTCGGATGATGCTTATGGAATACCGAAGGGCGCGGCTCATGCGGTTTCCGTATATGCAGGTAGTGAAGAAAGAGCGTTGCTTTCGGACTCGGTGCTTAATTGCTCCGGCACAGGAATGGGTTATGGAGACGGTCCGGTGACTGTAAAACCCGATATATGGCTGGCGGATCATGAGAAGATCGAACTTGCAGGATTTCAGATAGAATGTATCCACACTCCCGGACATACGGAGGGAAGCTGCTGCTATTATATAGAAGATGAAAAACTGCTTTTCTCGGGAGATACTGTATTTGAAGGTTCTGTTGGCAGAACTGATTTTCCGACAGGATCATCTGCAAGACTCACGGAATCTATCAGGAAGAAAATAGTTGTACTTCCGGATGACACGTATATTCTTCCGGGACATGGCGGAGAGACCACAGTCGGAAATGAGAAAAAGTGGAATATGTGGTTTAGTATGTAAGTCAGATAGTATGATGTCAGGGTCAAAAGGTCAAAATCCGATTGTGCTTGCACAATATCGCACATATATAGATTAAAAAACTTAGGTTAGATACAGATATAAAAGAAGTTTAAGGAGAACAGAAATGGCACTACTGAAGAAACCGGTTACGGGAATGAAGGATATTCTTCCACGTGAGATGGAGATCAGGAACTATGTTATGGAACAGGTTCGTGAGACATATGGAAGATTTGGATTTACACAGATTGAAACTCCGTGTGTAGAGCATATTGAGAACCTTTGCTCCAATCAGGGCGGCGAGAATGAGAAATTGATCTTCAGGATTCTTAAGAGAGGTGAGAAGCTGAAGCTTGAGGAAGCAAAAGATGCTTCAGATCTTGCAGATTCAGGACTCAGATACGATCTGACACTTCCCCTTTCAAGATACTACGCAAATCACATGAATGAACTTCCTTCTCCGTTTAAGGCACTTCAGATGGGAAATGTGTTCAGAGCCGATCGTCCGCAGAAGGGGCGTTTCAGACAGTTCATGCAGTGTGATATCGATATCCTCGGAGATGCAACAAATCTTGCCGAGATCGAGCTTGTTCTCGCAACAACAACACTGCTTTCAAAGCTTGATTTCAAGGGCTTTACAGTAAGGATCTCAGATAGAAGATTCCTCCGTGCAATGGCACTTCATTGCGGATTCCCGGAGGAGGATCTTGATAAAGTATTCATTATCCTTGACAAGATGGACAAAATCGGAGAGGATGGTGTGCGCGAAGAACTTCTGAAAGAGGGATATGCGGAGAAAAATGTTGACCGTTATCTCGCACTTTTCAGAGTTGGAAATGACAGTAATGCTATCGCAGAGCTTAAGTCTACTCTCGGTGATGCTCTTCCAGAGGGAACTGCAGAGTCTCTTATGGCGATCATCGACACTGTAAATGCTTCAAAGGCAGGAGAGTTCGATGTTAGATTTGATCCGACACTTGTACGCGGAATGTCCTACTATACAGGAACGATCTTTGAAATCGAGATCGCAGAGTTTGGCTCATCTATCGCCGGTGGCGGACGTTACGACGGAATGGTTGGAAAGTTTACCGGAAATAACGTTCCTGCATGTGGATTCTCTATTGGATTTGAGAGAATCATAACGATCCTTCTGGACCATGATTTCTGTGTTCCGAGAGCAGGAGAGCGTGTAGCATTCCTTATTGACAAGAAGATGCCGTCAGACCGTGTTCCTGCGATCATGAAGGAAGCGTCCGATCTTCGTGCAGAAGGAAAAACAGTTCTTGTTTCTCAGATGATGAAAAATAAGAAGTTCCAGAAAGACAATCTCGAGAAGTCCGGCTATACGGATATCAGAGATTTCTACGCTTAATCAGCTGAATAGACAGTTAAGGCTGCCACAGCTTTTTATCATAATTACAAAGATGAAAGAGGAAAAAAATGTTTCAGTCAAGAACTCATAACTGTAACGAGCTTCGTCTTTCCGATGCAGGAAAGAATGTAACTCTCTGCGGATGGTTTGAAAATATCCGTAAGGTCAGCAAAAATCTCGGTTTCCTTGTTCTCCGTGATTTCTACGGAAAGACACAGGTAGTGATCGAGACAGAGGAGATGATGGAGAAGATCAGTGGTGTGAACTGCGAGTCAACTCTTCAGATTACAGGTGTCGTACGCGAGCGTTCAAGCAAGAACACAGATATGGCAACAGGCGAGATCGAAGTTGTTCCGTCAGAAATAACTGTACTTGGAAAGTGCATTTACAATGAGCTTCCGTTTGAGATCAATCGTTCTAAGGAAGCAGATGAAAATACAAGACTTAAGTATCGTTATCTTGATCTCAGAAATCCTGCAGTCAAGAATAATATCCTGCTTCGTGCAAATATTGTTGCAGATCTTCGTCGTGCAATGACAGAGGAAGGATTCCTGGAGATCACAACTCCGATCCTTACATGTTCAAGCCCTGAGGGTGCGCGTGATTACCTTGTACCGTCACGTCTTCACCCGGGTCAGTTCTATGCGCTTCCACAGGCTCCGCAGCAGTTTAAGCAGATCCTGATGGCGTCCGGATTTGACCGTTACTTCCAGATCGCTCCGTGCTTCCGAGACGAGGATGCCAGAGCAGACCGTTCTCCGGGTGAGTTCTATCAGCTTGATATGGAGATGTCCTTTGCATCTCAGGAAGATGTATTTGCAGTACTTGAGAGAGTACTTCCTCCGGTATTTGCGCGTTACGGCGTATATAAGACTGCTTCAACAGCTCCGTTCACCAGGATCAAGTATCTCGATGCGCTTGAGAAATACGGTTCAGATAAGCCGGATCTTCGTATCGACCTCGTTGCTGAGGATGTTACAGATGTTCTTTCAGACTGCGGATTTGGACCGTTTGCAGCAGGAAACGTGATCAAGGCTGTCAGAGTATCAGACTGCAAGCTTGCACGTAAGGCTATCGACAAGATCCTTGTAGATGTTGAGGTTGTCAGCGGCAGCAAGGCATGTTGGTTTAAGGTTGGTGAGGATGGTTCCTTCACAGGCGGTATCAGCAAGTTTCTTACAGAGAGACAGGCAGCTCTTACCGAGAAGCTTGGTCTTAAGAGCGGTGACTGTGTATTTATGGCTGCCGGAAAGAAGAACCAGGCACAGAAGACAGCAGGCGTCATTATCAAGACAGTAGGTCCTCAGGCAGAAGGTCACATGAAGAAAGACTGCTATGAGTTCTGTTGGATCGTTGACTTCCCGATGTATGAGATCGGTGAGGAGTCAGGTGAGCTTGAATTCTGCCATAACCCGTTCTCAATGCCGCAGGGCGGAGTGGAAGCTCTTAAGAATGATGACCCGTTAACTATCATGGCTTATCAGTATGATCTTGTATGTAATGGTGTCGAGCTTTCCAGTGGTGCTGTACGTAATCATGATCCGGAGATCATGGTTGAGGCGTTCCGTATTGTAGGACTTGGTGAGGAAGATGTTAAGAAGAAGTTCCCTGCCATGTACAATGCGTTCTGCTATGGAGCACCGCCGCATGCAGGAATCGCTCCCGGTGTTGACCGTATGGTAATGCTTATTGCCGGAGAAGAATCAATCCGTGAGATCATTCCGTTCCCTATGAACAAGAATGCAGTGGATCTTATGATGGGCTCACCTTCAGAAGTAGAGCAGAAGCAGCTTGACGATGTTCATATCGCTATCGTTGCCGATGATAAGGAAGAAGAATAAACATGAGTGTTGAGTCTGAGAAGTCAGATGAAAAAGAAGTGATCCATGCCTCCGATCTTTACGGATATACTCATTATCTTTATGGAGAAGCGTTTCTTGGCTCATACCGGGGTATGAGATACCGGGTAGCCAGGGAACCGCTGAAAAAGGTCTTTTACTCTCCGGAGGAGGAATGGGCAAAGGATGCGACTTTTCTGGTCAGTGTATGGCCGGAGCCGTATTCTTACGAGAAAACACCAGATGAAAAAAAACAGAGCTTCTCTTTTCCGTTTACGGAAGAGGGAAGACTCATGGCAGTTAAGTGCCTTAATCGCCAGTATTTTGTACGTAAACCTGAATGGGATGCGGCGATGGATGCGCACTGGATTTAATTTTAAGGAGTAATCAGTTTTGTCCGATTTAGCAAAAGAGATCAATAAACGTCGAACATTCGCCATTATTTCCCATCCGGATGCAGGTAAGACAACTCTTACAGAGAAGTTTCTGCTCTACGGAGGGCAGATCAATCTGGCAGGTTCCGTAAAGGGTAAGGCAACTGCGCGCCATGCGGTATCTGACTGGATGGATATCGAAAAGGAAAGAGGTATTTCCGTAACAAGTTCTGTGCTTCAGTTTGAATTTGATGGCTGCTGCATTAATATCCTTGATACACCGGGACATCAGGACTTTTCGGAGGATACATACCGTACACTTATGGCAGCAGATTCTGCCGTAATGGTAATCGATGGAGCAAAGGGTGTTGAGCCGCAGACACGAAAGCTTTTTAGAGTTTGCGGCAGACGAGGTATACCTGTATTTACATTCATCAATAAGATGGATCGTGATGCGAGAGATACCTTTGATCTCCTGGACGAGATTGAAAAAGAGCTTGGAATCGCCACCTGTCCCGTGAACTGGCCTATTGGTTCCGGTAAGGAATTTAAGGGCGTATACGACAGAAAAAACAGAAATATTGTTGAATTTGCCGATACACAGAAGGGAACTAAGGAAGGAACGGAAACAGTTATTTCTCTTGACGATGAAGCTGCTTCTGTTGCTGCGATCGGAGAGGAAGCCAGAAAACAGCTTCTGAGCGAGATCGAGCTTCTCGATGGAGCAAGTGAGGAATTTGATCAGGAAAAAGTTAATGCAGGTAAGCTTTCTCCTGTATTCTTTGGTTCAGCGCTGACAAACTTTGGCGTGGAAATATTTCTTCATAATTTTCTTCAGATGACTTCGTCTCCGCTTCCGAGAAAGGCAGATACAGGTGTGATCGATCCTGTTGATAAGGGCTTTTCTGCGTTTGTATTTAAGATTCAGGCAAATATGAACAAAGCACATCGTGACCGTGTGGCTTTTATGAGAATCTGTTCCGGAAAATTTACTGCGGGAATGGATGTATTTCATGTTCAGGGCGGAAAAAATGTACGCCTGATGCAGCCGCAGCAGATGATGGCTGAGGAACGCCATGTAGTAAGTGAAGCATATGCAGGAGATATCATAGGTGTATTTGATCCGGGCATTTATTCCATCGGAGATACACTGTGTACACCCGGAGACAAGTTTAAGTATGCGGGAATCCCTACATTTGCACCGGAGCATTTTGCAAGAGTCAGACAGGTCGATACCATGAAACGTAAGCAGTTCGTAAAGGGTATTGAGCAGATCGCTCAGGAAGGTGCTATTCAGATCTTCCAGGAAGAAAACTACGGAATGGAAGAAATCATAGTAGGTGTTGTAGGTGTGCTGCAGTTTGAAGTTCTTCAGTACCGCCTTAAGAATGAGTATAATGTTGAGATTAAGCTTGATCAGCTTCCGTATGAGTTTATCCGTTGGATCGCTGACAGAGATATTGATCTCGATACTATTACAGGTACATCTGATATGAAGAAGGTGCGCGATCTTAAGGGAAGACCGCTTCTGCTCTTTGTAAACAGTTGGTCTATCGGTATGACTCTTGACCGTAATGAGGGTCTTGTACTGGAAGAATACAGCGAAAACGAGGCATAATTTCGGAGGTGGCACGAGGTGAACTCTGATCGTAAGAAAAGAAGAGTGCGCCGTCTGCAGAAAATTCTGCACGTGCCGCTTCTTTTATGTCTTTGTACTGTGCTTCTAAGCGGTTGTGCGGTTCAGAAACGGCTGGAACATGTCATGGATAAGATCCGTGAAGCGATGCCGGATGATCCGATACATTATATTTTCTTTGGTGACGATGATATGAATAGCATTTCAGATAATGATGGAGATGCAGATCATACTGAAGAAAATCCCGTTGTTGATGAAATCGGAAGCACGGAGGCTGACGAGAGCGGCAGTGAAGAAACCGGATCGGACAATCCCTCGTTGGATGATCTGGCTAAAGATGAGCGTGCATATTGTTTTTCAAAAATAACTGCGGATGAAAAAAAGGTATATTTGGAAATCTATAACTGTTTTCTGAATATGAGCGATAATACCGAGCTTTCTACGCTTGATGCAGATGTGATAGACCGAGTATTTAATCTGGTGATGATGGACCATCCGGAGCTGTTTTTTGTAGATGGATACAGGACTACTGAAACAACACGTAACGGGGTACCGGTCAAGATCGAGATTTCGGGAAAATATAATGTGTCTCCGGATGTCAGAAAGATGAAGGAGAAGGAAATCGCAAAGGTCGCAGAAGCTGCATTAAAGGATTGTCCAAGGGACGGCTCTGAATATGAGCAGGTCAGATATGTGTTTCAATGGATAATCGATCATACGGATTACAGTCTGGAAGCACCGGATAATCAGAATATTTCATCGGTATTCTTAAACGGACGGAGCGTTTGCCAGGGCTATACAATGGCTACGAAATATTTGCTGGATAAGCTCGGGATTTTCTGTACAGTGGTCTACGGCACTGCAGATGGAGAAAGCCATTCATGGAATCTTGTAAGAATGGATGGCACAGAATGTTATGTCGATACCACATGGGGAGACGCATCATACCGGATGGAAGACAGTTCGCTTGCTCCACATACAAACTATAATTATTTCGGCTGCAATGAAGATATACTTCGCAGGACACATGCGATAAATAATCCGGTCAAGCTGCCAAACTGCACAGCACTTGACGAATATTATTACGTAAAAGAAGGCCGCTATTTTACAACTGCGGATTTTAATCGTCTGAAGGCTCTTTTTGAATATGAGGCTAAACAGGATGATGACAATTTTACTATCCGATGTTCTGACAGTAATGTATATCAGGAACTGAGCTCGGCTCTATTTGATGAGAGAAAGATATTTGAAATCCTTCCGGAATCAGATAGCGTGAAATATATTCGTGATGACAGGGAGAATACAATGACTTTCTCGGCTGGAGCAGAGAGCTGAAGTGAGAGAACAGTAACGAACTTCCTTTTTGTAAGGGAGTTTGATATAATATTAGTTTGAAATAGGGAAAAATCGGAACGTCTGTAGAATTGAGAGGACAAGAACAGATGGCAAATGAAAAAAGAGAAACTGCTACTCTTCTGAATACCGGTATTCAGGGAGAGGTAAAAATTGCTGATGATGTTGTTGCAGTTATTGCTGCGCTTGCTGCACAGGAAGTGGACGGCGTAGGAACCATGCATGGCGGTGTTGGCAAAAATATCATGGCTTATGTCGGTGTAAAGAAGGCCGACAAGGGCGTGCGTGTAGAAGTAGTAAATGGTGTTGTACGTGCAGATGTTGCAGTACACATTCGTTATGGTTACAGTATTCCGGAAGTTAGCAGAAAGGTACAGGAAAAGGTCAGAAGCTCTATCGAGACAATGACAGGTCTTACTGTTGCGGATGTTAATATCCGAGTTGCCGGAATCCAGATGGAGGCAGGAACCACAGCATGAGGAGAAGTCTTTTAAGAGAACATATTTTTATATTGGTTTTTATGACTGAGTTTAATTCAGTTGAAGAGATGCCTGAAACAATGCGTCTTTATTTTGAATCCCTTGAGGAACCCGCAGACGATGCCTCAGAGGAATACATTGAGACTAAATTCAAGAATATCCTTGGCAAACTTACAGAACTTGATGAAAAGATCAATGAGAAGGCAG
This sequence comes from Lachnospiraceae bacterium NK4A144, assembly GCA_000424365.1. Classification (GTDB taxonomy): domain Bacteria; phylum Bacillota; class Clostridia; order Lachnospirales; family Lachnospiraceae; genus NK4A144. The sequence continues at coordinate 39,102 of AUJT01000022.1, read as the reverse complement.
AGGGATGGACTACTTCCCGTATGGGAAAGGTAGAACTGGCTCTTATCCGTCTTGCAGCTTATGAGATCTTACATGATGAAGATGTTCCGACAGGAGTTGCTATTGATGAGGCGGTTGAACTTGCCAAAAAGTATGGACAGGATGGATCGCCTGCGTTTGTAAATGGTGTTCTTGCCAAACTGGTAGGTTAATGGAGAAAGTCTATTCAGTCAGTCAGGTTAATTCATACATCCGTGGTATTTTTGATGATGATATGCTGCTTTCGCGTGTCAGTGTAAAGGGAGAATTGTCAAATGTTAAGTATCATTCTTCCGGGCATATATACTTTACGGTAAAAGACAGCAAAGCAGCGATCGCGGGTGTAATGTTTGCCTCAGATGCCGTTTCTCTGGATTTTTGTTTGGAGGAAGGGCAGTCGGTGGTCGTCACAGGCAGAATCGGTGTATACGAGCGTGATGGCCGGTATCAGGTCTATGCCAAAAGAATTTCCCGCGAAGGCTCAGGTCTTCTATATGAAAAATATGAGAAACTCCGACAGGATCTTGCGGATATGGGAATGTTTGACGAGATGTATAAACAGCCAATCCCGAAATTCGTAAGGACGCTTGGAGTAGTGACGGCACCTACCGGTGCTGCTGTCAGGGATATTATAAATGTTTCGTTGAGGAGAAATCCGTATCTGCAGATCATTCTCTATCCTGCAAAGGTTCAGGGGGATGGCGCAGCAGAGTCGATAGTTTTAGGGATAGAAGAGCTTCAGAAGAGAGATGTTGATGTGATCATCGTTGGCAGAGGCGGTGGATCTATCGAGGATCTGTGGGCTTTTAATGAAGAGATAGTTGCCAGGGCCATTTTTGATTGTCCGGTACCGGTTATTTCCGGAACAGGACATGAAACTGATACGACCATTGCTGACTGGGTAGCGGACCTCAGAGCACCGACGCCAAGTGCGGCGGCGGAACTTGCTGTTTTTGATTACGCTGCTTTTCAGGGAGCTTTGGAAATATATAAGGATAAGCTTTCGGCTTTGATGATGAACAAGTTAAGAGGCAAAAGAGAAAAGTATAATACTCTTTTGTCTGGTTTTATGCGCTTTTCACCGGAGGGAAGTCTGAAAGAGAAAAAGATCCGTGTGGACAATTATCGAAAAGAACTTAAGCGTCATATGGAACGTATTTTGCAGGAGTATCATATGATGGAAGTTCGTTTTGAAGATGGCCTTACAGGCGGAATGGGTGAAAAGCTTAGAGCAGTTAAGGAAAGACGTGCGATCTTGGCTGAGCGCTTAAATGGAGTTTCACCTTTAAATACATTGAGTCGTGGATATACTTTTACAGAACTAGGTAATGGCAGACCTCTAAAGGATGTGAATGAAGTGCATCCGGGAGATGAGGTCATGATCTATGTACAGAACGGAAAGGTGTTTGCCGATGTCACCAAGACAGAAGAAAGATAAGGAAATGTCCATTGAGGAAGGATTTACTTTTTTGGAAGATTCCTTAAAAAAGCTTTCGGACGATGATATTTCTCTCGAAGAGTCTTTTGCCGTATTCGAAAAAGGAATGAAGGTTTTAAAAGAAGTCAGCGGAAAGATCGATGAAGTCGAAAAGAAAGTTCAGATCATAAATGAAGAGGGTGGAACGGATGATTTTCAGTGAAGAATTAAAAAGACGTGCAGACTTTGCCGAGTCGGTATTAAAGTCATATCTTCCGGAAGAAAAAGGGTATGAAGTAAGAGTTGCAGAAGCAATGAATTATTCAGCTCTTTCGGGAGGAAAACATCTTCGTCCTGTTATTATGTATGCCGTGTATCAGATGTATGGTGGAAAAGAACAGGTAGTTGAGCCGTTTATGGCAGCACTGGAGATGATCCATAATTATTCACTGGTTCATGATGATCTGCCGGCGATGGACAATGATATGTATAGGAGAGGAAGAAAAACTACTCATGCTGTATATGGTCCTGGTATGGCTACCCTTGCAGGTGACGGACTTTTGAACCTTGCATATGAAACTGCGTTAAAGGCTTTTTCAGTAGAAAAGGGTCAGACAACTACTGAGAGTATTATAAAGGCTCTCAAAATTCTTTCCGACAAAGCCGGTATAAACGGTATGCTCGGAGGACAATCGGCAGATGTAGATGCAGAAGAAAGAAACAGGAAACTTGATCTGCAGGAACTGCTCTATATTCATGAAAAGAAAACAGCATGTCTTTTGGAAAGTGCGCTTATGATCGGCGGCTGTTTATGTAATGTTTCTGATGAAGAATTAAAGAAGCTGGAAGATATAGGACACTATGTTGGAGTAGCTTTTCAGATAGAGGATGATATCCTTGACGTGACAGGTGATGAAAAGATCCTTGGAAAACATGTCGGTTCTGATGCGGAAAATGGAAAAGTGACATATGTAACTCTTAAGGGGATCGAACATGCAAAAAAGGATGCTTCTGACATGACGGAAAGTGCATTGGCTATAATGGATAAACTGCCTGAGTCTGATGGCTTTTTAAGAGAACTTGTGATAAGTTTGGTTACAAGACAGAAATAATTAAAGATTTTTGGTTTGCAGGCGGAATGTAAGATGATACTTGATCGGATTAATCAGGCGAATGATATAAAAAAAGTCAGCCCGGATGAGTATGCGCTTCTCGCGCAGGAAATCCGGACATTTCTCATAAAGAAGATCAGCAGGAGCGGCGGACATCTGGGATCAAATCTTGGCGCGGTGGAACTAACCATGGCGCTTCATCTTGCGTTGAATCTTCCGCAGGATAAGATCGTTTTTGATGTGGGACACCAGTCTTATACACATAAGATCCTCACAGGCAGGCGCGGAGATTTTGATGGACTGAGACAGTATGGCGGAATATCAGGATTTCCTAAAAGATCTGAAAGTGAATGTGATGCCTTTGACACAGGACACAGTTCTACATCAATTTCAGCAGGACTCGGTCTTGTAAAGGCCAGAGATCTTCGCCATGAAAAGCGTACTGTTGTATCGGTTATCGGAGACGGTGCTTTGACTGGCGGAATGGCTTACGAGGCACTTAATAATGCATCTAAGCTGGAGACGAATTTTATCATTATCCTTAATGATAATAATATGTCCATATCAGAGAATGTTGGCGGTATTTCAAAGTATCTGCAGGGAATACGTACAGCTGAAGGATATCAGGACTTTAAGATGGCTCTTCAAAAACAGCTATTACGCATCCCCAGAGGTCAGGCCGTTGTGGATCACCTGAAGAGGTATAAAAGCTCCTTAAAGCAGCTTTTTGTACCCGGTATGTTTTTTGAAGATATGGGTATAACATACCTTGGTCCTGCAGATGGACACAATATCCGTGAGATGGTCAGACTCATTGAAGAGGCAAAGAAGATAAATCATGCTGTTCTGATCCATGTATGTACAAAAAAAGGTATGGGATATGCTCCGGCAGAGAGACATCCTGCGCGTTTTCATGGAACAGAACCATTTGATATAGAGACAGGACTTCCACTTAAAAATAAAGCTAAAGCCGGTTGGACTGATATCTTTTCTACAGTCATGATAAAGCTTGCGGCCAGAAATGACAGAGTAGTGGCAATAACTGCGGCGATGCCTGACGGTACCGGTCTTAAAAGATTTAGGAATCTTTATCCTGACAGATTTTTTGATACAGGTATTGCAGAGGAGCATGCAGTAACCTTTGCGGCGGGACTTGCGGCAGGAGGAATGATACCGGTATTTGCGGTATATTCATCATTCCTTCAAAGAGGATATGACCAGATACTGCACGATGTGTGCATACAGAATCTTCATGTGATCTTTTGCATAGACCGTGCAGGATTGGTAGGGGCAGACGGTGAAACTCATCAGGGAATCTTTGACCTGTCCTACCTTTCATCGATTCCGAATATGCATATCATGGCACCCAAAAATAAGTGGGAACTTTCGGATATGATGAAATTTGCAGTGGATTTTGATGGCCCTATTGCGATCAGATACCCGAGAGGTCAGGCTTATGATGGGCTTGAGGAGCATCGGGAAAAAATTGTTTACGGAAGATCAGAGCGCATTTTTGATGAAGAGGGCGTTCAGCTTTTAGCTGTGGGATCTATGGTAGAGACAGCAGTACAGGTCAGAGAAACACTGAAAGCAAACGGAATCCCGTGTGCTCTTGTAAATGCGCGTTTTGTGAAGCCTATAGATGAAAAAATGGTAAGCACTGCCATGGAAAAAGGCAACCTCATCGTTACCATGGAAGAAAACGTAAAATCAGGTGGATTTGGCGAGAAAGTACGCGAAGTTATTGATCGTGTAGATCCGGAATTCCCTATGATGTCGGTTACGCTTCCGGATGCATATGTAGAGCATGGTAACGTGAATATACTGAAACAGGTTGTTGGTATAGATGCGGATACCATAACCCAAAAGATAATGAATAAGATCAGGAAATAAAAATTCGATTTAATCCGGTGTTTATAGAGGAAAGGAACAGGAATGAGTCAGAAAAAGAGACTGGACGTGCTGCTTTTCGAGAGAGGGCTCGCACCTTCGAGAGAGCAGGCAAAAGCATATATAATGAGCGGTGAAGTCTACGTCGATGGACAGAAAGAGGATAAACCCGGTTCATCTTTTCCTGAAACTGCCAATATAGAGCATAGAGGTCAGAAATTAAAGTATGTGAGTCGCGGCGGCCTTAAGCTTGAAAAAGCAATGGCATCATTTCATGTGAAACTCGATGGAAAGATCTGTATGGATATAGGTGCGTCAACAGGCGGTTTCACGGACTGTATGATTCAGAATGGTGCAGTTAAGGTTTATTCCATAGATGTAGGGTACGGTCAGCTGGCGTGGTCTCTTAGAAATGACAAAAGAGTTGTTTGCATGGAAAAAACGAACTTTCGTTATCTGACACCCGAGAATCTGGATGACAGACCGGATTTTGCGTCCTGTGACGTATCGTTTATCTCACTTTCAAAGATTTTACCCGCAGCGTTTCCTATCTTAAGTGAAGAAGGAGAAATGGTGTGCCTTATTAAGCCGCAGTTTGAGGCTGGTAAGGATAAAGTTGGTAAAAAAGGCGTTGTTCGTGATCCGGCAGTTCATGAAGAAGTGATCACAAATACGCTGAACATGGCCAGAGAAAATGGTTTTAATATAGTCGGACTCGAATATTCACCGATCAGAGGACCGGAGGGAAATATCGAATATCTGATGTATCTTACAAAGAATGCTGATAATGAGAAATATACATCTTTATTGATACTTCCTGAAAAGGATCCTGAAATAATCCGTAGTACAGTGGCAGCAGCACATGATTCGCTTGATAAATAGAACATGAGGAACTGACATGAGGAACTTCTATGTGATCACTAATCGTAATCGAGACAGAAATCTGGCTGTTACAAATCGGATCCGAAATTATCTCGTTCAGCACGATCTCGTTGTTAATGTATCTGCAGACGGCCCTATGGAAGACGGTCATTATACAGATTCCACACATATACCGGAAGAAACAGAATGTATAATCGTGATCGGCGGAGACGGAACCTTGATCGCGGCGGCGAGAGATATAGTAGATACAGGACTTCCGATGCTCGGCGTCAATCAAGGTACCCTTGGCTATCTTACAGATGTTGAGGTTGATGGTCTGGAACACTCGCTCGATCGTCTTATAGATGGCAGATTTGAGATAGAGGAACGAATGATGCTCTGCGGTCGGGTCAGTGATACTACGGGAAAACTGCTGGCTGAGTCAAGAGCACTGAATGACGTTGTGCTTCATGCGTCGGGAACACTTCATCTGAGTGAATATGAGGTAAGTGTCAACGGACGGTATCTAAGTTCGTTCAGAGCTGATGGGATAATAGTCTGCACACCGACAGGCTCTACGGCATATTCCATGTCTGCCGGAGGTCCTATAATCGAGCCCAGAGCCAGGATGATGGTGATCACACCGATCTGTCCGCATACATTAAATACGAGGAGTATCGTGCTTTCTGCGGATGATACGGTCAGTGTATCTGTCAAAGAAGGTGGGTCGGTAGCATGCTTTGATGGTCATAGTCCGGTGGACCTGAAGAAGGGTGATATAGTGGATGTTCGTCGTTCCGCAAAAGTGACTAGAATAATACGTATTAATCCGGGAAGTTTTCTTTCCGTGCTAAGTAATAAATTCCGCTCCTGATGCCGATAAAAAAGGCGTAAAGGGTTTAATTAACGGAAGGGGTAAAATTGAAACAGAAACGACAGGAAAAGATCATTGAATTGATCGAAAAGTATAATATAGAAACTCAGGAAGAACTCGCAGACAGGCTTCGCGAATCCGGGTATGATGTCACACAGGCTACAGTATCCAGAGACATTCGTGAATTGCATCTTGCAAAAGTTCCGGGACAGGAAGGACATCAGAAATATGTCCGAGGCAGGAACGGAGATCAGGATCTCGGCAAGAAATATGTACGGGTGATGAAAGAGGGAATCATTTCAGCTGATACCGCACAGAATATGATCGTCATAAAAACGGTCAGCGGAATGGCTATGGCTGTTGCAGCGGCGCTCGATGCAATGAAGATGCCGGAAATTGTCGGAAGTATAGCAGGAGATGATACAATAATGTGTGTTGCCAAAACATCTCTTGAAGCGGAGCATGTACGTGCTGTTGTTTTAGACCTGTTTTGAGACATAGATAATATGTGAAAATACAAAAGGAAGATTTTGCAATTTATATATTGCAGGATCTTCCTTTTAATGTTATTATTTTTGCGAACAAGTGTTTGAGAACAAATATACGGGGCTTCGGGGAGTTAAGGAGATATAATGTTAATCAGTTTAAGTGTGAATAATTTGGCACTTATTGAAAAAGAAGAGGTAACCTTTGGTGAAGGTCTTAATGTATTTTCGGGAGAGACCGGAGCCGGAAAATCTCTTGTGATCGGAAGTGTAAGTCTTGCTCTCGGTGGTAAGGCGAGAGCTGACATTGCGCGAGATCCTGAAAAACCGGCTGAGGTTGAGCTGGTTTTTGCGTTGGACAGGGAGGAAGAACGCAAAAAGATCCGTGATCTGGATATTCCTGTGGAAGACGATGGTCTGGTGATAATCCGAAGGAGATTCAGTGGCGGAAGAGGAACGGCAAAGATAAACGGGGTCACTGTAACAGGATCTCTTTTAAGAGAAATATCCGGGATATTAATAGATATTCATGGTCAGCATGAACATCAGTCTCTTCTTTACAAAAAGAACCACCTGTTGATACTTGACCGCTATGCCGGAAAAAAAGCTGAACAGCTTTTGGATAATTACAGAAAGCAGTATCACTGTGTAAAGTCTATACGTGATGAATTAAAGGCTATTTGCACAGATGAATCGGAAAGACTTAGAGAAGCCGATCTGCTCCGCTATGAGATCGGCGAGATAGAAGATGCTTCGCTAAAAGATGGTGAAGATGAGTTATTGGAAGAAAGATTTTCGTTCATGAATAACTCCAGAAAGATCGCGGAAGCGGCAGGAGAGGCATCTTCTCTCATTGGAGGAGATGAAGCTGCCGGAGAAATGATCGGAAGGGCTGTACGTGCTTTTACTGCAGCGGCAGATCTGGATAAAGACGCATCAGGACTTATGCAGGAACTGAATGACCTGGATTCTCTTCTTTCGGATATAAGACGTGATCTGGAATCATATCTTTCAGGATTATCATTTTCTGAAGAGGAATATAATGAAGTTACCGAACGATTAAATCGTATCAATGAATTAAAAATGAAGTACGGGAAAAGTATTCCTGAGATTCTGGAATCTCTCGAGATCAGACAAAAGAAGCTTGAGCAGCTTGAAAATGCAGATGCATATCGTGCAGAACTGGAGAAAAAGCTGGCAGCCTCAGAAAAAGAGCTTTCCGGTGCGGCAGAGGAACTGACGGTTGAGAGAAGAAAAAACGCGGCAGAACTTGGCGGTAGGATGAAAAAAGCACTTATAGGTCTCAATTTTGAGACGGTGCAGTTTGAAATAGCCGTGAGAAGCGCAGAAAATGGATATACAGAAAATGGCGCGGATGATGTCGAATTTATGATCTCAACAAATCCGGGTGAGTCACTAAAGGCCTTAAAAGATGTTGCCAGCGGAGGAGAACTTTCTCGTGTCATGCTCGCGTTAAAAACAGTGCTTGCAGATACAGATCAGATTGATACGTTGATATTTGATGAGATAGATACAGGTATAAGCGGCAGAACTGCGCAAAAGGTATCGGAGAGTCTTGCAAGTTTATCTGGGCGTCATCAGGTTATTCTCATTACGCATCTTCCGCAGATAGCAGCGATGGCAGACCATCATTTTCTTATAAAGAAGACTGTAGAGGAAGGAAGAACGCTGACAGGTATTCGAGAACTTCAGAGAGAAGAGATCATAGATGAGCTCGGCCGCATGCTTTCCGGAGCAGAAATGACGGAAACTGTGCGTCAAAATGCAGAAGAAATGAAGGAATTAGCAGATAAAACGAAAAAGAAGACTTCATAAGCCCGAATGGTGTATAATGTTAAAAGAGGATATACGCGTTTGTGTATTCTCTAAAAGAGAACAGGAATCCGAAAAAGGGGTTTCTATTTCGGGGGTAGAATTATGAAAAATGTACTTTTTGTTGCATCTGAGGCTGTTCCGTTTATTAAAACAGGTGGATTGGCGGATGTTGTAGGATCACTGCCGGCTAATTTCGATAAGCGTTATTTCGACGTACGTGTCATGATGCCAAAGTATAATTGCATGTATCAGAAATATAAAGACATGCTTGAGTACGTTACAAATTTTTATATGCCGTATAATGGACAGAATGTCTATGTTGGTATATTTAAGACACAGTGGGATGGCGTAACATACTATTTCATCGATAATGAGTACTATTTTTCCGGTGAATCGGCATATACGACTGATACAAAGTGGGATCTTGAAAGATTTATTTTCTTCTCACGAGCAGCGCTTTCAGCAATGCCGCTTATCAATTTCAGACCGGATATCATTCATTGTCATGACTGGCAGACAGCTATGATACCTGTCTATATCCATGATAGTTTTCAGGCTGGAGATTTCTTTAGAGGTATCAAGACAGTTCTGACGATCCACAATCTTAAATTCCAGGGAACATGGGATGTAGAAACGATCCAGCAGTTTTCGGGTCTGTCAGATTACTATTTTGCACCGGATAAACTGGAAGCGTATAAAGATGCAAACGTCCTGAAGGGTGGACTTGTTTATGCTGATGCGATCACAACTGTGAGCAGTACATATGCAGAAGAAATCAAGACTGAGTTTTACGGTGAAAAGCTTGATGGTCTTTTGAGAGCCAGAGAGCATGATCTGCGTGGTATAGTCAATGGTATTGATTACGGCACGTATAATCCGGAAACAGATCCATTCCTGGAGCATAAGTACAATGCAAAGAATTTCCGCAAGGAAAAGATAAAGAATAAGCGTGCTCTGCAGAAGCAGCTTGGTCTTTATCGCAGTGACAATGCCTTTATGATAGGTATTGTTTCAAGACTTACCGGTCAGAAGGGACTAGATCTTGTTTCTTATGTAATGGATGAGCTGTGTAATGACGATATACAGCTTGTAGTACTTGGTACAGGTGAGGAACAGTACGAGAATATGTTCCGTCATTATGACTGGAAGTACAACGATAAGGTTCGTGCGAATATCTACTATTCAGAAGAACTTTCACATAAGATCTATGGATCATGTGATGCGTTCCTGATGCCGAGTTTATTTGAACCCTGCGGACTGAGCCAGCTGATGTCGCTGAGATACGGCACAGTTCCGATCGTTCGTGAAACAGGCGGTCTGAAGGATACTGTCGAGCCTTATAATGAGTTTGAAGGAAGAGGAACAGGATTCTCCTTCACTAACTATAATGCGCATGAGATGCTGGGAGCGATCCATTATGCTCATAATGTTTACGTTAATCACAGACGTGAATGGAATAAGATCATAGATCGTGATATGGCGGCGGATTTCTCTTGGGCAGTATCAGCACGGCAATACCAGGATATGTATGACTGGCTGAGACCATGAAAAAATTATGTTATATCTGCATGATGATCGTGCTGTTCACATTGTTTTTCAGTGTGACAGCACAGGCTGAGATCTCTGAGAAACAGACGGTGCTCAATGCTCATTCGATCAGACCGAATAACATGATCACAGGTGTTCATGTTGGAGAAGATATTGAGAAGATCGCAAATAATACCTTTGTAAATCAGATTCAGCTAAAGTACATAGAGGTTGCAGATGGCAACCCCAATTTTTCTTCGTTTAGCTACTGCCTTTATGATAAAGAGCAGACGACGCTCCTTTGCTTTCCGCAGGCTAAAATGTTTGCGGAAATACCGTCTACGGCTGTAGCAATGGATAGTCGTGCGCTTCATGGAGTTAATGAAAAGATTGCTTCGAAAGTAAAAGAAGTGCTTAAAGCCAATGCAGAGAAAAAGGGAGTTGAATTTCAGATCATCATAGGTAATACAGAGGAAGAAAACCAAATAGAATATTGGCCGTATACCTGTGTATATCCGTTAACAGATAATGACTAAATTAAAAAGCTGTGAAAGAGTTTGAGGATTTCTCTAAACTTCTTTCACAGCTTTTTTTCTTATCTTTTCTTATTCCTTAACCAGTTTCAGAGCCGAGATGTCGGAATCTATTGCCATAGAGTAATTTGTATAGTAAACAACAAATCCGGGTTTTGATCCGGCAGGCTTCTTAACTTCTTTCTTTTTCACATAGTCGATCTCGACTTTTGACTGACCGCGTCCCTTGCTGTAATAGGCTGCAAGAGCTCCGGCTTCATTAAACACCCGGTCGGGAAGATTATCAGGATCTCCCTGTCCGACGCGTAGGATTACGTGAGAACCCGGGAATTTCTTTGAGTGGAACCACCAGTCATTTCCGGAAGCAAACTTAAATGTCAGCTGATCGTTCTGATAATTGTTTTTTCCAACATAGAGATCGTAGCCATCGCTTGAAATATAATGAAGCGGCTTACTGCTCTCGGTCCGTCCGCTTCCCTTACGGGATGCATGTTTCTTTATGTATCCTGAGTCAGCAAGCTCACGCCTTATATCTTTCAGATCCGCCTCGTTTTCTGCAATATCCAGAGAATTCTGAATAGACTCAAGATGATCGATATCATTTTTGGTTTCGATCAGCTGGGCGCTGACAGCTTCTTCCGTACGTTTTAATTTCTGGTAACGGTCGAAGTATTTCTGTGCATTCTCGAGAGCTGTTTTTTGCGGATCGAGGGGGATGACTATTTCTGAATTATCATAATAGTTTATACAGGTCAGACTCTTATCTCCGGGAGAAGCAGAATATCCGTAAGTATTGAGCATTTCTCCGTAGATTCTGAATTTATCCTTCTTCTGGGTGTCCCTTAACTGTTTCTGCTGAATATCATATTTCTTTACAGCACGTTCGAGAGTTGTAGATACGATCTTGCGGAGATCAGTAGATCTCTGGCGTATACGGGTAACAGCATCCCGCTCGGCATAGTATCTTTTTAGTACTTCGGACATGCTGGAAAGGTGCTCTGATTCAAGGTCATCGTATTCGGAAAGAGGGATCGCAGCGAATTCACGCGGTTCGTCTTTTTCGTAGATCAGCACCGGATCGAAGTTTTCGTTTTTTATATCGTCCATGAGTGCCTTAAAGCATGAGTAAAGGCGTTCAGTATCGTCCGGAGTCATTGATGCAACCGATGCATTTCCGTCGAGACCTGCTCTGTGACAGAGTTCGCTGGCGGCTACCGGTGAAAATCCTGTAAATGTATTGTAAAGAGCTTTTATAATGTTTTGCGCTTTATGAAGTACAGCAGAGGAAAAAGCTTCATAGGAAATATCGGAAGTCGGATCAAGCTTATCCTGAGTCATCGGTATATAGTATTCGGATCCGGGGAGAACCGTGCGGACAGAACTCACCGCAGCCGAAATGTGTTTAATACTGTCGATGACTGTATTGTCCTCTTCGGTAAAGATGATATTACTGTATTTTCCCATTAGCTCTATAACGAGGACTTTTCGCTTCAGGTCACCCATTTCATCAAGATGTTCAGCACCGATCCTGATGATACGTTCCAGTCCCGGCTGAGAAACATCGGTAATGCGTCCATTTTGCAGATGCTTACGCAAGAGCATACAAAAATTGGGAGCAACCATAGGACTGGGTTTGTTTTCGTCTGTATAGTAAATAAAAGGAAGTGAAGCACTGGCAGAGATCATAAGTCTGTCAGTTTTTCCGTCGTTTGTTTTGATAGTAAGCAGGATCGCATCGGGATCCGGCTGTGCGATTTTATAAAGACGTCCGCCGACAGCTCGATTTCTGATCTCACTGACCATGGCGGCAGTAGTTATTCCGTCAAATGCCATATGTAAATCCTTTCTGCTGTAAGTTACAGCCGGTTCGCAGAAAAATCATATTGAAATATTATACACGCTCGAAGTCACATTTACAAAAACCAAATATTGATGGAAATATGTTCGTTTTTTTGATGGTTGAGGGAGTTGTATACGCGCGGTTCCCTTGATTTTACAGGGTGAGTGTGTTATCATCGTTAATGATTTAACAATATGGCCGCACGAACGCCACGCATGTGACGACGGAGACCAGGGTAACCTGTTTTTCAAATTCAAATTACATGGAGGTATTTCTAATGGCAAGAAAAGTTGTGCTCGCTGGAGCATGCAGAACAGCAATAGGTGTAATGGGTGGTGCACTTTCAACTACACCGGCTCCGGTTCTCGGAACAGTTGTGATCAAAGAAGCGTTAAAGAGATCAGGTGTTAAGCCGGAACAGGTAGATGAAGTTTACATGGGCTGTGTTATCCAGGCGGGACTCGGACAGAACCCGGCAAGACAGGCTGCATTTAATGCAGGAATACCGGAGGAAGTACCGGCAACAACAATCAATGTTCTTTGCGGTTCAGGTCTTCATTGCGTAAATCTTGCTGCAAAGCTTATCGGCGCAGGAGATGCGGATATTATAGTTGCAGGCGGCATGGAGAACATGTCAATGGCACCTTACCTTCTTCCGAACGGACGATATGGATATCGTATGGGTGCAGGTGCCGGAGCTATTCAGGATTCTATGATAAAAGATGCTTTGACAGACGCATTTTATGATTATCATATGGGTATCACTGCAGAAAATATATGTGAGCAGTGGAAATTAACACGTGAAGAGCTCGATGAGTTTGCGGCAGCATCTCAGCAGAAAGCTGCAAAGGCTATCGAAAGCGGAAAATTTAAGGATGAGATCGTTCCTGTAGAGGTTAAAAAGAAGAAGGAGACTATCGTATTTGATACTGATGAGGGTCCCCGTGCGGGAGTTACTCCTGAGAGTCTCTCAAAGCTTCGTCCGGCATTTAAGAAAGATGGCGGACTCGTAACAGCAGGAAATGCATCAGGAATAAATGATGCAGCAGCAGCGATCGTTGTTATGAGTGAGGAAAAGGCAAAAGAACTCGGGGTAACACCAATGGCAACATGGATCGCAGGTGAGCTTGCAGGCTGCGACCCTCGTATCATGGGTATAGGTCCTGTTCCTGCAACTAAAAAGACAATGGCAAAGGCCGGATATCAGATCAGCGATTTTGATCTGATCGAAGCAAACGAGGCTTTTGCAGCTCAGTCAGTTGCAGTTCAGAAAGAACTTGGATTCTCAAGCGATGTCTTAAATGTAAATGGTGGAGCGATCGCTCTTGGTCATCCGGTAGGATGCTCAGGCACACGAATCCTTGTAACACTTCTTTATGAGATGCAGAAGAGAGATGCCCATAAGGGTCTCGCAACACTTTGTGTTGGTGGCGGAATGGGTGCTGCAGCTATAGTTGAAAGATAAGTATATATAGATCAGGTTAAAAGTCCCGTAGGTCAGATGGTTGATCCATTTGGTTTTACGGGACTCTTTTTTTCTTTTATTTTTTAGGCTGTGTGATATAATAAATTGTTTTGAAAGAACTTTTTTTCGAATGACGAAAAAATTGGATCGGATATAGACCGGCGTTTAGAGGAGGCTTGTAATGAAGACCCTGAAAGAACTTCTTGGCGGACTTGAATATAAGGTTGTTCGCGGAAATGTTGATGAAGTAGAAATATCGAGTGTGGTATATGATTCAAAAAAGGTTGAACCGGGATGTCTTTTTATATGTATTTCCGGAGCCCGTTTTGATGGTCATGATTTTGCGGCGGATGTTGTCGATAAGGGTGCAAGAGTGCTTCTGACAGAAAAAGATGTAGATATTCCGGGAGAATCTGATGCAATCGTTATTCGTGTGGAAAATACCCGTTATGCAATGGCATTTGTTTCTGCAGCGTGGTTTGGACATCCTGTAGATCACCTTACAGTGATCGGTGTGACAGGAACAAAGGGAAAGACAACCACTACATATCTGACAAAGGCAGTGCTGGAAGAAGCAGGTTATCATGTAGGACTTGTCGGCACTATTGAGACCATAATAGGTGACAGACATATACCAGCAAAGAATACAACACCGGAGTCCTATGTTCTCCAGGAAACATTTGCCGAGATGGTAAAAGAAGGTATCAATGTGGTTGTAATGGAAGTTTCCAGCCAGGCACTGATGCTTCACAGGACACAGGGTTTTGTATTTGATTACGGTGTATTTACAAATATTGAGCCTGACCATATTGGTCCAAATGAACATGAGGATTTTGCCGATTATCTCCGCTGTAAGGGACTGTTATTTAAGCAGTGCCGTGTAGGTATCGTTAATAGTGATGATCCTCATACGGAAGAACTGCTTAAGGATCATACCTGTGAGATCCGCACATTTGGTCTCAAAGAAAACGCAGAGCTTCGTGCAGAAGATGCAGAACTTATCAAGACACCCGGTGAACTTGGAGTAAAGTTCCATATAAAGGGAACATACGATATTCCGGATGTGGAAGTTGGAACCCCAGGAAGCTTTAGTGTATATAATGCGCTTTGCGCTTCTGCTATATGTCTGAACTTTAATGTGTCAGATGAGCAGCTTAAGACAGCTTTGAAGACAGCTCATGTAAGAGGAAGGATAGAGGCTGTACCGGTTTCTGATTCCTTTAGTCTTATAATCGACTATGCACACAATGCGATGGCACTGGAGAGTCTTCTCACTTCCTTAAGAGAATATGATCCGGGACGTCTGGTATGTGTTTTTGGATGTGGCGGAAATCGTTCAAAACTCCGCAGATATGAAATGGGTGAGGTTTCAGGAAAACTTGCGGACTTTACTATCATAACTTCGGATAATCCACGTTTTGAGGAACCGGCTGATATTATGAATGATATCGAGACAGGAATCCTTAAAACAGAAGGAAAATATATTAAGATACAGGATCGTAAAGAAGCGATCGCTTATGCGATACATAATGGACAGCCTGGGGATCTCATAATCCTTGCAGGCAAAGGTCACGAGGATTATCAGGAAATCGAGGGAGTAAAGTATCCGATGGATGAGAGAGTCTTGATCCACGAAATCCTTCAAGAAGATGAAAAGTAATTGATTACCATAAAAGAGGAGTCTGATGCAGGGTCTTTACGGAGATGTTATCATTGAAATTTCACATGAGAAACTGGATCGTCCTTTTCAGTACAAAATACCGGAATCCCTAAGGGGCGAGCTTTATTTGGGCGCAAGAGTAGAAATACCTTTTGGAAAAGCTGATCGTATCATAAAAGGATACTTGATCAATATTACTGATAAAGCTGAGTTTCCGCCGGAGAAGATGAAGGAAATAATAGGGCTCTCATCTGGGATAGGTGAGGCCGGTGCGGAAGATCAGCTTATAAGGCTTGCTATATGGATGAAACGACATTATGGAGGGACACTGATACAGTCACTTCGTGTTGTTTTTCCGGTAAAAAAAGTAATACGTCCGAAGGAAAAGAAAACGGTCGAATTACTGATCACTCCTGCTGAGGCAGAATCAATTGCTGAAGAGTGTGACAGAAAGCACAGGACTGCTCAGGCAAGACTTTTGTCTGCACTGGCATCCTGCGGTGAGATGGATCTCACTCTTTTAAGAGAAAAGCTAAATGTCAGCGCGGCAGTGATACACAGGTTTGAGGAACAAAAACTTGTACGTCTTAGTGTAGAAAGAGATTACAGGAATCCCGGGACTGCGGAAAATACCCGAAAAAAAGTGTGCAAACTGACATCAACCCAGCAGGCGATAGTTGATGACTTTGTGAAAAACTATCGTATGGGTTTACGGGATCCATCGCTTCTATTTGGTGTGACCGGTTCCGGTAAGACGGAAGTTTATATGGAAATGATCTCAGAAGTGCTTAAGAGTGGGAAGCAGGCAATTGTTCTTATCCCCGAAATTGCTCTGACATTTCAGACCGTGATGAGGTTTTGCGCCAGGTTTGGCTCGAGAGTTTCGTATCTTCATTCCAAATTGTCAGCGGGAGAAAGATATGATCAGTTCTGCAGAGCGAAAGACGGTGAGATAGATATCATGATAGGTCCTAGATCTGCATTATTTACACCGTTTCCGGATCTCGGAATTATAATAATCGATGAAGAGCATGAAGGCAGTTATAAAGCAGAAAATATGCCTAAATATCATGCTCGTGAGGTTGCTCTTGAAAGGGCAAGACTTGCAAATGCGGCGTTGGTTTTTGGAAGCGCAACGCCTTCTGTAGATTCTTTTTATCATGCAAAGCGAGGAGAATACCGTCTTTACGAGATCAGAGACAGGATTTCTGATACAGGACTTCCGTCGGTTTATGTGGCAGATCTCAGAGAAGAACTTATTAAGGGCAATCGCAGTATGTTTTCAGATGTACTGAGTTCAAAGATAAGGGAACGTCTGAATAATAAAGAACAGATCATGCTTTTCCTTAACAGAAGAGGCTTTGCCGGATTTGTCAGCTGTAGAAAATGCGGCGAAGTAATGAAATGCCCGCATTGCGATGTATCTCTTTCACTGCATGGCAGGAATCGTCTGGTGTGTCATTACTGCGGATATGAGACACCTATGATACATAAATGTCCTAACTGTGGTTCAAAATACGTGGGAGGAATGAGAGCAGGAACTGAGCAGGTTGAAGAAATGGTTCATGGACTGTTCCCTGAGGCCCGTGTTTTAAGGATGGACGCTGATACTACTAAGGAGAAGGGCGGATACGAAAAGATCTTATCGGCATTTTCAAATGAAGAGGCAGATATCCTTGTCGGTACGCAGATGATAGTAAAAGGTCATGATTTTCCGAAAGTAACATTAGTTGGTATTCTTGCGGCAGATTTATCGCTGTATGCAAATGATTACAGAGCGGGAGAGAGAACTTTTCAGCTCTTAACTCAGGCATCAGGAAGAGCCGGCAGAGCAGACAGACCGGGAGAAGTTGTGATACAGACATATTCTCCGGAACATTACAGTGTTGCCGCAGCGGCACGTCAGGATTATAATGATTTTTACGCTGAGGAAATAGGGTATCGAAATCTTATGGGATATCCGCCGGTATCACATATGCTGAAGGTCCTTGTTGAAGACAAAGATCCGGATCGTAGTAAAGATATGGCATCCGATATGGCAAATGTGGTAAAATCCTTTGGCATCGGAATGGTAATTGGACCGGCACAGGATTCCATATGGAAGATTAAAGATATCTACCGCAATGTTTTTTATATAAGACATGCGGATATGGAAGTGCTGGCAGATGATAAGGATATATTGGAAAACTGGAGGCGTGAAAACCCTACGGGAAGCACTCAGGTACAGTTTGACTTTGATCCTATGTAAAATGAAAGTAATTGAGGAATAATAAGAATGGCATTAAGACAGATCAGAACAATCGGAGATGATATCCTTAATAAGAAGTGTAAGGATGTAAAGGAAATGACACCGAGGATCAGAGAGCTTATAAGTGATATGTTTGACACTCTGTATGATTCAAATGGAGTAGGTCTTGCGGCGCCTCAGGTGGGAATACTTAAAAATATTGTTGTTATCGACTGTGGAGATGATCCGCATGTGCTTATCAATCCTAAGATCGTCGAAACAAGCGGAGAGCAGACAGGAAGCGAAGGATGTCTTTCCGTTCCGGGAAAATTTGGTATGGTGACACGTCCCAATTATGCAAAAGTTGTTTTTCTTGATGAAAACATGCAGCCGTCTGAGCTTGAAGGAACAGAGCTGCTTGCCCGTTGTATCTGCCATGAGGTAGACCATCTTGAAGGTCATCTTTATGTAGAAAAGGTAGAGGGCGAACTTCACGACAATGATGAGCTTGAAGAGGAAGAGTGAAATACATGAAGATTATCTTTATGGGAACACCCGATTTTGCTGTTGGTACATTAGATGCACTGGTAGAAGCAGGACATGAGGTTTCGTTGGTTGTCACACAGCCTGATCGTGTAAAGGGACGTGGAAAAACAGTTTCAATGCCTCCGGTAAAAGAATGTGCATTGAGACATGATATACCTGTTTTTCAGCCAGAAAAGGTTAAAGAGAATGAGGCAGTTATGAGACTCAGGGCAGAAAATCCTGATATTATCGTAGTTGCTGCTTTTGGACAGATTTTATCAAAAGAAATTCTTGAACTTCCTAAATACGGATGTATAAATGTTCATGCTTCTCTTCTTCCTAAATATCGTGGTGCAGCACCTATTCAGTGGTCGATAATCGACGGCGAAGAAAAGACCGGTGTAACGATAATGCAGATGAATGAAGGACTTGATACGGGAGATATCCTTACTCAGAGAGAAGTGCCTATCCTGTCGACAGAAACAGGAGGTTCTCTTTTTGATAAACTTGCTGAAACGGGAGCCTCTCTTTGTGTTGAGACGATTTCTGAGATAGAAGAGGGAAATATCAAGCCTGTAAAGCAGGACGACAGTTGTTCTTCATATGCAAAGATGTTAAAGAAGGAGCTTGGACAGATTGATTTTTCTGAATCTGCTGAAAATATAGAACGTCTGGTAAGAGCTCTTAATCCCTGGCCAAGTGCATATACAAAGCTTGATGGTGAGATGCTTAAGCTTTGGGAGACAGAAGTTGTGCAGGAAGACAGTGAAAGTGATGCTGGCATGATCACGGATGTATCAAAGGATTACTTTACTGTATCTTGCGGTAAGGGTCAGCTTAAAGTTCTTTCTTTGCAGAAAAATGGCAAAAAGAGAATGACAACACATGACTTTTTGCTTGGACATCCGTTAAAGAAGGGAACAGCACTAGGTCAGTGAGTTAAAAATGTAAAAACTGATTTAATCACGTTTTATGAATTAATACATAAATAATTCAGATTTTTGTGATAGTCTGATAAAAATAGATTCGTATCTGCAAAGATATAATTTTGATACGAAAATTCCTTCTGAGGAGGATTTACTATGTATTTTAGTCCATATATGATGTTTGATCCGACCTATATTCTTGTGTTAATAGGACTTATTTTGTCTATGGCGGCATCAGCAAAGGTTAAATCGACGTTTGAGAAGTATTCGAGAGTACGTTCATCAACAGGTATTTCCGGTGCTGAGGCGGCGTCTCAGATACTTAGGAGAAACAATATACTTGATGTACAGGTACGTCATATAGGTGGTAATCTTACGGATAACTTTAATCCGATAAATAAAACTTTGAACCTTTCTGATGCTACATATGCGTCCAGTTCAGTGGCATCGATAGGTGTAGCAGCGCATGAGTGCGGTCACGCATTACAGCATGCTGAAGGATATTTTCCTCTATCACTTAGAGCAGCTATCCTTCCTGTTGCAAATTTCGGATCGACTGTGAGTTTTCCGCTTATTATGATCGGCTTTTTCCTCGGAGCTGCAAGAGGCGGATTTGGGCAGACTCTCATAACAATAGGAATATGGCTGTTTTCGTTTGCTGTTCTTTTTCAGCTGGTCACACTTCCTGTAGAGTTTAATGCAAGCCGCAGAGCGTTGGCGATTTTGGAACAGGAGCGGATACTTTATCCGGAAGAACTGAAAATGACACGTGAGGTTCTTACAGCAGCGGCGCTTACTTATGTAGCGGCAGCGGCAGCATCAGCTCTTCAGCTTTTACGTCTCGTTATTCTTTTCGGAGGAAACAGAAGGGATGACTGAAAATATAAATCTCAGGGCAGTTGCTTTGGATATTCTCATCGAAACAGAAAAAGATGAGGTTAAAGCAGGTGAATACATACGATCGGTGCTTGATCGATATGGATATCTCGATACACGTGATCGTGCGTTTATAAAAAAACTTACGGAAGGCACGCTGGAGCGGCGGATCACATTGGATTATGTGATCGACCGCTTTTCACGCGTTAAGACGGCAAAAATGAAGCCTGTCATCCGAGAAGTGCTCAGAATGGGTGTTTTTCAGTTGATGTTCATGACACATGTGCCTCATAGCGCAGTTTGTAATGAGGCAGTGAAGCTCGTACGCAAACGTCATATGAATGGTCTTTCGGGTTTCGTTAATGGAATTCTGAGAAATATTATCAGAAATCCTATAGATCTGGAAAGCATATCTGATCTGTCGGTGAAGTACTCAATGCCAAAGTGGATCACAGAACGTTTTATTCAGGAATTTGGATCTGAAAAGGCAGAAGATATTTTCCGTGCATCACTGGAAAGCAGACCGGTCTATATACGTACAAACACAGCGGTGATAGAACCGGAAGAACTGGAAAAAAGGCTCATTTCAAGTGGTATTAGCGTAAAGAAGATACCGGAGCACAGAGGAGCATTTGAGGTTTCGGATTTTGAAGCAATTGATCGTATGCCTGAGTTTTCTGAAGGACTTTTCTCTGTGCAGGATCTAAGTTCAATGACAGTCGGGGAATTTGCATCTGGTGATTTTTCAAATGCGCAGGAAATAAATGCTACCGCAGATGTGTCCGATCTTCCTCGGACTATCCATGTGATCGATGTTTGTGCAGCACCGGGAGGAAAATCCTGTCATGTTGCAGAATTACTAAAAACTCGTGGAACGGTTGAAGCACGAGATATTTCTGATAGAAAGATAGACAGGATTCTTGAAAATCGAGACCGTTTGGGACTTGAAAATCTTGATGCGGTTGTTATGGATGCATGTGTGCATGACGAAGAGTCTGACAACACTGCAGATATACTGATCTGCGATCTGCCATGTTCCGGCCTGGGCGTAATGGGCAGAAAAAATGAATTGAAATACCGGGTTAAACCGGAAGATATCTCAGCTCTTGCTGAGCTTCAGAGAAGCATATTAAAGAATTCTGTTTCGTATCTGAAAAAGGGCGGCAGGCTTGTTTTTTCTACATGTACGGTCACTCATGAAGAAAGTACAGATCAAAAACGATGGATAGAAAATGAACTTGGTCTGATACCTGAGGCCGAAAGGATGTATCTGCCTTCGCCTGGCGGACCGGATGGGTTTTATGCAGCCTCATTCCGAAAGATATGATCTTTTGGATACAGTAAAGGAAATATATGACAAAAAGGGATCTTAAATCACTGACAATCGATGAACTTACAGAGGTTATCTTATCACTTGGAGAAAAAAAGTTTCGTGCACGTCAGCTCTATGACTGGATGCATGTTAAACTTGCTCGCTCACTTGATGAAATGACAAACCTTCCTAAAGGGTTAAGAAGCAGACTGGCAGAAGAATTTACGATGACTTCATTGGAGGTAGTAGATGTTCAGGTGTCAGCGATAGACGGAACCAGAAAGTTTTTGTTCGGCTTAGATGATGGAAATGTTATCGAAAGTGTATGGATGAAGTACAAGGACTGGGCATCTGTATGCATCTCATCGCAGGTTGGCTGTAAAATGGGATGCAGATTTTGTGCGTCAACACTTGATGGTTGTGTCCGTTCTCTGACCCCAGGAGAAATGCTGGATGAAGTATATAAGATCCAGAGTGAGATGGGAATCAGAGTAAGCAATATAGTTGTCATGGGCAGCGGTGAACCGTTGGATAATTATGATAATCTGGTTAAGTTTATCCGAATGATAACCGATGAAAATGGTTTAAATATCAGCGGCAGACATATCACAGTAAGTACCTGTGGTCTTGTCCCACAGATGTACAGGCTTGCAGACGAGGGCTTTGAAATAACTCTTGCGCTTTCACTCCATGCACCGACTGATGAAAAGAGAAGAAAATTGATGCCTATAGCCAATAAGTATTCTCTCTCTGAGGTGATCCCGGCTTGCAAATATTACTTTGAAAAGACCGGACGCAGGATCACATTCGAGTATGCTTTGACTGCCGGACAAAATGATTCTGATACAGAAGCGGAAGAACTGATAGCACTTATTTCGGGTCTTAATGCGCACGTGAATCTGATCCCTGTAAATCCGATCAAGGAGCGATCTTTCGTAAGGTCAGATGCAGAGCGGATTCAGCGCTTTAAATCGAAACTTGAAAAAAACAGAATTAATGTTACTATTAGAAGGGAAATGGGGAAAGATATCGATGGCGCCTGTGGGCAGCTCCGGAGGAAACACATGGAGGAACACGTTTCATGCTGAAAACATTTTCTGCTACGGACGTGGGCAGAAAAAGACAGGTCAATCAGGACTATGTCTATACGTCTGAGACATCGGTCGGAAAACTCCCGAATCTGTTTATAGTGGCCGACGGCATGGGTGGTCATAATGCCGGCGATTACGCTTCTTCTTTTACGACAAAGTTTGTCGTTCGTGAGATTACCAGTTCGGATCAAGATAATCCAATCAAAATCATAAGAAGTGCGATTGAAAAAGCAAATCATGCACTGATCCGTGAAGCGCGGAAGAATCCAGACTATGAAGGAATGGGAACGACCATTGTTGTAGCGACAATAGTGGATGGATATCTCTATGTCGCAAATGTCGGTGACAGCCGACTTTATCTGGTAAATGATGATATTGTTCAGATCACCAGAGATCATTCATTGGTAGAAGAAATGGTTCTTGCAGGTAAATTAGACCGGTATGAAGCAAGAGTTCATCCAGATAAAAATATAATCACAAGAGCGATAGGCGCGGTTGAAGATCTGAAAGTTGATTTTTTTGATCTGAAACTCCGGGAAGGGGATACTGTGCTTATGTGCACTGATGGATTATCCAACATGGTTGAAGATCAGGATATGAGAATGATCATGGATCGTGAGGGAGATGTTGTCAGCAAGACAGAGGCGTTGATCAATGCAGCCAATGAAAACGGCGGTCGTGATAACATTGGTGTAATTGTGATAGAACCTTTTATAGAATATTAAAAATCCGTAAGTCAGCGTTTGATAGGTGGCTTTCATATTAGGAGCTTGAGATAAATGGTAAAAGAAGGAATGATGCTCGCAGAGCGATATGAGATTATCAGCAAAGTAGGTGCCGGCGGAATGTCGGATGTCTACAAGGCAATGGATCATAAATTGAATCGTTTTGTCGCTGTTAAGATCCTTAAGCATGAGTTTTCCGAAAATAAAAACTTTGTTGCAAAATTTCGGACAGAGGCTCAGTCTGCAGCCGGACTGGTTCATCCGAATATTGTAAACGTATACGATGTTGGTGAAGAATACGGGCTTTACTATATAGTGATGGAATTTGTTGAAGGCATCACTTTAAAGCATTACATAGAAAAGAAACTGAGACTCTCAGTAAAGGAAGCTATCAGTATTGCTATTCAGGTTTCAATGGGACTCGAGACGGCCCATATGAATCATGTAATACATCGTGATGTGAAGCCGCAGAATATCATTATTTCAAAAGAGGGAAAAGTAAAAGTTACTGATTTCGGAATCGCTCGTGCGGCAACGAGTGATACTATTACTTCAAACGTAATGGGATCCGTTCATTACACTTCTCCTGAGCAGGCAAGAGGCGGATATTCCGATGAAAAGAGTGATATTTATTCACTCGGTATAGTACTTTTTGAGATGGTTACAGGCCGTGTGCCGTTTGACGGTGAGACAACTGTTGCTATAGCTATCAAACAGATACAGGAGCCTATTCCGGATCCAAGAGTGTATGTTGACGATGTTCCGGTAAGCGTTCAGCAAATTATCTACAAGTGCTGTGAAAAGAATCCTGACAGACGTTATACGTCCATGACTGATCTGATCACAGATCTGAAGAAGTCACTGGTTTCCCCGGATGAGAACTTTGTTCAGAGAATACCAATGGGTGGACTTAACGGTGCAACCAAGATGGTCACTGAGCGTGAAACAAAGGATATAAGGCGTGGAACCGGTTCAATAGACCTTAATGAGGATATTCTTAAGGCATATTCTTCAAAGCGTAAAGATCGTTATGACAGGGATGATGAGCCTGATGAAGATGAATATGATGATGAAGAGCCGGTAAGGAAACGCAAAAAAGCACGAAAGGACGAGCCGGATCGAAAGAAAAAGGCTGCAAGATCCAGACGTGCGGCAGAAGAGGAAGAAAGTAGAAAAGCACGTCGTGCAGTTAATAAACGCAGTCGTTTTGAAGACGACGATGATGAAGATGACGATGATGATGATATGGATCCGAGACTTCAGAAAATAATGACAGTTCTTGGAGTTGTTGCTGCACTCATAATTGTTGTGATCATAATTGTCCTTATCGGAAAGATTAAGGGGCTGACATCCAAAAGTTCAGATAAGCTTACAGATCCTACTGAAGCCACAGAACAGGGGGCAAAGGTAACTCTGAAGGATGTAACAGGACTTGTTTTTGCCGATGCAAAGACGCAGCTCACAGCACAGGGATTTGTTGTTACGAGTGAAAATGTTCCGTCTGACAGTGTTGAAAAGGGAAAAGTAATCTCTGTTGCTGATGAGGATGGAAATACGCTGCAGGCGGGAACTGAAATTCCATCAGGCAGCACGGTGATCCTTGCGGTAAGTTCGGGAAGCGAAGGATCAGCAATTCCGGATGTTACCGGATTATCTAAGGCAGAAGCAAAGGTCGCTATAGAAGCGGCAGGCTTCAATATGAAGGAAACAGAAGCTGCCAGTGATACAGTTGCGGAGGGAAAAGTTATTTCTCAGTCACCTGACGCAGGAACAAGTGCGGGTAGTGGAAGTGATGTTACTGTAGTGATCAGTACAGGTAAGGCTGCTGCTTCTAAAACAGTGCCTAATCTTGTTGGATTAACGGAGATCGCAGCAAAGGCTGCCCTTGCTGCTACAGATATATCTTTCGGTGAAGTAACAGAGGAATATAGCAGCACGATAGCAGCCGGAATCGTTATTTCACAGACTCCTACATCCGGAACAACAGTAGATGGAAATACTACAGTTAGTTTTGTTGTAAGTAAGGGAGCTGCAAAATACGGCGGAACATTCAGTATATCCGCACCACCTGAATATGTGCAGGGAACAGCAGCAACACTTACGGTTACATCATCTGTCGATAATTCCGTTTTATATAATGCGACAGTTAGTTCATTCCCGGCAGCCATAACTATTTCAGGTACAACGGCACCGAGCGGAGTTCTTACTGTTAATTACACTGTCACTCAGACAGGAAATGCATATGAGGATGACAATGGAAACATTGTTCAGGATACGACAACTGTTCCGAAGAGTGTCAATCAGACGTTGACATTTACTGCAGAATAAGGAGGCTTCATGGCGCGCGGAAGAATTTTGAAGTCGCTTGCAGGATTTTATTATGTAATACCTGATAATGATGAAGTACTTCCGGTCGCTCCGCTTTCGGGTGGAGCGACCTATCAATGCAGGGCTCGCGGAGTTTTCCGGAAAAATGGAATGAAACCGCTGGTTGGAGACCGGGTTGAGTTTGAACTTACGGAAACAGAGGATGTTGAGGGTAATGTCACAGCACTTTTACCAAGGAAAAATTCGCTGGTGAGACCCTCAGTAGCTAATGTGGATCAGGCATTGGTAATATTTGCCGTTAAAAATCCGGATCCGATACCTGATCTGCTTGATCGCTTTTTGCTGCTTATGAAGGTTTCCTCACTGCCGGTTATTCTGAATTTTAACAAAGAGGATCTGGCATATGATGAAGAAATGGAACGCTTAAAGGAAAACTATCGTGATGCAGGAGTAACGATCCATTTTACGAGCTGTTCCGACGGATCAGGTATAGATGAGTTAAAAAAAATGCTTGAGGGAAAAACGACTACTGTTGCAGGTCCGTCAGGCGTGGGAAAGTCATCTATCGTTAATGAGTTATCCGGTAAACAGGCTATGGAAACAGGCGAGATAAGTCATAAGATCCGAAGAGGAAAACAAACAACACGTCATGTAGAATTACTAAGGATCGCACCTGATTCTTATATAATCGATACACCGGGTTTTTCTTCGTTAATGCTTCCGGATCTTGAGGCGGAAGAACTGGAAAAATACTTTCCGGAATTTGATGAATACAGAGGAAACTGTTATTTTAATAGTTGCGTGCACGTTCATGAGCCTAACTGTGCGGTACGTGAGGCCCTCGAAAATGGTAAATTCTCGGAAGAACGATATAAATCATATGTGTCGTTTTTTGAAGAATTAAAACAAAGAAAAAAATACTGATTTGTAGATATAGTTTTGGTTTTGGGAGGAACAGGACATGGCAAAGGTGAAGATCGCGCCTTCAATACTGTCAGCAGATTTTAATGAGCTGGGCAAAGAAATTCATGATGTGGAAGTTGGGGGAGCAGATCTGCTTCATGTTGATGTTATGGATGGCGTATTTGTTCCAAGTATTTCATTTGGAATGCCTGTGATCAGATCCATACGTAAGAATGCAAAGATCTTTTTTGATGTGCATATGATGGTTACAAAGCCTGAGCGTTACATCAAAGAAATGGCTGAATGTGGAGCTGACGGCATTACAGTACATCTTGAAGCTGTTGATGATGCTATGGCGGCAATAGCAATGATCCATGACTGTGGGAAAAAGGCAGGCCTTTCCATTAAGCCTGAAACACCGGTCTCTGCAATTTCTGATGAACTCTTAAAAAGCCTGGATCTTGTTCTCATCATGACAGTTCAGCCGGGATTTGGCGGTCAGAAATATATTGAGAGCAGTACAGAAAAAATACGTGAGATGAGATCACGGATCAATGCACTTGGTCTTGATATACCGATTCAGGTTGACGGAGGAATAAATTCATCGACTATTGATATAGTAAAAGAAGCCGGAGCAGATATTCTCGTTATGGGATCGGCTGTTTTTGAGGGAAATACAGCAGAAAATCTGAGAGTGCTCAAAGAAAAATGCCTTTGATAAATAAGGCAAAAATCGTATTTTGAAAGGTTAGTAATATGAAAAAGGTTCTGATCATCGGCGCCGGTCCTGCCGGATTAACAGCAGCATATGACATTCTTAAGCGGGGCGGCGGAGAATATCAGGTCACTGTCTTTGAAGAAAGTGGTGACATGGGAGGTATTTCCAAAACAGTCAATTATAAGGGAAACCGTATGGATATGGGTGGACATCGGTTTTTCTCCAAGGTCAAAAGAGTAAATGACTGGTGGGAAATGATGCTTCCTATGCAGGGAAAACCTGCTTACGACGATATTATTCTTGGAAATAAGAAGTCGCTTAAGGCAGGCGGTCCGGATCCGGAAAAAGAAGATCGTGTCATGTTGAACAGAAACAGAATTTCCAGAATTTATTTTAATTCCAGATTTTTTGATTATCCGATCAGTCTGAAACCTGAGACCTTTATAAATATGGGACTTAAGAATACGATCGAAGTCGGATTTTCATACATGTTCTCTGTATTTCATAAGAGAACGGAAAATTCTCTTGAGGATTTTTATATAAACAGATTTGGAAAAAAACTTTATTCGATGTTCTTTGAGCATTACACTGAAAATCTGTGGGGCAGACATCCGAGAGACATTGATCCCAGCTGGGGCGCTCAGAGAGTAAAAGGGCTTTCTATCGTTGCCATTATCAAGGATGTGTTCTCAAAGATGCTTCCCAATAAAAAGAATCGGCATGTTGAAACATCACTAATAGAATCGTTCTCATATCCAAAACTTGGCCCCGGAGAATTATGGGATGTTACAGCCTCTGATATAGAGAAAATGGGTGGTGTTATTCTTCGCCATGCAAGAGTGTGTGGAGTCACAGTGGATCCTGAATCACATGAAGCGAAGAGTGTGAATTATGAGCACAACGGTGAGAAACAGACAATGGATGGTGATTATGTTATCTCATCCATGCCGATAAAGGATCTTGTTGGAGGAATGAACAATGTTCCGCGAGGCATTGCTGAGGTTGCTGCAGGTCTTCCTTATCGCGATTATATGACTCTTGGAATACTCGTTCCAAAGCTTAATCTTGAAAATAAGACTAAGGTAAGGACTGTCGGAAACATTGTTCCTGATAACTGGGTCTATGTTCATGACAGAAATGTTAAACTTGGACGTTTTCAGATATATAATAACTGGTCTCCGTATCTTGTTAAGGATCTGAAAAATACGGTCTGGGTAGGACTTGAGTATTTTGCAAATGAAGGCGATCGCCTTTGGAGCCTGACAGACGAGCAGTTTACAAGATTTGCTATCAGCGAAGTGGTCAAGATGGGCATGATCGATAGTGCAGATGATGTGCTCGATTCACATGTTGAAAGGGTTAAAAAAGCATATCCCGCATATTTTGACACTTATGATAGAATAGATGAGGTTGTTGACTACTTAAACAGCTTTTCAAACCTTTACTGTGTTGGAAGAAACGGCCAGCACCGATATAACAATATAGATCATTCGATGATGACTTCTTTCCTTACAGTAGATGCTATCCTGTCAGGTAAAAAAGATAAGTCAGCTATCTGGAATGTCAACACAGAAAAAGAGTATCATGAAGGAAGCGGAAAAAATTAATTTTTCTGCGTATTACTAAAGTTTCAAAGGAGCAAAATTATGGGAAAAAAGCCAGCAGTACTTCTGATCATGGATGGTTATGGTCTTAATGAAAGAAAGGATCATAATGCTGTATATGAGGCAAAGACACCGGTAATGGATAAGCTTATGAAGGAATATCCTTATGTTAAGGGATATGCCAGTGGACTTGCTGTAGGACTTCCGGATGGCCAGATGGGTAACTCTGAGGTAGGTCACATGAACATGGGTGCCGGACGTATTATCTATCAGGAACTTACTCGAATCACCAAGTCCATTGAAGATGGCGATTTCTTTAGCAATGAAGCACTGATGAGCGCAGTAGAAAACTGCAAAAAGAATGATAGTGCTCTTCATTTATTCGGTCTTGTTTCTGATGGTGGTGTTCATAGCCATAATTCACATATCTATGGACTTCTTGAGCTCGCAAAGAAAGAGGGACTTACAAAGGTTTATGTTCACTGCTTCCTCGATGGACGTGACACACCGCCTGCATCAGGTAAGGATTTTGTAGCTGAGCTTGAGGCAAAGATGAAGGAAATCGGAGTAGGAGAGGTTGCATCTGTTGCTGGTCGTTATTATGCAATGGATCGTGACAATAACTACGATCGTGTTGAGAAGGCATATCGCTGCATGACAGAAGGTCTTGGAAACGAGGCAGCAGGTGCTGTAGAAGGTATCCAGGCTTCTTATGATCAGGATGTTACTGATGAATTTGTAGTTCCTTTTGCTGTAAAGAAGGATGGCAAGCCTGTTGCACTTATCGCAGACGGAGATTCTATCATATTCTTCAATTTCCGTCCTGACCGCGCGCGTGAGATCACACATTGCTTCTGCGATGATGATTTCGACAAGTTTGATCGTGGCGCTCGTAAGAATGTTGCTTTTGTATGCTTTACAGAATATGATCCACTTATTCCTAATAAGGAGATCGCGTTCAAGAAGCAGGAAGTTACCAATACATTCGGTGAATGGCTCGCTGCACATAATATGAAGCAGGCGAGAATCGCTGAAACAGAGAAGTATGCACACGTAACATTCTTCTTTAATGGTGGTGTGGAAAAGCCGAATGAAGGAGAAGATCGTGTTCTCGTAAACAGCCCTAAGGATGTTCCGACATATGATCTGAAGCCTCAGATGAGCGCGCCGGAAGTGTGTGATAAGCTTTGTGATGCGATCCGTTCTGAGAAATATGATGTGATCGTGATCAACTTCGCAAACCCTGACATGGTTGGACATACAGGTGTTGAAGAAGCAGCTATCAAGGCAGTAGAGACTGTTGATGAGTGCGTAGGAAAGGCTGTCGAGGCACTGAAAGAAGTTGACGGAGTTATGTTCATCTGTGCTGATCATGGTAATGCAGAGCAGCTTGTTGATTATGAGACAGGTGAGCCTTATACAGCACATACAACAAATCCGGTTCCGTTCATTCTTGTGAATTATGATCCTGAATACACTCTTAAAGAGAACGGTAAGCTTTGCGATATCGTTCCTACACTTATCGAGTGTATGGGTTATGAGAAACCGGCAGAAATGACAGGAGAGTCTCTTCTTGTAAAGAAGGCATAAGACTTGCATTTATTTCGGGATTGTGATAATATTTCGATGTTTAGCATATGAATTACTCGGGGGAGATACCCGTTAGGTTAAGGAGTTTCCATGAGAATCGTTGTTACAGTTGCATTTATGCTTATTTGTGTGGCGCTTACAGCAATCGTTCTGATGCAGGAAGGTAAATCTGCAGGTCTTGGTGCGATTCAGGGTGCGGCAGATTCCTATTGGGGAAAGATTAAAGGACATTCTATGGAGGGTATGATGGTTAAGGGAACCAGAGTTCTGGCTGCTCTTTTCGTTATCCTTTCTGTTCTTCTCAATATGAAGCTGTTTTGATCATATGAGTTTACGGCGCCTCACTTGATGTATTTCAAGTGGGGCGTTTTGTCGTTTTATCCGGTCTTCGAACCGGTGGAGAAGTATATGAAGTTAGAAGAAAAAGAAGAAAAGAAGAAATTGATCCGGGAATTGATGAACAGCGAACTGTATTCACCGATGAAAGTCAAGGAACTCGGCGCTTTTATGCAGGTACCGAAGGGTGATAAAAGAGTTTTTCGTCTCATTCTTGAAGAAATGATGGCAGAAGGTTCTATCAGAGTCGGAACAAAGGGAAAGCTTTTTCCCGGAGAACAGACTCTTATTGGAACTTATGAGGCCCATGCAGGTAATTTTGGATTTGTTATCGTTGAGGGGCGCGAAAATGACTTCTTTGTATCAAGTGAAAATTCTCTTGGAGCAATGAATGGAGATCTGGTTGAAGTTTCATCAATAAAACCAGCTGATAAAAGAGGGAAAAATAGAGAAGAAGCCAAGGTTGTACGTATAGTTCAGCGAGCACTGACAGAACTCGTGGGAACTTATATGCCGGCAGGAAAAAACGGCACATATGGCTTTGTCATTCCTGATGATGATAGGATCGGGAAAGACGTATTTGTTCAGCAGGGACGTTCTCTCGGTGCAGAGATGAATATGAAAGTCGTAGTGCGTTTTATCACTTACGGCGATGAAAATCATAAGCCAGAGGGCGAAATAATAGAGATAATCGGACGAAAAGGTGATCCTGGTGTAGATATAGAATCCATCGTGAAGTCACATAAGATTCCTGAAGAATTTCCACAGAATGTTTTAGATCAGGCGGAACGAGTAGCAAAGCCTGTTTCTGAAGCAGACAGAGCCGGAAGAAAAGATCTGAGAGATCTTATGATGGTTACGATCGACGGTGAAGATGCAAAAGATCTGGATGATGCAGTGAGCCTTTGGAAAGAGGGAGAATTATATCATTTAGGTGTTCATATCGCAGATGTAACTAATTATGTTCAGGAGAAATCTGCTCTTGACCGGGAAGCTCTTAAAAGAGGTACAAGTGTATATCTTGCCGACAGAGTTATTCCTATGCTTCCAAAGGATTTGAGTAATGGAAGCTGCTCATTGAATCAGAAAGAAGACAGATTGACACTGTCCTGCCTTATGACGGTGGATCAAAATGGAAAAATTGTTGATTCAGAGATCTGTGAATCGGTTATAAATGTTGACCGCAGGATGTCGTATACTGAAGTCAGGGATCTTTTGGAGGGAACGGCCTCAGAAGAATTAAAGGAAGAATGTAAAGAACTGTTCCCTATGTTTCAGGAGATGGCCGAGCTTTCAAAACTGTTGAGAGCACGTCGTCATAAGAGAGGCGCAATAGATTTCGATTTCCCGGAAGCACGTATCGTTCTTGATGAAATGGGCCATCCGATCGGAGTACAACCTCGTTATGCAAATGTAGCTACGAAACTCATAGAGGATTTTATGCTCGCCGCAAATGAAACGGTTGCTGAGACGTGTTGCTTTACAGAAATTCCGTTTGTGTATAGAACACACGAAAATCCTGATATGGAAAAAATGACCACCTTGAGGGATTTTATCGCAAATCTTGGTTATCAGATAAGGATCTCAAGAGAAGAGGTTCGCCCTTTTGAACTTCAAAAGCTATTAGAAGATGTTAAGGATGCGCCGGAAGAGGCTCTGATAAGCAGGTTAGTGCTTAGATCAATGAAACAGGCAAGATATACGACGGAGCCGATCGGTCATTTTGGCCTTGCGTGTCAATATTATTGCCATTTCACATCACCAATACGTCGTTATCCTGATCTGCAGATTCATAGGATAATAAAGGATCAGCTTCGTGGACGTATGAATCAGCAGCGTATGCAGCATTATGAAGAAATCCTGTCGGAAGTTGCAAAGCATTCCAGTGAGATGGAACGGCGTGCAGACGAAGCTGAACGTGAAACGGAGAAGATGAAAAAAGTTGAATATATGGAAGCCCATATAGGAGAAACTTTTGATGGTGTCGTTTCCGGAGTAACAAAGTGGGGAATTTATGTAGAATTGCCGGATACAATAGAGGGAATGATCCGATTATCTGATATACCCGGTGATTTCTATGTTTACAATGAAGTTCTTTTTCAGGCAGAAGGACAGACTACAGGAAATGTATTCCGTTTAGGCCAGCCGTTGAAGGTTACTGTCATTGGAGCAGACAGGGAATTAGCGCAGATCGATTTTGCAATAGCTGGGACTGAGTCTGTATACTTAATAGAAGAGAATATGCGCAATACTTATATGCAGGACGTTGAAGATGATGTTCGGGAAGTATTACGTTCTCAAAAAAGCGAAAAAAAGCATCCGTATAAAGTTGAAAGAATAAAGAAAGATAAGAAAAAATCCGGAAAGAAAAATAAGAAGGGAAAGGATAAAAGGAAGTATGCCCGCAAATAAAAATGATGGCAGAAAGCTCATCGCTAACAATAAAAAAGCTTTCTATGATTACTTTATAGAAGATCAGCTCGAGACAGGTATCGAGCTTGCAGGTACAGAGGTAAAGTCTATACGAGCAGGGCACTGTAGTATAAAAGAAGCATACATATTTGTACGTCATGGAGAGCTTTGGGTAGAGGGAATGAATATCCCGCCATATGAAAAGGGAAATATCTTTAATAAGGATCCCCTTCGATCAAGACGCCTTTTGGCACATAAAAACGAGATATTAAAATTCGAACAGAAGCTCAAGGAAAAAGGTTACACACTCCTTCCGTTAGAAGTTTACTTTACAAAGGGAAGAGTAAAGGTAAAAATCGGACTTGGAAAGGGTAAGAAAAATTACGACAAACGAGAATCCATAGCAAAGAAAGACGCTCAGCGAGAAGCAGCAAAAGAATTCAAAGCGTCGTTCAGAGGATAAAAAAATCCCGAAAACCGCTAAAGGTACGCACCTTCAAGCGTGTTTTCGGGATTTTTGTTTTAGTGGAGTAGACGGGAGTCGAACCCGTGTCCAAAAGCCTATTCCCTGTACTTCTACTATCATAGTACTTCTATTAACATTCCCTCTGCCGCACGGCGAAGCACAGTCTTACGGTTTCAGTAGCTTCATATTACGCCCATCAGCTCAAAGCTTTGCAAATGTCGTTTCCCATGATGATGACGTTGGGAACCGGAACCATGGGTAGAACCGGGCCAACGGCAGAAGCGCTTAGGCTGCTGCTAACGCGTAATTATCGTTTGCGTTTAAATTTAAGTTTGAAGTTTAACGCAACCATCCTTCGGATAGCTTCTCCAGCTGCAAGACCCCTGTCGAAGCCAGTACTACCCCGTACTGGTACCGTATAAACGGTTGTCAGGTTTCCTGACTGAGATATAGAACATAGTATATAACCATGAATCGTAAAAATCAATATAATTTTCTGAATTACGAACGGATTTCCTGAAAAAGCCGTTGTGCAAGCTGTGCGTCCGGAGAATTTTCAAGGTAAACCCCGTAGACGTCCCAAGTGTAGGCATCTTCTATAGGAATAGCTCTGATATCATCGCTATCAGGAAAAAACTTAGGAGAAATGCCGATACCTATTTTGTTTTTGACGAGGGAGTGTATGGTTTCACCATCACCGACTTTGGCAATGATCTCAGGAGAAAAATCACTTGTTCTGCATGCGTTAAGAACATCGTGGTAAATATGATAATTCTCATTCATAGAAATCAGAGGTTCATTTTTGATTTCATTAATGCTGACCGTATCCATGTCCCAGAGGCGATGCCCGTTATAAACGTATAGAACTATTTCTACGGATTTTATCAGCTCTGAAATCAGACCGGGGGCGGTATGTTTACCAACTACAAGACCACAGTTGATATTATCGTTAATAACTCGATTAAGGATGGTTTCGTTATCATATTCATTCCAACTCGAAACGAATTCGGGATTGGACTTCATGAAAGTGTCAATTGATCGGATATCAACGGCACGTAAAGTGCCTGCAGCAAATCCGACCTGGAATCGACGTTCACGTTCGCTAACGGTTTCGATAGCCGAAAACATTTCATTAATACTTTTTGAGATGAATTTTGATCTTTCATAAAATATCTTTCCGCTTTCGGTTGGAACAAATCCATCTTTTGTTCTGAGAAAGAGAGTAGTTCCACACTCGTCTTCAAGGCTTTTGATGATCTTGCTAAGTCCCTGAGGAGACAAAAATAGTTTATTTGCTGCATTTTGCAGATTTTTTTCCTCGTATACGGTTTGGAAGCATTTGAAATTTCTCGTATTCATACGATAATTTTAATATAAAAAATCCCACTGGGCAAATTCGAGCCTGTGGGATTAAAAGGGGTATATATTAAAGGGTTAAATTAGTAGTATATGTTTTTATATGGGGGCATAAAAACATATCAAAAGGGGAGGATCATTCCTAATACAAAGACAGTATTAAGGAATACTAATGTGTGTCTTTCGACTGAATGAGATTTTACACGTATCGTTTTATAATAGCAATCAACAAATAGTTACAGAGAAACAACATTTCATTGAGCATGCATGAAAAGAACACAGAAAGTTCATTGGAAGTTGGCGATTAATGTTGGTAGACTACAGATATAAAGCCGTGGTCTGATTCTTGAAAGAGAATATCCTTTTTCCTATAATAGTGTTAAATCATGTCGGGGAAACTGGAGGGGGCAATATGAGCGATAAAGATCTGATTGTGGATGGTTATCTTTTTAATTCTAAAAGCGACGCGGAAAATGCAAGAAAAGAGTTAAAAAATATCGAGTACATTAAGGAGCATTTGGATAAGAGTAATCCGGAAAGTGTTCTAAAAGTCTATAACAAACTGATCAATAAGCGTATATTCAGTACACCTCCGGGATATCGTTTCCTTAAAGATATTCAGGAACTTCTTCTTTCAAATCCCAGTATCGTTCCGGAAGATGTATCACCGCTTCCGCTTAACTTTATGATGTCTTTTGACAAAACAGGCGCTGATAATGTGAATAAGCAGACCAAAAAAGTCATTCCTATGCAGAAGAAAGATGTGTTAAAGGATAGATTTTTTATTTCTGCGGCTTTAAATGTTGTCTTGGTTATCGCGATAATTGCTATGCTTGTAATTACGTTAAGTTCGGATCAGCCAAACATCTTAAACTACGAAACTGCGCTGCAGAACCGATATTCGACATGGGAACAGGAATTAACGGAAAGAGAGAGGGCAGTTAGAGAAAAAGAAGATAGTCTTGGCATTGAAGGAGGAAAATCTGATGGATCAGATTAAAATACTGGTTGTTGATGATGAAAGCAGAATGAGGAAACTGGTAAGTGATTTCCTTGTTAAGAAAAATTATACGGTCATAGAAGCCGCTGATGGACAAGAAGCCGTAGATATCTTCTTTGAAACAAAAGATATCTCTTTGATCATTCTTGATGTAATGATGCCGCGAATGGATGGCTGGCAGGTCGTTCGGGAAATAAGAAATTATTCGAAAGTTCCTATTATCATGCTTACCGCAAAAGCGGAAGAAAGAGACGAGCTGCAGGGATTTAATCTCGGAGTAGATGAATATATATCAAAACCGTTTTCTCCTAAGATATTGGTGGCAAGAGTAGATGCTATCCTTCGCAGATCAAATGTGCTGGATTCAGAGGACAGAATAGAATTAGGCGGTATTATATTGGATGAGTCAGCACATTCAGTTACTATTGATGGGAATGAAGTAGAACTGTCTTTCAAAGAATTTGAATTACTAACATATTTCATGAAAAACCAGGGAATCGCTCTTTCAAGAGAAAAGATCCTTAATAATGTTTGGAACTATGACTATTTTGGTGATGCCAGGACAATAGATACTCATGTAAAAAAACTCCGGGCAAAAATGGGTGAAAAAGGCGAGTGTATAAAGACTATCTGGGGAATGGGATATAAGTTTGAGGCTTGATTCATATGAAGTCAGGAAAAAATAAAACGCTGGCACAGCACTCTATCCGCACACAGTTTGCGTTTGTTTTCATTGTGCTGATGACGGTCACAATGGCAATATACTGGATAATAAACAGTTTATTTCTGCAGAAGTATTATCTTATGGAACAGCAAAATAAACTGGTTGATGGTTACAATAATATCGATGTTCTTTTTGACACGGACAAAGATATGGCAGATGTTTCATCAAAACGAAAATTTTATCGCATTTGTTCGTCACTAAATATGGATGTTGCGGTAGTAACACCATCGTTAGAAACTGTCATATGTAATGTTGGCGAGGGTGATGCTCTTCTCGGAAGACTTATGGATCATCTGTTTGGAATAGATGATGAAAGACTGGAGAAATTGCTTCCAAGTGAAAACAAAGCGTTTGGCGACGGTCGTGAAAGAAACAAAGATGGAGCAAATGTGCACGTTGCCGCACCTCAGCTTTTAACAAAGACAGACCAGTATGAAGTAAGGATATCACAGGATCCGCGAATGGGAATGGGCTATCTTGAACTGTGGGGCAATCTGTCAAACGGAAATATCATAATCATACGTACTACGTTGGACTCCATTAGGGAAAGTGCAGGGATTTCAAATCGATTTTTGGCGTATGTAGGATTTTTTATGGTGATTCTTGCAGGCGTGATAATCTGGTTTATCTCAAAGAAGATCACAGAACCGATATTGGAACTTACAGACATATCGGAGAGAATGACACATCTTGATTTTGATGCAAAGTACACCAGAGGCGGACAAAATGAAATCGCTCTTTTGGGACAGCACATGAATGAATTGTCAGAAGGGCTGGAGAGAACGATTTCCGAGCTAAAAACTGCAAATAATGAGTTAAAGCGTGATATTGAGAATAAAGAAAAACTCAATAATATGAGATTAGAATTTTTATCAAATGTTGCGCATGAGTTGAAAACACCCATAGCGTTGGTTCAGGGATATGCAGAAGGACTGAAAGATAATGTTAATGATGATGAAGAAGGACGCGAGTTTTATTGCGATGTGATCATTGATGAAGCGTGCAAAATGAACAAGCTCGTAAAAAATCTCATGACACTAAATCAGCTTGAATTTGGTGAAGACGAGGTTACCATGGAGCGCTTTGACGTAGTAGAACTGATAAGAGGATGCGTACAGTCAAATCAGCTTATACTTGAGCAAAACAATATTTTACTCAATTTCACTGATCATGGACCTTTGTATGTATGGGCAGATGAATTCAAGACGGAAGAAGTGTTTACAAATTATTTCAGCAACGCTATTCATTATTGTGCGAAGCCTGCCGATGCAATAAATGGAGATTTTTCTGAAAAGAGGATTGAAGTTAAACTTCAGAAACTTGACGGAGTAGTCAGGATTTCAGTATTTAATACAGGAAATCCGATTCCGGAGGAGTCGATCGGTCACTTGTTTGATAAATTTTACAAGGTGGATAAGGCAAGAACCCGCGAGTATGGAGGTTCGGGAATCGGTCTTTCTATTGTAAAGGCGATCATGAATGCATTAAATCGGGATTATGGTGTGATCAACTATGAAAATGGAGTTGAATTCTGGTTTGAGCTTGATTGCGAAGCGACGGAAGACTGACACATCAGGAGGGGCTTGTGAGAGGGAAAAGATTACTTGCAATATTGTGTATTGGCGTTATTACTTTGTCAGCATGTGGACAGCAGACATTGAATCTGACAGAGGAAGAGGAACAGAAGATAATTAATTATTCTTCGAATGTATTAACCAGTCATAATGCTAACTATAATAGTTCCTTAAAAAAGATGTCGGATAGGCAGTTGGCAGAAGTATTGAAGAAAGAAATGGAGGAATCTCAAAAAAAGCAGGAAAAAGCTGAAACAAAAGTTGAAAATCCTGAACCTGATAATACTGAAGAGGATCAGTCGGGATCATCTGGTGGTACAAGTGCTGAACCGGTTAAAGATAGTGATTCTACTGCATCTATCGACCAATTGGCAGACCTGATAGGATTAAAAGGATTTTCGGTTTCATATAAAGGATATGAAATTGTTGACAGCTATCCTCCGGAAATGACTGATTCTGTCGTTTTTTCATTAGAGCCTGCATCTTCAACTGATATGCTGTTAGTGCTTAAGTTTGACGTCACAAATGAGGGCGATACTGAAGCTGACTGCAATATGTTGGATCTTTCGCCTGAATTCAGATTTTCAATAAATGGAGAGAAACATAGTTTTCTTAATACGTTATTGTTGGATGATCTTCAGACATTAGAAACACCGATTGGCTCACATGAATCAGCAGAAGCTGTGCTTGTGGCTGAAATAAGCAAAGAAAAGTCGGAAAATATAAAGCCATTGTCTCTATATATAAAGAGAAGTGATGGTTCAAAAGAGATACCATTGGAATAAGAAAAAAAGCGAGGGGCTGTCGCATTAGATGATTAAGTCATCTGGGCGATAGCCCTTTTTGGCACTCAAAAACGAGTACTTACATCTCCTTTTTGCTAATACATCA
>AUJT01000021.1 GCA_000424365.1 Lachnospiraceae bacterium NK4A144 | reverse complement strand
AGGTTACTCTTCTGATCATAACGATGGCACCGCTTATGGCAGAAAGGGCAATCATCCTGATGCCATTTATCAGTCCTAGCTTGAATTCTGAGATGGCATACACCATCTTGATCATCATAGAAATTTGCATCTTCTATGACGGTATGCTTGACATTGAGCAGTTTTTTACATAGTGTATTAGCAGAAACCATCTGTGGGTACTCCTTTGAGTTTTTGGTTTGGTCGCTAATACTCTACAGGAGCACAGGTGGTTTTTCAATTGTAAAAATACGTCAGAGGTCAGGCAGTGTACCCACCTTTATGCCAGAAGCCTCCTTTTTTACTATAGTAAAGTTACCTAAAACCTTTATGCTCAGTCAAACATATCCTGATTTAATGTTACTCCAAATTCTTTTGCGATGGCTTTTAAGTTGTCATCTGTGATGGTCTGGAGAATCGGATGACCTGTTGCCATAACCTTGCAGTAAACATCTGCGCTCTTTTCGATGGTGTGAGCAAGTCCGAAAGCTGTATCATAGTCAGGACCTGATACAAAGAGACCATGCTGAGCCCATACCGCTGCCTGGAAGGTCTTCATAAGTTCTGATGTAGCCAACGCAATGTCATGTCCACCCGGAACCATCCACGGTACCACACCTACTCCCTCAGGAAATACTACCGGACATTCCGTAGCACTCTGCCAGAGAGCCTTTGTGAATGCCTTGTTTGTAAGAGGTACTACATATGTCATGGCGATTATATTTGTAGCATGACAGTGATAGATCACTCTGTTCGCACCGTCTGTAGCTGCTTTACGCACACTGTGATTCATAAAATGTGTAGGGAACTCGGAGGTCGGCTGTGCTCCGTTTATCAGTCCCCATACTATTCTCCAGGAATCTCCCTCTTCATTTATTTCTACTATACCAATATTATGATGCGGATGAAGCGCTACGTTTCTGAAATACTTTCCGCTTCCTGTGGTGATAAAGTATTCACCGGCGAGATTCTCTGCCTTTACTTCCATCTTTACCCAAGGTCTCGGATTATAGAAAAACGGGCGACAAGCCTCGACATCATCCTGTGTCATGCGATATGTCAGATTACCACCGTTTCTCTCATGCCATCCCTGCTCCCAACCGTCTGAGCAAAGTCTCATGAAACCCTCTATAGCCTGCACCTTTGTAATATCCGATACTACCATTTTACATCCTCCTCATCTATAAACACATATTTTGTCTTTTTGATTCTTTGTGTGGATTGTTTTGTTTTTGTAATGTTGTTTTATGTGGTTTTATAATACCACTTTTGTGGTTATTTTCAAGGTTTTATTTTGTTTTCGTGATTTTTATAGTGGTTTTTATTGGTTTTTCATGTAATGTTGAGCATTTTCATAATCTCACTATATTTTTATCGGATTTTATTTATGCAATGTTAACAACGATTTGGACCATGGGGACGGGGGTACAGGACTATGGTCCTGTACCCCCGTCCCCATGGTCCAAAAATAATTTTTTACCACACGTCCTGACACCATAACTGTCCTGTATTCATATTACAAATCAGATACTTATCCGTGACGGTTTCATCATAGAGACCATATGCTGAAAGCCACGACTGAGATTCTTCAGGAAGTTTTGAAAGCCTTGTTCCCGGCATATATACAAGGAATTCATCTCCATCGTCAAATCCATATGCATATCCCTGATAATACTTGACTCCGTCTTTTATCTCCCCATCCTTTATCTTTTCCTCTTTTAGGGATGTAAGATTCATAGCCCATGTCATATCATCAATCTGACGCATATTCGAAAACTTACCCGAAAATTCACAGTAATATTCTGTTCCATTCGGATATCCCGGACCGGTATCTCCCATATCAGAATCATAATACTTTCCAGTGAAACTACCATCTGAATGCAGCTTCATCTGCGTTGCCCATCCACCGGCTCCGCTTGAAAAAGTGAAATCCATCGACTGCGATGAACCGAACGATGAACTGTCACTTCCGGATGTACTTCCGGAACTGCCTGACTGTGCCATACTGCTAACATCATTATTATCGTACTCTACGATATATCCTATCTTTCCGGACCATGCCTCTGATGCTGCGATCATATCGTTCGGCGCATCGTTTAAGAACCACGCATCTTTCTTCTTTAAATATAGAATATCCATGTACATTTCTTCTATGCCGGTGGTCTCGTCATAGTAGCTGGGTTCTCCCTCTAGCCAGTGCTTTTTACACACGGAGTCCCATGTAAGTTCGCTCGTTCCCTGTGTGCCGTCAGGTGCTACCCAATAATATTCTTCGCTTCCGGCCTCTCTTTTTCCCCCAATGAAATAACACAAAGCCGGATTTAACATATTTGATAATCTGTCTACCAGATACTGTTCTTCTTCCTCTGTATCTATATGTGCGAGGTATCCACCCCTGATGATCGCTTCCTGCCACGCTTCTTCCCATGTTATGTCATCCGTTATGAAGTCATATTCATGTATTTCATAGTCTTCTATAAAAGCTGGTGCCTCTTCTGCTTCAGTTGCATATGCCAAAGTATCTTCGCTATCTTCTTCGGTCGATTCTTCAGTGTCTTTTATTTCTTTAGTTTTTTCTTCTTTGTCTTCCTTGTCGTCCTCCTCATCATCATCTGAGTCATCTTCCGAATCATCATCTGAGTCCTTCTGCAATAGATTTTCCTTAACCTCGTCAATCTTGTCGGTTATGCTCCCGCACGCAGTCAGCGACAACGCCATTGATGCCAGAAGCGCCACTATCAATCTCTTTTTCATAAGTTCTCTCCCTCTAAACATAGATCATTTCATGTCAGACGACCTTAAAATGCATCTTACCTACCTAAAAATATGTTACTGTTCGCTCGCTTTTTGCTCGCTCCCGTAACGGATTTTGCCAATTAAATCGCCTG
This sequence comes from Lachnospiraceae bacterium NK4A144, assembly GCA_000424365.1. Lineage (GTDB taxonomy): Bacteria > Bacillota > Clostridia > Lachnospirales > Lachnospiraceae > NK4A144. Next base: position 74,007 of record AUJT01000021.1, on the reverse strand, counting down.
TGGCGATGGGCAAAATCCAATGGCTTTTCAACTTTTTTGACCGTAAACTCCGCAGTAAATGCTCCGTTTACGTATGAACTGTAACTAAAATATAGCATATAGATTTTTCACCTTCAATATAAAGAAAAAAGCCCTGAACACTGCTTTATACAGCGTTCAAGGCTTTGTTGGTCGTAGCGAAGGGGGGACTTGAACCCTCGACACCGCGGGTATGAACCGCGTGCTCTAGCCAGCTGAGCTACTTCGCCATATTCATTTTTTCAAGCGACAAGGCAATAGCTTTATCAGCACTGCCTCATCGTGAATAGCGAAGGGGGGACTTGAACCCTCGACACCACGGGTATGAACCGTGTGCTCTAGCCAGCTGAGCTACTTCGCCATATTTCGTTTGCGGCTCATTCGTGCCGCGCAACGAAATGTATTATACTATCCTTTTTGAATATATGTCAACATTATTTTTTAATTTTTTCTAAATAAATTATTCATATCTGAGAGCATCTACCGGATTCATCTTTGCGGCCTTATTTGCCGGATAGTATCCAAAGAATATACCGATCGCCATGGAGAATGCTACTGAGAATATGATAGCTGTTACCGGAGGATATGCTTCATATCCCATCTGCTTCGACGCAGCGTAACCTATTCCTATTCCGAGAACGATGCCGATGAATCCACCAACAAGACACAGGACGATCGACTCTACTATAAACTGTGTCCTTATGGAACCATTTGTTGCTCCTAATGCTTTTCTGGTACCGATCTCCTTTGTACGTTCCTGAATAGAAACCAGCATGATGTTCATAACACCGATACCACCTACCAAAAGCGATATACCTGCTATAAACGAGATCGCCATTGCGATCGTATTCATGGTTTCTGTAAGACTTTCCAGCATGGATGTCATACTTGAGCAGCTTACTTCAAAGCTATCATTATTTCTGTAAAAGCGACTGTTGATGTAGCTTTCCATTTCTTCCATGAAAGTATCTACATCTGTTCCTGACTTTGTTACAACAGTAACCTGAGAATATCTCGGAGTTACATGCTCCTGGTCAAATGCTGTCTGAAGCGGAATATAGAAGTCTGTAGAAGTTTCTTCCTCAGATGAACTTGAAAAGGTTCCCGAATCGTCATACTCATAAACACCTACGATCGAATAATGATAAAAAACATTATTTATCTTTACACTCAATTCCTGTCCAAGTGCAGCCGAGGTATCTCCACTAAACATATTATTACAGAGATAATCCGATACGATGCAGACTTTTTTCCCTTTTTGGTCTTTGTCGGTAAATGTCCTTCCTGCAAGTATCGTCAGATCATCATTCTCTATTGATTCGTTATTAGCCCCCTTAACGCTGATATTTGCATATAGCTCACCGTCAAGTGCCTGTGCCGAACCAATAGATTCTGTGAGCAGATATTCACTTACATTCTCAGGATATTTTTCTTTGACATTTGCCAACATTTCATCTGTCAGATAATCTTCATCACTCATTGAACTGCTGTGAGGTCCCCAGTTAAAACGCATTCCTCCGGCAGTCGTCTCTGTAGATGAACTTTTTTGCGAAACACCAAGCGTGATATTGGACGCGCCCATGCTGTTCATTGAATCTGCCATCGTACCGCTCATGGACGTACCTACAGTCATGATCGCTATAACTGATGCTATTCCGATGATGATACCCAGCATTGTCAGCATAGAGCGCATCTTATTGGCCCTGACACCATTTAGCGCCAGAAATATATTTTCAAGAAGGAGCATACCCGGTTCCTCTCCTTTCTCCGATAAACATTCCATCAGATAATGTAAGGATTCGTTCGCACTCTTCTGCCAGCTCCGGTGAATGTGTAATAAGAACTATAGTCTTACCCTGTTTTTCATGAAGGTCATGAAAAATGTCCATTACCCGTCGTCCTGTCTTTGAATCCAACGCACCTGTCGGCTCATCCGCAAGGATAAGCGCCGGATCATTTCCCATGGCACGGGCTATGGCTATTCTCTGCTTCTGACCACCGGAAAGTTCGTCCGGTGTATGATGCATTCTTTCTCCCATGCCTACCATTTCGATCAGTTCTTTTGCTCTTTTCCTTCTTTTCCCTCCAGGAACTCCGGCATACATCATTGGAAGCTCAACGTTTTTTAATGCTGATGTTCTGGAGATCAGATTATATGTCTGAAACACAAATCCAATTTTTTTGTTACGGATAGCTGATAATTCATGATCTTTTGCCTTCATGACATCAACTCCGTCCAAAATATACGAGCCTTCTGTCGGTTTATCAAGAACCCCTATGATATTCATCAAAGTAGATTTTCCGGATCCTGACGCACCGACAATAGCTACAAATTCTCCTTCTCTGACTTGCAGGTCTATTCCATGAAGGATTTCAAGCTCGTTTGGATGACCGATGTAGTAACGCTTAACAATTTTTTGTGCATCGATTATAACATCGCCTTTACTCATCAGAAGCCACCTCCGGGTCCACCGCCTCCGGGTGCTCCGCCACCACCGGGTGCGCCGCCTCCGCCTCCCATCATTCCGCCTTTCTGATCATTATTACTATCAGAGCCTGATGATGAAGATGTGGATATGGAATTAGGAATAAGCACTTCGTCTCCAACCTGTATTTCATTTGAAGATATTTCTGTATAGTAGTCTGTTTCAAGTCCGGTTTCGACATTAACTTTCTTTGTCATTACCTGGGTTGTTTCCTCTGTAGACTGATCGATATCGGTCTTAAAGAATGTCTTACATATCCACTTTACAAGAGGACTTGCTGAAGACGAGTTTTCCTTCTCCTGACCATGCTCAGATTTTGCTCCACGCATATTTTTATTATCTCCGCCTCCTGCAGCATTTCCAGAAAGACCTTCTGCCGTATCATTCATATCGGAAGCATCTACTGCTACATTTATATACGAAGTGCCATCTGCATATTCCTCGACTGCATCATACGGAACTGCAAGCACTCCTTTTTTAGATTCCGTAAGTACAGAGGTTTCTGCCGTCATTCCTATACGAAGTCTGTCATCTCTGCCATCTATCGATATTTCGATCGGATAATTTGTCGAAGAACTTGATGATGACGACGTACCTGTACTCGAGCTCGAACTCGAACTTGAAGATTCCGGTACAGGTGATACAAATGTAAGTGTACCTGTGAGTTCATCATCACCTGTCGCATCTGTCTTTATCACGCAGCTCATACCTTCTGCTATTTCAGAAATATCATATTGATCCACCGTTCCTGATACCAGATATGATGTATCGTCCTGGATCACGCAGATCGTGCTCTTTTCCTCATACTTATCACCGACTTCAACCGATACACTTGTTACAAGTCCGGCAATTGGAGCAGTTACAACATAGTCGCTGAGAGAGTCCTGATAATCCTCTATCTGCTGCTCTGCATCATCGTTTGTGAGCATGTTATTTAACTGTGTTGAAATGACACTTGCCTGATTTGTTGATATTGTTCTGCTGTCGGTTCTTGTCTGATCACTTATATTGTCAAGGGTCTTATTATAATCATCAATAGTTCCCTGCAATGAATTTTGTGCATTTTCAAGTGATCTCTGTGCACTGTCTACCGCTGCCTGAGCATCTTTTATCGCATCTTTATAGTCATCAGCATCTTTTTCATCGTCATCCTCATCGCTGACTGTCTGACTATCTTTGTAATCATCATATGCATCTTCTGCGTCATCCAGAGCACGTTCCTTTGCCTCCAGATTATCTATCGCATCCTGAACTGCATTTTCCTGCGACTGATAATTTCTGATGGCAGAATTTACATCATACTGTGCATCGTCCTGATTGTCTGCCAGATCTTCCATTGCCCATGCAACCTGTGTATTTGCCTTTGCAAGTTCAAGTGTTGCCTTTGCATTGTTTACCGCGATCTGTCTCTGAAGTTTTGCGATATTCTTCTCAATATTTGACGTATCAAAGGTGCAGATCGGATCTCCAACCTCTACATAATCGCCTACTTTTACTGATACAGTCAGTACTTCCGTATTTGAAACGAGTGTTGAAAGTGTTCGACTGTCATTTGCCTCGATAGTACCCGTCACCGAGATCGAATTACTGATATCCATCTGTGACACGGTATCAAATGTCTGAGTCTGAGCACTGCTCTTGGCACTATCCACTGTTTGTAATGCCTGATAGACCTGAAAAGCAGTGTTCCCTGCAAAGATAAGTATCAGAAGAAATACCATTTTTTTCAGATTTCTCTTAAAAAAAAGTAAGATCCGATTGTTCTTATCAAACTTTAGTTTTGGAAGTTTTAGTTTTCCCGAACTTCCTGCGCCTTTTGTTTCCTCATTGAGCTTCACTTTTGTCCCTCCGTTCAAAACTATGTTGCAAATTTTATATGGAAATTATGTTCAAAATATGAAGATTTCTTAATGAGATTGTGTTTTCTTAATTTTTCTTAAGGTTTCTATGAATTATGCGCGTAGTTCGGGTTATTACCTCTTGTCACGGCTCGGACAGACACTAAGCTCACGCGCTGTCCTCATGAACACGGAGATTTTTGCGAAACTCGCCGCAAAGCGGCTCAAACAGCTCGACAAAAATCTCCTATTCGGACAACGTGTTCACTAAGTGTTGCCGGCTAATTGTTCCAAGAGGTAATGACTCGACCTACGCTCACACTTTGGCACCAGAAATTAAATTTACTCACAACGTAAGTGCAGGCCGTATAGATAATTCTTGGAACAATTAGCCGGCAGTTCTTAGCAAACGCATCGTCCGAATAGATAATTTCTGCGAACTGTTTGAGACGCCAAGCGTCGAGTTTCGCAGAAATTATCGCGTTTATGAGGACAATGTGTGCGCTTAGAACTGTCCGAGCCGTGACAAGAAATATCTATACGACCTGCACGTAAACTGCTATTAAATTAGCGCGAGAATAATTACATCCTGTCCGGTGCTTCCATTCCGAGAACATCTATACACTTTTCAAGGACATGAAGAGTCAGGACAAGTGTTGCGATCCAGCCTCTGCGGCGTGTTTCATTTTCTTCTGCAATGATCTTGGTTCCGTGATAGAAACGGTTAAACTCATTACAAATGCCATAGATGAATGCACAGATCTTATGAGGAGCAAGATCCTCAAAGGCTCCTGTCATCATAGTGCCAAACTGCGCAAGTGAAAGCATAAGTGCTCTTTCCTCTGCATTCTGCGGAGTATTGAGTTCCAGACCATCGATCTTTCCATACTTCTCACTGTACTTACGAAGAATGGACTTGATACGAACAATGGTGTACATGATGTACGGACCTGTATTTCCCTCAAAGGAAGTGAACTTGTCGATATCAAAGACATAGTCCTTGCTTGCCTGATTGGAAAGGTCACCGTACTTGATGGCTGAAAGTGCAACGATCTTTGCTGTTTCACGAGCTTCTTCATCAGAAAGATCGATGGAATCATTCTCCTTCATTTTACGGTACATCTCATCATTAACGTCCTTGATAAGAGTCTCGAGACGCATTACACCGCCCTCTCTTGTCTTAAAGGGCTTTCCATCCTTACCATTCATAGTACCGAATCCAAGGAAATCAAGACCTGTCTTTTCCGGAACGATACCTGTCTTCTTTGCTGCACGGAATACCTGTACAAAGTGAAGCTCCTGACGCTTATCAACTACGTAAATAACCTGATCCGGATCGTAGTCTTTCATACGCTCTACAAGAGTAGCAAGATCAGTTGTTGTATAAAGAGCTGCTCCGTCAGACTTGAGGATCATGCACGGAGGTACTTCCTTTGCATCTGTCTCTTCATTTACATCTACAACGAGTGCGCCTTCACTCTCATGAGCAAAACCATCAGCCTTCATCTTTTCAACCATGGGACCGATGTACGGATCTGCATCACTTTCACCCTTCCAGAGATCAAAAGTAACGTTCAGATTTTTGTAATTCTTCTTAAGATCTGTCACGGACAGATTCATGATATGACGCCAGATAGCGGTATATCCCGGGTTACCATGCTGAAGCTCATAAGTTGCCTGCATTGCAGCATCCTTAAATGCCTCATCTGTCTTTGAACGTCCTGACGCTGCGGGATAGATCTCCTCAAGCTCAGAAAGAGTAAACGGAGCTTCTGTCGGATAATCTCCTACATGGTCAGGATTGAAATACGGAAGATCCGGCTGAGCTTCCTTTAATGCTGCGATGATAAGTCCCATCTGAAGACCCCAGTCTCCGAGATGAACGTCACCTATAACATTATTTCCAAGGAAACGACCTATCCTCTTTACGCTCTCACCGATGATCGCTGAACGGAGATGTCCGATATGAAGCGGCTTTGCAACATTCGGTCCGCCGTAATCGATCATGATAGTCTTTGGTGATTCCGGCTTATCAATGCCAAGACTGTCGCTTCCCTGCATTTCTGTGAGATATTCTCTTAAATACTTTTCACAGATCTTCATGTTAAGGAAGCCCGGGCGTACTACCTGAACATCAGAAAATGCAGTAGATGACTTTAACTGCTCTGCTACTGCTTCTGCGATATCAAATGGATTCTTATGTAGTGCCTTTGCTCCTGCCATGGCACCATTACACTGAAACTCGCAGAGATCAGGGCGGTTTGAAACTGTCACACGTCCAAGTGAAGCGTCAAATCCGGCTTTCTCAAAAGCAGCGCTCACTTCCTCTGTTAGTCTTTCCAGTAAAAACTTTTTCATTATTAAATCTCCTAATACTACTGATTATGCCAGCACATCTCTTCTGGAATATACACATCCGCAATAATTCTGACGGTAAAGATTATACTCTTTTGACAGCTCAATGGAACGCTTATATCCATCTTTCTTTTTAAAATCAGAAGGCAGATGCTTAACTCCGTAGATAGAGCCAAGCATCTCTCCTATATCATTTATCTTATCCGCATTTTTTAATGGACTTAGAGTCAGGGTCGTCGTGAAATAGTCAAACCCGTGATCCCGCGCATAGAGCGCAGCTTCCCTCATCCGGAGTTCATAACACTTAAAGCAGCGTTCTCCGCCCTCCGGAACATTTTCCAGACCTCTTGCCATATTGTAAAAGGGCTTTGGATCGTAGTCCTCGATAACAACTTCCACCGGAAGATGCGCATCTGCACAGAATCGCCTGAGTTCTACTGCCCTTTTACGATATTCTTCGGCTGTATCCATATTCGGATTATAAAAAAGAAGTGTGACATCCGCCCAATCGGTAAGGCTCTCGATGCATCCGCTGAAGCATGGTGCACAGCAAACATGCAGGAGAACCTTAGGTCTCGGGCTGTCCGGCGGGAGAGAAGCCACCAGTGCATCCATCTCCCGTCTGTAATTTCTTTTATTCATTAATTTTTCCCGCGGCTCTCGACCTTAGCGATATCGATCGGTACCAGCGTTGTCTGCTGTGCATCCTTTTCCATAGATGTGAGCAGTGCACTTGCTGTATCAAGTGCTGTGATGACATTGATACCTGTCTCGATAGCAACACGACGGATCAGGAAGCCGTCCCTGTGCTTATCATATCCTTCTGTCGGAGTATCGATTACAAGATCGATCTTGTGACCAAGGATCAGATCCATTACAGTAGGACTTTCCTGGCTGACCTTATTGACCTTGAGTGCATGAACTCCATTATCCTGCAAAACCTTTGCTGTAGAGCGTGTCGCATAGATCTTGTAACCCAGTGCTTCAAATCTCTTACCGATCTCGATCGCCTCTGCCTTATCAGAATCCTTAACGGTGATGATCACCTGCTTGTACTTCGGCAGGCGGACACCTGCACCGAGAAATGCCTTATAAAGCGCTTCATCGTAGTCTTTTGCGATACCAAGGCACTCACCTGTAGACTTCATCTCAGGTCCAAGGCTGATCTCTGCACCGTATACCTTCTCAAATGAGAATACCGGCATCTTGATCGCATAGTAATCTGCTGCAGGCTGAAGTCCCGGCTCATAGCCCAGATCCTTTATCTTCTCTCCGAGGATCACGCGGGTTGCGAGATCAACGATCGGAATACCTGTAACCTTACTGATGTACGGTACAGTACGGCTGGAACGAGGATTTACTTCGATACAGTAAACAGAGTCATCCGGCATGGCAATGAACTGGATGTTGATCATACCAAGTACATTCAGTTCACGAGCAAGTCTTCTTGTATAGTCAGCGATGGTCTCTTTTACTTTATCGGAAAGAGTAGGCGCAGGATAAACAGATATCGAATCTCCTGAGTGGATTCCCGCACGCTCGATATGCTCCATGATACCTGGGATAAGGATGTCTGTACCGTCACAAACTGCATCGACCTCTACTTCCTTACCCATCATGTATTTATCTACGAGGATCGGGTGATCCTGTGTATAGCGGTTAATGATACCGATAAATTCACGGATCTCATCATCGTTAAATGCGATACGCATACCCTGTCCGCCAAGTACATAGGACGGGCGAACAAGAACCGGATATCCGAGCTCGTCCGCAGCTTTTACTGCTTCCTCTGCTGTAAATACTGTATGACCTGCCGCGCGGTGAATACCTGTTTTTGCAAGAACTTCATCGAAAAGCTCACGGTCCTCTGCACGGTCAACGTTCTCAGCGCTTGTTCCGAGGATCGGTACACCCATCTTCATCAGAGCTTCTGTGAGCTTGATAGCTGTCTGTCCACCGAACTGAACTACTGCGCCGTCCGGCTTTTCTGTATTTACGATAGCTTCTACATCTTCCTCAGTAAGAGGCTCGAAGTACAGCTTATCAGCGATATCAAAGTCGGTTGAAACAGTCTCAGGGTTATTATTTATGATTATTGTTTCATAGCCCGCCTTTGCAAATGCCCATGTAGCATGAACAGAGCAGAAGTCAAACTCGATACCCTGACCGATACGGATAGGGCCGGAACCAAGTACCAGAACCTTTTTATTCTTTCCTGTTGCCTCTACTTCACCGCTTTCATCTTCTCCTCCGTAAACAGAATAGAAGTACGGTGTTGTAGCCTTGAACTCAGCAGCACAGGTATCAACCATCTTGAAGGAAGGTTTGATGCCATTCTCTCTGCGCATTGCACGGATATCGTCAAGCTTTTTACCTGTGAGCTCTGCGATTACTGTATCCGGGAACTCGATCCTCTTTGCTTCACGGAGAAGTGCCGGTGTCAGATCGTCATCTTTTAAGCGGTTTTCCATCTCTACAAGGATAGAAAGCTTATCTATGAACCAGCGGTCGATAGCTGTGATCTGATGGATGGTCTCCGGATCAATGCCCTTACGGATTGCTTCTGCGATCACATATATTCTCTGATCATCTACGATATCAAGTCTCTTGATCAACTGACTTCTTGAAAGATCAGTAAAATCATAGCTTCCAAGATACTCTACATGCTGCTCAAGTGAACGTATCGCCTTCATGAGTGCACCTTCAAAGTTATCGCCGATAGCCATAACTTCACCGGTAGCCTTCATCTGAGTAGTAAGAGTTCTCTTTGCTGTGATGAACTTATCGAAAGGAAGACGAGGGATCTTAACTACACAGTAGTCAAGTGCCGGCTCAAAGCCTGCGTAGGTCTTCTTTGTAATAGCATTCTTGATCTCATCAAGTGTGAATCCGAGTGCGATCTTTGCAGCAACCTTTGCGATCGGATATCCTGTTGCCTTACTTGCAAGGGCTGATGAACGTGAAACTCGCGGATTTACCTCGATAACGCAGTACTCAAAGGAATTGGGATGAAGTGCAAACTGAACGTTACATCCACCTGTGATCTTCAGCTCATCGATGATATTCAGCGCTGCTGAACGGAGCATCTGGTATTCCTTATCGGATATTGTCTGAGAAGGTGCTACTACGATAGAGTCACCTGTATGTACACCTACCGGATCAAGGTTTTCCATATTACATACGGTAATGCAGTTTCCGTTGCTGTCACGCATTACCTCATATTCGATCTCTTTCCATCCGGAGATGCATCTCTCTACGAGAACCTCGCCTACACGGCTGAGTCTCAGACCGTTTGCAAGGATTTCTCTAAGCTCTGCTTCGTTATAAGCGATACCGCCGCCTGATCCTCCAAGTGTATATGCAGGACGGAGAACTACAGGATAGCCGATCTTCTTAGCAAAATCTGCGCCTGTCTCCACATCCTTTACTACAAGTGAAGGTGCTACCGGCTCGCCAATCTTTTCCATTGTCTGCTTAAATTCCAGACGGTCCTCGGCTTTACGGATAGTCTCAGCGGTAGTACCGATGAGCTTTACTCCGTGTTTTTCAAGAAAGCCTGACTCTGCAAGCTCCATACCGAGGTTAAGTCCTGCCTGACCGCCAAGGGTCGGAAGTACTGAATCCGGCTTTTCCTTTATGATGATCTCCTCCAGCATAGACGCTGTAAGAGGCTCAATATAAACCTGATCTGCGATTTCTTTATCGGTCATGATCGTTGCAGGATTGGAGTTCACGAGACAAACTTCTACTCCTTCTTCCTTAAGTGAACGACAGGCCTGAGTTCCGGCATAGTCAAACTCTGCTGCCTGACCGATAACGATAGGTCCTGAACCGATGACCAGTACTTTTTGAATATCCTTATTTCTTGGCATTTGATGATCCTTTCTTACTGCGTTACTGTTCTTTCATCATGGAGATGAAACGATCAAAGAGATACTCGCTGTCCTGAGGTCCGCCACATGCTTCCGGATGGAACTGTACGGTAAATATTTTCTTTCCTATGTAGCGCATTCCCTCATTAGTACCGTCGTTTACATTTACAAATGCCGGTACGGCAACGGAAGGATCCATCTTTTCCTCATCTACCACATAACCATGGTTCTGAGATGTTATATATACGCGGCCATTTTCCAGGTCTTTGACCGGATGGTTGGCACCGCGATGACCATATTTAAGTCTGTGTGTATCTCCGCCGGCTGCCAGTGCCATAAGCTGATGACCAAGGCAGATAGCAAAGATCGGTATATCAGATTCGTAGAGCTTTCTTACTTCCTTTATGATCTCTGTACATTCCTTCGGATCGCCGGGGCCGTTCGAGATCATGATTCCATCCGGCTCAAATGCAAGTATTTCGTCAGCTGTTGTTTCCGCCGGGAATACTGTTACGTCACATCCTCTGTGTGCCAGATTGAGCGCAATATTACGCTTTGTTCCAACGTCAAGAAGGGCTACCTTAAGTCCTGCTCCGTTAAGTTCACGTACTCTTGTGGGTACACGCTCCGGGAATTCCGGTTTTTCCGTGATACCTGTTGTGGCTACTGCCTTTCCGTGAAGCACTCCGTTTTCTTCGAGCTTTCTGGAGCCGGAGATAAAGTATTTTTCACGGCATGTTACTTTTTTTACTACGCCGGCAGTTGTATATGCCTTGAGCTTCGGGATCACTTCATCGAGATCGTACTCTGCATTAGTAGTGATCATTCCGTTCATTGTTCCCTTTTCACGGAGGATCTTTGTCAGCGCACGTGTATCGATGCCTGCGATTCCGGGTATATCATATTTAAGCAGGAAATCCTGAATACGACCCCCGGAACGGAAATTACTTTCGTTCCGTGAAAGCTCATGAACAATGTAACCATCAAGCCATACTCGATCAGACTGCATGTCATCTTCACAGATGCCATAGTTTCCGATCAATGGGTACGTCATACAAACTGCCTGTCCTGCATAGGAAGGATCTGTGAGCACTTCAAGATAGCCTGTCATGGATGTATTAAATACGATCTCACTGATGACTTCTTTTCGGGCTCCGATGCTCTTTCCAGTAAAGACAGTTCCGTCTTCCAGAATTAAAAATGCCTGCATTCTATGCTCCTTATTAGATTATCTCAAACGTGTCGGGCAGACTCTTTTTTAGAGCTGCCCGACACAAGGTTCACGGTATTTTAACACAGTAAAGTGTTACACGCAACTGCGATATTTTATTTGAAGTACTTTACTCCGGACTCAAAGATCTTCATGTCCTGGTCACCGTAGATGTTGATGTTTACGCCTTCTCCTCTTCTTTCTGAGTGGCACATCTTTCCGAGAACTCGTCCATCTGCGCTGGTGATTCCTTCTACTGCGCGGTAAGAACCGTTGATATTCCAGGTTTCATCCATGGATACGCGTCCTTCCGGATCACAGTACTGGGTTGCTACCTGACCATTTTCAAAAAGCTTGTCCAGTACTTTCTCAGGTGCTACGAAACGTCCCTCTCCATGTGATGCAGGATTTGTAAATACATGTCCAAGTTCTGCACCTGCAAGCCACGGGGACTTATCGGATACAACCTTTGTGTATGCCATCTTACTGATATGGCGGTTGATGGTGTTGAATGTGAGGGTCGGGCTCTCCTCTGTCTGGCTCTCTATGATCTCACCGTAAGGCACGAGACCGAGCTTGATAAGAGCCTGGAATCCGTTACAGATACCGAGTGCAAGTCCGTCTCTCTTATGAAGAAGATCCATAACAGCTTCCTTGATCTTTTCATTACGGAATGCTGTTGCAAAGAACTTTGCACTTCCGTCAGGTTCATCACCGGCAGAGAATCCGCCCGGGAACATGATGATCTGCGCATCACGTATTGCCTTTTCAAAGGCATTTACAGAATCAAGGATCGCATTTTCGTCAAGGTTGGAGAATACACGGACTTCTGTCTCCGCACCTGCTCTCTCAAAGGCACGTGCACTGTCGTACTCGCAGTTTGTACCCGGGAATACAGGAATAAATACCTTCGGACGTGCAACCTTATTCTTGCAGACATATACCTTCTTTTCATGATAAAGAGGAGATTCTACATGCTCTCCACCCTTATATGCCTTTGTCGGGAATACCTTCTCAAGAGTGTCGTTATATGCCTTGAGTGCTTCCTCCATGGTAACTGTCATAGAACCATGAACAAATTTCTGCTCCTCTGTAACTGTACCTACTATATCGTATGAAACTCCGATTTTATCAAGAGCCTTGAGATCACTTACCTCTGCAACGATATTTCCTGTTTCTGACAGGAACATCTGCTCAGGAAGCCAGTTATCATTTATCTTTACACCGAAGCCGTTTCCAAATGCCATCTTTGATACAGCCGGTGCGATTCCCTTTTCGTCAAGTGCATACGCTGCCTTGATAAGACCTTCCTGTACAGCCTTATGAATACCGTGGTAGAGATCCATGGTCTTCTCATAATCCGGCAGATCGAACTTATCAAGCGGGATCGTAAACTTAACGATAGTGTCTCCGGCTTTCTTAAATTCAGGAGTTACCACATCCTTAAGTTTTGCAGTATCTACCGCAAAGCTCACAAGTGTAGGCGGCACATTGATCTTTTCAAAGGTTCCTGACATGGAATCCTTACCACCGATACTCGGAAGACCAAACTTCATCTGTGCATCAAATGCACCGAGAAGAGCTGTAAGCGGCGCGCTCCAACGCTTTTTATCCGCTGTCATTCTCTTAAAGTATTCCTGGAAAGTGAAACGGATCTTATCCATGTCACCACCGCTTGCTACGATCTTTGCGATGGAACCTGTAACTGCATATACAGCTCCATGGAACGGGCTCCAGGATGAAAGATACGGATCGTAATCATAGCTCATCATTGTAACCGTATCAGATGTACCATTAAGTACAGGAAGCTTTGCTACCATTGTCTGGATAGGTGTAGTCTGATTTTTTCCACCGTACGGCATCTCTACAGTACCTGCACCGATACTTGCGTCAAATCTCTCTACAAGACCCTTCTGGGAGCACTCATTAAGATCAGCAAGAGTCTTTAACCACTCTTTCTTCTCATCCTTTACAGCTACCATCTCACCGAAGTAATTCTTCTTTTCAGAAGGCATCTGTACCTGTACCTTTGTCTCCTGATGAGCACCATTTGTGTTAAGGAAAGCACGGCTTATGTCTACGATCGACTTTCCTCTCCACTTGAGTACCAGACGAGGCTCTTTTGTTACTACAGCAACACGTGTTGCTTCCAGATTTTCTTCAGCAGCATATTTTAAGAACTGTTCTGCATCGGATTCACGAACAACTACTGCCATACGCTCCTGAGACTCGGAGATAGCAAGCTCAGTACCGTCAAGACCTGCATACTTTTTCGGTACTTTATCGAGATCTACTTCAAGACCATCTGCAAGCTCACCGATAGCAACGGAAACTCCGCCGGCACCAAAGTCGTTGCAGACCTTGATAAGAAGTGAAACTTCAGGTCTTCTGAAAAGTCTCTGGAGTTTTCTTTCTGTAGGAGCATTTCCCTTCTGAACCTCTGCTCCGCAAGTGTCGATGGATTCTGTGGTGTGAACCTTTGAAGAACCTGTTGCTCCACCGATTCCGTCACGTCCTGTACGTCCTCCGAGAAGGATGATCACATCCCCCGGATCTGCTGTCTCACGAATGACATTTTTCTGAGGTGCTGCAGCCATGACCGCACCGATCTCCATTCTCTTTGCCACATAATCCGGATGATAGATCTCACGAACAAGACCTGTTGCGAGACCGATCTGATTTCCGTAGGAAGAATATCCGTGTGCTGCCTCACGAACAAGCTTTTTCTGCGGAAGTTTTCCGTGAATTGTCTCTGATACCGGAACTGTAGGATCTGCAGCACCTGTCACACGCATAGCCTGATATACATAAGCACGACCTGAAAGCGGATCACGGATAGCACCTCCAAGACAGGTTGCTGCTCCACCAAAAGGCTCGATCTCTGTTGGATGGTTATGTGTCTCGTTCTTAAACATTACGAGCCAGTTCTCTGTGCTCTTTTTTCCTTTTTCATCGGTTATCTCAACGGGAACTACTATTGAACAAGCATTGATCTCGTCTGATTTTTCGAGGTCTTCAAGCTTTCCTGCCTTTTTCAGTGCTCTTGCACCCATGGTAGCTATGTCCATGAGACAGACAAACTTATCTCCATCATTCTCTTTCAGACGCTTTGAGCCATAAACGCTCTTTCTGTTTTTAAGATAAGATTTCCATGCATTTTCGATGGGTTTCTTATAGAAACCGTCGTCAAATTCCACATCAGTGAGTTCTGTCTGGAATGTTGTATGACGGCAGTGGTCAGACCAGTAGGTATCGAGTACGCGCACCTCTGTTACGGAAGGATCTCTGTTTTCTTCTTTTTTGAAATAATTCTGGATATGTTTAAAATCTTTATAAGTCATCGCAAGACCGAGAGAGCTGTAAAGCTTCTTAAGGTCTGCATCTTTCATCCCGATGAATCCGTCAAATATCTTTATATCTTCAGGTTCATCATACTTTGTGACAAGTGTCTTCGGCTTATCAAGACCGATAATACGTGAGTCTACCGGATTCACTACATAATCCTTGATAGTCTGTACTTCGCTCTCTGTGAGATCTCCTGTCAGGCAATAAACCTCCGCTGTACGGATTATCGGATCTTCGCTTCCTTTAAGAAAACGGATACACTGAACTGCGGAATCAGCTCTCTGATCAAACTGTCCCGGCAAAAACTCAACTGAAAAAACAGTATCTTTATCATTGCGTGGAAAATCTTCTTCGTAAAGATTATCGACCGGAGGCTCTGAGAAGACACTTTGCTTAGCTTTTTCAAAGATGTCTTTACCTGTGTTCTCCACGTCGTAACGAATAAGATGACGAACTGTGACATCTTTGTCGATGCCAATGTAATTCCGGATCTCATCCGTGAGCTCTTTTGCGCGTACTGCAAAGGGCTGCTTCTTTTCCACATAGATACGTCTGACCATTACACACACTCCTCTTGAAACTCGTCCGCTTTCCCGGACATTTATAAATATCTATATGTTGAGGTCAAAAATACTTCCGTCCCCAACTGATGACACGAATTGCTTCGCTTCAAATGAAGCTCTCGCAATTCTAAAACACTCGCATTCCGCGTAACCACGCTACATGCTCGTGTTTTGCGGGTTCCAAATAAAAAATCCTTTTTGTGCAAGCACAATCGGATTTTTTACTTTTTCCCCTGTCATCATATTTCAAGGCGGCCGGAAATCCAGCCGCCACGAAACCGTTGCTGCTGATCTTTGGTAATTTTATTTCCAAAGATCTCACTGATTCATTTGATAGAAATCCATCATATCCCTAAGCTTTGAGAGAACCCGTAAGAATATTTCTTCCTGAACACCCTCGCTCCATCGGGATCCATTGTGCATTCCTTCCAGAACGTAGCGCGATATAAAGCCGCGCAGCACATTCACATCTCTGACAGTAGCACGTTCAATGAACTTACGCTCATCATCATGTGTTCTTATCCTGTGACGCGAATACGCATACGGATAATTTCTGTCCATTAATTTCGTCTGGGATGCTTTTTTTACAAAATCTAGTAAAGTCGAATCAAACACAGGAAACTTCAGTTTTGATTCGCCCTGTTTTCCATCATACGCATGTGATACATCACTGCCTCTTTTTCCCGTAAAATAGGGAATATATACGGACAACTGTCTCACATCCGACCCATAGGTCCTTATAAATTCAGCTGCAACTGCATTTTCTGATTCCAAAAGAAATGCTCCTTTCCGGATATGGTAGCAAATTACCGAAGTAAGTAGTTCATTTCATCGGTCATTTCTCTCGGCACTTCTTTTCCGAGATTCTCAACCTTTTTTATGGTAGCCTGAACCAGTCTGGCCTTACCTGACTGCTTCACCTTCCACTTATCTATTATTTCCGCGTACTGTGGATTTTCATGCATCTTGTCCCTAAGCGCCTTAGGGAACGGACAATAACGGAACACTATTCCTCGGGCAACCTTATTCATTCTGGCTGACCCTGCCGCCTCATTCCTGATATATGCAGTGTAATCCTGTACAAACACGCCGCGATAATTATTTCTGGCTTTCTGCAAAGCAGTCTTGATCTTTTCACGGGTATCCGGTGAAAGCTCATGATTCTTTTTATAGAACTGCAGATAATCACAATATTCACTTGTAAGAGACGGATCAGTGACATCGTTCCAGTGCACACCCTGCACTCTCCGGCACATTTCCCAACGGTACTCTCCGCAAAGCTTTACAATAGCTTCATCAAGATCTTCTGTATAGAAGATCGGCATGAGCATTCTGGACGGTGTATCACGCTTCTTTCCGTCGATTTCCTGCCACATCTGGGTTCTGGAACCCATATTAGGCATCAAAATTATATTTGGCAGGACTTCAACATTTTTAACGAACTGATTTACATCAAGTTCTGCAAAAGTCTGAAATGTTTCACGATAGAATAGTGAGAAATCAATTTCCCGTATCCTATCTATCGCCTGCATCAATTTATCTTTTGTAAGCATAGTCTGGTCCAATGGGCGGATGATCTCCTCCGAATTGAACTGAGGTATAAACGTAGTGATACGTCCGTAGGTAACTCTGTTACCCATAGCGAACAGGTTATCTATCTCAAACTTTACGCGTTCCTTACGATCATTTGTAAGTTCAGCAGCCTGAGCCTTTGTAATATTTCCGCTCTGAACCTGTTCTCTTAAGTATTCCGGATAGTCGGCATCAAATTCGTTCTTTGAAGGATTCTCTGCCATTTCATATATTCTTCGAAGCCATTCCGGTACTGTAAACACATGCTTATTGGGATCAGGTCTCCATTTAAGCATCAGCTGATATAGCTTCTTTGTGTCTTCCTTTCCCACAAGACGCTCATCAATAAAGCCAAACATCAGGAACATCCTGACTTCGGCAGGCGGTGCACTATCTTCCAGTGACTTCAAAAATACGTCAGTATAAACAGAATAGAAGATCCTGGACATCTCTTTTCTGAGTCTTCGCATTTCATCGCTGGAGTCATTTTTATCCGGTGCTGCCCAAAACTGATCTACGAGCTGATGCATCAGCTTTGCGGTTTCAGCATTTGCTCCGGAATATCCCAAAATGATGTCCATTGCTCCAGTGATCTCTTTATCTCCCGCTTCATCGCCGCCAGATGATGAGGCCTCATCCGAACGTGCCTTAAGGAAACGGAAATCCAATTCAAAATCGCCAACAGCTTCTTCCAGACGTTCACGGTACTCGACAAGCTCCATTATCTGTTCTGAAACAGTCGTGTCAAATTCAGACATTCTCATTACTGTTCCAATACAGAGATTAGGAGATATTGCATAGAAGCCCTTTCTAACCTGGGCATCGTTTTCCATGAGACTGTTAAGATACGTCATCCTCCAGCCTTCAAGTCCCTCTTCTTCCGGAGGTGCTTCGAGGTCTCTAATCTCGGGATATTCCTTAACTTCCTGACCATTCTCCACAGCATAGGTTGGATAGTTATCGAAATCACTCTTTACGGAATGATATCTGGATTCTACTTCTGTATGCAGTTTTTCATACCATGAATACAGATCAAGCGCCGTCTTTACAGAACTTGACGCGAGAACTGGAGAAATCTTTCCCTGCATCTGAACAACCTTTGCTATGTCCTCTGCTGTACTATATTCATGCGTATAAACCGTGACATCATCTAGCGCCTCATAGTCATACGCATATGTTTCTTCCGGAGTTTCAAAACAACCGATAAGTGCACCGGTCTTAAGGATCATACTTCCATAAGCATTTGAAACTCTGACCTGCCCCTTCAGCAGGATTTCGACTTCTTCAACACGTTCCCCAACAGTGTGAAGCATGTCTTCGGCTTTGATTTCCTTCATACCCATAAGCTTAACCTCTTTTCTGAATAGAAATACTCCCCTTTACTTTTTAGTTTTCTGCCTTTGCTTTTAATACATGCAGAACAACAAGCATCACAACAGCTCCCGCACCGAGTGACAACCATGCATTCTGCGTAAATCCTGCAATAAGATATCCAACTACACAACTGCTGACAACAACTGCCGCATACTGAAGCTGAGTCGCTACGTGATTCATGTGATAGCACTGTGCTCCTGCACTGGACATGATGGTCGTATCTGAGATCGGAGAAACATGATCTCCTGCAACCGCACCTGCAAGAACCGCCGATACAGAGATGATCATCATCTGCAGATTATCCGGTCCCTGGAAGATGCTTGTAACGATCGGAACAAGGATCGCAAATGTTCCCCAGCTGGTTCCTGTTGAAAATGCAATAAAGATAGCAATAAAGAACATGATCACAGGAACGAACGCTGTTCCAAATGATCCTTCGCCAACAAATCCGCTTACAAAGCTCTGGATCTCAAGAGCACTTGTCATACCTTTTAATGTCCATGCAAAAACAAGGATGGTCACAGCCGGTATCATGAGCTGGAATCCGCTTACAAAGCTGTCCATGTACTCCTTAAAAGTAACTACCTTTCTCGGCAGATAAAGTACCAGCATGAACATCAGTGTAATAAATGTCGCAAAAATAAGTGAGATTTCTGAATCACAGTTTGCAAAAGCATCCTGGACATTCGTTCCGCCATTCTGGAAGCCTGTATATATCATCGCTCCTACAGCTGCAAGTATCAGTATAAGTGTAGGCAGGACCAGATCGATAACCTTTCCGTTTTCATTTTCATGAACTTCACTGCTATTCTGGAATTCTCCTGCGTGACTTGTAAACAGGTCGCCCTTTGCCGCATTCATCTCATGAGTCTTCATCTGACCAAAATCAAGAGAAGTTATGCCCATGAACAAAACCATAAACAGTGTAAGTATCGCATAAAGGTTAAACGGGATCGTGCTGATAAAAAGCTGTAGTCCGTTTATACCGGCATCTTCCGGAACATATGAGTTAACTGCCGCTGCCCAGCTGGAAATAGGAGCTATGATACAAACCGGAGCAGCTGTCGCGTCTATGATATATGCAAGTTTTGCTCTGGAAACCTTGTATCTGTCAGTTACCGGTCTCATAACGCTTCCGACTGTAAGGCAGTTAAAATAATCATCAACGAAAATGATTATTCCAAGCGCTGTTGTAGAAAGAAGTGCTGCTCTCTTTGACTTGATCTTCTTTGATGCCCATCTGCCGTACGCTGCAGATCCACCTGATTTCTGCATCAAGATGACGATCATACCGAGCATTACGAGGAATATCAGGATATTCAGATCAATATTTTCTGTCATCACAGTAAATATCGACTGAAATGATATCCAAGGAGAGAACTGACCGTAGAGAAGTGCTCCGGTCAGGATTCCAATGAAAAGCGAGCTATAAACCTCCTTTGTGATAAAAGCGAGAAGGATAGCGATCACAGGTGGTAAAAGAGACCATGCTGTACCGATAAAAACAGAGTTTTCCATTTAGTGACTTCTTTCCTGAAGACTGCGTCTTTTCGCGCCTTCAAATTTATTTTTATGAAGTGACGTTCAAATAAATTTGACCATGACATCATTTTCATACATGCATAGATATGCATATTATTGAATATTATAACCCGTGAGCCTGCATTGTGACAACAAAAAAACGCAATGGTTTTACTCTCTGTTATCTGTTACAATAAGCGTAACATGATGTAAGGGGGAAACTGTATGTATCTCAATGACATTACACCCGGTTCCCGTATCTCTATCCGTGCCGTGGATAGAGAGCATCCGGAAAATTCTGTGGAAGTTACGACTGACGTGATCGAACAATTAATGGATACCAGAGGTCACCACGTTGCATTTGCTTCACCAATTTTTATTGATGATAAAGTCCTGTCTACAAATGAGGGCAGAAGTGTTTTTGATGTTTATTACTTTGATCCGGAGCAAAAGCGAGTATATGAATGGCGTCATACTCCGGTGCGTTACGTTCTTTGCAAAAACAGAAGATGTTATATCCTTGTCTCAGATGTCGAGGGAGTTCTTACAAACCGGCGTGACACTTTCCGTATCCCGCTTACGGAACCCTGCGTCATTCAGGTCGGTGAAAACAAAAAAACTTATGAAGGCTATGTTCATGATATATCTGCAATGGGTATCGCCGTCACCATGCCAAGAATGGATGAAGTACCGCTTTTCAAGGCTTTTTCAATTGTTTTTTCAGACTCAGGAACACGGTCACGTTTTCGTCTTTCCGCAACCTGCAGGCATGTCAGGGATTACCGCGAAAACATCATTCTTTGTGGATGCGAACTCCATAAAAACAGTCCATTACTAAGCAATTTCGTTAATCGCAAACAGATCGATGCAATGAAAAAGCAAAGTGGTCAAGATCTAAAATATCTAAACAGCAGTAAGTTTACCATAGAAAAAAGAGCTGAGTGATCTCAGCTCTTTTCAAAATTTAAACAGTCTTATTATCTTTCAATCTTTCCGAGAGAAAACATTTCCACTCCCGTTTCCTTTATGTCATAGCTTGAAAGTACTAATCCATCCTCTTTTCCCTTCGACAGGAAGAGATTATTGTATTTCAGCAAAAGATTAACCTTACCGTTTCCGGCATTAAAGAACATCCACTGCTGCTGTTCACTTCCGTTCCATGCTTCTTCTGTTATGAGCGCATCACCATAATCACGTTTTTCATATTCAACCCCTGTAAGAACTTTTCCTGTCATAACATCTTCTATGACAAAAAATCCATTAGGTAGCTGCATGATTTTAAAGTTTTTCGCATATCCGAGATCCAGCGCGTATTCACCATCATCCGGTGTCACTCTGGTAAGAAAGATCTTATCCATAAGTGCCTTTCGCTGCGTCAGCTTCCTAATAAGGCTTTCCAATTCCTCATTATAATCCTCAAATACTATATTGTTTGTCCCTGCTATATCTGAGTTTAAAACACTATTGTACTTGTCAAAAAGAAGTTTCTGATCTTTCTCTGCGGATTTTCTTAGTTCCTCAGCCTTTTTCGGAAGCGCTTCTATCTCTTTGTCTATAGCATACTGAAATACTTCTTTGTATTTTAGTTCAACTTCCGCACGAAAACCGGGTATATCCATGAGATCCGTAAGAATATGTGTATCGTTTACCCATTCTCTGTCATCCGTGTAATTGGCATTATAAACCCACAATTTTCTCGGATTATTGTATAGATTTGTCGGACCAACAGTATTGTTTCCATACGCTGCGTCATGATCCCATATAGGTCCGGCAGCTATCTTTTCATCTCTGCCTCCCCGATACAGATAAAAACTGGTACAGGTAGAATCTATATTTTCGGCATACTCCGAAAGCAGATAATAATCTACGAAGGAATCGATATTTATATCATTTTTTACTGCTTCCCAATTTCCTGTAGATGCATCTCTCTCGAAACAATTATATGCCTCTGCAAAGGATTTAACGTTCTCCATTGCCGCGGCTTTCATGTTGCAATCCTTAAGTGCTATCTTGGTTCCGTATATTTCTGAGACAAAAAAAGGCTCATCTGAATGTATTTCTTCCATATCATCTGTTCCTGCGTCATCCTGTAGATTGCTGCCGTCTTTTATATAGCAGTCAATTTCCATCAAGACAGCATCATTACCTCGCAGATCAACGGAACTCTTATCAAGAGATATTTTGGGTAGAATATAATAATTTCCCTGATATTCACCATCAACATATAGGTCTATATGTTTTCCCATAGGAGAAAAACGTTCTCCAATGTCGCGTGCCAGATTAAATGTGATGTCATTTCTAAGAAGAGTTCTGTCATATTCATTTGACAGAAGGACCCATTTGGAAGACGATCCCAGCCCCAGCAGATCCACACTTCCATTAAATTCTAACTGATATGGCTTCTTGACCCCCTTCCAGGTAGAATTGCCCCTTCCTCGTATTGTTGCAGTTATCTCTGTTCTAATATTGGCTCCGCTTACAGTAATGCCCGTATATTCAGTAAATTTTGAACCGCTATTTATCTCATCTATTGTATTTCCAGATAAACCTATCCATAGTTCCGGTATATTTCCTGATTCCGTCGCCGCTTTCTTAACAACACCGAAAATCCCGCTCCAGATCATAAAGATAAGGACTGCTGCAAATACCGCTCCTTTCACTATTTCTTTCGCTTTTCTCTCCATAATTTCACCTATCTGTTCTTCTCGAACCACCTAATTATGATGTAAGGGTCAAAAGTAAATTTTGAACCCTTACTGATGTCACGGATTGGTTACTGTTCACTCGCTTCCAGCTCGCTCACGTAACGGATTTTGCCAATTAAATCGCCTCCGGCGATGGGCAAAATCCAATGGCTTTTCATCTTTCTTGGTCGCAACCTCCGCAGCGTAGTGCTCCGGTTGCATCTGAACAGTAACACGGATTGCTTCATTGATACGCAATTCCCGCAATCCTAAAACACTCGCATTCCGCGTAATAACGCTACATGCTCGTGTTTGGCGGGTCCCAAGGTCTCAATCCTCTTTGTGCAAGCACAATCGGATTTTGACCTTTTGACCCTGACATCATAATTATGCGAGCTTAAATTTTTTATAAAGAAAAAGCCTCAGAACATATTCTATTCTGAGGCTTGAACCCAAGCAGGGGAAGAGGGATTCGAACCCCCGTGAACGGTTTTGGAGACCGTGATACTGCCACTGTATGATTCCCCTATATGATATTTTATCTGCCGCGTACTTGTTTTCGTACAATCACTTGTTGCGACGCAGATAATAATATCATAGCTATTGTTTGTATGCAAGTACTTTTTTAATCTTTTTTTATTTTTTTATTTATCCTCGAATCACTTCCATTGCATCACTCACCGACCGCACGCCTATGAGCTTTACTCCGGGATTTTCACGGACAGATTTCATAGATGTCTCAGGGATTATGACAGTCTTGAAACCAAGTCTGTGAGCTTCATTGACTCTTTGTGATATCTGACTCACCGCTCTTACTTCACCTGAAAGTCCCACTTCACCAAAAGCAACTATATCCGGTAAGATCGGACGATTTCTAAAAGATGATGCAACCGCCATCACGATACCAAGATCCACTGCCGGCTCACTTACCTTTAAGCCTCCTGCGATATTTACATACGCATCAGACTGGGACAGATGCATCCCGACTCTTTTTTCAAGAACGGCCATCAAGAGGTTCACACGATTATAATCCGTGCCGTTTGCCTGTCTCCTCGGGATTCCAAACGCCGTATCAGTCACAAGAGCCTGTATCTCCACAAGAAGCGGTCTCGTGCCTTCCATACAGCATGTCACGACAGATCCACTGGCATTTTCAGGACGACCTGACAACATAAATTCCGATGGATTAGTTACTTCCTCCAGTCCACCTTCATTCATCTCAAACACACCGATCTCATCCGTAGATCCAAAACGATTCTTTACTCCGCGAAGCACACGATACGCCCCATGCGTATCTCCCTCAAAGTAAAGCACTGTATCCACCATATGCTCAAGAACACGCGGTCCCGCAACCGCGCCTTCTTTTGTGACATGACCAATGATAAACACAGTTATTCCCATGCTTTTAGCGATACGCATGAGAACACCGGTAGTTTCTCTAACCTGTGATACCGATCCTGGTGCAGCCGAAACATTTTCATTAAACATTGTCTGGATAGAATCAACCACAACCATCTCAGGTTTTTGTTCTGAAATGATCTCAGAAATGTCATCGAGATTTGTTTCAGAGAGAAGCTTCAGATCGTCTGTAAAGGATCCTAATCTGTTCGCTCTCATCTTTATCTGCTTTGCAGATTCCTCACCTGAAACATATAAAACTGAGTGATGCTCGTTAGTAACATTCCTGCAGATCTGCAAAAGAAGCGTAGATTTACCGATACCCGGATCTCCACCCACAAGCACCATTGAGCCTTTCACAATACCACCGCCAAGAACTCTGTCCATTTCACGGCTTCCGCTTGTGATCTTGTCCTCAGGATCTTCCTCTATTTGCGACAGAGGCTTTGGTGCCTGGCGAAGTCCCTTTCTCCCCGCTGCCGTTGACGCAGAAGAAACCGCCCCCTTAGAGACGGTTTCCTCAACCATTGTGTTCCACTCATGACACATAGGGCACTGCCCCAGCCACTTGGGTGACTCGTGTCCACAGTTTTGACAATAAAATATAGTTTTTGACTTTTTAACAGATGCCATTATGCTCTCTTTACTTCTACCGGTACACTGCCATTTCCTGAAAGCTCTACACTTACCGAAAGCTTACCGCCAAGATTTGTCTTCATGCGTCCGCTTTCCTTGCCATTAACAGATACTACATATTCTGTCTCATCAGCAAGTCCGAGTGTGATCTGTGCATCGTCAGCGCCTTCAACGTTGAACTTTACACCATCTTCCGCCTCAGCGAAATTTCCGACACTGGTTCCGGGAACCGATTCATAGACAAACAATCCGTTTTTTTCGAGCTTTGTGATGTCTTTGTAGGTCTTTACCTTGTAAAGATCACCGTTATGCGGAAAATCCTCCTTCTTTGCCTTTGCGTCCAGGGTATGATCTCCAAAGCTCAGAGAACCGTCTGCCTCACTGCGAAGCAATTCCTTAACCGCTGCCATTTTGTAACCTCCTCTAAAACCGCCAGTTTCTAACTGACTAAATGTTTCCAGTATCTCAAATTCTATTTCGACTACATGCGTCCAAAAATCAAGACGCCTTAAAAACTATTTTTCCTTTCACCAGGTTTACGTGAACTGTGTCTCCGCTATGCACCCTGCCTGAAAGCAGCTCTTCTGCCAGCGGATCCTCGATCATGTTCTGGATTGCACGACGAAGCGGTCTTGCACCATACTTCTTGTCCGAACCCTTTCCAATGATCTCGTCTTTTACACCTGCTGAAATTGAAAGGGTAATTCCCATCTGCTCCTTTGCTCTGTGTATCAGATCCTTTGAAAGCAGTGTAACGATACTCTTCATGTTTTCCTTCGATAACTGATGGAATACGATGATATCGTCAATTCTGTTTATGAACTCAGGCTTGAAGATCCTGCGTACTTCTTCCATTACGCCGTTCTTCATATCCTTGTATTTCTCAGACTCACTGTCTATTCCGCCAAATCCGAGTTTCTTCGGTTCTACGATAGACTGGGCGCCTGCATTACTCGTCATGATTATTATAGCATTCTTAAAGCTGACTTTGCGTCCCTTTGAATCAGTTATATGACCATCATCAAGCACCTGCAGAAGTATGTTGAATACATCCGGATGAGCTTTTTCGATCTCATCAAATAGAACTACCGAATAAGGATGTCTCCTGATCTTATCTGCAAGCTGTCCTCCTTCGTCATGACCAACATATCCCGGAGGTGAACCGATCATCTTCGCTACCGAATGTGATTCCATGTATTCTGACATATCTACACGGATCATATCATCTTCCGAGCCAAACATAGCCTCGGCAAGAGCTTTACTAAGTTCTGTCTTTCCAACACCTGTAGGTCCTAAGAAAAGGAATGATCCTACCGGTCTCTTCGGATCCTTTAATCCTACTCTTCCTCGTCTTATTGCTTTTGAAACTAGTGTAACTGCTTCTTCCTGTCCGATAACTCGCTTATGAAGAGTCTTTTCAAGGCCCATAAGGCGGACATTATCCTTCTCTGTGAGCTTATTTACAGGGATCTTTGTCCACAGTGCTACTACGTCTGCTATATCATTTTCAGAAAGACTGAGCTGCTTTGAACTTTCTCTCTTCTTTCTGCGGTTCATTGCCTGATCGAGCTTTTTCTGCTCTGCAAGCTGTTCTTTGCGGATTTCGGATGCTTTATCAAAGTCACCTTCTCTTATCGCTTTTTCCTTTTCTGCTTCCAAAGCCTTTATATTCTCAGAAATCTTCTTTTCTTTATCAGACTCCTGCAGATTGGACAGGCGCAGGTGACTCGCTGCTTCATCCATCACGTCAATTGCCTTATCCGGCAGAAAACGATCATTTATATATCTCGCGCTAAGCTTTACCGCTGCGGTAACAGCTTCCTCAGGTATCGTAACACCGTGGTGATCTTCGTATCTGTCCTTTACTCCGTTAAGTATCTGAATTGCCTCCTCTTCTGAAGGCTCTTCAACTACTACCGGCTGGAATCGGCGTTCAAGCGCAGCATCTTTCTCGATGTACTTCCTGTATTCATCGAGAGTAGTAGCTCCGATAAGCTGTATCTCACCGCGGGCGAGTGACGGCTTAAGGATATTAGATGCATCAATGGCACCTTCTGCTCCACCGGCTCCTATTAGAGTATGGATCTCATCCATAAATAACAGGATATTTCCGGATGATATTACTTCGCGGATAACTCTCTTTATGCGTTCCTCAAACTCACCTCGGTACTTACTTCCTGCAACCATTCCGGACATATCGAGAGATACTACTCTCTTTCCCGCGATCGTCTCCGGAACATTTCCTTCGACTATCCTTACTGCCAGTCCTTCTGCTATAGCAGTTTTTCCGACTCCGGGCTCACCTACGAGACATGGGTTATTCTTTGTCCTTCGGCTAAGGATCTGGACTACACGCATGATCTCATTACTGCGTCCGATAACCGGATCAAGCTCACCGCTTCGCGCAAGCTCAGTAAGATCCCTTGAATACTGATCGAGTGTTGGCGTACTGCTGTCGCTTTTTGCGCCTTTCTGCGGATACAGATCTTCCCTTGCAATAGCAGGATCTTCACCCATAGCTACGAGTGTATCAGAATATACCTTCTGCAGATTTACACTAAGGGTATTTAAAAGACGAGCCGCAACGCTTTCTCCCTCTTTTATGATCGCGAGAAGTATGTGCTCTGTACCAACTTCCTTACTACGAAAACGTTCTGCCGTCTCCTCACTAAGGGAAAGTACTCTCCTGGCTCTCGGAGTCCATCCGTCACGTTCGGAAAGTGCCACCTCGAGTCCAGGCGCAACAAGCTGCTCGATAAGTTCGAGCACCTGTTTTTCCTGGACATGATTTTGCTCCAGAGCATATGAAGCCACGCTGGAATTCTCCCGAAGTAAACCAATCAATATATGCTCTGTTCCTACATAATTCTGATTCAGTTCATTTGCACATTCTCGTGCGAGATCAAGAGCCTTCTTCGCTTTTTCCGTATAATTCATAAACACCTCATCTATCATCACCGGTTTATATCTGACTTATACCGGTCTGTTGCCAGTACCGTTGCCAATCATGCTTCGCATTCTTGGACGGTACTAGGCTCGTCAGTGCTTCTTTATATTTAAGAACTCAAAATCGAAATCCTCATCAAGATCATAGTCCTGAGACGGCTTACGACGTACCGAAGCACTGCTTTCTTCTATTTCTGTCATTTCATCAGTCGCAGCTCTAACCTTCTTTGTAGGTATACCTGCTGTAACTTCCATGTTTTCCCAGTCAACCTCATCCTCTGCTTTGTTGCGCTCAACAGGCATTTCATCCTCTTCATAGGATCTGTGAGAGCTTTCACGTTTCTTACGACGTGCAGGTTTTTCTTCTCTTCTCGGACGTTCTCTGTTTTCTCTCTCTGCCCTGCCAGCTCTTGTCTTTCTCGCAACTCTCTTTCGGATAGCTGCTTCATCTTCATCATCATCGTCACTCATATCATCATTTCTGCCGCGTCCGCGCTTTCCAAGCATCATATTGATGAAAAGGAAGATCATGATCACAAGCATGATCACCAGCACAACGATGATAAGAAGTCTGGAACGAGAAAGCTTCTTATACTTTGCTATTACTGCTGACTCACCATGAGGAATATCTACATATCTCTGATAAGTTCCGCGTGTGATGTCATAAAGATAGAAACCTAAGTTTCCGCTCTCATCTACTGCATAAAGAAGACAAAATTCCTTTGGCTGAGCCTGGATAAGACCTGAGAGATTTGTATGTGCTATCTCCTCAAGCGCGAGCATTGCATTGTCATCTACTTCAGTAGAAGCCGCTGCTGCATCGCCTGTTTCCGCAGATACCTCACCATTTGCCTCTGCTTCTCCGTCTGCAGCTTCTCCTTCTTCACCGGAAATATGAGCTGCCGGTTCTGTCTCAGAATCAGGATCATCGACCGGAACTGCTGCCCCGCCATCTTCTCCTGAAAGCTCAGCACCTGCGCCTACAAGTACCCCACTTTCTTCTTCGGCATAAGCCTTTACAGAAAAAAGAGATGCCTCGGAAGAAACCTCAGAAGATCCCTCGGAATCTTCTTCATCAGAAGCTGTTTCCGGCGGAAGTGACCATGCTGTTGCCGATTTATTTCCCCACTGAAGATTGTGCTTTGTAAATCCGTCAGGACCTACCACATTATCTCCCGGATCAAGAACGATGATATAGCTGTCGCCCTTTCCATCAATCTTTATCATATCTGACATACGGGCATTTTCAGTGGTGTCACAAAGATAAAATTCACCATTTGATCCATCAGCATCCGTAAGATATGCAAGTGTAATGGTAAGTCCCTCTGCACCTATGGTCGCGCTCTTACATGTCATCTGCGCGATCTGTACACTCTGTCCCTGATACTCGATCGTAATTACAGAAAATCCTGCGGGAACTTCACTTGCCGGAAATGTCAGTGCGAGATATTTTCCGTCAATATTTGTTGTGATATCACTTGGTGTAACTGTTTCAAGCGCAGCCTGAGCAGCTTCTGCCGCTGCCTGTGCTTCCTCATCCGTCATTTCACTTTCAGCAGCCACTTCTTCTGCAAAAGCATTTGTCGGCACACTTCCGATAAGAAGTGCCGAAAGAAGAAGCGAGATCATGCCTCTCTTTAAGATGCTGTTACGTTTCATTTCAAACTCCATTCCAGAACGTTTTTCTTCGTTCTAACTCTTTTTTGCCTGTATTAAGGCCTTCCTTCCGGTTCGGAAGGCATATCTGCATATACCGGGATCAAAAATCTGTATTTTGATGCCGGGCTGATATCTGTACCATAGCCCTTATAAACATTTTTCGCTTCATAATGAGGAGCATACAGACTCTCCATATACTGATGAGAAATAGCTGTCCCGCTATAATTAAACCTATGTTTATAAAGCGTATTTTGTGGAACCGAACGGTAGAAATAATTATCCGAAAGAAATTTAAGACCACCGCTTATAGATTTTCTTCTGGTATCCCACCCTTGTGACTTTGCATATTTTAACCCATTTAGGACAGGATTTGTGCCATTCGCCTGAATATTAAAAAAATTATAATATCCTTCATAACCCGGATACTTTCCGTTTATGAGATCATCCCCGCTGCTGCTTCCATGTTCCTGACGAAGCCTTGCTGCGACGAGATACGGATTTACTTTTGAATCATCGGATAATTTTTTGACAAGTGATGCATATGTGGTCGACGATTCATCCGGAAGTGTACCCGTCATGGATGTGGTGGAAAGAATGACTGACACACCCTTTTCCGTAGTCCCGGTACTGTCTGTTCCATCCACGAACATAAAAAACGAAGTATTCAGACTTCCGTTTTCTGTCAGCATAAAGTTTCTCGGGTCCATATAGTACTTGATCTGAGCCAAAGTAGCCTTTTTCCATGTAATATAGCTTCTTCCCTGCTTTTCATCACTAAAAAGTCCCGACAATGAATCTATCCCAAGACCGGATGCAAAACCATACTGCAGATCATCATAGGATGCATCTTTAATGAGGCTGTTCAGCATTGTAGTCTCAACGTCAGAAACGCTATTTGAAGAAGTGTCATCTTTGCTTTCCGCAGCTCCTTCGACCTTACTGAAGCCATATTGTGCCTCTGCAGCCTTTTCCCATGTAAGAGCACTTACCGGATTATAGCTTTCAAATTCCCATTCAGGATAAAGATCGTGAATGACTAACAGTCTCGTTATATAACTTTCAGGAAAACCCCTATCTATAAGTTCATCCCTATAGTCATCCGTACTGAAATAATCCTGACGTACAAAACCTGAGGTGACACCGTTTTCTGCATCGAATGTTACATAATACCAGTAGTATCCGCCGATCTCATCAAACTCCGCTCTTTTGAATGTACAATTTTTTCCATATGCAAGTTCACAAAGCACCTCGCCAAGCGAAGATGCCTTTGAGCGCACTTTAACATCATCAAAGTTGATCGTTAAAACACGATCTTCTTTGATATCTTCCGACGCTGTTCCGTTTAGGTCAATGAAATCAGATCTGACATAACCTGCGACAGAAGGTTTGCGTGCCTCTATATAATACCATACAGAACCATCTGTTCCTTCTGAAGATTTTGTGATTTTTACGGAAATACCCGTGTTCAGAGTCGCAATGACTTCACCGGTTACAGGCTTGTCTTTTCTTACCTGTATATTGGTTCCCTTTGTGACTCCCTGCTTAATATCCTCAGCCCTGACCGGGTGCGTAAAAACAAAGACGAAAAGGAGCAGCAGTACTCCTACTGCCGCTACTCCTTTTTGCCTCCATAGATCACGTATCTTAACGCTCGAATCTTTTTTTACCATCATCATTATGAGAAACCATTCCAACACCCTGAATCATCATCTCACGCTTCTTGCGCTCGATCTCATCACGTTTCTTCTTATCAGCCGCTTGCGCAAGCTGACCACAGGTCTTGCAGTACTTTCCGCTCATGATAGCCTTACCGCAAACCTGACACTTAAGAAATGTTTTTGAATCTTTTGAGACCTGTAAACGCTCCTCCCGGAGCATATGTGTAATGGTTTTCTCCGCTACACCGGTATTTTCACTTACTTCACCAGCGGTAGCTCCCTGATGATCTTCCAGATAATTACGCACTTTTCCGTAATCATCATACATTAAGTGCCTGCACTTAATACATCGATAACCGCCGACGCCGATAAACTCCAGCTTTGAGCCGCATTTCTCACACGCCTCGGGCCGATGATAAGAATCATCAAAAAACTCCTCAACGAATTTCTCCGAACTCATCGATTGCCTTTCCGATATCTTTTCGGCAGTACTTATTCTCGAAACTAACCCATGTAGTTGCTTCATAGGCATTTGCACGCGCTTTGTGAAGATTCTCGCCCTTTGCAGTTATTCCGAGAACTCGTCCTCCATTTGTCACGATACCTTTAGAAGTTTTTTTAGTTCCAGCATGGAAGCAGTAATATCCATCTTCTTCAGTAAACTTTTCTAATCCGCTGATAAGATGTCCCTTAGTATATCTCACAGGATAGCCGTCACTTGCAAGAACTACGCAAACTGCAGCATTGTCTTCAAACTCCAGCTTGATCTTACTAAGACTTCCATCAACACATGCTTCCATCACTTCAATAATATCATTTTTCATGCGAGGAAGCACTACCTGCGCCTCAGGATCTCCAAAACGTGCATTATACTCAAGAACCTTTGGTCCATCTTCGGTGAGCATGAGGCCAAAGAAGATAACGCCCTTAAACTCACGTCCTTCTGCTTTCATTGCATCAACAGTAGGCTGGAATATATTTTTCTTGCAGAAGTCATTTATCTTTTTTGTGTAGAAAGGTGAAGGTGAAAACGTACCCATACCGCCTGTATTGAGTCCGGTATCTCCATCTCCTGCTCTCTTATGATCCTGGGCACTGCTCATAACCTTGATAGTCTTTCCGTCACAGAAAGTAAGTACAGAAACTTCTCGTCCGGTCATGAATTCCTCAATGACCATCTTGTTTCCTGCTGTTCCGAACTTCTTATCAAGCATGATCTCCTTTACGCCGTTTCTGGCCTCATCTCTGTCCTGACAAATGAGAACTCCCTTTCCGAGCGCAAGTCCGTCAGCCTTTAATACGATCGGGAACTTACATGTATCAAGATAAGCAAGAGCTTCTGCCGCATCTGTAAACACCGCATACTCTGCTGTAGGGATATTGTACTTCTTCATGAGATCCTTTGAAAAAGCCTTTGATCCCTCAAGAATAGCAGCATTTTTTCTGGGACCGAATGCACGGATACCTGCTGCCTCCAGCTCATCTACCAGCCCTCCGACAAGTGGATCATCCGGGCCAACTATAACAAAGTCGATTTCCTTTTCTTTTGCATATTTTACGATACGACCAAATTCCATTACCGGAATATCGGCACATTCTGCTATCTCAGCAATTCCTGCATTTCCGGGGCAGCAGTAGATCTTGTCTGCCTTTTCACTTCTCTTTACTGCATCTGCGATCGCATGCTCTCTTCCGCCTCCGCCGACGATCAGTATATTCATTTTAGTCCTCCACTTTGACTTTTCTGCCTTCTACTGTTACCTTTCCGTTTGCGATCAGATTGATCGCTTTCGGCATGATGATCCATTCTGCCTGCTCCATGACTCTGAGCTGTAGAGATTCCGGAGTGTCATCAGGCTGAACCTCAACTGCCTTTTGCATGATGATCGGGCCGCTGTCACAGCCCGCATCTACGAAATGAACAGTCGCTCCTGTGACCTTCACACCTCTTTTCAGAGCTTCCTCATGAACCTTCAGTCCATAGAACCCTACTCCACAGAAAGAAGGAATGAGAGACGGGTGAACATTTATTATCTTGTTAGTATATTTTTCGGTAAGTTCTTCCGGAAGCACAACCAGAAATCCTGCCAAAACGATCAGATCAGGCTTTGCTTCATCAACTGCACTTATCAGTGCCTTATTAAAAGCATTTTTATCAGAAAAATCCTTTCTGCTCACGACTACTGAAGGGATTCCTGCCTTTTCTGCCCGCTCAAGAGCCTTTACCCCGGGTTTATTGCTTATCACCCGTACGATCTCGGCATTTGTTATACGTCCGTCAGCCACAGAATCAATGATAGCCTGGAGATTCGTTCCTCCGCCTGATACGCAGACTGCTATTCTCAGCATAAACGAACTCCTTTTTCTCCGGCGCTTTCTGTCTTTCCTACGATAAATGCCTTTTCTCCGGCACTCTCAACTGCTGCGATAGTTTTTTCTGCATCAGCAGGATCAACTGCCAGTACCATTCCGAGTCCCATATTGTAGGTGTTATACATCATTTCATCGGCAATTCCACCATCTTTCTGAAGCATCTCAAAAATAGGCGGAATCGGATAGGAATCCTTTTTAACTGCTGCTACGATACCATCAGGAAGCATTCTCGGGATATTCTCATAGAATCCGCCTCCTGTGATATGGCTGCAGCCCTTTATATTTACACCTGCTTCACGAACTGAACGAAGCGCATGTACATAAATCTTTGTAGGTCTTAAAAGCGCATCTCCAAGAGTTGTTCCGAGAGAATCAAAATGACGGTTCAGGTTGGCTTCTGTCATCTCGAATACCTTACGCACAAGTGAAAATCCATTGGAGTGAACACCGCTTGATGAAATACCTATAAGTGTATCTCCTTCTTTTATAGATGATCCATCAATGAGATTATCCTGATCTACGATACCTACAGCAAATCCGGCAAGGTCATACTCGTTTTCCGGATAGAAGCCCGGCATCTCAGCTGTTTCTCCACCGATCAGTGCTGCATCACTCTGCTTACAGCCTTCTGCCACACCCTTTACGATCTCAGCGATCTTTTCCGGATAATTCTTTCCGCAGGCAATATAATCCAGGAAGAAAAGCGGTTCACCGCCTGCGCATGCGATATCATTTACACACATTGCAACGCAGTCGATACCAACTGTATCATGCTTATCCATGACAAACGCTACCTTGAGCTTAGTTCCGACACCATCTGTTCCGGAAACAAGCGTTGGGTTCTTCATAGCCATGAAAGGCTTAAGTGAAAAAGCTCCGGAAAATCCGCCAAGTCCGCCAAGAACCTCGGGACGTACTGTTTCCTTTACATACTTCTTTATGAGTTCGACTGACTTGTATCCGGCCTCAATATCAACACCAGCGCTTTTGTAATCCATTATGATTTCCTTTCATTTCACATTACAGGGTTAAAACGATCACTGCTTTTATAAGCTTTTTGCTTATTACTTATTCTTTTCTTCGAGATAAGCCTTCCAGCCGATATTCTTCAGCTTTTCATCCTTTTTCTCAACTTCGTTTTTAAGATTTTCTGTGTAGCTCTTTAACTTGGAAAGAAGCTCATCGTCTGAAACTGCTAGGATCTTCACTGCAAGAAGGGCAGCATTTTTTGCACCATCGATAGCGACGGTAGCGACAGGAATGCCCGAGGGCATCTGAAGAATAGAATAGAGTGCGTCAGTACCACCAAGTGATTTGCTGTACATAGGGATACCGATAACAGGAAGCGGAAACAGTGCTGCGCACATGCCCGGCAGATGAGCTGCCATTCCGGCGCCGGCGATAATCACCTTAATCCCGCGTGCTTCGGCGTTTTTCGCCCATTCAAAGAAAACATCCGGTTCTCTGTGTGCAGAGATAATATTCATCTCATACGTAACTCCGAGTTCATCAAGAACAGAGGCTGCCTTAGACATAACAGCCATATCGGAATCGGAACCCATTACAATACCTACTTTTGCCATTTCCTGAACCTTCCTTATTCTGTTTCGTGGTTTACTGCGGCGCAGTTTTAACGCCGCAATACACATTATAGGTTTACTGATATTTCAAGTCAATGTGATTATTTTTCCAAAGGCTGATTCAATTCTTCCGTACCGGGAACGACGAACTTTCCTCCCGAGATCACAGGATATCTGTTTCCGTCTGCATCTATGGCAGTTATGGTATCCAGTTCATCATAAGGAATGGTAATATCTGTATGACACTGGAAATAACGGAACGAAGGATCTGTTTTTCGCTTGATCGTATACTCATTGTCTCTGGCAATGATCTCACGTCCGTCCGGATTATAGACCTTTACATCTTCCGCACGCTCATAGCAGGTGTCTCCAAGGGCAAAGTGCGGTCCGGTCTTTTCCGCGATCAGGATATCAAGTCTCGAAAAAATGTCAAAATCTTTTGCCATCCGGTACGCGGTCGTATTTGTACCGATCGCAAATTCTCCGAGAGGAAGCGTATCGTGATGATGAAGGATATGGTCACGGATATATTTTTTATTTTCTTCCTCTGTAGGGAAATTCGTACAGTTATAATCCGTTACGAAACCATCCTTGAAATGAAACTCAAGATTTTCAAATCTAAGTCCCATGAGGTAAACCTCAGATACGAACAGTGTTCCGTCTGTTCCCGTAAGCGCCGGTGAAGTAAACGCCTCTCCAACAGGGATATTCACGTCTGCCGTACAGTTTTCAAACACGGTCTGATGCTCAGGATCAGGAAGTTCATGGAGAGATACCGTAATATCTGTTTTGTTTCCGTTTCGTCCCTTAACTTCTACTTTTCTGCCCTTTTCAAGCTGAAGTATCAGTTCCTGCTGTATCTTTTTGTATTTGTCCGAATCGAGCGTATTGAGCTTTACCGTCGCATCAAATATAGCTTCAAATTCCGGACTAATTGACGGAACAGGATATGAAATGATCGTAAATGACCTTTCATCTCCCGGTATATAACGGCTCGTAATCTTCCCTGCTTCGACCGCAAGATCAACTGCAAGCTTCTGCTGTTCAGGACTCAGAGCATATGCCTCACTGTGTGACTCCGGCATAAAAGGCTCACCTCCGAATGTCTCCATAACAGCCGGGCCTCCGTACTCACGGGCAAGATCTTTTACTTCCTCAAAAGTATGCTCCATAACTTCGAGCTTTCGTGTCATGTATGCCTTGTCAAGGAAAAGGGCATTGTCTTCCATATGGTCAAATGCCATCTGTTTATTTACCCATGCTCCCGCATATCCGTTTCTGTTCATGCCGGAACGGTTTGCTGCGTGAAGTGGTCGACGGTATATTGTAGCTGAAAGACCGATCTTTTCAAAATTGCGTATTGCAGCACGGATCATTCTTTCAAATCCGAGTTCATATCTCACTGCGACCGAACGCTTTTTTGACAGATCCTTTCCTGTGTTTACAAACCCCATGCGATAACCTTCTGTAAAGGTATCTGCCATAGACTGGATCTTTTCCTCAGAAAAGGTATTTAAATACGCCGCGATCTTTCTCGTATCATCATCAATATATTCACCAAATCTGTCCAGATATGACAGATCAGTAAAATCCGACTCCATGATGATCTTTCTCGCAAATTCGTCTTCTGCAGGATCTACGATCTCACGTATCCTGCGGCTAACTGTATAATCCGTATAATCACTTATAAATGAATAAAGGATACCATGTATGACCTTTGCCTGAGGTTCAGTTCCTTCCTCCTGCATGGCTGCTACAAACGAACTATAGATCTCGAGGAATACTTCCTCAAGGATAACTATATCCGTAAGAAGCCCCTCTGCTCGAAATGCAACGAGATTCAAAAGCTCATATGCCAAAAAGGATAAAAGCCTTCCCATTTCCGTCCCACAGCGTGATACAGAATACACAGGATTCATCCATGATGAACCATAGTTTTCCGGAAGAGCTGCGTTATAGGACGGATTCATGATAAATTCGGCTGTTTTCCTGAAAAATTCATCATATGGCGCTTTTACAAGGTCTTCTGAGATGATCTCGCGAATCCTTCCTTCTGCAAGTTCCTGTCTTTCTCTTAAAAGTTCTGCCTCAGATTCCGGCAATGCCCGCATATATTATTCCTCCCCAGGCGATCAGTGATAATAGGGAAGTGATGAAGCCGAGTCGCGGAAATAAACGAAATTTATCCGGCTCAACAAGACTCATTATCCCAAGCACTGTGCCTGTCACGCTGAAAAGGCAGGAAACGAAGCCCACCGCCCCCTGTCTCGGGGTAGCGCTTCCGCCTGCCTTAAGTACATTCATCATTACAAATATAAATGCCACAAGCGATATCACGCCGCAAACAGAGGACATTATGCCCTTTGAAGACTGGCTGCTGCTTGTGAACAGATATTTTCTTCTACCTAACATATCTAATTCCTTAGAACATGATCCTTGACTTGGCTTTCATCAGTCTTCCTGCCGAGATAAGAAGCATTACGCCGCTTACAAGTCCGACTATCACAGCGATAATACCAAGTACAATGCTTACCACTGCCGAAAAACGCACACTCTTATATACCAGTTCGTTTTCGTTACTCATATCATACTTCCTTTCACTTTATCAATTTTCTGCGCCGTACTTCTCATAATATGCGTCAATGGCAGCCTTGAGGTTCTCATCGATGATCTTCTTTCCGCCAACTTCATTTTCTGTGAGGTAACTTATGACATCTTCCATCGTTACGATAGCAGTTGTAGTGAAGCCATGTTCCTCTTCTATCTCCTTAAGTGCGGATTTTGAGCCTGTTCCGCGTTCCTGACGATCTACAGATACACACATACCCAGAACCTTTACATCGCCCTGCGCCTGAATGATAGGCAGTGTCTCGTGGATAGAAGTTCCTGCAGTGGTAACATCCTCGATTATTACTACGCGATCACCATCTCCAAGCGGTCCACCGAGCAGGATTCCCTTATCGCCATGATCCTTAACCTCTTTACGGTTGCTGCAATAGCGTATTTCTTTTCCATACATCTCACTGAATGCGATGGTAGTCGCTACAGAAAGCGGTATTCCCTTATATGCAGGTCCAAAGAGGACGTCAAAGTCATCTCCGAAGCGATCATGAATAGCACGGGCATAATATTCACCCAGTTTCTTTAGCTGTGTACCTGTCCTGTAAAATCCGGTATTTACAAAAAACGGTGTATTACGACCGCTCTTGGTAACGAAATCTCCGAACTTCAGTACCTGACAGTCCAGCATGAACTCAATAAACTCCTGCTTGTATTTTTCCATGGATCATCTGCTCCGGAGTTCTGTAATACCTCCGGATCCTTTCTTAAATATATTTTGGAAACATTTTAGCATAAAAACATGATCTTTAACAAGAAAACGCCTCTCCGCATGGGAGAGACGTTTTTTTCTATTACTGCGGAACACCGGCACCGTGTGAGCGAAGGTCTTCGATCATATCAATGACTGCCTGACGGCTTGCATCAGCAAAGTGTGCCGCATCAAATTTATCTTTATATGCATCTTTTGTATATGCAGCGATCAC
The DNA here is from genome assembly GCA_000424365.1 of Lachnospiraceae bacterium NK4A144. Taxonomy (GTDB): domain Bacteria; phylum Bacillota; class Clostridia; order Lachnospirales; family Lachnospiraceae; genus NK4A144. The sequence continues at coordinate 35,374 of AUJT01000021.1, read as the reverse complement.
ACCTCTTGAATTGTTTACGATCGCGCCAAGTCCATCCGAATTAAAGAAATGAACAAGATCTTCTGCCTTTCCGCCCTGTGCACCATATCCCGGCACAAGGATGAAAGCCCTCGGCATGAGCTTTCTAAGTGCAGCTCCCATTTCCGGATAAGTAGCACCGACAACACAGCCGACATTGCTGTATTCGCCGTCCATTGAAGCTGCTCCCCACTCATTTACCTTTTCAGCAACCCATTCATAAAGCGGTCTGCCATCGATCTCACGATCCTGGAATTCTCCGCTGGACGCATTGGAAGTCTTTACTAATACAAAAATTCCTCTGTCCTCTTCGGAGCAAACATCAGCAAAAGGCTTTACTCCATCAGATCCGAGATACGGATTTACAGTGCAGAAATCTTCGTCAAAAGGAGCATAGCTCTTTGATCCGATCTTTATATGTCCGATATGTGCCTTTGCATAAGAAGCTGATGTATTTCCGATATCGCCTCTCTTTATATCGCCAATGACCAGTAAGCCTTTTTCGTGACAATAATCAACAGTCTTTTTGAAAGCCATGAGTCCCGGGATGCCAAACTGCTCATACATGGCGATCTGAGGCTTAACTGCCGGGATCAGATCATAAGTCGCATCAACTATCGCACGATTGAACTGCCAGATTGCCTCTGCGGCACCCTCCGGAGTCTCTCCAAATTCTTCAAAGGCTTTTTTCTGGATTTCTTCCGGAACAAAGCTAAGGTTCGGATCGAGTCCCACACAGATAGGTGCGCCGGTCTTTCTGATTCTCTCAATAAGCTTACTGATCATTATGAATTTACTCTCTTTCCGCTGCCATTTCTACATATATGACACGAATTGCTTCGCTTTTGACCCTGTCATATATGTATATGACTACTCACTTTTACTGACTGCAGTATCTTTTACAAATTTGCGAATATTTGACGCATTACTGAATTTCTCGACTTCGCCGTCATGAATAACAACATAAGTCGGTGCCTGCATGACATCATACTGCATTGCCAGATCAGGATGCTCTTCCGCGTCGATCTCAACATAATCACGGTCTTTAAGGAATGTCTTTACAAGTCTGCAATTTGGGCATGTCTTTGTCGTAAACAGGTACTCGATCTTATTATCAGAATTCTCTAAAGATTTCTTTTCCTTTACTTCACGAACACCCTCACGGATCACATCAGACACCTTACTCTGTACGGCGTCCTCTTTTTCCCAGACTGCACCAAACTTACTTCCTGCCGTTTCTTTGCTGTTCTTTTCTGCCCCTACTTTATACAGCAGCCGGTCCTTGTATTCCTGCAGCTTGCCGTCATTCCAGTTTGAAACCGGACGATAATATCCTGTGATCCTGGAATAAACCTCAGTACTCTTTCCGCAGATCGGGCAGACTTTCTGCTCTCCTGCAAGATAACCATGCTCTCTGCAGATAGAATATGTCGGTGACAATGTGTAGTACGGTAAACGGTAGTTGTCCGATATCGTCTTTACGAGATTAGCGGCTGCTTTCCAGTCAGGCAGCTTTTCTCCGAGAAACGCATGGAATACTGTTCCTGATGTATAAAGCGTCTGCAGCTTGTCCTGCACATCCAGCGCACCAAAAATATCGCTTGTGTATCCTACCGGCAAATGAGAACTGTTTGTATAATACGGTGTCTCACCCGGTGCTCCGGCAGTTACGATATTAGGATACTGTGCCTTGTCGTGCTTTGCAAGTCGATATGTGGTACTTTCTGCGGGAGTTGCCTCCAGATTATACAGATCACCGTACTGCTCCTGATAATCCATAAGGCGGTCTCTCATATGATTTAATACGTCTTCAGCAAACTTCTGCGTCTTTTCATTTGTAAGATCCTCCCTTATCCACGATGCATTTAATCCAACCTCGTTCATTCCTATGAGGCCGATGGTTGAGAAATGATTGTTAAACGTTCCGAGATAACGCTTTGTATATGGATAAAGTCCCGCATCCAGAAACTTTGAGATCACATCTCTCTTAACCTTAAGAGAACGGGCTGCTATATCCATTACGTGATCGAGTCTCTTATAAAAATCTCTCTCATCAACTGCAAGATATGCAATTCTCGGCAAATTGATGGTTACCACTCCAATAGAACCTGTTGACTCTCCAGATCCAAAGAAACCGCCGCTCTTTTTCCTGAGTTCTCTGAGGTCGAGGCGAAGTCTGCAGCACATACTGCGCACATCCGACGGCTTCATATCAGAATTAACGTAATTTGAGAAATAAGGTGTTCCGTATTTACTGGTCATTTCAAATAAGAGACGGTTATTTTCCGTGTCAGACCAGTCAAAGTCTCGTGTGATTGAATATGTCGGGATCGGATACTGGAATCCGCGTCCGTTTGCATCACCTTCGATCATGATCTCAAGGAATGCCTTATTGATCATATCCATCTCTTTTTTACAGTCTTTATAGCAGAAGTCCTGCTCCTCGCCGCCAACGATCGCCGGAAGCTCCGCGAGATCCTCGGGTACCGTCCAGTCAAGAGTGATATTTGTAAAGGGTGCCTGTGTTCCCCATCTGGAAGGCGTATTTACGCCAAATACAAAAGTTTCTATAGCCTGCCTTACTTCTCTGTAGGTGAGGTTATCTGCTTTTACAAACGGTGCAAGATAGGTATCAAATGATGAAAATGCCTGAGCGCCTGCCCACTCGTTCTGCATTATACCGAGGAAATTGACCATCTGATTGCAAAGAACAGACAGATGCTTTGCCGGTGCTGATGATATTTTTCCCTCGATTCCGCCAAGTCCCTCACGGATAAGCTGTTTTAAACTCCATCCTGCGCAGTAACCTGTAAGCATAGAAAGATCATGTATATGCAGATCGCAATTTCTGTGTGCTTCTGCGATCTCATTATCGTATATTTCAGAGAGCCAGTAATTAGCAGTTATCGCTCCGGAATTTGATAGTATCAGACCTCCTACAGAATAAGTTACTGTAGAATTTTCCTTTACTCTCCAATCCTCAACCTTAATGTAAGAATTAACTACATCACGGTAATTAAGGATCGCGTTATTCATATTACGGATCTTTTCACGCTGCTTACGGTAAAGGATATATGCCTTAGCCACTCCTGTGTATCCGGCCTGATTCAGAACACTTTCAACACTATCCTGAATGTCCTCCACCGATACCGCATTATCACGGATCTTTGGTTCAAAATCAGCCGTAACTCTGAGTGCCAGGAGATCGATGATGTCATTGTTGTACTGCTTCTCGCAGGCAGCAAATGCCTTCATGATCGCATCGTCGATCTTTGTGATCCTAAAGTCAACGACCTTACCGTCTCTCTTAATAACCTGGTACATTAAATTGTCCCCCTTCAATTTCTTTTCCGACTAATCTGTCATCTTGCCTTACACGTAATACAACAGATTTTTGTACATCTGCCATCCTCCAAAACGTGTATACAGGTGCCTTCATACTCCCGGACAAAATAACTGACAGCATCCCGCAGCATTTTTCTGCATCCATGCGACCGCTGTCATCTATTAAATCTTAGCACTGCCCCAAAAGTGGGTCAATGAAATAACGCTAGATATTGTGTTTTTGTTGATTCTGCATACCATAGTTGGTGTTATTGTGTATACAACTCTGTGATTCAGCGTCTTTTCTGCCTTTTCAGCAAACTATGAAAAAGAGCATATTCTCGGCAATTTAAAAATCTTTACCAAAAATATGCTCTGTGTATTTTGTATCTTCTATCTTCTATCTAGTAGACAAAAATATGTATTCTCTTTTTGCATCCTCATCATCCGGATAATCTTTGAGGTAACTATCCATCAAAACCGATGCTTCTTTGAACTTACCAAGATATTCACTGGCAACTATCTGATTGTAACGAAGCGACTGTGATATTTCCGAATCACCAACGGATATTCCCTGTTCAAAGGCCTTGAGAGCACTTTCGTAATCTCCCACATCCAGTTCACAAAGTCCTAACTGATTGCAGATCTCCACATCATTCGGATTATCCTCCAGATAGGTCTTATACAACGATGCGGCATAGGATTCATCTCCAAGCGCTTCATAAGTTCTTCCGAGATAGAGAACTACCTCAGGATCACTTCCGTCACCTCTTGACTCCTCAAGAATATCCTTAGCATTATCATATTCTCCCATCCAGAAATAAAGCTTACCTTTCTGGAATCCGGTTATATGAGTCAGTTCCATAGCAGACTTCAGATAATCCGCTCCATCCTCTGCTTCTCCCGCATCAGACAGACACTCATATATATTTATATAGAGATCCGGATCGGAATTGTTATTTCTGATCGCCGCATTGAAGTCTCTGAGCGCATCATCTTTCTGCCCCTTTGCAAGTTCTGTCTTTCCTCTAAGGAAAAATGCATTTGGATTTTTTGGGTCAAGTGCCAATATCGCTGTACAGGTATCTATCGCACTATCCATATCTCCTGTACGGAACTCTGACACAGCCAGATAAAACGAAATATCATACTCAAGGTCTGAAATATGTCCATTGGAACACGAAAGAGCCTTTGTCAGCTCCTCAACCGCAGATTTGTAATCCGCAAGTCCCATATGCGCCAAACCCTTTCCTCTATAGATCAATTCTGCATTTTCGCCCTTTTTTTCTGCCGCTTCAAAATTTGCGAGAGCGCCTTCGTAATCGTTGTTTTCAATAGCTTTCATGCCGAGATCAACATTACTGTGGTTACTCCCTGTTCTGCTGCATCCCGTTAAAATAAGCGATGTCAGGATCACAGATAATAAGAGTATCCGGATCGTTTTCATTTAATACTTTCCTTTCAGTCGTCTTCGCGGTAGACACGATAACCATCTCTTCCGCTTTCTTTTACTTTGTATAACGCTTCATCCGCATGCCTGAACAGTTCTGTGTAATCTTCCCCGTCGCGGGCAAAATATGAAATTCCTATACTGCAGCTTATACTTACCGAAATGCCATCTTTTGTAAAAGTACGCCGGATGGCATCATTAAGCTGCTTTGCACGCAGCTCCGTTATTCTGGGCGTTGTATGCTTCATAAACACCATAAATTCGTCTCCGCCCATTCTGCCGACAAAGTCAGATTCTCTGAACACTTCTCGAATAGACGTTGCTGTCATCTTTATGACATTATCACCGTATTCATGGCCAAATGTATCATTTACTGTCTTAAAATGATCGGTATCGATCATCATAACAGCATGGCAGTCAGAGATACGCGATTTTTGGAGATAGTTTTCAATCGCATGCTGCATAGCATTCTTATTCAGAAGCCCTGTCATGGCATCTATATCCACCTTTGCCCTGAGTTCATCCCGTTCTGCCTTTTCCTCGGAAACATCTTTCGCAGAACCTACCACTCGAAATACGTGACCGATTTTATCCGCAAAGCTTGCATAGCTCAGCCGGAACCATTCATATTCAGATCCATCATCTTTCGAATTTATCAGTCTGTATTCTGCACTGCCCTTAGCCGGATCATTTAATGCACTCTTGAATTTATCAACAGTAACCGCATAATCCTCCGGATGAAGATGCTTTCTTAAATAGTCTCCTCCGAGAAAATTTCGTATGATAAAACGATTGCCCTCATCATCCAGTTCAGAACTCTCAAGTATATCTAAGTCCACATCATAATCATAACTGATATTATCCGTGGCTTCCTCAATAAGTCTGTATCTTTCGGATTCCATATATAGCTGCTCTGTATTTTTTTGCAGCTGCGCCTGCACGAGCTTTTCATTCGTAACATCGCTGAGAACAACAAAATACAGCATCCTGCCGTCATTCGAAGCAAACTTTCTGCTCTTATGATATATCCAGATTATATCATCCAGGAGTCCCCGTACTCTGTACGTTATCTCAACCGTATCAAAAAATTCAGACTGATTTTTTATTTGTTCTCTGACAATAGCCCTGTCTTCTCTCATTACGAACAGATTGAAACTATTATAAAAATGTTCGCGAAACTGTTCTTCCGTACAATGAAAAATTCTCAAGCACCCTTCACTGAGATAATCCAACTTTCCCGTATCAGCCTCATATATCATGACGCCACCGGGAATATTATCAAGAAGAAGTTCCAGTCGAAGCTGTGTTATACGCAGTTCTTCCCTGCATCTATCATACTCTTTTTCCAGATCTTCATATTTACCCACTTTACGTTTATACCCTTTCTGAAAGTTATCTGCCTTGTACCTTCACAGATACGACTTCACATAAACAATTTCAGTACTTTGATTATAAAACGCAAAAAAAGGGAGGTCAATTACTGCTCTTCAAGCCCTGCAAGCTTGCGCGCCTGATCTTCTGCAGAAAGGGCATCTATTACAGGATCAAGTTCTCCGTCCATTACCTTATCCAATGAATAAATAGTGAGATTTATCCTGTGATCCGTAAGTCTGGACTGTGGGAAATTATAGGTTCTTATTTTTTCTGAACGGTCTCCCGTTCCAACCTGACTCTTTCTCAAAGACGCCTCTGCCTCGTGAGCTTTTTCCCGCTCCAGCTCATATAATTTTGCCCTCAGAACCTTAAATGCCTTTGCCTTATTTTTTATCTGACTCTTTTCATCCTGACAGGAGATCACGATTCCTGTCGGCAAATGAGTAAGTCTCACTGCCGAATCAGTAGTATTTACGCACTGACCTCCGTTTCCACTGGCACGAAATACATCGATACGGCATTCATTCGGATCTATATTTACCTCAACCTCCGTAGCCTCCGGCATTATCGCAACCGTTACTGTTGATGTATGTATTCGTCCACCTGACTCTGTCTGGGGAACTCTCTGAACTCTGTGAACACCACTTTCAAATTTCAGCTTTGAGTAGGCTCCCATTCCATTTATCATGAAGCTCACATACTTAAGACCGCCGATACCTGTATCTTCCGCATCGGTTGTTTCAACAGAAAAACCATGGTTCTCTGCGTAACGCACATACATCCTGTAAAGTGATGCTGCGAAAAGAGCTGCTTCTTCTCCGCCGGCACCTGCTCTGATCTCTACGACAACGTTTCTGTCATCAGCTTCATCTTTAGGAATGAGCATGAGTTTCAGTGCCTTTTCAAGTTCCGGCTGCTTTCTCTTTGCTTCTGCCAGTTCTTCTCTCGCCAGGCTCTTAAGCTCAGGATCTGATTCCTCATCGATCATCATCTCCGCTTCCTGAAGCTCCTGTTCATTTTTCTTATATGCCTTATATGCTTCAACGACCGGGAAAAGCTTACTCTGCTCTTTCATAAGTTCCATAAATCTGCCGCTGTCTTCGGCAGTTGACGGTTCGTTTATCAACCGAGTCACTTCTTCATATCGAAGTACTGTTTCATTTAGCCTTTCAAACATCTGACCACTCTCTCATTTCCTGAATAGTCTCTGACTACTTCTATATCCTTATATCCCTCTGCAGAAAGGATCTCTCTAAGCGCATCGCCTTCATCAAATCCTATCTCAAAGAAAAGTCTGCCCTCAGACTCCAGATAGTCTTTTGCTTCATGTGCGATCTTCTTATAAAAATCAAGACCGTCCTCTCCTCCATCAAGCGCCAGGTGAGGTTCATGCAAGCGTACTTCATCCATAAGTCCATCTATTTCGGAACTTCTGATGTACGGAGGATTTGAAAGTATATAATCAAATTTTCCCACAACATTCTGGAAAAGATCTGATTTTATAAACTGAACATTTTCAACACCAAGTTTTTCGGCATTTTTACATGAAAGCGCTAGTGCATCATCCGACACATCCACTCCGACACCGCTTATATCATTTTTATATTTCATAAGCGACAGCAGGATACATCCGGAACCTGTACAAACGTCGAGTACCCTTGCTCCGTCCTCAACATAAGTCATCGCTTCCTCTACCAGATACTCAGTATCTATCCTTGGGATAAGGACATTTTCCGCTACATCAAAATCCAGTCCCATAAAATTCATAGTCCCTGTCAGATGCTGAACCGGCACATGACCGCCTCTTTTTTCTGTAAGGAGCTGATAAAGAGTTTCTTCTCTCTCAGTCAGTTCCTCATCTCCATGAGCTAGAAAAAAAGTACGATTTTTTCCACTTACATGCATGAGAAGCAGTTTGGCATCCGTTTCAGCATCAGCTATCCCTGATCCTCTTAAATAATCTGTACTTTTACGAAGCGCTTCGCTATAAGTCATGATCTTATTTTCACCTCTTTGTCTTCCCTGACTGCTTCATCAATTTGTTTGTCAGTTAAATTAAAGTTTTCTTTTAAATAAGTCTTCCAGTCATAAACTGCTTCTACCGATGCGATACCGATCTCGATCATACTATCATCAGGCTCCGCAGTTGTGAGTTTTTGAAGCAGCAGTCCCGGAACCGACATAGCTCTGACCAGAGGATTATTACTTGTTCCGGCAAGGCGGATCAGTTCATATGAAATTCCTGCTATAACAGGTATCAGAACGATTCTGAGTACCACCTTTGTGAGACGGTCAGGTGTCTGTATCACAGCAAATAAAAGAATCGACACCACCATGACATATAGTAAAAAGCTCGTTCCGCATCTCCTGTGTTCTCTGGATGCAGCGCGTACATTTTCAACTGTCAGCGGATTCCCATTTTCTAGGCAGTTTATACACTTATGCTCTGCCCCGTGATAACGGAAAACGCGCTTGATGTCTTCCATTTTTGATATACCTGTAATATACAGTATAAATATCAGCATACGTATAATGCCTTCTACAAGTGCCAAAAGGTGCGGTTCTGCTATCCATTTATGAAAGAGCTGTGATGCAAAATAGGGAATCACCATAAATAAGCCCATAGCCATGATCACCGCAAGTATCATTATCACTATAGAAAGTGCACTGTCTCCGGCTGACTTTTTTTCTCCTGCATCTCTTTTTTTTAGAGTATCTTCATCCTCTGTATAAAAATCAACAGAATAATTCAGACTTTTCATACCTAGAACGAGCGAATCCAGAAAGCTGAAAATTCCTCTTAAAAAAGGGATTTTGTACATACCTTTTATCGGTATGATCCCATTATATTCATCATTCATAACAGCGACTTTTCCGTCAGGTCTGCGAACAGCGACTGCGTACTTATCACCGCTTCGCATCATTACGCCCTCCATCACAGCCTGTCCGCCAATTCCGGAATATTTTGCATTACAACTTTTCTTTTCCAAGTCTTTTCCTTTCATGTCGAAAATCATATGTTTTGAAACTGACAATCAGAAACACGCATTTACTGCGGGTTTCGTACAAAAGTTTTCACTGAACAGAAATGGGCAATTTTTGAATGCGAAGCATTGCCCATTTCATGGATTTTGAAATGCTTGCATTTCAAAATCCATATATATGGAAAATGGGCGGAACGATTGTTCCACCCATCCAATCAACTCGTACGCGCTTTCTATTCAAATGGAAAGCATTCACCGAATCTCTGATTAGTTGTTCTTCATACCGTACTTCTTGTTGAACTTATCGATACGTCCATCAGCACGTGTTGTTCTCTGCATGCCTGTGTAGAACGGATGGCACTTGGAGCAAACTTCAACACGGATCTCAGGCTTTGTGGAACCTGTTGTGAATGTGTTTCCGCAGTTGCATGTTACCTTTGCTTCATAGTACTTAGGCTGGATATCTTCTCTCATTTCAAAATCCTTTCTTTTACCGTAGATTTCTAACCCGCGGTCAAATAAAAAAATGTTACAGTTCACTCGCTTTCAGCTCGCTCACGTAACAGATTTTGCCAATTAAATCGCCTTCAGCGATGGGCAAAATCTAATGGTTTTTCCATGTTCCTGGCCGTAAACTCCGCAGTAAATGCTCCGTTTACGTGTAAACACTACCATTGAACAGCTGTATTATTCTATCACAATGTTTTTTACTTGGCAAGCATTAATAGAATCTTACTTTTTTAACAAGCTCCATAAACTCTCTATTATTTCTGGTACGCGCAAAGAGATCTATCAGCTTTTCTGCGGCATCATCGGACTTTATGCCGTTAAGCGCTTTATGGATAATATCCGTCGCTTCCTTTTCCTGATCTGAAAGCAGCAGATCATCTCGTCTTGTTCCGGATTTCTGCAGATCGATCGCAGGGAACACTCTCTTTTCCTGGAGTTTTCGGTTAAGTGCCATCTCCATGTTACCTGTTCCCTTAAATTCCTCATAAACTACATCATCCATTTTGCTGCCTGTTTCAACAAGAGCTGTAGCGAGGACTGTCAGCGATCCTCCCTCTCTCATATTTCTCGCAGCACCAAAGAATCTCTTTGGCATGTGAAGAGCAGCAGGGTCAAGACCACCTGACAAAGTTCTTCCTGATGGCGGTACAGTAAGGTTATATGCTCGTGAAAGTCTTGTAATGGAATCCAAAAGGATCATTACGTCCTTTTTATGCTCAACAAGACGTCTTGCTCTTTCAATAACCATCTCTGAAACGCGCTTATGATGCTCTGGCAGCTCGTCAAATGTAGAATAAATAACTTCTACATTGCGTCCCTTAATGGACTCCTTCATATCCGTAACTTCCTCAGGTCTTTCATCAATAAGAAGAATTATGAGATGAATATCAGGATATGCATTCGTGACCGATTTTGCGATATTCTTAAGAAGCGTGGTCTTTCCGGCCTTGGGAGGAGCTACGATCATACCTCTCTGTCCCTTACCTACCGGACTTATGATATCCATCATACGCATCGCCACATTTGAATTACCTTTTTCGAGGTTTATACGCTCATTAGGGAATATGGGAGTCATGTCCTCGAAATTCATTCTTTTCTGCGCTTCTGACGGATGGAACCCATTTATAGAACGCACAAAAAGCAAAGCCGAAAACTTTTCTCCCTGAGTTTTTACACGTGTATTTCCAACGATCATATCCCCTGTCTTTAGGTTAAACCTGCGGATCTGACTCGGTGCAACATAAACATCATTATCTCCGGGAAGATAGTTTTCACTTCTTATAAATCCATATCCGTCAGCCATTACCTCAAGAATACCGCAGGCAACCTGTCCTGAATCAAGTGATTCTTTATCCATAGGCAGATCTGTTGTCTCCTGTGGTCTTTCACGCTTAATTTCGCTCCGCTCCGTACGCTCTGTCCTTCTCTCAGACACGGCTTCCTTTTCTGCCTTATCAGGCTTTTCCAAAGGTGCAGTTTTCTCCCTTGTAACTGCCCTTTCTTTCGGTGCAGAACGTTCTTGTTCTCCGCCCTTTTCAGCCTCAAGGCACAGACGATCAATGAGATCCGCTTTTTTCATAGTGGATATCCCCTTGATACCACGGGACTTTGCCAATTCTCTAAGCTGTACCAGTGGTAATGTCTGCAGCTTCTCTCTCATAAAAACCTCCGCATTGATTTATTTAAAATGCTCACGACCTATCTATAAAAGAACCGTTCCCGATCTCCATAGATACTGCACATTTTTCATATTTATTTTTTCAGTGGATTATTTTCCCGAAAATAGAATTTTGATAATGATTCGACATTCCAAAGGATTTCTCTATCAGTTTCCGACTTATATATCGGTCATATTTCCCTATTATTTAAGCATTTATTGAAATGAAAAAACTATAACAGGTTTTTTTGAGAAATGTATGATCTGAATTTAGAACCGTGCACATTATACATCTTTACCATGCAATATGCAATAATTTTAAAATTTATACCGCGCAGACCGGTGTTCCTTCACTCAGCCTGCGCGGTATCCCTCCAGATACTCTCCTGGTATTTTACCTTTCTGACAACTCTTTGATCTTCTTATACTGATTGTGACCAACGAGTGTTGATGCTCCTACGATCACACCTGCAACTATCGTAACGATAGGATCAAAGTGACATTTCCAGAAAAATGCGATGACGATCAGTGCTATAACAAAGATAATACTCACTGCATTGTCCCATTTACGCATCTTAGTATTTTTCTTCTCAGGATCTTCTCTGTCGTAATTATTATTAGGGTCATTATTGTAATTAATGTTATCCATACCGCTCCTTTCCTGAAATCCGGCACCGTTTTACCGATGCCGGTTCATATTTATCGAAGAATTCTGATTCTCAGCTTTCCTGAGTGTTCTCTGTCTCGTCATCATCCAACTTCTTGATGAGGTGATGTCTTGCTCCGATACGGATCGTATTGTAAAGAGCATATATCACAGTGAGAAGTAAGATAAGCCAGTGTATCCAGCATGCATCCTCTCTTACACCAAGTACATCAGATATGAGATCCGGTTCATCTCCGATATCATCCGGAGCTGCATCTTCTGATACTGCCGTAGGTTCGTCTCTGATACCAAGTACTTCACCATCGAGATCTAACAAACCGCCCGCTATTGCTGCCGGTGTCAAACCTCCGGCCGGTCCTGCGATAGCTCCGAGGACTCCGCCTGTCGGAAGCAACGCTGCTAATGTAGGTGTGGTCGGTAATACAGGTGATCCTGGTGTACCGGGTTCGCCGGGTGTACCGGGTCCACCGGGTGTTCCCGGAGTTGAAGGTGTAGACGGCTTGTTTCCTCCACCGCCTCCACGTCTAACGATAGTCAGTGTGCCAACCTTTGTTGCTACATTGTAGTCGCTTGTTCCTAAGAATGAAACGTTGATCGCATATGTACCAACCGCCTCACCCGACTCACGGGCAAGTGACCATGTTACTTCATTATTGTAAATATTACCTGCTACATCAGCTTCAAATGTAGGATCCGCATCACCTTTGGTCTTTGTGTAATTCTTAGCACTGATCGAAACCGGTGCCGGTGTTACTGTAAGTGTTCCATAGTTATTTGTGATGTCGTAGTTCGTTGTCTTAAATTTTCCACTATTGGAAAGTTCAAAAGTATTCTTGCTGCTTCCTGCATGGAGCTGACTTCCTGTTATCTTGATAGTAGGTTTCTGACCTTCTACCAGACGATCGATCTTTACTTCGCTTTCATTGGTAAGAGCTTTTCCGTCATAAACCTTTGTTGCTCCCTCAGAATTAGCCTTAGCTTTTCTCGGTCTGATCGTTAACGGGATGTAATACGGAGGAATATCCTCGTAATTATCGCTCTTAACCTTTGCCTTAATTTCAAGTTCTGTTACATCTGTAAAGGAAGGAAGATCCTCGTATAAGTACTCACCTTCATCAGCTGTTACTTCGTCGATACGAGCAGATCTTACACTCCGAACACCTGCACGACCTACCTGCTGATCATCATTAACCGGTTCGATCTCTCTGCCTGTATCATGTCCGTTTCCGCTTACGATACTGTAGAATACTTTGTATTCTCCGCTAATTCCACTTACCTGTACAGGCTCGATCTTCTTAGCCTCACCGTCATACTCTTCATCAACAGCCTTACCTGTGATCGAGATGCCGCCTTCACTTCGGTTGATCGTCAGCTGTCCTGCTATTACATTAACGGTGAACTGTAATGATACATCATTACCATGGCTGTCATAGACTACCGGCTTATGACTTTCAGTAGTATAAGTAATCTTTGTCGGATATATTCCGGCTTCTGTTCCTTTTGCTATCGCATTCATTCCGGAAACTGTATATTTCTCGCCATCAATTACAAATTCATTCTGTACAAAACCCTCTACTTTCTTCTCTTGACCGTCATAATTTACTGTAGCACTGTTAGCTGATATATTGATAATTCCTTACTTGGATCAACCTTCGTCCAGTTAACTCTACCGTCCACATGCCATGTTTTGACATTTGTAGAATTATCATAATTCTTGATAACATACCATCTAAGAGTACTCAGATCACCGATCCAGGTCTCATCATTCAAAACAGCTTCAATAGTCTGCGATGTTTCGTAATTCTTAAGCCAATATTTATTTCCTGCATATTCATGCTCTCCATTTTCAATAAATATGTGCTCAAGTACATGATCGCCTACATCACTCTCAGCATATGAAACATACTGATCTGTTACATATTTTGTAAGTTTTGTCGAGCCAAGCTTCAGGTATCCTGCGTCACCATATGAGGCAACAGCTTCACCTGCACCGTGTTTGATCGTTTTTTCGACCACTTCAGACGCACCGGGGATCTGGATAAATGTCTTTGCATCATTTACCAGTACCGACATATCCGATTCATACCCTGCAAAGATTTCTTTATCTGAGGTTATCGGAGTACTGAAATCATATGGATCATTACCTTCTGCATCCTCAAACCATCCCTTAAATACAAATCCGGCTTTCTCCGGCCTTGTACCCGGTTCAGTCGCTGCACTTCCTTCACTTACACTCTGTGATGGAACTGTCGGTTCTCCACCCATCGTATTGAAGGATACCGTGTACTGACGAGGCTTGATCACAAGTTTTCCGGGTACGTATGTAATCTTATATAGCGGAGCTATATTGATCTTCATACCACCCTGAATTATCGGAGTTCCGGAAAAAACGGTTTCATGTGTTCCGACTTCTGTTCCCTTAGCAACTGCAGTAATTCCGGTAATTTGATTTACACCAGTTCCAACCTGAACCTCAGTCGGTGTAAAGCCTTCAACTACATGTTCCTGTCCATCATAAGTCACTTCAAGACTGTTGCCGGAAATTGTAAGAGGTAAGAAATCCATCTCTTCCCAAACGACATCAGCTTCGATGTGATAATTCTTATCACTTTCAGGTTTCTTAATGCAGTAAAACTCAAACGTTGCAGGATCCGCTTTATAAAGCTTTCCATTTTCAACAACCAGAATATAATTCTTTCCATCCATCTTGGCGATCCAGCAATCAAGACGTCCGCCCTCTTTTATAGCTAGATAACCATTACTTGACGGCTCACGCACTGCCGGATCTATTACATGATCATTAAGATCATCCTCCACATAGGACGAATATGTCGCTGCAATGAAAGAAGTTACTTTAGCTGTTCCGACCTTTAAATAATTTTTGATCGGATAACCTATGCAAGGATTTGGCTTTTTTATGGTTTCTTCGTGTGGTTTAGGTTTCAATGACTCTGACGGGATACGAACATGGATCGTAGCATTTCCACTTATCGTCATATCCGGATCATATCCTGCATACAGTGTCATATCGCCACTTACAGTCGTTGTAAAATCATACTTATCCTGTGTATCCTTATCAGAATACCAACCGTTGAATTTACGACCATCACTGACAGGCTTTTCATCAGGTTCTGTTGCCTGACTTCCTTTTGAGATAATCTGATCTTCCGGTACAGGGAATCCACCATCTGTATCAAATGATACCGTTACCTTAAGTCTGCTCACGTGAATGACAACTTCTGTATCAGCTATTACTGTTCCCGTAATAGCATCAGGATTCGAAGTATCAACACTTCCTCCATCTACCTGATATCCTGAGTATTTATACGGATCAGTTATTTCGATGTCGGTAATACGATATTTTGTTCCATTTGAAACTGTGATTCCGTTTGCGCTAACTTCGCTGATTTCCTCATCGTCAAGTTTCAGCTTGTAGCTAACCGGAGAATCACTGGTAATCAGTGTATTTGTGTCATCATCATAAATTTTAATCTTAAGGCTATGCTCTTCAGACCATCCCGCATAGAGTTCAAGATCACCTATGACCTTTGAATCAAAGTCATATTCTGTAGTGCAAGCCTCATCTCTGAACCAACCCTCAAATTTATTATTATTCTTCGTCGGATTTTCAGGCTTTGTGACTTTTCCATTATAAGATACAGTCTGCTGAGCAACCGGCGTTCCTCCATTTGAGTGGAACGTTACTTTATATGCTGCATCAACTTTGTTCCAAGTAGTAAAACCGTCGACATGCCATCCAACTTTGTTGTAATCTGACGATTCGTTCTTTGCAACATACCATGTGATCTTATTGAGCGTCGAAGAATATGAATACTCCTTATTTACCACGGTAATAGTGCCATCTTTAACAATTACCTTGAAACCATGCATTTCTTTTTCGAAATCGGCCAAGAACGCACCGAATTTCACATGACTATCAAAATCATCATGGTTCTTTCTTACAAACTGTGAATAATATGTATTTACAAAATTGTCAATCGATCCGGACTTTTCGACACCTATGGGTATAAAGAATTCTGCGTCATTTGATGTAGGTGTAACACCGGTTTTTTTATCATCTAACTCAAATTTTCCGCCGCCATTATTTGCCCACGGAGCAACGAGATATGCTGTTGCACTATCAACTCCGTTTGTATCCGGAAGCCACTGTGCATATAAATTCAGCTCTTTATTCTGTGTTTCAGATTTGCACTCATACTCGTATTCATCTTCATACTCAACACTGCCATCCGCACTGCCGGACCATCCGATGAACTTGAATCCCTTGATTTCAAATGCATTCTTTGTAAGCTTCTCTTTACTTCCAGCATAGATCACCTGATCGACCATGGATCCGGTAACAGTTCTTCCCTCTGGCGCATTGTTATGATACTTTATTGTGTCATAGTGAAGATTAATTACCAACGGATCTCCGGTAAGATCAAAATAATAGCCATGACCCGCATTAAATGGCTCGTTTGTAGGATAATTCACACCTTCCGCCAACGTCACTCCATTCAATACAACCTTTGTTGATGTCTGGTTACCCATCTTATGCGTAAACTTACCAGCAACACCTTCAGTATCTGTTTTTATAGTAAGCGATGTCCCCTGACTATCTTTATTTTGTTTGTCGGTTATCGTAACATCTGCCCCGGCAATAGGATTACCATCCTGATCAACAACCTTAATTATGTATTCTATTCCCTTACTGGACTGATTTTTAAGAATACCATATCCATAAAGTGAAAAATGATTTACAGGGAACTCTACTTTCTTTTCACCCTTCTCTGAGGAACCTACCTTTTTGGCAGACTCAAGATTATCATTTACATAAAATGCTTCAAGAGTCTGGTCGGCATCACAATCAATATTACCAAATGTTACACGAACCTTGCCCTTACTTGTGTCAGGCTGGATACGATTATGCTCTTTATCATAAGTTTTGATATCGAACGTAACTGACTTATCAACTTCTTTGCCGGATGTATTTTCAATGGTATTCTCGATAGTTTCAATCTTTCCGCTATCTGTGACCTTATCGGCCTCAAAGTAGGTTCCCTCAGGGAAAACTCCTTTATCAGCCTGAATTCGGATCGTAACTCCATCAGCTACGATGGTCTCATCAAATTCTACTTCCTCTTCCTCTTCTTCAGTAGGCTCGGCCTCTACCGGAAGATTATCTGTAGGATTCTGGATCGTAGGATCTGCCTCATCCGTCGGAGCTGCCTCCGTAGGATCTGCCTCACCCGGATCTACTGCAGGATCCGTAGGCTGTGCCGGATCCACCGGTGTTGCAGGATCTGTCGGCTGGCTTGGATCTACCGGTGCTGTAGGATCTACCGGTGCTGCAGGATCTGTCGGCTGTGCCGGATCTACCGGTGCTGCAGGATCTGTCGGCTGACTTGGATCTACCGGTGCTGCAGGATCTGTCGGCTGTGCCGGATCTGTCGGCGCAGAAGGATCTGTCGACTGACCTGGATCTGCAGGCGCGGAAGGATCCTGTTCGCCTCCACCTGACCCATTATCATCACCCTGACCATTGCCACTATCATCCTGGCCCGAATCATCCTGTTTCCCTTCACCCTGTGAATCATCGCCGGAATCCCCTCCATCATCGGAATTTCCGTCGTCTTTAGAATCCCCAGAATCAGATTCAGAATCATCGTTTCTATCCTCAGAGTCTGTATTCGCATCACCGTCATCACCGGAATCAGAATCTACCGTTATCGCATCTTCTTCTCCGGCATTTACCGGAACGCTCCCATAACTTCCGGTAATTGCAGTGAGCGTGAGAACAGCTGCAAAAAACAGACTCAGCGTCCTCAACCTCATTCTCTTCATTTTCGAAACCTCCAGATGGTGAGGCGCTACTCTCACCGGCCTGATCAGATCACTCCCGGGTCAGGAATGAACGATCTTGAATTCTCCTGTCTCCTTTCGCTTGAACTTTCCCTGTTCTGTAACTTCCCCTTAACGGTTCCATACTGACATCCTTGTCATTAACAGATGCAACTCCCAACTTGCATTGTTTATCAGCGATGTAAAATACATCCGAGCCTACACTCATATATTCTTCTGTATAAAGTTTAACAAAGCACTTGCAAATTAAAAAAATAATGTCGTAGCAACGACATTATTTGTCGAAAAATGCATCGGATTTTACACATTTTGTATTTTGTATTCTGTATACACTATCAGATGTATTTGCATTTATTGTGTTCATTATACTGTATTTTGTATTCGGATAAGTGCAAAATTCAAATTCGTGCAATTAAACTTGTACTGTTATTAAATTTTGTAAATACATATAGAAATTAAAATCACTTCCATCGCTTAGTAAACCTCCGCCAGATGAGTTTTCATGAAATGCAGGAAACCATAGGTGTAACAGTTCACACGTAAACGGAGCACTACGCTGCGGAGTTTACGACCAAGAAAGATGAAAATCCGTTACGTGAGCGAGCTGGAAGCGAGTGAACAGTAACCCATAGGCATAAGTAAAAAAAGAAGGCAGCCACAATGACTTACCTTCTTTCCTAATTACATGTATTAATACGCGCCGCCGCAGTTATTCAACTGTCTTTTTTACCTGAGTTTTCTTCAGTATCCATATCTACACCGTTTTTTAAGGCTCTCATATGATTCCTGATCTTTTTCTCATATCCCATTCCCGAGACATGATAAAACTCACGACCGTCCAGTTCATATGGCATGTATTGCTGCCTTACGTAATGATTCTTGTAATCATGTGCATACTGATATCCTACTCCATGTCCAAGCTTATCAGCACTCTTGTAATGGGCATCCTGCAAATGCGTAGGTATAGTCACGCTTCTCGTCTCCTTTACTGCCCTCATTGCCTCAAATATTGCTTCACAGGACGCATTGCTTTTAGGGGCAGTTGCAACATATGTCACTGCCTGAGCTAAAATGATCTGTGCTTCCGGCATACCAACTCTTTCTACCGCCTGAGCAGCCGAAACAGCTACCTGCAAAGCCTGAGAATCCGCATTTCCCACATCCTCAGATGCACAGATCATTATGCGTCGTGCAATAAATTTTATATCTTCTCCGGCATTAAGCATCTTTGCCAGATAAAACACTGCTGCATCAGGATCTGATCCACGCATGCTTTTAATAAATGCGGAAACAGTATCATAATGATTATCGCCGTCTTTATCATATCTGACTACACGTTTCTGAATACATTCACTAGCCACATCCAATGAAATATGGATCTTTCCATCAGCAGATTTTTCTGTAGTCATTACAGCGAGTTCGATTGCATTCAACGCAGATCTGGCATCACCGTCTGACTGATCGGCAAGGAACTCCAAAGCATCATTATCTATTTCTGCTCCATATGCCCCAAGACCTTTATCTGTATCCGTTATCGCTCTTTTTATAAGAGTACGGATATTATCCATATCGAGTGGCTTTAATTCAAATATGATAGATCTTGATAAAAGCGCTCCATTTACTTCAAAGTACGGATTTTCTGTAGTTGCACCGATAAGTATCACTGTTCCATCTTCAACAAAGGGCAGCAGATAATCCTGCTGTCCCTTATTAAACCGATGTATCTCATCTATGAAAAGGATCGTCTTCTTTCCATACATTCCCTGATTATTTTTTGCTTCAGCCGTGACAGCTTCCATATCTTTTTTTCCGGCAACCGTCGCATTCAACTGCACAAATTCTGCCTTTGTAGTGTTGGCTATCACTTTTGCGATGGTTGTTTTTCCGGTTCCCGGAGGCCCGTACAGGATCAGTGAAGACAGCTTATCTGCTTTTATGGCACGATACAACATCTTATCTTTTCCGACAATGTGTTCCTGCCCTACCACTTCATCAAGACTCACCGGCCGCATACGTGCTGCGAGAGGTGACTCTTTCTTCATATTGTTCTGACGCATGTAATCAAACAGATCCATTTTATTTTCCGCCAAGTTTTCCTAAAGTTTGTAAAAGTTCTACGTCTTCTGCAGCAACCTTGATATTTGATCTTTTAACCGTACCGTCAGGGGTAGTTACCGTGAATTCGATCACAGTTCCCTCCTTTAACGCTGTATCCTTTACATCACTTAAAAATTTGGGAAACATTGGGTGGCGCTTTGCAAACGCATCGATCTTACCCTTAATTGCCAGCATTTCCATCATATTCGGTGCCATTTTTACCTGCTTTCTATAACAACCTTACCTAAACTGATTCATTTCAGGATCATAGTGATAATCAATCTTTGCAAGTTTTTCTTTCAGTTCTTCCTGATCTACATCATTAGCCTTGCAATACCGCTCCAATGTAGGAAAACGATCTCTCAACTGTGTATTTATCATGCTCATAAGCATTACCGGATCTTCAGGCATTTTTCTTCCTTTCAAAACACAAAACTACTTATACCAGAGCTTTTACAGCCTCTGCAACTGCCTCGGCAACTCCGGGGGCAAATGCTTCCGGGATGATAAAGTCTTCATTTAATTTGTCTTCCGGAACAAGTGATGCAAGCTTTTCAGCAATAGCAAGCTTCATCTCCTCAGTGATCTGCGGCGCGCGTGACTCAAGCGCACCCTTGAAAATTCCGGGAAATGCAATAACATTATTGATCTGGTTAGGAAAATCAGAACGACCTGTTCCAACAACCCTTGCTCCTGCTGCCTTTGCCTCATCCGGCATTATCTCAGGCACAGGATTTGCCATAGCAAAGATGATCGCGTCTTTATTCATCGACTTGACCATTTCCTGTGTAACACTCTTAGGAGCTGAAACACCAACAAAAATGTCAGCGCCGACAAGAGCATCTGCAAGAGCCCCCGACTTATTCTCGAGATTTGTTACCTCAAGCATCTCTTTCTTGATCCAGTTAAGTTTGCTCTGATCACGGTCTCTGCTGATGATACCACTTCTATCGCAAAGGATCAGATTCTTAAAACCGTAACGAAGTAAGAGCTTACTGATAGCTATTCCCGCAGCTCCTGCTCCATTAACTACGATCTTACATTCCTCTTTTTCCTTTCCGGTAATCTTCAGAGCATTGATTATAGCTGCCAAAACAACGATAGCTGTTCCGTGCTGATCATCGTGAAATACCGGAATGTCAAGCTCTTTCTTAAGCCTGTCTTCAATTTCAAAGCATCTGGGAGCAGAGATGTCTTCCAGATTTATGCCGCCAAAGCCGGGAGCGATCCACTTCACAGCTTTAATGATCTCTTCTGTATCCTGTGTATCAAGGCAGATCGGCACTGCATTTACACCGCCAAACTCCTTAAAAAGAACTGCTTTTCCCTCCATAACAGGCATAGCAGCCTTTGCGCCTATATTTCCAAGTCCAAGAACAGCACTACCGTCAGAAACAACCGCAACAGTATTTGCTTTAATAGTATATTTGTAAGCTGCCGAAGGATCCTCCGCAATTACCTTACAGGGTTCTGCAACGCCCGGTGTATATGCAAGAGCAAGGTCTTCTCTGGTATCAACATGTGCCTTAGCAACTGTATCCAGTTTTCCCTGCCATTCCTCGTGAAGCTTCAGTGCCTTTTCTGCGTTAGTCATCTCTGCTGTCCTTTCCTAATTGGTAAACTATTATAATGCGGTAACCCGAGGTTAAAACCGCACAACCATTCCTTATTGTAAGTTGCATTCCTGTTTCTTTCAAGGATTCTTTTATAAGGTTATAAATTTTTTATTATTCGAATATATCTTTATTGATAATTTCAACTTATAATATGTAGATATGTTACAAATAGAACCTATACGGTTCTAATATCTATAAAATTAAGGAATCCGTTCACAAATGACAAATATAAACAAAGAATTATCCCAAACCGCAGTACTCGTTGGTCTTGATCTGCCTGATGGCACAAATTTCGAGAAATCAATACGCGAAATGAAAGACCTGGCAGAAGCAGTCGGAATAAAAGTTATCATGACCGCAACCCAGTCACTTCCTGTACAAAACACTGCCACCTATATAGGAAGCGGAAAAGTCGAAGAAATACGTGCTCTTGTAGATGAACTTACTCCAGATCTCGTTCTATTCGACAATTCTCTTTCACCTATACAGTTAAGAAATCTCAGCAAAGAACTGGATTGTGAGATTTTGGACCGAACCCAGCTCATTCTCCGTATTTTTTCGGAAAGAGCCCGCACAAGAGAAGCCAAGCTTCAGGTAGAAAGCGCAGAGTTAGCATATTTCCTTCCCCGTCTCGTAGGACTCAGAACAAAGCTCGGACGTCAGGGTGGAACCAGCGGTTCCATGAGTAACAAGGGACAGGGTGAGACACAGATCGAACTCGACCGCCGACATATCGAACATAGAATGGCACAGCTAAGGCGTGAACTATCAACCGTTGAGCAGGAGCGCGCTACCCAGAGAAAACGCCGCGCAGCTTCCGGTATTCCAAAGATTGCTCTTGTCGGATACACAAATGCAGGGAAATCAACCATCATGAATGCTATGCTTTCTAAATTCAGCACAGATGTGATGGACGAAAAATCCGTATTTGAAAAAGATATGCTTTTTGCAACTCTGGATACTTCTGTAAGAAAGATAGATCCGGGCCAGGGGAGAAAGGCATTTCTGCTGTCTGACACGGTCGGATTTATAAGTAATCTCCCAACTACTCTTATAAAGGCTTTCCGCTCTACTCTTGAAGAGGTTAAGTACGCTGATATGCTGCTACTTGTTTCAGACCTTTCTGACCCAGAATACAGAGAAAACCTCCGAGTTACGGAAGAGACACTTTTTGAGATCGGCGCCGGTGATATACCTCGGATCTATGTTTATAACAAAGCTGATCTCGCTTCTGATCCGGATATAAATGTAATGCATGATCCGACCCGGGAAGAGTCTCGTAAAGAAAACAAATATACCTCAGATCCTCATAAGAACAAAAAAGAGTCTCATTCATCCGAGTCAAGGCGGATCACTATTTCTGCAAAGAAAAAAGCCGATATAGAACGTCTCGTTGAGGAGATCGAAGATGCCGTTAATTCAGGTCGTGTTGAATGTGACATGCTCATTCCCTACACCGATGGACGCGTACTGGATGCACTAAAGAAAAACTCCAGTCTAACGATCGAAGGATATGATGAGAAAGGCACCAAAGTCCATGTATTCTGCACGAAGGCTGATTTTAACCGATATAACGAGTATGTTATTATGTAACGCATAATATAACGTAAAGCCCCAGCTATATTTCATAGCTTTTATTTTGTAATATGCTCTTTTTAATAGCTCGTTTCATGCTTTCATTCCTTATACTTTTATTAGCATTTTGCTATTATTTGTTACAATTGATCACATTTTTGCAAGGAATGTTTTACATGCATAAAACAAAAATATCTCAAAAGCTATTTGATTTACGCAAAGATGCACATTACACCCAGCAATTTGTAGCTGACTATCTTGGGATTGTTCGTCAGACTTATTCTCATTATGAAACTGACCGACTAACCCCTAGTTTGGACGTACTATGCAGCCTTGCCGAGCTTTATCATATCGCACCGGAAATACTGCTTAGCCTTGTAATCCCGTCCGATATCTTAAAATCAGAAAATACATCTGAATCTGCTCAAGAACTTGATTCATATCTCAATTTCAGCAGCACTCTTTCAAATCGTGTTAAATATCAGGGGTGTTCTGTTATCGAGAAAAAATTGTTATACTACTTTTCAATGCTTAACAGTCTCGATCAGAACCGATTGATCCATATTGCAAGGATTTTGTCGGACCAGAAACTAACACAAAAGCCGTGAAACGATGATTCATCGTTTTCACGGCTTTTATACCATCATAACTATTCGTTTAGAACCAACCGATCAAAGCAACTGACCTAAACGCGCTAAATGCACCAAATGACAATGCCCCCATGATCACTCCAGCAAGCAGTACACCACCAAGAACTGCTGCTGTACTTTTCTTAAAGTCCATATCAAGAAAACTAGCTGCAAGCATTCCTGTCCACGCCCCTGTTCCCGGAAGCGGGATACCTACAAAAAGCAACAATGCAACATAAAGACCATTCTTTGCTTTTTCTTGAAGAGCTTTTCCACCCTTCTCACCTTTTTTCAAGCACCACTGAAAAGACTTTCCGATAACAGGCTTGTCCTTACCCCACTCTAAAATTTTCCTCGCAAAGAGAAAAATAAATGGTACCGGTATCATATTTCCGATAACGCAGATAATATATGCCTGCAACAAAGGAATCTCAATTCCCGGAGACTGAGAAATCGGTATAGCCCCTCTCAGCTCAATGATCGGGAGCATAGATACAAACAAAACCCACAAATATTTTGAAATCATATAAATCCTCACATTTGCAGTTCGATTACAATAGGTCGAAACTGCTCAATCTTTTCAAAAATCACCTTATTATTTCTAACATAGTAAAGGCGGGCTGTCAATCTCAGCCCGCCTTAAATTTTAATTCAGAAATATATAAACAGATCTGTCTTATTCTGCTTTCTTCTCTGATCTGCTCTTCCATCCTGCCCACAGAGATGCTGCTATGCAGACAGATGAATAACATCCACTAACAAGGCCAAAAAGCATCGGCAGTGAGAACTGATAGATAGATGAGATGTGGAACATCACTGATGCTACCAGAATAACTGCTATACATACGATGGTTGTCACAGATGTATTTACAGAACGTGAAAGTACCTGTGTTACACTGAGATCAACAAGCTCTGCAAGAGAGATCTTCGGATTGATGTTCTTATTCTCACGGATACGGTCATAAACAACGATCGTATCGTTAATAGAATAACCGATGATTGTCAGAACTACAGCTACAAATGAACTTCCAAGCGGGATTCCAAACAGTGCAAACGCAAATACCACGATACATACATCATGTATCAAAGCAATGAGCGCTGTTACACCTGCTGAAAGTCCGGACAGTGTTGAGAATCTGAAACCGATGTAAAGAAGAATACATACGAATGCAAGAACAACAGCGATCATTGCATTTCTAAGAGCCTTAGCTCCTACATACGGTTCTACTGCAAATGTCTGGCTAGGCTCAAGATTGTCAATGCCGATAACCTTTCCTACTGCTCCACTCGCTGAGCTCTGTTCTTCCGGTGTAAGACCGTTATTTCCAGCCATTGTGGCAATGATCGTTGTACCTGTCTGGCTTGTGCTCACCTGAACAGTCGCACTTCTGTTGATAGCTCCCTGAATACCGGAGGAGATAGCCTCTGTATCGATATTGTTTGCAGATACTGTGTACTCAAGAACAGTACCACCAGTGAACTGAGTATCAAGCTTGATACCTCTTACAAAAATTGCTGCGATACCGATGACAAAGATAATTCCGGATACATATGCACAACGGATCTTCTTCTCAAAGAATGGGAAAGACTTTTTCTCTTTCTTCTGACGGAAACATTTCTCATTATTGCATGCATCATACGCACACATTGACTGAAGAACAAAACGAGAAACATTTACGCCTACAAAACAGTTAACGATAACACCTACAAGAAGTGTATATCCGAAGGAAAGCATTGTACCTGATCCAAAGATCATAAGTACGATAGCTACGATAGCTGTTGTGATATTTCCATCAAGAACTGATGTAAATGCCTTACTGTAACCACGCTTAACCGCTGCTCTGACTGTCTCGCCCTTTGCAAGTTCCTCAGAGATACGCTCTGAGATAATAACGTTCGCGTCTACTGCCATACCTACTGACAGGATAACACCGGCGATACCGGGAAGTGTCAGTGTGTACTGCGGTATTGATATTGCAAGGAGCTGCAGTACCATCTGGAACAGAAGCATGAGACATGCTACAAATCCCGGAAGCTTGTAAACAAACAGCATAAACAGACAAACCAAAACGAATGCGATAACTGCTGCATATACCATTACATTCAGCGCATTCTGTCCAAGAGACGGGCTGATAGTGCTGAATGAACGTGTCTCAAGCGCAAACGGAAGAGCACCTGCATTGATCTTGTTCGCAAGATCCTGTGCTGCCTCATAGTTTTCCATACCGGTGATAACTGCCTGTCCGCCGGAGATCTCAGTCTGAACTACAGGATTTGATATAAGTACATCATCCATGTAGATTCCCATTCTCTGACCAACAAGAGATGCTGTTGCTTCCTGGAACTTCTGAGCACCTTCGCTATCAAAAGTCAGTGCAACGACGTAGGATACCATTCCATTATCCTTCTGAGCTTCAGGCTTTGCGGAGGAAACGTTTTTCCCCTCTACCATGATGTTTCCATTAGGATCCTGGAATGTAAGTGATGCCATCTCACCTAACTCTGAGATAGCTTCTTCCGGATTATAGTTCTTTTCATCAGACTTCCAAGGGAAACGGACTATGATATATCCGCCCTCTTTGTCGATCGTGATCTCACGATCTGTGATGTTCTCATTATCAAGACGAGTTTCCATTATGCTTCGAGCAGATTCCAGATCGCTTTCTGCAACCTTTTCATCTGTCTCCGGCTTAAAAACTGCCTCAACTCCGCCTCGGATATCAATACCGAAACGAATGTCCGGTACGCCCTTGACCTGATCGCCGATACCAAATACAGCGACAAGGATCAGAAGCACCGTAATAATGAGGAAAATAAAGACATTCTTCTTACTTGCTTTCATTGTTGCTACATCCTTCCATGCTAAATTTCTTTTTCTCTCCCGCCTCTTTGCGATCTTTCCCCAAAATCGTTTTTCAGCAGAGAAAGGAATGTGTACTCCCCCTGTTTCTTCTCAGGAAAGAGGATTTAAAAAAATTAAATCGGACACTGTGCTGAAGTGTATTCATACTCGCACAATATCCGATTTATAATACCAAAATACGCCGAAAACTTCAAGATATACGTATTTTTCAGACAACTTTATTAATCCTACCGCTTCGCTTTATCGTAGGTTTCGCCTAACGCCTTAGGTGCCTGATTATTCTTTGAAAGGAATATGAGCAAGAAAAGAGTCAGCACATATGGCAGGATCATTACCAAATCTGAATATGCGCTCGGCATACCAAGTGCCTGAACTAACTGATATCCACCACTTCTCGCAAATCCAAATATAAGACAGGCTGCAAGACTCGGAAGCAGATTCCAGTTACCGAAAATATATCCTGCTATCGCAAGATAACCGTAACCCATGTATATATCTCCCGAAAACTTTGCTGAGATAGAATATGCAAAACAAATACCGGCAAGACCGGAAAGTGCCCCGGACACGCACACAGCAAGTGAACGTATCTTTGCCACATCTCCTCCGGCAGCATCAACAGCATGAGGATTATCACCACAAGCACGCAGTCTCAGACCAAAAGTTGTCTTATACAGAAAATACCACGCAATTATCGCAATGATAATGATCACAAATTCAAAGGGATAAACATTCTTGAAAAACGCTCCGATAACAGGGATCTTTGAAAGCCCGGGGATCGTTACTCTCGCCGAAACTCCAAGGTCAAATTTATCAGAAGGTGCTCCAAAAACCTTTTTATTTATCGTCTTTGTCATAAATGTTGTAAGCGCAACAGCAAGAATATTTATGACAACACCGCTTATAACCTGGTTCGCCTTGAATTTAATGCAAAGGGTCACATGGAGAAGTGAGTAAACAGCTCCGCCTATCATCGCAAAGATAAGAGCCATCCAATAAGGAATAGAAGAACCTGCCCCCATTGATCTCATAAGACAATATGCGACCAGAGCTCCGGTAAATGCTCCGAATCCCTGCAGTCCCTCAAGAGCAAGATTTGTTATTCCGGATCTTTCGGAATAAATACCTCCGATAGCCATTACAAAAAGAGGGAGCGCAAAGCTCATTCCGTCAATTATGATATTGTCGATCATGCCTTTGCTCCTTTCTTTCTACTTTCTTCTGCCTTTTTCTGTGCCAGTTTTTCTAAGAAAAATGCATTGCAGGCACTAAACAGAAGTATTAATCCTGTGATAACCGATGCGATCTCGGATTCCAGACCTGACTGAGAACTCATGTATGCCGAACCATTCTGAATTATCTCTATAAGGAACGATGCAACAAGTATTCCTACAGGATCATTGTTTCCAAGAAGTCCGACCGCAATAGCATCATATCCCGTAGAAACAAGCACCTTAGGCTGGATCGACGCAAAATATCCAAGATAATAGGTAACACCGGCAATACCTGCAAGAGCACCGGATATCGCCATGGACACTACAAGGCTCCTTCCCGTTCTTATACCGGCATATTTTGCTGCAACTTTATTTGATCCAACTGCGTGAAGCTCATATCCAAGCACTGTGCGATCAAACATAAATTTAACTGCGATAACTGCAATTATTGCAAGAACGAATCCCAACGGAATGTCATATTTATAACCGCCAAGTTTTATCTGATGAAGAGTAAGTCTGGCACTATCGCAAATATTCTTTGACTGACGAGATACCGGATCAACATACTTCGTCTGGATAAAGAAGCTTATTACATATCGCACAATATAATTGATCATGATCGATGAAACAACTTCGTTGATATTAAACCGCTCTTTCAGGAATCCGATCAATGATCCAACCAACATTCCGGCAATGATACCAATGATCAATACCAGAGGCTTAGCGATTGGAGCCGCCAATGTACTATATCCGATAGTTATAGATGCAATAAAACCGGCAGTGAGCATCTGTCCTGAAATACCAATATTGAAAAGGCCTGCTCTCATAGCAACAGCATACGAAAGCGCTGCAAATACCATAGGCGTCAGGAAATCAATATAGCTGGAAAGATCCGTGATCATACTCTTTCCACCGCCGTATTTTCCCTTTGGTAAAAGTCCACACCCCTGTAACAAATTGAAATATGCCGTAAGCGGATTTTTCCCAAGTATCAGTATTACTACCGCGCCTGCCAAAAGACTAAGTAAAACCGAAAGGATCGCTACACGGATCCGTGTTTTATTTTGATCAGTCATGGTGCTTTACCCCCATCATATATTCTCCAACTTCCGAAGTTGTAAATTCAGCTGCCGGAGCAATCTTTCCAAGCTGACCATTGTAAATAACTCCTATAGTATCAGCAAGTGCCATAATCTCATCCAGTTCCAGCGAAATAAGTAAAACTGCCTTTCCCTTATCACGTTCCTCAACGATCTGTCTATGTATGTTTTCTATAGCACCGATATCCAGACCACGTGTCGGCTGCACAAAAATAGTAAGAGGAGCATCCTGCTCTATCTCACGTCCAATGATCGCCTTCTGCTGGTTTCCACCTGACATGGAACGAACTATCGTTGTATTTCCTCTTGCACATCGAACATCATATTTATCAATGAGCTTAGTTCCATACTCTTCAAAGCTTTTGGGATCCAATACGCCCTTTTTCGCAAAAGGTTCCTTATAATAACGACGGAGCGCCAGATTATCTTTAAGATCAAAATCAAGCACCAGACCGACAGAATGCCGATCCTCCGGAATATACGAAATACCAGCCTCTGTACGTTTTCTGACACTCATGTCAGTTACATCTGTTCCATCTACGATTATCTTTCCCGATGAAACCGGAAGTAGTCCTGCTATTGCATCCGCAATATCCGTCTGACCATTTCCCGAAACTCCGGCAATAGCAAATATTTCTCCTGCATGAATATTGAATGATACGCCCTTTACCACTTCAAAATCATCATCATTCTTCACACGAAGATCTTTAATATTCAGTATCTCTTTTCCAAATACCGCAGGTTTCTTTTCAACCTTCATCTGAACCTGACGTCCTACCATGAGATTAGCCATCTCTCTGGTATCCATACCCTCGACATCTCGAACATCTATGAGCTTTCCTCGTCTCAGGATCGCACATCTGTCGGCAACCTGCTTTATTTCCTCGAGTTTATGTGTAATAAGGATAATTGTCTTTCCGCCATCTCTTAGGTTTTTAATGATCTGAAGCAGCGAATCAATTTCCTGAGGCGTGAGAACTGCTGTCGGTTCATCAAATATCAAGATTTCGGCTTCACGATAGAGCATTTTTAAGATCTCGACACGCTGCCTCGTTGACACATTTACTTCAGATATAACTTTCTCAGGATCAACTTCCAGTCCATATTTTTCTGAAAGTGACCTGATTTTTTCATTAGCTGTTTTTATATCTACATACGGAAACAAGCCAAAGGCTTTTTTCTTTGGCTCCACTCCCAATATGATATTTTCCGCGATCGTATAATTGGAAACCAGCTTAAAATGCTGATGAACCATTCCAATATTTAACCGAGTCGCATAACTCGGACTTTTAATCTCTACCTTTTTTCCACGAACCCAAATCTCTCCCTCATCAGGTTCGTACATGCCAAACAGCATGCTCATCAATGTGGATTTACCGGCTCCATTCTCTCCCAGAAGGGCATAAATCTCACCTTTTCTGACCTTGATCGTCACATCATCATTTGCTACGATGCCCGGAAACCGTTTCGTAACATTGCGCATTTCAATAATGTAATCTTCTGTCATATTCGTTATCCGACTTTCCTCTAAAAACGCATGTTTTAATAGTTACGTTTTTCTTACATTTGAACTTTACAACACAAGAGCACGGGGATGTTCTTTGGGAACTTCCCCGTGCCTCTATTATAACTAACTCCTCTGCCTTCTGCAGTTTATTTTTTACTCAAGACCTGTAAAGTTATCAGGAGTCATCTCATTAAAGTTAGCAGCCGGAACTATCTCTCCGGATTTAACCTTTGCAAATGCCTCGTCAATCTTAGAAATCTGATCTGCATCAAGCTGGCATCTTCCATCAGCACTTACATAACCAGTAGAATCTGTGTCAGCGCCAAGGAGATAATTTCCTCCCTTGAATGTACCTGCTGCGATATTCTTAAGCTGCTCATAAACATTCTTATCCATAATCTTCAGACCGGATGTAAGAACAACATTCTTATCGCCATTTACACCATCATCAAACTGATCAACGTCACAACCGATCACATATACGCCATCAGCTTCCTTAGCTGCAGTAAATACACCATTTCCTGAACCGCCTGCTGCAACAAAGATAACATCAGCGCCTGCGTCTATAAGTGCCTTACCTACAACCTTACCTGTAGCCTCATCAGCGAAAGAACCAACATAATTTCCGCCAACATCCGCACCTGTTACATCTGTTCCTGCATAAGAAGGAAGCTCAACAACCTCAGCGCTTGTGCCAAAGTTCTTGTTTGCGTAGTTAACACCAGACATAAATCCGTACTGATAATTTACATTTGAAGGATATGCAATACCATTAACAACCGCAACTTTACCTGACTTTGTTGTAAGAGCAGCTGCGATACCTGCCGGGAAGCCTGACTCCTGCTCCTTAAATGTCATTGCATAGATATTATCATATTCAGCCTCGTTACCCTCTGAATCTGTCGGGTTAGAATCTACGAGGATGAACTTAACATCAGGATTTTCTTCTGCGATAGAACCAATACCTGCAAACTGGAATCCACAGCATACGATAACATCGTAATCAGCAGCGATATCTGCAACAGTCTTCTCACATGCTGCAACATCACCTGTTTCCTCCTTAACCGGAGTTACTGTGCTATTAGGGTTCTCCTCAATGAACTTAAGGATTCCATTATAGTTATTTTCGTTGAATGAACCATCATCAACACCTGACGGGGAGCTTACGATTGCTATATTAAGCGCTGAATCGGACGCAGCGCCGTCTGCTGTCTCTGTAGATGTACCGCCGGCAGTTTCTGTTGCTGCTGCGGAAGCTGCTGTTTCTTCAGCTGCCGATGTAGATGCGCCCTCCTGAATCGGTGCACCGCATCCTGCGAGAAGTGCTGCACTCATAGCAACTGCTGTCACTGTGCTGATAAGCTTCTTTTTCATATTGTCCTCCTGTAATAACGTCTGCTAATTTTAAGTTACAGACTGTTGATCAACAGAAAATTGTTACCCAAATGCATTGTATGCAAGCATACAATCGCAATCTTCTGTTGCACGACAGACAAAATTATCGCATAACTTTTTCAAAAATAAAAGATATTTAATAAAATTTCTGTAAAATTTACGGGAAGAAAGAGTTACTGTTCATATTCTTTTTATTTCCTCAAATGATGTAAGGGTCAAAAATATCTTTGACCCTTACTAATGCTACAAATTGCTTCTCATCTTAATACTACTTCCACAATTCAATTAATATGCTTTTATCGTATTTGTGCTATAAGCCCAGTATCACCCACAGTTATACTAATTATGCTTCCTTCCTCCGCATCACCTTCCAAAATTCTTCTTGCAGACAAAGTCTCAACATTTTTTTGCATATATCTCTTAAGAGGTCTCGCGCCATATATCGGATCATAAGCCTGCTCCGCAATATACTCTTTTGCCTGATCTGTAAGTTCTATTTTAAGTCCTCTCTCTGTGATCCTGCGATTCGTATCAGCCAGTATCAGATCGATAATATGACCTATATTATCCTTTGTTAACGGCTTGAACATTATGATCTCATCAAGACGGTTTAAAAATTCCGGACGGAAATGAGCTCGTAATTCTTCTTCAACCGAATTAGCAGCTTCATCAGAAATGGATCCGTCTTCATTAATACCATCCAACAAATACTGGGAACCAATGTTACTGGTCATTATCAGAATGGTATTCTTAAAATCAACCGTTCTTCCCTGCGAATCTGTTATCCGTCCATCATCCAGTACCTGAAGAAGTACATTAAATACGTCCGGATGAGCTTTTTCTATTTCATCAAACAAAACTACGCTGTATGGATGACGACGCACTGCCTCTGTGAGCTGACCGCCCTCTTCATAACCTACATATCCCGGAGGCGCTCCTATCAGTCTGGAAACCGAATACTTCTCCATATATTCGCTCATGTCGATCCGGACCATATTCGTCTCATCATCAAAAAGCGCTTCTGCAAGAGCTTTTGCAAGTTCTGTCTTTCCGACACCGGTCGGTCCCAGGAACAAAAATGAACCTATCGGTTTTGTAGGATCCTTTATCCCTGCTTTTGAGCGGATAATAGCATCCGTAACACGTTCCACCGCATCATCCTGTCCAACAACTCTCTTATGAAGAGCATCATCAAGATGTAATGTTTTTGCTTTCTCACCTTCTGTCAGCTTTGAAACCGGGATGCCAGTCCATCTGGAAACAATATCTGCGATCTCATCATCTGTAACTGATTCATGAACCATCGAAAGATCTTGATGTGTATCACGTTTTTCTTCATTTGCAAGTGTTGCCTGAAGCGATGGGAGTTTGCCGTACTGAAGTTCGGAAACCTTTTCATAATCTCCGTTTCTTGTCGCAATATCAATTTCATTTTTCACAGCTTTTATCTGTTCTCTTATCTCCGACAAGCGATTTACAGACTGTTTCTCATTTTCCCACTGGGCCTTCTGACGCTTAAATTCATCATCAATCTCTGCAATATTTTTCTGAAGTTCGGCTAAACGTTCCTTACTTTGATTATCAACTTCTTTCTTTAATGCATTTTCTTCTATTCTCATCTGAATCAGTTTACGGTTCATTTCATCTAATTCAGTAGGCATACTATTCAATTCGGTTTTTATCGAAGCACACGCTTCGTCAACCAGGTCTATTGCCTTATCCGGAAGAAATCTGTCAGATATATACCTATGAGACAGCATTGCCGCAGCTACTAATGCAGAATCAGAGATTTTTACACCATGGTAAACTTCATAACTTTCTTTTAAACCTCTAAGAATAGAAATCGTATCTTCTACCGTAGGTTCCTCAACCATAACCGGCTGAAATCTTCTCTCCAAAGCCTTGTCTTTTTCTATATATTTTCGATATTCGTCAAGTGTAGTCGCTCCTATACAATGAAGCTCTCCACGAGCCAGCATGGGTTTCAACATATTTCCTGCATCCATGCTTCCCTCAGTTTTACCGGCTCCGACAATTGTATGTAACTCATCAATAAATAATATGAGTTTTCCCTCTGACTTTTTTACTTCATTTAATACAGCCTTTAGCCGTTCTTCAAATTCACCTCTGTATTTTGCTCCAGCAACCAGAGCTCCCATATCAAGAGAAAAAATTTCCTTATCCTTTAAGCTATCAGGTACATCACCTGCAACTATTCTCTGTGCAAGTCCCTCAACAACCGCAGTCTTACCAACACCTGGTTCACCAATAAGAACCGGATTGTTCTTCGTCTTCCTTGACAGGATAAGGATCATATTCCTAATCTCACTGTCACGTCCAATAACAGGATCAAGTTTCTGTTCTCTCGCTCTTACAACCAGGTTTATTCCATACTTCTCAAGCGTATCATAAGTAGCCTCCGGATTATCACTTGTAACTCGCTGATTACCTCGTACAGTTGCTAATGCAGAAAGAAATCTTTCTCTTGTTATACCATATTCCCTAAATATTTCCTTTACTTCTTTATCAGGATACTTGATCATCACAAGAAATAGATGCTCTACAGAAACGTATTCATCACCCATTCCTTTGGCTTCATCTTCAGCATATGTCAGGACTTTATTTAAATCTCTGCCCACATGCAGATCGCCACCACTTACCTTTACCAGTTTTTCAAGTCCCTGTTTTACCCTACTTATAAAACTTGGTTTATCAATCCCCATCTTTTCAACAAGCTTAAGTATCAGAGAATCGTCTATGGTAAGAAGTGAATAAAGAAGATGCTCTTCCTCTATTACCTGATTTCCATAATCCATTGCTATTTTTTCACAATTATTGATCGCATTCATGGAATTCTGTGTAAATTTGCTAATATTCATACTTCTTCACTTCCTTTCAAACATCTGTTTATGAAACAGTAGAAACAGTTTTTATCTATCTGTATACGTTTTATCACCAATTGTTAGCACTGTCAATCATCGAGTGCTAATTTATAATTTGTTTATTTTTTCTCCACATACTTACTGTTAAAATGGTAATTTCCTACGAAACTATAAGCGCAAATAGGCTATTCTTTCCCGCGTTCGTCTCATCCAAATTCACGCATTGCTTTTTTGACTTATAAATTCAACGAAATTTTCCTAGAAAGTAAAAAAGGACAGGTCCAACGACCTGCCTCACACTGTACATCAAAAACCGAACATCGAATCATTTTCACATCCAGGAATAACTCCCGATTTATCTTGGACAAGCACTCGACCTATTAGTAATGGTCAGCTGCACACCTCACGGTGCTTCCACCTCCATCCTATCTACCCTGTACTCTTCAGGGGGTCTCGCGGATCTTATGGATCCTTGGATATCTCATCTTGAGGTCGGCTTCACGCTTAGATGCCTTCAGCGTTTATCCGATCCGGATTTGGCTACCCTGTTGTGGAATTGGTTTCCAGCAGGTGCACCAGTGATCCGTCCATCCCGGTCCTCTCGTACTAAGGACAGCTCCCCTCAGATATCCTACGCCTGCGCCGGATAGGGA
>AUJT01000020.1 GCA_000424365.1 Lachnospiraceae bacterium NK4A144 | reverse complement strand
CTCAATCAGGTCCGCTCGACTTGCATGTGTTAGGCACGCCGCCAGCGTTCATCCTGAGCCAGGATCGAACTCTCGAAAAAAGTTTGATCCGGTTTTCAAGACAAGCTAGCTTTCGCTTCGCGTTTCTTAATTACCGTTATTTACTGCGAATCAGATCTCTCTGATCCAGAGTTTTATTTTTTGCATTTCTGAAATTTCTCTTTTGAATTTTCAGGGTTGCATTGCTGTTTGTTTGTCAAGGTTCAGTTCTGTCAAACCGCTTGGTTACTGGGCTTGCGAGCTGTTTTGTTCGCTGCCGCTCGCGGCGACAATTGATATAATAGCACCTGTTCATTAACCCGTCAACCATTTTTTTACAAAAATTTCTATTTTTCTTCTAGCGTTTTTTTATACACCAAAGAAAGCGTTTTTTTACACAACATTCACTCAATAATCACATTTGATGTTTATAAAAGTGATCATGTATTTTACCAGATGATACTTTCTTCCAGCGCTTTTGCAAATAACTCAAATCCTTCTTTGTCTTCTTCGCTAAACCTATTTTCCACAGGACTGTCTATATCAAGCACACCTGTTATCTTTCCGGTTTTAGGATCATGCAACGGTACAACGATTTCCGATCTTGACGCTCCATCGCATGCTATGTGACCCGGAAACTGATGTACATCTCCTACAAGCTGAGTTTTGTCCTGTGCCCAGGCTGTACCGCATACGCCTTTTCCTGAAACAATATGGATACATGCAACTTTCCCCTGAAATGGTCCTAATACCAGGCAATCGTCACGCACGAGATAGAATCCTGCCCAATTTAAGTTTTCAACTGTGTCATATATTAATGCAGATGCATTACTCAATACCGGAAGAAAATATCTATCATCTTCTGCCAATGCTTTTATCTGCTCTGCCATCAGTCTGTAATCACTCATAGTCTCTTACTCCTCTATATACTTGCATAAATGTCATAAGGACCGGCGTTGGATAATATCTTCCTAACGCCAGCCCCATAAGTACAATACTTTTATTGCTATACTATTACTGTACCGGAATTACACCACCCTCATATGTATCGGTGATATACTTCTCAATCTCTGCTGAGTGAAGTACTTCCACAAGTTTAGCAGCCCACTCAGAATCCTTATTTGCATCGGAGACAGCAATAACATTTCCAAATGTCTGAGCTGCATCAGAATCCGGATTTTCCTGTACAAGTGCATCTGAAGGCTTAAATCCTGCCTCAATTGCGTAGTTTCCGTTCATGCAAGCATAATCAACAGAATCGATAGATCTGGGAATCTGTGCTGCTTCTACCTCAAGGATATCGATATTATGAGGATTTTCAACAATATCCTGCTTAGTTGCCTCAAGACCCACTCCATCCTTTAATGTGATGATGCCGCTATCCTGAAGAAGCTGAAGTGCACGTGCTTCATTTGTTGTATCATTTGGAACAGCTATCTGTGCACCATCTGCAATGTTATTCAGATCCTTTGACTTTCCTGCATATAAGCCAAACGGCTCATAGTGGATCTTTCCAACAGAAGCAATTTTTGTACCATGCTCTTCATTGAAGTCATCGAGATATGGCTGATGCTGGAAATAGTTCGCATCCAGTTCGCCCTGATCTACTGCCAGATTAGGCTGAACATAATCATTATATGTAACGATCTCTACGTTAATTCCTGCTGCCGCAAGCTGATCCTTTGCTGCCTCAAGGATTTCTGCATGAGGGCTTGCCGATGCACCGATCTTGATATCTACCGACTCAGCAAGAGGTGTGATATCTCCACCCGCGGTCTCTGTTGCTTCTGATGATGCAGCTGCTTCTGTTGCTCCTGCCTCAGATGCAGCCTCAGATGCAGCTTCTGAAACGGCTGCTTCTGTTGATGCCGCAGGAGCGGCTGTGTTTGATGAACCGCATGCTGAAAGTGATGCTGCCGCAAGTACAGCAGCGAGTGTTACTGCGAAACTCTTCTTCATAATTATTCCTCCTCTTTAATACTCTGTTAATAGCTGACTATTTATGTAACAACATCTTTCGATGCATTGCATAACACCTGTAATATCAATTTCTGGATCTTTTATCCGTTGCCCTAGCGAGACACATCCAAAATTCCTGAATGATCTGAACCAAAACAACAAGTATGATCACCGATATCATCATAATATCCGTCTGATATCTGTAATATCCATAATTCAATGCGATCGCTCCGAGACCGCCTCCACCTACAAATCCTGCCATTGCAGAATAACTGAGGATAGTTGTAATACAGATTGCTGCCCCTACGAGAAGACTAGGACGAGCTTCGGGCAGAAGCACTTTATAAATAATCTGCCAATTTGTAGCTCCCATTGACTTTGCTGCCTCTATTACACCTGCACTTACTTCTTTTAAGGAAGACTCAACCATCCTGCCAATATAGGGTGCCGATGCAAAAATAAGCGGCGGTATGATCGCTGTCGGACCAAGTGTTGTATGAACAATAAACTTGGTGATCGGAAGGACCATTACTAACAGGATCAAAAATGGAATCGATCTAAATATATTTATAAATATTCCAAGTACTGTATGAACCGGTTTACACGGTGCTATCCCATCTTTATCTGTTACAACCAGGATCACTCCCAGCGGAATTCCAATAAGATAAGAAACTGCACTGGATATCAATGTCATGTAGATCGTAGCCCATGATTCCTTTAAGTACATACTGATCGATGATGCATCCATATTACTGCACCTCCTCAAAAGTTATAGTATTCTCTGTAAGATAATCTGTTATCTTGTCTGCTTCTGAACGTTCTTCCGGAAGTTCAATTACCATTTGGCCCACTGCTTTGCCCTCAACTTCTCTCGTATTTGCAAAGAGAATATTTACCGGGACTCCGCATGCCAGTGTCATTTCCGAAATAACCGGTTTATATGCAGACAATCCATCAAATACTATACGGATCTTTCGATTTTTGCTGTCTCCAAAAGATATTGGAGTAGAATCAGCATTTCCATCACCAAGGATCAGCTTGCGGCCGATTTCTGTTTTAGGATTTGCAAAAATTTCCGATACCGGACCGCTTTCAGCTATATGACTATGATCTATTATCGCTACCGAATCACAAATTGCTTCGATTACAGACATCTGATGCGTGATAACGATCACCGTTACTCCCATTTCTCGATTGATCTTTTTTAACAGTTCAAGTATCTGTCCTGTTGTCTTCGGATCAAGCGCACTGGTTGCCTCATCGCAAAGCAATACCTTGGGATTAGTTGCAAGTGCGCGTGCTATCGCCACTCTCTGCTTCTGTCCGCCCGAAAGCTGTGATGGATAATTCTTCACACGATCCTCCAGACCTACGAGTTTTAAGAGTTCCAACGCTCTTGCATTTGCTGTTTTCTTATCAACTCCGGATATTTCCAATGGGAACGTAACATTTTTCAAAAGATTCCTCTGATCCAGCAGATTAAACTGCTGAAAGATCATTCCCATCTTTTTCCTCGCCTCACGTACCTCTGCGGCAGTCATATCTCCAAGCGATCTGCCTTCAAAAAGTACCTGACCATTGGTTGGTATCTCCAGATAATTTATACACCTTACCAGTGTTGACTTTCCTGCTCCGGAAAGTCCTATTATTCCCTGAATGCTTCCTTCTTTTATATCAAGATTGATATCGTCGAGAGCCTTCACATCGCCCGAATCTGTATGGAAAGTTTTTCCCATATGAACCATCCTGACGATATTGTTCTCCTGTGTCATTACTACTTCTCCTCCTTGCTTTCCTATTAAATCAATTCAAATAAAAAAAATCAATCGTTTTTATTCTTTGAACCATTAGCTTTTTTCTATCACCGGCGATAAGTAATTAATCATCCCCCGTGTATAGTCTCCACGCTTTATGATAGGATATATGTGAAATTGCGTCAATTTTTTGAAAGGAAATACTGATATGAAAGCTATCATCTTTGATATAGACGATACTATGTATGATCTCTGCTGGCCTTTTAAGATGGCGGTCAGAAAGTGTTTTGGCAACATTTATGATGACATTATCGAAAGCGTATACGTCAGAAGCCGAGTACATAGCGATGAGATTTTTGAAGATTGGGCAGAGGGAAAAGTGACCTCTGATGACATGTACGCCTATCGCAATCAAAAAGCTTTTGCTGATCACAATATTGTCATAAACCGTGACGAAGCACTTGAAATACAACGATATTATAAACTTTACCAGGGAAAGATCAGCCTTACGGATACGATCAAAAAAATGCTCACAGAACTCAAAGATAAAAATGTCACGCTCGGTCTTATTTCTAATGGCGGCAGCGAGCACCAGTGGGCTAAAGTTCACACTCTCGGTCTCACGGAATGGATACCTGAAAATAATATCCTTATTTCCGGTGATACAGATACAGCCAAGCCTGATCCCGCTATTTATTCTCTTGCTTTGAAAAAGTTTGGTATCGATATTGAAGACGCCTGGTACATTGGCGACACTTATTTAAATGATATAGAAGCTTCTAAAAAAGCCGGCTGGCATGCAGTATGGTTTAATCGCAGAAATAACCCGCTGCCTGCTAACGGTCCAAAACCTGAGTACGAAGTGTTTACCGAAGAAGAAATGACAAAGCTCGTTTTAGAACTGGTAAGCTCAGATTGAATATACGATAACAGAAGGGCGTGCTTCCTAATGTCAGGAATGCACGCCCTAATAATATAGTTTTTTTCTTAATCTAGATATTTACAAATCCTGATACCGGCGAGATCTCCCGATGGTTGTACCAGAAATTCATAGTATCCGCTGTCTAACTTATAATCATGGAGATATAACTCTCCTCCCCCTGCCGGAACTACATTGTCTTCCGGATCAGTGAGCGGTCCATACAGTTTTTCTACTTCTTTCAGATTATTCTTATCAAGAGTTATGCCATTTGCCATCTTATAAGTGTATTTATCATATTCATTCCATCTGTAAATGTTTCCATTCACGTAATTTATGGGCAGTTCCCTGAGTTTTGCGTCTTTGCCGGTTGTGTTTATCACTGCCATATCAAGCTTGCTGTACTCATTTCCCATGTAAAGACCCTCAAAAAACAGCGAATCACCATCTTTTACTATTGTGTCACCATCTACATCCGGCGTGAATCCTCCCGCGATCACCTCATCATAATCTAACGGCAGCTGATAAACATGGCCGTTTATTTCAAAAGTATAGTCTTCAAGCTTATCCGAAAGCTTGATCTTTCCTTCATCTGATTTACTATACTCTTCAGCTTTTGCCCTCATCGAATAATAAATATCATCATGGTTATCCGTAAGTGAGAAATCCTTATTCAATTCGGCATATACATCTTCTCTCCAGGCTTTATCAAGTCCATCTTTGATATTCTCTACAACTGTATCGCTATGCTCACTATGCTTTTTCAGTCTGAACATTTCGCCATAATAATAGCACTCATGTATCTCACTGAAATCATTATATTCACTCTTAAGAACCTCATTAAAGTTACTTACAAATTCCATGTACTCATTCTGTGTGAGATATCCGCACTTAAAGCTTACAAATGCTACACGTATCAATCTGATGTAATCATAGGCATCTAATCCCTTATCACC
Organism: Lachnospiraceae bacterium NK4A144; assembly: GCA_000424365.1. Taxonomy (GTDB): domain Bacteria; phylum Bacillota; class Clostridia; order Lachnospirales; family Lachnospiraceae; genus NK4A144. Next base: position 73,436 of record AUJT01000020.1, on the reverse strand, counting down.
AAATCTCATGTATGCACATGCAGCACCTTTAACTCTATAAAATTCTTTCGTCGAAATACCATTTTTTTCAAAATACTCTTCTGTAATGTTCTCAGCATCTTCTAATGTAAATTTATCGCCATACTCTGATTTCATTATAGAAATTGCCTTTTGAACATCCTTGTCAAGTTCAAGATACTTTAAATACTTTGCTCTGTGTCCATATTTTATAACTCTCTCTATCGTCTTTTTTGCGGAAGATCTGCTTGTTATGCCCCAGGAATCATCTAAAAATGTTTTCCAGTCATCAATATCACTTTCCGTTATGATCTGTCCTGTGATGTAATCCGGATAACCGTATGAAATGTAAGCATATATAGCTGTAGCATCAGCTGCCCATTTATAAGTCGGCGTATTACGTTCTTCAAATATCAAATCTTTTGAAGGATCTGCGGTATCGTCATATGTAATGTACAAGTTTTTGTAACCAGCATTTGGTTTTGGATCTGTTAATGATTTTTGATACCATGAAAAAGCAAAAAACATAAGTGAAACTACGCATACGACGGGCAGCGCTATTTTTGAGATTTTCTTTTTCTCATTTTTTTCAGGTATACAGTGAAGCGGATCATCCGGATCAAGATATATGATCATAGGTTCATAATCAGCAGCTGTTTTTTTATCGCTTTTATTCTCCTCTTTAGATAACGCGATTTTTACTATTCCATTTTCGTCATAAACATAGGCTCCGCTTAAACGGCTATTCTTTGAATTTGGTCCTAATAGCCTCAATCCCCGATAGCGCAGATTGCCATCGATCACTTTCTTCCTTTCTTTTTCCTCTCTTATATTCATAAATATATAGAAGAGTGTATATAAAAAAACATAGAAACCTATGATCATCTGCCAATTGAAAAGATCAACTCCAAAGAATATCACCCCCGATATAAATATCGCATATGCCAGTATCTTCAATAATACAGCGTCTCGCAGTATACCTTTTACAAAATTAGGATTTTCAGGTTTTAACGTATCGTCAAATTTTAAACCTACAAAAGTACCATTCTGAATAATACCGTTTTTATCACAGGTAAATGCATAATTATCCTGCTTCAGATAATCATATGGGTTTACACTATCTAGATACTTCTCTACTTCTTCATCCGTCATTTCAGAAATATCCGGAAGTTTTTCATCATAAAACACGATATCTCCAAGACGCTCCGCTTCTCTTTCCAAATCTATACTTTCTTGATTTGCCGGACGAACGATCTTTTCTTCCACGACTGAAGTAATGATTTTTTTCGTAACGCTTGTTTTTACGCAGAAATAAATCATCGTACCTGCAAGCAAAACGATAAGCCCCGTTAATATCGGAATATCTCCCGGTTCTATCGTGTAATCCTGATAAAGATCTGTCATCATATATCCACAGATTGCAGTATATAAAAACAACAAGACCCATGCTGTAACAAATAATCCACGCAAAAATCTGAGCTTTCTCTCAACTATCAAACTGCTCCCGAAAAGTTTAAGAATGAATCCCGCACTAAAAATTCCATTTCCTCTGATCTTTAGATCGTATTGTGTCAAACGTTTTCCGGAATTCACTTCTACACGATCAAAACCAAAAATATTAGAATTTTGTTCCGAGACATCATCAAGATAAAATTCCGTAGATGCATCGAGTATCTGTTTTGCTTTTTCTGTATCGAATATTACATATTTCATGATATGCTCTCCCCTGTTTTTCTCCTGGTCCAACAACCAATTAAAATAATGTATCCATAATTATACAATCTATAAATGATTATAGAAACATCCATATATAATCCTAAGAAAAGCTTAAGAAATTAATTAATAATTATTCATAATCCTGCCGATATAAAATAAGTATTAGTTTGCACTTACAAACTATTAGGCTGTTATTCATTTCCAGAAACGGGGGAATTTTATGCAATATCAGTTTACAGATGATTGTCTGACAGGAATACCTCATATCGATGATGAACATCGCATGTTATTTGAACTTGTTAATAATGTCGAATTGGATCTGCAGGATGGGTTTGACGTTAAAGATATACTGAAAGCTCTTTTACCACGTCTTATCGAATACGCCGATTTTCATTTTAAGGACGAGGAAGCATATATGGAAAAGATCAATGATCCTGAGCTTCCTATCCAGAAAAAAGAACACGATGAATTCCGTAAAACGGTTTCCGAGTTTTCATTTGAAAACCTGTCCGAAGAAGAAGCACGGGAAGAATTAAGTAAAGTCATGTCTTCCATAGCCCATTGGCTTTATCATCATATTCTCGGAAGCGACATCATGATCGGAAAAATGGTCACCAATAGTAATCCGGAAAATGATGACGAAGATCCATTTGCTTTTACGGATAAATACAAGACAGGTATTGATTTTGTAGACAAAGAACATTCAAGGCTTTTTGAGATCATCCGTGAGACAAATGACCTTATAAATACAGATAATAAATTTGACAAGTATGATCAAATAGTTGATATTCTCCAAGAACTCTTGGATTACACAGAAAAACACTTTGCGGACGAAGAAGAATATATGTCCAGGCTCCATTATGAAGGTCTGGAAGCACAAAAACTTTCCCACGAGGCTTTTGTCGCTAAATTAAAATCCATAAATATGGAAGAACTTGACGAAAATCAGGGCGAATATCTGAATAACCTGATCCAATTTCTTTTAAGCTGGCTTTCAAACCATATTCTAAAAATGGACAAGCTTATCCCAAATAAATAATTTAGTTCACAAGCCGACGTTCTGTCTTTATAATGATACAAGTGCCCCGCTTTTAAGCAGCGGGGCTATTAACTTGGAAAAGAGGTAATTCATTATGGAACAGACAGGGAAAAGAGAAAAATTTGGTTCCCGTCTCGGCTTTATTCTTGTTTCTGCCGGCTGCGCGATAGGTATCGGAAATGTTTGGAAATTTCCCTATCTATGCGGTCAATACGGCGGTGCTGCATTTATCCTGCTCTATCTGATCTTTTTATTTATCCTGGGAATCCCGGTTCTAGTGTGCGAATTCTCTATAGGTCGTGCCAGCAGACGAAGTGCTGCTCTTTGTTTCGAGGCTCTTGCTCCCAAAAACACAAAATGGCACTGGTTAAAGTATATAAGTATAGTCGGATGTTACATGTTGATGATGTACTATACAACTGTATGCGGATGGATGCTGAATTACTGCTCAAAGCATATTGGCGGTGAATTTATCGGTCAAAATTCCGACTACATCACATCTGATTTTACCAATATGCTCAGCAATGCGCCTACTATGGTCTTTTGGACAGTTGTCTCTTGTGCGATAGGTTTTATCATCTGCTTTTTTGGAGTACAGAAAGGCGTCGAGCGTGTATCGAAATATATGATGTCATCTCTGCTCGTTTTGATGATCATTCTTGCTATTCACTCTGTTTTTCTGAAAGGAGCAGGTGAAGGCATTCGTTTTTACCTGATCCCGAACTTTAAGGATATGGTCAATAAGGGGGTAGGAAATGTAGTCTTTGCAGCAATGAGCCAGGCCTTCTTTACACTTTCAATAGGTATCGGAGCCATGCTCATATTTGGTTCATATCTGGACAAAGACAGAAGCCTTGCCGGAGAAGCAACGACCGTCACAATTCTTGACACCTGTGTTGCACTTATGGCAGGTTTTATCATCATTCCGGCATGTTTCGCTTATGGTATAGAGCCTGATGCAGGACCCAGCCTTATCTTCCTGACCATTCCCAATCTGTTTACACAGATGCCCGGCGGAAGGATATGGGGTGCGCTGTTCTTCTGTTTCCTGTCCTTCGCAGCGCTTTCTACAGTTGTTGCTGTATTTGAAAATATAATTGCTTTTGATATGGATCTATTCAAATGGAGCCGCAGAAAAAGTGTCATCATCAGTGCGGTTCTCGTGATCATTTTGAGCATACCCTGCGTTCTCGGATATAACATTTGGAGCAACTTTGAGCCTCTGGGTGCCGGATCGGCAGTTTTAGATCTTGAGGACTTTATCGTATCAAATAATCTGCTTCCACTCGGAAGCCTGGCTTTCCTTCTTTTCTGTACAAAGAAAAACGGATGGGGCTGGAACAACTTTATACAGGAGGCAGATGCCGGACACGGAATGAAATTCCCCAAAAGTCTTAAATCCTATATGTCTTATGTACTTCCTGTGATCATTATCATAATCTACCTAAAAGGTTATTATGATATGTTCTCTCCGATGGGGTTCAAGGTTTTGGCTTTCTGGATGTGCATCGCATTTCTGTTTCTCGGCTTTATCTTTTTCTGCACGTTAAACAGCGTTAAAACAAATAACTACAACTGACAATTTTCATTAGGGGCCGCATAACGCGGCCTCTTTTTAGTTCCTTTTTTAGTACAATAACAGTCATTTTCTCTTGACAAAAATTAAACACACGTTATACTTGCCGTGGAGATAGTATTTTTCCGGTCTCTTCTGACCGAAAAAACTGTACTCTGCAAAAACAGCACAGTTATTTCATTTTGCTTAATAGGACTGTACCCAGTCTGTTTTTTGAGAAGACGGGTAACACTCGATGAAAGGAGGCAAAGAAATGACGTTAGAAATGCTTAAAGGAAAAATCCACCGTGCAACCGTTACACAGGCAGCTCTTGATTACGTTGGCAGTATCACAATTGATGAAGAGCTCATGCAGGCTTCCGGCATCCGCGAATACGAGAAGGTTCATATTGCTGACGTAGATAACGGCAGCAGATTTGAGACATACGTGATCGCAGGAGAACAGGGAAGCGGAGTTATCTGCCTGAATGGAGCCGCAGCAAGATGTGTTAGCACAGGTGATAAGATCATAATCATGTCTTACGCATCAATGACACCTGAAGAAGCTGAAAATCACAGACCTCAGGTAGTTTTCGTAGATGAAAAGAATCATATCAGCCGTATCACCACATATGAAAAGCATGGTCTCTTAAGCGACATGCAATAATCCATGAAATAATTTTGCACAATGCAGGTTCACTATCTTCATTAAAATCTATTAAGCCGCGGTACAACATAATAATTGGCTGCAGGCATAAGGAGCAAAGAGAAAATGAAGACTGCAAATACAATAAAAGAAGTCAGAGCCATCGTAAAAGAGTGGCGTGCGTCCGGTCTTTCTGTAGGACTTGTTCCCACAATGGGTTTTTTACACGAAGGACACGCAAGCCTCATCAAACGTGCACACGAAGAGAACGACAGAGTTGTTGTCTCTGATTTCGTAAATCCTACACAGTTTGGTCCTAATGAGGATCTGGAATCATATCCTCGCGATTTTGACAGAGACTGCAAGCTCTGTGAGGAAATGGGGGCCGATCTCGTATTCCATCCCGATCCATCTGAGATGTATCACGATCAGCATACCTACGTAACTATAGATACTCTGTCTGAGACCCTTTGTGGTGTTACACGTCCAATCCATTTCCGTGGTGTCTGTACTGTAGTATCAAAGTTATTTAATATCGTAACTCCTGACCGCGCATACTTCGGTGAAAAAGACGCACAGCAGCTCGCTATCATCCGCAAGATGGTTCTCGATCTTAACTTTGACATCGAGATCGTCGGCTGTCCTATCATCCGTGAAGAAGATGGTCTTGCAAAATCCTCTCGTAATACTTATCTGTCAGCCGAGGAACGCAAGGCTGCTCTCTGTCTCTCACGTGCAGTGAAAAAAGGACAGGAAGTTATCTCTGCCGGCTGCGACAGTTCAGTTGTGCTGGATTCTATGAAAGATATCATCAATGCAGAACCTCTCGCAAAAATTGATTATGTGTCCGTTGTAGATGCTCTTGATATGCAACCGGTTGAAAAGATAGAGAAGGATGTTCTCGTAGCAATGGCTGTCTATATCGGTAAAACACGACTGATAGATAACTTCAGCTACAAAATAAAGTAAAAAAAGCGGCAAACAGATTATTCAGATCTGCTTGCCGCTTTTTTATATCAACTAAAAATTTCTGCTGTTACGTTTCCTTTTAATTCTACTCTGTCATAGTTTTTCTCAGGGAAAGCAAATAATGTAACAGGTGTGAGTCCATTATCAGCCTCTATTTCGAGAACAGCGTGATCCCAAATAAGTGTGAGCTCATTTGAATCCGTCTGTCTCGGAATCCTGAACACACTGCATCGCTCTTCTGCATATTTTTCGTTAAAATCTTTCTTTCCGGCATTACTACGATCAACTATATATTCTGTATCCGTGATCTTTACAGAAATAGCATGTACATCATTACCGACCATGATCTCAGAGCCACTGTCCGCTTTCGCCTTTACTATAAACATGCCCTCTTCAGTATGAATACTTCTGTTATCTATGGTTTTGGTACATTCAAAACCAATGTTATCAATAAGCATACTGCTCTGAAGTCTATATCCTGCCGGAGTTTTTTTAAGTCCGAGTTTTCTCGGAAGTGACATCATTCCGCGAAAATCTTCTCTTGACGTAGGAATATCCGCAGAATACTCCCAGTTTCCGATCCAACCTATCGAAAGTGGATAATCTATATTTGAGAAAACAACACCGGCATAAAAATCTGTTCCATAATCTACCAGAAGCGGCACATCCGCCTTTTCTGTATCATGAAATGTCTTTCCATCGAAATCTCCTATGTAATACTGCATCACATAGCCACTCTTGTTGTATACAGAAAGCGTTTTCTCCTTTTCTTCATCCGTGAGTATCATGCTTATCATCAGCACCCATTTTTCGCCTTCTTCTGTTTCAGCACGGAAGAGGCATGGACACTCACAGATTCCTGATAAACCATTTTCTCCGGGAACAAAGGAACCGCTTCTCTCCCAGTGGATAAGATCATCTGAATGATAGAAAGCAATACATTCCTCCTCTGTAAGGATCATTGTATAACCGCCTATCACATCATTACGGATCACTTCCGGATCTCTCCTGTTGCTATGCTCAGGGCCGGGAATTATGGGATTTCCATCATACTTCGTAAAATCAACCATATCCGTACTGTATGCTACACACTGCTGTTCCTGATGAGTTTCCGCTTCATTGGAAGTGTAAAATGCAAGTACAGGAGCTTTTCCGTCTGCTCCAAAACCACTTATATTCTCCTTATCAAGGAAACAGCTTCCAGAAAAAATGTAGCCCATGTCATCCGGATAAAGTGCTATCGGAAGTTCTTCCCAGTATATAAGATCTTTAGATCTGGCATGTCCCCAATGCATTGGTCCCCAGCTGGTTCCCTCAGGATAGTACTGAAAAAACATATGATATTCATCATCTAGTTTAATAAGTCCATTGGGGTCATTCAGCCATCCATATTTCGGCGCAAAATGGACTTCCGTTCTCCATACGGAGTTTTTATTTTCACTCATAATAAATAAAGTTCCTTAAACTGATAAATCATTTTATGTAACTGTTGTACTTCGGTTTTTTCTGAATACTTCTATCCACAGAGAATGATTCAGCGGAATACTACAGCACTCTGTGCACCGATTTTTATCTCTCCGTCACCAAGATCTGCTTTTCCAATCTCAAACAGCTTTTCTGCTCCGGATGCATTTAGATTAACTTTCACCGAAACCTCTTTACCTGAGGTATTGATACCGGTTACAACACTGCCTCTTCTAAATACAAATACAGGTCCCTCTGCATAAAGCACCTCAAGATTTGGCTCTGCCTTGAGGTCTTCTATACTGTTTCTCAGAGACAAAAGCTCTCGAATCTCTGAATAGACAGAATCCGGATCCGCAGCAGCGCTTTCTACTGTAGGTGCATCTGCAGCGTGGTCCACCGGAAGATAGAGCAATGATTCATCTGCATCGGAGAATCCAAGATTTTTTCCGTTACTCCACTGCATGGGAGTTCTGCTTCCTGTACGATAATATCCGCCTTCTTTTGATGGGATGTTCTGATAACGCATAGCTATCTCATCACCATAGTAAAGGAACGGGATTCCGGGCATTGTAAAGAGAAATACATAAAAAAGCTCGAGTTCCCTCTTATCAAGTGTATATGAAGGACGAACAGTATCATGATTGCAACTAATGATGCTGATATACCCACCATCCTTTGTGTACTTATACATATCAAGGTATGAATCAAGGAAACGATTTATATCTCCGCCCGCGTCCTTCTTAAAGAAACTGTGATCTTCGAGCTTCGGTAACGGTCTGCCATTTCCATTAAATCCATCACCACCATGAACTTTCTGAAAACCACCATTGCAATTAGCATAATCTCGCACGAGTGTACTGTATCCGCTTCCTGCATCATTCAAAAGGAAATCCATATGAAAACCGGCTTTAATAGATATCTTCGGATCACTCCACTCTGAAAGAAGCGCACATTCCGGATACTCAGTATCGAACATCTTTCTGATATCATGCCATACTTCTGATGTGCCGGTCTTTTTCTCATCATCATTCTTAACAAGAGATGCTGCCATATCAACACGGAATCCATCACATCCATGATCCATCCAGTATCTCATGACGTCCTTCATCGCTTCACGAGTAGCAATCGATGCAGGATCATTAATGGATTTCTGCCAGTCTGCCTCAGGATTAAGGAATCCATAATTTAGCGCCGGCTGACATTTATAGAAATTTACGACATAAGCTCCGGAACGCTCACTTTCACCGGCAACAAAATTATATGAACTCTTCTGCATACCTTCGAAGCAAAATTCTGTCCATATAAATCTGTCAGAATACTCATTCTTCTCCTGCATCTGGCTCTTTCTAAACCACTCATGTTCCTCAGAAGTATGTCCAGCTACGAGATCCAGGAACACATGCATGCCTCTCTTATGCGCTTCCTCAAAAAGACGGAAAAGATCTTCATTTGTTCCATATCTGGATGCAACCTTCTTATAGTCCCTTACATCATAACCCGCGTCTCTAAATGGGGAATCAAAACATGGATTAAGCCAAAGAGCATTACAGCCAAGCTCTTTTATGTAATCAAGCTTCTCTGTGATACCATTAATATCACCTATTCCGTCTCCATTTGTATCATTAAACGACTGTGGGTATATTTCATAAAACACCGCATCCTTAAGCCACTTTGCCATCAAAATACCTCCTATATGTCGTGCAAAATATTGCCCGCGAATAGTGCAATTCTAACACTGCGGATTGTACCGTACAAGATGACAAATGTGACATATTATATCGTTTTTTATAGTAAAGATTAATTTCAATTGATTTCCCAAGAAAACGAATGGTTTAAATTAATAAAAGATAGTGTATAATATCTAGTGCAATATAGAGAAATTTCAAAGGGAGCAATAAGTATGAAAACAAGTTTAGTAATCATGGCAGCCGGTATCGGATCTCGTTTTGGCGAAGGAATCAAGCAGCTTTCTCCGGTAGGACCGAACGGCGAGATCATCATGGACTATTCCATTCATGATGCCATCGAGGCCGGTTTTAATAAGATCATCTTTATCATCCGTAAGGATATCGAAAAGGATTTCCGCGAGATTATTGGCGACCGTATCGAAAAGGTTTGCAAGGACGCAAATGTTGAAGTTGAATATGTTTTCCAGAGTCTTGACGATCTGCCGGACGGATATGAAGTTCCGGAAGGACGTACAAAGCCTTGGGGAACAGGTCAGGCTATCCTTGCTTGCAGAGGAATGATCCACGAGCCTTTCTGCGTTCTTAATGCAGATGACTACTATGGAAAGAAAGCTTTCAAGGTTATCCATGACTGGCTCGTTGAGAATTACGATTCTTCCCGCCCTGCTGATTTCTGCATGGCAGGATTCTTCCTCAAGAATACTCTCAGCGAGAACGGCGGTGTTACAAGAGGTGTCTGCGAAGTTGATGACAACAATTACCTCATCACAGTTAATGAGACATCTGACATCGTAAAAACTGCTGACGGAGCAGAGACAAATGGTCAGAAGATCGATGTAAATTCTCATGTTTCCATGAATATGTGGGGACTTACACCTGAGTTTATGGATACTCTTGAGAAGGGATTTGTTGATTTCCTTGCAGGCGTAAAGGCAGGCAACGGCAATCCTCAGAAGGCTGAGTACCTAATTCCTATCTTCATCGGTGATCTTCTCACTGAGAAGAAGGCAACTGTTAAAGTGCTTGAAACATCCGATAAATGGTTTGGTATGACATATCAGGAGGATCGTCCGGTTGTACAGAAATCCTTCAAGAAGCTTATCTCTGAGGGTGTTTACAACTCAGATCTTTTCAGCGATCTGAAATAATCTATAACACTTAATCGTAAATAAAGATTACTATAACAAAACCTGTCGTCGGTTCATAATTCCGACGACAGATTTTTTATTTTACAAAAATATTTATACTTTTTTAAGATTTATTGATCTATTATATTGCTTCAACGTATTAACGTGTTATATAATTAGTACAAAATTTTCTATGTTTGTGTACTTTCTTTTCTTTAGGGATATCCTTGTAAGATTAAACACTACTCACTATGAAAGAGGTATAATTCATGAACTTATTAAAATCTATCGGCAACGCTTATAACAACGTCAGCCTGATCGTCAGGATTCTCTGCGGTCTGATCCTTGGCGTGATCCTGGCTCTGGCTTGTCCCAGTGCTACAGGCATATCTATATTAGGAAGTGTATTTGTTGGTGCACTTAAGGGTGTTGCTCCTGTTCTCGTATTTGTTCTTATCACATCTGCACTGACTCACGGTTCAGGTAAATTAGATAAGCGCTTTGGTCTGGTTATCGGTCTTTACCTTACCACCACTCTGCTTGCATCTTTTATCGCTGTTTTTGCAAGCTTTATTTTCCCTACAACTATTATCCTGAAAGATAAGGCAACTTCCGACACTATTCCAACCGGTATCGGAGAGGTACTTGGTAATCTCCTTACCAATGCTGTTTCCAATCCGGTAGCATCTCTTGTAAATGCTAACTATATAGGCATCCTTTTCTGGGCAATCCTTACAGGAATCGCACTTAACAAGGTTGCTCACGATGCGACAAAGGCTGTTCTTCTGAACGCTGCCGAGGCTGTTTCTCAGTGTGTTCGCTGGATCATTAACCTTGCACCCTTCGGAATCATGGGACTTGTTTTTGAGAATGTTTCAACAAACGGTCTTTCTATTTTTACTGATTACGGAAAACTCCTTGGAGTCCTTGTAGGATGTATGCTCTTTGTGGCTTTTGTAGTCAATCCAATTGTAGTTTTTGTGGTACTCAGAAGAAACCCGTATCCGCTTATCTGGAGATGCGTTAAAACCAGCGGTCTCACAGCCTTCTTCACCAGAAGCTCTGCTGCTAATATCCCAGTAAATATGAATACATGTAAGAGGCTGGGACTTGATCAGGATGTTTATTCCGTATCTATCCCTCTCGGAGCTACTATAAACATGGATGGAGCAGCTATCACTATCGCTGTTATGACACTTGCCGCTGCCCATACAGTTGGTGTGACAGTCGACTTCCCTTCTGCACTGATACTGTCAGTACTCGCTACTCTGGCTGCATGCGGTGCATCAGGCGTTGCAGGTGGATCACTTCTCCTGATTCCTATGGCATGTTCACTTTTCGGCATCACCAATGACGTAGCCATGCAGGTAGTTGCTGTCGGATTTATCATCGGTGTGGTACAGGATTCCGTAGAAACTGCTCTTAATTCCGCAGGTGACGTAATATTCGCTGCTACTGCTGAGTATTACCAGTGGATCAAAGATGGTAAAGATCTACCTTATTTCCTTGGCGGTAACAAAAAAGTAGATATCTGATATCCGCACGCATGGCAACTAATGCATATGTAAAAAGATCGGACAGAAAGCGATTTCTGCCCGATCTTTTTACTTTTGATCCTGCCATCATATTATTTTGTCAATCAAAACATGCTCTGATGACTTCTATTATCTTGTCCTGTTCTTCCGGTGTCATCTTATTATCACTCGGAAGACACAGACCTCTGTGGAATATATCCATACCTACATCAAGAGGCTTTCCATCCGCACCGACTGCGCCCCCTGCGATATAGGCATTGGTTTTCGCCCTGCCGCTTCCCTCTCTTGTAAAGAACGCATTCATACGATATACCGGCTGTGCATGCATAGGCTTCCATATCGGTCTACCCTCTGCATTTATAGATGCAATAGCTTCCAGTATTTCTGTAGGACAGCTCTTTCCGTGTTCCGGGATAAAGAGAGGCTCTGACTCTCCTCTAACCTGCTTACACATAGCATCCGGATCGATGATCATACAGCTCAGCCAATAATTCGGTATGCTGTTCTCCTCATCAAACGGATTCATCTTTACAGGGAGACCCTTTAATCCTTCTTTATACCGCTCATAAACAGCTTTTTTCTGAGCAATATGTTCTTCAAGATAAGGCATCTGACCACGGATAACGCCCGCGATAACATTGCTCATTCTATAATTGTAGCCTATTTCTTCATGCTGATACCAAGGGGCATTTTCTCTGGACTGTGTGGACCACTTGCGTACCTGATCTGCGTCTTCTTTTGAATCTGTTAAGAACATGCCGCCTGATGAACCGGTGATGATCTTATTTCCATTAAAGGATATAGCGTTATAATCTCCAAAATCGCCGGTCTGCTTTCCCTTATACTCTGCACCAAAAGATTCTGCGGCATCCTCAACTATGAGCGCGTTATGCTTTTCAGCGATTCTGCGTATCTCATCAATCTTTCCGGGTGTTCCATAGAGATGTGCGATTATTATAAGTCTTACATCCGGATATGTTTCAAAAGCACGTTCAAGAGCTACCGGGTCCATATTCCAGGTATCGTACTCTGTATCGATAAATACCGCTTCTCCACCCTCATATGCAACAGGATTGATCGTTGCATCAAAGGTCATATCTGAGCAAAAAACCTTGTGTCCCTGAAGACTTCCGACATTTGCAGGATGAGTTCCATAAAGCTTTTCTCCAGCGAGTCTGGTCGCCAGATGAAGTGATGCTGTTCCTGCTGAGAGGGCTACTGCATATTTACAACCGACTTTCTCTGCTACAAGTCGTTCAAGTTCATTGAGATTTGCACCTACGGTCGACATCCAGTTTGTTTCGTACGCTTCCTGAACGTACTTTATTTCATCTCCGTGCATTGTAGGAGTCGATAACCATACCTTTTTCTCAAATGGTTCAAATTTTTTACTAAACATTTCAAATCTCCTAATTTATCAATCTCTTTCGGTCGGGTTAAAATCAGCATAATTTTTTTCCGAAACAGTTTTCTCCGCCCCACAATTTGGGCAAAAAAGCGCATCCGAACTATTATAAGCTCCGCAATATGCGCAGAGCCAGTCCGGCGCATTTGTTATGTGATGCCTGGATTCATCCACCGCATTATTGATACTAAGATCCTGTGGAGGATAAAATCTGATATCTTCACCTCTCGGACTTCCACAATGCGGGCAGTGCATATATCTGCCCTTGTTTCCCTTTATCCCGCAAAACGGGCAGTCCCATAATGCTTCTACTCTGTAACTTGGCATTTATCTCCTCTTATTTTCCGCTGCTTATACCGCCGGAATCTGACTGTCTGGCATCTATACTTGCCTGACGCACACTGCCGGAATAGGTATCCAGATAACCGTTTCCCATATCGTGTACTGTCGGTCCACTGTACATTTCATATGCTGACGGAGTATGTTTCCACGTTGACGAATCCTGTGAAAATGCTCCGCTGTAATAAGAGCTTCTGTACCAGCTCGATGTTATATGGCTTGCATGGTACGGAGTGTTATCTGAAGTATAATTATACTTTCTATTTGAAATCTGGACCAAAACATCATCTATCCCATCACCATCTATGTCCCTTTCTTCAGGCACATATACGAGGCAGTACTCCTTTTTGGTCTGTATGGTGATCGAGGAATCATCCGAGCTCTCGGTTATCATCTGGGTATTTCCTTCAACACCGTCTATTATATTCTTCGCTACATCTTCTGTTAATGCTCCGGTACCTTTATATTCGTAAACATCCGCCTTTTGTTTCTCGCTTCCGGTAATTGATGTGACATATTCATACTCAGTGCTTTTTGACAGATATGAAGCTATTTTCTTATTAGACGGCATACCTGACAGGATCTCACCCAACACACCTATAAAAATAAACGCCGCCCAGATAGATATCGCCCAAATACCTGAGGGGCCCTCTTTTGACTTGATTTTCTCATAGCCTGTTACACGTATATCCTTCGGTTCAATATAATGCCCTTCCGATACCTCCGTACCATCGGACCAAATTTCCAGAGAAAGCGTTTTTTCTTCTGTACTGTCTTCAAATTCTGCAAACTCTGCGCTTTCACCCGGATCAACATCCACATCACCTTCAGCCCGGACTACTACCTGTGTTCCCTCATCTACTTTGTGCCATTCCGGGCCTATGCGATTACTTTTTATCCTTGAAGGTGCCGATATCGAATACTCTCTGTAGATGTCATCTGCACTAAACCATTTTTCGCCTTTTTTAGTTTTCAGCCGATACTCTGTCCATTTTTTATTGCCATCTTTTGGATTTCTATATACTATAAAGCCAATTACCTGACACTTTAACCCCTCGATTTCAAGAGTTGTTCCAACTTTTATCTTTGCCACTCTCTACATGCTCCTCTAGCCACTATTGATCACTATTCAGCGTTCTTGATTGCAAACTCCGCAATAAATGTTACGTTTACTTACAAACTGTAATCACTATTGTTTCTTTAATTATACAATCAAAGTTTAAAATACTCTTTATTCTATGTCAAATGATGATATACAGTAAACATCCAGAAATAATGCCCACTGCAAAACCAACTATAACGTCACTGGGATAATGTACCCCACCCAATACTCTGATGAAAGCAGCTCCGATAGTTATAAGCAGGCAAAAAATCCCCAAAGGGACACAAATATAAAGCGCGCACATCGAAATCACCGCTGACGAAAAGACATGTCGGCTCGGCATTGATCGTCCTTTCTTATCTTTGTGGATCAACGGATCAAGGTCATATTCTTCATATGGCCGCTTCCTACTGATACAGTAACGAACAGTACTCAATATGAGGAAGCTTACTCCGGGAATAAGAATTATCGGGAGTATTTTCATCACACCCGTTACAATTCCATCTCCATTATATAACGGTTGCAAAAAAACATATAAAATGAGCAGCGGATATATAATAAAAATGATCCGTGTAAAAAATTTATCAAGGATATTTATGACCGCACGCCCCGATGGATGCTTCCTGATACCGGAAGTGATGAATGCATAAAATTTTTCGTATTTTCTTAAATCAGACATAATGACATGATAACAGATTATGAAAAAAGCGGCATAAAAAAATCATCTATTACGGACGTTCTTTAACACCCGTAATAGATGACAGTTGTATTGTTATGCTATATTTTTAATTTGCATCAATGGTAACATTTGTTGTTTTGCCGTCTTTAAGCGCAATAAACACATAAACCCCATCTTCACGGAAACTTACATAGTTATCCTCTTCATCATAATCTATTCCCTGTTCATCGAGAGCATCCTTAACATCAGAAACCTTATCCCCGTCCTTAACGCCTCCGATGATCTCAAAATCGCCATTGTCTACTGTTCTAAACGACTCCACAGTAGCATTTTTAACGCTTATCGTGCTGTTACCTTCGTTATTAACATGAAGCTGCACTCTCATATCATCCTTTACGAGGATCGCACCGCCTGATTTTCCTGCGCTTATCTGATTATCTGTATTTACACCTTCCTCAAGCTCCCATCCATTTTCAAGGAACGCGCTTACAGGTGCACCGAGAGAATATACATTGCCATCTGTCTCAAAATCAGAAACTCCTGAGATCTTACTCGGTGCGGAATAATCTACATCTGCATCCGCATCTTCATCTGTGTCTATATCTGCCTTCGGAGCACCCTCATAATCACTTTTATCTGTGATATTAGCGTAAAGCTCCATTGTGTGGATCTTATCGTTTTTAGTAAAGGTCTCAATAAAAATCTGGCTTTCTTTTCCCTTAAAGGTGAACTTGTTGTAATATGAATCCTCGTCATATTCAAATACATCATCAAGGTCTTCTACGGTATCCTTGATCTCGTCATGTTTCATAGAACTCTTGAGTCCGCCTGCAAGATACATCTCTGTACCAAAATCATCCTGAACAGCTATACTTGTTACCGCTGCATCCGCTGCCTCAATGGTATAATCATCAAAATTCTCTACACCGAGATACAGATACTTTGAACCTTTCTGCAGGATCAGATGTCCAAGTCTCTCTGCGTCCAGGAACTCATTGGAATTTGCCTCGTCAATCTCCCAACCGTTCTTTTCAAACTCAGAAACCTTTGCCGGAAGCTCATAAACGGCATCCTCTATACCTACTTTGCAAGTGTCGACGCTATCACCGAGCTTTTTCTTTATCTCTTTTTCGCTTAAGCCTGATGAATCCTCATCGTCTTCCTCGTCATCTTTATTGTCTTTATCGTCTTTATCCTCCTTGTCATCTTTGTCTTCCTTATCGTCCTTATCTTCTTTATCTTCCTTCTCCTCTTCTTCCTCGTCATCATCACGATCTTTTTTATCGTCATCCTCTCGATCGTCATCATCATCCTTCGCTTTTCTGTCATCATCAGATGAATCAACATCAAAAAGGCTCTTAAAATCTTCTGCCTTGGCTGCCTGACTTGAAATGCCGGAGCATGCTGTTGAACTCATTGCTACGATAAGTGTAAGTGCTACTGTTAAAAGGCTTCTCTTGATCATTTTAATCTCCTCCAAAATAACTGTTTTTTATGATTATTTTTTGTTTCTTACCCTTAATACTCCTCAGATTCAAAAAAAGTTTCAAAACTTTTGAAAATTATCAAATTTTTTTCAAAAAAGAAATTTTTAGTCCACATGGATATCTATATAGTTTGTATAATGACTCTTTCCCTGAGTATCGCGGATATTAAAGAGTCCGAGATAATCATGGCTTTCTTCCGGCTTTTCAAAGCTGACACCCAGATCTCCCTTTATCTCAAACTGGTCGCTTATGAATGACGAAGTTTCCCAGGTATCAAAAGGTTGAACCTTTCCGTTATCGTCAAACTTTATCTTTCGGGCAAATCGTGAAATGGTGATAAAATCTCCTTCTTTTAATTCCTCTACTTTTTTGTCAGGATAGCTCAGATCTCCACCTTTCATGCTTCTGTATATTCCTGTGATCACGCCATTAGGATGATCTTTATCTACTCTGATATGAACATCCACATTATGAATATCCGGATCATCGAGATCCCCCTTCATAACGATAGTCACATACTCGGAATAGTCCTCAGTAGATTCTATCTGCGTCGCATAGATAGGAGTTTTCTTGCCGCTGCCATCGGTTAAAAAGAAAATACGTCCGTCAAAATCAGTGCTCAGTTTTCCGTCTTTATCAAGTGTCGTATTTGAACTATCAAGCCAGAACATATAGCTCTCACCTTTTTCATCATCCGGATCTTTTTCCCAGACAGATGTGTAGGCCTTTGAGAAATTCTCTGTTTCTTTTTCAGAAAGCTGAACAGAATAGCCTGTATCGCTGTCCTGTGCTTTTACAGGTTCGGACTTCGCAACATTCCAGTCTGTGAGACTGTCACCGCGAAGTCTCGTAGTAAAGTTATGGATAAATGACAGATAATCTTCGTTATACTTTTCTTCATCATAGGACTTTACCATCTTGTCCATGGATTCCACGTTGTCATACGGGAAATAGACAGAGATGCCACTTGATCTCTTGATATTCGTTACGTTATGGACCACACATTCATCGAGTGCATCCTCTATAGCTTCCGCTTCATCCGGATAAATATCCTCGATCTGTCGTGAAAAACTTCCGAGATCGATATAGTCAAACATACTTGCGTTTGCAGAATTTCCAAATGCTTTTGCATTATCTCTTGCCCTTGCGATCTTTGAATAATCGCCGTTCCCAAGTGCTCCATCTGCCTTCTTTGCAAAATCGGTTATCGCATCGGTCACATCAGAAACCTTTGACATATCTATGCAGGCAAGTGTGTAATCCGGCACATACTTATAATTGTCATCATAGTATCTGCCAAATGCCTCTGTGATGATTTCTCCTGCTTCATCTCCCGCAAATGCGTCCTTATCGGTAATCTCTCCCAGTGCGCTGTAATCCCAACCGTCCTGAGCTTCGACTTCCTCGGATGCGATCATGTAATTCGCACTGTCTTTCAGCTCGTTTGCGACTTCAACCATTCCCATCATGCAGGCATCAAATCCAATCCACTCAAACTTGCCGTCATCGCACACATCAGAACTATTTATCGCATCTCCAAGCTGTGACACTGAAAGCATCTGATTGTCATGAGTCTCATCAACTCCGTAACCCATAACTGCTCCGCCTCCGTGATTCCACAAAAGCAACGAATAGTTGTCTGCAGGATATTCTGCCTTTGCTTCGTTTATAAATACCTGAAGCGTATCGGAATCAGCCATATTGTCATTTTCAAAATCATAGACCGGTTTAATATCCTCATCTTCCATGATGTACATTGAAAGACCGTCTCCGTCTACAGAGGTGTTCCACCACTTATTTGCGCCTCCGGCACATACAACAACATTCATCTCATCCGGATCATATCCGCTTATCGCCATTTCCTGAAGGTCGTGGGTTGCTGCACCTATCTGAGACTCAAGATCCGAGCCTACCATGTAAACCATCAGTGTTTCTTTTACCTTGTCTGCTTTTCCGTGAGAGTCATTTTCCCATTTTTCCTTTTTATCACTCTTCAATCCGGCATCACTCTCTTTTGATGATTCATGAATCGCTGAACCGATCATATAGGCTGCTCTGAGCGCTCCGCATCCTGTCATCGAGAAAACCATCGATGCCGCAAGTGCCGCTATTACTATCCTTCTTTTCATCTTTTTATGCTCCTTTCATTGTCCCCATATTTTTTTGTTTTATTAAGGATTTTGTTCCCTTCTGCCCTTAATACTGATTTGGGACTTAAAAGGTTTCATTTTTTTCAAATTTTTTGAAATTAATTTTGTTTATCCCTTAACTACCCTGTATAGTTCCCTCAAAAATCTTGTTAATTCCTTTGTGTCACTACAGTTTGTAGTCATGAAAAATTTCACTCCCTTTACCTCGCCCGATACATGGTAATTCATATCATCTTTTGCAATAACCACTTCGTGATCACTAACGTCACTTGTTTTTAGTTCTTTCATGTCTTCCGGCACGAGATCTTCCGACTTTGATAGTCTCATTACGATCACAGTATCTCCGTTCTCGTAATAAAAAGTGCCTTTTTCTCCCGATATGACTGACTTGTCAAAATCTGCCGACGTGAAAAGTTTTGTACAGTCAAATCCTACATATTTGTTAAATTCCTCTTCCGTCATGGTCTCTGATTCTTCATCTACGGGCGAAAACAGTCCCGACATGTCTGTTGTTCTGACCTGTATCTGGTCAACATTATTTACATTAAGGTTACTGCTATCCATCATATTTATATTTGTAAAGATAAATACTGCCGCTGCTGCAGCTATGACCGGTGCTACAAATCTAATGATCTTTGCCTTACCTGTCTTTTCCGGTTTCTTAGGATTTCTCTTTTCCTGTTCGATCTTTTTCAGTGTTTTATTTATAAGTTCTTCTGAAGCATGTATTTTATTTATGTCATCTTTATATTCATTCATCATCTTGCTATCCTCCCTTCCAGACGTTCCTCTAACATCTTTCTTCCCCGTCGGAGTTTTGTTTTTATCGTAGCCTCATTTTCTCTGAGCATTTCCGATATTTCTTTAATAGAATATTCTTCATAATAGAAAAGATGCACCACCTGCCTGTATTTCAATGGCAGGTGCATGACCGCTTTTGTAACATACGATTCAGATCCGTCTTCTTCAAATTCTTTTTCCGCCTGAACATCCCTCACTTCCTCAGATTCACCAAATGCCCTTGTTAATTTGTGCCAGGGCGATGCGGTGTAATCATGACATTGATTGATCGTCACTCTTATTAGCCATGACTTTAAGTGCTCTTCACAATCAATACTGTTTTGATAGCGAAAAAGTTTCAAAAAAACTTCCTGAAAAATATCTTCTGCTTCCGTCATATTTTTCGTATTTACATACGCGAGCCGCAAAACCATGTCTCCGTACTTTCTCACGGCTCCTTCTATATCAATTTCCATGTATTCTGTCCCCTGTATTTAAATGTATTAATTTTCAAACAGCCAAGACAAAAGTATAACAAAATAAGAGCTTTCCTATCTTTAATTTAGTAGAAAAGCTCTCTTAATTATTTCTTATGAATTTATGAATGTAGATCATGTGAATGCTGGCAATATACAACGATCAAGAACCATTTAGTCTCTGACCGTTAAGACAAGATTACAATCTAATCTCTACTGATCAGTTCTTTAATCTGATTCCAATCTATACAACGTGAATAGTTGCTACTTGGCAACTCACATTCCCGATTCCAGGGACGATCGTATACCATGACCTTTAGGTCCGGTAAGTGATCAAAGAACTTGAATGCCATTGGCGAATCTTCGATCGCGTAGTCAAACTCCATCTTGTAATAATCGTCAAGTTCGAGATTGAAATCCCCTCGCTTGCGCAAAGAATCCGACAAAGTCGGATTCTTTGTTAGAAAAAACTCTCTGCCGTATTTATTGAGGCAATAAAGCTTAACCCTTTCTAATCCATGCTCATCAAGCCATTTTCTGGATGCTTCATAGGAATCGGCAGGACGTCCTGTTATGATAAATACCTCATGACCCTCATCTATCCATTCATTTAAGACACGAGATGCCCCCGGCGCCTCCTCGTACGATAAAAGGATTTCCGGTCTATGCGCTTCTATCATCATCTTTGCATAATCTTCGTCGTCTAGTTCAAACGAATCCTGAAGATTAAAAAATCGAATCTCCTCATACGGAACTACCTTTCCGAAAAGTCTTTCTGCAATAACAGAAAATGCCCTGCCTGTCTCACACAGACAATCATCAAAATCAACGTAAAACTTCATGTATAAACCTCAGATAACCATATTTTCTTAAAACCCAAAGAGCAGTCTTCGTAACAGTTCACACGTAAACGGAGCACTACGCTGCGGATGCTACGAACACTTAGCGAACGAATGTGAGCTTAGTGAGAGTGTATGCTTTAGCTGTTTACGACCAAGAAAGATGAAAAGCCATTGGATTTTGCCCATCGCCGGAGGCGATTTAATTGGCAAAATCCGTTACGTGAGCGAGCTGGAAGCGAGTGAACAGTAACCAGTCTTCCGAAAAGATCATAATAGAACAACGCGGACAAAACATACCCTTCAATGACTATTATAAAGAGAAAAAAAACCTTATCGCAAGATTTTTCACTCGCGATAAGGTTTTTAATAGCTGTTTGATAATTCAGATTTCCGCTTTCCAAAGACCATGGAGATTGCAGTACTCATATGCTGCAACGGCTTTTTCTCCATCTGTAAGTGCAAATGTTGCTTCCGGCTTTTCTCCCGGCTTCAGGTTCTTCTTCTGGAATCCCTTTGTAGTCTCTAAAACTATCCACTGTATGAAGTGTTCTTCGAGCATTGGATGATCAACACTTCCAACCTTTACTGTAACCTTGTCACCATCAACACTGACAACAGGAACATGCTTCTCGGTTGCGCCATCTGAGGTATTGCCCTTAAGCTCAGTCATGTCATCACCGCAACATTTCGGTGTACATGCTTTCTTCTCATCTACAAACACAACAAAGTTTCCACACTTCATACATCTGTAAAATTGCAGCATACTGATTCCTCCATTGACTAAAAATTATCATCAGTTACTAAAAATGAGCCATATGTAACATTAGTAATTCTCTGCATGTACTTCAAAGTAAGCCTTTGGATGAGCACATACCGGGCAGATTTCCGGTGCCTTTGTTCCAACGACGATATGTCCACAGTTACGGCATTCCCAAACTTTTACCTCACTCTTCTCAAAAACCTGAGCCGTCTGAACATTCTTAAGAAGTGCACGATAACGTTCCTCATGATGTTTCTCTATCTCAGCAACCATGCGGAATTTCGCCGCCAGTTCCTTAAATCCCTCTGCTTCTGCTGTCTTGGCAAAATCCTCGTACATATCTGTCCATTCATAGTTTTCACCATCAGCTGCAGCTTCCAGATTTTCAGCCGTATCGCCTATTCCGTTCAATTCCTTGAACCACATCTTTGCATGCTCTTTCTCATTGTCAGCCGTCTTTAAGAATAAAGCCGCGATCTGTTCAAAGCCTTCTTTCTTTGCCTTTGAAGCAAAATAGGTGTACTTGTTTCTAGCCTGAGACTCTCCGGCAAATGCCGCTTCGAGATTTTTCTCAGTCTGTGTTCCTGCGTATGGATTGGTTTTTCCAGCCATTTTCCGCTCCTCTCATCCTTAAACACCGATTTATATCTGACTGTATCGCCAGATATAATACCGCATAAAAGTGTTCCCACTTGTATTATATCGACATTTTTTTGTACTGTAACACCTTTAACACATATTTAATAATAATTTTGTTTTTCTGTTCCAGTTCAGACTCAAACGGAGTACTCATCACATGTGCACATAATACATTTTTTCATAAAAACCCTTTATTCTATACTTTATATGACGATATAAAGTAAAAGACAGAAACAGAGGGAGTGTCATTTTTCCCATTTAGAGTCAATGAAGGAGGCGCTGAATAATGGCAAAGAAAGGAACTGATAAAAAGAAAAAGCAAGGAAGCATCGGCACTGTCCTGCTGGCAATCTTATTGCCGATAATAACTGTTGGAATAGTATTTATTATATTTTTGATGGTCGGTCAGGCCCAAAATCAAATACTTGATCTTACGAAACAAAATCTGATTTCCGAAACAGAAAAAAACGCTGACGAATTCGGAACAAGTTTCAAAATGCTGACCGCAAAATTCGGACAGTACGCAGACACTTTGGAAAATTTACCATTCAAAGACAAAGATGCGATAATGGAATATATCAAACCTTCAGTGAACTATCAGCCAATCGATAACTCCGGTATCTACTTAGGTTTTCCGGATGATACCTATCTTTTTGCTGACGGATCGACACGCGACGAAAGCTATAAGCCCACACAGCGCGACTGGTACAAAGAAGGTATAAAAAACGATACTTTTGCAAACTTCTCTCCATATAGAGATTCTCTTACTAACGACTGGTGCGTAACCTATGCACGTAAGGTTGATTTCAATGGTCAGGAACCGGGCGTAATGGCCGTCGATGTCACAATGACAAATATTCTTAATAAGACCGCCGAGATAAAACCTCTCGGTGTAGGTGATTCCTTTATCGCCGATGACGCAGGTTACCTCATTGCGTACAGCGATGAGTCAAAAATCGGAACATCTTTTGCAGATGCGGATCCTACACTATACGCTCTGTTTTCAAAGGGAATAGCTGGTGTCGAAAAAAATCATGGTTCTGACGGGAATATCTACTATGTTTCAGCTGCTCCAATCCCCGGAACCACATGGACCCTTATTTCTTCCGTTCCTGAGAAACACATTCTTGCTAATGTAAATAGATTTAGGGTAATAGCTCTTTCAATAATGGTCATTATCCTCGCGATCATCACCGTTGTTATGCTTGTAGTAGTAAATAAAGTCATAAAGGTTCCGATGTTCAATCTGTCAAATGATATTTCAACTTTGGCAACCGGTGACTTTACAGTAGAAATCCCTCAGGGAAAAAACAACGAGATCGGCCGCATCCAGAACGAAATGAATGTTTTTATTAAAAAGATCAGTAAAGCTATTGAAAACATTCAGGTAATCGCTTCTCAACTTCAAACAGAAGCCGCAGACAGTAAGAGCATTGCAGAGTCAATGACCGGCGAAACAAAACAGCAGTCCGAAAATGTCAACCAGATAAGAGATGCAATGGAAGGTATCTCAAACGCAGTAACCGAAATCGCAACCGATGCAACTTCTCTCGCAGGAGCAGTTGCAGATCTTACAAACCAAAGCAATGATGCAGGTGAAATAGCCGGAAAGCTTATCACCAGTGCAGAAGCAGGTAAAAAAGATATGCGTGCTGTCGGGCAGAGCATGAAGGACATCAGCACTTCGATGGATGACATGAACAAAGCTGTTATCGAGGTCGGCGAATCCGCAGGTAAGATAAATGAGATCATCGGAATGATCAGTTCCATTGCTGATCAAACCAATCTGCTGTCTCTCAATGCTTCAATAGAAGCTGCAAGAGCCGGAGAAGCCGGACGTGGTTTCGCAGTAGTCGCAAGTGAGATTGCAACACTGGCTACAGACAGTGCATCATCCACCCAGAAGATCTCTGATATCATCAACGATATTACGAGACAGATCAAAGATCTTTCTGATAAATCAAAGGCAAATGTAGCTACGATCGAAAAGAGCAACAATGCTGTCATAACCGCTGAGCAGACCTTCTCGAATCTGGTTACAGGTCTTGAAGATGTCGGCAATGCAATGAAGGGAATTGACGAAAAGATGGGAAGCGTTGATGAGATTGCTTCTAATCTCGCAGCAATCTCCGAAGAACAGTCAGCAAGTTCCGAAGAGATACTCGCAACCGTTGAGAGCCTTACTGAAAGTGCAGCCCAGATCGCAGACAGCAGTCAGGATGTGGACCGCGGAGCAAACACCGTTTCATCCTCTGCATCTGAAATCGCAGATGCACTGGCTGTTTTCAAAATTAATTAGACAAGCCATAGCTACTTTCTATAACCACCTTTCTTTTTGACAGAGGGTGCCGACATCCAGCCGGCACCCTTTTAGCTATAATAGCAGGAGGCAGATGGATGCAGATCTATCACTATTGCAGTCTCGAAACACTAAATGCCATATTAAAACACAAGACACTCAGACTGACAAATATACTGAACTCAAATGATTCAGCAGAAATTGCCTGGATCACACGTTACCTCGATGCTGCTTTTGCAAAATACTATAATAATTCCAGCGAACATTTTAGAACTTATATTTCTCCTATCACATTTGAAGGATTCGTACGTCTCTTTACAGATGAATTTTTTAATGACCGCTATTCAGTCTACCGCTTTTATGTTACGTGTTTTTCTGACAGCGGCGATGTACTGAGTCAGTGGAGAGGATATGCTGATGATGGAAAAGGTGTATCTATAGGCTTTGATGCAGATATGCTGAAAAAGATCTGTTCCGTTAAAACTCCTGAGGGACGTAAGCAAGTAACACTCCATCACATCAGCTATTCAGAAGAATCACAAAGAAAAAAGGTTGATAAGATCATTGCTTCGCTTTTTAATCACCTGGAAAAACTACTGGCTCCTGTTACCTGTGAACAGGATGCTCTTGAATGTAATGACGAATTTCTGGATGCTTTTGAAAATGCTTTCCTGACGTTATTTCAGAACTCCGTGTACATGAAAAATCCTTTCTTCTATGAAGAACGCGAGATCAGAATGTGCTATTTTGTACTGAAAAACCAGATGGCAAAGGAGAATCTCCCCCTCGCCTTTGATACACGCCTTTTTAACTTTGCATACTATGTAAAGGATAATCAGCTGGTGTCCTACGTGGACTTTGATTTTTCCTCCTGTATCGACCGGATAATAAAGGAACTCGTTATCGGACCAAAGTGCATCACAACGATCGAAAGCATGGACTATTATCTAAAAACCTTTGGTATAACCGATTGCAAGATCAGAAAATCTGCCGGAACGTACAGATAAAAAAGAATCTCATATAAGTTAAACGTAAAAAGCTGCGAAATGAGAAATCTTACCTCATTTCGCAGCTTTTATCATTTGTTTTTTACTTTATTATTTGAAGAACTGAACCTCTTCATTCAGCTGAACTGCAATATCCTTAAGGTGTGATGCGGATTCTGCCAGTGTTGTTACAGTAGCAGAAAGCTCTTCTACTGATGCACCTGTAGTCTCTGTAGATGCTGCATTTTCCTCAGAAATAGCAGACAGTGATGACATGGCATTTGACACTACCGAGTTGGAAGAAACGCAGGTATCTGCTTCTCCGGAAATCTTCGCAACGCTTGCGACAGTTTCCTCAATGTCTCCGATCATTCCTCTTACCGAATCAAGAGTTTCACCCAAAGCCTTCTGCTGTTCTACGTTTCCTGTCATTACCTGAGCCGCTGCCTTAACAGCCTGATCTGCCTCAGATAAAAGCTCATCCATTTCTCTGCGGATTTCTGACGCAAGGCTTTCTGAATCATCAGCAAGCTTTCTGATTTCTTCTGCAACTACCGCAAAGCCGCGTCCTGCGTCACCTGCACGTGCAGCCTCGATAGAAGCATTGAGAGAAAGAAGGTTTGTCTGTGCCGCGATTCCGGAAATACCCTCAACACGGTCATTTATATTTGCTACTGCATTCTGTGTAGATGCGATCTTTGTGGAGATCTCCTCGATCTTCTTTGTCATCTCACTGCTTGCTGCCTGCAGCGCTGCGAGTGAAGTTCCTGAAGCCTCTGACGCATTCTTCATACGATCAGCAAGATCTGTCATTTCTGTCGTCGATGACTTAACACTTTCTACCGCATCAGTAATAGTATTTGTGCTTTCTGCCGCAGACTGGATATCCTCCGCCTGCTGGATAGCGCCGCCTGCGATCTGCTGGATAGCATTCGCAACTGTATCTGTAGTAGCTGCGATCTGTCCGGCCATATCTGATAATTCCTCAGAAGATTCGCTAACCGTACCTGATGTATCCTTGATATGTCCAACTATATCGGAAAGCTTATCAATAACCGAATTCGTATTATTTACGATCTGACCAAACTCATCTGTACGATTTGTAAATTTATCGATCCTGCTAAACTCACCATTTGCAAGTGCAGACAAAGATGAGTCAACTGCAATGATCGGCTTCACAAAACCGACAGCCAGGAAATATGAAAATATACCGCCAAGAATCAGAAGAATTACTCCAAGGATAGTAATTGTCAAAGAAGATAATCTTGCCATTGCCACTACCTGATCATAAGGTGTAGCGATAGCCACTGTTGCTCCTGTAATAGGTTCCTTTGCATATGCTACATAAGTGTGACCAACAGCAAAGCTTTCATAAACGCCCTCTTCATTATCAGACGTCATATACGGTGATTTACTGAAATCTACCGGATCATCGTCACCTGAAATCTCATACTGTGAATGAGCTGCAAGAATACCGTTTTTGTCAACCAGGAATGACTCACCGCCATCCTCTGCCAGAATCTCATGAATCTGATTCATATCGTAACTTCTGTGAAGTACTCCGATAACTGTTTGTGTTCCAGGTTTATACACAGGAACTGCGATACTCATACTTCTTTTCTTTGTAGAATTACTTACGATAACCGGGGAAACAGTGACCTTACCCTGTGAAGCACCGATCCAGTATTCACGCTTACTGATATCAACACACTCCTTGTCATCGCTTCGAAGTACCATCATTCCTTCCATATTGGAGAGAACAACCTGGTTTCCGTCATTAAAATCAGCATTGAGTGCCTGCATCTGTCTCTTAGCCTTATCGGCTGATCCACCTGTTGTCAAAAAGTCTACAATACTGTCAGAAGCCGCTAAAGTTGCTAAAGCGGATTGTGTCTTGGAATATAGATTATGTATCGTAGCCTGCAGATACCAGGCCTGCCACTGAAGGCTTTCTTTTGCCGATTCTCTCGCTTTCCTTGTAGAGGAATTATAATTAATGGTTATAGCAATAAGCAGCGGCACAGCGGCTACTGCAACCATAGCGATTATCAGCTTCACTTTAACACTTGATAAAAATGATGCTTTTATTTTCATGACTTCCTCCGTAAATAACTTTTTACAATGAACACAAAATAAGCACAATCTTTATTCGAGTCGGAATTATATCACCACAATATAATGATGTGGTGTCTTTAATCAAATACAGCATGTAGTGCTCTTAAAAACATACAAAACGCTCTTTACAACGTTTTATCCTACCTTGTAAAGAGCGTTTCTCATATCAGTTTACTTAAAGAACATTATTTCATCATTAAGCTGCTCTGCTATTTCCTTTAGATGCGCTGCAGAGCCTGCCAGAGTAGTAACTGTTGCCGACAATTCTTCAACAGATGCACCTGTTGTCTGTGTCGATGCCGCATTTTCTTCTGAAATAGCCGAAAGCGAGGACATGGCATTTGTTACTTCAGTATTTGCAGAAACACAGGTATCTGCCTCTTCCGATATCTTTGCTACACTGATGACCATTTCTTCAATATCACCAAGCATTCCTTCTACTGAACTAAGTGTCTCACCAAGAGCTTTCTGCTGTTCGATATTTCCGCTCTTCACCTGACTTGCCGCATCTACTGCGTGGTCAGCTTCTGTTAGGAGCTCATCCATAAGTTTCCTGATCTCAGAAGCAAGGCTTTCCGAATCATCCGCAAGCTGTCGGATTTCCTCTGCAACAACTGCAAATCCTCGTCCGGCTTCTCCTGCACGTGCAGCTTCTATAGAAGCATTTAGTGACAAAAGATTGGTCTGAGCCGCAATGCCGGATATTCCTTCGACTCTCTCATTGATATTTGTAACAGCATTCTGAGTAGAAGAAATCTTTGTAGAGATCAGCTCTATCTTATTTGTCATCTCACTGCTCGCTGCCTGTAGTGCTTCAAGGGATGTACTTGAATTCTTTGACGCATTCTTCATACGGTCAGCAAGAGAAGTCATTTCCTTTGTAGATTCCTGAACACTTTCTACTGCCTCAGTGATCATGCTTGTATTTTCTGCAGCCGACTGAATATCATCAGCCTGCTGTACTGCTCCACCTGCGATATGCTGTACAGCAGTTGCCACAGTTTCTGTCGTTGCAGCAATCTGAGATGCCATATCTGAAAGTTCCTCCGATGATTCATGCACTGTTGCAGAGGACTCCTTAATATGCCCTACTATCGAAGAAAGCTTATCAATAACATCATTTGTATTATTAACTATCTGACCAAACTCATCTGTTCTCTGTGTATACTTATCGATCTTACTGAATCTTCCATTCGCAAGTTCCGCCAACGATCCATCAACAGCCAGTATCGGTTTTACAAATCCTACTGCAAGTAAATATGAGAATACACCGCCAATGAACAGCAAAATAATTCCGAGTACAGTTATTGTGAGCGCTGATAACCTAGCTGAGGCAACAACGGAATCATAGGATTTTGCAGACGCGATGGTAAAACCTGTGAGCGGTTCTTTTACATAAGCTACATATTTATGACCAAATGCAAAGCTTTCATACACATCATTATCTTTACCTGAGGTCATGTACGGAGACTTGCTAAAATCAACCGGTTCATCTGTAGCTGCGATCTCATACTGTGAATGTGCCGCCATAATTCCTTCTTTATCGACACAGAAATTTTCTCCGCCGTCTTCTGCAAGAATCTGATGGATCTGATTCAGATCATAGTTTCTATGCAGTACGCCTATTACTGTTTTAGTACCGGGTTCAAATACCGGAACTGCAAAACATACGCTTCTGACATTTGTTGATGCACTTACCATAACATCCGAACAGGTAGGGGTTCCTTTAGATGCTCCGATCCAATAGTCTCTTTCATGGATATCAACAAGTTTGCTTTCAT
The DNA here is from genome assembly GCA_000424365.1 of Lachnospiraceae bacterium NK4A144. Taxonomy (GTDB): domain Bacteria; phylum Bacillota; class Clostridia; order Lachnospirales; family Lachnospiraceae; genus NK4A144. The sequence continues at coordinate 43,857 of AUJT01000020.1, read as the reverse complement.
CACTCCTAAGTACCATCATTCCCTCAGTATTAGACAGAGTGATCGTATTACCATCACCAAATGCATCATTTACGGTCTGCATCTGTCGTTTTGCGTCATCTCCCGCTTTTCCATCATGCAGAAAATCAATGACACTCTTTGATGATGCCAAGGTCTCAAGAGCGATCTGTGTCCTCGAAAAGAGGTTATTTACAGAAGCTTGAATATACCATGCCTGCCAGTCCAGATTGTCTTTTTCCGTAATGATCGACTTATTAGCCGAAGAAATAAAGTTTATGGTCGTCGCCGCTATCAGCGGAACTGCTGCGACCGCAACCATTGCGACTATTAGTTTTACTTTAATACTTGAAAAAAATGATGTCTTTCTCTTCATGTATCCCTCCGTAGAATGATCTAAATCCTTTTGCCCCTATCCGATGTCATAAAATCCCACTATCTTTTTTATCGTCATATTGCGCCTGTTCTTATAACTATATATACGAACTTCATTGCATTTTATGGTGTATTTTTGAATAAACCTATAAATAAAAAGCCATTGTCTACAGAATGATCCAATCACTCCGACAATGGCTTCTCATAATTTGTTCTATTTATTATTTTTTCTGGCAGGCTTTCCTTTTTTCCAAAAAGGCTTCTTAGGCGGTATCAGATACTTTGGACCGTTTCCGATAAGATCCACTCTGTTTTCCTGCATCAGAGCTTCTTTTACAAGCTCATAGTTTTTCGGATCCTTGTACTGGAGCAAAGCTCTCTGCTTTGCCTTCTCATGCGGATTTCTTTCTACATATACTTTATTCATGGTAAGAGGATCTATTCCCGAATAATACATACATGTAGAAACCGTTCCGGGGGTAGGATAAAAGTCCTGCACCTGCTCGGGATTCAAATGATGATCATGCAGATAAACCGCCAGATCTATCGCCTCTTTCATAGTACTTCCCGGATGTGAAGACATAAGATACGGAACAACATACTGTTCTTTTCCTATCTTTTTATTTACCTTTTCAAATTCCCTCACAAAAGCATTATAAACAGACGCAGATGGTTTACCCATTTCTTTTAAGACCACATCCGAAACATGCTCCGGTGCTACACGAAGCTGTCCGCTTACATGATGCTTACAAAGCTCATAAAGAAACTCTTTGTTTTTATCAGCCATCAGATAATCAAATCTGAAACCTGAACGTACAAATACTTTTTTTACTCCCGGAAGTTCCCGAAGTTTCTTTAAGAGTTTTAAGTAATCGCTGTGATCCACCACAAGATTCGGACAAGGTTTCGGGAAAAGGCACTGTCTGTTTGTGCACGCTCCCTTTGACAGCTGTTTATCACATGCCGGACGCCTGAATTCCGCCGTAGGACCTCCCACATCATGGATATACCCCTTAAAATCAACATCTTCTATCATGAGTTTTGCCTCATCAACGATAGACTCATGACTTCGAACCTGGACAATACGTCCCTCATGAAATGTCAATGCACAGAAATTACAGCCGCCGTAGCAACCTCTGTTTGAAGTCAGGCTGAATTTTATTTCCTTAATGGCAGGAATACCTCCTGCTTCATCGTACGACGGATGAGAAGTCCTCATATAAGGAAGTGCATATACATCATCCATTTCCAACATGGAAAGCGGTTTCGCTGGCGGATTTTGGACAACGAACATCGCCCCTGCATATGCCTCATAAATTCTTTTCGCTGCAAACGGATCCGTATTCTGATACTGAATATGAACACTCTCTGCAAAACTATGTTTGTCTTTTAAGATCTCTTCATAATCAGGAAGCCTGATGGCATCGTAAATATCCTCTTCCTTTCGAGTCTTATATACGGTGCCGTCGATCCAGGTGACATCCCGCACATCCATTCCGGACGCCAATGCATCAGCGATCTCCACGATACTGCGTTCTCCCATTCCATAGGAGATAATGTCTGCACCCGATTCCAGCAAAATAGAACGGCGCACATTATCAGACCAATAATCATAGTGCGCCATTCTCCTAAGACTTGCCTCTATTCCACCGATTATTATCGGTGTCTTTTTAAATGTCCTGCGTATCAGATTGCAATACACAATGACCGCCCGATCCGGACGTTTTCCCATTTTCCCGCCGGGACTATAGTAATCATAGTGCCTGCGTTTTTTTGCAACGGTATAATGATTCACCATGGAATCCATATTCCCGCTGCTTACAAGGAAGCCAAGCCTCGGCTCGCCAAACTGCGCTACGCTCTCCGGATCATTCCAATCCGGCTGGCAGCACATTACCACACTGTATCCTCTTGAAACCAATACTCGTGAGATAATAGCACTTCCGAAGCTCGGATGATCTACATAAGCATCCCCGACCACATATACAAAATCAGGCTGAGTTATGCCCTGTTCTTCCATTTCCTGCCGATTGACAGGCAAAAAACCTAATGCCATAAAAATAATTACTCCGATATACTCCTGATGGCATCTGCCAGAATATCCACACATTTCTCATATCCGAGAGATCCGGTATTAAGGCTGATGTCATAGTCATGATAATCACCAAAAGGATGACCTGTATATGTCTTGTAATAATAAGCTCTGCGGTCATCTCTCTTTGCAAGATATTTTTTCAGATCCATATTACCATTTTCGGCAATTTCTGCTGCTCTCTTAAGACGATGTTCCAGATCCGAATAAAGGAAGATCCTAAATACCGGAACGCCTGCCTCCTTAAGTATCACATTGGAGCAACGACCAATGATAATGCAGGGTTCCTTCGATAATTCCATGATGACTTTTTTCTGTGCTTTATAGATTCCGTCGGAAGCACTTTCGTAAGTCACCGGATTAAGAAGATTTGTCACAATTCTCTCTGCACGATTTACCTGCTCACCATCTTTTCTGATATCTTCTTCAGAATATCCCGATGCCTCTGATGTCTTTTTTACAAAATCCCTATCGTAAAAAGGAATACCTAATTTTTCCTCAAGTCCTCTGGCAATTGAACGACCGCCTGCACAGTATTCTCTTGAAATAGTAATTATCGGATATTTTTTTTCGCTCATTTTATTTATACGTTCTCCTCATTTAATTTCAATTTTTGCGTTCCGCATCGAGTGCCTGTCTGATCCTCTTATCATGGAGAAACATGCCCTCTGCTCCAAGCTTTTCGATTTCTTCTTCAGATGCCAGACGAAATCCTATCGCTTCCTCTTTCTGAAGCTTTACATCATCTTCTGTAAAATCAAGTTTGAAGTGATAGATATCAGCAAAATAATTGTCGCCGCCCTCTGCATCATCATTTCTATATGAATAAACAGGTGAAGGTTCACAGCCTGAAACATCGATCCCTACTTCTTCCATTGTCTCCCTGCAGATCGCACGGAACGAATCTTCTCCTGCCTGTACTCCGCCTCCCGGGATTTCCCAAGCTCCGGCCGCCCACTTTTTATCAAGTGAACGCTGAGTGATCAAAAATTTGTGCTCATTATTTTCTATAAGGGCCAATGCATAAAGCATATACTGATCAGGATTCAGTTTTGCTTTTCTTGGCAAACGCAGTCCTGTTGCGTTTCTGTCTATGTCATAAATATCGATCTCTTCTGCCATAACCCGCTCCTCTATATATATTTTTATTTAGTAACATTTCTTTTCACACCCGTACTATTTTAGTATATAGAACGGACAGACACAAGAAAAAACGGTTCACGTTTCCGTGAACCGTTGCCTTTTCAAATTCAATTTTCCGATCTGTCATCTGCACCTACTGCAGCGGATACTCCTGCAACTACTGCAAAGATTATAAGCAGCGTCACCAAAACCATAAATCCAAAAACACCTAATGCAATTACTACCCCAGTGCTCATATCTTTTCCTCCCTTTTCTCTCTTTCCTCTTTCAAGCCTTACAGCTTCCCTTTACTTTAATATCAGTATACGCTTTCCAGCTCTCAAGTTAAAGGGATTATATGGTATAAAAAACCGTTCAATTTAGGTCTCCGTAAAGTCAGAGTCTATGCCTATGCGCAGATCATAACCCGGATATTTTTCGTTCAACTTATTAACTATCTCATGATAAAGCGTTCTTCTGTCAGGTGTATTGAAACTAAATACCATATCAAAACGTATCTCTTTTCGATCCTCACTAATGTAGAAACCATGCATTCCAACGATGTTTGGGTCTGCCATTACTATACTTCTGATATCCTCCCGCACCTTTATTACGTGCGCGTCCTTTGTATTTACTGAATAAACACCTACAGCCGTCAGGATCACATTGTGTTTTTCAAATACCGCTGTGGTTATGCGGCGTATCAGATCATCAAGCTCATCAGCCGAATAGCTGTCAGGTACTTCTATATGTACTGATCCGTTAAATGTATCCGGACCATAGTTATTTAGTATCAGATCGTATGCTCCTGAAACATCAGGAAAACTTTTTACAGTTTTCTTTATAGAATTTGATAATTCTATTCCCGCTCTTTCTCCGAGAAGTTCTGACAAAGTATCACGCAGCATCTCTACACCTGATTTTATGATTATCAAGGATATTACAACGCCAAGCCATGCTTCCAGTGAGATATGGAAAAAGATAAAAATCACTGCCGCAACAAGCGTGGACGCAGAGATAACAGAATCAAGTGTTGCATCTTCTCCTGAGTTTATGAGCGAGTCAGAATTAACCTTCTCTCCTATTTTCTTTACATATCGTCCGAGAACTATCTTTACCAGAACACCTACTGCAACGATCACAAGAGTTACTGCAGAATAATCCGCTGTTTCCGGTTCTATGATCTTTTTTACCGATTCTGTAAATGATGTCAGACCGGCATATAATACGATCACCGCTATGATCATCGCTGTAAGATACTCAATTCGTCCGTAGCCAAAAGGATGCTTTCTGTCCGGATCTTTTCCTGCGAGTTTTGTCCCGACTATCGTTATAAGTGATGATGCCGCGTCCGAAATATTATTTACGGCATCGAGGACTATAGCTATGGAATGCGACATTATTCCTACTGCTGCCTTAAATAAGGCCAGGAAAACATTTGCGGCTATTCCTATGATACTTGTCCTTATAATGATCCTGTCACGGCTCATTTTCTGATCCGCGTCCTCTTCCATTCTCCTTTTTGCTTCCAGTAATGATGCCATTTTTCTGCCTTTCTTCTTTATAAAATGATATAAGGGTCAAAAGTAAATTTTGCCCCTTACTGATGTCACGGATTTTGACCTTTTGACCCTGACATCATAAAATTTGAAAAAACAGCCTGTCAGATGATTCCGACAGGCATGATCTTCTCATTCTTCTGTTACAATAGTCACTACCCAGTGCTCTCCGTTTTTCTCAAATTCAACGGGATACATACAAAGCTTATCATTAAAATGAAAGCACTGCTCTGCTTCATGCGGAGGCTCCGAATAGTCAAAGGTCGTGCAAACTTCCATCTCCTTGTCCGTATCCGGATTCTCAAGCTCCAGCACAAACCTGCCATACGGCGCTGCATCAAATTCCAACCCATCTTTTAAGCCGCTTCCAAGCATCTTGCCATATGCTTCTTTTGCCGTCCACAAAAAGAAAAATACGCGCGCCTGCATCTCAGGTTCATCAGCAAGTGAATTCAAAAGATCGTTTTCCGATTCACTGAAAAACCTGGCAGCCATTGCATTATTGAATTCCGTTACACGCTCAATGTCAGCACCTATACGCTTTTTTTCAGATTCTGCAAGCAGTACACTCTGATGCTTATGTGATAAGGAAAAATAGTAGGTTCCTGTCTTTATCTCAGGTTTTCCTTCTTCACCTATCACCATATCATCCCATGACAGGCTATGTCTGTTTAGCGAATCCCAAAGCATCATTCCTGCAAGGATGCTGACCCTTTTTCCTTCCTCCGATCTGATCCTGTCTGCCTTTTCCTTACGAAACTCAGGAAGGAAACGATAGTTCTGTCTGAAAATCCTGTCCTTATATTCTGATGTCAGATGTATCGTCCAGTAAATTTCACCCATACGGTACTTCCCCTTTACATACATCACCTGTATCGACAATTACTGATATTGTTCCCTCTAACCTTTTAACTCCGATTATACTCTATATCTTTGGGATTTGTCTTATTGTATTCACAATTTTATAAACTTGTTTCATATCCTGACCTCTGATAAAATACACAGTTAGGGTTTAGGATGCTGACTCTACATAAAAATATTAATAGACAGGACGATTTATAATGGTCGTATTATTTGATACACTTTCTTCAATTATTGCTCTCGTACTTGCTATGGTCACGAGATTTATAGGTTTTTCTCATGTTTTGAGACCATACCCCAGAGATCATTCATTGTACAATTCACTTTTCTTTTTGGTAGTGATCCTGAACATCTTTTCATGGAATCATCACCGAAAGAAAACTGTTTCTCTTGATAAGCAGGATCCGGCACAGCGTCTGAGTGCTGTTATAAAGAACCGCATGATGATGTTCGTTCTTATTCTGTTATATCTGTACATCACTATGCAGAGCTTGATGATCTCCCGAATTGTCATGGGATTTTTCCTTATCTATGATATTATTTTGGACTTCATAATCAGGACATTATGTGCTCGTTTTCTCAAAAACAGAAAAAGAGACGATGAAGCTCTGCACAAGCTCATCGTTATCGCAAATGCAAACCGCTTACCCATCATTCGTCGGAGGCTTGAGATTTTCGGCAGCAGCGATATCGGAATCGTGTCTGAGATAAGCTGGGAAACTCTGAACAATACATCTATCAGTCATGCTTTGGCGAGTCTGAAAAATGCCGGTGCTAACGAGATACTTATTGATTCTTTTAATCTTTCATCTGACGAACTGCTCCGTCAGTTTGTCTCTATTTCCGACGAGATCGAGATTCCGGTTCGCCGTCTTGAAACATCCAGCGGAGAGTTTGCCGGTAAAGACCAGTTTGAACCATTTTCTAATTTTATGACATTCCGTTATTCCGGTATGCATAAAAGGGCTGATGTGCTTGGTGTTCATTATGCGATATCCAATGTTCCGGAAGCTGTTCTTTATGTTAAAAAACACCTTAACTCTTTATCCGGTAAGTACCTGTGTTTTTCTAACGTTCATACTACTATTACTGCCGGAGAGAATCCTGATTACATGAGAGTTCTTAATGAGTCTGCCGTAACTTTTCCGGACGGTTCTCCTATAGCCAGAACCATGAGGAGCATGGGTATTTCAAATGCTCACCAGGTTGCGGGACCGGATTTTATGGAAGCTATGTTTCAGGCATCTATGGATGGTTCTGTACGACATTTCTTTTACGGTGCTTCTGAAAGCACCCTTGAGGCTTTACGACAGAAGTTGACAGAACGTTATCCGGGTATAGTGATCGCGGGTATGTATTCTCCGCCTTACAGACCTTTGAGTCCCGAGGAGGATGAGAAGGATGTTCAAATGATCAACGATACGAATCCTGATATCGTCTGGGTTGGTCTTGGTGCTCCTAAACAGGAGAAGTGGATGAATGCTCACATGGATCGTGTTCAGGGTGTTATGTGCGGCGTTGGTGCTGGTTTTGATTTTCATGCCGGCACAGTCCGGAGAGCTCCGGAATGGATTCAGCGGATCAACCTTGAATGGTTCTACCGTTTACTTCAGGATCCTGTTCGACTGTTTAAGAGATATTTTATTACTAATTCTAAGTTTATTTTTAGGGTTGTTCTTATGAGGATTTCTCTTAAGAAATGACGCTATGAGCAACGCCTTAAGTGACGCCTTCTGATGAAAGTTGACCTGTTCCCGCTCGGCGGGATTTTTCGAATCCCGGTCACGCTGTACTATTCACTCGCGATTGGAATCGCGCTCGCGAAGTACAGCGGACAGTGTATCCGTCAAATCCCAAACGCCTCTAAATGCGGGGATAGGTCAATCTTTCATCGGAAGGCTGTTTTTCTGCCATTTTCCGTTTCTCTTTTTTACTCTTTTTGTTACATTCTGTAACCAAAAATCGTTGTACTTGTCTCACTTTGTTTTTCTCGATAACATTTCTTCCTTTATTTCAGTTTTTTAGTTTCGAAATCTCATCAAAATTTGATTTTTGAAAACATTGGTGGTATTATATCTCTGTTTTTAGTAACATCGCATTTTATAAATGTAATTAAAAGCTGCAGATTTATTACACAGACATTACTATAATTAAACTAAAATTTTGATATCCATCTTAAATATGCAAAGGAATTTATCATGAAGAAATTATCTCAAAATCATTTGGCTGATTTGATCATTTCAAGTCGTAAAAGTAAATCTATTACTCAGGCTCAGCTTTCTGAGATCACAGGTGTGAACCGTGCTATGCTCAGCCGTATTGAGTCCGGTGATTATATCCCGTCTATTCCTCAGTTGATCTCTATTGCAAATGCACTGGAGTTTGATCCGTCTGATGTTTTTGTTACTGCTGATGAGACTGCTCCTGAGAAGGTTTCTCCGCTCAATATCGCTGTTGCCGGAACAGGTTATGTTGGTCTTTCTCTTGCAGTGCTTCTTGCGCAGCATAATCACGTTACAGCAGTCGATATTCTTCAGAGCAAGGTTGATCTCATAAATAATAGAAAATCTCCTATCCAGGATGATTACATTGAGAAATATCTCGCTGAAAAGGAGCTGGATCTCACTGCTACGACTGATGGCGCAGCTGCTTATAAGAACGCAGATTTCGTAATAATCGCTACACCCACAAATTACGATTCAAAGACCAATTATTTTGATACTTCTGCTGTTGAGAGCGTTATCGAGCTGGTTCTTTCTGTTAATCCAAACGCCATCATGGTTATTAAGTCAACTATTCCGGTTGGTTATACAAAGTCCGTACGAAAGAAATTTAACACAGATAATATCATCTTCAGTCCCGAGTTCCTTCGTGAATCAAAGGCACTTTATGATAACCTCTATCCTTCACGTATTATAGTCGGAACCGATAAGGATAATGAAAAGCTTAAGAATGCTGCCGATACTTTTGCTGCTCTTCTTCAGGAAGGTGCTATCAAGGAAGGTATAGATACTCTTATCATGGGACTCACAGAGGCCGAGGCTGTTAAACTCTTTGCTAATACTTATCTCGCTCTCAGAGTTTCCTACTTTAATGAGCTTGATACCTATGCAGAGTCAAAGCATCTGAACACACAGCAGATCATCAACGGAATCTGTCTGGATCCACGTATCGGAACACATTACAATAACCCTTCCTTCGGTTACGGCGGATACTGCCTGCCAAAAGATACAAAGCAGCTCCTCGCTAACTACAAGGATGTTCCCGAAAATCTTATCAAAGCTATCGTGGATTCCAATCGTACCAGAAAGGATTTCATCGCTGACCGTGTACTTGCCATGGCAGGATACTATGACTATGACGATGATAATACCTATGAAGCAGATAAGGAAAAGAATGTTGTGATCGGTGTTTACAGACTTACCATGAAGTCAAATTCCGACAACTTCCGCCAGTCTGCTATCCAGGGTATCATGAAGCGTATCAAGGCTAAGGGTGCAACCGTTATCATCTACGAGCCCACTCTTGAAGACGGTTCTACTTTCTTTGGAAGCGTAGTTGTTAATGACCTCAATAAGTTTAAAGCACAGAGCCAGTCTATCATCGCAAACCGTTACAGCAATAAGCTGGACGATGTAAAGGATAAAGTCTACACCAGAGATCTGTTCCAGAGAGACTGATCCTAAACCGTAACGCCTGATCCAACATTAATCGAATAACGCATAATTGCACAAAGCGCCCCAGCTGTATGCCGAGGCGCTTTATCGATTAGATTTATATTATGTTCATGACAGCTCATTAAGCATTTTTTCAGGATCATCAGCTGCCTTTACCTTGTCATTTGCCTTGATTATCACTCCCTCTTCATCAATGAGGTAAGTCGTCCTCACTACTCCCATTGATACTTTTCCATAGTTCTTCTTTTCTTTCCAGACATCATACGCTTCTATTACTTTCCGCTCCGGATCTGCTAACAGCGTAAATGCCAGACCATACTTTTCCTCAAATTTCTTGTGAGATGCAACAGTATCTTTACTTACTCCCAAAACTACCGCACCCTTTTCGGTGAATTGAGGATATCTTTCCGAGAAACCACATGCCTGCTTGGTGCAGCCCGATGTATTATCCTTGGGATAAAAGTACAGGATAACCTTCTTTCCCCGATAATCCTCCAATCTGTGCATCTCTCCATTCTGATCAGGTAATTCAAATGATGGTGCTTTTGTTCCTACTTCCAGCATGGTAATAGACCCCCCTTCATTCAACTATTCTAGCTTTGATTATTCCACCGATATATGATAAGGTCAACCGTTCCTCTTATGATTTCTTTTTCTACGGGGTTACTGTTCACTCGCTTCCAGCTCGCTCACGTAACGGATTTTGCCAATTAAATCGCCTTCGGCGATGGGCAAAATCCAATGGCTTTTCATCGTTCTTGGTCGTAAACTCCGCAGTAAATGCTCCGTTTACGTCTGAACTGTAACGAAAACATTTCACAAAAAGTTCACTCATTGTTTATTGTATACACTTATCAAATACTTTATATTACTCTTAAGATAGCTTTTTATATCCGCATTCATATAGGAGAATTACCATGAGTACAATTTCTTCCATAAGCAGCTATTCATACAACAACTATTCCTATAGCAACTATGTTAACGCATCAGCCATTGCGATCAATGAAAAAGCTGCCTCTCAAGTTAATGGCTTAGATGCAGGAACCGAAAATATTTCTTCCGGTAAATCCCTGCTTAATATTTCAGATGATGCCCTTGGACAGATAAACGACTATCTGCAGTCCATACGAGAGCTTGCTATCAAAGCATCCAATGGCACTTATTCCGCAAACGACCGCCAGTCAATCCAGGATCAGATCGATCAGTATAAGCAGGGTATCACTGATATCGCTTCCAACACAAAATATAACGAGACCTATCTCCTCGATGGCAGTCGTGACAATATCAATATCGCTACCGATTCCACCGGCAGTTCAGTTTCTGTTTCCGGTTCAAATGCAACTCTTGAAGCTTTGGGAATCGCAGATTTTGATGTTACAGATAGCAATTATGATATTTCATCCATTGATAAGGCGATCGAATCCGTAAACAGTCAGCGTTCCACCACCGGTGCGCAGACAAATACTCTGTCTCATGCAGAAGCATATAATCGACTTGCATCATATAACACAGCATCTTCCAGCATGATGAAAGATGAATTACAGGAACTCATTGACAAATACCACGAAAATAACAAAAACAAGCTTTTACAAAATATGCGCATGATCATGCAAAAGAAAGATGAAGAGCAGAGAAAACATTCTACTATGAATCTTCTGGCATGATCATAAAGCGAAACGCCGGACAGAATAGATTTGCTGTCCGGCGTTCATATTATCATTTAAATTCTAAGCACATCATTGTCAGATCATCAAACTGCTCTGCACCGTTTACAAAAGAATTGATATCATCATGTACATTTTTTAGCACCTCTTTAGGAGAGGACGCGTCCTTATTCAACGCATTGATCATGCGTTCCGTACCATACATGTTATTATCAGCATCCGCTGCCTCCGGCACTCCGTCAGTATACAAAAATATCTTATCTCCACGAGCGAGCTCGATAGTATATTCCTTATACCTCACACCTTCCATACCACCGATAACGAATCCATGCTTATCCTTTAGTAACTCAAACTGACCACCATTTTTCATTACTGCCGGATACTCATGACCTGCATTGGCACATGACAGAATTCCTGTAGATATTTCCAATATTCCGAGCCAGACCGTCACAAACATATCTGTCTGGTTATTTTTTATTAATGAGTTGTTAGTCTTTCTAAGGATTTCTGCCGCTGATCTTACCTTCATAGAGTAACTCTGTATTGTTGTCTTGGCAGTCATCATGAATAAAGCTGCAGGAATCCCCTTGCCTGACACATCAGCCATCACAAGACCCAGATGATCATCATCGATCAAAAAGAAATCATAAAAGTCACCACCCACTTCCCTTGCCGGTTCCATCGTTGCATATATATCAAATTCCGGTCTTTCCGGGAACGGCGGAAACTCATGCGGAAGCATACTGGTCTGAATCTTTGTTGCAAGACTTAGCTCTGCGCTTATCCTCTCTTTTTCAGCTGTGGCAAACTGGATATACGAAATATACCGTTTCATCCTCATGGTCATCAAGCCAAAAGTAGAAGCAAGTTTTTGTACCTCATCACCAGTATTTATATCCCATTCAAAGTCCAGCTGATCTCCTTCAAGACTTTCTACTTTCTCCGTCAAAGTTTCGATAGGTTTCACAAGTTTTTTACTGAGAACATTTGCCGCAGCAGTGGACAAAAATCCCATAGCAACGATGATACCAAATATGGTTACGATCGCAGACTTCGTGATATTCTGAATCTGCATCAGCTCATAATCACCGCTTTCTTTTAATGAATACAGCAGTTTTTCTTTTGGAGCAATGACAGTTTTTTCAGGAATTATGGATATAAGTGACCATCCAACAACCTCTATGGGAGAATACGCCACATAATTTTTCTCTCCATCAACGTCCAGAAGTTCCAGACCGCTCTCTCCATTCATGATCGCTTTATGTGAAAGAAACGCAAGACCTTCATTTCCTTTTCCCAAAATAGTCTGAGGTTTTAATTCTCCAGTGTCTCTGGATGAGAAAACTACCCTTCCTTTTTCATCGATAATGCAGGCATCTCCGTTTTCTCCTATCTTGGCATTCATCATCAGTTTCTCGACGCCTTCGAGATACAGACCGGCGCCGGCTACGCCGACAAATTCCTTATTCCTATACACAGGAGCTCCGCACATTATCGCAAGCCTGCCTGTATCATAGTCTTCCGTTATCTCTGAAAAATGGACTGTTCCGGCCTCTTTCGTATCCATATACCAGGGGCGTTTCCTTGGATCCAGATATACATAGTTTCCATTTTCATCCCATCTGTCAGAAAGAACAGGACCTGCCAATAGCATTATTCCCGTTTCAGTGCCTATATAAGACGCTCCCAGTTCCTCGTACTGACCATACATTGCAAGAAGATTTCCCTGCTGATTTCCTATCATTGATAATTCCTGCTGAATCTCCGGATCAGAAGGATCTACGTCAAATGCATATACAAACTGACCTATACTTTTTCCAATATCCGATTTATCCGGTATTTTCACCTCAGCTTTACCATACTTATCAGGATTGCTGTATATGTCTGTAGCTGCATCAGCAATGATAGTGACAGTTCCTGCGAAATTCCCCAGGATCTCATTGACCGTATATGCACATCCAAGAGTCGTATCCCTAAGCCTCCTGGTTATCTGATCTCTCATTGCATTATCCGAGTATTCTTCGACCTGTTGTCCGGTCCTTTCAGAATTTTGCACTAAAATATATCTTAACTTTCCAAACATCTGAAAAGCTATTATCCCAAAAAGCAATAGAAGCAACGTCGAAATGATCAGCATCGTCTTCATGAATTTTTTTTGCATGTTCTCTCCCTTATTCCAACGCATTCTTATTGCTCATTATACCTTGTCTCAAATAAAAAACATAGGAAAAGGTCTTACATGAGGTAATAATCCTCATATAAGACCCTGTTGTTTATTATTAGACGCATGATGAACTTTTATGCTCTTACAAATATTTCTGTATGCATTTTCACCCTCCAAGCGTTTTCCTTACATATTCTCTGGCTGCATCTTCGCTGAGTTCACCTGCATCATATACGTTTCCTTCTGTATCAACAAGTATTCCGGAAACCAGGTCATCATTGAAGTAATAGCCATATACCAGATCTTCTATACGCATTCTTGCGTATTCTCTGCCATCTTCAAGCTTACCATCTTCTGTAGTGAACATTCCGTAATGAAGAGTTCCGTCTTCTGTAACGATTCCAACAAGATCTCCCTGCTCATTTCTGAAGATTGCAAGTTCAATACTCTTTTCAGCATCATCCGTTGTCTTCAGACCTCCCATATACACAAGTGTGTCCTGCACTTCCTGTATCTGTTTCTCCTGATCTCCCAAACCGTTTTCTGTAGATTCAGTTTCTACGAATGTTGTCTCAATCTCCTCAGCTTCTTCAGAATTTTCTACCGTATAATGTGACAAATTCTTTGCCGATACCGAATCCGCTGTACTTCCACAGGCTGCCATAGTAATCATGATACCTGCTGACATTATGCAAACCAACACCCTTTTACTCATTTTATACCTCATAAAATCTCCCATCCTCATAAGCTCCGTTTCTACCAGGATATCTATCTTGTTTCTCGCGTCTACCCCACGTAAGAAACAAGATTTGGTTTTCTGCGTCTACCCCTCGCAAAAAAGCCGGATTTGATTTCCTGTATCTATGTGATTGTCTCCCCTCGACAAAGAAATAATATCACTACTACTGTCACACATTTGTCACACGTTTTGGCACATAAAAACCGCAGGCATTTTTTTGCCTGCGGTTCTCGCTATCATCATGAATTCCGACCAACGCGAATCATTGCTCCATATCATAACTTATCTCATCCAGTTCTGCGTGATACCATTCTGCCCAACTAAACTGGTTCATATATTCTCCGGAATACTTATATTTTGATTCATTCCCTTTTTCCAGCCAGTCATACAGATCACACTCTATCCTGTCCTTAGCGATAGCCATACTTCCTCTCTGTTTTAATATCACGCCTTCCAGTTTAAGCTTCTTGAACGTATTTTGCAGATCCTGACGCAAATTACTGAGATAAGAGGTTTTCTTTTCCGGATCGCCGTCATCTTCCCATAGTGAGGCGATTATTTCTCCGTTTGACGTCTGTGCTCCCTTATTGCTTATGAGGAGAGCCACGATCTCTTTTGTCCTTTTATACTTAAATTCTACCGGCTGACCGTCTACAAACAGCTCAAAATTTCCAAAAGTCTGAGCAAATACTCTTTTGAACTTTTTTTGTATTTCCGGATACCTGAGTGTTTGAAGTTCTTTTTTTACTTCTTTTTCTGTACCCGGCTTTTTTATATATCCACTCGCATGCAGATTCATGGCTTCAAAAGCTCTATCCGTCCTCTCTGATAGATATATAAGATTGATATATGGATTCAGCTCTTCCAAATATCCACCAAGATCTATTCCATCAAGTTCCGGTATATCCACATCAAGAATAGCTACGTCCATCTCTTCCTCACGGGCTTTCGCCAGTGCAGATAATGAACTATCAAAGAAAAAGCAATCCGCCTCCGGCGATACTTTCTCAAGTATCCCCTTTATTCTTTTTAATGAAGTCTTATCATCATCAACTGCCAATATGTTCAATTTTCTCCCCCTGCGACGCGCACTTTACAGTGCAGATACCGACTTTACATTCTGATTCTTCCTCTGCTCGGCTGTCATTTTTAAAGGATCCGCTTCTCCAACGACCAGTGTCTCTCCATCATTTAATGCCGCTTCATGCAGTGGGCCTGCATTCATATCAGCCAATACTAATGCTGCAAACCTGTCATAATTGTCATCATCTATTATCGGGAAATGGTATTTCATGCGATACCAATGTTCCGGATCGTATCCTGCATGCCCGATATACAGCCTGTCTGCAGTATTTGCCACTTCATCTACACCGGCTTTTTCTCCGGGTACAAGTCCTGTGTCCTCACAAAAAAGCACACCATATGCTTTAAGTATCCTGTCCCTTACGGTTTCATCACTTCCGCTTTTATTTTTTCTGCCGGTCAACGTCTCCATCGCCTTGTAGTAATAGTCCTGAGCTTCATCGCTGTCATTAAAACAGACTATCGAATCATATAACTTTTTCTCGCTAATACCTTCCGCTATAGCCATGTCTTTATCCCTTCTTTGTAACCCCGTGTTTTTTTCTTCAACATTATACTACTTAAATGTGGTTTATTCGAGCAGGGGAGTGATCTCAGGCATTAGATCATCCTCTGTCGTAATGTCCGGTCGATATGTCCACTGAGAATCATCACAGCAAAGCTGATCCATCAAACGTTTTTCGATAACCGATTCCAATACTGCCATAACTATATCTCCAAATACAGACTAAAATTTTATTCGTTATCCAAATTGTAGATATTGTAGAAAGAATTATAGACACGCTTTGCATTAACGTATTTCTGGCTGTCTCTATCCTCTCGAATACCATATATTTCTTCTATACTGTACGCTAATGCAGGCAGCGAATCTCTATATACTATTACAAAATAATTGTCCGAGTAATTAACACTTTCTGCAAACTCCTTCGATTTTATGAACGGTAAATTTTCCTCAACAAAAATAATACATTCATGAGAATCACGAATAAATTCTTTCCATCTGACCGCCGGAAGCACCAAACACTCTTTGTCACACTTCAAAGTTATGCCCGAACCAGCCCCAAGTCTGCCATAATCCGCCACCAAACCAATGAGCGTGGTTTTTCCAGTCGCGCTATCACCCTGAATAATTGTTATATTTCTCTTTACTTCAAATTCATAATGAATCTTATTGTTATATATCTCTATACCATATTTTCCGATCATACCAGATTAACCTACAGTAAATCATTATCAATTATTTCTCTGTCCAACTCCGCGCCTGAATGAACGATTTTATTCGTATTTACAACCTTCGCTTCAAAAGATTCATCTCCAAAACTCATAAAATAACCAAGACGAACGGTGACATCCTTTTGCTTTCCGATTTCAATTAACCATTTTGCACAGTTATCACCACATGCAGAACCGTTAAAAATGTGCTCTATATCATTATTTATGAGGATGAGCGTTTTCACTCCACCGGATAATTCTCTCTGAGAAATCGGACCAAGCACAGGGCTTTCAATCAAGTGTGGACCAATAACTTCGGACTTATCTACATCACGTATCATTTTTTTGAAAGTTCATCCGTAATCCATTCATCCTCATAGGTATTATTGAAAAAGGTGTCCGGATCAAAAATATAATTATCAGATTCTACCTCACCATAAATTAGATTCAGCATCTTCTATTTTCTCCCTACTGCTGATAAGGTCATACAAACATGTTTTGCAACATATACCTCTTCATTTCCTGCTCTATTGCGATAGGATTTTGTGTTTTTAGCATTCTATAGTAATACTGTGTAGAAATATTTCTCTGCAGGGTGCGTACACTCCACGCCTGATCAAATGCCTCATTCCCATACCATTCTCTGGCGTCTTCATCTTCTACTTGTAACAGAACTCTGTAGTGCGTCCATGACAGCAACTTAGATTGTGGACTCACTGAGTCCACAATCTTAGGATACTTCTGATAAAACTTTGCAAACTTATATAAAGAGCTCTTATCAAACCCTTTTCCATATTCCTTTGTCAATTCATCTGACAAAGATGCGATTATTTCTTTACCATATCTATCCGTACGTTCACCACTTAATTCCTCTTCTACTATTCTTTTACCAAGGAACCAGTTTCTCATTACCAACACAGCATTCACTGATTGAAAAGCTCTCTTTTGAGCAGAATCAATAATACTTTTTACATCAGAGACTATGTCAGCTGTTTTTTCGTATTTGATTACTTCTAAATCTTATCTATCTTTCATAGTCCCATCTCCTTCATATTCTGTGAGATGGCATCCATCAATTCATTACTTTCAGCTTGAAGCGAAAGTAACTCCTGATGAATCTCTGCCATTCTTTCTTCAAAGTCCACCCCATCATCTTCTACCGGCGCAACACCTACATAAGCTCCAGGAGTTAATGACCAGCCTTTATCTTCTATGCTGATATCATTTTCATCCGCTTTCTTATCACTCGTTGTATATGCAATCTTACAAAGCCCTGGGATATCCTGATATGTGCCATTACCAAATTTGCTGTAAAGCCAGTGTGCCTCTTTTACTATTTTTGCAATTTCTGTGATGTCTGCTATCTTTTCATCCCATTCTATCTGAACACGCTTCTTATCTTTTCTATCTGCAGCCTCGACTGCTTTTTTCGAACTGTCTTTTAATGCTTTTAGTTGCTTTTTTACAACCTCTATTCCCTCTCCAAATACATCCTCATTGACAGCATTTAATCCGGCTTCTCCAGTTTCAGAAACCAAAGTAGCAATTGTAGTTTTATATTCTTCAAGCAATGCCTGATACTTCTCTGTCTCACCCCTATAAAGCCATACAATTGCATTTAGATTCTTAAGCTGCCATTCACTCCATTCGTTTAGTGTACGATCAACAACTGTATAATAATTTCTGGCATCAATAAATAAGACCTTGTCTTTAATCGCGTCAGATTTTCCCTTATCATAAAACCATAATGAACAAGGCAAACTCTTCGTGTAAAAGAAATTATTTCCTACAGAAATCATGACATCTACATGTCCGGTCTTAACAAGTTTCTCTCTAATATCCTTGTCACTTCCCTGACTATCTGTAGCAGATGAAGCCATAACAAAACCGGCTCTGCCTGTTTCATTCAAATAAGCATAGAAATAAGAAATCCAAAGATAATTTGCATTTCCGATTTCTTTCTTTTTATTCTCTTTTGGAACACCAAATGGTAATCTTCCTGCATTTGTAGCTGATTCTGCTTTAACCTTATCAACGTTAAACGGTGGATTTGCCATGACATAATTGCACTGTCCTTCTAGGTTATGTGCATCATGATAGAAACTGTTTGCTTCGTCTCCAGACTTAATCACGCCCGTAAGTCCATGCACAGCCATATTCATCAAGCAAAGCTGGGCATTATACTCAACCTTTTCCTGACCATAAAAAGTCATGCTTGAATTAGCCTGTAATCCTGCTTCATTTACAAAATCACCAGTTTGAACAAACATCCCACCTGAACCACATGCCGGATCAAGAAGAATACCCTGCTTAGGTTCAAGAATATTAACAATCATTTTTACAAGTGACTTTGGTGTAAAGAAAACACCGTCATCAGATGCAATATTCTTAGCAAATTTATTAAGGAAATACTCATAAATACGTCCAATAACATCACCACCAACCTCATCTAGTGCATTGTTATTGAATATTCTTAAAAGCTCTCCAAGCAACTCATCTGAGAAATCTGTATAGCTTTTTGGCAGAACACCTGTAAGTTGCTCACTCTGCTGCTCAACCAAATTCATTGCATTGTTTACTACTTCACCAAGACTTGCCATAGGCTGTCCATCAACATTTACTAATCCCATTGATGAAACATTTGAAGGCAAGTTAACAAGATAGCTAAACTGAGCCTCTTTAGGAAGGAACAATGCGCTTTTAGCTGCAAAGTCGCTAGCTTCAACAGGCATTTGTCTTCCGTTTCTAACGGGTCTTGTCTTTAATATTTCCTCTTCAACCATCTTAAATCGGCTATATGCATATCTAAGGAACAGCAATCCAAGCACAGGCATGCAATACTGATTTGATGTTAATTTTGAACCTGCACGGAGTAAGTCTGCAGATTCCCATAAGTCTGATTCAAGTTTTTTTATACTTCTGTTATCCATATCATTATCCTAACTTTCTATATTTTGCTGTGGGCATATAATTGTCCCATCCTATTTTCTTTTCTAAAAATGTCATGTCATCTTACTCAACCGTAATATTTTGCCGGATCACACCTGCCATTACCGATATAAAGGGTTCTGTAAATCCGTGTTCCTGTCCCGGAAACTTGAAAAGCCGTGCATTTTTATAGGCTTTACATAACCTTTCGGAATAGCTTATATCTACTAATGAATCATCTGTTCCATGAAAGAGAATTACCGGTCCTGTGTATCCTGCAGCTCTCTCAAACACGTCATAATCCGGAAGTGTATCTGCAAAACACTTACCAAGAGGCACTCCCATGCACTCGATTATTTCTTTATCTGAATCTTCTTTGATCTTCTCCCAGTCATCCGGGATACAAAATGCCGGAAATTCGAGAAATACTCCGGCTATTCCCTCAATTTCCGGAGCCGTGAGCGCAGTGACAAATCCTCCCTGACTTCCTCCAAACAGAAATATCTTGGAAATATCTACCCATTCAAACTTTTTTATACTTTCCACAACTATCTTCAAATCCTCCTGCTCAGAAGGAATAGTCATGGTTGTCGTTTTCCCTGTACTCTTAGAATCAAGTCCGCCACCGCAAAAATCATAGCAATATACAGCTATACCCTGTTTCGCCATGCACTCGGCTTCATAACGCATAGCTTCACTGCTTCCGTTAAAACCATGCGACATTATCATTATCGGCTGCTTTTCTCCACCTTTATCCGAACGATAAAGTTCACCGTATATTCTTTTATTTCCCTGCTCTATCCATAATTCTTCCCTATCAAAAGAAACAGATTCTCTATATATCCGAATCTCAACCTCACCATTTTCTTTACCGGATATTTCCCCATACATCTTTCCCTGTGTCAGATCTGACAAGATTTCACTATCTGTAACGATCTTTGGTACAGTCCTCATATCATCAGAATTCATAACTCCATCATTTTCTATAAACACTCTGCATTTTTTTCCTGTGCAGTCATTTCCTTCCATGACGTACCTTGCCGACAATCTCAATGGTTCATTGTCGGTTTTTATCTGACAGTCCACTCCACCCTGCAGTATCTCCCCGCAGAAAAAGTCTGACTCTGATGTTCCATGAAACCGGAGAAATTTCACCTGCTCTTTATCCCCTTCTACGTCTATGCACTCATCTAATTTAACATTCACAACAAATACCGGTTTTTCCAAGGTTATCTTCTCCATTTCTATTTGGCTTTTTATAATAATATCATAGCATAATAACAAAAGTTCCAAACCCGATCGTGTATCCACAAAAGGATTTGGAACTTTTAATACCTTACAGCAGTGTCTCAGCTCTATGCTCTATATTTTTCTTGAAGTTTATGACATCGTGGTCGTATTCTTCATCCATGAGTGTGGAATGGATAAGGAAATCAGCTGTTGCCTTGTTGTTGGCAAAGGGAATGTCATAAACCTGTGCTATTCTCATGAGTGCTTTTACATCAGGGTCATGTGGTGCTGCAGTAAGCGGATCCGAAAAGAATATGACAAAATCAACCTTTCCTTCTACGATCTTTGCGCCGATCTGCTGATCACCGCCAAGCGGGCCGGAATTGTATCCGCGAACCGGCAGGTCTGTCGCATCTGTGATCATGCGTGCTGTTGTTCCTGTTCCGCAAAGCATATGTTTTTTTAATACCTCAGCATTATCCTTGCACCACTGTATAAGCTCTGCCTTTTTACCGTCATGCGCGATGAGCGCTATACTTTTCTGCTTCTTAATAGTGAGAGTGATCGTCTCTGCCATAAATATTCCTCCGATTATTACTTTTGTCCCTGACATCATCATACACAAATTTTTTAGTCAGAGCATGAAATTTTAATGAATTGTGTCATAACTTCATTCTCGCCGTGCGGGACAAATATTTTATTACTTCTACAGGATTTTCTCCGATCGCGGTCTCGCCTGTTACCATTACCGAATGTGCTCCATCCATGACTGCATTGTATATGTCGCTAACCTCGGCTCTTGTCGGAACTTTGCTGTGTTCCATTGAGGCAAGCATTTGTGTCACTACCATGAACGGAACTTTATGTTCATTGCAGATACCTGCGATCGTCTTCTGAACTTTCGGCAATTCCCATAGCGGCATGGAATTTCCCAAGTCTCCTCTCGCTATCACGATTTCATCAGCATGATCAAAAAAGGTTGTCAGATTTTCCACTCCCACTTTATTTTCTATCTTCGCATATATTTTGATCTCGTGACCGTTAGAAGAATCCAGCACCTTTCTCAATTCTTTAAGATCATCCGAACTTCTGACAAAGGGCTGCATTACCCCCGTCACACCACATTCATATGCAATCTTCAGATTTTCCACATCCGAATCCGTCAGTGCCGGCATATTTATAACGGCATCAGAAACCGCAAAACTTTTTCTGCTGTTTAATATTCCTCCACGGATAACTCTAAGTTTCGCACACTTCTCAGTAATCTCCACGACTTCTGCCGAAATTTTGCCATCATCGAGAAGTACGGTCTGCGCAGGTTTAAGTGCAGCAAGCACGCTTTCCGGCACAGTGACACTGTCCTGTCCGATAGAAAAAATATCATTTTCATTGAGCGTCATCGGAGATCTCAGAACTCCTATCCTTATCTCCGGTCCCTGCATATCTATAAGTATCTTTGGGCTTTTCCCTGCTTTATCCGCTGCTTTCCTGACCATTTCTATTTTATCTGAATAGTCTTTCAACATGACATGCGAGAGATTTATCCTGATCCCTGTCATACCTTCAGAGAACATCTGCTCCAGAACATCTATGTTTTCGCAAGATGGCCCCAAAGTACCGAAAACATCGATCATGCGCTACCTCTTAAAATCTAAAATCTCTTCTATCTGAGCTACGGATTGCTGATATATTTTCTTCTGCTACAGTTCTGACCTTTTCACTCGGTATTTTTTTCAGTTCTTCTTCTATCATTCTGTAGCCCTTTTCTTTTGTCTCGGGACTAGCGTAATCTTCAAGATATTCTGCAAGAGTCATGAGGGCATTTGGATGACAGCAGTTAAGGATCTGTCCGCTCTTACAAAGAGACATAAATCTGTCACCTGTACGACCGGCGCGGTAGCAGGCTGTACAGAAGGACGGAATGTGTCCGGAATCCATGAGCCAGCTCACAACCTCGTCAAGAGTTCTCTGATCCGATACATCGAACTGCTCTGTGTCATGAGGACGCTCTTCCTCTGCATATCCTCCTACAGAAGTTCTGGATCCGCCGGAAACCTGAGAAATACCTACTCTCAAAAGTTTTTCACGTACTGCCGCTGTTTCTCTCGTAGAGATGATCATTCCTGTATATGGAACTGCCAGACGGATACATGCAGCGATCTTTGTAAATATCTCATCACTGATGCCGTTATCAAACATATCAGGATCGATGTCATCAGCCCTTTTAACTCTTGGTACGCTGATGGTATGCGGTCCGACTCCATGAACTGCCTCCAGATGTTCCGCATGCATGAGCAGACCTGCGAACTCATACTTATACTTTTCAAGGCCAAAAAGGACGCCAAGTCCTACATCGTCAATGCCGCCTTCCATTGCACGGTCCATCGCTTCTGTGTGATATGCATAGTCATGCTTCGGACCTGTGGGATGAAGTTCTTCATATCCCTTTTTATGATAAGTCTCCTGGAAGAGGATATATGTACCGATTCCTGCTTCCTTGAGCTTTCTGTAATTCTCTACGGTTGTAGCTGCAATATTTACATTTACACGGCGGATATCACCGTTCTTATGATGAACTCCGTATATAGTATTGATGCACTCAAGGATATACTCAATTGGATTATTTACCGGATCTTCGCCGGCTTCGATAGCGAGACGCTTATGTCCCATATCCTGAAGCGCGATAACCTCTTTACGAACCTCTTCCTGAGTAAGCTTCTTACGGGCGATATGCTTATTTTTCAAGTGATATGGACAGTACAGACATCCATTTACGCAGTAATTTGAAAGATAAAGAGGTGCAAAAAGCACGATACGGTTTCCGTAAAAAGCAAGCTTTATCTCCTCTGCTATCTCATACATTTTTTCTATCTTATCAGGAAGCTCTGTTGCCAGGAGAACTGATGCCTCTCTATGACTAAGGCCTGCACAGGTGCATCCATTCTCAGTCTTTACCGGTCTTGCCTTTTCCAATATCTCGTCGATAAGTTCTGCATTATTTTTATTTGCCTCGGCATATTCAAGTGTTGCGAGGATTTCTTCATCATTGATGAATTCCTCTGCTTTCAGTGATTTTGGGTCATAAGCAGCCATGATTTCTCTCCTTTTTTCATTACATCTTAAGCTCAGGGATCACCTTGATACTTCTCTCCAGAATCCCTGTCATCTTTGCGATCACGATTCCGTAGTTTGTAAAAGGAATCCCCTGATCCATCGCACTCCGCATACGATATCTCATGTCACGCTCTGTATTCATGCAGCCTCCGCAATGTATGACAGCCGCATAAGGTCTTAGATCTTCCGGAAAATCTCTGCCGGATGAAGTTTCTATTTTTATATCCTTTCCGCTGTATTTCCGAAGCCACTGAGGGATTTTAACCGTTCCTATATCTCCACATTGCCTGTGATGCGTACATCCTTCAGCCATTAGTATCGTATCACCATCTGATAAATGGTCAAGTTTTTGTACTGCTTCAATGGAATTTATAAGCGTTCCCTTGTACCTCGCCATTAATATGGAAAACGATGTCAACGGTACATCATCGGGGACGACACCGCTCACATACGAAAACGCCTGACTGTCAGTTATGACGATCGAAGGCTTATCTTTAAGTCTTTCCAACGTTTCCTTAAGTTCCGTTTCTCTCGTAACAACTGCCGCTGCCCCTATATCCAAAGCACTCCTTATCGCCATCTGCTGCGGCATGATGAGACGCCCCTTTGGTGCAGCTTTATCTATAGGAACTACAAGGATCACCGTATCTCCGTGCTTTACGATTCCGTCAAGAAGCGTCCTTGAGTCATCTTTTTCTTTTGCCAGATTTCCGAGCTTCTCTTTCAGCTCTTCTATCCCCTGTCCGGTCTTTGAACTCACAGACAAAATTTTGTCTGTATCAATTTTGCCAGTCGTATCTTTTATACCATCGTCTCTAAGATCCGCCTTATTCCAGACAAGAATATACGGTATCTCGTGCCTCTTAAACATAGAAAGAAGCTGCCTGTCTTCTTCTCTCATACCAACAGCAGCATCCACTACAAGTACAGCGATATCCGTATTATTTATGACCTGCTTTGTTCTCCTAATTCTAAGCTCGCCGAGCTCACCTTCGTCGTCAAATCCCGGTGTATCTATTATCACTACCGGTCCAAGCGGAAGCAATTCCATTGCTTTTGTGACAGGATCTGTAGTCGTTCCCTTGACATCCGACACCACTGCCAGATCCTGCCCTGTCACTCGATTTACCAGACTGGATTTTCCTGCATTTCTGCATCCAAAAAAACTGATGTGAAGCCGGTTAGCAGACGCCACAGCATTCATATTTTCCTGAAAACTCAATCGTTTTTCCTCCATAATGAAAAAGCCAGAGGACGCTCTTCCCCCGGCTTTTTCTATCGTGTCACTTTCACCTCAAGAGCAGTCAACATTTTTGTCCACAACTGTTTTGGTGTCAGGGGCTATTCATATTAAATTCAGTAGTTGATTTTCAACTTCTTACTGTTTAGCATATACCACTTTGGCACTGATATCATGAATACGTCCGTAATCATGAAGCAGCTCATTAAGCTTTCCTACAGCCTCACGATTCTCGACTATGATGCTCAAAACCGCAACTCTTGTCTCCATATCGTCATCCTCTGTAATAATCGATAATCACTTCTATTGAATATAGTCTTATTGATAAATATCGTCAATACAGCTAAATGTGCATCTATAAAAACATCTAGATCAGTTTTTTCATCGTGACTTTACTCCACCATCCGAGTATAATCATCTTCGTATGGAGCGTATGATATGATTCTTAAAACTAAGGAAAAAAATCGCATATATATTTGTCTCCTTTTAGTTGTTATCTGCTTTTTTCTCGCAGTTCCCAACTCAAATCCTGATAGTTCTGTCCGCTTAGGTTCATCGGACAGGGCTTTTTCGTTATGTGAAAATTCTTTTTCACAATTGTTTCAGACACCTTTTGTTGCAGAGAAAAATATAGGCATTTTTGAAAGATCTGCTATTTCCACTCGATACGAGAAAGATAGTAACGAACGACTTTCAATTTCACTGCTTCTTCTTACGATCTTACTTACGGGAATCATTTCCGGATTTTCACAATTTCTTCAATATACACTGTACAGTGAAACAATAAAACGATTTTCCATAATCCATTTTCTACATCGTTCTGATGGCAAGAAAACCCATTTATCCTTCATTGCCTAAGTAACCTTCTGCAGAAAATTTTTTCAGATAACTCTGCAGATTTATATCTGAAAGCAATGAAAGGAACTTATGAAAACTTCAAAATATTCTTCCGTCCTTATCATATTTGTAACGATAGGGCTTATTTGTGTTGCCTGGTTTGGTATAGGCAGCGCTATTAAAAGTGTCCGCGAAATGCGCTACGGCATAGATATCCGTGGTGGTGTAGAGGCTGTTTTTGAACCTCAGGAGATAGATCAGAAACCATCATCCGAAGAAATGAGCGCTGCGCGTCAGGTGATCGAATCGCGACTTGATAATGAAAATATCACTGACCGCGAAGTAACAGTAGATCCAGATGGCGGCTACCTTATAGTCCGTTTTCCCTGGAAATCAGACGAAAAAGACTTTGATCCCGAAAAAGCCATTTCTGAATTAGGTGAAATGGCAGAACTAACCTTTAGGGCTCCAAACGGAGAAGTACTTTTATCCGGAAAAGACTTGAAAAGTGCCTCTCCGGAAACCCAGAAAGAAAATGGCGCCCCACAATACGTTGTCAAATTGGTCTTTGATAACGAGGGCGCTGATAAATTTGCAGAAGCTACCGAGCGTCTGATAGGTCAGCATATTTCGATTTACATGGATGAGGATCTGATATCCTCCCCAGTGGTTCAAACTGCAATAACCGCAGGTGAAGCAGTTATCACCGGACAAGATTCATTTCAAGAAGCAAAAACACTGGCTGATAAGATCAATGCCGGTGCATTGCCATTCGCCCTTGAAACAAAGACCTTTTCAACCATTAGTCCTTCCTTGGGTCAGAGTGCTCTTGGCATCATGATTTATTCCGGACTTATAGCTTTTGCCGGAGTATGCATTTTTATGCTCATCATGTACGGCCTTCCCGGTGCAGTTGCATGTGTCACATTGACTCTACAGATGACGCTTCAGCTGCTTGCGATCTCTGTTCCTCAGTACACACTTACTCTTCAGGGTATCGCCGGAATAATCCTTTCACTTGGCATGGCTGTTGATTTAAACATAATAATCGCTGAAAGGATTTCTGAGGAACTTGCAAAAGGCGCAACCATAAAACAGGCTGTCCAAAACGGATATAAACGTGCTTTTACCTCTGTCCTTGACGGAAACATTACAACTGCTATTGTTGCCATCGTTATGATGATATTCGGTTCAGGATCTATGCTGAGTTTCGGCTACACTCTGCTTACAGGAATGGTAATAAACTGTTTTATCGGCGTAAATGCTTCAAAAACATTGATCCTTTCGCTCTTGAACTTTAAGGTATGCAATAAAACTGCTCTTTTCAAAGAGAAAAAGACACGACGACCTATCAATTTCTACAAAAACAAAAAATGCTTTGCTTTTCTGTCAGGTATCGTCATCTGTATCGGAATCGTCGCTCTGTTTACGAAAGGAGTTTCTCTCGATACGCAGTTTGCCGGCGGCACTGTTTTAAAATACCGGATGACAGCTCAGGAACTCAGCAATGGACTCAATACCGATACTTTGTCTCAGAAAATAGAAAGTGCCACCGATCGTCCCGTTACCACACAGGTCACTGACAGTAATATTAATTCCGAGAAAAATATTTCTGTCACGCTTGCAGGTAACGGCGGTCTGACACCTGAATTACAGGAAACAATCAACAAAACTGTAGGAAAAGAACTCGGTGTTCCGGATCTTAATGTTTCAGAAAGCTATTCCGTTGAGCCCTATATCGGAGCCAAAGCTTTGCGAAATGCTGTAATAGCGGTGATCATCTCATTCATCTGCATAACTCTTTATGTCTGGATCAGATTTTCCGCTCTTTCCGGACTTTCTGCCGGGATAATGGCACTGATCGCCCTTATGCATGACGTGTGTGTTGTATTCTTTACATTCGTGCTTTTCGGTATTTCTCTAGGTGATGCTTTTGTTGCCGTAATACTTACGATCATCGGTTACTCGATAAACGACACGATCGTTGTATATGATCGTATTAGGGAAAATACCACAATGGAGCACTACAACGACATAACTTCTCTTATCAATATTTCTATCACTCAGGTTATGTCCCGTTCTATCAATACATCCATCACAACAGCACTATGCGTTGTTGTGCTATTGCTCGCATCTGTTGCATTTGGTATCACTTCAATCTATCAGTTTTCACTGCCTATGCTAATAGGTCTCATCAGCGGATGCTACTCTTCTGTATGTATTGCAAGCGTTCTCTGGGCAATGTGGAAACTTAAGAAAAATAAATAAAGGAGCTTTGTATGACAAACATTTTACTATACATACTTATTGCCTTATTCATTGTTCTCGGTCTTGGATCAACGATCCTGGTAATTTTTGGTCTAATTTATACTATTGCACAAAAACTATATAGAAAAATTCGCTTTGGAAATTCGTTTTTTGACTAAATAAGGGGATCAAACAAAAGGGGACGTGGTTACAGGTTCAAGAAACTGCAGCCACGTCCCCTTTAGGGTATATTTGATTAAAGTGTTTCCCCTTCTATTATCTTGTAGGGAATAATAACTTCTTTATCAACCGTTTCTCCGTTTATCAACTTAAACAAACTGTCCATTGCTGCTTCTGCTACGGCTTCTACTGAATTATCTATCGTTGCCATTCTCGGAATGATGTAATTTAAGAGTCCTATATTATCAAATCCCATTATTCCGTAATCTTTTCCGGCTTTTAATCCATCCTCCCGTAATTTCTTCATGATCTCAAGTGCATAAATATCACCTGAGCAAAAAATTGCTGTTTTCTGCGCTGCATTTTTTATATACTCGACAGTCTTATCCAGATATTCCCAGTCACCTGCCGTTATACACTCGATCCCGAGCTCATTTACTGTATCCGAAACTCCCCTGCTTCTCTCTTCATGAGAATAAACATTTTCTTTTTTCCTGTCTGCCAGTGGCGGGCATACAAAAATTATCCGTTTATATCCCTTTGACGCAATGAGACGCACTGCGTCAGCCGCTGCCTGATACTCATTTATCCCAACAAAAGGTATCTCATCAGAAATTTTATTTCCAACAACGACAACCGGTTTATCAAGCCCTGACACGAATCCTTCAAATTTCTTGTCCTTTGATACAGGCGACAGAACGATCCCCTCTACACGATAATCCACCATTCGCTGTATCATTTCCTTCTCCTGCTTTTTATTCTTTTCATGAAGCGAAATGTTTGCGAAATAGTTTTTCTTTTGAGCAGAAAGCTCGATTGCGTTGAGCATTTGAGCGAAGTACTGGTTTTTCACATCAAAAACCAATACTCCTATCGTCCCTGTACGGCCGTTTTTCAGCCCTGTAGCCAGTATATCCGGTCTGTAATTTAATTCTTCGGCAGTTTTAAGTATGAGCTTCCTCGTCTCTTCGCTTATCCTGCCTGTATTATTAAAAGCTCTGTTTACCGTTGTTCTGGAAACATTACAAATTTTTGCGATATCTTTTGTTGTGACACTCATGTGATCAGCCCTTTAATCCTATCCTTATCATATTCCAGGACAGATGCTCGATTCGTCCTATCAATTTTTTGTCGTGAAGTTTTGCTTCATCGACAACCTCAGGTTTTATCCTATCATGATTTTTCTTATTTGTAGCCTTAATATCTGAACTCGTCATCCGAACCTGCTCTGTTATCCCTACAATTTCAAATCCCTGCAGAGAAACTTCCAGATCCAGATCCTCGTTGCAGCTGCGATTTATGGCAAATATTACTATCTCTTTATCAGAATCATTATAAACCGGAACAACATCCAAAACATGCTCTTCATCGTCACATCCAAGTTCCAGAACCGTTCCATGTGCATATCCTGCCATATACTTAAAAGGATAATAAATAGGCTGATACCAAAGACCTCCGCCAGCTTCTGTCATTATCATTGAACTGATATTTGCAATAAGTGACTGGCAGGCAAGTTTTACTGTGTCAGAATTTTTAATTATAGACATGAGCATACCTGCAAAAAGAAGCGTATCCTCAAAGGAATAGATCATCTCACTTATCGAAGGTGCGGTCTGCCACCGCTTTTCATCTGATTCACGCACGGTCTCACTTGAATTGCAGGTCCACACTCCCCATTCATCCATGCTGATAAGTACATTATGCTGTGTACGTTTTTTTGCTTTTATGAACTTGCAAACTGCATTTACTGTCCGTATATAGTCAGTCATTTCATCTGCCTGACTTATAAATTTCTCCGTTCCCTTTTCCTGTCCGCCAAAGTACTGATGAAGCGATATATAATCCACATATTCATATGCATCATCAAGGACCTGCACTTCCCATTCCGGATAAGTCTCCATGGTATTCAGGGAACTTCCACACAGAATTGTCTCGATAGATGGATCAACAACTTTCATGGCTTTTGAAGTCTCGGCAGCAAGCCTGCCGTATTCATGAGCTTCTTTATGTCCGATCTGCCATTTACCATCCATCTCATTTCCAAGGCACCAGAGCTTAATCCCGTAGGGTTCCTCTATTCCAAAACTCCTCCTCATCCTGCTGTACTTTGTTTCGGTAGATAAATTGCAGTATTCGAGGTAGTTTACCGCATCACTTATCCCCCTTGTGCCGAGATTAACTGCCATTAGCGGTTCAGTGCCGGTCTTTTTTGTCCAACGTATAAATTCGTCTGTGCCAAATTGATTTGTTTCAACAGCTCTCCATGCAAGATCCAGCCTCGATGGTCTGCTTTCTTTCGGCCCTACTCCGTCTTCCCAGTTAAATGTTGATACAAAATTTCCTCCGGGATACCTGACTGT
Source organism: Lachnospiraceae bacterium NK4A144 (assembly GCA_000424365.1). GTDB lineage: Bacteria > Bacillota > Clostridia > Lachnospirales > Lachnospiraceae > NK4A144. The sequence goes on along the minus strand of AUJT01000020.1, from coordinate 13,176 downwards.
AGTTATTCCTGCTTCCTTCACAGCATCTATAACATCAGTTCTAAAGCCGTCTTCATCTGCATTTTTATTATCCGGTTCATAAATCCCCGTATATACGACTCTCCCCATGTGTTCAGCGAGTGATCCGTATATTCTCTCATCTATCCGGCTTTTTTTGAAATTTCTGTCTAATGTAATTTCAACTTTTCTCATCTTAGTTTTCCACGGCTGTCATGACTTTAAGCCTGAACTCGCCATTCCCTCTACAAAATATTTCTGTCCCAAAATATAAAGCACCAGCATCGGCAAAAGTGATATGAGAGCTCCCGCAAACGATGCACCATACTGGATACTGTTCTGTCCTACAAAGAGCGCAAGTCCGTTTGCAAGTGTGCGCATGTGTGTATCACTTGCGACTATCATCGGCCACAACAGATCATTCCACGAACCATTAATACTGAGGATCGTAAGACATATCACACTGGACTTTACCTGCGGAAGCATGATGCGCCAGAATATCCCAAACTCCGATAATCCATCAATCCGCGCCGCATCTTCGAGTTCCACCGGAAGATTTGCAAAAGCGGCTCTCATCATAAATATGGATCCTGCAACCGCTATCCTGGGGATTATAAGTCCCAGATAGTTGTTGTACATTCCAAGTTTATATACCACAAGAAATAACGGGACCATGATGACCTGAAAAGGAACCATCATTGTTGCAAGTGTTATAAGGAAGAAAGCGCCTTTACCCTTAAATTTTTTCCGTGCATAAGCGTAACCTGCCATGCTGTTCACGATGACCGCAAGAAATGTCGTTACACCTGCGTAGATCACAGAGTTTTTGATGTATGTAATGATCTTTATTCGCTTCGCAGTAGCTGCAAAATTTGTCAGTGTCAATCCTTTAGGTATAAAAGTCGGTGGATATGAAAGTATTTCCTTTTCATTCTTAAACGCGCTGAGTATCAGCCATAAAAGAGGTACTATCACCATAAGCGCCAGTATGGTAAGGACAATAAATACCGGTATCCCAAGTATTGTCTTTTTTATTGATTTTGATCTGATCATAAATCCTCCTCATAACTGTTCAGAACCCTTTGGGTTTCTGACAGTTACTCCTCCGCATTCATACGCTTATTCATAATCACCGTAACTATCATTATTACGACAAACAGTATCACTGACAGCGTAGACGCATAACCCATCTGCGAACCTGATGAAAATGCCCTTGAATAAACGTAAGTCACCGTAGACTCTGTGGTGTAATTCGGTCCACCGTTTGTAGTCATAAAAACTATGTCAAAAATCTGAAGTGAACCTGCAAATCTTGTCATTAAGATGAACCAGAATGTCGGTCTGATAGATGGAACAGTTACATTCAGAAACTGCATCAGACTCCCTGCACCATCCATTTTTGCTGCTTCATACAGAGAACTATTTACATTCTGTATCGCGGTAACATATATGATCGCTGAGATTCCAAAACTTCTCCAAATAGAGATAAATGCAACCGTAAATATGGTCAGATGGACGTCATTGAAAAAGTTTATGCGTCCAAGTCCCATCGTACTTAATGCATAAGTAAAGAAGCCTACATTTGAGTGAAGTATCATTTTCCACATGATTCCGATAGCTGTTGCAGAACAGATTACCGGAAGAAAGTAGATCGCACGGAAAAATTTATTTTTCAGATCATTCTTTGCGATAAAAGCGGCAACTATCATTGCACCAAATACCTGCACTGGAACTTCTATCGCAGTAAAAATCGCTGTAACTTTTAAGCTGTTTATAAATCTTGAATCCGAAAAAGCATCTCTGAAATTTTCTATTCCTATGAACTTTGCAGAATCTAATGTCATCGGCACGTCAAAAAAGCTGAGGCCGAATGCCATGAGCAGCGGAATGATATTAAACATCAACAGAAGGATTATTGATGGAAGCAAAAAAATGTACGCTGATCCTTCCGCTGACTGAAAATATCCAAAGAGCTTTCCAATAGATTTTTTATTCATCTGATCATCTTTTCTTAAAGGCTGGGAACATTTCTGTTCCCACCCTGCATCAACAAACTCTTGAGCGAAATTACTCATTGTATTCTCCAACAATGTCATCTGCAAGTTTCTGGCACTCTGACAGAGTTTCATCTGCATTCTTTCCATCAAAGAGAACCGGCTGTGTCATCTTCGGAATTACATCATTTATGATCTTTCCGATTCCCGGGAATGCTGAATCAACGATAAAATCTGCTCTGAGTGAAGTATCAGTATTTGTCATGGACATAACTTTTTCATTTGCCTTATATGCGTCACTCTCAAGTACAGATTTAAGGTATGTAGGATAGCCGAAATCAAGTGACCATTTTTCTGATGGACAATCGCCGTTTGCATCTTTGCTGTTCCACCACTCGATAAACTTGTAGCAGGCATTCTTTTCTTCCTCAGATGCAAAAGTCGTAACTGCCATGCCGATAACCTCAGCAGAAGTCATCTTTCCTGCGTCCCCATAGGGAATCGTTGTGATACCATAATTGATACCGGCAGTTTCCATTCCTGATGTAAGCCACGGACCATTCACGGTCATTCCAAGCTGTCCTGCAGTCATCATTGAGTCTGTGTCATCCGTAAGCGGGTTATCTCCGCTGTCAACCAGCGATTTATAAGTATCAAGGAACTTTGCATAACCTGTATTCCCGTCAAAATTTGCTTTCCACTTACCATCGTTATCCTTTGTCACAGCAAGATCACCGAATCTCTGAACTATATGAGACATCTGGTAATTGTATCCATAGCAAAGACCTGAACCGTAGATATTCTTTTCTGCGTTCGTTATCTTCTTTGCATACTCCACATATTCATCCCATGATTCAGGGCCTTTCTCCGGATCAAGACCCGCATCCTTAAACAGATCTTTATTCCAATACAGATAGAAACCAACTATCTCCATCGGCACGAGATAAAGTGAATCTCCCTCGGAGCAGTAATCCGTATATGCCTCTATAAAGTCACCCTTATCAAGGCTTGTTTTATCAAATATGTCACTGATATCCTGCAGATAATCCCCATAAGTAAATCTGCTTGCACTTGAGAAAAGTACCAGATCCGGACCATCTCCTGCAGCAAACGCAGATGCAAGCTGTTCGTCAAGGCTTGCAGAAATATCCATTTCAACCGTTATACCGTCTTTATTTTCCGAATTGAATTTATCAACCAGCTCAACAAGCTCGTCCCCGTCCGAACCTGTAAAGCCGTTCCAAAACTTAATGGTTACAGGACCGCCCGCTGCCTTCTCTGCGTTTTCCTCCGCTGCGACGCTTGTACCCGATGCGCCTTCAACCTTTGCAGCGCTTGTGCTGCCGCACCCTGCCAGCGAAACAACTGTCATTGTTGCTGCCAATAAAACAGATACCAACCTTCTCTTCATATTTTCCCTCCATACATGATTCGCTTGCGTACTCGTGTACGCAATTGTTAAAATTAACTCCGGTTAAGCCGGATTCTTCGCGCAAGCGCGGGAGCCACTGACTTAGCCGGATCCTCCACACAGATACTGCACAGAACCATTCCAAGGTTCTCACAGTCCTCTGCGTACTCGTGTACGCTTATGATAAATTCATGTTATCATCAATTACTGGAATTGTAAATACGAAAATGCACTAGAAGAAAAAACAAGCGGCTCATTAGTTTTTTATTGTCACCTGTATTTTTATGAATGGTTGACATATCGTTTTTTAGTGGTTACACTCAGAATGATTAAAATTTTCAACGAGGTGTGACATGACTACGATAAGACCAAATATGAATTTAGTAGAGAATCTAAAAGAAAAAGTACTTTTCGGAAAGATCATAAATCGCGACGAAGCGCTTTTACTCTATAACAGTGACTTAGAATCGTTGTGCAGCGCAGCCGATGAAATCAGAGAACATTTCTGCAAAAATGGCTTCGATATTTGCACCATAATCAATGGAAAAAGTGGACATTGTTCTGAAAACTGCAAGTTTTGCTCTCAGTCTGCCCACTACCATACTACTTCAGATACTTATGCTTTGGTCGATACTGATGAAATTGTTCGGCAGGCAAAGTATAACGCTGATCGCGGTGTTCTGCGTTTTTCTATAGTCACATCCGGAAGATGTCTATCTGATACTGAAATCGATCAGGTCTGTCAAAGTATCCGTTCGATCAAAGCAAATGTAGATATCGATATATGCGCATCTATGGGTCTTCTCACAAAAGAACAATTTTGCAAACTAAAGGAAGCCGGTGTCACTCGAATCCATAATAACCTGGAGACCTCAGCACGATATTTCCCATCTGTATGCACTACTCACACTTACGCAGATAAATTACAAGCGATCAAAAATGCCAGAGAGGCAGGTCTAAACATCTGCAGCGGAGGCATTATGGGATTAGGTGAAACTCCGGAGGATCGTATAGACCTGGCGCTGCAGCTACGTGATCTTGGCATAAAAAGTGTTCCTGTAAATATGCTGAATCCCATCCCCGGAACTCCTTTTGAGCATAACAAAAAACTTGATATCAATGATATGCGACGTATAGTTGCTGTATATCGCTTCATTTTGCCTGATGCATCTATCCGTTTAGCCGGAGGACGTGGTCTTTTAGAAGAACATGGAAGGAAATGTTTTACTTCCGGCGCAAACGCAGTCATTTCAGGCGATATGCTCACCACAAGCGGCTATACCATTGAATCCGATATGAACATGATTCATGAATTAGGCTATAAAGAAGAACTCTGGAACTAGTGTGACCCACAGGGACGGGGGTACAGGCTCATGAACCTGTACCCCCGTCCCCATGGACTACACCACGCCCTGCAATAAAATCCTCTGTTATTTTCATAACCTCGTGGATATTTTTGATATCCACGCTGACATTTCCTGTCTCCAGAGAATGATCCCCCCCCGGATATGAAAACAGTTTTATTCCACAGGCCTCAGCTTTTTCCTTGATCACATCCACATCAGACCAGGGATCCAAATCTCCGATAAAAGCCACGACATTATCAGCAGGAAAAGAAAATGTAGCCTCAACCGGCGTATACCATATCTGTTTTGCATTGATTTCATGTTCAGATGCACACCACTTTGACAAAACGACCGTTCCAATGCTTTTTCCTATAAAAATGACATCATCGTACTCAGAACACTCTACATCTTTCAATTGCTCTTCGGTCTGAGCATAAGCTATTTCCACAGCCTTTTTCATCATAGTCTCATTGCCTTTGATTTTCTCAGGCATATCATGATATTCAATGCTTATTACGTCATAGCCTGCACCCTTCACAAGTTTCGTTGCATAATACAGTAATGGCTTATCCTTGTGATAACCGATTCCTGGGAATATCACAGCCAGTTTCTTCCTGCTCATCTCTGATTTAGATCCTCCTCATCTGTCTTTATATTTATCCAAACAGTTTATCTGCTACTTTCTCAAGTTCTCTTCGTTCCTGTGTATCATCATAGCCACATTCCTTATCATCTATCCCTTTAACAATATCCACTGAAAAAAGCCCATCATGATTGCAGTAAAAAAGAATCTTCTTTACACCACGGATCTTAAATCTGGCTTCTGACTTTCCTTCAGGATAAAGCTTTACCATCTGAATCTCATCGGATCCTGCCGCAGCAACAAATGAAATGTAATGTTCCTTTGTCATAACGTGATCAATTCTGACGTAATATTCATCATCAGAACGCTCGATAAAGATCATATGCTGTTCATCTGATGGTTCTGCCGATAAAGGAGAAAGCTGTATTCCATGACATCCAATGACGCCCTCTCCCATACTATGTATCACATTTCCACATACAGGACATACATAGAATTTTGATCGCATCATATTTGCTGATACATTAGCATTATGTATCGGATTGCCTGATATAAGCTCTGTAACAGAAATCGTGAATGCGTCCGCGATCGGTTCCAGTAATGTAATATCCGGATATCCTTTGGTTGTTTCCCATTTCGAAATAGTTTTATCTGTGACTCCCAGCTTCTCTGCAAGCTGCAACTGAGTCATCTTGTTCTTTTCACGTAGTTCCTTGATAACTGCTCCTGTAACATATTGGTTCATAACTTTTTACCTCCATGCACAGATTGTAATTCAGATCCGCTGTATATAGTACCTACGGAAAGTAGAGTTATCCTCTCGCTTTCATAAAAAAGAACGAGGCTACAGGCTCATGAACCTATAACCCCGTCCCCATAGATCATTTCAACACCTGAAGCCGTATTTTCATCTGCTCCGCAAAACTGTCTTTCATTTCTTCAGGCATAAGAGATGTTTGGATAGCTTCGATAAACTTGCTTTCAAGTTTTATCAGTCGTTTCATAAATATCTCAGATGTCTTTTCCGTTATTTCAAGACTGGATGCTAGTGTCTTAAAGTCTTTTTTTCTGAGATTCCTTTTCTTGCCATTTAACGCGAGCGCCATCTGCTCTGTATCCTCAGGCATTATGACATTTACCGGAAGCAGATCGTATGCGTCTGAAAGCCCGAAACTACGGCTTGCCGGCTTATCTTCTATAAGTGAAAAATTTTTTAAATGCATATCAGAATTACAGGTTACAAAGCAAAAAAGTACCCGATAATAAAACTCTGATAAGTCAATTCCAACATTTTTTGAATACTTTCTTATTATCTTTCCACATGCTTCATACGAACCCTTATATTTATCAGCTGTTGGTCGATATGACAACTGACAAAAATCTTCCATTGCACGCATCTTTCCTTTAATACGATCAATCCTTTTTGTAATGTAAAAATATCTGCCATTATTAAGTAACAAAGCACATGGAACAGTTTTAATTCCCGCTATTTCTGCGAGTTTCATCGACAAAAATTCCGCCTCAGGCAAAGCCTGAAATTCAGAAGATTGCGGTTTTAATATATATCCGGTCGGATAATCAACAAGCGTAAAACGCGATATGTGATCAACCGTTTCTAAATGTAAGGACAGCTTCTTCTGAACCCCCGGAACTGTTAATCCCTTATTTACCGTAGAATTCGCTAATTCCTCAAGTTCTTCTTCCGAGCAGTCCAATTGCGGTATCATATCCGTACTGAAAAATTTTTTTATGCATTTATTGTGCCAACAGACCTCTCGTTCATAATCACTTGGATCATCTATTTCTTTGTTGCAGCATAAGCATCTCATCTATTACTCTCCTTAATTATATAGACATCTCCTATACAGTCTCTACACGATGCAAGTAATAGTCCAAACCGATCTTTATTATCAATTTTCCAATTCCGCTCAACGACTTGAAGCAGCCACCCCTCTGGTATAAGCCCATCAAAAAACGGAAAAAGATTCGTTGATCTATAGGGCTCATCTGTAAGAGGTAACGTAAGACTTACCGGTTTTGCATCCGCTCTACCGAGGTATTCATTATCGTAGGTAAACTCATACCCCACATCAGATTCGATTATTTTTCCGGCATATATATTTTGAACATAAACCTTGCCAGCCCTACTCATCATCTTCTTCCTTCCACTCGCGTATTGAACCGGGGACCGCCATCATTCCGAACATTGCAAGCGCCTGGTTTACCTTATCCATTCGAACAGTCTCCTTTCCCTGCTCCAATTCACGCACAAAACGTAAGCCCAGCCCTGACCTGATCGCAAATTCTTCCTGTGTAAGTCCCGCTTTTTTTCTCTCTGTTTTTACATATTTAGCGATAGTATTCATATAATACAAAATACACCCTTTAGGGTATAAATTCAACAATCTTCGTTAGAATTATACCTCAAAGGGTGTATTTCCACTGTATTACAGAAAATCATACCCTATTGGGTATAATTTAGCAGTTTTTCCTCGTCCATTTGGTTTCGTTAGACCAAAAGTTTTCCATGTTTTTATCTGGTTATAAGAGCAGTATATCTTGCTCCTACTCAACATCCCTTTCCGTCAATAGAACATACCTGTCCTGCTTTGACAACACTAAATCCTTTATCCGAAAGATATTTTTCCCATTCTAATACAAATTCGTTCTCATCAGTAATAAGTACCGGAATTCCTATCTTTCCAGTTCCTTTTATCGGCTCAAATACAGTATTCAAATCTCTTATTTTTATAAATGCCGCCATATCCTGCAGCGATTTACCTATATCATGAAAATCATATTCTATTCCATTAATATCAAAACTTGCTTTGCAGTCCACACAATCATGACAATCTTCTCTTCCATAAATCTTGATCATTGTTCCGGCTCCTTTTCTACCTTATATTCACATATACTCTGTACCACGGTGCCTATAAGACAAAATGTGCACCAACTTCTATTTATACAATACCATAACAATGAGTCCTCTTTGCATTTTTTATACCCTGATAATGTTCTCTATAGAATTAGGGGATTGATCCTCATCTATCTGATTACTTTCTTGAATACATAAGTACCTTTCCTAAACATTTTTATCTCCAATTATAGTCATCATTTTCTATTTTAAGCTATCTTCCAACTAACGGCCTGTTTTCTTCCGCTGACAAAGTTCTTATAAATCCCATCCTGTTCCATAAGTTCCTCATGCCTGCCATGCTGAATGATTTTTCCCTTATCGATAACAATTATCTGATCGGCATGTCTCACCGTCTTTAGTCTGTGAGCGATCATGATAATAGTCTTTTCTTTCGTCAGGTTCTCTATAGCCTGAGTAAGTTCTTTCTCGTTCTCAGGATCAACATTTGCTGTTGCCTCATCAAGAATAATGATAGGCGCATTCTTCATGATGGCTCTGGCTATAGCGATCCTTTGTTTTTCACCACCGGAAAGTGTTGCTCCCCCTTCTCCGACAACCGTTTCGTATCCATCAGGCAGTCCCATGATAAACTCATGACAGCACGCTTTTTTAGCTGCAGCTATAACATCGTCCATAGAGGCTTCAGGTCTGCCAAATCGTATATTATTTGCAATGGTATCTTCAAACAGATACACTCTCTGAAATACAAAACTGAAATTCTCCATAAGAGAATCAAAACTATAATCTCTTACGTCTCTTCCACCAAGCGTTACTTTTCCGGATTTTACGTCCCAAAATCTGGCGATAAGAGATGTGATCGTTGTCTTTCCGCCACCGGAAGGACCAACGATCGCTGTTGTAGTTTTTTCTTTAATGTCCAATGTGACATCGTCAATGATCTTCCTGTTTTCGTATGCGAAGCTTACATGCTCCAGGTGAATATCTCTGTTCGCAGGCTTTATATCCTCGCCATTTATATCCATCTGTTCTATAGTAAGGATCTCATTTACAAGATCTACGCCTCTGCCGATTATCCTCAAAAGCGCTGTATAAATCCCGGCAAGATCCAGAGCTTCAAATATCATAAATGAGCACAGGAGCATTGTTATTGTATAGGTAAGTTCCATAGTACCTGTAAGATAGAAATATACAGACGCTCCTGAAATCGTTACACCAATAAGTTTGCATATCAGGTTTTGGACTCCAACTGCCGGAATCACAGCGATTTCTGCGCTTATATCCGCCTTTGTCTTTCGCTCTATTGCTTTGGCTAATCTGGTGCTGTTTTGAGAAATGATATTGTAATTGCGGATCTCGGCTATTCCCTGGATAAACTCAAGCACTACGCCGACCATATCCTTATCAGCTTCGATTTTTTCACCCGCAACCCTTTCAACACTGTAGTTTGTGTACTTATTGAATAAAAAGAAAATAAATATTCCGATCACGGAAATGATTCCTATTCTCACATCAAAGAGGAACATTCCAATTCCGATAACAACAGTTGTGATACTCCCCTGAAGAACCATCATTATCGCACGGGTAGCTATATCACCGGTCTGCTCCAGAGTGTTTGTCGTCACCGAAGTGATATGTCCAAGACTGGTATCATTAAAGTAGCCCATCGGAAGGTATCTTAAGTGTTGTCCTATATCTATTCTTTTGCTGCAGCAGGTATTGTATCCGGCCTCTGTCTGGAGCATCTGAGAAAATCGGTTTACTACCATCTTTCCAATGGTGCTGACGAACATAAATCCCATGACGATGATAAAGGTATTTGAGTTTATTTCTTTGTTTACTACTGCGGTTATTGCAAAGAACGCAGCCGGGATCTTCATTGCTCCAAAAATAGCATCAAAAACACCGAGGACAACTGATTTATAGAACTTGTTTCTATCGGTCTTGCTGCAAAAATCAAAGAATTTACGAAGCATATCAAGCATTTGCGGCCTCCTTTCTAACAGCTGACGAATCGACCGTTTCCGGATAGTCATCATCTTTAGCCATAGTATGTGCGTCCCACATTTTCCTGTAGAGGATACAACTGGAAAGAAGTTCTGCGTGACTGCCTGATGCTTCTACGCGTCCATCATTTATAACAAAAATCTTATCCGCATCCTGAATTGTTGAAAGCCTGTGAGCAATGACGATCAATGTCTTTCCCTGTACAAGCTTCGCAACGCTTTGCTGAACCAGTGCCTCATTTTCAGGATCAGTATATGCTGTTGCTTCATCAAGGATAACAACCGGCGCATTCTTAAGCATTGCTCTCGCTATGCAGATCCTCTGTCTTTCGCCACCGGATAAATGTCCACCGGCTCCGCCAACTATTGTGTCATAACCGTTTTCAAGTCCCATAATGAAATCGTGACAGCCTGATGCTTTTGCAGCATTTATCACCTCTTCATCTGTTGATCCTTCTTTTCCAAGCCTTATATTTTCCATTATGGTCATGTCAAAGAGATAATTATCCTGAGCAACATAAGCGATCTGACTTGTATAGTAATCAAGCGGTAACTCCCTGATATTTACGCCTCCGTATGTGATGCATCCATCATCCACATCCCACAGAGAATCAATAAGCCTTGCAATTGTGCTCTTTCCCGAGCCGGATGGACCCACAAAAGCGTTTACATCTCCCTGCTTTATCTCCATATTGATCCCGTGAAGCACCTCTTTTTCTTTATACGAAAACTTCACACCTTTAAGTTCTATATCAGAGCCTATCGGCTCTTTTACGAGACTTGCAGGTCTGTTCATATCTTTTCTCTCAATGATTTCTGTGACTTCTCCAAAGATAGTTTTCATCTTCAGTATGTCGTCCATATATGAGAACGCAACTACAAGCGGGGTTATGAGACCAGCTGATAATATTACACAGGTGATAAAGTTTTCAGGCGAAAGACTGCCTTTCCAGACCAAAAACAGTCCCACCGGGAGCACTCCAAGGAATGTTGCAGGCATAAAAGTAGTAGTTCCTGCCTGCCACCAGATACATTTCCGCATCCATTTAATGAAGCAATCTGCCCCTTCTCTTGCAGCAACCACAAATTTCTCATAAGAGCTTCCGGTTTTGCCAAAGGCTTTAATAACCTCAATACCATTGATATATTCAACAGCTGTGTCATTGAGATATTTTGTCTTTTGAACAGTTACTTCAAATTCACCCTGACTTTTTATCATCATAACCGTGGCAAATCCCACACCAATGACCGCAGGGATCAGATTTGATAATCCAACTCTCCAATCAAGGGTCAGAAGATATATGAACATGACTATTGGTAAAAGTATATTTGATGTGAATTCCGGCACGATATGAGCCAAAGTTGTTTCCATCGAATCAACTCGCTCAACAATGATATTTTTATAGGTTCCACTGTTGTCATCAAGGACTGACCCGAGCGGAATTGTGGATAGCTTTTTACAAAGCTGTTTTCTGATGCCACCAAGAACATTGAAAGTGGCCACATGAGAAAGAGTTGTGGAAAATGAATGGAGCGTAACCCTGATCAACCAACATACTCCCATGAGTATGACTGATCTAAGAAAATAGTTCATATCCCTGCTTCCGGTAAGTAATTTTTCAACCATATCAGCTATGATCAGATATGGAACAAAGGATGCTGCCACTCCCAGGATAGCAAGTATCACGCTTCCCAGATAAAAACTCTTTTTTCTCCCTGCAAATTCCAAAACCCAGGAGAATGTACTTCTTTTTTTCATAAGTCCCTCCTTTTGGTCCTCGGGGACGGGGTTGTTAGACCATTTTTGCCCATAAACCCTGTACTAAAACCCGAGATATTTTCTCCATCCTTCTTTGAAAAAGGTTGCTAATGTATCGGCATAGTGAATTGCCTCATCATAAGAAAAATCATGCTCTATCATCTCAAGCATTGCTGAATACTGCGCACTCAAAAGCAGATGCATTTCCTTCTCATCAACTTGATTAATATGTATTCCGCCATTTTCAAGTTCTTTCATGAAATTAAGCGTCGCAGTCTGGATCTTTGAAACTATGACATGAAGATAATTCTCGTATTTAGTTCCTTTACTCCTGCAAAAAAGCAGCTTTTGGGCATCGAAATATTTGTAGATCATATCCACGATAAAACGAGCCTGATCGTTATCCTTCCACATGGTCTCCAGGCCCTGCTCTCGTGCAGTTCCAGTCTGTCTTATCTCTTCGGATCTGCACATCACTTCCCATGCGCTTACCGCAGGTTCTACAATCGTATCAAATATTTCTTCTTTGTTTTTATAATGTCGATACAATGCCGTCGCGGTTATTCCAACTTTACCGGCTATCGTTCTCATAGAGGTTTCCTGAAATCCCTTTTCCATAAATTCTGCTTTTGCAGCGTTTATTATTTCTGCTTTTGTATCCATATAGTCCTTATGACGTTAACAACGTTAACTAGTTAGTTGCAACTAATATCTTATGAGTTATCCACGCATCAGTCAATGGTCTTACAGGATTTTTAGATGAAAAGATTTATCAAAAAAGCAGGAAATGTAGGATAATCTCTACATCTCCTGCTCAAATGACAGTTATATTTTCCTAAGTTGATTTTTGCTGTCTAAATGCCCTTGCATGTAAACCAATGTCATTTAGTTAAGATACTTTGAGTTAGATTCTTTTAGGGGTCTAACTCATTTTTTTGTAAAAAAACAGTTGACAAGAAAGCTCAAAAATGCGGCCGCTCTCGCTACTGATTGCATTTAGAAGTAGCGAGAGCGGCCCTTGAAATTAACAAAACATAATCGTTGATTTCAAGGAGGTCACCATGAACTACTCTGTTACTGTAAAAAATATTTTGATGTCTGATATTGACGCTATGGCTTCTATACCAGAAGCCTATGCTTTAAATCCCGGAAAGGATTTTACCAGACATAGGAAGATTTCCTTTAAAGATCTATTGATGCTGCCT